>NZ_ALAB01000010.1 GCF_000280055.1 Alishewanella aestuarii B11 | reverse complement strand
GGGTCTGACCACTTTTTCCACAGCACTCCGGTACCGGTACTACCTGTTTGGTCGAACCATGCAGAGTTTTATTTCGCAGTTGCGTAAAACTGCTATAAAATGCGCCACCTTTTGCTGCCCGATGCTCAATATGCAGGCTACTAACGCACTTTACACCGATCTGTCGGGCTATTATGACCTAATGTGCTGCGATATTAACTATTTGCAGCAAAGCCAGGGCATCATCCGCCTACAACAACTGTTTGGCAATGCCGGCTTGCAGCATCTGGATCTGGCCTGTGGTACCGGGCCGCATATCCGGCATTTCATTGATGCGGGTTTTCAGTGTCAAGGATTAGACTTAAATCAACCGATGCTAACACTGGCCAGAGCGCGCTGCCCCGAGGCGAAGTTCCTGTTAGGTGATATGTGCCGGTTTGAACTTGTGCAACCTGTTGATTTAATAACCTGCTTTTTATATTCCATTCACTATACCGGTACTCTGGAACTGCTGGCTGACTGTATTGCCCGGGTTTATCACGCGTTAACACCGGGCGGCATCTTCTGCTTTAACGCCGTAGACAAAACTAAGATCTGTAATCTCAGTGCGGTAAGTCATAGCACTTATTATCAAAACGCCCGTTTTGATTTTGCCTCTGCCTGGTACTACAGTGGTTCGGGTGAGCAACAAGCGCTGAAACTTAAGATCAGCAAGACCACAAAGCTGGAGCAAGAATACTGGCAGGACGAACATCCGATGGTTGCAGTAAGCTTTACCGAGCTCGCTGAACTTCTCAGCCCCTACTTCGATATTCAGATCCTTGCACACGACTATCAGCGGATCCAAGTCTGGGATCAGCACGCTGGTAATGCGCTTTTTGTCTGTATTAAGCGGGATTAAGCACTGCATACTGGTCAGACTGGTACTGGAGCGCTGTAAAAAAATAGGCGTTGAACCTACATCATTTTGCTTTGAGTGAAGTGATTGTATTCAAGCGATGCCTGCTTACGCACATGCTTTTCATCCAGTTTACATGTTCCGAAAAATTATAAATCTGATCCTTTTTTCAACAACAGGCGTTTTATCACTGGAACCAGGCGCGAGCATCAGCGTTGCCGCGCCCAAACCCAACCTAAGTTGAAAAAGGAAACGTTATGAAACTGTCACACCTGTTTGTTTGCTCACTCTTTGCCGGCTCATTACTGTTTACTGTTCAGGCACACAACCACAAAGCAAAAGCCGACATCGTTGATACCGCTGTAGCTGCAGGTAGCTTCACTACACTGGTCACTGCAGTGCAAGCGGCTGAGCTGGTTGATACTTTAAAAGGCAAAGGCCCGTTCACTGTGTTCGCCCCAAATGATGACGCCTTCGCCAAGATCCCGGCGGCTGATTTGAACGCGCTGGTTGCGGACAAAGCTGCACTGACCAATGTTCTGACTTACCATGTGGTAGCCGGTAAAGTGATGGCCGCTGACGTGGTTAATCTGACATCAGCCAAGACCGTACAGGGGCAGGATCTTAACATTGAAGTGAAAGACGGCAATGTCTTTGTTAACGGCGCCAAAGTTATCGCCACCGACATAGAGACCAGTAATGGTGTGATCCATGTGCTAGATACTGTGGTGTTACCATCTAACTAATTCTGCAACCTCTACCGCCGGTTTAACCGGCGGTACTTCAACGCTTTACCTCTGGCGACTGACCGGCTACAGTGGGTTTTCATCCGTTAGACACCTGGCAGAAAAATGGACTTTAGTCACAGCACGACATCATCAGCCAGCCCTTGCTGCAGCCGTCAGGCACAATTCGGATTATGGTTGTATCAACAAAACATGGCTGCCGAAGCATACTGCTATGGCCTGCGCCGCAGGCAAGCTGATATTGGCGAGCTAACCATCGACTATTACTGGTATGCCAACCCCGGTAAACCAACGCTGGTATTGCTGCACGGTTTTAGCGCCGATAAAAGTATCTGGCTGCGTTTTGCCCGTCAGCTGCGGCGTCACTATCAGTTACTGATCCCAGACTTACCTGGTCATGGTGAAACACCCTTTGCCGCTGATGCCGATCATAGTATGCCAAGGCAAGCAGAGCGACTGGCATTATTGTTGGCGACGCTGCACCTGTCGCAGGTGCATCTGATTGGGAATTCGATGGGCGGTTTTTTAGCCACCGTCTTTGCCAGCCGCTATCCGGAGCAGGTGCTCTCCCTGGCGCTTCAGGACCCAGCCGGGCTTAGCTCTGCTACGCCAAGTCAGTTGGAGCAGCAGGTACGCCAGGGCTTAAACCCGTTTTTACAGTTAGATTTTGCCGACTTTACGCGATTCTACGCCCTGTCGATGGCCAGGCCACCCTATATTCCACAGCTGATGCTAAAAGGCATTGCCTGCCGCTACCAAAGACAACGGGCATTACTTGCTGCTATCTTTGCTGATTTTTTCGATGCCCGCTTAACAGCGGCAGAGCTGGCGCAGATTAAAGTACCGGTTTTATTATGTTGGGGCGAAGAAGACCAACTGATCGATATCAGTGCTGCAGCACTTTGGCAGCAACAGCTACCGCAACTCCAACTGCAGGTTTTTGCCGGTATTGGTCATTTACCGATGCTGGAGATCCCAAAGCAAAGTGCTACCGTCTATCGCCACTTTTTACAGCGGTGCTAGCCAGTATTAGTCACAACAACTGCTTTGTGAAGCTGAAGCCGAGGGCAAACCGAGGCAACACTCATCATATAAAAATGCTAACAAGGTCTCGACGTTGTTAAAGAGCAAACTGCAATATAAGGTGCGGCCATCCCGGCGTTGTGCCATTAAACCGACTTTGGTCATCCGGCTTAAATGATGTGACAGCGTTGAATTTGGAATATCTAAAGCCTGCTGGATCTCGCCAACCGCAACGCCCTGATGACCAGCACGCACCAAAATCCGAAAAATGCCTAATCGGGTTGGATGCCCCAATTCTGCCAACTGCGCTGCAGCCTGCTCCAATTCCAGACTCATCTTTACTCCAGGTCCTGAGTTGCTAACAGCGCTAGTGTAACGCCCTCCCGAAATAATTTCCACAAACTTAGAAATATCATTTGACACTTCCATTTTTGTCGAAATATTATATTTCCATAATCACGGAAATATCTGTGTGTGCTAACTAACCTGTGGAGGTTTTATGTCAGATGCGTTTTATGCCAGTGTGCAATTTTTTATCGGTACCCTTAGCGAGCTGCTGATACTCTTTGTCTTGATTAGTATGCTGGTGTACCAGCTGCAGGATCGCTTTCCGGCACAGCGGATCCAGGCCTTATTAGCCGGTGGCAAAGGTTACTTTACCGCCGCTGCCCTGGGCGCTATTACACCCTTTTGCAGCTGCTCCACTCTGCCGATGTTAGTCGGTATGCTGCGTGCCAATGCAGCCTTTGGCCCGGTGATGACTTTCTTACTCACCTCCCCCTTGCTTAATCCAATCCTGGTTGCCCTGCTGTTTTCCGTGTTTGGCGCCAAACTCACTCTGCTATACGCAACGGGCGTGCTTAGTATTGCGGTCTTGTCTGGCCTGCTGTTATCACAACTGGGCTTTTCCCGTTACGTTAGGCTACCTGCAGCAGAGCAGTCTTGCTGTAATAGCTCCCAGACCACAGTAGCGATAAAGTATTGGTCATGGCAGTACTGGAGCCACTTATGGCTGCGGGCAATTAAAGATACCCGCAGCTTTCTGCCACATTTAATACTTGGTGTACTGGCGGGTGCGGTGATCCACGGCTACGTTCCGGCTGATTTTTTTGCCGGCTTAAGTGGCACCAATAGCCTGTATCTGATCCCGCTGGCTGCTCTGATTGGCATACCCTTGTACGTTCGCGCCAGTTCAATGATCCCGCTGGCCCTCAGTTTAGTGGGTAAAGGGATGAGCTACGGCAGCGTCATGGCGCTGACTATTGGTGGTGCCGGAGCCAGCCTGCCGGAGCTGATTATCCTGAAAAAGATCTTTCAATGGCCCTTGCTCCTGGCGTTTATTGGCGTGGTACTTGTTACTGCCTGCAGCACCGGTATTGCTATTGATCTGCTGTTACCGGTAAGGAGTCTGTGATGGCACAGTCGCTGCGAACAATCGCCACACCTCAGCAACTGGCTACTACACTGCAACCTTTGCTGATTAACGCCCGCCTGGGTTTGCAACAGGCCAAGGGTTTTGTACCGGCGCCGGTTTCACTGACGCCTTGGCAACTCTGTAGCTCGCAGTGGCAACAGGCAAGGACAGCGGCTACGCTACTTGGACGTTTGCTGGAAAGGATCGCTGGTGATCCCTGTTGGTTACTGCAACAAACCCGGGCACTTCAAGACTCGGCATCAGTGCCAGGCGAGATCTGGCGAACCTTGTCTGCGATAGAGCCAGCTCGCTTAACCAGCCGGAATCTCAACTTAAGCCGGCATGATTTGCTGTTAACTGCAGGCGGATGGCGTTGGGTCGAATCTAATCCGATTGCCGCCGGCATGGGCCCCCTTAGTGCACGCTATCAACAACTATTGGCGCCCTTATTGCCACTGCCTTATGTCGATAATCCGGCATTGGCCGCTCAGGCAAAGCTGTTAGCAGAAGCCGCTATTGCCAATGCTGCCGGACAGCCCGCGTTATTGGTTATGGTCATCGCGGAACAGGAGCAAAATATCTTTGATCAGCAATTGCTCACTGAAGCCGTCCGCCAGCACGGCGTGGCGACCGAACGGCTGACCCTAAACCAGTTACAACAAGGCCAGATGCGGGGAGACAAAGGTTTCTATCTGACAGATGGACGGCGGGTAAGCTTATTGTACTGGCGCACCGGCTATAACCCACTGCCACAGGCAGCTGATTACTGGGCATTTCGGACGAGTCTTGAGCACACGAATCTGCTGCAATGCCCTAATCTGGCAGGACAGTTAAGCGGCAGCAAATGGTTACAGCATCAACTGGGACTCTTGCTGCAGCAGCCTAGCGGGCGGCAACAGCTCGCTCAGCGCTTTGGACTTAGCCCGGCACAATTGCAGCTGCTGCAACAACTCATCGTGCCCAGCTTTGCCGTTGCCGACTTAACAGCGGAGGCAGTCCGCGCCAAACTAGCCGCCGGCTACTGGTACAAGACTCAACAAGAAGGCGGTGGCAATGTGGCGCGCTACGCGCAAGGCTGGCAACGCTATCAGCACTATGACAGCGCCGATCTGCTGATGGCGCCGATTAATGCTAACATTCGCCGTGAAAATGTCTTTAGCCTAAAACATGGCGAACTGCTGCAGAATAACAGCGCTGGTCAAATCAGCGAGTTGGGTATTTTTACTCTGGGCTCGGCAGCCAGCTATGGTGGATATCTGTGCCGCAGTAAAGCCAGTAGCAGCCTGGAGGGTGGGATCAGTTATGGGGCTGCGACTTTGGATTTGATTAGCCTGAAACCTCAATGCTGCTCAGGCTCTGCCTGAGCAGCAACATCAGGATTTTATATCTTCCAGTTGTTTCTGCTTATGCTCCCAGCGGCGCTTGGCAAAACGGCGCATATTAGGGATATCATCGGTTTCATCCATAATCGGCTGGCCGATAATGGCTTCAATCACATCCTCCATAGTTACCAAACCCATCCAGCTACCATATTCATCGTAAACCAGCGCCAAATGCTGCCGCTCGCGGATTAACTGCGACATCAGCTGTTCCACACTGAGTTTATCCGGAATAATTTTTACCGGCTTCATAATATCAGCCGCAGTTTGGCCTTCCTCAAACTCCAGCATATCGTAACGAAATACGATACCCAGTGGTGCTTCTTCCTGATCCAGTACCGGGTAGCGGGAATACTGATCTTTCTTAACCCGTTCCACCAGCTCGGCCAGCGGCTCATCCGGTTTAGCATACTCACAGACGGTGCGCGGCGTCATAATGTCCCGCACTTTAATATCGTGCAGATCCAGAATATTGCCAATTACCCGCTGTTCGTCTTCGTCGAGTTTATTCAGCTCACGGCCTAAAATGGTCAGAGCTTTAATCTCTTGCCGTAAATCATGCTCATGCTGGCCGCCACCGAATAATTTCATTATTTGGTCTGACATCCAGATAAAGGGCTTTAGCAGCAATATCATGGTGTTCAACATGGCAGGCAATACCGGCACCAAACTTGGCCAGTAGCGGGCACCAATGGTTTTAGGCAGAATTTCTGACAATACCAGAATCAATAAGGTCATCACCGCTGACGCGATGCCCAGGTAGCCGTCGCCAAAGACAATCGTGACCTGAGCGCCGACACCGGTTGCACCCACAGTATGCGCCACGGTATTCAGCGTCAAAATCGCCGCCAGCGGCTGGTCAATTTGCTCTTTCAGCTGTTTTAATTTTTCGTAGCGCTTGGGCTGCACCAGCTTTTGCTGGGCGATATAGCTGGGGGTGATGGATAACAGGGCTGCTTCCAAAATGGAGCAGATAAAAGATACCGCAATGGATAACACCACAAAAGCGATTAATAAAGTCATACAGGTTGGTTACAACACTCCGTTTTGCCTCGACCCGCGCAGTATATCAAGGCCAAGGCTAAAAGCGAGGGCGCTACAGCCCCAGCCCGACAAAAATAGTTGCAAGTTAACGGGCGAACCGCTGACGCAGCTGTAACACCGATACTAACAATGCCGGCAAGAAAGTTAAGCTAATCAGCGTTGAAAAGATTAAACCGCATAATACGATAATCCCAACTCCACGATACAGTTCGGTGCCCTCGCCTGGCAGCAATACCAGAGGCGCCAGACCAAACACCGTGGTTGTGGTTGACATTAAAATCGGCTTTAAGCGGGTCGCTACCGCTTGCAGCACCGCCTCAGTAACAGACACGCCGGGGAGCTGTAAATTATGCCGGCTTTGATCGACAATCAGGATCGGGTTATTCACCACTGTACCCAGCAGGATCAGGAAGCCCAGCATGGTAATCATATCAAAAGGCTGATAAAAACCGCCCAGGCCGATAGTTGAGAGCAGACCGCTGATGCCATTAATCCCAACCAGCCCGACCAAAGCCCCCGCTAACCCGAGTGGCACTGTCGCCAGGATGAACAGCGGATAACCCCAGTGGCTGAAAATTGCCACCAGCAGTAAATAAATCAGCACCACGGCAATCAGGAAATGACTGCTTAATGCGGCTTTGGTTTCATCCAGTTGATCCGACGCACCGGAAATATCCAGCATTACGCCGGGCGCGATAGCCCCCTGCTGCTGTAATGCCGGTACTAACTGTTGTCGCACCCTGTCCACTGCGGTTTCTAACGCCACCGAGCGCGGCGGGATAATATACAACGTCACCGTACGACGGCCATCTACCCGCCGCAACGTATCGCTATCCGCCACTTCAACCAGTTCCGCCAGGCTACTTAGCGGTAACACCGCCCCCGAGGGGGTTAACACCGGCGTTTGCTCCAGTTGCGCCAGGCTCTGCCCGGCACCGGCCTGACTGAATAAAAAGATATCCACCTTATCATCGGCTAAAAAGAACTCATCGACAAAGGCGCCATCACTCAATGCCGACACCGCGTAGCCAAAGTCGGCGGCACTAAAATTCAGCTCAGCCAGGCGCTGCCAATTCGGCCGGATTTCTATCAGCGGCTGATCCAGTGACAACGAAGCCGGCTCCGAGTTAAGTTGTGGCCGGTCAAACAAGTCGCCGGCTGCAACATAGGCCGCATCGGCAGTGGCATATAAACTCGCTAAATCCGGCCCGGAAATATCCAGCGCAACCGCCCGGGTACCACCGTCATTGCTACTGATAATCGACCCACGTGATGAAAACGCCCGCATTCCCGGATACTGGCGGAATAATGCCGTCATCGCATCCATCATCGGTGTAATATCCTGTGGTCGTACCGGCTCACTTAACACCCGGATCCGACCAACAGAGACACTTAATGAATAGTACTTTAGCGGCGGCATCGCCGTGTCACCCCGGTCAAAGGCAGCCGGATCGGCATTAACCTGAGCGGTTAAGATGGCTTTTAGCTCCTCCGCGATCTGTGCCATTTCCGATAAGTTATAACCGGGCGGTGCAATCATTGATGAAAAGGCTTTCGGTTCCTCACCTTCAGGTAAATATTCAGCGGGTGGCATAAATAACCAGGCCGCACCCAGTGTCAGAATGACCGTCAGGCTTAAAACTAACCGTCGTGCCAGTGTCGAGTGCAACAGCTTTGCCAGCAACGGCAGGATCAGGCCGTTAGCGCTTGGTGGGGCAGCAGCACCCTGCAGGGTCGTGCTGCTGCCGTTACTGCGAAACCCTAAGCGGGCAATCGCTGGCGGTACCACAAAGACCGCTACCAGCATAGAAGCAATAATCGCCGCCGCAATGGCAATGGCGATATCGGAATACAGTTGACCGGCTTCCTGCTCAATAAACAAAATGGGCATAAAAACCAGCACGGTAGTCAAAGTGGAGGCCAGCACCGCCGGCCAGACATCACGCACGCCGCGGATCGCGGCCTCGATCCGGTCTAAACCACGCTGCTTCGCCTGCTCGATACTCTCCAGCACCACGATGGTGTTATCCAGCGTCATACCTATCGCGAAGGCAATACCGGCCAGTGAAATCACATTAATGGTACGGCCAAAGGCGAGCAAACCAATAAAGGCAGCAATAGTACAGATTGGCACGCCAATCACGCCAACCAGGGTTGCGCTGCCCGAGCGTAAAAACAGATACATCACCCCGGTAGCCAGCGCGGCCCCCAGCGCCAGGTTAACCCAAACATTGCTAATAGAGTCTTCGACATAGCGCACATCATCGCTGATTAACATCAGTTGCAAACCATTGCTGGCCAGCATATCGCGGTTAATCTGTGCCACAACCTGTAACATCGCCTCTTTAATAGCAATGACATTTGAGCCCGGTTCGCGCCGCACCGACAGGCCGAGTGTTTGCTCACCATCAGCAAACGACAACTCCCGCACTTCAAAGTGATCCAGCACCAAAGTTGCTACATCTTTCAGACGCACCTGATTATTGCCCTGCTGTGTCAGGATCAGATTTTCCAGCTCAGACAGTTGTTCAAAACGCCCGACCACCCGCAACAAATAGCGCCTTTTACCGCTATCAATATCCCCCGCTGAGCTGTCACGGTTGCGGGCACGGATCATATCGCGCACCTGGGTTAAACTAATGCCACGCTGCGCCAGGCGCGCCGGATCGACCAAGATCTGGATTTGCCGCTCGGCACCACCACTTACCCCGACTTCCGATACCCCGGGTACCCGCTCCATCTGCGGTCGGACAAAATCCTCCGCATAGTCGCGCAGCATATCCATATCAAGGTTCAGTGGATTACCGGCCAGTGGCATCAGTCGGAAGTACATAAAGGCGTTATTGGAAAAAGAACTGCTGAACAGCCGCGGCTGATCGACATTTTCCGGATAGGAGGAAACCTGACTTAACGCATTGCTGACCCGGATCAGCGCTTCATTCACATCGACGCCAAAGGGGAATTCCAGCTCAATTTGCGCCGAGCCGGTACTGGCGCGTGACACCATGCGTTTCAGATTTGGCAGGGTGCGTAAATACCGCTCCTGCTCAATCAGGATCTCTTTTTCGACATCCTGCGGCGTCGCCCCGGGCCAACCGGTTACCACACTGATAGTGCGTACTTCCAGATCAGGGATCATTTGCACCGGTATACGCAGCGCTGCCACTATCCCCAGTACACAAACCATTAATACGGCTACCGTCAGGATGGTACCGCGACGAATACCTGCATCCAGCATCAGTTTGCTCCCTGACGATTGGCGCCAGCTGGCGTAGGATTCAGGATCCGTACCTGCTGGCCAGCGCGCAAGGTCTCATTACCCCGCACCACCACCGGTAAACCGGCAGGTAAGCCTGATAAGATTTCCACACCGCGCTCACTGCTGCGGCCAAGCTGCACATTAAAGCGTTCAGCCTGATTGTTGCGGATCGCAAAAACGCTGAAGTTACCATCCGGATGACGTAACAGTGCATCGGGTGGCACCACCAGCACCTGGCTGTCTTCACGTTCAAAATATAAGGTCGCCCGGGCTGAGGTGCCGGGTAGTAACGGAGTATCGGCAGTGGTGACCTCAAGGCGGGCCAGAAAACTACGGGCATTGCTGTCGCCCACCGGCACTGTGGCCAGTAACCGGCCGCTCAGCACCTGCTGCGGCGCCAGATCCGAGCGCACCTCGATGCGGCGCAAATTAGCAAGATTGGCAAAATATTCTTGCGGCACCTGAATATCCAGTAACAACGGCGATAAACTGACCAGCTGAAACACCGGTGCGCCTAATGCTAACCACTCGCCCAGATCAGTATCGCGCCGTGCGATCACACCGGCAAAAGGTGCGGTTAACGTATGCCGGTTGATAATTTCCCGTTGCTGCGCTAACCGGGCATTGGCTTGTTGCAGCAAGGCTTCGGCCTCGGCTAATTGGGCGCGCCGAATTGCCAGCTCGGTTTGCGGAAACAGTTGTTGCGTGGTTAGTTGTTCCGCTTCAGCCACCAGCCGTTGCCGCTCGGCTAGCATAACCCGGGCCGCATTAACCGCGGCAAGCTGTTGTGCCAATTCATGCTCAGCCAGCGCCGGATCTAACTTTAACAGCGGCTGCCCGGCTTTGACCTCGGTGCCGGCGTCCACCAGCAATTCAGCCACCAGGCCGGCGGTGCGGCTCGACAACTGGGCATTTTGCTGCGCTGTCAGGCTGCCGCTTAACTGCAGCTGCTCGGCGAGCCCTTGTTGTTGCGGTTGTGCAACCTGCACCGGCACCGCTTCATCGGCAACAGCCGGTACCACTAAGCCGGTTATCGTTAGCGCCAGCCAATACAGATAGATGCCACGGCTAATCATGCTGCCATTTCCTTTTAATTTTTTGATTATAAGCGTGTTATTTGCAGTATGAACCAAGTTAGCCATCAGATCACGGTAAACGACAGGGCGTCGTCAGCCAGCGATAGATTGTGTCAGTAAAATGGCCATGCTAAAGTAATCGTCTTATCGCTTATCACCGGGTTAGTTAATGCTTCGCCAGGCGTTGGTTTGTCTGTTATTGCTAAGCTTATTTGTTCAGCTGTCTGGACGACACTGGCTATTGCATAACGATAACGCCGATATCGCCGTTGAGCATCAACATCAGACCAGCGCGGCTTTATCCTGGCATGACCTGCTGCATTTTCTTGGTAAGGCGCACCTGCACCACGCTGATGCCCAGCAAATTAGCCTGGAAAACTCTGCCGAAGCCCGCTGGCATGTGTTTGCCGATCTCTGTCACAGCGCGCAATTACTGTGGCAAACAGTGCCCGAGGTAGCGCTTGATTTGCGTCCGGATCTGGTACTGATCACCTTCTCCGGCTGGTGGCCGCGTTCACCGCAAAACCTGCTATGGCGGCCTCCCCGCCCCTGACTCTGCTGATTAAATTTTTTTCTTCACTGTATTTAGCAGAGGATTTGTTATGTTTAGCTTTAAACTACAGCAGCTGACTGTCGGCTTGCTGTTAAGCGTGCTGCTCGCTGTTTTGCCAGCGTTAGCCGCACCCGGGGCACATGGCCCCAATGGAGAACACCTTACCGGGCCCGTCGTCGCTAACACTCAGCTGGCGCCGCGTTTTGAAACTTTCAGTGAGCAGTTTGAACTGCTGGCCGAACTCTACGACGATCGCCTGGTGCTACATTTGCACCACTATGCCAGCAATCAGCCCGTCGCTGATGCCAGCCTGGAGCTGGAAAGCGCCGGGCTAACCGCTCAGGCCCGCTACAACAGCACTGCCGCTTACTATGAAATAACCGAACCGGCACTGTTACAGCTGCTACAGCAACCGCAGCAGCATGAGCTGGTAGTGACCGTTTTGACCGCGGAACACGCTGATCTGCTGCTGGCCAGTTTTCAGCTATCCCAAACAGCCACCCCGCATGCCTCTGAGCATGATCATCAACATGAGCATGACCATCATAAACATAGCCACTATGCTAGCTGGTTAGCCGCCCTGGTTCTGCTGGCGCTGGCAGCTGGCAGCGGTTACTGGTTTGGTCTAACCCGTGCGGCGCGGAGGTTATAATGCAGAGGCGTAATCGATTTTATCTCAGCATGCTGTTCGCAGCAGGGCTGCAGGCCGCCGCTGCCTGTGCCGCCCCGGGGGCGCATGGCCCTGATGGCGAGCATTTAACCACTTCGCCCGAACCCCATTCGCCACTGGGCCGTCAGGCGGATGGCAGTGTAGTGTTACCGATGGCACAGCAACGCTTGTTCGAGATCCGCACTCAGTTGGGGGTTAGCAGCACCGCCTCGCCAACCCGGCAACTGCATGCCGTAGTGCAAAGCCATCCGGCTGGCCGGGGCCTGGTGCAAGCCAATAGTGCCGGCCGTTTAGCGCCGCCGGCAAATGGCCTGCCCGTTGCCGGCCAGCGCGTTCAGGCCGGGCAAATTCTTGGCTACTTATATTACCAGGATACGGCTTACGAGCAGGCCAGCCAGTTGGCAGAGCTAACTGCGCTGCGCCTCAGTGCCAGCCAGACCGAGCGTGACGTGAAACGTCTGCAGCAGTTGTCCGATTTAGTGGCGCAACAACAGCTGGAACAGCTGCAGTTGCAGCTGAACAGCCTGCGACAACAAATCCGGCAGTTAGAAGGTGGCCTGGAGCAACCAGAAGTGCTTAGCGCCCCGCTAAGTGGCATTATTCAGCCGCATCAACTGAGTAGCGGCCAATGGCTGGCTGCCGGGCAACCGCTGTTTGAAATCCTTGATCCGGCTCTGTTACTGCTGGATGCCCGCACTACTGAGCCCGCATTGCTCAATCAAATCGGGCACGCCTATCTGCAGGGCTGGCCGCAAGCGACGCTAGAATATATCGGCAGCACCGGGCAGTACCAGCAGGGTAGCCTCAGTTTGCAGTTTAAGCTAACCCGGGCGCCACTGGCTGTCGGCCAACCCGTGACGCTGGTCGTAGCGCAAGCCGGGCAGCTCAGTGGTATTCGCCTGCCCGCCAGCGCTGTGGTCAGCAGCAGTCAGAATCTGCCGCAGGTTTGGATCAAACTGAGTGCCGAGCGCTTTTTACCGCAAATTGTGCGTTATATGCCGCTGAATGACACAGAGGTGCTGATTACCGCCGGTTTGGGAGCGGACAATCGCGTGGTGGTACAAGGTGCCAACCTGCTGAATCAGATCCGCTAAGCGGGAGGAACCATGTTTGACATTATTGTACGCCGCAGCCTGGAGCAGCGGCTGTTGGTGCTGCTGGCTGCCCTGCTGCTATTAATTTACGGCCTGTTCAGCGCCAAATCGCTGCCGGTCGATGTCTTTCCGGATCTGAATAAGCCGGTTATCACTATCCTGACGGAAGCCGGTGGTATGGCACCGGAAGAAGTGGAACAGCTGGTCAGTTTTCCACTGGAAAACCTGCTGAGCGGTGTCACCGGCGTCAGCCGGATCCGTTCCACCTCCGGTATCGGACTTTCGCTGTTATATGTCGAATTTGACTGGGATACCGATATCTACCGTAACCGGCAACTGGTGGCGGAGCGCCTGACCCTGGCACAGCAACAACTGCCGCGACAGCTCACGCCGGTCATGGGGCCGGTATCCTCTATTATGGGCGAGATTATGTTGCTGGCATTGCCGCTTAAAGCCAGCGTAGCAGAAGGCCCGATGCAGGCCCGCGAGTATGCCGACTTTGTGCTGCGCCCGCGCCTGCAGGCTATTCCGGGTGTATCTCAGGTGATCCCGATTGGTGGCGAAGTGCGTCAGTACCGGGTGATGCCGGATTTGCCGAAAATGGCTGCTGCCGGCGTCAGCTTAGCAGATCTCAGAGCGGCGCTGCAGGGCTTTGCCCGTAATGCCGGCGGCGGTTTTCTGGAGTTAAATCAACGCGAATATCTGTTACGCCATCAGGCGCTGACCACTGAGCTCTCAGATCTGCAATTACTGGCTGTCGGCTGGCATGCCGGGCAGCCCATCTTGTTACAGCAACTGGCAGAGGTCAGCTATGCCGCCGCGGTAAAACGTGGTGATGCCGGCTTTAATGGCCAAAGCGCCGTGATCCTCAGCATCCAAAAACAACCTGATGCCGATACCGTTGCGGTAACCGCCGCCATCGAGCAGGCACTGGCGGGGCTACAAAGTGGTTTACCTGCCGGACTGGCAGCGCCACAAGTGCTGTTCCGCCAGGCAGACTTTATCAGTGCCGCAGTGCGTAATGTCACCGAAGCGCTGCGTGATGCCGCCATTATGGTGCTGATCGTGTTGTTTGTGTTTTTACTGTCCAGCCGCACCACCTTTATTTCACTGCTGGCGATCCCGCTGTCTTTTGCCGTTACCATCCTGGTGTTCCGTTGGTTCGGCATGACCATCAACGTGATGACGCTTGGCGGTTTGGCCATCGCTGTCGGTGAGCTGGTCGATGATGCGGTGGTCGGGGTTGAGAATACGCTGCGCCGGCTGAAACAGCGAGCCGCAGACAGTAAAGAAGCGGTATTAGACGTGATTTGGCGCGCCAGCATGGAGGTACGCTCCGGTATTCTGTACGCCACGCTGATCGTGGTGCTGGTGTTCCTGCCGCTGTTTGCGCTGCCGGGTATTGAAGGCCGGTTATTTAGCCCGCTGGGTGTGGCCTATATTGTCGCCATCCTGGCTTCGATGCTGGTCTCCATCACCGTTACGCCTGTCCTTTGCTATTACCTGCTACCGGGCCGGCCAGAGCTGCAGCGCCAGGATAGCTGGCTGATCCAGCAACTGAAACAGTGGCAGCAGCGTTGGCTGCGTTGGGCCTTTGCGCGCGCGAAAAGCCTGCTCGCCGTGACCGCTGGCGCGGTGCTGATTGCACTGGCGTCTCTGACACAGATGCCAAGAGCATTTTTACCCGCCTTTAACGAAGGCTCCCTGGTGCTGGGGGTAATATATCAGCCCGGCACTGCCTTGTCGGAAGCTAACCGGCTGGGCTTACTGGCCGAGCGCTTGCTATTAGAAATCCCGGAGGTCAGCCAGGTTGGCCGTCGAACCGGTCGCGCAGAGCTGGATGAACATGCCGAAGGCGTGCATTCCAGTGAAATCGATATCGACTTAACACCTTCCGCCCGCAGTCGCGACGCCGTACTCGCAGAGATCCGGGATAAGCTCGCTGTGCTGCCGGCCCAGGTTGCGATCGGCCAACCGATATCCCACCGCCTGGATCACTTATTATCCGGTGTCCGGGCGCAGCTGGCGGTAAAAATCTTTGGTGATGATTTAGCCGAGCTGCGCCTGACGGCTGAGCAACTGCGACAACGTCTGGCTGAGATCCCTGGGCTGGTTGATATTAACGTGGAACAGCAAGTGCTGATCCCGCAACTGTCGGTACAACTTAACCAGCGCAGCGCCGCCCAACACGGCTTAACGCCCGGGGCGGCGATCGAGCAGCTACAACTACTGACTGACGGCGAGGTCGTCGCGGAAATTATCGACGGGGTAAGACGTTTTGATGTAGTACTACGCCTGGCAGACACTGAACGTAGCCCGGAAGCGCTGCGCCGGGCGTTGCTGGATACCCCTGCTGGCCCGGTGCCGCTGGCAGCAGTGGCAGAAGTCAGTGCCAGTGACGGCCCGAATCAGATCCTGCGGGAAAATGGCCGCCGTCGGATTGTGGTGTACGCCAACGCCGACAGCACTGATGTTAAAACCTTACTGGCCGAGATCCGGCAACAAGTGGCTAGCCTCAGCCTGCCCACAGGCAGCTTTATCAGCCTCGAAGGTCAGTTTTTAGCGCAGGAGCAATCCATGCAGCTGGTGGCGGTTTTAGCCTTAGTCTCCTTCCTGCTGATTGCACTCGTTTTGTATCTGCGCTATCAGTCCTGGATCTTGGCTGCCATCGTGTTTTGCACCATGCCAATGGCACTGCTGGGTAGTGTACTGGGGATTTGGCTAAGCGGCTTATCGCTGTCCGTGGCCTCGGTTGTTGGCTTTATTACGCTTACCGGCATCGCGGCACGCAACGCTATTCTGAAGATCAGTCACTATATTTACCTGTGTCGGCATGAACAGCAGCATTTTAGTCAGGAAATGATTATCCGGGGTTCCGCCGAGCGTTTAGCGCCCGTCATAATGACGTCGCTGGTAACGGCTTTTGCGTTATTGCCACTGCTGTTATCGGCCGGAGCTCCCGGCAAGGAAATTCTGTATCCGGTGGCCGTGGTAATTTTCAGCGGCTTACTCAGCTCTACGCTGCTGGATATTTTACTGACCCCCCTGCTTTACTGGCTGTATGGCCGGTCAGCAACCGAACAACTGTTACAACAGCAAACAGAGGTATAACTGATGAGATTAACGTTTGTGAAAAAACTGAGCTGCATTCTGATCGTGACTATGGTCTTGGCTATGGTCACCCTGTTACCGGCAACGCCTGCTCTTAGCCACGGCGAAGCCAAAGCACAACACGGTGGTCAGATCCAAAGCCGGCACGATTTAGCAGTGGAGCTGGTCCGGCACAGCGAGAGTATCGAGTTGCATCTGACAGATCACGGTGATGCGATTGACCCAACAGGCTGGCAGGGAAAAATTACAGTACTTGCCGCCGGTCAAAAACAGGACATACCGCTGGTTGTAACGGGGCCGACACTCAGTGCCGGGCTGAGCCTGCCCGATGGCGCCAAGGTCGTGGTAAGCCTGACTAACCCGCAGCAGCAGCGCTTTTCGTTTCGCTATAGTTTTTAATACCCCGGCGTCAGTTGTCGCAACAGACAAGAAAGGATCTTAGCGACAATTGGCTATTAACTTTATTAAAAGAAACTGACCTAAGCCAGCATCGCTTTGGTCAGCTTTCTCACGCCTGTCCGGGGCTTTTAACACTGCGTACTCACATCCGCTACAGCCGCCAGTACATAAACTGCAGATTTCACTTGACCAAAATAGTCGCGGACTCTAAGTTGATGTCGCATATCAGGAGTCGCTTTTCAGGAAAGGTTAGATGTCGTTTCAACTGGCTGTTCGTCGGTTTCTGCAAGCTCCATCATCAGTTATCCAACTCTATCACTTTGTTGTTCTTGCACTAAGTTATGCCATGCTGGGCTATGTCGGCATTCAACTGGCGAATCTCTCCTATGGCATTAGCCTGATCTGGCCGCCGATTGGCGTAGCCATTGCCCTATTGCTGCGTTGGGGGCTTAATTTATGGCCAGCTATTGTTATTGGCGGGCTTGGTCTGCAATTGCTGGCGTCCGATTTCTCTCTACTACAGGCTTTTATTTTAGCCCTTGGCAGTGCACTGATTATTGCTCTGCACTGCGCCTGGCTAGAAAAAACCGGCTTTGACCGCCGCCTTGAGCAGGTTGCCGATATGCTGCGTTTTGTCGCCATTGCCATTATCTCTTGCTCTGCTATTTTGGCGTTATTTGGCATTAGCCTGCTGATTTGGATTGGCCGGGTCCCGGCCGCCGACTTAGTTACCGCCTGGAGTAGCTGGTTTTTGGGCGATCTGACCGGCGTGCTAATCTTCGGCCTGGCCTTGCTCATCTTTGAGCGTCAAAAGCTCGCCGTGCTGTTCCAGCTTAAAAACTTGCTGGCCCTTGGCCTGATGCTGGTGCTAAGCGCAGAGGTCTTTATCTTTAACCAAACCGGCCTTGGCGTAGCCTTAACCTTACTACCGATGATTTGCCTGCTCTGGATTGCCATGCGCACCAATCTGGTCGTCACATCCTGGGTTGTACTGTGCTTTTCATCGCTGGCTATTTATAGTGTCTATCTGAATGCCGGCATTTTTGCTACTTTAGCCAACCCGACTATGGGTACCTGGCTTTATATGGCCAGCCTGGGCTTAGTATCTTTGATCCTATCCGTCAGTGCTGCCGAAGCACGTTTAAATGCCGAGCTGATGCGTCGTGCCATCGCCGCGACCAAAACCGGTATCTGGGATCTGCGGCTGGACGATAAGATGTTATTTCTAAATGCCCATTTGCTGCAAAATCTTGGTCATGGCGCTTATCCGCGCAAACAGCCGCTGCCTGAGTTCAACCCGCTGATCCATGCTGATGATCGAGTCAGGCTACAACAGGAAGTACAGGCTTATCTGCTCGGCGAAAAACCGCAGTTGAAACTGATCGTGCGCTTACAACATCAGGATGGGAGCTGGCGAGACCAGCAATTAGAGGGGGCTATTACCGAACGCGATCTGAACGGTGAGCCAAAGCGCTTAAGTGGTACAGTAGTCGATGTCACAGAGCAGCAGCAATTACAAGCCAAGCTAAACAGCCAGGCAATGACCGATGAGTTAACCACTATCGCTAACCGCCGGGCCTTTATGCAGCACCTCACGCTATGTTGGCGTCAGTATCAACGCGACCACCGGCTTGCCTTCTATCTGATCCTGATTGATCTTGATTATTTTAAAAAAATTAACGACCAATATGGTCACGATGCTGGCGATAAGGTACTGCAAGGCTTTAGTCAGTTGATTAGCGGCCGGCTGCGGCAAACCGATTATTTCGCCAGATTGGGCGGTGAAGAGTTTGTGATCCTGGCCAGGGCGGAAAGCGAGGCCGACATTCTGGCACTGGCTGAGCAACTACGGCAGGCTGTTAGCACACTCAGTTTTAATGTGCTGACGCAGCCTGAGTTTAACATCAGTGCCAGCTTTGGTATCGCCGGCTGTGCCGTTAACGTCCAGACTGCCGAAGAGTTACTGCAGCAAGCCGATCAAGCTTTATATCAGGCTAAAGCTCAGGGGCGAAATCAGGTCGTCTACTTTACACCTGAGGAACGTTCACCTTAGCCCCGTACCGGGCGGCATCATCTCCGCCCGGTACCATATCAAACGCCGGCTCTGATCTTAACTGGCTAACTTTAATACCACTACCCCACTGATAATCAGCATCACCCCAATATAGCGTAGCAGCGAGCTGGCATCCCCAAAAAACCAGACACCAATCAAAAAGGTGCCAGCCGCGCCGATACCGGTCCATACCGCATAGGCAGTGCCAAGCGGAATAGTGCGCTGCGCCAGGAATAACAAGGTACCACTTAGCGCCATAAAGGCGACCGCAATCGCAATGCCGGTAAATTTATATTGCCCTTGTTGTGCCAGTTTTAGCCCAACTGGCCAGCCAATTTCAGTAACCCCGGCCAGCAGTAGATAAAGCCAACTTAACATGCCCTCGCCTCCGTTTGTTTTAGTTGAGGCCGGCAATACTATCAGTTAATCTGCAAGGACAAAGTTAGATACCATCGATTATTTTCATATGTTTAGTTTGGAACAATTACGGATCTTTGTTTGTGCGGCCGATGAGGGTTCCTTTTCTGCCTGCGCCAGAAAACTGGGCAAGGTGCAATCCGCAATAAGTCACAGTATCAGCACGCTGGAGCTGGATTTAAATGTTGAACTGTTTGACCGCTCCAGCCGCCACCCCAGACTCACGCCCGCCGGTGAGCATTTATTGCGCTTAGCCCGCGGTTTACTGGTGCAGGCGAACGAGTTGGAAAATACTGCCAAGTCGATATATCAGCAGCAGGAAACCCGACTGACCGTCGCAGCGGATGATGGCTTGTTGCTACCTCAGGTATTTGATGTGCTCAAGCAGGTAGAGTTGCAGTTTCCCAGTGTCGAGCTGGAGCTGCTGTCGTTGCCTTCGACCGATATTGCGCTGGAGGTTGCCGCGGGCAACCTTGATTTGGGCATGATGTTTTCCGAGATTGAGGCTATTAAGCCTATCGACTTCTGCTATGTCGGACACATCGACTATATTGCGGTCTGTCATCCGGAACATGCCCTGGCGGCGCTAAACCGCGTTTCCCTGACAGATCTGCTACCACACCGGCAGATTGCTGTGCGTGGCAGAGCGCAGCGCGAGTCGCAGCTGTTACTGAGTATTGCCAGTAAAACCTGGTGGTGCTCCAGCTATAGCAAGGTGTTGGCGCTGGTTAACCGTAATGTTGGTTGGGCTTATCTGCCACGCTTTATGGTGGCGGCACAACTGACTAACGGCCAGCTGCACGCCCTGCCGGTGAGTTTTGACCATGTTAGCTGGTCAGTCCCGGTTGATCTGGTCTTCCGTCGCGGTGCCCAGCATGGCCCTGTAGTCAGCTTTTTGATCGAGCAGTTAAAACGGCTGTATTCCACAATTTAGGGATACAGCCGTCAGCTACAACAGCGCCCTGATGAAGCAGGGCGCGATTTACGTTATTTCTTGTTGCTACGGGCCGCAGTAATACCTACCAAGCCGATCAGCAATAAAACCAGTGTCGCAGGTGCAGGTACTGGGTTAGGTTCACTCCGAACTAAGTTCAAAGCATTAAGTAACCAAGTCCCACTTGCGCTTGCAGATTCCGGAAAAGAATCAGCCCAATCCAAGGAGTTAATTAGGGTATAACCAGAACCAGACTGTCCACCAATAATTGCCGGTGTGTTGCCGGGAATAGTTGCAAGAATATCCACTCCGGCACCAATGTTGCTCAGTGTCCATTGAAATTCCGTTCTTGGCCCGTCGCTGTATGGGTTAGGTAAGCCCATACCAAGGTTTAATGCGAGTCCTGCAGCTGTCAGAGTGACAGGCGTATTACTTCCAATAAAGCTATTAGTGCCACCATCAGCATTCAGTAAATTTGCGATATCCAATGTCCATTCTGCAGCAGACCACTCAGTAATTAGCAGGCCTCCTGCCAATACAAAATCTCTTACTGCATCATTACCATCTGCACGTAATGCTATTACTGCATTAACACCAGCAAGTTGTGCTGCTGTGGGGGCTGCACTACCAAAATTGGTTACGGTGTGACCATTAGCGGTCAAAAAGCTGGTAACGCTTAAATTTGAGTTATTACCGAAAACCGCGATAATCGCTGCATTCGCTGACATGCTAAAACACATTGCGGCTGACAAAATAACAGAGTAGAACTTTTTCATAACGAACACCTATTCCGATTAAGTATTACTATTCGAGTACTAAAAATTGACCGCAAAGGCTTTCAGCATAGTACGTAGAACCACATCGCATGCACGAATTAAGCCATTGGCAAAATGCCATTTAAAAACAATTGATTAATGAAAAACCAGGCGTTTAAAGTGCTTGCATTAAGATTTTTATGTAAGAAAAACTGACAATCGGCAGGATAAATCTCGGCTGTATCAAATATTAGGTCATACCGTTATGTGGAGCCGAAGCTGAACGGTATTGCCAGCACAACCCAATTCGCGAGCAATACTGGCAGTAAGTTCCAAATCGTCGGCTATCTGCTGTTGCTGTTTTTGCACCTGCGGCTCCTGCCGCTGCCGCTCAAGTATTAAGCTTAGCAGCCGGAAAAAGCTGCCAAGTTCAATAACCACCTCGTCCAGTTGCTGCTTGTCGGCTTGCCTTTGTTGCTTCACCGGGTCCTGAGCTTCACGTTGCAGCCAGGCAGCAAGTTCCGCAGGCCCGGCTACCCCCAACGATTGCGGCTCGTGGGATCCTGAGTTGATAGGCTGTGTTTCTTCGCTGTCTGAGTCAGCTGAGACAGTGTTAATAGTGGGCTCTTGCGCCATGACTGCAACTGACGATGCGGCGCTTGGCTGGCTTATCGCTACTGTGCCTGAGCTTAGTGTCGGCTGCTCAGCACTATTGAGTGACATTTTGGGTAAAGCCGAAAGCGGGTCGTTACTGTCTGCTCTGAGATCTTTGGCTGCACTGGCCAGCTCCCGGCTTAACTGTTGCACCTGCTGCAATAACGGTTTTGCCGCCCGCTCGCCAAACAATGCCAACAAACGCTTTAATTCATGCAGTCTTTTTTTGATGTCAGCGATGCGCTCGCGCGCCTGAGTTTTACGCTCGTCCGACAACTGCTGAGCCGGCGCTGCGGCGTTATCTTTAGCCTGGTTAAGCCGGCTGGCCAAACTCAGTTGCGGCACCACGGCGCTCTGCTCAACATTGCTGTCAGGCAGTACTGCAGCAGCAGGCAAAGCTCGCCCGGCAGCGGTTGTGCTGACAATCGGAGAAAAACTTAGTCGTGACGATAGAGCGGCCGGTACTTGCACTGAGCGCCCCTGCTTTTAACCTGGCGTATCAGCATATCGGCGCGGTGGCTTAATTCTTTAGCTGTTTATCTAATCGGCCGGGCCTGTATCGGCAACGTCGGGTGCCGAAACCGCGTTCAGTTGCAGCAGATCCCATTTATTGCCATAGAGATCAGAGAACACAACCACAGTGCCATAGGCCTCTTCGCGTGGGGCTTCGTGAAAATGTACCCCCTTTGCCTGCATTTCCCGATAATCGCGCCAAAAATCCTTGGTTTGTAAAAACAAAAATACCCGGCCCGCGGCTTGATCACCCACCTGCTGCAATTGTGCCGGCGTACTGGCCCTGGCGAGCAGCAAGGCCGTACCGGCAGTGCCTGGTGCAACCCGTACCCACCGTTTACCGCCGCCAAGAGGGGTGTCCTCGAGCAAGCTAAAGCCGAGCTTTTGCGTATAGAACGCGATAGCCTCATCATAGTCGGCAACCAATAAGGCGATACTGGCGATCTGCTGCTGGAATTCCGCTGTCATTAACACTTCCTGAAAATACGTTAAAGATGAAACCGAGGGCTAGCAACTTAGCTGCGGCAACGCCGAACGGTGGACACGATACAGCACCGCGTCCACGTCACCAAGGGCATCGCGATACAAAAAGGTTTTGATAAACTGCATGCCAAGCTTTTTCATCACACCGATAGAGCCGGCATTATCCCGGCATTGCAATAGCAGAAAGATAGTGGATTTGCGGCTTATCCGCTAACACGGCCCGGGCAATGGCTAACGCGGCCTCGCTGGCATAACCTTGCCCCCAATAAGGCCGTTGTAACCGCCAGCCGATCTCCAAGGTATCTAAACTGGGCGTTTCGGTGTTAAACCCCATGGGCCGGATCAAGACCCAACCAAGATAGGCCTGATCGTCCAGACGCCGGATTTGCCAGATCCCAAATCCTGCTGCCGGGCTGTGATATAACGCCAGTCGCGGCAGCATCACCGCAACGATGGTTTGCATAGTGCTGCGCTTACCGCCATTAATATAACGCATGACCTCCTCATCCTGATCGACCTGATATAACAGATCCGCATCAGCTAAGGTTATTAAGGCAAAACTCAGGCGGCCTGAGTCAGGTACAACCAACATAGTGCTTACTCCAAAAAAAATAGCGGTTTTTTGATGCACTGCGCTCGGCGTATTCAGCTAACCGGACAGCAATTGAAATGACCTTCCTGGCTAAATTTCTGACGATACTGCCCCGGCGTAAACTCGGTATAGCTGACAAAGAGCTTCCGAAATGAGCTGACATCCTCATAACCCACCTGGGCAACAATTTGCTCGATAGCCTGATCGGTCGTTTCAAGCAAACGCTTGGCATGTTCGACCCGTAGCCGCTGCAAATAATTAAGCGGGGTGTCGTTTAATGCCAGTTTAAACCGCCGCAGCAAAGTACGTTTGGTTAAATAAAACTGCTGCGCCAGCAGATCCAGTGAGAAGGGTTCAGCAAGTTGCTTGCTAAGCTGGGCCTGTATTTGCTTAACCACCTGATCGTTGTGTGGCTGGCCTATTGAGAGATCCATATAGGGAATTTGCGAGCTGCGATTAGGATCGGTCAGCATGACCTTGGCAATTTGCCGGGCAAATTGTTCTCCCACCAGTCGCTCGGTAATAGCCAGACACAGGTTTATATTTGACGTGGTGGCACCGGCCGTAAGCAGATTATCATCCTGCACCAACAATTTATTCAGTTGCAAATGCACATCCGGATACAGGCTTTGAAAAGCGTCTTTGAAAAACCAACTGGTCGTGGCCCTTTTATGCGCCAGCAAACCGCTTGCGGCCAGAATAAAGGTGCCAGTGCAATTCGCCGCAATCAACTTGCCGCTTTGTGCCACCGCAAGCAAGCCCGCTAAATAAGGGCGTGATGGCGCGGCAATGGCTGTCAGTTGCGCACGGTTATACGCATAAGCCGGTGGCAGGATAATGGCATCAGCCTCTTGCCAGCGATGCGGTTGTACCGGCAGGCTAACCCCTTGTTTCAGTTGCAGTGGCGTGCCGTCCGGTGACACCAGGTAGCAATGCAGCAAAGGCGTTGCCTGGTGTTGCTGTTGATATTGCCACAGCACATTACAGTACTCAAAAAAGTCCAGCACACCAAAGAGATCGCTGCTGATACTGTTATTGGTTGCTAATACGGCGATGTGTTTCATACCGACCCCGCTTTGGCACTATTCACCTTATTTTTATCAATAGTGACACTGTGGTCCCCCTTTGGCAAGGCGTAAACTGCAAACTACAGACATAACAACGGACGGAAACAAGATGAAAACTAAATTTGCAACGGCTTTCACTGTGCTGGTCTGGCTTGGTAACTGGTGGCTGATTTTGTGGATCAACTTTGCTGCTGAGCTGTCTCTGCTGATGCATCTGGTGGCAATACCGGTTTTATTACTTAGCACGGCCTTTGGCGTCGGCAAGTTGCTGGAGCAGCGCCAAGCACGCCCCCGTCGAACGTTCAGTGTGAAGTCGCAGGCACAGCCAACCCCAGCCAGAGTGCAGTTAAATACTCGCGCGCACCCTCAGCACTAAAGGCGCTGGATGCCGGGTGGCAAACTGCAACGGGCTGCACTATAGTATTTAGATACTAACTCCGGCAATGCTGTATTAGCCGGCACCGCGGGTGCTGACAGCAGCGGGTGACAGGCAAAGATGGATATGGCTTGGTATCAGGTTGTGCATATTGCTGGCAGTGCCTTGTATCTACTGCTGCTGTTGTTATTTCTGATTTGCTCGCGGGTACCGCGCACCAATCCGGGAGCCGGGTTTTGGGCCCTGGCGCTGGCTGCGATGTGTCTGGCCCGACTTCAACTACTGCTGAGCTTGCCGGCGTTGCTTTTTATCGATACCTTTGTCTGGTATGCCGGCTTTATTATTCTGGAAAAAATATTTCTAATTCATGGCCTGAAACGTTTTTTGCAATTACCGCTACCTACCGTTGTTTTCGTTGGTCCCGCCAGCCTGCTATTTGGCCTGTTAGTCCTGTTCAGCTTGTTACAACGACCGCAATTAGGTCCGATGATCATCTTTGCGCTGTTTAATCTGGGCTGTTTAAGCTACGTTGCCTACAGCTGCTTTCAACACCGCCAGGCAGTCCCTAAACAAGCCCTGCTTTTTACCTCGGGTATCGCCTTGGTACTGGCACTGCATTGGGCGACTTTTCCCTTTGTGTTAACACTGTCCTGGTGGCGGGTATTAGGCTTTGTGCTTGGCACCATTCTGACGATGGCGTTATATCTGAGCTTGCTACTGGCAGTATTTGCACTGTTTTATCAGCGTTTATCTGATGCCGAAAGCCAGGCGCTGGAGCTGGCCTATCAGGATCCGCTAACCGGACTCAATAATAAGCGTTATATGGATATGCTGTTTGATAAGGCTCTGCTGCTGGCCACCCGGCCGCACCAGTTTGTAGCGATTTACTATATCGATCTGGATAACTTTAAACCGATCAATGACCTGTATGGCCATCAAACCGGCGATAAGGTACTACTGGAGGTAGCTAACCGGTTAAGGCGCTCGGTGCGCAGCACCGATATCTGCGCCCGGATCGGTGGCGATGAGTTTGTGGTGATTGCTACCCAGCTGGATCAGTCAGAGCAACTCCACAAGCTAGCCGATAAACTACTGACGATCTTAAAACAACCAGTTGAGCTGGGTAACAAGGTATATCAGCTTGGAGCCAGTATTGGTGTCAGTATCTGCCCGGCGCAAGGCACCAGTTTAGCCGAATTGCTAGCCCATGCCGATCAGGCGATGTATCAGGTGAAGCAGCATGGGAAGAGTGGCTATAGCGTATACACTGTCACCAAACAAATGGAGAATGCTACTGCTGCCAATGGTGATGCCGCAGTGTCAATGAAAACAGAGTTATAGAAACCCGCAGCCACAGCGTTTCAACGCAGCGCTGATACCAGATAATCAACAAAAGCCATAGCGGCGGTCGTTTTAGCCTTACTATTGGCATACAGCACATGCACCGGCGTCTGGCTGGCCGGATAATCCGGCAATAAGCTGAGCAGTTGCCCTGTGGCAAGATATTCCGCCACCATAAAATCAGGTAGCAACCCTATCCCTTGCCCAGCCAGCACTAACTGACAGGCGTTAGACATATTACCGGCTGCGATCTGCCAATTTACGCTGACCGAAATATTATTCTCAAACTGCCATTTATCCAGCGCGGCAGACAATACCACACATTGCTGCCGTCTCAGATCGTCCGGAGTGACCAGCGTTTCCGATTTTGCAAGATAAGCGGGGGCAGCACAGAGGATCCGTCTGACAGTACCAATTTTACGGCACAACAATTCAGAGTCAGCCAACTCCCCCATTCTGATGGTAAGATCGAGCCCATCCTGCACAACGTGGCTGCGTTGCTCACTTAGCTTTAATTCAATCCGGACCCTGGGATACGCAGTAAGAAAGCCCGGTAACAGAGGCGTAATCCGATGCTGACAGTAGCCAGTGGTGGCACCAATCCGGATCAAGCCAGCAGGCTCGGCATGTTGCTGCAGCAAGCTCTGCTCTGCCAGCTCTAGTTCGTCAATCAGGCTAACAACGCTGGCATAGTATTCCTGCCCCAAATCGGTTAGCGACAACGCCCGGGTGGAGCGGTTTAGTAGTCGGTTGCCAAGTCGCTGCTCCAGAGCTGATAATTGCCGGCTTAGGGTTGCCTTTGGCAAATTCAGTACCCTGGCTGCGGCAGAGATACTGCCCATTTGCACGATCTTTACGAAATAGCGGGTCGCATTTAAATCCATGACAAGCTCATCTTCAGGCTGGCAAAACGTGCCCGGCAGCGGGCATTAGCGTAACACAGCATAGTTCAGCTTAGATCTTAAGCCCAGCTCTAGTGCCAACTATTCTGGCTCGCGGTTTAACTCGCCTTTCCGCGGCGGAACAGGCACGACGTAAACGGATAGCGTATAAAAACGAAACAGCGCCCGGCCATTTTTAGTACTAGTGGCACAGCAGACAACAGGATAATCTGATCACAACAGCAGGCACAGGACTCACCAATGAACCGTGAAAGCAACGCCCGTGACGTGCTGATCACTGGCCTGGCGCCAGTGATCTGGGGCAGCACTTATCTGATCACCACCGAGATGTTGCCACTGGGCTATCCGCTTACCACGTCAATGCTAAGGGCCTTACCTGCCGGTATCCTGCTGTTACTGTTGGTGCGGCAACTTCCCGACAGACACTGGCTGGGCCGGATTTTTCTGCTCGGCGCCCTGAATTTCTCAGTGTTCTGGTGGTTATTATTTATCGCGGCGTACCGCTTGCCCGGAGGCGTGGCTGCAACCCTGGGGGCAATGCAGTTTTTGTTTGTTATCGTCTTATCCAGAGGATTACTGGGCACCAAGATTCACACCAGCGCACTAATCGCTGCCGTGGCCGGCATACTCGGGGTCGCGCTACTGATTCTGACACCGGCGGCTAAACTTGATCCTGTGGGCATTGCAGCCGGGATCGGCAGTGCCGTTGCCATGGCATTGGGCACTGTCTTGAGCCGGCGCTGGCAACCGGCGGTCAGCACCCTGACCTTTACCAGCTGGCAACTCACGGCTGGCGGCATTCTGTTAGTGCCTGCGGCATGGTTTTTCGAGCCAGCTCTGCCGTCCCTGACACTGGTCAATATCGCCGGTTTTTTATATCTGGGGCTGCTGGGTGCCGCCTTTACCTACATTATCTGGTTTCGTGGCATTGCCCGGCTAAGCCCCAATCTGGTGGCACCTTTGGGTTTTTTAAGCCCGCTAAGTGCCGTAATGCTGGGTTGGCTGATCCTGGGGCAAGCCCTGTCGGTACTGCAAATCCTTGGTATTGTGGTGGTACTGGGCAGTGTCTGGTTCAGTCAACAGCGCAAAACCAGCTCCTAAACTGGGTGCAACAGAGTTTGCCCCGGACGCCCGGGCAAACGCCCTATCCTATAGCTAGCTATTTTGAAACGCAGCTGTTTCAGATCTCGCGCTAGTGCACGGCGGTCACACCCTCTAAGCTTAGTAGCAGAACCAACAGTGGAGGCCGCTATGCCATTAGTGAACTATCGGGTAAAGGTGCATGCAAGTGCGAATAAACTCTGGGACATGATGCTCGATAAAATGCGTCGTCCTGACAAATACGTACCCGGGATAGTCCGGGTCGCAATACTACGGGAACACAGTGCCAATTGCATTGAACGGGAAATGGAGACGGCACAGGGCAAAGTGATCAGAGAGCTGGTTGTGGCCGAACCGCTAACCCTGACGGTGATTTTTAAATCTTATCAGGATGAGGTGTATAGCGGCTTTGTCACTAATACCATCTTTGAAGAAGACGACGGCGTTTATCTTGATTACACCCTGAATTGGACGCTGAAACCGGGTAAGTCAGCAGCGCAGCCCGACAGTTTTTGGCAAGAGACCATTAAAAATGCCGTGTTGCATGCCAAACAACTGGCGGAGTCATAAGACAAGCGGCGGCTATTGCAGCTAAGCTTATTGCTGTCAGCGTACCTGCCCAGACTGTCGCCGGCACTGCTCCGGTCGCCAAAGGCGTGATAACAGCGGCCTGTGGCAGAACCTTAAACTGCTTGATGCCATTAATACTTATGAGGACCTTATGAAAAAACTACTGGTGCTGTACTACTCATCATACGGCCATGTCGAGACCATGGCGAATGCGGTTGCCGAAGGCGCCCGACAAGTTAGTGGCGTGCAGGTGGATATTAAACGGGTGGCGGAACTGATGCCCCCTGAAGTGGCGAAATCAGCCGGTGTGAAGCTGGATCAGGCAGCCGCAATAGCTAAGCCTGCTGAGCTGGCCGATTACGATGCGATCATCTTCGGCACCCCAACCCGCTTTGGCAATATGGCCTCGCAAATGCGCAATTTCCTTGATCAAACCGGTGGGCTTTGGGCACAAGGCAAACTGATTGGCAAAATTGGCAGCGTTTTTACCTCTACCGGCACCGGTGGTGGCAACGAAACCACAGTGCAGTCCTTTCATACCACGCTATTGCACCATGGCATGATTATCGTTGGCTTGCCTTACAGCTGTCCGGAGTTGGCCGATATTTCAGAGCTTAAAGGGGGCTCACCACTGGGTGCTGCCTGTATAGCCGGGGCAGATGGGAAACGCGCGCCCTCGCCAAAAGAGCTGAATATGGCGCGCTTTCAGGGGCGGCATGTTGCAACGCTGGCGCTAAAGCTTACCTGACAGGCGCGAACTACCCGGCAGTAGACCACAGCCAGAAGGCTGATGTTTTCTGGCTGTTAAAATCGCTTACAATTTTCTGCTGTGCTAACTGACAAAATTGGGCCATGCTGATAGTTATTCGATCAGTACTGTGTGCCGGCTCCGGCAGCAACCAGCAAAAGGATAGCGAGATGGCAATTGATACCACAGGCGTAAAACTGCAAGACCGGCCTGTTGCTCAAATCAGGGAAGAGGTGATTGACCAACTGATTATGAACTACAGCCATGGTGTCATTTCCGAGCAAGCCTTTGAACGGCGGCTGGATATTGCCACCAATTCTGATGATCACCTGCTGCTGGCCGAACAGGTTGCTGACCTCACTTTATTACCCGATGCCAAATATCGCGCCATGTGGGCGCAAAATTTTAACTCGCCGGGTCGCCATAATCAGGCGCACCAGCAAAGCGCGCCGACTGACTGTGATCGCCTGGTTTCGGTATTAAGCAGTGATGAACGCAGTGGCCCATGGCGGGTACCACAACATCTGACCATCATTAATGCGCTCTCCTCGGTTGAGCTGGATTTTTCTGAAGCGCAGTTTGACCATACGCAGCTAACAATAAAAGTGCAAAACTGGCTGGGCAGCGTCACGATCAAGGTACCTGAACACGTTGCAGTAATTAGCGATGTGAACAATATCGCCTCTTCCAGCAGCAATAACGTCAGCAGCGGCGGCCCGGGGCAAGCCAAAACGCACTTTATCCGGGTTGAGGGTATCTCGGTACTGGGCTCGGTCAGTATCAGTGTAAAACGCACCTTACAGGAACGCTTTACCGAGTTTGCTAACTCTATCCGCTCAGCACTGGGATTAACCAAAAGCTGATTATGCGTGCTAGGTTTGTGGTCGCGGGATCCTGGGTAACCAAAACGCCAGCATCCCCAGTAGCGGAAACCAGGCACAAAGCTTAAAGATGGTGCTGATACTGGTGGCATCGGCCAGCATGCCGAGCAAGGCGGCGGCGATGCCACTGATGCCACTGATGCCAAACATCATGCCGTAGAATACACCGGAAATCATACCGATTTTGGCTGGCATCAACTCCTGGGCAAAGACGATAATCGCCGAAAAGGCTGAGGACATAATCAGCCCAATCAACACGGTCAGCACGGCAGCCCCGGCTAAATTGACATAGGGTAGTAGCAACGCCAACGGCGCCGCACCAACAATAGACACCCAGATCACCGGCTTACGCCCTATCCTGTCGCCGATAGGCCCACCTGCCACTGTACCCACTGCCACTGCAGCCAGAAATAAAAATAAAAACAGCTGGGAATCTGCAACGGATACTGCAAAGTTTTCAATCAGATAAAAGGTGTAAAAGTTGCTGAGGCAGGTCATATAGACGTATTTGGAAAACACCAGCAGCGCCAGTACCAGCAGCGCCTGCCGGGTTTGCTGCACTGTTAAGCCATTGCCATTTTTTGCCGCGCTACGCAATTGCAGACGGGCGTTACTGCTAACCACCCAGCGACTGACGCGCAACAGCACCATAATGCCAACTATTGCTAACAGGCAAAACCAGCCAATACTCCCCTGGCCCCGCGGAATAATAATCAGAGCCGCTAACAATGGCCCCAGGGCCGAGCCGGCATTACCGCCGACCTGAAATAACCCCTGCGCAAAGCCATAACGACCACCCGACGCCATTCGGGCTACCCGCGACGCTTCCGGATGAAAAGTTGACGAGCCTAACCCGATCAGTGCTGAAGCCAGCAACAACATGGCAAAACTTTGCCCCAGGCTGAGTAACACCAGACCAAGCAGCGTAAACACCATACCAAGTGGCAGTAACAAGGGTTTGGGATGCTTATCGGTGTACAGGCCGACCGCCGGTTGCAATAACGATGCGGTAAGCTGAAAAATCAGCGTAATTAAGCCAATCTGGGTAAAGCTCAGCGCATAATCCAGTTTTAACATCGGATAGATCGCAGGCAAGATGGCCTGAATAATATCATTCAGCAGATGCACAAAACTGACCGCGCCAACCACCGGCAAGACTAACACTGTGGGGGAAAAGCTGGCGGATGCTGGCGTGCCGGCAGCAGCAATTGACTTGGTTAATTCAGACAAAGACGACTCCTCTGCTGTCTGCTGATCGCTATGTAAAAACAAGGCGCGGCTGATTACCCCGCGCCTGTTGCTACCCGTTTGACCCGCTTTTAACAGGCTGACCCGTTAAATGCCGCTGCGCTGCGAAAACACCGCGCTAGGCACTATGATTACTGGTATCAAACCGGTGGCGGATATCTTCTTCGGCCGCTTCCGTTACCAGACCATTCTCATGTAAATAGTTCAGTGCCCGCTGACCGGATTGCGCCAACGAACGGTTCGCCAGTTGCTCCAGATGTGCTGATAAGACCTGCGGGTGCTGTGCAGTCAATGCAGCCTGTTTGCCGGCATTGCGCTCCTGATATTGCCGGTACAACTCGGTGACTTCGGCATAAATATCCGCCTGGAATACCGGCTCGTCAAAATTATCCTGCATCAGGCCAATAATAATCAGTGCTTTACGGGCAATAATCATCTGACTGCGATAATACTCCAATTTTTCTTCCAGTAACTTCTGCTCGCTGACCTTGCGACTGAACAAGGTGTGCATCATATTGGCCAGCCATTCAAAGATATCCTTTCGCTCTTTAAAGGCTTCCGGATCGATATGGCTATGCTGGGCATACTCAATTTTTTCTTTCTGTAAGAACAACTTGCTATAGATTTTGCGATAAGGCCGTAAACTGACTTCATCATTAATATACAAGCGTTTCAGGATGGTAAATTCGATATTGACCATCGCCAGATGTAGCGACTGCACAAAGATGGTCCGGCCATAACGCTGCATCAGGGCCTCACGTTCTGCTTTGGCTTCGCCGAGCTTTTTCTCTACCTGCGCCAATAAAAACTGGTATTTTTCTTCACTGAAAAAGCCTTTCGCGCGGTGTTCCTGTAAGCGCGACCGCTCCGTCAGCAGATAGTAAATACCCAGATCGGCACGATGTGCGGTTCCCAGTGGCTCGGCGGCATTGATTTTGTAGCGGCGCATCATAGGGCCAATCATCGGCGCTTTAATAAACAGGGTCGCCAGAATACAGCCGATGGTCAGTGCCAGCAGGAAATCGCGTGGCGAATATGGCAGGCTCCAGCCTTCCAGCGTAAAGTCTTCCGGGATAATCAACACGATAATAATCGACAAGGCACCGCGCAAACTGGCCCAGGCCAATAACTTATTCCACGATGCGGGAATAGTTTCTTCTACCTTACTCCAGTTAAGTGGCACCATCACCGCATAAACCGCGACGATCCGGGTTACGGCCACCACAACCACTGTCAGCAAGATTGGTAACCACAGCTCAGCAAAATTAACGCCCAGGCTGGCGAACAATAAGCCCGCCATCAGGAACACCAGCGAGTTAACGATAAAAGCCATGTTCTCAATCAGCTTACTCAGGTACTCATCGACCTTCGGCGCCAGGATATTACGCGAGTAATTACCAAGGAATAAGGAGGCAACAGTCGTCGCAATAATCGACGACACATGGAAATAGCCCAGGCTGTTAATCAACTCGGTCAGGATAAACACCAGGTGGGCCGAGATCACTAACAAGGTGACAGTTACAAATTCATTGCTTTTTGTAAAGTGCAGTGCTTTGGAAAACAGTCCTGCCAACACCAGGCCAATCACCACACCCGAGGTCAGCATAATGACAAACTCGCTGATACCGTGCAGTACCGTAGCGCTGCCATTAAAACCATCGGTAGCTATGGCAAAGAACACGAAAAATAAGGCGACGGCGGTACCATCGTTAAACAAACTTTCACCTTCAAAAATCATTCCTAAGCGGCGAGGCACGCCAAATTCTTTAAACATCGACAGCACCGCGACCGGATCGGTGGCAGAGATAATGGCACCGAACATCAGCGTCAGAATAAAGGGTACTTCAATCCCAATCAGCGGTAACAGGTAGTAGAGCAAGGTACCGATCATCACTGACGAGATACAGAGACCCACCACCGCCAGTAACGAAATGGCCCAGGCGTTATCGACCATCTTGCGGAAGTTCATATTAAAGCCGGATTCAAAAATCAGCACCGGCAGGAAGATAAAGAACAGTAACTCCGGTGTCAGTGCCATCTCGCTGATAAAGCCGAAAACCGTACTGACATAGGGCAAGCTGACAATCGGCACCAGCAGCAGGCCAACCAGCACCAGCAACACGGTATAAGGCATTTTAAAACGTTTAGCTGCGAAAAAAACCACGGTCGACAGCGCTATTAATACAAATAGTGCCAGTGTGGATGTCAGAGTCAGTACCATTGCCAAAGCTCTCCGCTAGATATTGCACGGTTTAAATTAAAAGTGAGTGAACCTTGCCGTTAACTGAACTGTGTTTTGTCTTTTAGCCTGAGTGACCATAAGCGCCCTGCATCCCTGTGGCAGCACAGGCTTGCTTGCTCAGGGCGACAGATAACAGCGACAAAACAGCGGTAGTAAACGAAAAGCGGTTGGCAGGGAGGCAGGAATACGTTGGGCCGACCCTGGCGTGCCGGCTGTTATCAGGGTGTCCGGCATGGTGGCAATACACCGTAAGATGGCGGACGCGGGTGATAAAACAGCGCAGCAAATAAAGAGGTTGAGACTGAGGCAAGAGCTTGGCAGATAACATAAGAACAGGCGTTTTACAGACACGGCGTTGCGAAACCAGACAAAGGATTCCGGCCAGCATAATACCGACGAAAATGATGACGTTACCGGTGAAACGGGCAGCGCGGACCGCGATGTTTAACATCGGATGCATTGCAATTACCTTATATAACCAGAGCGGTGTAGTCTTTGCTCAGAACAGCGCGCGTATTCTAACCCTTAGCGGTAGGAAGTAAAGCGCTAAGCGTTATTCATCGTGATTTTTATGCCATTCCCCGCACACTGACCAGGCCGCACTATTGAGTGTAACTGCTTGTAATAACGGCTTTCTGCTGTAAGTGCGACAGCTTTAAGCTATCGACTAAAGTAGCACGGTGCGCCAGCGCAGAACCGCCATTCACGATAACGGTTTGCGCTGCGTGCTGTGAATGTATTGAGCTTAGCTGCGGCGGGCTTTACCAGGTTTTACCGCTGCGCTGCCGGCTGGCTTTTTTGCTTTTGCTTTCGGGGTGGCAACATCAATCTGGGTCGCGCTGGCTTTATTGGCGCGGGTGCCAAGCACTTTACGCGAAATGCTTTTTAACAAGCTGCCGCGGTTGCTGACTTCAAAGCCGGGTTTCACCACCCGCGCAATAGTACTGCCAATCAGCTTTTGAATACGCTCCAGATTTTGCTCTTCTTCACGGCTGACAAAGGAGATCGCCTGCCCCTTGGCGCCAGCGCGCCCGGTGCGACCTATGCGGTGGACATAGTCTTCCGGTAAATACGGCAAGTTAAAGTTCACCACATAATCCAGCCCCTGAATATCCAGACCCCGGGCGGCAACTTCAGTAGCAATCAGTACCTGCAGTTTGGCTGATTTAAAATCGGCCAGTGCGCGGCGACGACTGCCCTGGCTTTTATCGGCATGACAAACCGCAGCATTCACTTTAGCTTTTTGCAGATCGGCGAGTAACCGATCGGCCTGCTCTTTGGTACTGGTAAAAACCAGCACCTGAAACCAGTTGTGCTCAGCTAACAGTTGTTCAAATAACTCGATTTTGCGACTTTCTTCTACCGGATACACCACATGCTCCACCGTGTCGGCAGTGCTGTTGGTTTTCGCTACCCGGATTTGCTGATGATTTTTCAAAATCTTGTGAGACAGTTCATTCACTGCTGGCGACGTGGTCGCAGAAAACAGCAGTGTTTGCCGGCTGGCTGCGGTCATCTCCACTAACTTCAGCACATCAGTACTAAAGCCCATATCAAGCATACGATCAGCCTCATCCAGCACCACAAAAGCAACGTCACTTAAGATCACGTTACCCAGCGCCATATGCTCAATTAAGCGGCCCGGCGTACTGACCACGATATCAACGCCGTTCTGTAATTTACTGGCCTGCCCGCCCATTTTAACGCCGCCATAAATCGCAGTGACGCTAAGTGGCAAAAATTGGGCATAGGTGCTAATCGCATTGGCAATCTGCTCGGCAAGCTCCCGGGTTGGCGTTAAAATTAACGCCCGGGGCCGCCGCTCAACCACAGCTTGCGGCGTATCCACCAAGCGTTGTAATAATGGAATCGCAAAGGCCGCGGTTTTACCGGTTCCGGTTTGCGCAGTAACCTGTAAATCTTTGCCGCGCCGCGCCGGCACTATCGCCTGCGCCTGCACTGGCGTAAGCTCACTAAAACCACAGGCTGTTAAGCCACGCAGTAAGTCTGGTGCCAAATTTAAAGCTGAAAATTGCATAAGAATTCCTCTGCAGCCTGGCTGCAGCTTATAAGTGAAGCTTACTCAAGATCGCTATCCGGGCGCGGCTTGTGATTACAGGCACGAGCCAGAATTTCGATATAAAACTGCGGCCACTGCTGCGCGGCCGCCGCGTCGATATGTTGATTGATTTCAGAGGTGAACATCGGTTTCGCTTCCGCCTCTGAGGCGCCAAAGCGGCAATCAAAGGTCCAATAGTCTTTATCGGCTGGCACCGCTTTACGCCGTTCGCGCGCCAGATATTTGCGAATTTCGTGTTTAATAGCGTCAACTAAACGCGCCGGTTGCAGCTTAGGGTGAGTTAACGCAAAGGTTTTTTTCATAACAGATCCTACAGGTGGGCGCTGAACAAAGACGGCAGACACGCAAATAAAGGCGTATTCTACCTGTAAGTGTAGAAGATAGCCGCCAAAACCTGAGATAAATAACTTATCTCAGGTTTGCTGTGCAAAATCAGTACTGTTTTAACCCGGTTTTATTGCGGTAGCGCCGCCAACACGCCCTAGACAAACGCGATAAAACTCTCCCGCTCTGGCAGAGGCAGAACACTTTACCTTTTACGGTTGTAGCATGCGCGGGATACCCGATAGGGTCATCCCGCGGTAACGCTTGCCACATTATTGAATTGAGGATGACAACGATCTAATCAGCTAACCTTTGGTCATTCTGATGCAGCCAGTGGTATAACGCCGGCAGTACTACTAATGTCAGCAAAGTAGCCGAGATAATACCGCCAATCACTACTGTTGCCAGCGGGCGCTGTACTTCTGCCCCGGTGCCGGTATTCAACGCCATTGGCACAAACCCCAGGCTGGCCACCAGCGCTGTCATCAATACCGGACGTAACCGGATCAACGCGCCTTCAACCACGGCATACAGTAAATCGCCTTTTTCCTGCCATAGCTGGCGCATAAACGATACCATTACCAGACCGTTCAGCACCGCGACACCAGACAAGGCAATAAAGCCGACACCGGCTGAAATAGACAGCGGCATATCGCGCAGCCACAGTGCCAGTACGCCCCCCGTCAGTGCCAGTGGCACACCGGTAAAGATAATCAGTGCATCTTTGAGCGAATTAAACGCCATCACCAACAAGGCGATAATCAGCAATAAGGTCACCGGCACTACGATTGCCAGCCGTTTACTGGCCGACTCCAATTGCTCAAAAGTACCGCCATAATCCAGCCAGTAACCGGCTGGCAGAGTGACGTCGGCACTAATCCGCTGTTTCAGTTCGGCAACAAAGCTACCCAGATCGCGCTCGCGCACATTAGCCGATACCACAATACGGCGCTTACCATTTTCGCGGCTGATTTGTGCCGGTGCCGGTTGAATATCCAGCGTAGCAATTTCATTTAGCGGTACATAGCCTCCATCCGGCGTTGGAATAGGCAGCCATGACAGGCTATCAATATCACTGCGGATTTGCTCCGGTAAACGAACTATTAGCTGAAACCGGCGATCACCTTCATAGATTAGCCCCGCCTCTTCGCCACCAATCGACATGGCGATGATATCCTGAAACTGGCTGACTGTTAGTCCGTAACGGGATAAAGCCGTTAGCTTTGGCATTACCGACAGTACCGGTAAACCGGATACCTGTTCTGTTTTCACATCTGCCGCGCCGCTAATACTGTTGGCAACCTGCTCAATGCTGTTTGCTACGCTTAACAGCACATCCAGGTCATCACCAAACACTTTAATGCCCACATCCGAACGCACACCAGAAATCAGCTCGTTAAAACGCATCTGAATCGGCTGGGTAAACTCGTAGTTATTACCAGGCAGTTGTTCCAGTGCCTGTTCCATTTCAGCTACCAGCGCCGCTTTGGTTTTACGCGGATCCGGCCATTCGCTGCGCGGTTTTAAAATAACAAAGTTGTCTGCAACGTTCGGCGGCATCGGATCAGTTGCTACTTCCGGCGTACCAATTTTGGCAAAAACCTTATCAACTTCAGGAAATTGCTTAATCCGCTGCTCCAGTACTTCCTGCATTGCAACTGACTGCTCCAGCCCGGTACCGGTTACCCGCATCGCATGCAAGGCAATATCGCCTTCATCCAATTGTGGGATAAATTCCGATCCCAGCGTGGTGGCAAGCCATAAACAAACCGCGACCAGCAGCGTTGCCAAACCAGCAACCAGCAAACGCAGCTTGATTACGGCATGCAACACCGGACGATACAGTGATTTTGCAGCCACAATAACCCGGCTTTCCTGTTCGTTGATTTTACCGCTCATAAACACGGCAACGGCGGCAGGAACCACAGTCAGTGACAGCACCATAGCGGCCAGTAATGCCATTACTACTGTAGCGGCCATTGGGTGAAACATTTTGCCTTCAACGCCGGTCAGGGCAAAAATCGGGATATACACTACCGTGATAATCGCTACCCCAAACAAACTGGGTTTAATCACTTCGGTCGTTGCAGCAAACACCACGTTTAAGCGTTCGCGCAGTGCCAGCAAGCCACCATTTTGGTGTTGTGCCATTCCTAAGCGCCGGATACAGTTTTCGACAATAATCACCGCACCATCGACAATCAGGCCAAAATCCAGCGCTCCCAGGCTCATCAAGTTAGCTGATACGCCTTGCTGTACCATACCGGTAATGGTGGCCAACATTGCCAGCGGGATTACGGCGGCGGTAATCAGTGCCGCGCGGATATTCCCCAGCAGCACAAACAGCACCACAATGACCAGTAATGCCCCTTCCAGCAGATTTTTTTGCACAGTCGCAATGGTTTTATCTACCAGCGTGGTACGGTCATATACCGCTTCAACAATCACATTTTCTGGCAGGGAAGCTTTTATCTCTTCCAGCTTTTGAGCAGCATCGCGGGCAACGGTCCGCGAGTTTTCACCCAGCAGCATCATCACCGTACCCATTACGGTTTCGTGGCCGTCACGGGTGGCGGCACCGGTACGTAACTCTTTACCAAGCCCTACTTCTGCCACATCTTTTATCCGGATAGGTACTGAGCCATTTAGCGCTACCACCACATTTTCAATACTGCTGATAGTACTGAGCTGGCTGGGCGAACGCACCAGTAATTGCTGGCCATTACGCTCAATATAACCTGCCCCACGGTTAGCATTATTGCTAAGCAGCGCCTCTGACAGTTGCGGCAATGTCACACCCATGGCCAGCATTTTTGCCGGATCAGGCATCACGTGGTACTGTTTGTCATAACCACCGATGGTATTAACCTCAACCACACCGGGCACTTGCGCCAGTTGCGGTTTGATAATCCAGTCCTGTACTTCACGCAAATACATGGCATCAAGCGGTTTGCCATTTGCATCAGTAGCGCCGGGTTTAACATCGACGGTATAAACAAATATTTCACCAAGACCCGTAGCAATGGGTCCCATTTGTGGTTCCAGTCCGGCAGGCAGTGCATTCTTGATACTGCCAAGCCGCTCATTAAGCAGGTTACGGGCAAAATAAATGTCGGTGCCTTCTTCAAACACCACCGTAACCTGTGACAGCCCGTAACGTGACAACGAACGGGTATATTTTAGTTTTGGCAAGCCATAAAGCGCCGTTTCCACCACAAAGGTAATCCGTTGCTCGGCTTCCAAAGGTGAATAGCCAGGCGCTTCAGTGTTAATTTGTACCTGTACGTTGGTAATATCAGGTACTGCATCGATAGGTAATCGCTGGTAACTCCACAGCCCGGCGCCAATCAGTAACAAGATCAGGCCCAGCATCAGATACCGTCGCTCAATTGAGAAACGAACGATAGCTTCAATCATGTTTATCTCCTTTTCATCTGCCTGAGCGAGCAAAGGTTACGCAAGGCAAGAACGGGCGAAGCAGCGCAGTTTACATGCGGTAAATGAGCATGCTGAGCCGGTTTTTAACGCCGCAGAACCAAAGCGCAGCCAGGCAAATTTTAGTGTTCGTGAGCTGCGCCGGCCTTTTCGATCTCGGCCTTAATCAGATAACTATTTACCACCACATACTCTTCAGCCGCATGCAAACCAGACAGCACTTCCGTAAAGCGCCCATCGGTGCGGCCTAGCTGCAGTGGCCGCGGTTCATAGCGGTTGCCTTCGCGCACAAACACCACCTGCTTACCTCCCAGATCCTGTAAGGCCGTGTTATCTATCACCAGAGAAACAGCTATGATTTCAGCATCCACCAGCGCACTGACCCGCTCTCCGGCAGAAAAACGGCCGTTGCTGTTATCCAGTTCAACCCGCGCCAATACATAAGGCTGGCCGGAGGCCGGCAAAATATGGGTGATCTGACTATCAACCCTGCCACCGCGAGCTTCGATATGCACCGGCAAACCCGTTTTTATCTCATCCATTGCGGCCGGGAATACTTTCAGCTCAGCCCACAGTATGCTGCTGTCTGCCAGTGAAAATAACGTTTCACCGGCTGTGTATTCGCCCTGACTGGCATATTGCTGTAATAACACCCCCGCTATCGGCGCGGTTACCGGATAAGTGCGCAGGCTGTCATTGGATTCCACCAGCGCCAGCACCTCGTCTTTTTTCACTGTGTCGCCAACTGCAGGCTTTATCTGGGTAATCATGCCGGGAAAACGGGCTCGCACCTGTGCCTGACGGTTAGGTGGGATGACAAGCTCACCGTATAACGGAATATGGCGTTCAATGGTACCAGCACCGGCAGTCGCCACTTCAATCCCTACCCTTTTTGCCATGTCGGCATCAATCGTTGCGGCTTCATCGTGATCATCATCATGGTCGCTGCCATGATCGTGCCCGCTATCATCATGGGCATGAGCGCTGTTTGTTTGTGCCGTTTTCGGTTTTTCATCATGGCTATGGCCCGGCCCGGCCTGAGCAGGTGCAACAGCCATACCCTGAGCGATCAGTAATGCAAGGAATAACGCGGAATATTTCATTTGGAAGATCCTGATTCAGTAGTGATAAGCTGAGTGGGTGTCTTTATCGCCAGAGGTGATGCCGCAAGCGCAACACCGGCAAGCTGTTCAATCAGTACCTGATTGCTCAGTGCGGTACTGGCAGCATTAACCAACTCAAGCTGAGCGTCTTGTAGTGCCTGACGGGCAGAAATCCACTCTGCATAGCCATAACGGCCACGGCGGTATGCGTCTTCAGTTTGTTGTAGTGCCTGCTCCAGTAGCGGCAGAATATCGCGCTGCATATCCTTTACTGCCATACTGCTGTAACGGTGAGTTTGCCAGGCCTGATACAAGCGGGCGCGTAAATCCAGCAAGGCAGTTTCTTTTTCAAACTGTTCCGCCTGAGACTCTGCCTGCGCCGCAGTTATCGCACCCTGATTACGCTGTTTACTAAACAAAGGCACTGACACGCCGGCAACCAAACCAAAATCCCGGCTTTCTTGTGAACGCATGGCTCCAATCTGCCAGCGTACATCACCCGCCGACTGACTTTGCGCCAGTGTCAGCTCAGCATCACGCAAGCGTTGCCGGGCTGCAAAGACCTCTACGGTGGGGGTTGCCAGCACTTGTTGATAAAGTGTTTGAAAGGAGGGGCTTTGCGCCAGCTGAAATAAATCACCACTAACCTGATTAAAATCGGCTTGTTCCGCCCCCCATAAACTGACCAGCGCCAACTTGCTGCTATCCAGCTCGGTTTGCAGTAAGCCATGCTGCAACTGTGCTTGCTTAAAAGCCACTTTCGCCCTTAGTTGCTCGGCCTCCGGTGCTGCACCACGCTGCACCCGCTGCGTCACCAGCGTTAAAGCCTGCTCAGTCATACTGACGGTTTGTGCCGCCAGCGCCGTTTTTTGCTGCAATGTCAGCACAGTTACAAAACGCTGGGTCAGCTCGCCCAGTAAATCCAGGCTCGCGGCCTGGCGCTGCGCCAGCAATAATCCCTGACTTGCACTGGACACCGCCATCCGGGCCTGGCGCTTATCGCCAAGCTCAATAACGGAAGACAACGACACCGTAACTTCGAGGCTTTTAACACCCGACATATCACCCGTGCCAAAGGCATTATCGGCCTGCAAGCCCAGTTCATAGCCTGGGTTCAGTTCGGCCAGTTGTTGCTGCCCGGCAGCCGCTTTTAAGCGCCAATCAAATACCTGGAGCTGTGGGTGTTGTTGCAACACCTTTTTCGCTGCTTGTTGCAGCGTTAAATCCGCTGTTGCAGGTTCAGCTGCCACTGCCTGATGCAGCAGAATGCTACTGGCAACCAGCAAACCAAACGCAGCAAAGCGCTTAGTGTTTAATTTTAAAAACATAGCAAAATCCTGTTATTGGTAATGTAAAAACCAGAAAAACAGAATCAGCTGATGGGTGGGCGGTAAATGCTTAGTTTAGAGGAAGAGGGTAAATCCTTCAGGTAAGATACCAGTAGTTCATTAGCCATTACCGGCAAAGCCGGTAATGACTTAAACAAGCCAATATGCGCAGCATGGCAATGACTACAATAGTCGCAACCGGTATGCACTGAGGCATCGGTAAATGCTGATTGCTCTGCTGCCCCAACTTCTGCAGTATCCGACCATAATATTTGATGATGAATATCATCAGCAGCGTGTTGAGCCGCAAAAGCGCTGGAAACGACACATAGCAACTGCACAACCAGCAATAATGCCATCAGCATTTTGCTTAGCGGTGTTCTGGCTAGTGCATCGTTACTTATCACGGTATGTCATCTTACTTATCAGTTAATTTTTTAGGTACGAACACAGCACGTTAATCACCGGCTCTACATCGGCATCGCGCTGCAAAGGCTCCAGCTTGTCGCCAGCCAAATGTTTCCGGAGCTGATGCTTCAGTAGCGATCACTCAGGTAAATTGCACATCTTAGATGATGTGGCATTTTCGATGCATATGCCCTGATATCAGTTATAACCTTATCAAGACTTTACCACTTTTGCACGACATTCTTATGTAATGCCAATACGAAATCTTTATAGGGCAAGAGTTGAGCGCTCTTCGATAAGCTTGTTTGTGCTGATATTACGGCGTTACTCCTGCTCGTTGGCACTCATCTCAAGTGGCTGCAGATAATCTTCGTGCAATATCTCAGCGAGGTGTACTGCACCTATGCCATTTTTAAACAGCGCTCCCCCTGCTAATGATAATCGACAATTTCAACATTCCTGGCATTACCGACCACTGGCTGGATTTGTCAATTTCAAAAAGCTGCTGCGTTGCTATACATTGAAAACTTTTGAGCACATCTAAGCCTATATCGATCAGCATCAAATCGATGTTAGGTTATTATCTATAGTCCACTCGCCGGCTTCGACCTTGGCTATTTCCGTCCGACCGTTTGGGATCTGACGTCGAAGGATCTCTTGCGAAAACGCTGACAGCGACGCTTCAGCAGCCGCAATTGTTTGCGATAGATCAGGCAAAGTTGATTTAGCAGCTCAAAGTTGCATTTTCCTTGCTAAGCTAAGTTTATATACACTTTGGAGAAACCTTATGCCAGCTTGGTCGAAAGCACTACTGCCGCTGTTATTAGCAATATTAATTTTGTTATTACCGGTGCCTGACGGCTTAGATCCACATGCCTGGCGCTTTTTTGCTATTTTTGTGGCAGTAATCGCCGGGTTAATCTTAGAGCCCCTGCCAGGCGCCGTGGTAGGTTTATCGGCAGTGGTGTTGGTGGCTATTGCAGCGCCATGGGTGTTATTTAGCCCAACGCAGTTAGCCACGACTAACTTTAATAGTGCGGGCACAGCGTTTCGCTGGGCCGTTGCCGGTTTTGGTAACTCTACCGTTTGGCTTATTTTTAGTGCCTTTATGTTTGCCGCAGGCTACGAAAAAACCCAGCTTGGTAAAAGGTTAGCCTTATTGCTGGTAAAGAAAATGGGTAAAAACACCCTCACCCTTGGTTATGCGATCAGCTTTGCCGATTTATTGCTCGCTCCTTTTACACCGTCTAACACGGCCAGAAGTGGCGGCACCATCTTCCCTATTATCTCTAACCTGCCGGCCCTGTATGGCTCCAAACCTAATGATCCAAGCGCCCGGCTGATTGGCTCTTATTTGATGTGGGTCGCCATTGCCGCAACCTGTGTCACCAGCTCAATGTTTTTATCAGCACTAGCCCCCAATTTACTGGCCACCGCCTTAGTAAAAAGCCAAATAGATATTAGTATTAGCTGGGCCACCTGGGCATTAGCATTTTTACCGGTAGGGGTGATACTGCTGCTACTAACCCCTTTGCTGGCGTATTGGTTTTACCCGCCAACCATAAAAAGCAATGCAGAAGTCCCGCGCTGGGCCGCAACAGAGCTGGCTAAACTTGGCCCGATGCAGCTAAAAGAGTGGTTACTGGTCAGTTTTGTTTGCTTAGCCCTGGTACTGTGGATCTTTGCCGGTAAATATATTGAGCCGGCGTTAGCTGCCTTGCTGGTGATTTGTTTAATGTTATATGCCAAAGTGTTGGACTGGTCAGATATTACCGGCAATAAGGCTGCCTGGAATACGCTGGTGTGGTTTGCGACCTTGGTAACTCTGGCCGGAGGCTTATCTGATGTCGGCTTTATCCGTTGGCTGGGTGTCTTAGGTGGCCAATGGCTGGGCGATTTATCACCCGTTGCTGCTACACTGATCTTAGTGATAGCCTTTTATCTATTGCACTACTTATTTGCCAGCAGCACAGCACATACTACTGCATTACTGCCAGTGACGCTGGCTATCGGTGCCGCGATACCCGGCATGAATTTACTGATCTTCAGCTTATTACTGGTAACGTCATTAGGCTTAATGGGCATCCTGACCCCTTACGGCACAGGCCCCAGCCCGATTTATTTTGGTAGTGGTTATTTGCCGGCACACGACTATTGGCGCCTTGGCACCATTTTCGGTCTGTTGTACCTTGCCGTGTTACTATTAGTTGGCTATCCGTGGTTACAATTTCTGTTTTAACATTAAATTTTGCTCAATTAAGCCGAGTAAGTGGTTTCTTTAAAGATTAGCTACAAATGGCTTTTAATCATGACGGCTCATAAAAGCAAAAAGCGACTCAGCTCTGGTCGCTTTTTAATTGGCTTTTCACACTTCTTGCCAGTATTACAGTGCAGCCCTGCTCAGTTTAGGATCTAGCTGCTAAGCTAAAGCGCCAGTAACTAGCCTGGCGCTTACACTTATTACCGGTAAGCCTCCGGGCTTGGGCATGAACACATCAGGTTGCGGTCGCCGTAGACGTCGTCGATACGGGTAACCGTTGGCCAGAACTTGTTTTCTGCCACAAACTGCGCTGGGAAGGCGGCGTAGGTGCGCTCGTAGGCGCGATCCCAGCTTGGGTCCAGAATATCGGCCATGGTGTGTGGTGCGTAAGCCAGTGGGTTGTTGTCCACTGTCCACTCGCCCGCTTCTACCTTGGCAATTTCCGCACGGATAGTCGTCATCGCTTCGATAAACTTATCCAGCTCGGCTTTGCTTTCTGATTCGGTTGGTTCAATCATTAGCGTGCCGGCGACCGGGAAGCTCATCGTTGGTGAGTGGTAACCAAAGTCCATTAAGCGCTTGGCGATATCCATCTCTGTAATACCGCTGGCTTCTTTTAATGGCCGAATGTCGATAATACATTCGTGCGCCACGCGGCCATGGGTACCGACATACAGCACCGGGAAGTGCGGGTTCAGTTTCTTGGCAACGTAGTTCGCGTTCAGGATCGCGAATTCAGTGGCTTGTTTTAAGCCTTCGCTACCCATCATCGCGATATACATCCAGCTGATTGGCAGAATGCCGGCGCTACCAAAAGGTGCTGCCGATACTGCACCATTGCTGGCGCCGGTGCCGTCGATTTTTACGACCGCATGGTTAGGTAAAAACGGCGCTAAATGGCTCTTCACGCCGATTGGGCCCATACCCGGGCCACCACCGCCGTGCGGGATACAGAAGGTTTTGTGCAGGTTTAAGTGCGATACGTCTGAGCCGATAAAGCCTGGCGAGGTTAAACCCACCTGAGCGTTCATATTGGCGCCGTCCATATACACCTGGCCGCCGTAGGAGTGGATCACTTCGCACAGTTCGGCGATGGTTTCTTCAAATACACCGTGCGTAGACGGGTAAGTCACCATAATGGCCGCTAAGCGATCGCCTACTTCGGCTGCTTTGGCTTTTAAGTCGGCCATATCGATATTGCCTGACTTATCGCAGTCTACCAGCACAACTTCGTAGTTGGTCATGGCCGCAGTAGCCGGGTTAGTACCGTGCGCCGATACCGGAATTAAACAGATATTACGATGGCCTTCGCCACGGCTTTCGTGGTACTTACGAATCGCCACCATACCGGCGTACTCGCCCTGAGCGCCTGAGTTTGGCTGCATCGAGATATTGTCATAGCCCGTGATATTGACAAGCCAGTCGCCCAGCTCGTTGATCATCTGGTAGTAACCTTCGGCCTGATCGCGTGGCACGAATGGGTGCAGAGACGCGAACTCTGGCCAGGTGATCGGGATCATCTCGGCGGTGGCGTTCAGTTTCATCGTGCATGACCCTAACGAAATCATCGAGTGGTTCAGTGCTAAGTCTTTGTTTTCCAGCTTTTTGATATAACGCAGCATCTCAGTTTCGCTGTGATACTGGTTAAATACCGGGTGGCTTAATACGGCAGAGGTGCGTACTAAGTCAGCAGGGATAGAGGTAGAGCCATTAGCCACAATCTGTGCATCTAAGGCGTTTACGTCTACGCCATGGCCGGCACCTAATACGATATCAAACAGCTCGGCAATATCGGCCGCTTGGGTAGCTTCGCTAAAACTTACGGCCAGGCTATCGGCCACGTCCGTACGCAGGTTAACACCGGCTGCTAAAGCGCGGGCGATAACGGCAGCACGATCAGCAACCTTAAAGGTGATGGTATCGAACCAGTGGCTATTCACCAAGGCAACACCTTTGGCTTTTAAGCCAGCAGCAAAAATATCGGCGCTGCGGTGAATGCGCTCGGCGATATCTTTTAAGCCTTGTGGGCCATGGTACACGGCATAGAAGGAGGCGATATTGGCCAGTAATACCTGGGCAGTACAGATGTTGGAGTTAGCTTTTTCGCGGCGGATATGCTGCTCGCGGGTTTGCATTGCCATCCGCAATGCTTGATTGCCACGGCGATCTTTCGACACACCGATAATGCGGCCTGGCATAGAGCGCTTATAGGCATCACGGGTAGCGAAGAAAGCAGCGTGTGGGCCACCAAAGGCCATTGGTACACCAAAGCGCTGCATAGAGCCTAATACCACATCGGCGCCCAGCTCGCCCGGTGCTTTTAACAGCATTAACGCCATTGGGTCTGTTGCTACCGCAACAATGGCTTTTTTCGCCTGTAGCGCAGCAATTAAGGCGCTGTCGTTACGGATATCACCGTTAGTGGTAGGGTACTGTAATAAGGCACCGAATACGTCCTGCTCAGCGGCTTCGCTGGCTTTACCCACTACGATATCAAAACCAAACATTTCGGCGCGGGTTTTTACCACGTCGATGGTTTGTGGGTGCACGTCGTCGGCAATAAAGTACAGGTTAGACTTGCTCTTGGTGACGCGCTTGGCCAGGGCCATGGCTTCGGCAGCGGCGGTTGCTTCGTCCAGCAGCGAGGCGCTGGCCAGTTCCATACCAGTTAAGTCTAAAGATAACTGTTGGAAATTTAACAGCGACTCTAACCGGCCCTGCGCAATTTCCGGCTGGTATGGCGTGTACGCGGTGTACCAGCCCGGGTTTTCCAGCACGTTACGTAAAATCACGTGCGGGGTCAGTGTTGGGTGGTAACCCATACCAATGTAAGACTTATACATTTTATTTTTTGACGCAGCAGCCTTTAAATACGCCAGGGCGTCTACTTCAGTGCGGCTGTCGCCAATGGCCAAAGGTTTTGGCAAGCGAATGCTCTGCGGCACGGTTTGCGCAATCAGCTGCTCGATGCTGTCTACGCCAAGTTCCTGCAGCATAGCAGTAGTTTCGGCAGCATCCGGGCCAATATGGCGCTGGATAAATTCGTCGTGTTTCGCAAGTTGCGTCAGGGTTTTCACAGCGGTATGGGTCATGCTCATTATCCTGGTAGTGCTTTCTAACATAAAGCCCCGTTATCTACGGGGCTTTAGGGTGGCAGGATCTGCCGTAATATTAAGCTTCGTCAATCGCGCTCTGATAACCGGCGGCGTCTAACAGACTGCCAAGCTCGGCTTCGTCTGCGATCTTAATCTTAAACATCCAGCCATCTTCGTATGGGCTGCTGTTTACCAGCTCTGGCGAGTCGCTCAGGGCATCGTTTACCGCCACGATTTCACCTGAAACCGGCGCATAAATATCTGATGCCGCTTTCACTGACTCAGCCACGGCAACATCATCACCTTGCGCTACAGACTCACCAACTTCTGGTAATTCAACGAATACCATATCCCCCAGTAATTCCTGAGCGTGCTCAGTAATACCAACGGTGTAAATGCCATCGCCTTCAGCGCGCAGCCATTCGTGGCTGGATGCGTATTTTAAGTTTGCAGGAATGTTGCTCATTGTAAGTTCCTTAGCTGTGTGTTCTTGCCACCTGCCGCCCTGTTAGCACAGGCACGACCAGGTGAAGCCTCTCTGGTCTTTCCGGCAGCAGGCCGGCATCGTTATTGTATTATTTTTGGCCAGCTATAAAGCTTAGACCAGTTTTTTACCCATGCGCACAAAGGCCGGTTTTACTACTTTTACCGGCACCAGTTTACCGCGAATATCCACTTCTGCGGTATCGCCGGTCGCAGCAGGTACCCGCGCCAGCGCTATGCTAAAGCCCAGCGTCGGCGAGAAAGTACCAGAGGTAATTTCACCTTCACCGGCAGCAGTAATCACTTTCTGGCCATGGCGCAATACCCCTTTTTGCTCCATCACCAAACCCACCAGCTTAGCGGTACCGGCGGCTTTGGCCTGCTCCAGCGCGGTGCGGCCAATAAAGTTACGGTCGCTAGGCTCCCAGGCAATGGTCCAGCCCATATTGGCTGCCAGTGGTGATACGCTTTCGTCCATATCCTGACCGTACAGGTTCATACCGGCTTCTAAGCGCAGAGTGTCGCGGGCGCCTAAACCACAGGGTTTTACGCCGGCATTTAACAGCTGTTGCCAGAAGTCTGCCGCCTGCTCGTTTGGCAGCGCAATTTCATAACCGTCTTCACCGGTATAACCGGTGGTAGCGATAAATAAGTCACCCGCCTGCACACCAAAAAACGGCTTCATACCAGCGACGGCAGCTTGCTGCCCGGCCGTTAATAAGGTTGCCACCTTGGCTTTGGCATTCGGGCCCTGCACGGCAATCATCGCAAATTCCGGACGCTCGGTTACGGTGACATTAAAGGCTTTAGCTTCGGCGTTGATATGGGCTAAGTCTTTTTCGCGGGTGGCAGAGTTCACCACTAAACGGAAGAAATCTTCTTGCAGGAAGTACACGATTAAATCATCAATCACACCGCCGGCGCTGTTTAACATGCCGCTGTACAGGGCTTTGCCGAGGGTGGTGAGTTTGACAACGTCGTTGGCTAATAAATAACGCAGGAAGTTACGGGTATTGGCACCGGTTAAATCAACAATGGTCATATGCGACACATCGAACATGCCGGCATCCTGACGGACGGCGTGGTGTTCTTCAATTTGAGAGCCATAGTTAATTGGCATTTCCCAGCCGAAGAAATCGACCATTTTCGCACCAGCAGCCAGATGACTGGCGTGTAACACGGTTTTTTGAGCCATTATTTTTTCCTGTTTATTATACGGGCCGGCAGCTTAATATTGAGCTTGGCAAATAAACCTTTGTTATCAGCCTATTACGCAATATTGCTACCAGTCTGACTAAAAAATACTGCTCGATTATACCCGATACCCCCGCCAGCAAACAGCCCAATTTGGATTACTTTTTGTAATGCGACAGCCGGGGTTACCAAAAAAACTAAGGCAAATTTATGACAGCAATAATTGCTACAGCTATGGTTTGGCTAAAGCCGGTAAATCACCGCTATTACCCAGCGCCTGTGCCATCAGCTGCTGTTTAACAAAAGGCAGTTTATCGGCCAGCAGCAAACCTGCGCCGCGCAAAAATTTTAATGCCGGCTGCTCATTACTAAAACCACGTTTGAAAGCTTCCATCGCCGCGATCATGCTTTGCGCTTCGGCCTTACGCCAACGCTGATACGCCTGTAACACGCGGGGGGCAAATAGCGGCTTGCCCGCCTGCTGTTGCTTGCCTAACAATTCGGCCAAGGCAGTCACATCCATTAAACCCAGATTCATGCCCTGCCCGGCCAACGGATGAATACTATGCGCCGCATCGGCCACCAGCACCACACGGCCACGTACCCAGTCACTGGCATAACGCATCCGTAGCGGATGCACGCTGCGCGCTGTTGTCAGCGTTAAACAACCCAAGACACTTTGGCTGGCGGCGGTTAGGGCGCGCGTAAAGGCAGCATCATCCAGCGCCATCAGTTCGCTGGCTCGGCTGGTTTCAGCACTCCAGACAATAGAGCAATGCTTAGGATCCGGCAGCGGCAGCAGCGCCAGCGGCCCGGTCGGTAAAAACACCTGCCGCGCCGTCGCCTGATGTGGCTCGTCGCAGTGGATCACCGCCACTATCGCATCCTGCTGATAGTCCCAGTGTGTCAGGGGTAACTGTAGTTGTTGCCGTACATATGAATTCACGCCATCGGCGCCAACCAGTAATTCGCTGAGTAAGATCTCACCGCTGCTCAGTTGCAGCAGCACCTCTCGTTCCGATTGCACTAACTGCTGAATTTGGGCACCAAAATAACAGCGGATCGCCGGCTGTTGCTGTACTTTTTGATACAGCTGCTGGCGAATCGCTTCGTTATCGCAGATCCAGCCTAAATCGGCCGGCTGTGGTGGCTCGGCGGCAAAATGAATGCGGCCAAAGCTGTCGGCATCCCACACCTGCATGTGCTGATACGCAGCAGCCTGCGCGGCTATGCCATCCCACACACCTAAATGGGCCAGCACCCGTTGTGAAGCCGGATTAAGGGCGCTCACCCGCAGATAAGCAGGGGTTACCGGCAGTGGCTCGGCGCCCTTTTCCACCAGCGCCACCTTTAAACCCTGCTCTGCCAATAACAGCGCCAGGGTTAAGCCGGCACTACCGGCGCCAACAATGGTGACATCAAGATTTTGCATAAAGAGTTCCATAACCCATAGTTTGCCGCGCGAGTGGCGTCTTAAGCGGATCGCACAGCAGCATCGCCGTCAGGCCAAGATTACGCGCCAGCGCCACCAGGCGTGAGCGGTTAGAAAAGGTGCGCACTAAGGCGTCGGTCAGCCAAATCACCTGCTGCATATCGGCCTGGCGTTGCTGCTGATAGGCACGCAGCAGCGCATAGCCACCGGCATCGGCTAAACCTTGTTCTGCCAGCAGCTGGCTTAAACAGGCAATATCTCGCAGTGCCAGATTAAAGCCCTGGCCGGCAATAGGGTGCAGGTTATGTAAGCTGTTACCTAACAGTGCGGTGCGGTGATTCACTACCTGCTGGCTTTGCTTTAACACCAGCGGGTAAGCGGCGCGGCTGCCCACTGCCGTAAAGACGCCGGCCCGATAACCAAATGCCTGTTGAATTTGCGCTAGAAATTCGTTGTCACTGAGTGCCAGTAACAGCGGCACCTGCTCCGGCGGCACCGTCCAGACCAGCGAATAGCGGTTTTGGGTCAGCGGTAATAAAGCAATAGGGCCATGCTCGGTAAAGCGCTCGAACGCCTTATACTGATGCGCACTGCTGAGCGCCAGATTGGCGATAATGGCCGCTTGCGGATAAGGCTGCTCCGTTAAACTAAAACCGGCCAGCTGCCGGGTATTGGAAGCACCGCCTTCGGCGATCACCAGTAAGCGGGTACTCACACTCTTGCCGTCATCTAAGGTTAGCTGTTGCCAAGCTTGCTGTTTGTCGATGGCGGCGATGCTGCGCGGCTGTAGCCGGCTTAAATTCGGATGTTCCGCTAACGCCTGATACAGCGCGGCACCAATATGCTCGACTTCGATCACCTGCCCCAGGGCGGGCAAACGGTATTCGTCGGCACTAAGCCAGGTTTTGCCAAAATGGCCACGATCGGACACCGCTATGGTTTTGATTGGGCAGGCCTGCTGGGTCAGTTGTGGCCAGAGTTGCCAGCGTTGTAATAATTCGACACTGGCCGCCGCCAGCGCAATACTGCGGCTATCAAAACTGGCTTTGGATACCGGCGTTTCAGCCTGCTCGATAATGGCAACCTTTAATGCCGGCGCCTGGCGTAATAATGCCAGCGCCAGCATCGAGCCGGCCATGCCACCACCGGCAATCACCAGATCAAAATCGACTGTGGTAGTGCTTGTTACTTGCACGGCTTACCTTATTTGTTGTGTATTTATGCTGTTACTGATTACTGTCAGAGCGTCAGGCTAGCGATTGGCCATCAGGGCTTCTACTTCCGCCAGGGTTTTGACACAGCCAGTAGTCAGGTTGTCATGGCCGTCCGCGGTCACCAGAATATTATCTTCGATCCGGATTGCCAGGCCCCACCATTTTTCGGCGGCCTCGCTACCCGGTGCGATATACAGGCCGGGTTCAATCGTCAGCACCATGCCGGGTTGAAACGGCCGATCGTCACCAGCGACCTTATAGGCGCCGACATCATGTACGTCCAGCCCCAGCCAATGGCCTATACCATGCATAAAATACTGCTTACAGGCTTTACTGGTTATGAGCTCGGTCAAATCGCCGTGCAAAATACCTAATTCCAGCAACCCTTTGGTCAGCACCTGCTCGGCAATGGCATTTAACTGTGCAAAGGTGCAACCGGGTTTAACCGCGGCGATACAGCAAAGCTGGGCGTCTAATACCAGCTGATACAGCGCCGCCTGCTCCGGGGTAAAACGGCCATTTACCGGGAAGGTGCGGCTAATATCAGCGGCATAGCCCTGTAACTCGCAGCCGGCATCAATTAATACCAGCTCGCCGTCAGTCAGCTGGCTGCTATTTTCGGTGTAATGCAAAATACAGCCGTTGTCGCCACTGCCGACTATGGTGTTATAGGCAGCGAAACGGGCACCATGCAGCGCAAATTCATGCAGGATCTCGGCTTCTAACTGATATTCCCAGCCGCCGGCATGGCAAAAGCGCATGGCGCGATGATGGGCCTGAGTGCTGATTTGGCCGGCGCGACGCATTATCGCAATTTCGTCGGCACTTTTTATCAGCCGTTGTTCGCTGCTATAAGGCCTAAGGTCCATCAGCGCCACCGGCGCCTGGTCACCGCGTTTTTCACGCTGTCTGAGCCCCTGCATAATGGTCAGCACTTCCTGCTGCAATGCCGGTTCATCACCTAAATTCAGATACACCGCTTGCATACCATTTAATGCCTGCTGCAAGCTGGCGCTACGTTCACTTAGACTAACCGCATTTAAGCCCAGGGTAGTCAGGGCCGCAGCTGGCCCCAGCCGCCGGCCCTGCCACATTTCGGCAAAAGGGTCTTTGTCACGGCATAGCAACAAGCTGCGACACTCGCCCGCGGCGGTTTTAGTTAAGATCAGTAAGGCATCGGGCTCGTTAAAGCCGGTGTAATACCAAAAGTCACTGTGCTGGCGAAACGGATATTCGGTATCGCGGCTGCGGGTTTGCTCGGCGGCCGCACTCAGTAATACCACAGAGCGCTCTGGCAGTTGCGCCAGCAGTTGCTGACGCCGCTGCTGATAGACTTCGATTTGCATAGCAGACCTTAATGTAAGGTTTTATTTAACGGGCCCTTTACCGCCGGCCGCTGCCCGACTTCGTTGTAGCAACTAAACACCATCAGCCGGATATGCTCCAGTACCAGGAAATAGGCTTCTTCGTTTTCTTCGGCGCTGGCATCGTCTTGCGTACTAAGGTCAACCTTGGTGACTTCGCTGAGCTGATTAATCGCTTCGCGCACTTCTTCGCTTAATAACGATAAATCGGTTTGCTGCACCGAGAAACCGACTAAAAACGCTTGTGCCCACTCCACCATCGCTTCCAGCCGCTCGATCAGTGCATCATCGTCATGCGGCAGCAACAGCGCGAAATCATAGTCGGCAGCACTCAGGCTTTGGGAGGTATTGCTGATCAGCTGCTGCACGTCGGTTTTTAGCGCCTGAGGCAAGGCCTGACCGTCATTTAAAAAGTCGTGCAGCACCGGCAAAAACTCGCTGGCATCGGCTGGCATACCGCCGCAAAGCAGGCCACTGATTAAACCATGCAATTCTGCGGCAGAAGCCATCACATAGGCTGCATCCAGGGCTGCGCTCCAGCGCTCATAGCTTTGTACCAGTGATAATGGCATATCTTGCCCCTCAGTTTCTTTTCTGTGCTTATGCTACCACTGCTCTAGGGCAACGCCAACCTGTGCCTAAACAAGCAGCAGTTAGCCGCTTTTTGCCGGGCTTTGTTCTCAACGGCGTAAAAGCAGTGTTATACTGAGGGCGTTCTCTGGGTTGTTCGTGTTTTGTCGATGTCCCTGAGCCGATAATTGTTTTATTAAGGGATGTTTCTGCGTCGCTTTTGTGCAGGCCCGGCTAGTACCGGGAAGCCTACGGTGGCCATTGGCGTTCCGCCTTGAACCTTGGGTTCAAGGGCTGATACAGGGCACGGCAACTTCGGAGAACACTTCTGCACTTTCTCTTCTTCCTGACAGCAAGGGTTCTGAATTGCTAAATCGGGCACAACTGCGAACTGAAATCCGTAACCGGCGGCAACAGCTGAGCGCTCAGGCGCAGCAGGACGCAGCTATCGGATTAGTGCGGCAACTGCTCCCCTGTGCTGAGGTATTAGCGGCGCAACATATCGCACTCTATCTGAGTAATGACAGCGAGATTGATACCACGCCGCTAATCCAGGCCTTATGGCAGGCCGGCAAAACCCTCTACCTACCTATTTTGCATCCGTTTTGTGCCGGCTATCTGATTTTTCAGCACTATCAGCCAACTACGCCGCTATTACCCAATCGCTTTGGTATTCCAGAGCCGAAACTAAACTGCGCTGAGCTAATACCGGTGCAGCAGTTGGATCTGATTTTTACCCCTTTAGTTGCGTTCGATCATCTCGGGCAACGCCTTGGCATGGGCGGAGGTTTTTATGACCGTACCCTGTCGCAGTTAGCCGCCAATCATCATTGCCGGCTCATCGGTTTGGCGCATGATTGCCAACAAGTGCCGCAGTTACCGATCGAGCCCTGGGATCAACCGCTGCATGCGGTAGCGACCGGCAGCCGGCTGCTGCGTTTTAGCCGCTAGTTTTTGCCGAAAATTATCCGCGCTAACTAACACTGTCTTTTTTTCTGGCAGCCGATATACTATCCATCTTTATGGCTAAACGCATAAAGCGAACCCTCCATGACGCAAGATGAAATGAAACGCAACGCGGCCCGCGCCGCCGTGGCCTATATCGAGCCACAGACCATTGTCGGTGTCGGCACCGGCTCTACCGTAAACCACTTTATTGACGCTCTGGCCGAGATCAAAGATCAAATCGCCGGTGCCGTCTCCAGCTCTGAACAATCTACCGCCCGCTTAAAGGCACTGGGCATTCCGGTGCTGGATTTAAACAGCATCAGCGGCTTTGGCGTCTATGTTGATGGCGCCGACGAAATTAACGCCGCTAAACAAATGATTAAAGGCGGTGGTGCCGCCCTGACCCGCGAAAAAATTGTCGCCGCTGTCGCCAAAACCTTTATCTGTATCGTCGATAGTACCAAGCAGGTTGAGGTATTAGGCAAATTCCCGCTACCGGTTGAAGTGATCCCGATGGCCAGCAGCTATGTTAGCCGTGAGCTGGCAAAACTGGGTGGTAAACCGGTAGTACGCGAAGGCGTGGTCACCGATAACGGTAATCTGATTATTGATGTGCGCGGTTTACATATCAGCGAGCCGTTAGCGCTGGAGCAGCAGATTAATAATATCGTTGGTGTTGTTACCAACGGCATCTTTGCCGCTCGCGCCGCCGATCTGGTCTTGGTGGGCAGCGCTGAGGGTACTCAGGTACTGCGCTAACACTAAACAAAGCTTTTGATAGAACTGTTTTTATAACAATAGCCCCGCTTAAGGGGCAGTGAAGACAACCGGGCAGCATTTATATTAAGCACAAGAGAAGTGACCATGGAAAAATTTTCGCTGGCAAAAGACAAAATTAAGATCCTGCTGCTGGAAGGCCTGCACCAGAGTGCCGTACAAACCTTTAAAGATCACGGCTACAGCAATATCGAGTATCTGAAAACCTCGCTGCCGGAAGACGAGTTGATTGAGCGGATTAAAGATGCCCACTTTATCGGCATTCGCTCACGCACCCAGCTTACCGACAAGGTGTTAGAAGCGGCATCCAAGCTGGTGGCGATCGGCTGCTTCTGTATCGGTACCAATCAGGTGGATCTGGACGCGGCGTTAAGACGCGCCATCCCGGTGTTTAATGCGCCCTTTTCTAATACCCGCTCGGTGGCTGAACTGGTGCTGGGACAAATTATTATGTTACTGCGCGGTATTCCGCAGCGTAATGCCGCGGCTCATCGTGGCGAGTGGTTAAAAACCGCCGATAACTCCTTTGAAGCACGCGGTAAAACGCTCGGCATTATCGGCTATGGCCATATCGGTACCCAACTTGGCATTATGGCTGAGAATATCGGTATGCGGGTGCAGTTTTACGATATTGAAAACAAGCTGGTACTGGGCAATGCGGTACAGGTAGATTTAGGCAGCTTACTGAAAACATCCGATGTGATCAGCCTGCATGTGCCGGAAACACCGCAAACCAAAAATATGATTGGCGAAGCCGAACTGGAGCTGATGAAGCACGGTGCTATCCTGATCAACGCCTCGCGTGGCACTGTGGTTGACATCGATGCCCTGACCAGCGCACTACAGAGCAAAAAGCTGGCCGGCGCCGCCATCGATGTGTTCCCGGTGGAGCCTAAAGGCAACGACGAAGAATTTATCTCGCCACTGCGCCAGTTTGATAATGTGATTTTAACCCCGCATATCGGTGGCTCGACTCAGGAAGCGCAGGAGAATATCGGCTTTGAAGTCGCCGGTAAGTTGGTGAAATACAGTGATAACGGCTCGACCCTGTCGGCGGTGAATTTCCCGGAAGTGTCGCTGCCTGAGCATAAAGGCCGCTCACGCCTGCTGCATATCCACAAAAACCAACCGGGTATGCTGACCAAGATCAACGAGGCCTTTGCCCGGCATAATATCAATATCTCCGGCCAGTACCTGCAAACTGTGCAGGAAATTGGTTATGTGGTGATTGATATTGACTCGGCCGATCACGAACTGGCACTGAATGAGCTAAAAGCCATTCCCGGTACCTTAAGAGCGCGGGTATTACACTAAGGTTTTACTGAGTCATATTAGAAGCAGAACAGGGGGCCAAGGCCCCCTGTGTTATTAGTGCAGTCAATAATCGGGTACCTTAGGTCCCAATCATACCACCGTCATCTTTGGTAATAATCACCGTCGCTGAACGCGGCCGGCTATTGCCACCGTCCGGCCAGTTACTGGTAAAGTTCGTTACGCTGGACCGATCGCCCGGATGCTGGATATTAACAAACATAGTGCGCTGATCCGGCGTCATAATCACCCCTGTCACTTCACAGTCAGTTGGCCCCACCAGGAAACGCTTGATCTGCCGGCTCACCGGATCGGCAACCAGCATCGCATTGTTACCATAAGGGCCGCTGCTTTGCTGAGAGCCACTCATATCCGTTTGGATCCACAGTAAGCCATTATCATCAAACCACAGACCATCCGGGCTGGCGTGGTGGTTATCCGCCGTTAACACCAGGTTGGTCCCCGGCGTAGCGGTGCCAACATCACCGGCCAGCAGGAAGATATCCCAGTTAAACTGGCTTGAGGCCAGGGTACCGCGCTCTTTCCAGCGGATAATATGGCCAGTAGCATTGTTGGCGCGCGGGTTGGCTGCATCAACCTGCGCTGCAGTGCGGTTAGTATTGTTAGTCAGGGTAAAATACACTTCCGAGGTTTCCGGATGCACTGCGCCCCACTCTGGCCGATCCATCTTGGTTGCACCGGCGATATCGGCGGCCAGGCGGGTATTAAGCAGCACATCGGCCTGATCGCTAAAGCTTACGCCGGCCAGAGCGGCCTTGGCAGCAAACTCGGGATTATTAATATCCAGCGCCAGCCAGTCACCAGAGCCATCGGCGTTAAAACGGGCGACATACAGGGTACCGTCATTCAGCAGATGCCCGCCGGCAGTATTACGGAAGTACGGCTGTTTCGACACATACTTGTAAATATATTCATCCCGCGCATCATCGCCGGAATAAGCCACTAACGGCTCACCTTCGGTGACCTTGGCAAAGACGATACCTTCGTGGGCAAAGCGGCCTAGGGCGGTGCGCTTTTGCGGCACACTGTCCGGATTAAAGGGGTCGATTTCAACGATCCAGCCAAAGGTATTGGGTTCGTTGCGGTAATCCTCAGCGGCACTGGCTGCTAATGTCGATGCGTTAAAACGCTGGTAGCGATCCGCAGCTGGCGTAGCCGTTTCCCAGAAATAACGGCCATTACTGCTGCCAACACCATAACGGCGGTGCTCACGCACCTGGGGGCTATCGCTATTCATAAAGTAGCCCGCCCAGTTTTCCTCCGCCGTCAGGTAGGTGCCCCAGGGCGTGTAACCATGAGCACAGTTATTTAAGGTGCCACGGGTGCGGCTGCCATCCGGACTGTATTTGGTCACTACCTTGGCATGGCCCCGAACCGGACCAGCCAGCTCCATGGGCGTTTCACCGGTAATTCGGCGGTTCAAGGGGCTGTTACTGACGACACGCCAGTCACCATTGGCCGCTTTTTCAATATGCACCACACTGACACCGTGCGCCGCCAGCTCTTTGGCCACCTGTTCGGCCGGGCGTGGTAATACCGGTCCTTGCGGATGCAGTACATTGGGCTCTACATATTCATGGTTCATCACCAGTAGGCCTTCGCTGGAGCTATTACCCCCGCTGCGCACATCAATCGGGAAAAAATGCATGCCATCATGGTTCATGCCCATTTGCATCGCCTGCTCGGCGGCCGTGTTGCTGGCATCCGCCAGAAAGGCCGGATAGGTGCCGGTGATAGGAGTACCCCAGGCCAGAAAAGGTTTAGCGCTATAGCCCGCCGGTACGGTAATGCCATCAAGGCGGTTAGCCGCAATAGCAGCAAAACCCAAAAAAGCCGGTGCCGGGATCACACTAACCGGTGGCAAAGGCTCAGCGGTATCGCTGCTATTACAGCCGGTTAAGCCAACGCCCATAATACCGGACACGGCTGCTGCCAAACTGCCTTTTAAAAAGCTGCGCCGCGCCATCCGTTGCTCTAATACCTCGCCAAAGCTCGGATTAGCAGACGTATTAGAGATGGGCTCCAGGCCGGAGTTGTCTATTTGAACAGGGAGAGTAGATAGTGTCATGGTCAGGGTTCCTGCGTGATTTATTATATTGGCGCAGAAATTGGAACATGACCATGTGAAAGCCAAATGACACCCAGGTGGCTTTTTTGTTAAATATTAATTACAAACAACTGCTTAGAATTGATACACCAGCGACGCCGAGGTTTCGGTGTCAGTAGTTTGCAAATTGCCCTCAGGCCGCGAGTTGTGGCTAACCGAGAAACTTAAACGCATTGCCAGCCGGCCATTAATTTGCGCGGTTAAAGCGCTGCGGCTGGTATAAGCCGAGTTTTCGCCATCGACCGACACATTGCCTTCGAACGTTTGACGGAAACGGCTGCCTTTGTAAATTTCCTGCTCAAAGTTGAGTGCCAAAAACCAGATCAAACCCTTAGAAGTGCTGCCGGAAGCGCCCTCGCGATACGCAAAACCCGGGCCGGTTTCCAGATCCAGATAATTGGCCTGCTTTTGATACACCCGGTTGGCATAACCTGTTGCCAGCGAGCCGACCTGCCGGAATGAACCAAACATATCGTAAGCATAGGCACCGCGGCCAAAAAACGAGGTCGAACCGCTTAAAAACTTGTAGTTACTCTGGCCTGATAACGCATAGCGCTTTACTGTGGCTTCGGTGCGCACTTCACCGGTTTCACTGTTGGTAAACTGATTCTTTTGGATCCGGCCCTGCACGTTATAGCGGTTCCGGAAAAAATCATTTTCATGCACCAGTTCAGTGTTAACCCGCCAGCCGCGCGCATCGGTGTTGCCATCGATAAACAAAAAACCCAGCTCAATATCGCCGGTAAGGGTGCCCAGTAACCCCAGGTTCTGTAATTCAGGCACCAGAGGCTCAGCTTCTTCCGGCGCTTCATTGGCACTGACGTGAAACGCCAGCAAGGCTACGACTAACAATAAAAAAACAGGCATGTTTAATCTAATATTCAGTTTTTTTTAATCTACAAGCTAAGCGAACTAAAAACGCCTGAACTCGCAGGCGTTATCACATCTTCAGGTAACAGCTCAGGCCAGGCCTGAGCTATGGCATCAGACAGCGTGCTGCTTAATAAAGCTCAGCGCCTGCTCAATGCGGGCCAGGCTGCGCGCCTGACCAATCAGTTGTAACGTCAGATCCAGCGCCGGTGAATTACCGCCACCGGTTACTGCCACCCGTAGCGGCATCCCCACCTTACCCATACCCAGTGCCAGTTCGGCAGCGGTATCAGTAATTTGCTGATGGATCAGCGCTGGCTGCCAATCGGTCAACTTAGCCAGTTTGGCATGTAACAATGCCAAAGGTTCCGCCGCTGCCGCAGTTAAATGTTTCTTGGCGGCTGCTTCGTCAAAGCTGCTAAAGTCTTCATAGAAATAGCGGCTGACTTCCACCATTTCTTTTAAGGTTTTAACCCGCTCGGCCTGCACCTGCACCAGCTGCGCTAAACTTGGCCCGGTGCTGATATCCAGTTTTTGCTCGGCAACATGCCAGGCTAAATGGCTGGCGACCTCTTCTGCCGGCAGGGTCTTCATATAGTGTTGATTTAACCAGATCAGCTTGTCGGTATTAAAGGCCGATGGGGCACGATTACAAGCTGACAGGTCGAACAGCTGTACCAGCTCGTCCAGACTAAAAATTTCCTGATCGCCATGCGACCAACCCAGACGAACTAAATAGTTGATCAGTGCCTGCGGTAAAAAGCCGTTATCGCGATACTGCATAACGCCGACCGCGCCGTGACGCTTTGATAACCGCTTGCCATCGTCGCCCAGAATCATCGGTACATGCGCGTATTTTGGGATCTCAGCGCCCAGCGCCGCCAGAATATTCATCTGCCGCGGGGTGTTATTAACATGGTCGTCACCCCGGATCACATGGGTAATGCCCATTTTCCAGTCATCAACCACCACGGTCAGGTTATAGGTTGGGGTGCCGTCACTGCGGGCAATTACCAGATCGTCCAGCTCAGCATTGGCAATTTCAATGCGGCCTTTAATCATATCGTCAATCACGACCACGCCATCCAGCGGGTTTTTAAAGCGAATGACATAAGGCTTATCGGCCGGATGATCAGTGCGATCGCGCCACATACCGTTATATTTTGGCTTTTCACCGGCGGCCATTTGCGCTTCGCGCATCGCGTCCAGCTCCTCTACCGTGCAGAAGCACTTGTAGGCTTTGCCTTCTGCTAACAGCTGCGCCACCACTTCTTTATACAGGTCAAAGCGTTTGGTTTGATAGTACGGGCCTTCGTCGTGCTCCAGTCCCAGCCACTGCATACCTTCTAAAATGGCGTCTACCGATTCCTGGGTTGAGCGCTCCAGATCGGTATCTTCGATACGCAGAATAAATTTACCGCCATTTTTTCTGGCATACAGCCAGCTGTATAAAGCAGTACGGGCGCCACCTACGTGTAAGTAGCCGGTTGGGCTGGGTGCAAAACGGGTCACTAATGACATAATCTTTCCAATTCAGACAGGCAAAAAGCTAAGAGGCCGGTATTGTAACAATCCACGCCGGCGGATGCACCCGAGGTGTAGTGGCAAAAGCTGGTTTTTTTCACTATGCTGTTTACTTTTGCGGCATACAGCGTGCTTTGCCCGAAAATAAAGTTGACAGCTAAATCACGCTCCCTATAATGTGCGCCATCGCAGCGTGGATTGTTAGCTCAGCTGGGAGAGCACCGCCCTTACAAGGCGGGGGTCACTGGTTCGAACCCAGTACAATCCACCAATATTCTACACAGCGATACTCCCATGGATTGTTAGCTCAGCTGGGAGAGCACCGCCCTTACAAGGCGGGGGTCACTGGTTCGAACCCAGTACAATCCACCAAAGCTCCTATTTACGATACTCCCATGGATTGTTAGCTCAGCTGGGAGAGCACCGCCCTTACAAGGCGGGGGTCACTGGTTCGAACCCAGTACAATCCACCAAGTTCCCCCAATTGTTACAATACCGGCCTCTTGGCTTTTTGCCTGTCTGAAATACTTGAGTCGCTCACATCTGCTCAATTGATTTTCTGCCGAAACACAATCGCCGGATGCTCAAATCCCGACACTTAGCGTCCAGACCAGCGTAGCGCCCTTAGCTGGGTAGTAATTTTCTCCACCGGCTTCAAGGATCACATCCCTGTGCCCTTTCAGCCTCCGCAGCATCCCTGCTGCTGTTACGAAAATTCTACCGCAGCTAAGGGCTTAAATAGTATCTGATAGGCATCACGACAATATACTTTTGGCGGCACGATCGTGAACGAGGCGGTAAATGCAGAGTACACTTTTCTGGGGACGTCTTTCGCATGGATGCGAAAGGGGAGCCCCCAGGGATGGGTTCACGGTGTGCCCCAGGAAAGTTGTACGGCGCGTTTAGCCGACGGATGCACCGAGATAGAACCTGCGTAACGATGAGCACCAGTAGCGTTGAGATTGGGGCAGCGCCCTTAGCTGGGTAGTAATTTTCTCCACCGGCTTCAAGGATCACATCCCTGTGCCCTTTCAGCCTCCGCAGCATCCCTGCTGCTGTTACGAAAATTCTACCGCAGCTAAGGGCTTAAATAGTATCTGATAGGCATCACGAAAAATATCATAGAGAACAGCAGATATAAGACGAGGTGGTAAGCATTCCGTGCACTTTGTAAGGGAATGTATTTTTCAGGGATGAAAAATGACACAAATTTGCCGGGAGCAAATTTGAACAGCTTTAGCTGGCCCGTAGGGCAAACTTCAGGATGAAGTTTGTAACCGTACAGGGATGTATTCACAGCGTGTCCCGTCAAAGTTGTACGGAATGATTACCGCCGGATGCACTGCCTTAGACTCTACAGCGTCAAGACCAGCGCAGCGCCCTTAGCTGGGTAGCAATTTTCTCCACCGGCTTCAAGGATCACATCCTTGTGCCCTTTCAGCCTCCGCAGCATCCCTGCTGCTGTTACGAAAATTCTACCGCAGCTAAGAGCTTAACTAATATCGGTGAGGCATCACGGAAAATATCCTTCTGGCCGCAAGATCTTGAACAAAGTGGTAAATGCAGAGTACCGATTTAGTGCGCAATCGCCTATTTATTGATCCTGCCCGGTTAACTCAAGGCAAAAAGTTGCTATAGTAGCTTTAGACGAAGTTCTCGGATCCAGCCTGTAATGGAAAATGCACCCAAGCGGGACGAACGCATCCTGATTATTGATGAGCAACCCCTGTCACAAAGCTACCTGCGCTACACGCTGGAGCAGCTGGGTTATCAGAATATTACCATTGCCGAACGGCCACAGCAGGCGCTGGCACTGTGCCGTAACAACCTGTTCGATCTTATTATCTGCTCGTATAACCAGGCCGATGGCAAAGACGGCTTTCAGCTGTTTGCCGAATTAAAATTCAGTGGCCTGCAAAAGCACAGCAGTGCCGTGATCTTTATCAGCGCCGAGACCGATCCGAACCTGGTACACAGTGTTATTGAATTACAGCCGGACGAGTTTCTGGCCAAACCCTTTGTAATTAAAGACTTACAGCTACGTATTGAACGGGTGCTAAAACGTAAACAACAACTGCGCCCGTTGTATCAGTTGCTGGATGCGCAGCATTACCAGGCGGCGCTGAATTATATCGACGAGCAACTTGCTGATGCCAATCAACGTAAATGGTTTCCGCTGCTGTTAAAGCTCAAAGGCGATATTCTGCTGGCACAGCAAGAATTTACCGATGCCGAACATTTCTTTCTCGCCATGCTGAGTATTCAGCCCTTTAGCTGGGCCAAGATGGGTCTGGTACGGTGTTATGTCGCCAAAGGTCAGGAACAGCAGGCGTTTAACTTACTGGAAGAGTTATTACTGCGCAGCGAAAGCCGACTGTTTGCGCTCGACTTATTGGCGGAACTGGAATTTAAACAACAGCATTACCAGCAGGCCCAACAGCATTTGATTGATGCCGCCGAGCTGGCACCGCGAAATTTACTGCGCCAGCAAAAATTACTGCAGTTATCCCGCCTGAATCATGATTACGAAACCCAATACCAAGCGGCACGGGATATGGTGAAATATGCCCGTTACTCGGCTTTTGAACAGCCGGATCTGTATTTGAATCTGGCGCGGGCCAGTATTGATTTTGCGCTGGCCACTGAAGATGAAGAGCAGCACAGCCGCTTAAACCGGCAGGTAAATCTGAGCTTACAGGCATTACAAAAGCAGTTTGCCAAGCAGGATCTATGGGAGCAACATCAGGTAGTACAGGCCCGTTTACTGTACTTACAAGACCACAAAGATAAAGCCAAGGCGCTGCTACGCGATCTGAAAACCGATCAGCCGATCACCTCGCTGGAAGATGCCTTGGATAAGGCCAAGGCGCTGCATGAAGTGGGGCTTACCGACGCGGCCGAACAACTGTTTAGCCAAATCAGCCAGCACTGTAAACAGCAACAACCCGATCCGCTGCTGGGCGCCTACCTGCAACAGGAAGTCACCGAGCGCCGGCAAATGCAACAAGGCCCGCGCGAGCTTAACAACAGTGCCGTACAGCTTTATCAACGCGGACATTGGGAGCAGGCGTTTGAAGCCTTCGCTCTGGCACACAAGGTGATGCCGAAGAATGCCGGTATTGCACTAAACTTACTGCAAACCCTGCTAACCAGCCCAAGACCTCTGTGCGCGCCAGATCTACGTTATCGTTTGCTGCAACAATGTGAGCTGGTTGTCGCTGGCGCCACCCTTAAACCTGAGCAGCAACGTCGTTATGAACAGCTAAAAAGCAAGCAACAGCCATTATCGATGAATGCCTGAGCCGCAGTACTTTATTTCTCTACCGGCTCTGGCCATTCGCTAAAGATCCGCGGCAGGGTTTTCGAGCGGATTAACCAGAATACCCCCAACCCCAAACCAATCACCGAAACCAAACGCCAGGGCGCATCCAGAATCACATCGGCGGGCAGATCATATAGGCTGTAAGCCAAATCGGCCGCGCAGCTAACTAAGAGTAACCAGCGGCTAGCACGCCAGATGGCGCGCCAGGCGGCGCTGCGTTTATCGCTGCGTTGACTTAGTGCCGCCACGACCAACAGTACCGGCAAGGCAATGACACAGGCGATTAAAAAGTCCTGCTGTTGCGGATAGAACAGTTTCAGTAAATCTTTTTGCTGCGGCGGCAAGGTCAGGACTAGTACCCAGCTTAAATAAGGGCGCAGCAGCAGCGCCAGCAACCAGTAAAAGCGTTGTGGTATCGGCGTCAGACCGTATTTATCCAGCAGAGGCCAGTCTTTCATGCCTGTCGCTTATTTTTTTCATCGCGCACATAGGGGCGAAACAAGGCGCCCCAGTCCAGTAATAAGCTAACTAACCAATCAGGCATCCGGGCTGACTCCATACTGCTTAAACAAATCCAACATCTGTTGCTCATCCCAGACCGGTACCTGTAATTCACTGGCTTTCGCCAGTTTCGAGCCGGCATTTTCGCCGGCAATCACGGCATGAGTTTTCGCTGACACCGAGCCGGAGACTTTGGCGCCCAGCCGCTGTAATAACGCCTTGGCTTCATCACGGCCCATACTGCTCAAAGTACCGGTTAATACGATGGTCTGGCCGCTTAACGGCTGCTCGGTGACCTGTTGCAGCGCTATCGCTGGCCAATGCAGGCCCTGCGCCAGTAAGGCGCTGACCACCTGTTGATTATGCGGCTCGCGGAAGAAATGATACAGATGCTCAGCAACGACAGTGCCGACATCAGATACCGCCAGTAACTGCTCCATTTCAGCCGCCATCAGGGCATCCAGGGTCGCAAAATGATTGGCCAGATTCAGCGCCGTCGCCTCACCCACTTCCCGGATCCCTAAGGCATAAATAAAGCGCGGCAAGGTGGTACTTTTCGCGGCTTTAATGGCATTTAACAACTTCAGGGCCGATTTTTCGCCCATCCGCTCCAGGCCAACTAAAGACGGCATATCCAGGTCAAAGATCGCATCCGGTGTTGTCACCAGTTGCTGCTCGACTAGTTGCTCAACCAGCTTATCGCCCAGACCTTCAATATCCAGCGCCTTGCGCGAGACAAAGTGTTTTAGCGATTCTTTCAGCTGTGCCGCGCAATATAAACCGCCACTGCAGCGGGCCACCGCCTCACCACTCACCCGCTCCACTGCTGAACCACAGACCGGACAGGCCTCGGGGAAGATTACCGGCTTTGTCTGTGCCGGGCGCTGCTCGGTAACGACGGCAACAATTTGTGGGATCACATCACCGGCGCGGCGCACTATCACTTTATCGCCAATTTGTACGCCCAGCCGGTTTATTTCATCCTGATTGTGCAGCGTGGCATTACTGACCATCACGCCGCCGACATTAACCGGCTCCAGCCGCGCGACCGGGGTGATAGCGCCGGTGCGACCGACCTGAAAATCCACGTCCAGTAACGTGGTTAGCATTTCCTGCGCCGGGAATTTAAAGGCAATGGCCCAGCGCGGCGCGCGGGCGACAAAGCCCAGCGCCTGTTGCTGCGCCAGATTACTGGCCTTAATGACGACACCGTCAATTTCATAAGGTAGCGCCGCGCGTTTGGCCAGGATCTGCTGATAGTAGCTCAGCGCTGCCGCTGTACCCTCAACCAGACGGATCTCCGGGCATACCGGCAAGCCCCAGTCTTTTAACTGCTGCAGACGCTGATAATGGCAGCGATTGTTTAATAGTGTCTGCGGATCATCCAGTTGACCAACCGCATAGGCATAAAACATCAGCGGTCTTTTCGCGGTAACGGCCGGATCCAACTGCCGTAAACTGCCCGCGGCGGCGTTACGCGGATTGGCAAAGACTTTTTCACCGCGTGCCTTGGCATCGTTGTTCAGCCGTTCAAAACCAGAGAGCGGCATAAAGACTTCGCCGCGCACTTCCAGTACCGGCGGTACTTCACCGCTTAAGCGCAGCGGGATCGCCCGGATGGTGCGGATATTGGCGGTAATATCTTCGCCGGTGCTGCCATCGCCGCGGGTTGCCGCCTGCACTAACACGCCGTGTTCGTAACGGATACTGACCGCCAGGCCGTCTAACTTAGGTTCAGCACAAAAGCTAAAATCGCCGGCAAAATCCAGCCGATCCTGCATCCGTTTTACAAAGGAGAGAAAATCGCTGTCATCAAACGCATTGTCCAGCGATAACATCGGTACCTGATGGCTAACCTGAGAGAATTTGGCTAAGGGTGCGCCACCAACCCGCTGTGTTGGTGAGTCGGCGGTAATCAATTCTGGATGCTGCTGTTCCAGTTGTTGCAGCTCGCGGTACAGCCGATCGTATTCGGCATCCGGCACACTGGGGGCGTCTAACACATAGTATTGATAGTTAAAGTGTTCCAGCTGCCGGCGCAGCTGAGCGATTTGCTGTTCAGGAGACATCATTTGCAAACTCACCAACAAAAACGGCAGGATAATCCTGCCGTTAGATTAAAGCCTGGCAATCAACCGCGGATCAGTTGTTGCCGCTGAAACTCGCGGATCCGCTCGACATAATGCCGCACGGTTTGCACCGTCAGCACACTGCGCTGACCGTCTAACACCTGACCACCGAACTCTTCCGCCAGCTTTTTCGCGGCGTTGTTCATCAGGTTAAAGTTTTGCAGCGGTTCGCCCGGTCCGGGTAGTGTCATAAACAGGCTCAGCCCACGGGTGCTCAGCTCGTCCATGCGCTCAATATCAAAAGTGCCGGGGTTAAACATATTGGCCAGACTAAACAGCACCTCACCGGTACCGGCACTGTCCTGATGCCGGTGGAAGATGTCCATATCGCCGTATTTAAAGCCCAGCATGGTTAACACCGATAACAGCTCCTGCCCGCGGATTTCTTTCTGTTCAGGCAGCAGCACGTAGAGGATCAGCACTTCTGAGGGTGCTGCAGCGGCGTCGTCTGCCGGCTCGTCGGTCGCCATCTCATCGTAACCGTAATCGGTCTCTTCCGGCAGCAGTTCATCCTGCTCCGGAATGCTCGGCTCATCTAAGGCCGAGAAATTAAATACCGGCTCTTTCGGCTCAGCAAATAAGTCGGTTTGCTCTGCCGGACGCTTAACATCAATTGGCCGGCTAGTGGGTTTGGTTGCAGTACGGCTTGGGTGCAGCTTAGTACGCTGCTCGGCACTGCCTTTACCGGCGCCCTTTACCACCCTAACCTGACCAATACCGTATTCGTCAAAACCTTCACCCGGACGCTCGTCTTTGCTGTCCTGCTCCGGATGATAGCGATGCTGTACCTTGTTACTGTTTTTTCGCACCGTCCACAGACCATGCAAAAACAAGCCGCCCAACACCAGGGCCCCGATAATAATTAATACCAAACGCAACTCGCTAGCCATTTGTTATACCTTTTGCTCTTTTAGGCTACTGCCAGTTTGACAGCATCATCCACATCTACTGCGACCACGCGGGACACACCGGGTTCCTGCATCGTCACCCCCATCAATTGCGCGGCCATTTCCATGGCAATTTTATTGTGGCTGATATAAATAAATTGTACGGTATCCGACATTTCCCGCACCAGATTACAGAAGCGCCCTACGTTGGCATCATCCAGCGGGGCGTCAACCTCATCCAGCATACAAAACGGTGCCGGGTTAAGTCTAAATATTGAAAACACTAATGATAAAGCGGTTAAGGCTTTTTCACCACCCGATAATAAATGAATTGTACTGTTTTTTTTACCCGGTGGTCTGGCCATAATACTGACCCCGGTTTCCAGCAGGTCATCATCGGTCAGATCCAGATAGGCACTGCCGCCACCAAACACCTTTGGAAACAGCTGTTTTAAGCCGTCATTCACCTGATCAAAGGTCTCTTTAAAGCGTTGCCGGGTTTCGCGATCGATCTTACGGATCGCGGTTTCCAGCGTGTCCAACGCCGAAGTCAGATCCTGATGCTGGGCATCCAGATAGGCTTTGCGCTCGGCCTGTTGCTCATACTCTTCAATCGCTGCCAGGTTAATGGCGCCAAGCCGGTTAACTGCCTCCACGGTTTTATCCAGCTGTTGCTGCCACTGTGCTTCATCGGCATCGGCCGGCAATTCAGCCAGCACCTCTTTCATATTTACCTGCTGCTCACGCAACAACTCCAGCATATTATTGGCGCGGATCCGGTAGCCTTCAGCATCCAGCCGCAGATTTTCCAGCGCTTTTTGCTGGCTGCTTAAACGCTGGGTAATGCCGCTTTGTCCCTGCTCCAGCTCACGGATCTGTTGCTGGATGGCAGCCAACTGCTGATTGGCACTGGTTAGCGCCTGTTCGGCGTCACTGCGCTGCAGCAAGCTTTCCTGCAGCTCCTCTTGCAGTTGCAATGCCGGATCCTGTTGTTCGTCCAGCTGTAGCTGCAATTCGGCCAGTTGCTCCAGCCATTGCTGTTGTTGCAAAGCCGCGCGGCTTAAACTCAGTTCGACACTTTGCAATTGCTGCTGACAGAGCCGTTGCTGCATTTGCAGCTGGCTGTGCTGACCTTGCTGTTGTTGCAATTGCTGGCGCAACGTCTCTTCCTGCGCCCTGGCCTGTTGCTGGCGCTGCTGTAACTGCTGCTCCTGCGTTACCGCCTGCTGATACTCTTGCTCCGCCTCTGCAAGCTTAAGTTCGGTTTGCTCTGCACTTGCCGCCAGCGCCTGTTGCTGTAACTGTAATTCTGCCAGTTGCTGCTGCAGCTGTGTGCTCTGTTGCCTTAATTGCTGCAGCGCCTGCTGTTTTAACTGCACCACCGTATGTTGTTGCTGCCGGGCTTGTTGCTGGCTGCTGAGTGCCGCATTAAGCTGGCTAAGTTGCTGCTGTGCCTGTTGTTGCAATTCAAGCTGTTGTTGCTCTGCTGCCGCAGCTGCTGCAAGCTCCTGCTCAACGACAGCTAACTCCTGCCCTAATTGTTGTAACCGCTCCTGGCGTAACAAACGGCTATCGGTCAGCGACGCCTGGCTTTGCTGGCCCCAGTTAGTGCCGAACCATTTACCCTTAGCACAGATCACCGATTGTCCGGGTTTAAGCTGTGTCAGCATCGTTAGCGCCTGCGCTTCATCCGCCGCCAATAAAATTTGCCGGAAATAATCCGGATATACCCCTGAGCGCACCACGCTGGCCAGGGTATTTGCCGGCGCCGCGTTGTCGCCAGCCACTGCGGTCACATACAGCGCTTTGCCCGCAGTATGAGCAGCCAGCTCAGCCTGTTGTAGTGCGCCCAGTGCCAGCGTAACAGCCAGCGCCCAGCCATCTGCAATTTGCAGCTGCTCTGCCAGTAAAGGCCCGCTGCTGCTGGCTTGCTGTTGACTCTGGCTAAGACGTTGATGCTCGATTCTCAACACTTGCTGTTGGTTTTGCCACTGTTGGCGCTGCTGGGTTGCCTGCGCGCTCAGCTGTTGCTGCTGCGCCAGGGCGGCAGTAAGCTCTGCCTGCTCTAGCTGCAATGCGGCGACTTGCTCTGCCAGCTCCTGGTGCCGGGCTTCTGCCAGCGCCAGCTCTTGCTCTGCCTGCTCAGGCTCCAGCCGGGCCAGCTGTTCAGTTAACTTATGTTGCTGTGCGGCCAACTGATGTTGTTGCTGCGCCCAATGTTGCAGTTGCAGCCGCCACTGCTGCAGTTGCTCGCGACGCTGATAATGCTGTTGTTGCCAGTCTTGCCAGTTAAGCTGTGCCTCGGCTCCCTGCTCCGTCGCTGCCAGCAATTGTGCCTGTAACTCTTCCTGCTGCTCAGTCAACACTAGCAGTTCCGGTATCAGCTCTTCCAGCTGCGCTTCAAGCTCGGCGCGTTGCAGCTGCTCCTGCTGCTGTTGCTCATGAAAACCGGCCAGACTCAGCTGCTTTTGCTGGATCTGCTGACTAAGTAACTGTTGTTGCTGACGCTGGCCGACAATTTGCTGCTCCAGTGCACTGATCCTGTTACCCAACTGATAGTACTGCTGCTGACACTGCTCCTGCTGTTGCCGTGCGGCATTGGCTTGTTCGCGTAATTCGGTCAGCACCCGCTCATCGCCCGCCTGCGCCGCCTGATATTTCTGCAGCTCGGTTTCCTGCTCGCGCAGCTGCTGTTCCAACTTGTTTAGCGTGTCATTAAAACCCAGCCATTTAATCGTTGTCAGCTGGGCACGCAGTGTGCGCTCCTGCGCTTTCAGCTCTTTATAGCGCTGTGCGGTAACTGCCTGCCGCTTGAGTTTGTCGATATTTTTACCCAGCTCTTCGCGCACGTCGGTCAGGCGATCCAGATTATCCCGGGTATGTTTAATGCGGTTTTCGGTTTCGCGCCGCCGCTCTTTATAGCGGGAAATGCCGGCGGCCTCCTCAATAAAGACCCTGAGCTCCTGCGGTTTAGATTCGATCAGGCGCGATATCATGCCCTGTTCGATAATGGCATAGCTGCGGGGGCCCAGGCCGGTGCCAAGGAAAATATCGGTAATATCGCGGCGGCGGCACTTACTGCCATTTAAGAAGTACAACGACTGGGCATCACGGGTCACGACGCGCTTGATTGCAATTTCACTGCGATCCGCCAGATTGCCGGCCAGCCGGCCCTGAGTATTTTCAAATACCAGCTCGACGGAGGCCTGCGACACCGGTTTGCGCTGCGCCGAGCCGTTAAAAATCACGTCGGTCATTGCATCACCGCGCAGGTTTTTCGCCGAGCTTTCGCCCAGCACCCAGCGCACCGCATCAATCACATTGGATTTGCCACAGCCGTTTGGCCCCACTATGGCCGTCATCGCTTGCGGAAACGGCACTGTAGTGGGGTCAACAAAGGATTTAAAACCTGCCAGTTTGATCTGTTTTAAGCGCATCCGGCTGCTGTATTCTGCTTAGAGTTATAGCGACAAATCTACCCATTTTGTCGCACACTGTCACTTGCTAATTCGATTAACGGGCTGACTTTGCAGATTTTTTTTACGCCAACGCTCTGCTTTGGCTACCACATCAATAGTCTTACGCACCGGTGCTTGTGCCGCGCTGATAATTACGACCGGGCGTGACACAATCAGGTTATTTGGGTAAATCACCCGCTCCTGCTCTTTGGTACGCAGCACCGTATTAAACAAATGGATTTCAGCAATATCACCCTCCAGCGCATTATTACCATCAATAATCCGCACCTTGCTGCCTTCGGCAAAGTCTTTCTGCCCCAGTAGAATAAAGAAAGCGGTTACGTTGCTGATTAGCGACCAGGACGCAAATAAGGCGACACCGGCTACCGCAATAATTGACGATGCCAGCACCAGCAAGCCGCGAATATCCACGCCCCAGATAATGCTTAGCACCACCAGCAACAGCAGCATTAGCAGGATATGAAAAACGACAATGGCTCTTTTATTCATTTCCGGCCGCATCCGGCCACCGGCCAGCAAGCCATAGATCAGTGGCACCAGCCGGCGGCTGACGATGATATAAGCCAGTACCGCTAGCAGTGACAAACCTAGCTGCACCATCATTGGGCTCATATAACCGCTGAGTTGTTTCAGGATCTCACTGTCAGCAATGATCGATTGTTCCACACTCATCATTTAATCCAGATCATTTAACGGCCAACTAACGATATAGTCTTCAAAATCATCCAGAACCACCATATCCTCTGAGATGGTTTTGTTGCGTACCGACATTTGTTTTTTATGCATCAGGCTTTTCTTGCCGCCGTTTAATAGCGGATGCCAGGACGGCAAACCACGCCCTTCATGTAAGCGCCGATAGGCACAGCTGTTGGGCATAAAGAAGATGTCTTTCAGATTGTCTTTGGTCAGCTTAATGCAATCCGGCACCAACACAGTACGAAGACTATATTGGGTACATTCGCATTTATGGCTATTCAGATAGCGGCAGGCGATATTGGTAAAAACCACCTCTTCACCTTGTTTTAGCTCAGCGGTCGGGCCTTCTTCCTCGTCATCATCAATAAACTTGTTCAGACAGCATTTGGCGCAGCCGTCGCACAAGGCCTCCCACTCAGCGTCGTTCATCTCGCTTAAGCTTTTTTGCTCCCAGAAACGTTCGGTCGGGCTCATTTATACCTCAACCCGGCTATCTATTTTTAGCAGATCGGCCAGGATCACACTTAGCTTATCGCCAGCCTGCAAAGGACCAACGCCAGCCGGCGTGCCAGTCAGCACCAGATCGCCGGGTAGCAGGGTAAAGTGCTGACTCATTTCACTGATCAGTTGGGTAATACCGCGAATCATATTGGCACTGTTACCCTGCTGGCGCAGCTCACCATTCACCAGCAAGCTAAAATCCAGCTGTTGCGGATGTTGTACTTGTGCTTTGGGCACCAGCGGTGACATCGGACAGGCGCCATCAAAACCTTTAGCAATTTCCCAGGGCCGCCCCAGTTGTTTTAAACGCCCCTGCACGTCGCGTAGCGTCAGGTCCAATGCCAGCCCATAGCCCCAGATGGCCTCAGTAACCTCAGCAAAGCCGGCATTTTTCAACGGTTTGGCGATCAATACCGCCAGCTCCAGCTCATTATGCACCTCACCGCGATCGGCTGGGATGCTAAAAGCCGGCGCCAGCGGCACCAGCGAGGTGGCCGGTTTGATAAAAAACAGCGCTTCGGGCGCCGTTTTACTTTGCATTTCGGCAATATGATCCTGGTAGTTTTGCCCGATACAAACAACCTTACCCAGCGGCAGCTCAAGCGCCTGCCCCTGCCAATCCTGATGCTGGTACATTAACTTTGCTCCGCCACAATAAGATCTGCCAGATAACCAACACTGGTGACAAAATAGTAAGAGCGGTTCCAGTGCATCAGGCTTTTATAGTTATCATACGCCAGGAAGGCACGGCCTTTCGGGCCATCCGGTAACACCAGAGCAGCGTTGATTTCGCGTTGCGGCAGCGCTTCACCATTTAAGCGCCGTACCCCCAGCTTGTGCCAGTCGGCCATACTACGGGCTGAAGCGTCCCAGCGGCTTAACCACTCATTACGCGCCAGGCTACCACGCTGAATCGCATGAGCGGCGTCAAAGCCGGCCGGCAATGTTACTTCGCGGCCCCAGGTCAGGCTGTTATTCCAGCCCTGGCGTTTCAGGTAATAGGCAATAGAGGCAAATACATCCAGCTCGTTAGTCCAGATATCTTTTTTACCATCACCGTCACCATCCTGGGCATAGGCGAGAAAGGAGCTTGGCATAAACTGGCTTTGCCCCATGGCGCCGGCCCAGGAACCTTTCATATTATCTAGATCGATATGCCCCTGCGTTAAAATATCCAGAGCATGGAAAAACTCGGTGCGGAAAAAGGCTTCACGCCGGCCTTCGTAGGCCAGCGTTGCCAGCGCTGACGGGATCGAATAGTTACCCTGAAAACGGCCAAAGCTGCTCTCCAGACCCCACAACGCCACGATAAAGCGCGGTTGCACGCCGTAGCGCTTACCAATTTCTTCCAGCTGAGGCTGATATTGCTGATAACGTTCGCGCGCCATGCGGATCCGGGTTTCACTGACCCGCTTCGGCAAATAGGTATCCAGCGTTTCGACTACTTCCGGTTGGCTGCGGTCAGCGCTGACCACCCGCTCATGAAATTGCAGGCTGCTAAACACGGCTTCCAGCAACGCCTGATCATAGCCGCGGCTTTGCGCTTCAGCTTTCAGGGCTGCGGTATAGCTTTGAAAATCCGGTTTTGCCTCTTCGGCCAGACTCTGACCATTGAACCAACCGGCTGCCAGCAGCAGGCTGGCAATAAGCTTCTTCTTCATTCTGACTCCTTGTTGCTGAGCGTCGTTTGCTGCAAAGCCGCGCGATGCTCGTCCAGCAGATTGGCTACTGGTGGGGGTAATTGCAGGTAAAAGCCTTGCTGCTGCAGCGCCGCTTTCACCTTTTGAATATCGGCCAGGGCTAAATGTTCCCGTTTTGCCAGATTTAACACTGTCACCAGCTGCGGGTGCCCAAACGTGTCCAGTAAGGGGGCCGGTACTTGGCTAAAGTCGTCCCGCTTTTCAATATACAGGTAGGTGCCCTCTTTTCGTGGGCTGCGATATACCGCACATAACATAGAATAAAACTACTTCATCAACTTGCCTAACAGATGGCAAGACTATAACATGAACCGCTGATCAAGCGTAACGACAGAGCTTGTCGGACGCAGAAAAATTCTCGCTGCGACAGCAGTAATAATAATAGTAAAAGCGCTGAACTTTTATGTCTGAACACTCCTTAGAATTAAAGGGCAGTTTATTCCCTTTATCCGTGTTACATTGCTCCGATCTTAGCATCAGCAGTCTGCAATCCCTGTTAACTGCCAAACTGGCACAAGCGCCGGCCTTTTTCTATCAGGCCCCGCTAGTGATTAACTTACAGGATAACGACAGCAACCCTGACTTTGCCGCGCTAAAACAGTTATTTACCGAGTTAAAGCTGGTACTGGTCGGGGTAACGGGTGCCAATGCCGCGCAAAAAGCGGCTGCGCAGCAAGCCGGTTTAGCGGTATTGCAAGCCGGCAAGAGCAATACTGCCAAAGCGGTAGAGCCGGCACCACAGAGCCCCGCGCCAGAGCGTTCAGCACCGGCACAGGTGGTGGTACAACAACAGGCCATGGATAGCAAGATCGTCGAGCAGAATGTTCGCTCCGGTCAGCAAATCTATGCCAAGGGCGCCGATTTAATTATTAAAGGTGCCGTTGGCGCCGGCGCAGAAGTGATTGCCGATGGCAATATTCATATTTATGGTTCGCTGCGTGGCAAAGCCATTGCCGGCGCCAGTGGCGACAGCAGCAAACGCATTTACTGTTACAACATGCAGGCCGAATTGGTCTCAATAGCCGGGAATTACTGGTTAAGCCATAGTCTGCAAGGCGAGTTTTGGGGTAAACCGGCCTGCATCCGCTGGCAGGGCGAAAGTTTAGTCATTTCAGAATTAGTGTAAGGAAAGTCACTATGGCAAAAATTATTGTGGTTACCTCTGGCAAGGGTGGTGTCGGTAAAACCACCTCCAGTGCCGCTATTGGCACGGGCCTGGCGTTAGCCGGTAAAAAAACTGTAATTGTCGATTTTGATATCGGCTTACGGAATCTGGATCTGATCATGGGCTGTGAACGCCGCGTGGTCTACGACTTCGTTAATGTGATTAATGGCGAAGCCAATCTGAAACAAACGCTGATTAAAGATAAGCGGGTCGACAACCTGTTTATCCTGCCGGCCTCGCAAACCCGCGATAAAGACGCCCTGACCAAAGAAGGCGTAGAGCGGGTGTTAAATGAGCTGTCTGCTGAATTTGATTTTATTATCTGTGACTCACCGGCCGGTATCGAATCTGGTGCCATGATGGCCCTGTACTTTGCCGACGAAGCCGTGGTTGTCACCAACCCGGAAGTATCTTCAGTACGTGATTCAGATCGCATCCTGGGTATGCTGTCGAGTAAATCCCGCCGCGCTGAACAGGGCCTGGAAGGGATTAAAGAGCATTTGCTGTTGACTCGTTATAACCCGGAGCGGGTGATCAAAGGCGAAATGCTCAGTGTCGAAGACGTGAAAGAAATTCTGGCCATTGAGCTGGTAGGCGTTATTCCAGAGTCGCAAGCGGTGCTAAATGCCTCGAACTCAGGACAGCCAGTTATTCTGGATGAAGAAAGTGACGCCGGCCAGGCTTATCTGGACACGGTAAAACGTCTGCTGGGTGAAGCAGTGCCATTCCGTTTTCTGACGGTGGAGAAAAAAGGATTTATTAAAAGGTTGTTTGGAGGCTAACTAATGTCGTTACTGGATTATTTTCGTTCAACTAAAAAAAATACCGCCAGCACTGCCAAAGAGCGCCTGCAAATTATTGTGGCCCATGAGCGGAAAAGACGCTCCGGGCCGGATTACCTGCCCCAGCTGGAGCGCGACATTCTGGAAGTGATCCGCAAATATGTGGATATTCCGGCCGATCAGGTCGCGGTATCACTGGAGCAACGTGGTGATGAGTTATCTGTACTGGAGTTAAACATCACCTTCCCTGACGAAAAGCGCTAACAGGCGCTTTTCACTTTTTATCTGTCAAAGGAGCAGACAATGCGTAAGACCCTGATTGCCGCCGCTGTGGTTGCTGCCGGCGCCGCCGGTTATTATTTTCTGAGTAAACAGGACAGCCAGGCTTTTCATGCCGAGCTGGCCTATGTACCGGCTGATACGGTGCTGTTTTCCGGCCAGTTTAAAGCGCTGGATATGGTCAGTTATCTGGCTACCGTTGGTATTACACCGGACTACCTGAAGGGCGAAGACCTGCAACAGGGTTTAGCAGTGTTACAACAACAAGCCCCGGCCGCCGGTCAGTTTGCGCTGGCGTTGTTTGAAGGCTTTATTAATGCGCTGGGCAGCCCGGAGCAGTTTGAACGCGAAACCGGTATCGCCAATGCATCGCGCTCCTTATTCTATCTGGTTGGTGCAGCACCGGTGGTTCGGCTGGAACTGGCCAATGAACAGGCTTTTTTAAGCTTTTTGGATAATCTGGGACAACGCAGCGGTCTGAGCTATCAGGACGCCAGTCTGAACGGCCACAGCTTCCGCCGCTACCGTACTGACGACGCGCCTGAAGGCTTTGAATTACTGGTCAGCACTGAACGTGGTTGGGCGACCATTGCCCTGCACCACCATGCGCTATCAGACTCACACCGCCTGCAAAGTCTGGCACTGGAACAGCCGGCGAAAAATCTGGCGAACAGTGACAAACTGGAAAACTATGTTAAGCAGTATCAACTGAAAACCGATGGTCTGGGCTTTTTTAGCACTGAACAGCTGGCACTGGCACTGACCACCACTGACGGTAATCAACTGGCGCGTGATCTGCAACTGACCTTTAACGGTGAAGTGCCAGAAGCTTTGCAAAGCTGGCAAACCCCGGCTTGCCGCACAGATATGCAGATGCTGGCGCAAACCTGGCCTGGTATGGTGATGGACAGCGAGCTGGTGACCCAGGCTAACGGCCAGTTCCATATCCGCAGCAAGATGCTGCTGCCAACCAGCAGCAAGGTCGCGTTAGAAGGCTTACAAGGCTTACAGGGCTTTATCCCTGCAGCTCTGAATGGCAAGGTGCACAGCTCGATGTTCTATCTGGCACTGGGAACCGAAATCAGTCAGTTAACCCCGTCCGTCAGCAAGATCTGGGCTGGTATGACGGATTTATCTGTCAGCTGTGAGCCACTGGTTGCCGTGCAGGAACAGATGAAAGCACAAAACCCACTGATGATGCTGGCGATGGCCGGGATGGCAGCCAACGGTTTACAGGGGTTCTCAGTCACTATTAACGGTTTTAGCCTGGATCCTGCGACCGGTCAGCCAAATCAGGCCGATGCATTGGTCACGGTTTCTGCTGATAATCCGCAAACGCTGGCGGCCAATGCTATCGCGATGGCGCCGATGTTAGCAGGTATCCAGTTACCGGCTGCAGGTGAAGAGATTTCCGTCAGCGAGGTATTCCCGCCAGCTGCTATGCTGGGTTTGGATCTGCGCTTAAAAGCCAGTGCCAATCATCTGATGTTGTATGTTGGGGATAAAGCTAAGGCTCAGGCCACTCAGCTGGCCAGCGAAAAACTGACCAAGAATGGCATTATGGCTGTAGGCGCCGACTATAAGCAGTTTTTCAGCGCCCTGTCTGATGCGGCAGCAATGTCCGGCCAACCGGTACCAGATGAGCTGAAGCGGATGATGGACAGCAATATGCAGCTGGGTTTTGGTTTTGGTATTGAACAGCACGGTATTGTATTTAATACCGAGCTGAAAACCAGCCGTTAACCGTACCTGGTCCGATAAAGCCAGCGTTAAGCTGGCTTTTTTTATGCCCGTTTTCTAACATTATGCCGCCAGGCATCCAGGCTGTAGCAGAGCAGTGCCAGCCAGATCAGACCAAAGGTAAATAGCCGTTCCAGCGCAAAGGGCTCCCGGTATAACCAGACACCAAAGATAAACATCAAGGTGGGACCTATATACTGAAAAAAGCCCATAGTAGATAGCTGTAGGCGCCGGGCAGCAGCAATAAAACACAGCAGCGGTACTGTTGTGACCAGACCCGCAGCGACCAGATAAAGATTAAGGCCGGCACTATTAGCCAGCAAATTAGCGGCCGGACTCTCGGCATAAGCCCACCAATACCAGAGCGCTAACGGCAACAATAATAAGGATTCGACAAAGAGCCCTTTAATCGCATCCACTGCCAGCTTCTTTCTGAGTAAACCATAAACAGCGAAGGAGCTGGCCAGCGCCAAGGCTATCCAGGGGACAGCACCATAACCAATGATTTGCCACAGTACACCAAGCGATGCCAGAACCACCGCCAACCACTGCAGCTTACGTAAACGCTCGCCTAAAAACAGCATGCCGAGCAGTACATTCAGCAAGGGATTGATATAGTAGCCGAGGCTGGCATCCAGCATATGATTATTATTGACGGCCCAGATAAAGAGCCCCCAGTTGCCGCCAAGCAGCACAGATGACAGCAGTAACCAAGCCACCAGCTTAGGCTTGGCAAAGACTGCCAGCGTGTCACGCCCCAGCTTTAACAGTAACAGGATCAACAGCAATAGCAGAAAAGCCCAGACAATACGGTGGATCAGAATTTCCGGCGCCGGAATAAAATCAATTTGTTTAAAATACAGCGGAGCTATGCCCCACAGGGTATAAGCGCTGGCGGCAAAGGTGCCACCTAATCGCTGTTCTCGTGTTAACGCCATAGCTACTCCGCCAGTTAGATGGCGGATTATACGCGGCTTTGTTTTTGATTGCGAAAAAGACAACAGCTGGCATAGCCAGCTGTTGTGGCAAAGCGCCAGCGTTAATCCTGAGTGACGAAGTCGTCCATCAAAATTAACCCAACATCTGCTGTCAGGCCTTCACCATCCCGGGCGATAGCGGTGTAGATTTTGTTTGCATCAAGATTGAGCGCTATCGGACCGATGGCTGCAGTTTTAGTACCAGTCGGCGTTACGGTTACGACATACTCACCGGCGTTCAGAGACACATAACCGGTTTCAGCTTTGAATGGCACATTACTAAATGCTGGGGTCGCTTCTGAGATATCGTTAGTTGCAGTAACATAGATATCTACTGCGCCCGCCAGAGTTGAACCGTGTACAATCCGAACCTGGGCTTCGGTAGCAATGCGACGCGGCGTATCCGCCAGCACCAGAGGTTCAATGCTGTTCTCGCCCAAAGCACCAACCGCCAATACGCTGTAGAAGGCACCTGCCTCCAACTCTAGATCTTCGTTAATTACGACGATACTGTTGTCCGCAGCGGCAGCTACCTTAACATTGTAAGTATCAGGCGCAACACCGACATAATCCGTGAAATCAGGAAATGCCAGCGCTTCTACTAGCTTCAACTCGTCGTTGACAATGATATCTACGGCAGGTGCATCTGATACGTTATGCACCACTCTTACTGAAGCAGTGGTATCCACATCTTTAATATCGATTTCGTCACCATTTGGTGTGACAGCCAACAGGGATACAGGTGAGGCACCTGAAAATCTGTTATTGATTGCAGCTACAACCAGATCGGTACCACCCGCCAGTTCAAGTGGACCAGAATCAAAGACCACTGTATTTTCACCAGGAAGCGTAATACGAACGCGATAATTACCGGCAGGAACATCCAGAGCGTTAGTGGCGTCTTTAAAATCCAGAGTTGCCAACGCCGTCGATAAAGCAGCATCAGGCGCTGTGACATGAATATCAACTGTGGGTGCAGCTGATGCCGCATGCACCACTTGCAGCCGAACATTTCCTGCAGCTAAGTCCTTCACATCAGAGGTTACGATAAGCGGCTCCAGCGTTTCATCCGCAACCAAGCCAACAGCAAAAACCTTGTAATTGGTTGCCTCAGCTAAAGCCAGATCTACCGGGCCTATCACCGTTGCAGTCTCGTTACCGGGTAAAATAGCCTGTACCGCAACATTGTAAGTTGCCGGAGCGAGTTCAAAATTATCTGAACTCTGACCATAGGCCAAACCCTGTACAACGGGTTCGCCGCCCACCAGGATATTCACATCAGGCGCATCAAATGACGCATGGATAACCCGCAAGGTGGCATCGACTACAACCGGTGGTGGTGGTGGTGGCGGCGGAGGTGGTACCACTACTGGATCGCTGCTGCTGTTACAAGCACTTAGAGTCGCCAGAATTGCAGCGGCGACTGAGAGTGAGATGACTTTTTTCATTGTTCTAACCCTTCAGTTAATAGTTGCGACGAAAATTTACGCCGGCAAAAAAACGCAGGATCAACTTTGCCGGTCGCAAAAAACTGAATGGTTTATTGAAAAAAATAATCTGATCTAAAAAGGTTAAAATTACGTAATAGCGGTCCCATTAACATGAGCAGGTAGCCGCAAATGGCTTTGCAACAGAGCTTGACGCCAGCTGCTGAGAAACTCCGGCAGAGGTAGCAAAGATCGCTCGACATCACTAACTCGCCAACACCAATTGAAATATTCATGTAACTGACGCCGTGTTGCCAGAAAAGACGCCGGAATATCAGCGGCTGCGGCAGCATCCTTTACTGCCTGACCAATTTCCGCCAGCACCACTTTTTCACCGGAGAAACTTTGCAGATGATAAAAGCGTTGCGGACATTGCTCGGCGGGCAACTGCTTTGCCGTTTGAATCAGCTCGATCAAAATTTTCGCGTGGCGGCGCAGATCCTTGGCCAACATCCCCGGAATATTCAACAGGCTTTCAACCGAGCCAGGTTTGCGTTTAGCTAATTCAAATAGCTGCGCGTCCTTTACCACCAGCCCCAGCGCCAAATCTTTTGCGCTGGCATATTGATAGCGCCAACTAACCAGCTCACGCAAAATCGCCAGCTCACGACTGTTAAGCTGACTGCTGTTTTTAATCTCCAGGTATTTGAACTCGGCAGGCAGTTGCTGCTGACGCCGGGCCAGTAATTGCTGCCCTTCGGCCAGTAACAGGGTCAATTTTTGCCCTGCACCAAGCTCCTGCAGCAATTTCTGGTACACCGGCAATAGAAACTTGACGTCATTGGCGGCATAGTCCAGCTGCTTCTGCGCCAGCGGCCTGGCTAGCCAGTCGGTACGGGATTCGCTTTTATCCAGCATAGCGCCGGTCAGTTGCTCAACTAAGCGCGCATAACCCATGCTACCGCCCCAGCCCAGGATCTCTGCCGCCAGCTGGGTATCGAATAACGGCTGAATACTCTGAATGCCGATCGTCGCCAACGCTTCCAAATCTTCAGTACAGGAGTGCAGGATCTTAGTCACATCAGGCGCGGCTAATAACTGCTGTAATGGCTGCCAATCGGTGATACACAGTGGGTCGACCAGTGCTAGCTGCTGCCCGTCGTAAAGCTGGATCAGCCCCAGCTTCGGATACAGCGTGCTTTGGCGGATAAACTCGGTGTCCAGTGCCAGCAAGGGTTGTTGTAGGGCCTGCTGACAAAACTCCGCCAGTGCCTGATTGGTGCTAAGTAACGACATCTTGTGCTCTCTAAAACAAAAAAGCCGGCGGCTGCCGGCTTTTTTTATTATCCGCGAAGTTCGCGGCGTAGGATCTTACCTACGTTGGTTTTTGGCAGTTCAGTGCGGAATTCTACCAGCTTTGGTACCTTATAGCCGGTTAAATGTTGCTTACAGTGCGCAATCACTTCCTGCTCGGTTAATGACGGGTCTTTTTTCACCACAAAAACTTTTACCGCTTCACCGGTCGTCTCGTTGGGTACCCCGACAGCTGCAACTTCGAGTACCTTTTCACTCATTGCAACCACTTCTTCAATTTCGTTCGGGAACACGTTAAAGCCCGAGACCAGAATCATATCTTTCTTGCGATCCACGATATAGAAGAAGCCATCGGCGTCCATAGTGGCGATATCGCCAGTGTATAACCAACCGTCTTTGATGGTTTTGGCCGTTTCTTCCGGCCGATTCAGATAGCCCAGCATCACCTGTGGCCCCTGTACAATCATCTCACCGGCTTCACCCTGAGGTACATCGTTGCCGTTTTCGTCCACCAACCGGATATCGGTTGAAGGTGCCGGCAAGCCGATACTGCCATTAAAGTCGTCCAGATCAAAGGGGCTTAAGGTTACCAGTGGACAACACTCGGTCAGGCCATAACCTTCCAGCAGCCGGGTTTTGGTGACTTTTTTCCAGCGCTCTGCAACCGGTCTTTGTACTGCCATACCGCCGCCTAACGACAACTTCAGCCGGCTAAAATCCAGCTCAGCAAAGCCCGGGGTATTTAGCAGACCATTAAACAGGGTGTTTACCCCGGTAATGGCAGTAAAGGGAAACTTGGCCAGCTCTTTGACAAAGTTGGGCATATCACGCGGATTAGTGATCAGCAGGTTAGTGCCACCGTGCTTGAAGAAGACAAAGAAGTTCGCCGTCAGCGCAAAGATATGATACAGCGGTAAGGCAGTAACCACATTTTCTTTGCCTTCATCGAGGAATTTATCGAGAAAGCCACTGGCCTGCTCCAGGTTTGCCACCATATTGCGGTGAGTAAGCATAGCGCCTTTAGAAACACCGGTAGTGCCGCCGGTATACTGCAAAAAGGCAATATCTGCACCACTCATTACCGGTTTTTGCCAGCTTAAAGCAGTGCCGCGCTGCAGCACCTGCTTAAAGGGCACAAATTTTTGCAGCTGGTAGGCCGGGATCAGTTTTTTCAGGTGTTTTACCACCAGATTGACCAAGGTGCCTTTAACAGTGCCCAGCATATCGCCCATCTTTGTCAGAATAACATGCTCAACCTGGATGTTCTTTTCCACGGCCATCAGGGTATGGGCAAAGTTTTCAACGATAACAATGGCGCGGGCTTTGGAATCAGTTAACTGGTGTTGCAGCTCACGTGGTGTGTAAAGCGGATTGACGTTTACCACGCTGCAACCGGCACGCAGCACACCCATTAATGCTACCGGGTATTGCAGCAGATTGGGCATCATAATGGCCACGGCATCGCCTTTTTTCAGGCCCAGCTCGTGTTGCAGATAGGCAGCAAAAGCCTGGCTTTGCTGATCTAACTCACGATAGGTGATGCTTTTGCCCATATTGACAAAGGCTACTTTGTCAGCGAATTTGGCAATGCTCTGCTCAAAAATATCTAGCAAGGATGAATAATGATCGGCATTAATTTCCGCCGGTACACCTGAGGGGTAACGCTTTAACCAGACTCTATCCACCGTCTACTCCTTAATAATTGTTATACCGCGCCTGCCTGGAGCCCGACTGAACGGGACATCCGGCGACTTTATTGTTGTACAGCTTTGGAGCTTTTACTCTAGCTTAATCATCCCATAAAAGCCGGCAACACACAATCCGCGGCCTGCTTCTGGCTACTCCGGCTTAATAAATTTCAGTGTCATGCGATCACTTTCACCAATACTCAGATAGTAATCGCGCTGCTCAAGTCCAAGGGCCAGAGTTGGCGGCAGAGTATAAACCCCTTTCGGATGGTTTTTAGTATCGCGCGGATTAGCATTAATCTCGCTGCTAGCCACCAGCTGAAACCCAACCCGCTCCGCTACTGCTATTAAATAGGCTTCGTCGGTGTAGCCTTCACTGGCGACACTGGTTAGCTCAGTAACTTTAGCAGCTCGGTGCTCCACCATCCCCAAAATACCGCCAGGTTTTAACACCCGATATAATTGCTCCAGGGTCGCCAGTAAATGCCCCTCCTGGTTCCAGATATGCACATTACGAAAACTTAAAACCATATCAAATTGTCCGTCCGCAGGCGCAGGCAACAGCTGCGGTGGGTCCAGCACAATGCGGCGCACAGGTCCAAAATGTTCGCTTTGTTCGTCAATCCGTTGCTCAAGTCGGCCGCTGAGTCTGGCCCAGAATTGCATCTTGGCATCGGCTCTGTTACCCAGATCCTGCCGGAAGGTTGCAATCGTCAGTTGCCCCTGCTCTTTGACAAAGGGCGCCAGGATCTCGGTATACCAGCCGCGTACTGGCCATAACTCCAGTACCGACATCTGTGGCTCAATACCAAAAAACAGCAGTGTCTCTACCGGGTTACGATACTGATTGCGATGCAGATTAGCTGCACCACGTGCCGGATCTTCTGCCAACTCAGTTAAACGGGCTTGCCATGGTTCGGCCTGGACCACTGCTGGGATAGCCAACAGACAGCAAGCGGCGAGGATGCTTGTTATTGTTTTTTTCATCGCTACAACCTTTTAGAGACTTCAGTGAGTCTGCAACGCAGACCAGCTGAATTTAAGATAGCGTTGCTTTCGCCTAAAAGTCCAGCAAAACACGGTTTTTTGCCACTTGACCGCAAGGCGCTTGGTTCAATAGCTTGGATCTCTTACACTGTTACAGGTTCCCTCCCTGTTTGCAAAAAGGTTATCTAATGCATTTTCGTTTGCTGTTATCTGTAAGTTGTTTCCTGGCCTTACCCGCTGTCGCTGCGCCAAAAAATATTATTTATATGATTGGTGATGGCATGGGCCCGGCCTATTTAACCGCCTATCGTTATTACCTGAACCAAGGCGAGCGGCCGGTACAGCAGACGATTTTTGATCAACTACTGGTTGGCGCCTCCAGTACCTATCCTGACGATGACACCCTGGTTACCGACTCTGCAGCAGGTGCCACCGCGCTGGCGACCGGTGTAAAAAGCTTTAATGGCGCGATTTCAGTAAACCGCCAGCATATTCCGATTGGCACCATGATGCAGCTGGCCAAGCGCTTAGGCAAAGCCAATGGTATCGTCGCCAGTTCGCAGGTGAACCATGCCACACCAGCGGCCTTTGTTGCCCATAACGTACATCGTCGTAATTACGAAGCTATTGCTGATATGTACCTGGATTACCGGATTAATGGCCAACCAGTGGCCGATGTGATTTTAGGTGGCGGTACTTCGTACTTTATTCGTGACGACCGTAATCTGGTTACTGAATTTAAGCAGCAAGGCTATCAGTACGCCGGTAGTTGGCAGGATCTGAACCAGCTGACCACTAAGCCAGCGCTGGCGCTGCTGGATCAAATCGGTCTGCCGGCTGCATTAAATTCAGAACATCCCAGTCAACTCGCCACCCTGACGCAAAAAGCCCTGCAGCTGTTAAGTCCGGCCGAGAAAGGCTTTGTGCTAATGGTTGAGGGCAGCCAGATTGACTGGTGTGGGCATGATAATGATATCGCCTGTGCTATGGCCGAAATGCATGACTTTGCGAAAGCCATTGCTGTAGCAAAAGCCTATGTGGATGCCAACCCGGATACCTTGCTGGTGATTACGGCCGATCATGAAACCGGCGGTATGTCCTTAGGTGCGGATGGCAAATATCTGTGGTTACCCGAGGTGGTACGTGGTGTTAAAGCGACAGGCCGGCGAATTGCTGACGAAATGAATGCTGCAGACAGCGAACAGGCAGCGCTGGCACGTTGGCAAGCCTTGACCGGTATTAATATTACCGATGAAGAACAACAGCAGTTGCTGGCCGCTCGTGGTAAGGAGCAAAAAGATCTACGTGACGTTGCGGTCAGACTGGTAGCCAAATATTCCTATACCGGCTGGACTACCGGCGGCCACACCGGCGCCGATGTGCCGGTAATGGCCTATGGTAAATACAGCGGGGCTTTCCGCGGCTTTATGGATAATACCGATATCGCCAAACAGCTGATCCGCTATATCAGTACCAACCAAACCCCTAAAGCCAGCGAGTAAGTCTTACTCGCCGGCAATCAGCTGCGCCCGTAATTCGGGCGCGCTGGTATTTTGGTGCAACCAGATATTAAAAAATGCTGGCCCAAATTCTGGATCTGCCAATACGCCGGTACTCTCTCCATTCATATAGAACTCAACGCCGTTATCTGCCAGCAATACCGCTGCCAAACGGTCGCCTTTGTCGACATCCTGCCATAGGCTTTTTAACTGTTCTGCCCACTTTTGCTGCTGCTCGGCAGTGCTTTGGCCTAGCTTCTTCCACTCATCAACGGTGGCTTTAATAAACTGATCGCGGCTGATTTTGCGCTTATAGGTGAGCTCCAACAGCAAGGGGGTACTTTGCTGGTAATCGACAAAACGGCCATCGGCCGTCGCCAGCCGGGCATCGTATAGCTGCCAGAATAGGTAGCGATAACTACCCTCGCCTACTGTAGTGAGATCCGGTAAGGCCGCCGCCGGCATTGCCAGTCCCAGCAATAATGCAAATGCTGATACTCTAAACATAAAACCTCCTGCTTTGACCATAAAGGACGGCCAGGCCGCCCCAAATCAGTGCTAATACGCCATAAGACACGTAACCCGCCGGGAAACTGAGCACTCCGCCACTCAGGGCTGCACCGCCGATATAAGACAAAGGCCCGCCCGTAGCGCCCAATACAAAAGCTAACCAGGGCTTTTGTAGAAAATCGGCTAACAACTCCACCACTGCCAGTGCAAAAACACCCCATAGCAACCAGAACCACAGTGGCAAGCTGTCGCGCAGGGCAAAACTTAAAATATCCAGCTGGATCAATGCTGAGTCAATTGCGACACCCAGTAGCGCAATAATCACAACAGCCAGCCGTCGCCGCGTGCCAATAAGACGCCACAAACCATAAAGCAAATACGCCAGTACCGGCCAGAACGCCAGCTGCTGGAAATACACCAGCAAAAACCAGCACAACTCAAAGCCGATAATGGCCCGCCAGTTAAGCTTAGACACGGCGGCACTCATTGTTGTTTCATCCGGTTCGCCAATTTAATCCGCAGGCCATAAGGCAAAGCACTTAGCAGCTTTAGCATCAGGCTTAAACGCCTTGGAAAGCGCAGCCGCGGTTTACCCGCTGCGATACCAGAGTAAATACGCTCTGCAGCCTGAGCGACCGGCATTAAAAACGGCATCGCAAAGTCATTTTTTTGAGTCAATGGTGTATCAATAAAGCCCGGTTCAATCAGGCAGATCTTAATCCCTGTTTCACCTAAATCGACCCTTAAGCTATCAGCGAAATAGCTAATTGCGGCTTTACTGCCGCCATAGGCTTCAGCCTGGGTAAAGGGGAAGAAATGCGCCATCGAACTGACGATGGCTAGAGTGCTACCGTCGCTAAGCCGAGGTAGTGCCTCTTTCACCGCCCGCACCACAGCCAGCACATTAAGCTCAAAAGTCCGCTCAAAAGCGCTGATATCAAGGTTTGTCGCCTCTACATATTCGCAGTTACCGGCGTTAAGCAGCACCACATCAAAACGCAGCTCAGCCGGCAGCTTGGCAAACCAGCTGGTTAGGGCTGCGCTATCGGTCAGATCCAGACTTACCGGCACAATACGCTGCGGCGCCTCGGCTGACAGTTCTGCTAACTTATCCGCAGAGCGCGCCACCGCATATACCGTCCAGCCATTACGGGCATAATGCAGTGCGGTTTCGCGGCCAATGCCAGAGCTGGCACCGGTAATTAAAATCGTTGAGGTCATAAATACTCCATTGCAGTTGGAGCTTATACGTAAAGTATAGCGAACAGTTCGGTAGTGCTTTAACGCAAAACAATTGAAAAGAGTCAGGCTGCTTGTCATTTATACACTTCAAGATTATATTCATTATTATCATTTATGAATACGAGAGGCCTTATATGGCAACGACAAGTTTGAGTTTGGGCGAGCATTGGGAAACCTTTATCAGGAAGGAAATTGCAACCGGTCGCTACGGTTCGGCCAGTGAAGTGGTGCGTGATGCATTGAGAACGCTTGAAGAACGTAAGGCAAAACTTGAAGCCTTACGTGCACATTTAGCTCAGGGTGCCTTGCAAGCCAGAGAGGGACAGTTTGTTGAGGACTTTAGCGTCGACCAGCTAATTTCGGATTAGTGGCCGTTTTATTGATGTAATCGGCGTACCACATCAAGAAATGGATATTGATGGCTATTTCAAAAATTAGCCAGAAGACAAAAGTTAGGCGTAGAGATCAACACCCAGCATCGCTTGTACTTCACTGCGACGCTGTTCATTTTGCAAGCTTTGGTAAGCGGCTATCGCCCGCTCATTACGGGGTTCGCTGCTATCACGAAAGTTTTGCCGATTGCGCTCGGCCTCACGTTCATTATCTAACCGCTCAATCACTGCCCGCTCCACGCGGATCCCTGCCGCTTGCTGCGTGCTTTGCGCCTCTGCAGCTTGGCGCTCAGGCGTAGTTTGTCGCACCGGTTGCGGACGATTCGTCGCCGGGTTTAGCAAACTGCTGGCATTGATATTATTGCTGGCGTTAATGCTCATATAAGCCGCTACTTAGTAATAACTGGCCTAATTATAGGCAATTATTAGGCGCTAATGTCAACTTTCAGTTGTTCACGTTGCAAATTATTAGCGAGCGGCAAACGCTGAAGCATCTTTTCTTCGATAGCATACCCAAGCTGATTGTCCCGGATTTCCTGAAAAGTAACCTCAATAGAACTTGACCAGCCATGGCCTTATCTGAAATTTAGCATCGCGAAACTGAAGCAGCACAGATGCAAAAGGCAAAAAGCAAGGCCTGATACGGCATCCCCAGTGTAAGCGCCTGAGGTGACTATTCGCGCCAGCTTGGATCAAATGATTGGCGATGCCTTACTGGGTGAAGCCAGACAAAAAGTCGCACAATTGCAAAACCGGCTACGCACAGCCTGGATAATCTCTTGCAACAGCAGTTAGCTGGCCAACAATAGTGGCTGCAATTCATCCGGCAACAAGATGCAGACAGCACAGTAATACAAGCCTCACCGGAGTAGTTATTAAATGCGCAGATGGGCACATTACAAGATCAATTACGTAAACGCCTGCGTGACCGCCTCGGCGGCAGTTAACGCTCAGTTTTACCCCCTTCTATTCGACCTCAACAACTTGGCAGTTTTTGCCAAGTCACTTCTCTCAAGAGTAATTTAGTTACTCCCTCTCAAAGAAAAACTAAAAAAATTCAGAATCAATACCCCAGAAAAAAATTAAAAAAATAACAACAAAACTTGACAAGATTCACATTTTTTACACACTAAATAAGCCATTTGGCAAACTAATAAACAGGAGGTTGTCATGAAGAGTTTTTTTTATACACTTATCCTGTCGATAGTAGTTTTTTCGGCAAGCTGCTTTGGAAATCCAGATTGGAAGTTAATTGTAGATAAAACTGGAGTTAGCATTTTTAGTTCAAAGTTGGAATACGATTTATTCTATGATGTTATCCGAGATATAGAGCAACATAAATTACTAAATAGCTTGACAAACTCCGATGCACAAAAATGCGGAGTCAAGCAATCCGTTTATAATGGTCATATTTTTCATGAAAAACAAAAATTTGATTATACGGCATCTAATGGTCAAATTGACGTTTGGAATGATACTCAATACTTCACTTTCTCTGCAGAAAACATTTTTGAATCTCTCAGCAAGAGTATTTATTCACAAAGCATAAGAGAAAGTAAGTTTGGCTTTAGTGATGATGAGAATGAAACTCCAGCTTGGGGGCATTTAATTGTTCCTGTAGTCGTAGTATTAGCTAACCACATTGCATGCAGTGGAAGCGCTGCAAGTGCAGTAGCATATTGCAATAGAGTATGCAATTGTGGGGTGCAAAGTTATACATATAAATGTATTGCAGGTGCGATTGATGCCTCTTGCTCATGTAATCCCTGCCCCCAAACACCTAATTTAATTAGCAGTTTTCCTGTTTATGGCAGTTGGAGTGGCCCACTAATTCATGGATTGCCAATGCTCTTTAATCCAGGCTCAGCACTTGTGATTGGTCAGCCCTATACCTCAGCTCAATAAATAATTTAATAGGAAATGCAGCATGATGAGCCTGACAGGTTGTGCAAAAAAAATAATTATGAGTTACTTAATTGTTTTATCTATAATTATTTTGGCAACAGTCATTCAATTTTCTTTATTGAACAAGTCAGGCTCATCATTTAGCAGTAAGATAAATTTCAATTTTACTGTGCAACACTGCGACGCAAAAAACGTAACAGCACTTTACGACTTTGAACAGAGCGCTCGGCTAATCATGTCTGATGACTCGACATATAGCATTGATTTCTATCGAAAAACCCCTTTCAAATATACTTTTAATCAAGAGTTTGAACATTCGCTTGAGCTAATAAATATTTTAAATGAACATGGATGCAATATTTTAGCCAGCTCAGTATCAAAGAAGCTTGAGTTTTTCGGGATTAATGATCAGCTTATATTTTTCGTTTTTGCAATAATCCTGTCACATACATTCTACTTTTTATCAAGTAAGTCAACGGGTAAAATCTATGACATCTGGCATAAAAAAGTACCCGTTCCAGATAAAAAATATGTTTTACTGTTTTTCTTTATTGGTGGTTGTTCTTCACTGCTTGCCATGATCACCAATATTGCAGTGCATTATTTCGGCTTGGTATCATCAGTGCATACCAGCTCATCAGTGTTCCCTGATTTCACATTTTCAGTTTTATTGATGGTAATTTTGATTGGTCCTTTCGCTGAAGAGCTCATTTTCAGACGCCTTGGTTACCAGATTTGGATGAGTGAGACCAAAAATGCAAAAGTGCTGGGAGCCATAATAATCTCATCACTTTTTGCCCTTTTTCACATTGGAATAAAGATAGACCTTAGTTTTAATATTTTTATGTTTTCAATTAGCTATATCACCAGCCTCATGCTTTGTTTCGCCTATGTTAAGGGCGGTTTATCTGCATCTGTTGCTTTTCATGTTGCCTTTAATCTTACATCCTTATGCCTGTATTATCTGTTTCAACAGCTCTTTCTGTAATCTCAACGGCCAGGGAGTTTTTGCCAAGTGACGTCATCGCGTACGTAGACCGGCTCGGCCTGCTCGGCGCTGACAAATAACTGTTGCTGCCAGGCTCGGCTGGCAAATGGCAGCATAAACTGCGCTGATGGATACAGAATCGTCTCAGAAATCAGTGCTGGGGCCAGTTGCTGCAGTGCCTGCGGATAAGTTTGCCAACCGGTACCCACCCCCAACAGCTGTGAGGTAAAAGACAGTGAGGTCAAAACCTCAGGTAAAGCGGCCGGTTTAGCCGCAATTTCCGGCGTTATCGCTTGCATTAACCCTGCTTCATCTAACGCATAAGCTGCGATATAGACTTCCGCCATTCTGGCATCAATAGCGGCAATCACCTCTGTGGCGTTTTGCTGTACTGCCGCCTGTGCCATCGCCGCCAGGGTTGACACCCCGAATACCGGCAAATCTGCGCCAAAAGCCAGGCCCTGGGCAACGGACACGCCAATCCTGACGCCAGTAAAACTGCCGGGGCCACGGCCAAAGATAATACCGTCTAACTGATAAAGGCTGACGCCAGCATCGCTTAACAGCTGCTGTACCATAGGTAAAATGCGTTTGCTGTGTTGCTGCGGGCAAACTTCATCCAGCGCTAAGATCTGGTCATCCAGAGCTAAAGCGACCGAACAGGCTTCGGTAGAGGTATCCAGGGCTAAAAACTTCATCATTTATCCTGTTGCATAGCATGTAAAAACTGACAGGCCTCAGCCAGATCGCGGCTGCGGCGCATCGGTGGCAGGCTCTTTAAAAACGTGGCGCCATAGGGCTTAGTCACAAGCCGGTTATCACAGATCACCAGCACACCGCGGTCGCTGACATCGCGAATTAGCCGCCCGACGCCCTGCTTTAACGTAATCACCGCCTGGGGTAACTGGACCTCGGCGAACGGATCTTTGCCGCGCATTGTACAGTCTTCACTGCGTGCCTGCAGCAAGGGATCGTCCGGCGAAGCGAAGGGCAGCTTGTCGATAATGACACAGCTTAAGGTATCGCCCCGTACATCCACCCCTTCCCAGAAACTGCCGGTACCCAATAACACCGCATTTTCCAGCTGCACAAACTGCTCTAATAACAAACGTTTACCGGTACTGCCCTGCACCAGCACCGGCTGACGGATCTGCTCCGGCAAGGCGCCCGCCATCCACTGCAGCATACGATGGCTGGTAAACAGAAAGAAACAGCGGCCGTTATTCGCCTGGATCAACTGAACAGCTAAACTGAGCAAAGCATGCGCCATCGCCGGCTCATGTGGCTCGGGTAAAAACCGTGGCACACAGAGCAGTGCCTGCTGCGCATAGTCAAAAGGGCTTTCCAGCAACAGCGTACGGGCACCGTCTAGGCCCATTTGCTGTTGATAATGAGCAAAGCCTTCATCTACTGACAACGTGGCCGAGGTGAAGATCCAGCTGCGTTCAGCGGCAAATACCAGTTTTTGAAATTTATCGGCAATACTCAGCGGCGTTAAATGCAATGTCACGTGCAAGCGGCTGGTTTCAAACCACAGGCTGACACCGCTTTGCTCGGTTTGCAGCAATTTCGGTAACTGACTTTTTAGCTGCGCCAGCCGCTCATAGCAGTTATCCAGCGCCTGACTGCGTCCAAGACTGCTTTTTACAATCTGATACAACATCTCCAGCGCATCATTAATGCGGATCACTGCCGTTTGCATATTGCTTTGCTGATAGGCCTGCCGCCAGTTGCCACGCGCTGGCTCGGCGGCAAACTGCAACCGCCAGTCGCGGGTCAGGCTGTAGAGTTTATCGGCGGCTTTACTTAGCTGGATCAGATCTTTCAGTTCGGTTTTGCCGATTTGCTCTAAGTCTTTACACAGATCCAGCAACACCCGGCTGGAGAAATGCTCACCAAAATAATCGCTGGCGATATCCGGGATCTGATGCGCTTCGTCGAAGATCACCACTTCCATGTCAGGTAACAGCTCACCAAAGCCGGTATCTTTCAGCGCCAGATCGGCAAAAAATAAATGATGATTGACTACCACCAGATCAGCTGCCTGTGCCTCTTTGCGCGCCTTTAGCAGATGGCAGTCTTCATACACCGGGCAGTCTTTACCCAGGCAGTTATCGGTGGTACTGGTGACATAAGGCAGCGCCCGCGAGTCTTCGGCGATATAACTGAGCTCACCGATATCACCGCTTTGCGTTTCCGCGGCCCATTTTTTGATCAGGCTTAGGTCATTAATCAGCTCAGGATCAGCACTAGGGATATGTTGATAATGCTGCTCTAAGCGAAACAGACATAAATAATTTGCGCGCCCTTTTAACAGCGCAGTCTTTACCGGCAGGGCCAGCGCCTGTAATACCGTTGGCAGATCGCGAAAGTACAGCTGCTCCTGCAGGTTTTTGGTGCCGGTTGATAAAATCACCTTTTTACCGGACAGCAGTGCCGGCACCAGATAGGCGTAAGTTTTACCGGTACCGGTACCCGCTTCCACCACCAAAACACCATTGGCCGAGATACTTTCTGCTACGGCCTGTGCCATCTCCAGCTGCGCCGCACGCGGCTTAAAGCCCGGGATCTGTTTTGCCAGGGTGCCCTGTTCGGCAAAGGCATGTTTGACCTTAGCCGACATCAGTACCTCGGGTAACGGCATCACAAAAACGCAGCACAGCAGCTCCAGAATAGTAATAAGGCTTCAACCAGACGAAGAAAGAAGCAAAATACAAAGCAATTGCCGGCTATTATGCCTTGTCAGCGCCAAAAATCAGATAAAAATATCCACATGGCCATCTTTATCGACGTGCTGCTCTTCCTCTGGCGTGGTGTAGGGTGCTGGCGGATAGTCATCTGACGGCGCTTTTTTGGCAAAGCGGCGCAGAATTAAAAACTTTTGCTCATTGCGTTTTAGCGGCTCCAGCCGGGCTTCTTTAAACACAGGCAGCACCTGCCGTGGATCCTGTTCGACAGGGGTTCCCGGGGTGCGTTGAATAAAGGGCATAAAAACGTCCATCATTCCTCCTGCCTGTGTTAAAAACGTGGCCGCCGTAAAGTGTTAAGTTGCAATACCATACTGTTATCGACTGCATTAGCCTAAACTTTAATCAGCAATATTGACTATACAACCTGACCATAAAACAAGCAATTAGTTGCCAGTCTTGAACTTTAAACACTGATAAACTTTAATGCGAAACAAGCCGAAAAAATACAAATCACTGATTAATAAATAAATTAAAAAACATTGCCGTATTTGCCACTGAAAATAATAGTTGCAACCAAGGCTTGCCAGGAGTAACTTGTATAGCATCTAACGTACAGGATTAACCCATGACACTGTTCACTGTATCACTGCACCATCATCATAGCACCTAGCCTTCCGGCTTAGGCGGAGGGCTATTGCTAAGGCCTCCGGTGGATACTGTCATATCAAACCCCGCAGGCCAGTGCCACGGGGTTTTTTGTTTTCAGGTTTTTTATTTTTCGACTATCAGGAGTGACGTATGAGTCCGGCCATTGAAAGTAAACGTTTACGTATCGCGATGCAAAAATCCGGGCGACTGTCCGTGGACTCGCAAGCCCTGCTTAGCAGCTGTGGCTTAAAAATTAACTTACGTGAACAGCGCTTAATTGCTCATGTCGAAAATATGCCGATTGATATTTTGCGGGTGCGCGATGACGATATTCCGGGCTTGGTAATGGATGGCGTCTGTGATCTTGGCATTATCGGCGAAAACGTGCTGGAAGAAGTATCACTACAGCGCCAGTTAGATCAGGAAAACTTCGACTATGAGGTGCTGGCACGACTGGATTTTGGCGGCTGCCGCTTATCAATTGCCGTGCCGCAAGAGGAAAACTACCAGGGTGTACAAAGCCTCGATGGCAAAACGATTGCCACTACTTACCCGCGCTTACTGGCACGCTTTTTAAAACAACAAGGCGTCAATGCCCGCATCGTGATGCTCACCGGCTCAGTAGAAGTGGCACCGCGCGCTGGCCTGGCCGATGCGATCTGCGATCTGGTCTCTACCGGCGCCACGCTGGAAGCCAATGGTTTAAAAGAGGCCGAAGTGATTTACCGCAGCAAAGCAGTACTGATTCAGCGCAAAGGCCTGACAGATGCCGGTCAGCTAAAACTGATTAGAAAACTGATGCCACGCATTCAGGGCGTGATGCAGGCAAATGAAAGTAAATACATTATGCTGCACGCACCACGCTCCCGCTTAGATGAAGTGATTGCACTGTTACCTGGCGCCGAAAACCCAACACTGTTGCCGCTGGCGGGGAATAACGATGTGGTCGCCATTCACGTGGTCAGTAGCGAAACCCTGTTCTGGGAAACCATGGAGCAGTTAAAAGCACTTGGCGCCAGCTCTATTCTGGTGCTGCCGATTGAGAAGATGATGGAGTAACATCATGCAACGTATCGATTGGGCGACGTTAGACTCTTCCGCACAGCAACAGGCATTAGCCCGCCCGGCGCTGCCGGATGCCGCAGCTCTGGCACCCCAGGTGCGTGAGATTATTGCTAAGGTACAAAGCGAAGGTGATGTGGCCTTACGGGCTTACAGTGCCAGCTTTGACAAACTGGATAATAACCCGCTTAAGCTCAGTCTCGATGAGCAACAACGGCTGTTAAGTCTGCTAAGTCAGGAGCGCAAAGCCGCGATTGAACTGGCCTACGACAATATCCGCAAGTTTCACGCCGCCCAGCTGCCGCGCGATATCGAAGTTGAAACCAGCGCTGGCGTGATTTGTGAGCTAAAGAATCAACCGATCCAAAGTGTTGGCCTCTATATTCCCGGCGGCAGCGCCCCGCTGCCCTCCACAGTACTGATGCTTGGCGTACCGGCACAATTAGCGGCTTGTCCGCGTGCGGTGCTGGTCACTCCGCCGGGCAAACCGGCTGCGACGGATATTGCACCGGAAATTATCTATGCCGCTAACCTCTGTGGTATTACCGAGATCTATACTATTGGCGGCGCCCAGGCGATCGCCGCGCTGGCCTATGGCACTGAGACGATTGCCAAAGTAGATAAAATCTATGGCCCCGGCAATCGTTATGTTACCGAAGCCAAGCAGCAGGTAAGTCAGGATCCGCGTGGTGCAATGATTGATATGCCTGCTGGCCCGTCTGAAGTGCTGGTGCTGGCCGATGCGCTGGCCAATCCGGCCTTTATTGCTGCCGACTTGTTATCACAGGCCGAACATGGCCCGGATTCACAGGTCATTTTAGTTAGCGATAGCCAGAGCCTGATCGATCAGGTGGAGTTGCAGCTCTCAGCACAGCTGGCGGCCTTACCACGTAAAGAGATTGCCGCCAAGGCACTGGCGCACAGCCGCGCTATTTTAACGCCGGATCAGGCCACGGCAGTAGCCGTGACTAATGCCTATGCGCCGGAGCACTTAATTGTGCAAACCGCCAATGCCGAAGCCTTAACCGCGCAATTTACCAGCGCCGCCAGCATCTTTGTTGGTCAGTGGACGCCGGAGTCGGCCGGTGACTATGCCAGCGGCACCAACCATGTGCTGCCAACCTATGGCTATAGCCGTACCGTGTCGAGCTTGTCGCTGAGTGATTTTTTCCGCCGCTACACAGTGCAGCGCTTGTCGGCCACCGGTATGCGCAATATTGGCCCGGCGATTGTTACGCTGGCCGAAGCAGAGAGCTTAGAAGCGCACGCCAACGCCGTACGGCTGCGCTTAGCGGCTTTAGAAAGCGCAGCACAAGAACAGAATTAAGGCAGAGCAGCATGATGAGCACAACAAATACGATCAATAGCACTAACACCAAAGACAGCAAAAATAACAGCGTCAGCGATCTGGCCCGGCAACTGGTACAGGACTTAGTGCCTTATGCCTCAGCCCGTAGCAGCATGAGTGGCGGTGCGGTTTGGCTTAATGCCAATGAAAATGCGCTGGCACCGGCCTATCAGCTGGATGGCACTTTTAACCGTTATCCGTCCTGTCAGCCCAAAGCCGTCATTGATGCCTATGCCGCCTATGCCGGTGTCGCGCCAGAGCAGGTACTGGTCAGCCGGGGGGCCGATGAAGGTATTGAGCTTTTGATCCGCAGCTTTTGTGAACCAAAACAAGATAGCATTACCATTTGTCCACCCACTTATGGCATGTATGCGATTAGCGCCGAGAGTAATCAAACCGCCGTTAACAAGGTATTACTGGTGAATAACGAGCAGCTGGATCTGGCCGGTATCTTTGCCACCACGCCTAAGCTGGTATTTATCTGTAGCCCGAATAACCCGACCGGCGACCTGATCCCGCGCGAGCAAATTATCGCCGTGCTGGAACAGTTTCAGGGTAAGGCGCTGGTTGTCGTCGATGAAGCCTATATTGAATTTGCGCCCAGTGCTTCTGTGGTGCCACTGCTAAGCCGTTACCCGCATTTGGTAATACTGCGTACCCTGTCCAAAGCCTTTGGCCTGGCCGGGTTACGCTGTGGCTTTACCCTGGCCGCCCCTGAGGTAATTAACGCCCTGAAAAAGCTCATTGCGCCTTATCCTATCGCCGAGCCGGTTGCGCAAATCGCCGCTCAGGCTTTAGCTCCGGCGGGTATTGCACAAATGCAGCAAAGCGTGGCGACCATTAATCAGCTGCGCCAGGAGTTTTGCCAGTTTGCCCGAGGCTTAGAGGGTGTACAAAAAGTCTGGCCCAGCAATGCCAACTATGTGCTGTTGCAGGTGGCTGATGCCGCGGCCTGCGTCGCCGCGCTAATTAACGAGGATATCCTGATCCGCAACCAATCCTCGCAGCTGGGTTTAAGCCAGGTGGTGCGGGTATCCATTGGCAACCCGGATGAGATGCAGCGCCTTAAACAGGCAATGCTTAACTATTTTTCAGCGAATAAGAGAGTAAGCGCATGAGTGGCCAACCTATTTTATTTATCGACCGCGATGGCACCATGGTGGAAGAGCCGCCAATTGATAAGCAACTGGATAGTCTGGAAAAACTGGCTTATGAGCCAGGTCTGGTGCCGGCCTTGTTAAAATTACAGGCGGCCGGTTATCGGCTGGTGATGGTGACCAATCAGGATGGTCTGGGTACCAGCAGCTTCCCGCGTGATACCTTCGACGCGCCGCACAATAAGATGATGCAGCTGTTAACCTCGCAAGGGATCCAGTTTGACGATGTGCTGATTTGCCCGCACTTTGACAGTGATAACTGCAGCTGCCGCAAGCCGAAACTGGGCCTGGTAAAAGACTATCTGCAGCAAGGCAAAATCGACTTTACCAATTCCTATGTGATTGGCGATAGGCTAACTGATGTGCAGCTGGCCGAAAATATGGGTCTACCGTCATTTCAATATAACCGCGACACGCTGGGCTGGGCCGACATCACCAAACAACTGTTAAGCCGTGGCCGCAAAGCTGAAGTCAGCCGGGTGACGCGCGAAACCGATATTAAGGTTAAGGTTGATTTGGATAATAGCGGCAACAACAGCTTTAACACCGGCGTGGGCTTTTTTGACCATATGCTGGAGCAAATTGCCACCCATGGCGGCTTTTCGTTGCAGGTTGCGGTAAAAGGCGATTTGCATATTGACGATCATCACAGCGTGGAAGATACCGCCCTGGCGCTGGGTCAGGCATTAAAGCAGGCGCTGGGCAATAAGCGTGGCATTAACCGTTTTGGCTTTGTGCTGCCAATGGACGAGTGCCGGGCAGAATGCGTAATGGATTTATCCGGCCGGCCGCTGTTTGTCTTTAACGCCGAACTGGGCGAAGGCAGTGTCGGTGGTTTGAACCTTGAGATGGTACCGCACTTTTTCCGCTCACTGAGCGATGCGATGGCGATGTCACTACACCTGAGCATTACGCCGGGCAATAAGCATCATATGGTGGAAGGCTTATTTAAAGCCTTTGGCCGCGCCCTGCGCCAGGCCATTACCGTTAGCGGTGAAGCGCTGCCAAGCTCAAAAGGAGTGCTGTAATGGCTGAGCTGGTTATTGTCGACACCGGCTGTGCCAATATCAGCTCGGTGTATTTTGCCATAAAACGCCTTGGCGTGGAGCCGGTGATCAGTGCTGACGCTGCAATAATCAAACAAGCTGAGCGGGTAATTTTACCCGGCGTCGGTACCGCTAAGGCGGCGATGCATAATCTAGCTGAGCGTGATTTAATCAGCACCTTACAAGGCTTACAACAGCCGGTACTGGGCATTTGTCTGGGCATGCAACTGCTGACCGCCCATAGCATGGAAGGCGATGTTGCTTGTCTTGGGTTAATTCCGGGCGAAGTGGCACCGCTTAACGCCGCCGGTTTACGCTTACCGCATATGGGCTGGAATACCTTGCATAGCATTAGCCAGCATCCGCTGTTAAAGGGCTTTACTGCGCAAGATTATCTGTATTTTGTGCACAGCTTTGCGGTGGTTCCCAGCCAATACAGCTTAGCACAGTGCCACTATGGTTCTGACTTTGCTGCGGTAATTGGTAAAGATAATGTCGCCGGTGCCCAGTTTCACCCCGAGCGTTCGGGCAAAGTTGGGGCGCGTTTATTACAAAACTTTTTGGAGTGGCAGCTGTGATTATTCCGGCCATAGATTTAATCGACGGCAAAGTCGTCCGCCTGTATCAGGGCGCTTATGATAAAACCACCGAGTACGAGTTTAGCCCCATTAGCCTGCGCGACAGCTACGCCGCAGCCGGCTCGCCGCTATTACATGTGGTGGACTTGTCCGGTGCCAAAGATGCCAGCAAACGCCAACTTACACTATTAACACAACTGATGACCGACTCGCCGTTGCAAATTCAGGTCGGCGGCGGAGTGCGTACTGAGCAGGACGTAAAAGATTTACTGGCAGCCGGTGCCAGCCGCGTCGTGATTGGTAGCTTAGCCATTCGCGAACCGGCACTGGTGCAAAGCTGGATCAAAACTTACGGCGGTGAGAGGATCGTGCTGGCGCTGGATGTCGCCATTAACGCCAAAGGCGAAAAAACCCTGCCCAGCCATGGCTGGATTGAAGAGTCCGGTGTCACCCTGGAACAGGTGTTAGATGGTTATATCGCGGCCGGCGCTAAACATGTGCTGTGTACCGATATCAGTAAAGACGGTACCCTGAGCGGCTCTAATGTTGCCTTATATCGTGAGCTATGCAGCAAGTACCCACAACTGGCCTGGCAGGCATCGGGCGGTATTGGTGCGCTCAGTGATATCCAGGCGCTGATTGGCTCCGGTGTGGCCGGCGTGATCTTAGGCCGCTCGCTGTTGGAAGGTAAATTTACACTGCAGGAGGCGATCGCATGCTGGCAAAACGGTTAATTCCCTGTTTAGATGTGCGCGATGGCAAGGTGGTCAAAGGCGTACAGTTTCGTAACCATGAAATTATCGGCGATATCGTGCCGCTGGCGCAGCGCTATGCTGAAGCCGGTGCCGATGAGCTGGTGTTTTATGATATTACCGCCTCCAGTGATGGCCGGGTAGTCGATAAAAGCTGGGTCCGGCGCATAGCCGAGGTCATTGATATCCCGTTTTGCGTCGCGGGCGGTATTAAGTCGGTTGCCGATGCCGGCAAAATTCTGGAAATGGGCGCCGATAAGGTGTCGATTAACAGCCCGGCCCTGGCCAACCCACAGCTGATAGCCGAACTGAATGCAACCTTTGGCCAGCAATGCGTGGTGGTCGGTATCGACAGCTTTTTTGATGTCGCCTCCGGCCAGTATCAGGTGTATCAGTTTACCGGTGATGAAAGCCGCACCCAAAAAACCCAGTGGCTGACCCGCGATTGGGTCGCCGAGGTACAGCGCTTAGGTGCCGGTGAAATTGTGCTGAACTGTATGAATCAGGATGGCGTGCGGCAGGGTTATGATTTAGCACAGCTAAAAAGTATCCGGGATCTTTGTCGGGTACCGCTGATTGCCAGTGGCGGCGCCGGTACTATGCAGCATTTTACCGAGGTGTTTAGCACCGCAGATGTCGATGGCGCCCTGGCGGCCAGTGTGTTTCATAAGGGTATTATTCAGATCAGCGAGCTAAAAGCGAAGTTAATTGCGGATGGGATTAGTATTCGGCCTTGAGCGTTTGAACGAAGCAGCAAAACCCGAGCATAAACCGGTAAAAAGCTAAGGCGTATGTACTTTTTTCTGCGACCGTTGGAGGCCATGGATGGCCGGAATCGAGCCCCAGGGATGGTTTATGGCGTGTCGCAGAAAAAATGTACGGAGTCTTAGCGGGTAACGGAGTGCAGAGCATTGGTGTAGGCTCTTTTCGCAATAACCTTAGTCGACTCCGAAATAAGAGACACTTGAATGAACCAACAACAAATCAGCCAGCTTAGCTGGCCCGATAGCCAACTGTTACCGGCGATAGTGCAACATGCCATCTCCGGCAAGGTGCTAATGCAAGGCTATATGAATCCGGATGCGCTGCAGCATACATTACAAAGCGGCAATGTCACCTTCTTTAGCCGCAGCAAGCAGCGACTGTGGACCAAAGGCGAGAGCTCGGGTCACACCCTGCAGCTGGTCAGCATCGACAGCGATTGTGACAGTGACAGCCTGTTAGTATTGGCGCTGCCGCAAGGGCCAACCTGCCACGTTGGCACAGAAACCTGCTGGCACGATAATGACGCCAATAGCCCACAGCTGGCGTTTTTATATGACTTAGAGCAAGTGATTAAAAGCCGTGAGGGTGCCGATCCGAAAAGCAGCTATACCGCCAGTTTATTTACCAAGGGCGTGAAACGTATCGCGCAGAAAGTCGGTGAAGAAGGCGTCGAGTCGGCTTTGGCAGCGATGGCTGGTGATCGCGAAGAGCTGAAAAACGAAGCCGCTGATCTACTGTTCCATCTGCTGGTACTGCTACGCAGCCAGCAGTTGGAGCTGGCCGATGTGATTGCGATTTTAAAGCAACGGCATCGTTAGACACAGCACCGTCTGCAACAACGTTAATAAGCCAGAAAGACTGGCGTTAGGGCGCGGTTCAGAACTGGCGCCCTAATAATCTTGTGCTATACCTAAAGCTAGACTGGCACAGAGATTGTCTCTTGCTGCGTCTAGGCCCAGTGCCGCTGTTAACGGAGGCTGTAGTTCACAGCAAAACATGTCACACTCTGAATCTCCCAAGGCATCAGATCAGGCTGTTCAGCCGCCGCTGATTGCGAAGTGGAATCTCAGCGCCGGTGAAGACACTGTGGCCTCCCATACTTTTGCCTGCTCGCTCGATTTACCCCGTCTGAATACGATTTTTGCTAACTTTCAACAGGCACTCGGTGTCACCATAGCGCTGATCGATTTACAGGGCAAAGTCTTAGCCTCCTCCGAATGGCAACATGCTTGTTTAAATTTTCATCGCCAACAACCTGGCACCCTGCATAATTGTCTGCAAAGTGACACGGTATTAGCAAATCAGCTGCTGCAACAACAACAGCAAGCTGTCTACCGTTGTCATAATGGTTTAACCGACTGTGCGGCGCCAATTCGTATTAACGGCCGCCATCTGGCGAATGTGTTTATCGGGCAGTTTTTTCAGGAACCACCGGATTTGGCGTCTTTCCGGCAGCAGGCAGCAGAAAATGACTTTGATCAGGCTGGTTATCTGGATGCGATAACTAGAATACCGATTATTCCGGCACAGAAAGTTAAGCCGATGCTGGATTTAATCAGTACTATGGCGGAGCAGATAGCTGAACTCAGTTATAACCATTCGCAAAGCCAGCAACTATTGGAGCGGGTTGAACAGGAAGTCAAACGCCGCACTCTTGAGCTGCAGATGCAGAATCAGATCCTCAGTTTAATTAGTCAGAACGCGCCCCTACCCTATATTCTGGAGCAGTTGGTACTACAGATTGAACAACAATATCCGGGGTTAATTTGCTCGGTGTTGTTGTTGGATGACAAAACCGGCCGGCTACAACATGGTGCAGCGCCGTCCTTACCTGAAGCTTATAACAGAGCAGTTGATGGTTTAAAACTCGGCCCGATGGCTGGTTCCTGCGGTGCTGCAGCGCATAGCGGTGAGATTTTAATTGCCGAAGATCTGTACACCCACCCCAACTGGCAGGCTTATCGTGAACTGGTCGATTTGGCCAGCATTCGCTCCTGTTGGTCGATTCCGATTAAAGATGCCGGGCAACGGGTGTTGGGCACCTTTGGTATTTACCAGCGCCAACCCGCTAAACCCGATCAAACCTTTACTGAAAAAATGCGGGTTTTCAGTAATCTGGCTGAGTTGGCCATTAGTCGCTTTAACGCTGCAGAGAAAATCCGTCACATGGCGTTTTATGACCAATTAACAGGGCTCGCGAATCGCAGGTTATTAGATGAGCGGATACAGCAAGCATTAGCATTAAGTAAACGAAGCAAGCGGTATGGTGCATTGATGTTTCTGGACCTGAATAATTTTAAACCCGTAAATGATGTTTATGGACATAAAACCGGTGATATGCTGTTGCGGCATTTGGCATAAGGTTACAAAGCCTGGTTAGGCAAACCGATACCGTGGCCCGCCTGGGTGGCGATGAATTTATTGTTTTATTACCGGAATTACTTGCTGAATATGCAGAAGCAAGAGAACAAGCACAGCAACTGGCAGAAAAAATTACTGAGCAACTGAATTTACCCTTCACCCTGACCGACCAGAGTAATACTAGTTATCAGTGCACCTGCAGTATCGGCATGGTGCTGTTTCATGGTGAGCTGGATTTCGCTGAGGAAATCCTGCTCCGGGCCGACAACGCGATGTATCAAGCTAAACAGCAAAGCGGACAACAGCTCTGCTGGTATAACGGTTAGGTCTCAAATTTACTGCTGATGGTTTGCAATGACTGCGCCAGTGCCTGCAACTCAGCAGCAATACCATGCACATCCTGTTGAATGGCTTTCGAGCTACTGAAGGAACTGAGCATCTTCGCAGTATTAGCGACAATTTGCTCCGCAACCATGGTTTGCTCTTCGGTGGCTGCAGCGATCTGCGCGTTAAGTAAACTGATTTGCTGCACTTCACCGCTGATCTGCTCAATAGAGCTGCCTGCATCTGACGCCAACTCAGCCGAGTGAGCGGCATTCTTTACCGCTTGCTGCATAATACTTACCGCTTTACTGACATTTTGTGTCAGTTCGCCGACTACCTGCTGTACTTCAACCACTGACTGTGCCGTTTTACCCGACAAATTGCGAACTTCATCAGCAACCACCGAAAATCCCCGTCCATGTTCACCGGCTCGTGCCGCCTCAATGGCTGCGTTCAATGCCAGCAGGTTGGTTTGGTCCGCTATGGCATTAATACTACTGAGGATCTGGGTCACATTTTTGGTTTTTTCCGCCAGTTCAGTAATTACACTCTGCGCCTGAGTAATCTCACTGGATAAACCACGGGAAAAATTGACCGCATTACTGGTTTTATCAAAACCCTGTTTCGCCAACTGACTGGCTTTTTCGGCCGAGTTAGCCGCCTCATTGGCTGATTGACTGATATCCTTCACCGACAATTGCAGTTCGGCCATACTCTGACTTACGGTTTCCGAATCAGCACTCTGCTCCGCTGTGCGTCCTTCTAATGCCTTCATGCCAGTCGATAAATGATCAGAGCTCTGTGTCAAGGGATCTATAGCCTGTGCCAGCTCATTAAAAGACGACTGCAACATCTTGATAAAAATATTAAACTCCCGCGCTACCACTGCCAGCTCGTCATCGCCCTGCACCGGCAAACGGCTGGCTAAATTGCCCTTGCCACTCGCCAATTCTGCTAATGAGCTGCCTAAGGTTTTCGCTGACTGGCTAATGCGGTTGGCGATAAAGTGCCCGAGGCCAGCCGTGGTTACCAGTAAAACCCCGCCAAGCAATAAAATCACGGTCAGAGCTCGCTCGGAATTATCTGACACCGCATCAATAGATTGCGCAAAACGCTGATCGGACTGCTGCTCAAATTGTGTTAACTCGGCATAGACTTTTTCATACAGTGCGGTTTTGCGACTGACCTGCTGCTGGATCTGCTCAAAATCGGCGTCACCATCAATAAATTGTTGCGCAATCGCCGAAGATAATTCGGCGTAGCTTTGGGCTTCCTGTTGCAGCTGCTGTAAGGTCGTGCTGCGCTCCGGGTTCAGGTTTTGTAACCGGGTCAGCATATCGCTGATCCTTTGCTGATTTTGTTTGGCAGTGGCTAACAAATCCGGATCAGACAGCGTCACGGCCTGGGTAAAAAACTCATCCAATGAGACAAAACTGGTACGAGCCTGCGAAGATAGTTTGGCGGTCTCATACATAAAGTCACGCATATTGTGGGTCGTTGCATTATTTTTGCTGGTAAAAAACAAACTGACCGCTACAACTGTCGAAAAGGCGATCACTGCCAACCCTATTACCAGCCAGATTTTTGCCACTATGGATAAATTCTTCATCGGTACGACTCTTTAGTCCGGCGCCAATGGCGCCGGACGATCAGTTAGTTGATGGTTAGCGCAACTTTTACTGCATCAGATACACTGGCGGCACTGATATAGCCAATAGCCTGCGGATTACTGGCAACAAAATTAAGCACCTCCTGCTCACTCGCCAGCTCTGTCGGCGGTGTACCCTTGCCGGTAAAAACCAACTTAGACCAGTGCGCTTTTAACTGCGCCGAGGTACGGCCCACGCCCTTTTCGTCGAACTGAGCCCGAAGTGGCACAGTCTCCGCCAGATTAACGGCATTAAAGGCATTGGAGCGTCCGGTGTAAATCCGCACTAACTCTTCATTGGTCAGATTGGCGCTATTAGATGGATGCACGATCACCGCGATTTGTGCCAGTGCCGGCAAAGCAAAGACTGTTGCGGCAATTATTATCAGTTTTTTAATCATAACAACCTCTTAAAACACTAAATCAACACCAACAGCCACTACACCGGCGCGCTGACCCGTAGTGTCATTTTTCTCAGAAGAGTACTGTGCTTTGAAGGCTGCCGCCGGATGGAAATCATAGCGCAACCCCAGATTCCAGGTCTTGGCGTCGCGCTCCTGCGTACGCACTAATCCTTGCAGCGGTACCAATAACTGAGGCGGCAAAACACCTTGGTAAGGCAGATAAATCTGATCGCGGCTGTTGTTATCTTCAACTTCATACGAGAGGTACGGAGTGAAACTATTAAAGCGCTTCCCCACCGAGACATAGTAATTATTTTGATCGGCAATAAAGGTATCTTTCACCTTAACCTTGGTATATTCACTGACTAGGATCCAGTCGCCGTCATCATAGGCCAGACCCAGTCCCAGAAAGCTGCCATCTTCACGTTGAATATCCACACTTTTTACAATATCGTTGCGGCCAATACTGTTGAGCGTAGTAAACAGATTACCAATGGTAAAATTCGGCGCCAAACTCACTTGTTCGGCTGCAGCCGTCATTTTACCGACTAAATAAGCCGCCCGGCCACTCAGATTACCCTGCGTCAATTCCCAGCTTAAACCGAGAATATTTTTTATTTCGGCATCGACCTCTACGCCACTGATGGTCGCCTTACCATCATAACCACCCGCTACTACCTGTAACGTTGACTCAACACTACCAAGCTGTGCAGTACGATAAAATGAAATCCCTTCGATATTGTCAAAACCCAGCCCGTAAACGCCCTGCGGCACCCGCAACCAGTCGTAGGCATAACCGACATCTTTAAAATCAGAGAATTTAAAAAACGGTGTACGTAAACGGCCGGCATTAATATGCATATTATCCGCCAGCTGATAGGTCAAAAACGCCCACTCAAAGCCAACATCAAAGTCTTTGCTACCACGGCCAACCAGCTGCCCCGTTATCGATAATTTCTCGCCCAGATCTGACTTTATCTGTAATGCGAATAAACTTTCATTTTTAAAATCAATATCTTTATCATAACCATATAAAGATTCATCACTACCGGTAGTCATCCCGGCTTTGATTGACGCAAAGCCATTGATGGTAACGTCTGCCCACACCGGGGCAGCAACACTGGCGGTCAGAATCGCGAGCGCAACAGCGGTTTTTTTCATAAAGACCTCATATAACGGGGCTAATACAATCGAAAGTACCGAAATAAAAAACTAAGCACTTGTCTTTTATTTACTTTTTCTAGTGTAGCTGAAAACCGCAGGCCAGCGAAAATAATGACGGATTTTTTGCACCGAAAGTTATCATATATCAAGCCAATCTAATGTTCGACATTCCGGTTCAGCAGACATTTTGTAACAGAAAATGTCTGTCCCTTGACAAGGCGCGCTGGCAGAGCGGAAGATGGCGTGCTTTTTTCCCCATAACCATAAAGAACAAACCTATGAAAAAAACCTTACTGTTACTGGCAATGACCAGCAGCCTGGCCTTTGCTGATGAAGGCATGTGGATGCCACAACAATTGCCAGAAATTGCCTCGGAATTAAAAGCGGCTGGCCTTGAACTGGATCCGGCTAACCTGACTAAACTGACCGAATTCCCGATGGCGGCTATTGTTAGCCTGGGCGGCTGTTCAGCGTCTTTTGTTTCACCACAGGGTTTAGTTGCCACTAACCATCACTGTGTTTATAACAGCATTGCGCATAATTCCACCGCTGAAAATGACCTGCTAAAAAATGGCTTTCTAGCCAAAACCCTGGCCGACGAAGTGCCAGCGGCACCAGGTAGCCGGATCTTTGTCACCAAGGCCGTAGACAAGGTGACTGAGCGCGTTATCGATGCCAAGACCGCAAAATTAACCGGTAAAAAACGCCTTGATGCTATCGAAGCAAATCAGAAAGCCATCGTTGCTGACTGTGAGCAAGATGCCGGTCACCGCTGCACCGTGGCAGCGTTTTATGGCTCGCTGGAATACTACCTGATTAAACAGCTGGAAATTAAAGATGTCCGCCTGGTGCATGCCCCGGCTGAAGGCGTTGGTAAATTCGGTGGCGATACCGACAACTGGATGTGGCCACGCCATACCGGCGATTACAGCTTCCTGCGCGCCTATGTCAGCCCGGATGGTAAGTCTGCCGACTTCCATAAAGATAACGTGCCTTACACCCCAGACTTCCACCTGAAACTGGCTAAAGACGGCTTAAAAGAAGGCGATTTTGTGATGGCACTGGGCTATCCCGGCCGCACCAACCGCCACCGCTTACCGTCAGAAGTTGCCGACACCTTTGACTGGAGCTACCCCACTACGGTGCAGTATCTGGGTGAGTTGTTAGAGATTATCGGCCGTGAAACCGCCAATGATCGCGATGCGGCGCTGAAATATGCCAGTCGGGTCGCTGGTTTAAATAACGTGCTGAAAAATCGCCAGGGTATGCTGGATAGCTATGCACAAAGCGACTTTTTACAGCGTAAGCAGGCCGAACATCAGGCGCTAAAAAACTGGGTCAACGGTGATCGTGCCAACAAGCAAGCCTATGCCAAAGATTTAGCCGCCATCGAAAAGCTGTTAGAGCAACAGCAAACGGAAGGCCGCAGTAATTTCTTACTGGCTAATGCCACGCCACGTTTGCTGGGCACAGCCCGCAGCCTTTACCGGCTGGCTAATGAGAGCACTAAACCAGACGCAGAACGTAAAGCAGGCTTCCAACAACGCGATCTGCCGCGCTTCCAGGCTTTTATGGCCGGTATGGACAGAACCTTTGACGTTAAGGTTGAAAAAGCCCTGGATCTGCATAACCTGAAAAAATATGCCGCCCAGCCGAAAAAGCAGCGTAATGCTGACTTTGATAAAGCTATGGGTATTCAGGACAATATGTCAGAAGCTGCCTTAATTGCGCTGATCGACAGCTGGTATGCCAATACTAAGCTGACCGAACAGGCTGAGCGACTGGCACTGTTAAGCGCCAGCCCACTGGACTTTGCTGGCAAACAGGATCCTTTTGTTAACGCTGCCGTGGCCTTGTATAAAGCGGATCTGAAACGTGAAGCCGAGCAGGAAGAGCTAGCCGGTAAGATCCAGCAAGCATACGCCAGCTATATGCGTGCAAAAATTGCCTTTATGCAATCGCAGGGCAAAGCCGTTTATCCGGATGCCAACAGCACCCTGCGGGTGACCTTTGGTAATGTTAAGGGCCGTGGTCATGGTAACGAAGATGGTAATGCCTGGACCGCCTTTACCACTTTGCGTGGTATCACCGCCAAAGCCACCGGCGAGGGCGAGTTTAATGCGCCACAAAATCAGCTGGATGCGATCAAAGCGAAAAACTATGGTGCTTATGGCAAAGACAGCCTGAACTCGGTACCGGTAAACTATCTGGCTACTTTGGATATTACCGGTGGTAACAGCGGCTCGGCGATCCTGAATAGCAAGGGTGAATTTGTTGGCTTAGCCTTTGATGGTACCCTGGATTCGATTATCTCAGATTGGGATTTCAACCCGGCAAATACCCGTTCAATCCAGGTCGATCTGCGCTTTATGTTGTGGCAGATGCAAATCGTCGACAAAGCCGACAATTTGCTGCAGGAAATGGGTGTACTATAAGCAAACACTCACCGCTCAGGCTAAGCCTGTTGCGCTAACTTAACAGTAAAACCTCTGCCGCGGCAGAGGTTTTTTTATGTGCGTTGTTCCAGCAATTCTGCGGCCAGGCGCACAAAATCCGATGAGGTCAAAATGCCCAGCAATTTGTTATGACTGTTCACCACCGGCAAGCAACCATGGCGGTTTTGTACGAAGAAACTGGCCACCTGCTGCAGACTTTGCTCCGGGGTAACGGTAGCAAAATCAGTAAGCATTAATTCTGCTACTAATTGCTGCTTCTCCTTGCGCTCCAGCGCAGTGGCGCCATACTTCGCCAGCAGGCTCATCACTGCGGCAATCATGACTTTTTGTGTCAACATACCAATCAATTCACCATTACTATCAATCACCGGGATATGGCGAATATTTTTCTCCCGCATCAGATCATGCGCGTCTTTTAGGGTGGCATCCCGTTTTACCGATAACGGATCGGGCGTCATCAATTCAGCGACAGTGTTAATAGTCATTACTACTCCTTGGCTTGAAAGTGTTGTTGATAGTTATAGCGAATTTTTCAGCTCTGGGTAGCAAGCTGGATCAACTTTTTACGCGGTAGATAATTTGAGCCTTGCTCATTTTTTGAATCAGGTTCATAATTCGAACCTGTTTATAAGAGCTACAGATCCTATGACGGTAAACGAACGTAAAGAACGCCAGCGCGCCGCCCGTGAACAATTGTTTTTGGATAAAGCCGCTGAGTTGATTGCCCGCGATGGTATTTTGCAACTGCAGATGGCGCCACTGGCGAAAGCCTGTGAATACGCGACCGGCACCCTGTATCAGCATTTCAGTTCGAAAGAAGATTTATTGCTGGCATTAGTGGCCCGCAACGGTTGCAACCAACTGCGGTTATTTGAACAGATAGCGGCACTGGCGATCCCACACCGCAACAAAATCCTGGCACTTTGTGTCGCAGAAGATTTGGCGCGCCAGTATCACCCCAGCCATGCCAGGCTGGAACAATATGTCTTTACCGAGGTGGTCTGGGAAAACGCCTCTGCTAGTCGCCGGCAGCTGATCCTGGATAATAGCAAGCCGCTGTCCGCGCTGGTAAGCGGCATAGTGCGCGCGGCCATTGACGCCGGTGAACTACCCGATCATCAGTGCTCAGCACTGGAACTGTCAATCGCGCCCTGGGCGCTCTGCTGTGGCAGTCACAATCTGGAACAAACCGCTGGCCTGTTTGAAGCCTTTGGCTTAAACAAAGATTCGTTGCAACGTTATCGCCATATGCATCTGCTATTAAATGGTATGCAGTGGCAACCCTTGTTGGATATTACCGATACAGCAACCTTGACCGCGCAAATTCAGGATTTAAAACAACGCGTTGAGCAGTTATTTCATAACCTGTGCCCGCTTAATGTGGACCCGCTAAATGTATAACAGATTTTTAGTTTTAGTTAATCGGGCGCCTGCCCTTGTAAGGAGACATCATGCTTAAGCGTATGATTATTATGCTTGTCCTGGTAACAGTGCTGTTCGGCGGTATCTTTGGTTTTAAAGCCGTCGGTAATTATTTTATGAATCAATTCTTCGACAATATGCCGATGCCACCGGCTGCTATTACCGCAGCCACTGTTAGCCGTGATGCCTGGCAACCTGCCGTCAATGCCATCGGCAGCTTTGCCGCAGTTAACAGCACCGAGCTTACCACCGAAGCCAGTGGCATTATCCGCAGCATTCGCTTTGAGAATGGCGCCCTGATTAAAAAAGGTGAGCTGTTAGTGCAACTGGACGACAGCGTTGATCAGGCCGAGCTGGCACGGTTAAAGGCCGCTGAGCAATTGGCAAAGCTGGAGCAAAGCCGTCTGGAACGGCTGTTCCGCGATAAAGGCGTCTCGGAGCTGGATCTGCGTCGGCGCGAAAGTGAAGCCGCTCAGGCGAGCGCTGCTGTCGCCTCACAGCAGGCACGGATTGCGCAAAAATCGCTGTATGCGCCCTTTGATGGTGTGGCCGGTATTCGTCAGGTCAGTCTCGGGCAGTTACTCACTGGCGGCACCCCTGTTGTCAGTTTGCAATCGCTGGATCCTATCTATCTGAACTTTACCCTGCCCGAGCAGCAATTGGCGTTGATTGAAGTCGGTAAGCCGTTAACAGTGCGGGTGGATGCCTATGCTGAACAGGCATTTGTAGGTGAAATCACTGCGGTGGCACCGGGTATTCGCGAGTCAAGCCGCAGTATCGAAGTGCAGGCCACCTTTGCTAACCCAGAGCAGTTACTGCGTCCAGGTATGTTCGCGCGCGTCAGCATGACCACAGGTGAACCCAACACTGTTACCCTGATCCCACAAACAGCAGTGCAGTTTAATCCTTATGGCAACTCAGTGTTTGTGATTACCGAACAGGACGGTCAACAGGTGGCGCAACAGCGCTTTATCCGCACCGGCGAAGCCCGTGGTGATTTGATTGCCGTGACCGCAGGTCTGGAGCCTGGTGAGCAGGTGGCGACCTCAGGCTTATTGAAGCTGCGCAATGGCGCCGTGGTAAATATTGTGGAAAACAGTTCGGCCGCGCCCAGCGCTGAATTAAACCCAACGCCGGCTAACCAGTAAGGATTGCAGTATGCGCTTTACCGATATCTTTATTAAAAAGCCGATCCTGGCCAGTGTGGTCAGTCTGCTGATCCTGCTACTGGGCCTGCGTGCAATCTCAGAGATGAATGTGCGGCAGTTCCCGGAAATTAAAAATGCCGTCGTTACCGTCAGCACTGTCTATGTCGGTGCCGATGCCGACCTGATCCAGGGCTTTATTACCACGCCGCTGGAGCGGGAAATCGCTGCGGCTGAAGGCATTGATTATCTGGTTTCCACCTCGGTATCCGGGGTCAGTACTATTCAGGCCTTTTTACGGCTCGATTATGACCCGAACGAGGCACTGACCCAGATCGCCGCCCAGGTGAATAAAATTCGCTCGGAACTGCCGGAAAACGCCCGCGATCCGGTGATTTCACTCAAAGTCGGCCAGAATGTGGCGGCGATGTATCTGTCGTTTTATTCCGAAGTACTGGGTAATAACCAGATCACCGACTATCTGGTGCGGGTCGTGGAACCCCAGCTGGCGACGATTCCGGGGGTGCAACGCGCCGAAATTCTGGGTGCCCGCACCTTTGCGATGCGGATTTGGCTGGATCCGGTGAAACTGGCCGCCTACAACCTGACCGGCTCGGATGTTAATGCTGCGCTGCGTGGTAACAATGTGCTGGCGGCGCTGGGTTCCACCAAAGGGCAAATGGTCGCCGTCGATCTGAATGCAGCAACTGATCTGCGCTCACCGGAAGAATTTAAACAGCTGATTATCAGCAGCGACGGTAAGGCGGTAGTAAGGTTAAGCGATGTCGCCACTGTCGAACTCGGCGCGGAAAGTTATGACAGCTCCGTGAGTTTTAATGGTCTGGCAGCGACCTTTATGGGTATTGAGATTTCGCCGGATGCTAACGCCCTGGATGTAATTGCTGAGGTGCGCAAGGTCTGGGATCGCGATATTATCCCGCAGCTGCCGCAGGGTCTGGACGCCGATATTCCGTATGACTCAACCGAGTATATTGAAAACGCCATTGACGAGGTAGTGATCTCTATCGTGCTGGCACTGGTGATTGTCGTACTGGTGATTTACGCCTTCTTAGGCTCGATCCGCAGCGTCATTATCCCCGCCGTGGCCATTCCGGTGTCACTGGTCGGCACCTTCTTTCTGATGTGGATCCTGGGTTTCTCGATTAACCTGCTGACGTTGCTGGCGATGGTATTGGCAATCGGTATCGTGGTCGATGATGCGATCATTATGTTGGAAAATATTCACCGCTTTATCGAAGAGGGCCACTCCCGCATCGATGCTGCCATTATGGGCGCGCGACAACTGGCCTGGCCGATTATCTCAATGTCGACCACGCTGGTGGCGGTATTCCTGCCGATAGGTTTTGTTGGCGGTTTAACCGGGGTGTTGTTTGTTGAGTTTGCCTTTACACTGGCCGCGTCGGTGATCCTCTCTGGCGTGGTGGCGCTCACACTATCACCGGTAATGTGTGCCTATATTCTGAAACCACACAGCGTTGACGGTAAAAAAGAAAAATCCCTCGAAGCCTGGCTGGATGCGCGCTTTGAGCAGTTGCGCACCGCTTACCAGCGCCAGTTACACAACACACTGAATACGATGCCGGTGGTACTGACCTTTGCTGCCATAGTGCTGGTATCCTGCTACTTCCTGTTTGTTACCAGCCCGTCCGAGCTGGAACCGGCTGAAGATCAGGGTTTTGTGTTCTCGATTTTACAAGCGGACAGCTTTGCCACCCTGGATTATCTGGAGCGTAATACCGCTAAGCTGAATCAATTACCGGAGCAGGCACCGGAGATCCGCAACGTCTTTATCATTAACGGCATGGGCGGTACCAATACCGCTATCGCCGGCTTTGTCCTGGCGCCCTGGGATCAGCGCCAGCGCACTACCGCTCAGGTACTGGAGCAGAATATTCAGCCGCATCTGGCCGGTATTCCGGGCCTGAATGCCTTTGCGTTGGTACCACCTTCGCTGCCCTCTTCCGGTGATGGTACCCCGATTGAATTTATTATTGGCTCGACCCAACCCTTTGCTGCGCTGCAGGAAGTGGTACAGGAAGTGCTGGGCCGGGCGATGGCGTCAGGTCGCTTTATCTTTGTCGATAGCGATTTAAAGATCGATAAACCGAAGCAAACTGTGCTGGTCGACCGGGAAAAGGCCGCTTTAATGGGTGTATCAATGCAGCAACTGGCGGCAGATTTGGGCTCGTTACTGGCCGGTGCCGACGCCGGCCGCTTTGCGCTGGATAACCGCTCCTACCGGGTTATTCCGCAAATTGAGCGCAGTGAGCGGCTAAATCCGGCGCAGTTAAAGGACTACTATACCCGTAACCAGCAAGGCGAACTGATCCCGTTATCGACGCTGGTAACCCTACAGGAATCGGTACAGCCGCAAGCCCTGCGCGGTTTTCAGCAGCTGAATGCGGTGAAAATCTCCGGGGTGCCGCGTCCTGGCGTGCCCCTGGGTGAGGCCTTAGCGGTGCTGGATAATATCGCGGCTGAAGTGATGCCGGCAGGTTTTAGCATTGATTACGCCGGCCAGTCGCGGCAGTACAAGCAGGAAGGCCAGCAACTGGTGATTACCTTCTTCTTTGCGCTGATAGTGATTTTCCTGGTACTGGCAGCCCAGTTCGAATCATACAAAAATGCCATTATTATTATGGTAACAGTACCGATGAGTGTCTGTGGCGCCCTGATCTTTACCAGTCTGGGTTTTACCAGTATCAATATCTACACCCAGGTCGGTCTGCTGACACTGGTCGGTCTGATTGCCAAGCACGGGATCCTGATTGTTGAATTTGCCAACCAGCTGCAGCAGGAAGGCAAATCAAAACGCGATGCCATTGAGGAAGCGACTGCGCTGCGGCTACGTCCTATTCTGATGACCACAGCGGCAACAGTACTGGCCGTGATCCCGCTGTTGGTTGCCACCGGTGCCGGCGCCGCCTCGCGCTATGCAATGGGGGTGGTGATTGCCAGCGGTATGACCATTGGTACCTTCTTTACCCTCTATGTGGTACCGGCGATGTATTTGCTGTTGGCCCGTGACTACCGGCAACAACCGGATGCGGTCGTCGCCGCTGATCAGACCGCTGCGCATTAAGTCGTATATCATTCGACTAATTCAACTAAGCGGCCCTCGGGCCGCTTTTTTATGCTAGCGCCTTAGCTGAGTTCAGCGATGCGCCACTGCAGCCTTAAAGTGGATAACGCGGTTAGCTCTCTTTCGTTTTACTTAGGGTGCTACCCAAAGAGGCACTGATCACCAGTAAGATCGCTAACCACTGTGTGACACTGAGCAACTCCGCCAGCAATAAAAAACCGGCCAAGGCAGCGATCGCTGGCTCCATACTCATCAGTACACTAAAACTTTTGGCCGGCAGCGCCTTTAATGCCACCATCTCCAGACTATAGGGCAAGGCACTGGACAGCGCCGCTACGGCGATAGCCAGTGGGATCACCTGCCAGCTGAATAAACTGCTACCGGCACTGACCAGGCCAATCGGCACTAAAAAGGCTGCGGCTACTGTCATGCCGAGGGCGACCGTAATGCCACCCGAGGCCAGATTACCAGCGCGCTGACCAAATAGAATATAACCGGCCCAACAGGCACCGGCGGCAAGCGCTAACATCACCCCAACCGGATCCAACGCATCGACACTGGTCATATCCGGTAACAGTAACAAAATACCGCCCAGCGCCAGCGCGACCCAAACTAAGTCTAATTTGCGCCGCGAGGTGAATAATGCCACCGCCAAAGGGCCGGTAAACTCCAGTGCCACGCCAATCCCCAGCGGAATACGGGCAATCGCCAGGTAAAACAACAGATTCATGCCGCCGAGGCAAGCACCATAGACGATCACCGCGCGCCAACTGCGCCCCTGTGGTAACTGCCGCCAGGGCCGGAATACCAGCCACAGCATCAGAGCAGAGAATCCGACCCGCAGCGCTGTAGTCCCCGCCGGACCAATCAGCGGAAACAGTTGTTTGGCAATTGAGGCCCCACTTTGAATGGTGACCATCGCCAATAATACGCTGGCGACTGCCAGCCAAACGGCCTTGTTGCTTTGCATAACTGCCCTGTTTATTACCTGATTAGCATTATTTTACGCCATTCCCGGCCCTGCGTGTTGGGTTTGCCAGGGCCTATTGACCAGATTGCACCGAAATCAGGCAAAATGCCTGCTTCTGGCGCAGGCAGGCAACAGTCAACCGGCACTGAGCCAGGCCATTGTCTTGGCAAATTCATCGTTTTGTTAAGGCGTTGTCATCACCAAGCGTCAGCATAAGCAAGCTGGCACAGTACCTGCTTCGATACCTACTGTTAAGCTAATGATCTCAGCCACAGCGGAGTGCACTATGGAAAGCTTATCCCGCCGTAATCATCCGTTACGCGATGTACTGGATAAAGAATTACAGCAGCGAACCTTTGGCTCAGTTAGCGCCCCCTGCCGGCTGTGCCATTTTATGCTGACCGTTAGCCCGGCGCTACGTAGTCTGGAGCTGTCGCAAATGCAACAACTGGCACAGCAGCAAGGTCAGCAGCTGAGTGACAATGCCCAGGATTTGACGCTGCCGCTGTACGGTTTATGGCTGCGCTGGGAGCGGCATGGCGAATTCTCCAGCTATACCTTTATCCGCCCTGGCATGGCCGAACCCTGGTTTGATGATCCACTTAGCTTTTTGCCCAGTCGCGACTGGTTCAGCGAGCTGCCCGGACAGATTTTCCGCATTGTGCAGCTTACTATTCTGACCGCAGAGCAGCCACCCGCTGAGAGCTTGATCCGGCAAAGTTTTAATGCCGATAACTGTATCAGCAGCGAGTTAGCGGCTGGGCGGGCGCGGATCTGGACTGACTTTCAAAAGCATGCAGAAGGTGCCGGCCGGATGCTACTGTTAAGTAAAGGCTTAACCGGCGATGCCCTTGGCCGACTGGCACAACAGCTGTTTGATCTCGGTAATTACCGTAAGCTGTCACTGCTCGGCTGGCCGCTGGCCCGCCAGAGCCTGCAAAAATTAAGCGAACTGGAATTGCAGCTGGCAGGCCTAACCCAGAGTATCGAGTTGCAAAAACGCAGCGATGAGCAGTTGCTGCATGATATCACGGGTCTGGCCGCTGCCACCGAGCGGCTGATCGCCGAGAACAGCAACCGCTTACAGGCTACCGCAGCCTATTATCAGCTGACGCTGGACAGGCTAAAGGCGTTGCAGGAAAGCCCACTGCCGGATCATTTGTCATTGCAGGACTTTACCGAAAAACGCCTCACCCCGGCCTACCGAACCAGTGAGGCAGTACAGCGCCGACAACAACTGCTCTCCAGCCGCCTGGGGCGTTGTACTGAGTTGTTGCGCACCCGGCTGAATCTGAAGCTGGAGCAACAAAATCAGCAACTGCTAAGCTCAATGGAGCAGAAAGCCAAGCTGCAGCTAAAACTACAACAGATGGTGGAGGGGTTTTCGCTGGTTGCCATCAGTTATTACGCCGTGCAGTTGGCGGCTAAACTGCTGAGTAGCTTGCAATATTGGTGGCCTGGGCTTAACGCCGAGCGCTGGCAAAGTCTCGCTATTCCTGTCATTATTATTGGCGTGGCGGTGCTGCTGCGCTATCAGGCGGCCCGCTTAAAACGGAGTCTTTAAGGAAAGGGTAGCTTGATTAGCAATCTGAAGTGGTCCCCTTTGCTGTTGGCACTGCTGGTGCAGCCATTAGCAGCAGATGACGCAAAACCGGTACAGCGGTTAAGTCCGCACAGCACCGCTATGCCTGTTAGCAAGCCAACGGCACCACAGATCCTGGTGTATAAAAGCCTACGCCAGGATGGTTCTGCCGTTTTTTCCGACCGGCCACCTGTTGATCAGCAGTATGAGCTGCTACGGTTTGATTGCTTTGCCTGTGCGGTGCGTTCGCCAATCAACTGGCATACTACGCCCTTGTTCCAGCGCCGCTTTGCGCGGGTGATTGAGCAGGTTGCTGCCGAGTTGGTGCTTGAGCCGGCTTTAATCCGGGCCGTGATCCATGCCGAGTCGGCCTTTAATCCGCAAGCCATTTCGCGTCGTGGTGCCCAGGGCCTAATGCAGCTGATGCCAGAAACGGCCGCTATGCTTGGAGTGCAGGACCCCAGCCAGCCAGAACAGAATATTCGTGGCGGCAGCTTATATCTGCAACAGTTACTGCAGAGCTTTGATGGCGATCTCAGACTGGCGCTGGCCGCCTACAATGCCGGACCAGGTGCAGTCCGGCGTTTTGGCGGTGTACCGCCCTACGCCGAAACGACCGCCTATATCGAACGGGTCATGATTTTAAAGCAGCGTTATGCCGGTGGCTGAGCCGGCTTTGGTTTAGCCAGTAAGGCGGCTTTGAGCAAATCTTTCCAGGATACCAGCCCCAACAGGCGTTGCTGCGCATCGGTAACCAGTAAACAACTGATATTGCGCTCCACCAACGTGCTGGCCGCTTGCCTGATACTGGTTTCAGGTGCAACGGTAAACACCGGAGCCGACATCACCTGACTCACTTTACGGCTGCGCATCATCAAACCAATCGCCTGTTCGCTGGCCGCCTCCATCATCGGGCTTAACTCTTTAAAGTAGTCTTTAACGGACACTATGCCGACCACACGATCCATACTGTCCACCACTGGCACATGCTGGAAACGGGCCTGGCTAAAGACCGCCCGCAATGATGCCAGATTAGCCTCCCCGGTTGTCGTCACCAGTCTGGTTCTTGGGGTCATAATAGCCAGTAAAGACATCTGCTTACCTCACTATTCTTTATCCATCCCATCCAGCGTCACACCAGACAGGAAACCCGAACCCTTAACCTCGTTATTGCGCAGTTTAATCATCAAACGTAAATCGTTCGGAGAATCAGCATGGTGGATAGCGTCGGTGTAGCTAATGGTGCCGCGTTGATACAGGTCATACAGTGCCTGGTCAAAGGTTTGCATACCAAGCTCGCGTGACTTAGCCATCACGCTCTTAATCTCTCCGACTTCGCCCTTGCTAATTAAGTCCGCCACGAACGGCGAATTCAGTAACACCTCTATCGCCGCTACCCGGCCATGGCCGTCTGCAGTCGGTACCAGTTGCTGAGCAACGATAGCCCTAAGATTTAACGACAGGTCAAACAGTAGCTTATCGTGCATCTCTTTTGGAACCAGGTGCATAATACGGTCAATGGCCTGGTTCGCATTGTTGGCGTGCAGGGTTGCAATACAAAGATGGCCGGTTTCGGCGAAAGAGAGCGCAAACTCCATCGTTTCCTGCGAACGGATTTCACCGATCAGGATCACATCCGGCGCCTGACGCAGTGAGCTTTTCAGCGCAGCATCAAAGGATTCGGTATCAATACCCACTTCACGTTGCGTAATTAAACTGCGACCATGTTCGTGCACGAATTCTATCGGGTCTTCAATGGTCAGGATATGACCACGGGCATTTTTGTTGCGATAACCAATCAGGGCGGCCAGAGACGTCGACTTACCGGTACCGGTGCCGCCAACAAAGAGTACCAGGCCCCTTTTGGTCATGATCACTTCTTTCATGATCGGTGGCAGCCCCAGATCTTCGACATTGGGGATGGTGGTCACAATGCGCCGCATCACCATACCGGCCTTATCACGCTGCCAGAAAGCCGACACCCGGAAACGACCGGCATCGTTATGAATGGCAAAGTTACATTCTTTCTGCGTATTAAATTCGTGCTGCTGTTTTTCATTCATCGCTGACAACACCAGCGCCAGCGAGTCCATCTCGGTCAGCGCCTTGTCATCCAGCGGTGTCAGCTCGCCATTGATTTTGGCCGCCACCGGCATGCCTGCGGTAACAAAAAGGTCTGAAGCTTTCACTTCAACCATTTTTTTCAAATAATCAACTAGTTGCATACCTACCTCTAGATTCGGCCCATGGCGCCAAAGGTATTCTTATCCTGGGCTTTGGCCGCTGCGTCTTTCTGTGTGACCAAACCACGGTTTACCAGGTTTACCAAGCATTGATCCATGGTTTGCATGCCATGGGCGGCGCCGGTTTGAATCACCGAATACATCTGGGCAATTTTATCTTCACGGATCAGGTTGCGGATCGCCGGGACCCCAACCATAATTTCATGTGCCGCGATCCGACCGCCACCGACCTTTTTCAGCAGCGTCTGCGAAATAACGGCTCTTAATGATTCAGACAACATCGAGCGCACCATATCTTTCTCTTCACCAGGGAAGACGTCGATAATCCGGTCGATAGTTTTAGGCGCTGAGGTGGTGTGCAGAGTACCGAATACCAGGTGACCGGTTTCTGCTGCCGTCATTGCCAGACGAATGGTTTCCAGATCCCGCAACTCACCGACCAGGATCACATCCGGATCCTCGCGCAGCGCTGAGCGCAGGGCATTACTGAAACTATGGGTATCGCGATGCACTTCACGCTGATTAATCAGGCTGAACTTGTTGCTATGTACGAATTCAATCGGATCTTCGATAGTCAGAATATGGTCAAAGCGAGTACTGTTGATATAGTCGATCATCGCCGCCAGGGTGGTACTTTTACCTGAGCCTGTGGGCCCGGTAACCAGCACCAGTCCGCGTGGATTCTCAGCAATGGTTTTAAAAATATCCGGCGCGCCCAAATCATCCAGCGTCAGGACTTCGCTGGGGATGGTGCGAAATACCGCCGCCGCACCGCGGTTTTGCACAAAAGCATTAACCCGGAAGCGGGCTAAATTGGGGATTTCAAATGAGAAATCCGCTTCCAGCCGTTCTTCGTATTCTTTACGCTGCTTGTCGGTCATAATTTCATAAACCAGCGCATGGACTTCTTTATGGGTTAGCGGTGGAATATTCAGTTTGCGCACATCGCCATCAACGCGGATCAACGGCGGTACACCGGCAGAAAGGTGCAAATCTGAGGCTTTATGTTCAACACTAAAGGCTAATAATTCGGTAATATCCACTACCAGGCTCTCCAATTTACCTATTTATGATGAATAACATAGCAGAACAACTGGCCCTCGCCTATCAGCAACTGCACAAATTCAGCGAAAGCCGGCCCAGCGAATGGCCGGCGCCAAAATTGATTGCGGTCAGTAAAACCAAGACTGCGGCAGATATTGAAACGGCCTATGCAGCCGGTCAGCGGCGCTTTGGCGAAAATTATCCGCAGGAACTGGCCACTAAAGCCACTGCGCTTACCCATTTGGGTGAGCTGGAGTGGCACTTTATCGGGCCGTTACAGTCAAATAAGACCAAACTGGTGGCAGAAACCGCCAGCTGGGTACACAGCCTTGAGCGCGAGAAAATCGCCCGCCGCCTGTCCGAGCAGCGCCCGGCGCATCTGCCGCCGTTAAAGGTGTTACTGCAAATTAATATCAGCGCCGCAGCCAGTAAAGCAGGTATCACTGCAGAGCAGATGCTGCCGCTGGCAGCTGTCGTCGCCACTCTGCCTGGCCTGACACTCAGTGGACTGATGGCGATTCCGGAGCCCGACCCGGCACGACTGGAAGCGGACTTTGCCCAAATGCAACAACTCTCGCGCTTATTGCAGCAGCACTATCCTCAAGCTGTTGAATTATCGATGGGAATGTCCGATGACTGGCCACTGGCTCTGCGATATGGCGCAACTATGATAAGATTAGGTACGGCTATTTTTGGCGCAAGGAATTATGACAAGCATGAATGACAACAGGGTCGCCTTTATCGGCGCAGGTAATATGGCACGTTGTGTCATCGCCGCTATGGTAAAAGCCGGCTATCCGGCGGAAAATATTCTGGCAGCCAATCGCAGTGAACCCAAGCTGACTGCGCTTAAGGCTGACTTTGCGATTGCCACCAGCCTCAGCAATATTGAGGCCGCCCGCTGGGCTGATGTGATAGTGCTGGCGGTCAAACCACAAATGATGCAGCAGGTGTGCGAACAACTGTTGGCCGAAGCACCAGAATGTCAGGAGAAGCTGTTTATCACCCTGGCGGCGGGTTTACCGGTAGCGCGCTATGAACAGTGGTTAGGTGATATCCGCCTGGTACGGGCGATGCCGAATACGCCGGCGCTGGTGAGCCTGGGCGTAACAGGGCTCTTCCCCAGTCGCTGCTCCAACTACGAGCGCGCCTTTGTTGACCATATTTTCAGCGGCACCGGTTTGCGGGTCTGGTTAGAGCACGAAGCACAGATTAATCATATTATCGCCGCGACCGGCAGTGCCCCGGCTTACTTTTTCTATTTTATGCAAGCCATGCAGCAAAAAGCCGAGCAACTCGGTTTTAGCAGCAGCGAGGCGAAAGCGATGATCGCTCAAACCGCGCTCGGTGCTGCCACCATGGCGCTACAAAGCGACCACAGCTTCGACGAATTACGGCAACAAGTGACGTCAAAAGGCGGCACCACGCATGAAGCCATAAGCAGCTTCAGCGCTGCCGGCCTAGAACAGATGGTCGCTGCGGCGATGCAGGCGGCAATTGACCGTGCAGAAGAAATGGCGAAAACGCTTTAAGCAGGGAGTGATCTGATGAATGCAGTAATTTTTCTTATTAATACCGCCTTTACGCTCTATCTGATGGTGGTAATGCTCCGTCTGTGGTTACAGCTGGCGCGGGCCGACTTTTATAATCCGTTTAGCCAGTTTGTGGTCAAGGCCACTAACCCGCTGGTACTGCCATTACGCAAGGTGATCCCCAGCCTCGGTCAGTTAGATACTGCCACCCTGCTGCTAGCCTATCTGATTGCCACGGCCAAATTTATTGTGCTGCAACTGGTATTTTCACCGTCACTTAATCTTGGCGTCAGCTTTGTGTTAGGTGGTCTGTTATTACTAAAAGAAGCCTTGAACCTGTTGTTTTGGGTGTTGGTGATCCGGGCCATTATGAGTTGGTTTAGTCAGGGCCGAAACCCGATGGAACGGGTGTTCCATCAGTTAACTGAACCCTTTTTAGCGCCGGTTCGTCGGATTATTCCGCCACTGGGCGGCCTGGATTTGTCAGTATTGGTGGTACTGGTCGCCTTGCAGTTTATTAATATTCTGCTCAGCGACTGGTTAAGATTTGTTTAACAGGAGTCCCATTATGCACCCACTACTTAAGCTGATTAGCGCTTTGCTGCTTGCTCTGCTGTTAACCCCGAACGCCCAGGCTGAACAAAAGAAACAGTTGGGTAACTGGGATGTGCATTATATCGCGTTTAACTCAACCTTCTTAACGCCGGAAGTGGCGCGGGCCGCCAATTTAAGCCGCAACAAAAGCAACGCCATTATTAATATTTCGGTACTGGATAGCCAAAGCCAGCAGGCACAGCAAGTGGTGATCAGTGGTATTGCCCGCAACTTACTCGGTCAGCAACGTGAATTGACCTTTCGCGAAATTAAAGATGGCGAGGCCATTTACTATATCGCCGTCATGCCATTTCGTAATGAAGAGCAGTTCCGCTTTAGCCTGGATATCCGCCAGGGTAATCAGCGTCAGCAACTGAACTTTGAACAAAAACTCTATACCGAATAGGACTTGCTGATGCAAAAAGTGGTATTGGCCACCGGTAATGCCGGTAAGGTCGCAGAACTGTCGGCAATGCTGGCGCCCTTTGCGCTGGACATTGTGCCACAAACCGCACTGGGCGTAAGCGATGCCGACGAAACCGGTTTGACCTTTGTTGAAAATGCCATCTTAAAAGCCCGCCATGCTGCCCGGATCACCGGCTTGCCGGCAATTGCCGACGATTCAGGCCTGGCGGTTGCGGCCCTGGGCGGCGCCCCCGGTATTTACTCTGCCCGCTATGCCGGTGTTGGCGCTGGCGATCAGGCCAACATCGACAAACTGCTGCAGGCAATGACCGGCATCACTGCCAGTGATCGGCAAGCTGCTTTTCATTGTGTTTTGGTGTATTTGCAACATGCTGCAGACCCGACACCGCTAATTTGCCACGGTAGCTGGCAAGGCGAAATTGCCTTGACGCAAAGCGGCAATGACGGCTTTGGTTATGATCCGGTGTTTTATTTGCCTGAGCTTGGCAAAACCGCAGCCGAACTGACCAAAGCAGAAAAGCAACAGCTAAGCCATCGTGGGCAGGCACTGCGACAACTGGTGGCCGCGCTGCAGGTTAAGGAGCGCGCGCTTTGAGTTTAAGCCTGCCGCCGCTATCACTTTATATCCATATTCCCTGGTGTATTCAGAAATGTCCTTACTGTGATTTTAATTCCCATGCTGTGAAACAAGGGATCCCGGAGCAGGAATATATTGCGCACCTGCTGGCCGATTTAGATCAGGATCTGCCACTGGTCGCTGGCCGCCAACTTAGCAGCATTTTTATCGGCGGCGGCACCCCCAGTGTATTTAGCGCGGCCGGCATCACCCAAATTCTGGACGGGGTTAAACAGCGGCTCCCTGTCGCTGCGGATTTAGAAGTGACAATGGAGGCCAATCCGGGCACCTTTGAAGCGGAGCGCTTTGCCGGCTATGTCGCTGGCGGAGTGACGCGTTTTTCGATTGGGGTGCAGAGTTTTCAAACGCAGCAACTGAGCGCGCTGGGGCGCATTCATAATGCCGAAGAAGCCAAAGCCGCGGCGCGGCTGGCTGCGACCCTGCCACTACAGAGCTTTAATCTGGATCTGATGCATGGTTTGCCTGGTCAGACACTAACAGGCGCTCTGGCTGATTTACAGCAAGCCATCGACCTTAACCCTCCGCATTTATCCTGGTATCAGCTGACGATTGAGCCGAATACTGCCTTTGCCAGCCGGCCACCAGTGTTACCTGAGGATGAGCTGTTATGGGATATTCAGCAGCACGGCGCTGAGCTGCTGGCTGCAGCCGGTTATCAACAATATGAAACCTCAGCCTACAGTAAAGCCGGCCATCAGTGCCGGCATAACCTGAATTACTGGCGCTATGGCGATTATTTGGGCATTGGCTGTGGTGCCCACGGTAAAATCACCCTGCCCAGCCGCAATAGTATTTTGCGTACAGTAAAGATTAAACACCCGAAGGGCTATATGGATTTAAGCCGTGGTTATCTGGACGAGCGCACTCAGGTTGAGCCGGAAGACCGGCCCTTTGAGTTTTTTATGAACCGCTTTCGCTTACTGGAGCCCTGCCCAATCAGTGACTTTAGCGCCCTGACCGGTTTGCCGCTAAGTGTTATCAGTAGCCCCCTAGCTGAAGCCGAGCAAAAACAACTTATAACGGTAAGCCACGAGCATTGGCAAATTACGGCCAAAGGTGCCCGCTATCTGAATGATTTACTGACACTCTTTATTTAAATAACCAAACAGAGGTCTGTTATGCGACAACATTTGACTTTCCGAACTGCCACGCTGCCGCTGCTACTCGGTAGTCTGCTAATCAGTGGCTGCGGCCCGAAAACGGCTGAACCCAGCGCCGTAGTGCCAACGGTTGCACAGCAACAGGTGGATATGAATGAACGGGCGAACCAGCTGTTTGAGCAAATCTTTAACGAGCGGGTGCAGCGCAATCCGGTATTACAAACCAGCCTCGGCATAAAAGACGACTATGACAAATGGCAGGATCTGTCGGATGCGGCGTTCGAAGCAGAACTGGCACTCACCCGCCAGCATCTGGCCTTACTGGAAGCGATTGATGTTGCCGCCCTGGATCCACAAAGCCGTTTAAGTTATCAGCTAATGCACAAGCAGCTACAGGAAATGCTGGCAGATGCGCGCTGGCGCCTGTACAGCTATCCGGTGAATCAGATGTTTGGCGTGCATTCGCAGGTGCCGGCGCTATTGATCAATCAACATAAAATCGACTCCGTCGACGATGCCAAAGCCTATATCGCCCGGCTAAATGCGGTGCCGGAATTATTCCGTCAGTTACAGCACCTGCTCACGCAAAGTGCTGAAGCCGGCATCATAGTGCCGAAATTTGTGTTTCCACACCTATATTCGGCCAGCGAAAATCTACTGCAGGGCGCACCGTTTTCAGAGCAAGGTGACAGTACTCTGCTGGCAGATTTTAGTAGCAAGGTGGCAGCCCTGCCGTTAACAGAGCATGAGCAAAAACTGCTGCAGGATGAAGCCAGAGTGGCACTCATTACCAGTGTCGGGCCGGCCTATCGCAGCCTGATCAGCTTTTTACAGCAATTAGAGCAGCAAGCTGGTACCGATGATGGCGTCTGGCGTTTCCCTGAAGGCGCCGCCTTTTATCAAAACCGCCTGGCCCGGATGACCACCACCGATTATAGTGCCGAGCAGATCCACCAGCTGGGACTCCAACAGGTTGAGCGCATTCATGGCGAGATGCGGCAAATTATGCAGCAGGTGGGCTTTGCCGGCGATCTGGCGGAGTTTTTTGTGTTTATGCGCGAAGCGCCACAGTTTTACTATCCGGATACCGAGGAAGGCCGTGCGGCTTATCTGGCTGAAGCCACTGCCGTAATTGACCATATGCGTACCCGGCTGGACGAGCTGTTTTTGGTTAAACCCAAGGCAGAGATGATAGTCAAAGCGGTTGAGCCATTTCGCGAACAAACCGCGGGTAAAGCCTTTTACCAACGCCCTTCGATGGATGGCAGCCGCCCCGGCGTGTATTACGCCAATTTGTACCGCATGAGCGATATGCCAAAGTATCAGTTGGAAGCGCTGGCCTATCATGAAGGCATTCCGGGCCACCATATGCAACTGGCTATTGCGCAGGAGCTGGACGGCATTCCGAAATTCCGCCGCTTTGGTGGTGCAACCGCCTATATTGAGGGTTGGGGCCTGTATTCTGAATTGCTACCGAAAGAAATTGGCCTTTATCAGGACCCCTACTCTGATTTTGGCCGGCTGGCGATGGAATTATGGCGTGCCGCCCGCTTAGTGGTCGATACCGGTATTCACGCTAAAAAGTGGAGCCGTGAACAAGCGATCCAGTATCTGGTCGACAATACCCCTAATCCAGAAGGCGATGCGGTAAAAGCCATTGAGCGTTATATTGTGATGCCGGGCCAGGCCACCGCCTATATGGTGGGCATGATCAAACTGCTGGAACTGCGCGAGCTGGCGAAAACCGAACTGGGTGAGCGCTTTGATATCCGCGAGTTTCACAATGTGGTGCTAAAAAATGGCGCTGTACCGCTCGATGTATTAGAGCAACTGGTAAAAGATTATATCGCCAGCAAACGCGCCTAAATAGCAGTGGGCATCAGCCGTACTGCCTGGTGGTACGGCACTCGCCATGGAGGATAACGGATGATCAGCGTCAATTATTATGATCCCGAGCTGGGAGGCTGGCAACAACAGCAGGTCAGCCGCCTGCCAGCGAATGCGCGGCATACGCCGCCGCTGTGGCTTGATTTACAACAAGCCAGCGCAGCAGAAGAGCAACAACTGCTGCAGGACCTGGGCATCGCCGCTACCATGGCCGAAGACTTTAGCAAAACGCGGCACCCGCCAAAATTTGAAGCGGTGGGTGATTTTAATTTACTGATTTTGCGCGCTTATGCCGACGCTGATTTCAGCGAATTGACTGAAAATGCCCAGCTTAACCTGCTCTTTAGTCAGGATATTCTAATCACTAAGCTGCATTGCAGCCAGCAGCTGCTGCGTAGTCAACTACAGCCGCAGTTAACACAGCCCGGTAATAACCCAATCAGTGACTGGGTAAAACAGCTGACCCTGACTGTATCCGCCAGTTATCTGGAAAAATTACTGGTGTTTGAGGATGAATTGGGTGAGCTGGAAGATCGGATGTTACACAAAGGTAATGACGAGCTGATGACGATGATGATGCGTTATCGCTCCGTATTGCGTAAAGTCAGTCGCAACCTGGCCTATCAAAAAGATCTCTTTGCTGATGCCCTGTTCGAGGAGCAGCATAGTCTGCTGCGGCGTTTTGCGCTGGCCGATTTGCGCGACTTTTATGAAAAGTTTGAACGGCTGCATTCGATGACCGAGATGTATTATGACCAGCTTAGCGATCTGGTTCAGGGCTATCTGTCGACCACCTCACATCAAATCAACGAGCGGATGAAGGTACTGACTATGGTGAGTAGTATCTTTATCCCGCTAACCTTTGTCGCCGGGATCTATGGCATGAACTTTAGCAATATGCCGGAACTGGAGCTGGAATGGGGGTATTATCTTACCCTGGGTTTTATGCTGGCGGTGGGCCTTGGCAGTCTGATCTGGTTTAAACATCTGAAATGGTGGTAATAACGAATATAATCTTATGATCTCTTGCGGCGCTCCCACGGCCGCATAATAATGCCGCTATTGGCCATTATTACCGGCCGCGTCGGAGCCCATATGAAAATAGCGATTTTATCGCGCAATGCTGAACTCTACTCCACTAAACGTCTGGTTGAAGCGGCAACGTCAGCCGGGCACGAAGTACGGGTTATCGATCCCCTGATGTGTTATATGAATATTAACCGCATTAGCTCTTCGATTCACTACAAAGGGGAAGTGTTAGAAGGCTTTGATGCGGTGATCCCCCGTATTGGCGCCTCTATTACCTTTTACGGCACTGCGGTACTGCGGCAGTTTGAAATGATGGGCGTGTACGCGCTAAATGAATCTGTCGCCATTGGCCGCGCCCGCGATAAGCTGCGCTCAATGCAGCTGTTAGCGCGCCAGGGTATTGGCTTGCCAATCACCGGTTTTGCCGATAAGCCCGGCGATATTCCGGATCTGATTGAGATGGTTGGCGGTGCACCCTTAGTGATTAAATTACTGGAGGGAACTCAGGGCATCGGTGTGGTGCTGGCCGAGACCCGTACCGCGGCCGAGAGTGTGATTGATGCCTTTATGGGGCTTAATGCACATATTCTGGTGCAGGAGTATATTAAAGAAGCCAATGGCGCTGATATCCGCTGCTTTGTCGTTGGCGACAAGGTGGTTGCAGCGATGAAGCGCCAGGCGAAAGCCGGCGAGTTCCGCTCTAATCTGCATCGTGGCGGTACCGCAACCAAAGTCAGTCTGACCCCAGAGGAGCGGCGTACCGCCTTGGCTGCCGCGAAAACCATGGGGCTGGATGTTGCCGGAGTCGATTTATTACGCTCAAATCACGGCCCTGTAGTGATGGAAGTCAACAGTTCACCCGGCCTGGAAGGTATTGAAGCGGCGACCAACAAAGACGTTGCCGCTGCCATTATCCAGCATCTGGAGAAGCGGGTGCTCAGCCAAAAAAGCCGCAAACCGGCCAGAACAAAAGGAACCGGCTAATGTCCGAACTACGCGCCCCCTTTTTCCTCGGTGAAAGTCAGATCCCGGCCGGCAGCCGGGCGGTAGTAGACATCCCTTTTGGTAAGCTCTATACCCATACCGAATTGAATATCGGCGCTCATGTGGTGCATGGCCGTCAGGATGGCCCTGTATTACTGGTTACAGCCGCGCTACATGGTGACGAAATTAACGGTGTCGAAATTTGCCGCCGCTTACTGAAGGTCCCCCGCCTGAACCGGCTGCGCGGTACTTTGGTGGTGGTACCCATTGTTAATACTTACGGCTTTGTGCAGCAGTCGCGTTATTTACCGGACCGACGGGATCTGAATCGCAGTTTTCCTGGCAGTGAGAAAGGCTCCCTGGGCAGCCGGATGGCGTTTCAGTTTACCGAACAAATCCTCAGTAAATGTACTCATGCCATAGACTTACATACTGGAGCCATTCATCGCAGCAACCTGCCACAGGTAAGAGCCAGTGCCAAGGATAAGGTAGCACTGAGTATGGCGGAAAGCTTTAACGCGCCGATTATTATCAAGGCGGCCAGCCGCGATGGTACCATGCGTGGTACCGCCAACAATTTAGGGATCCCGATTTTACTCTATGAAGCCGGCGAAGCACTGCGCTTTGATGAGCAATCCATTAAGATTGGGGTACGCGGTATCGTCAATGTGATGCAGCAGTTGGGTATGCTAAGTCGCGGCAAACGACTCGGTAAAACCCGCTCGCTGTTTTCGAAGAAAAGCAGCTGGGTGCGGGCCGAGCATGATGGCATCGCCCGTTATTATGTCAGTTTGGGGCAGACGGTACAGCAGGGCGATCTGCTGGCGCATATCTATTCGCCTTATTCCGACTTTGAGGTTGCGGTTACGGCGACGCTATCCGGGGTGATTATCGGCCGCACTAACCTGCCGCTGGTGAATGAAGGCGAGGCGCTGTTCCATATTGCAGAGGTCAGCTCGTTGGAAGAGGCCGAGAAGACGCTGGATGCAATCAGTGACGAAGTGGACAATGCGATGCCGTTATCGCTGACCGATGAGTATGGTGTGGTCTAAGCTAAAAATTCAACACGAGCTAGGGCGCTTTTTCGACCACTACATCAAATTCAGCCAGCTCAGGTAGTTGCTGCTGCAGCTTGGTTTCGATGTCGTCGAGCTCGCGCATTCGCTGACAAAACAGCGCTGATTTAGCTTCCAACTCGACCATTTTCTGATCCATACCCAGAGTAATTTTATCCATCAGCTGATTCACTGCCTGCCAGTCCTGACTATCGGCCTTTTCAAAGTTGCTGTCAGATTGCCGCAGTGCATCGCGCAACGCGCCCCAAACCGCCCCGACGGTATGCCGCGCCAGCATCGTCAGCTGCGGCTTTAGTTCGCCGTTAAGGAAGTTATCCAGCTCGTTTAAGCTTTGTGGTGCCAGATAAAAATGATCGCCGGTGCGCACAAAGCGCGATAAAAATTGAAAGGTGGTTTCCCGGATCAGAGCGCGCCACTCGGCTTGCTGCGACTTATTACCCACACCAGCCAACATCGCCTCGATACTGGATAAGCCAACTTCAACGCCATCCACCGCCAGGCTAACAATTTCCGGCACAAAACGGCGTAAGCCCTGGGCGTAGAGCTGCAGTAACTGTTGCGAATCATCTTCCAGCTCAAACCATTCGCCTTTGATAAAAAGTTGTTTATCTTCATTGATTTGAACGAAGGTGCGGTTATTTTGCATAATGCGGATCTGATCCGGTGAGATCAGCACACCATAGCGGAAGGCCATATTACAGTCGGCAAGCAGCGGTGAACTGACCAGCAGTAATAAAAAACAGAGAACTCGCACAACCAGACACCTACCAACCAAACCTGAGACTAGCTTAGAGAAAAAGCCAGCAGAGCGCATTACTCAATACCGCATAGACGCTACCCCTGGTCGCACTACAGTGGATTGATCGCCGGATGACCATCCTGAATCTCGATCACTGAAGGCCCGTACTCACGGCGACTGCGGATAATTTCTTTACCAAATTGCACTTCAACTGCCGAGAACAGCTGCTGAGTCGCTTTTACCTTTAACTCAGGCAACAGCAAGAGTCGTTGCTCTTCCTGAGCACGCACCTCTTCAATCAGCGCTTTAGCCAGCTCTTTTTGCTCAGCAAACTCCTGCTCGAGCTTCTGAATTAACTCGTCGGTCTGGCCAGCCAGTAATTTACGTTGCTTATCAATACGCTGCTTAAGCTCATCCAAAACCGCTCTGGCCTGGCTCAATTGACTACGCATTAACTCTTGTTGCTGCAATAATGGCGTCAGATGACGGTTGACTTTAATCACCACGACACCGCTGGAAGGAGAACCCAGTTGCCCGCAAGTTAAGGTTTTACCAAGCAGATAGTGACCACCAACAATTTTTCCGGTGACTTTCTCCGCAGTGCCTGCTAACACGGTTTCGGCCTCTACCGAACAATGCATCAGATACTTAGTCGCCATCAGTTGGCCACCACAGATAAAGGCGGAATACTGCGCAATATTGCAGTTAATATCGCCCTGCGCTCTAATCACTGTGCTGTATTCAGGGGTCTCGCTTTGCGGATTAAGTTGATGACCGATAATGGAGCCGACAATATTAATATCACCACCCGCTTCGACTAAGTCGCCTTCCATAACACCTTGAATAATGACATTACCGCCCGCGACCACTTTCATACCAGAAATCACATTACCGGTGACAACCACTGACCCCTTGAAAATTATATGACCAGTGGTCAAATCGACATTCTTAACGGTAAAGACTTCATCAACAGTCGCGCCATTATCGATGGCTCGGGGTAAACCGTCTTGAGTTGCCAGCAACAGGTCCGGATCTTCGGCACTCAAGCCGACCCCCGGTCCTAATTGCCAGTCTATCAATACGCCGGGTTCTGCCGGCAACGCTTCCCCAATAACGTTGATTCCGGGCTCACCTGAAGTAGGTGGAAAGCGGCGCATGAGTGGCTGGCCCGCAGCAACCGCCGGAATAGCGCCAAAGTCACGTAGGTCGGCTTTCGCCTCCGACTCCACCAAGGGTTGATTACGACGCCGCAGCATATCCGGAATCAATGGTTCAAAACGCGAGTTCATACCATTGGCCTGGACTCGCCCGGTCGCAACTTCTACTTTCAGGCGACTACCGGGTTCTGCCCGGCTGGCTTGTTGCACCAAACGGATTATATTTTCTTTTTGAAAACCAAAGACGATACCTGCCTGCTGTGCGCCCTTCACCAGCTCGTTAGCGGAGATGGGTGCGCCGCCCCAGGCTGCAGTAATAATCGCATAGGCGGCCATCTTATCTTCGGCGATCTCAAATGCCAGCTGAGCAGGGCGTTTCTCAGCAATCGGATAGGTCAATACCCTGGCGTTTTCGGCCAAAGTCATGGCTTTAACTTTTTGTTGATATTCCTGATATTCTGCGACGAGATTAGCCAGATTATTCTGGTTTAGAAAACAGCGACCGAAACCGGCATCAATGATGGCTTGTTTTAAGGCGTCAGCAGTCAGAGGTGCAGCAGAAACCGGCACTTTGATTATTATATTGAGGTCGTGCTCAGTAAATTCCATAAATATTCCCATTACTTCAGGGAGTTATCAGGTATTGCTTTTGTCAGTTACTTCCTGCTATCACCCTGTGTTGGCCGGATTTCACTATCCGTTATAAGAAAAAAGCATTACCTGAGACAAGATGCCGTTACTGAACCAAATTTTTTACATAAAAGCAAGCGCTGTCTGCTGGTCAGCGCGTTATTCTGGCTATCTACCTCACCAAGGGTAGCTAAATATAGTTATCCTGGTGAACCCGGATAAACATATCCGTACCTTTTTTAGTATACTCGATTTTATATTCTTTGTTGTTAAGCGCCTGAATAAACAACAACGTCTTAGTCTCACCGAACACATCGACACTCGATACGTCCACCAACTCCAGGTAGCGCTCTTTCGCTTCGCTGCGACTAGATGGCACTGCGTCCTCAAAAACTTTTACGCCGTGTCGAGATACCAAAATTGGCGGGTCCTGATCATCGTTAATAATCACCAGGTCCAGCTTTTTATTTTTATGAATGATGGTATTCCGGCCACTGACCAGAAAAGCTTTTTCATAATTATTCATTACTACTCTGCCGGTTGTTTAGATTAAGGTTATTATGATACAGCAGTTTAGCACTGTCTAGTTCCCTGTTTGTAAGCTGGCCAACCGCTGCTTGTTTATCGCCTGACACCATTGCTGGGCTACCTCTGCCGGTACATTAACCGGCACCATAAACTCAAAGCTACAAGCCTCTGCCAGACGTTGCATACGCTGCGCAAAGGCGGCGCGAACACCGTCATAGCGCTGTTTACCACTGTTGAAAAAGTCCTTTTCTTTTAACAACTCAGTGGCACACTGGCCGCTGGCACAGCTTTGCCGGATCGCTTCCAGATACAGCGGTCGCTGCTCTGTCATCATTCTGACCGCTAACCGCAACGGCAATTGCTGCAGTAACGCATCGAAATCTGTGATCTTAAAGCCGATAAAAGCCAGAGGCTTACCATCCAGCTCCGGCACCGCACAATAAGCAAAGGCACTAAAATCCAGACGGCAACTGCCTGCCCGGTGACAGTAGCGGATGCCATACTCATCAAGTTCCAAACTATATTTGGGCTCAGCCAATTTTGCCCAACCCAGAAATGCTGCCAATAAAGACGCCATATAAGCAATACCCAACCACCAGCTAAACTGGCTGGCGAACAACAGGGTGTACAACAGCAGTAACAGTAATACAGCCAAACTACTCAATAATAATCTGGCACCGCCACTACTGGCAGAACCAGCAAACCCCTGTTTCATACTGCGACCTCGCGTTGTCATAATCTTGTTGTATTATCTTACGTTATTTCACCGCTTCTGGGTTAACCGTCATGAACCAGCTAGACTGATACGACAGACCGCAGGATGAGTGCGATAACAGGAAATCTGAACGGCGATTCTTTCCATACAATACCCTGAGTTTATTTTTTGATTAAATTGGAGTTCCCTTGGCGCCTTTACACTCTCGCTTGATATGGTTCATTTTATTGGCATTATTGTGTTTTGTTGGCTTTTTGTACTGGCAATCTCAACAAAGCAATGGCAATAGCCGTGGGCCTGGCGGTGCTGTTGCCGTTAAAACTGCCACCGTTAGCACTCAGCAAATGATGCGCGAAGTCAGTGCCATAGGTACCGGTATCGCCAATAACTCGGTACAGCTAATTGCACCAAGCAGCGAATTTTTAATCGAACTCAATGTTAGCGAAGGCCAGAAAGTGAATGCCGGCGATGTGATAGCACGTTTAAATAACGTGCAGCAAAAAGCCAGGGTCGCCGAACTGGAAGCTGTACTAACCGAGCAGCGCCGGCAACTTGACCGTTTAAAAAATCTGGCTACCACCCAGGCTACCGCCCAATCCTTGCTGGATGAGCAACAGACCCGGGTTAACAGCACCCTGGCACAACTGGATATTGCCAGACAACAGCTCAATGACATGACTATCCGCGCCCCATTCAGTGGTTTTCTCGGCTTGCGTCAAATTAGCCGCGGCGCCTTCGTTAATGCTGGCACCGTGATCACTACGCTGGATGATATTCAACAGTTACGGGTAGAATTTCGGATCGCTGAGCGGCATCTGGCCGATGTGGCCGTCGGTATGCCGCTTACTGTAACTAACGTTGCTTACGGCAAATTACCTTTTGAAGGTGAAGTGACCGCCATTGATACCCGATTAGATCCGGTGACCCGCTCAGTGACTATTCATGGCCGGATTGCGAACGATAACCTGATGTTAAGACCAGGTATGCTGCTCAATGTCCGTTTGCAACTGGATAACCGGCAGGTGCTGCAAATCTCTGAAAAAGCTTTAGTGCCGCAACAGAACCGGCAATATGTGTTTGTTGTCGATGCCGAAAACCGTGTGCAACAACGGGAAGTGCAAATTGGCCAGCGGATCCCTGGCTGGGTAGAAGTGGAATCAGGCTTAGCTGAGGGCGATGAAATTATTGTCGAAGGGGTGCAAAAGGTCCGCACCGGCGTCACTATCAGCAAAATTGAGGGCTAACTATGTGGTTATCTGATACCTCAGTCAAACGCCCGGTTTTTGCTACTGTAATCAACCTGTTACTGGTGATTTTCGGCATTGTTTGCTTCACTATGCTACCGCTACGGGAATATCCGGATATCGACTCTCCGATAGTCAGTATTAATACCAATTATCCTGGCGCCTCTGCTGAAATTGTCGAAAGCAAAATCACCCAAATGCTGGAAGACCGAATCAGTGGCGTTGAAGGCATTAAAAATATTAACTCCAGCAGCCGCAATGGCCGCTCTAGCATTACTATTGAGTTTAACGTTGAGCGAGACATCGACGCAGCTGCTAACGATGTGCGCGAGCGGGTCTCCCGGGCGCTGAATAACCTACCGGATCAGGCCGATCCGCCAGAGGTATTTAAAGCCAATGCTGACGAAGACACCATTGCCTGGTTTTTGCTGAATAGCGACAATATGACCACGCTTGAACTGACTGATTATGCCAACCGCTACATTGCAGAACGCTTTTCAGTCGTCGATGGTGTAGCCCGTTTGCAGTTTGGTGGTGCCAGAGACTATGCAATGCGGGTCTGGCTAGATCGAGATGCAATGGCCGCCCGTGGCGTGACAGTTCAGGATGTAGAGGCGGTTCTCCGTGCAGAGAATGTCGAACTTCCCGCCGGTAATATCAAATCTTTTGACCGTGACTTTACCGTCAGGGTAGTACGCTCTTTCCGCACTCAACAGGATTTCGAGCGACTGGTCGTTAAACGGGGCGCCAATAATTATCTGGTTAGATTATCGGAAATCGCTGATGTTATGCTGACAGCCGAAGATGAAGAAGGCGAGTTCAGAAGCGATGGCAAGAATATTCTGGGTATCGGTATCATCAAGCAGTCCAAGGCTAATACCCTGGAAGTAGTACGGAATGCCCGGGCGGAAATGGAGCGAATTAAAGCTAATCTGCCAGCCGGCATGACAATAGAACCAGGTTACGATTCCTCAGTATTTATCGCTCAGTCGATTAAAGAGGTTTATAACACCCTTGGCATCGCCATGTGCATGGTTATACTGGTGATTTTCCTATTCCTCGGCAATATCAGAGCCACCTTTATTCCGGCTATTACCGTACCGGTGGCGCTGGTCTCTGCGGTAACAGTACTCTTCGCTCTGGATTTCTCTATTAACCTGTTGACCTTGCTGGCAATGGTACTGGCGATTGGTCTGGTGGTAGATGACTCTATCGTGGTATTAGAAAATATCTACCGCCGGATAGAACAGGGTGAAGCACCGCTGTTGGCAGCCTATCGCGGTGCCCGGGAAGTCGGTTTTGCGGTGGTTGCCACGACCCTGGTACTGATTTCCGTCTTTGTGCCACTGGTCTTTATGCAGGGCCAGTTGGGTAAGCTATTCACTGAGTTTGCGCTGGCGGTGGCAGCAGCGGTGGCGTTTTCCAGTGTGGTGGCGCTGACGTTATCACCTATGCTGTGCTCAAAAATCCTGAGTCACCGCAAACGCGAGAGCAAGCTGGGTACCTGGCTGCACGCTGCTTTTGCTAAGCTGGAAGCCGCCTATAAGAGCCAGTTAGCCGTGGTCTGCAACACCCGTTGGCCGGTGTTAATCGTCGTGGCGCTGTGTTTTATGGCCAGCTATCAACTGGTGCGAATGCTGCCAAGCGAACTGGCCCCACAAGAGGATCGTGGTACCTTCTTTGTAATGATGAGTCCGGCTGAAGGCGCCAGCTATCAGAGCAATAGCCGCAATATGCGGTTAATTGAAGATATCCTGACCCCTTATTACCAGGACGGTCAGTTGACGCGAATGCTGATCCGGGTACCAGGCTGGGGCAACAGCGGTGGTATTGCCATAGTGGGTACCGAGAATTGGTATAACGGTAAACGACCGACTCAGGAGCTAGTGACTGAAATTGGCCAAAAAATTAACGAACTGCCAGATGTTAGGGCCTTCACCTTTATGCGTGGTGGATTAGGCGGCGGTGGCGGCGGTAACCGGCCGGTGCAGTTCGTGATTCAGGGCAATACCTATGAGGAACTGGCACAGTGGCGCGATATTATTTTACGCCGAGCAGCAGAGAATCCGAATTTATTGATGCTGGATCACGATTACAAAGAAACGGTACCGCAGGTATTGGTAGAAATCGATACCGACCGTGCCGGTGATTTAGGTGTCTCGGTCGGCGCCATTGGTCGGGCGCTGGAAGCGATGCTGGGTGGCCGTCGGGTGACCACCTTCCTCGATCGTGGCCGGGAATATGATGTGATTATCGAGGGCCTGGATGATGACTTCCGCGCCCCTGGTAAAATCAGCAATGTCTATATTCGCTCAGACAGCAGCCGGGAGTTAATTCCGCTGGATAACCTGGTGACCTTGCGTGAAGAAGCTACGGCTTCAAGCCTGAACCGCTACAACCGGATGCGTGCCATTACTATCACTGGTGGTCTGGCGCCCGGCTACAGTCTGGGGGAAGCACTGGAGTATCTGGAGACGATTGTCCGAACCGAAATTGATGAGCCGGTCGGTATTGATTACAAAGGCGAGTCGTTACTGTTCCAGGAAAGTGGTAAATCGACAACACTGGTATTTGTACTGGCATTGATTATCACCTATCTGGTACTGGCGGCTCAGTTTGAAAGCTTTATCCATCCGCTGGTCATTATGATCACCGTGCCACTTGGTCTGGTTGGTGCCCTGTCAGGTCTGTATTTCTCTGGTATGACACTGAATATCTACAGTCAAATCGGACTCGTGATGCTGATAGGCTTAGTGGCGAAGAACGGCATCCTGATTGTGGAGTTCGCCAACCAGCTGCGTGATGCCGGGATCGCCTTTGAAGAGGCGGTAAAGCGCGCTGCGGCGCAGCGGCTGCGCCCTATCGTGATGACTGCCTTTACAACCGTGATGAGTAGCTTGCCGTTAGTACTGGCAACAGGCCCGGGCTCAGAAAGCCGGATGGTAATTGGTATGGTGATTTTAAGCGGTGTCGCCTTTGCGACCCTGCTAACGCTCTACGTAGTGCCTGTGACCTATATTGCGATTGCCCGTAACACTGGCTCACCGAAAGCATTAAGTCGTGAGCTGGAACGGCTGGAGGCGGCAGCGCCGGACGAACATGCGGCTGATGAGGTGGTACCAGGCGCTATCGATAGCGATAACTCGCCTGCAAAGCCCTAACTGGCGTAAGTAACAATCCACCTCCATAGGAGGTGGATTAAGAACGACAATAAAAAACGGGAGCCTGGTGCTCCCGTTTTTTATTGTGCCGCATCAGAGCATTAAAAAGGGATCGGCTGCCCGTCCCAATTCAGCAGCAAACCGGAGTCCATCGGCTGACTTTGCCGGATCACGCTTAGCAAACGTTCGGCCGTTGCCGCTGCGCTTTGCAACTGCCCAGCCGGCAGCCGCTGCTGAAAAGGTGCCGACAAAGCGCTGTCGGTAGTGCCCGGATGCAGGCTAAACAGCGCTGCGGTTTTATTCACACGGCCAAGCTCAATACTGGTGCAGCGTACCAGCATATTCAGCGCCGCTTTCGCCATCCGGTAACTGTACCAACCACCGAGCTGATTATCATTGATACTCCCGACCTTAGCACTGAGTACCGCCACCCGGATCCCCGGTTTTTTCTGTAGCCAGGGCTGCAGCGCCTGCAAATAGAAAACCGGACTAAACAGATTAATCTCCATACTCTGCTGCAGCGCCTCTCGGCTTACTTGCTGCAGACTTTTCTCCGGCAAATGCCCATCGCCATGCAACCAGCCCTGGCATATCACAACGGCGGTAACGGGCAGCTGAAAAATCCTGGCCAAAACCGCGTCCGCTGCGCCCTGCTCTGCACTCTGTAGTTGGTACCAGCTCACACCGGATATCGGCTCAGCTAACGGCTGGCGGCTGATGGCTGACACCTGATGCCCGGCAGCCAATAAATTCTGTAGCAGGCCCTGCGCAATACCGCCGCTGGCGCCAATAATTAACCAGTGTTCAGTCATTTTGTATCTGCTCCGCCACCTCAGTACCACTTAACCAGGCATTTTCTACCCTTCCGCCGCGCAACCAGTCACCGGCCAGCCAAAGGCCAGCTGCAAGACTAACCGGCGGTACTGGCTGTGCAACCTCCGCAATCTGAGCAAAGCGCCAGCGATGGCAGATAGCAGCCGCAACCTCGACCGGCTGTGCCACAACCCTAGCCAGCAATTCGGCAGCCAGCTCCTGCCAGAAGCTGGCCGGCTGCTCCAGATGCTGCTGACTAAAGGCGGCCGTAAAATGCAATAGCCAATGCTCCGGGCCTGCGCGCCCGGGTTTACTATTTTGCCGGCAAAGCCACGACAACGGCAGTTGCGGATCTTTGACAAAGATCCCGCCAACATTGCTACCGCTTGGCCTTGTCAATTGCAAATCAACCGCCCAACAGGGGGTCAGTATCTGTTGCGGTAATAGTGTGCTGAACTCAGCTGGCAATAGTGCTGCGGCTTGCTGAGGTGGTACTGTCAGTACGACCTGGCTAAAAGGGCCATAGTCCTGACCTGTTGTATCCTGCAGCCACCAATAATGATCTTGCTGCCAGATCCGTTGCAGTTGACATTGATAGTGGATATCCAGCCCCTGCGCCAGCTGTCGCAGTGGGCTATGCATCGCCGGCACACCGACAAAACGCAGCTGAGCGTCCGGAGATGGCAGCAGTTTACCCGCCACAAACTGCGACATGGCTGCCAACCAGGGCGCAACCACGCCTTGCTGTTGCCATTGTTGAACCTGTGCCATAAAAGCCGGATGCCGGGCGGTAAAATACTGCGCACCTAAATCCAGATAACCCTCAGCGCTGCGTTTACTGGTCATACGCCCACCCGGCCCGCGGGCTTTATCAAATAGCTTAACCGGCTTGCCCAGTTGTTGCAGCCGGTTAGCACAAGCCAGGCCGGCGATACCGGTACCGACTACAGCGATCGTCATCTTTTACTGATCCCATCTAAACTAATAATGTGTTACTTACGTTAAACTTAAGGTAGATGATCAAATCACAGCGCAGGGAGTATCAAAAATGGCAAACGAAGTGGCAACCTTTGGTGCCGGCTGCTTTTGGTGTCTGGAGGCAGCACTGAATGAACTTGAGGGCGTGCACAGCGCGCTCAGTGGTTATATGGGCGGCCATACCGCAGCGCCGGATTATCAGAGTGTCTGCAGTGGCCAGACAGGTCATGCCGAAGTGGTGCAGGTTAGCTATGACCGGGAGCGCATCAGCTTTACCGAGCTCTGTCAGGTATTTTTTGCCCTGCATGACCCGACCCAGCTAAACCGCCAGGGCAATGATATTGGCAGCCAATACCGCTCAGTCATTTTTTATCACAGCGGCAGCCAACAGCAACAGGCGGAGGCCTTTATTAGCGAGCTCAATCAGGCCGGTCTGTTCGATGCCGCTATCGTCACCGAGCTCAGTCCGGCCAGTACCTTTTATCCGGCAGAGGCCTATCATCAGGGCTATTACCGCCAGAATCCGCAACAAGGCTATTGCCACTGGATCATCACCCCGAAGCTGCAGAAGTTTCGCCAGCAGTTTTTAGCTCAGCTAAAACAAAGGCCGTCATAACGACGGCCTCTGGCGCACCATATCGCTTAGAATAAGCGGTATTGCAGGCTAAGATTCAGATTCACACCGGCGGTATTGTAACCGTCACTGGTTTGATACTGTTTATCCAGCAGGTTATCCACTTTGGCCCGTAGCGTCAGCGCAGGTTGCAGCTGATAGGCCAGGCCCAGCCCCCACAGCGTAAAGCCGCCCAGCTCGCTGCGGCTGGCAAAATCGCCCTGATAGGTATCACTCTGATAATCCGCTGTCACAAAGGCGCTCAGCGCCTGCCATTGCTGCTCTAATCGCCAGTGTAACGTATGTTTGGGCCGGCGCACCAAACGCTGACCACTTAACTGATTTTTGGTATTCAACAAGGTATAGGCCAGCTGTTGGGTCAAACTGCCCAGCTCTGCGGTCACGGCGAACTCGACACCGGACAAACGCGCCCGGCTGATATTTTCCGGCCGGAAACTGGTCATATCAAACTGGATCAGATCCTGCACCTGGGTTTCGAACCAGGCCAGTTCAAAACTACCATTGGCAACCTGATAGCTAAGCGCAATCTCATCCGCCACACTGCGCTCTGGCGTAAGCTCTGTATTGCCGCTGCCCGGATAGTATAAATCATTAAAGGTCGGCGCTTTAAAGGCCGCACCACGGCTGGTCCGTACTAACCAATGTTCGGCAAAACGATAACCAGCCGCCAGTTGCCAGGTATTATTGGCGCCATATTGGTCGGTCAGATCGCGCCTGGCCGAGCCCTCCAGTAACCAGCTATCCTGCTTCAGATGCACACCACTGAATAGCGCCCGATTGATGCGCCGGCTTTCCAGATAACCGACACCCGAGCGCTGTACATCTTCGCTATACCAGTTAACACCCGCTAACCAATTCAGCGCCTCGCTCAATGCCAGGTTGGCCTGATAGTTAAACTCCTCGCGCTCGGTGACAAAGGGGCTGCGGGAGTCTGGACCAAAGCTGGTCTCATCATCCAGGCTACGGCTAAGCTGAGCCTGCTGTTGCAGCTGGTCGGCAGCATACTGCCAACCCAAAATATAGCTGCGATGCAATACATCGCCCTGATCTTCACTCCCCCAGGCGGTATCATACTGATAGGTGCCGGAGTTAATATCAAACTGGGCATTAAAGTCCCCCGCTACCGTGGTCAGGGCAGCAGCAAATTTGGCAAAACGCTGTTGATAGCCATCCCGGTCCGGATCCAGACCATCCCGCACGTCAAAACCGTCGGCCCGGCTGTAGCCGAAAGCGCTGTTTAACTGCAGCGCCCCAAATTGCTGGCCCAGCGCCAGATCGGCAGCGGCCTGTCCGTAACTGCCGGCATTCAGTTGCAGCTCAGCGCCCTGCCCCTGGCGGGTACTAATGACGATCACCCCAGCGAGTGCATCGGCGCCATACCAGGCCGCGCGGGGTCCACGGATCACCTCAATCCGCTCAATTAATTCCAGCGGCACCATACTCAGGGCTTTGGCACCGGTGGTGGCCGAGCCAGCGCGCACGCCGTCAATCAACACCAGGGTGTAACCGGTATTACCGCCGCGCAGATAAAGACCAGTACTTTGGCCACGGCCACCATCCCGCGACAGGTTAATGCCCGGCAACTGTGCTAATAGGGCCGGTAAGTCGGCAGCTTGCCGGGCCAGAATATCTTCACGCTCAAGCACCGAGATACTGGCCAATACATCGGCTTCTGCTAAGGCAGTGCGGCTGGCGTGAATATTAATGCGTTCAACAGACTCAGCCATAGTTGTGGCTGAACAAAGCGTAAGTAGCAGCGGTGCTGCCAGACGAAATTGCAACATAGCATCTCCCAATGTGCCCACCGCACATTGCATCAGGTTGGTCGGATTGTCAGGCCGGTCTCCGGGCTTGTTACCTGGCAGCTGTGGGCCACCACCTGCTTCACCTTCCCATCTTGCGACAGTGGCATCAGAAACAGGTACAGTCACTTACCGTTGCGGGGGCAGCTCTGGTGTTACACCAGATTCCCGTTTAACCCTCGGCAGCATCTGCCGGGGCACCTGAAAATAAAAACGGCGTCTATCCGAAGATAAAAGCCGTCGCAGTTTACGCCCTTCTCTCAGAATGTCAACAGACTTCTGGATGGCTGAACCTTAATCGCGAAAGTTAGTGAACTGAAACGCTTGCTCCAGCTCGGCGCCACGCACCAGTGCAATGACTTCCTGCAGGTCGTCGCGCTTTTTGCCGGTCACCCGTACCTGCTCGCCCTGGATCGAAGCCTGTACCTTGGCTTTGCTGTCTTTAATCAGCTTAACCAGTTTTTTCGCCATCTCGGTTTCAATACCTTGTAACAGATTCAAGGTCTTACTACAGGTTTTACCGGAGAAGGTGACACTCCCCTCTTTGAATGAACGGATATCAATACCGCGTTTCACAGCCTTAGTCAGAAAAATCTCCACCATTTGCTGCAGCTGAAACTCGGCATCAGCGGTCAGGGTCACCACTTTGTCTTTTAACGCAAATTCTGCGGTGACACCGCGAAAGTCAAAGCGGGTTTGTAATTCCCGATTGGCATTATCAACAGCATTCAACACTTCCTGCTGATCGACTTCTGAGACAATATCAAAGGACGGCATCTTATTCTCCTGTATGCGGTTTACTGGCGATTATAACCAGAAAACTGTTACAATCCGAGCGACTTTCGCGGAGGTTGTAACGTGCCCCAATCCTTTTATCGTCTGTTATGCGTGCTGGTGTTAATTGTTTCTACTGTAGGTTTTCTGGCTGAAATCAGTGGTCACCGCGTCGGTGCCGGTATTGCTAACCTGGATAAACTGGCGCACTTTCTGATTTTTGTTGTACTAAGTTGGCTGTTTTTCAAAGGCTTTCGCCTGGTATTCTGGAAATTGTTTCTTTTGCTGGCACTGTATGGCGCGCTGATTGAAGTCGTGCAGGAGCACTTCACCCGTCGCCACGGCGATATCTGGGATTGGCTGGCAGATATCGCTGGCATCCTGGCATTTTACCTTGGACGTAAGCTATGGCACTTTTGCCGTCCGCGCAGCCGCGCTGTCAGATAGTTGGCCGTGGCGCCATCGGCTTGCTCGCTGCCAGTCGGTTGCAGCTAGCCGGCTGGCAGGTCAATCTCTGGCTGCGACAAGCAGCAAACCTTGATTGTATTTTTGTACCAGCAGAGGGAGAGCCACGGTCACTGCATTTCCCCGCGGCCGAAGCACCATTAACGCTGTTGCTAGTCCCAGTAAAAGCCTATGCCGTGCAAAACTGCTTGCGGCAACTGGCGCCAGTACTTGCCGCCGATGCCCAGCTGATTGTCAGCCACAACGGCATGCCGGATCTGGGGTGGCTGCAACAGCAGCTGGCTCCTGGCCAGGGATTGTGGTTTCTGTCAACCAGCCATGCGGCTTTGCGCAGCGCTGATGGGGTGCAACATAGTGGTTTGGGGCAAAGCGTACTGGCGCCTTTAAACGCTAAGGCACAGCAAGCCACGACGAGCGTGGTGGCGATGCTGGATACGGCGCTGGGACCGGTGACCTTGACTGACGATATCCGGCCGGCTTTGTGGCGCAAACTGGCTGTCAATGCAGCGATCAATCCACTGACGGCAATTCATCAGTGTCGCAACGGCGCTTTGGCCGCAGCAGACTATCAACCCTTATTGGCAGCTATTGTGAATGAGGTCTGTCTGGTAGCCGGGGCCGAAGGTATCAGCCTGTTGCCAGCGCCGACACTGGCGTTAGTACAACAGGTGATCGCCAATACTGCGCACAACTATTCATCGATGCAGCAAGATGTCAACGCCGGGCGTCAAACGGAAATCGCCGCCATCACCGGCTATATTGTCTCACGCGCAGCCCGTCATGGTTTGGCGGTACCAGAGAACCTGGCCTTATGGCAGGCGCTTCGTCATACCGCCTGAGCTATCAGGGCCGGTACACCGCCACATTTTGATAACCCATTTCCTGCAGCAGTAAGGCCTGTAGCCGGCTCATTACGCCGCGCTCACAATAACAGTAATATTGTTTGCTCTGATCCAGTTGCGGGAATTGCGATGCCAGACGGAAAAAGGGGATCTGTTGTACCTGGTGGCTATGCAATTGCAAAGGTTTAGCCTCAGTTTCATCCGGTGCTCGGATATCCAGCACCACCGCATCCGCGGGCAAGACCTCTTCTACCGCCACGGTACGGGCCTGTTGCTCAGCCTGATACTCGACGGTGCGAATATCCAGAATTTTCGCCTCCCGGACCACCTGCTGCAGGATGGCACTGTCAAAGGCCGCTTCCGTCGCCTCCACCTCAGACAGCACAGCATTGACAGTCGGGCTTTTTGAAATCACGCCACAGTATTCCGGCATGGTACGGGATAACTCCTCAGCACCAATCTGCTTGGCCAGATTGATGATTTCTTGCTTATCCTGATAAATTAGTGGTCGCAGGATCAGTGTATCGGTGACCCGGTCAATGACCGCTAGGTTGGCAATGGTCTGGCTGGCAACCTGACCGATACTCTCACCGGTCACCAGCGCTTTGATACCCAAATCTGCTGCTACCTGACTGGCGGCACGCATCATCATCCGTTTTAACACCACGCCCATCAGGCCGGATTCCACTCTCTCCAGAATTTCGGTTACTACCGGTGCAAAATCAACACTGACAAATTTCACCCGATGCGACAAACTGTATTTTTGCCACAGATAAAATGCCATTTCGCGCACACCAGTTTCATGCGCGGCACCACCTAAATTGAAGAACAGGTAGTGCGTGCGTAACCCCTTGCGGATCATCAGATAGCTGGCTACCGCTGAATCATAACCGCCCGAGATCAAGGACAAGACATCAGATTGCGACGGTAGCGGGAAGCCGCCCATACCAGCAAAGCTTTCGCTGACCAGTAAAAACTGATCCTGTTTAATTTCCAGCTTAATTGTCAGCTCAGGCTTTTTCAGTTGTACCCTGGCACTGCCGACCCGCTGGTTCAGCCCGCCACCGATATAACGCTCGGCTTCCAGCGAGCTAAAACTGTGGCTCCCCTGCCGCCTGACCCGGACACAGAATGTCTTGCCCGGCAACTGAGCTTCATAAACCGCCGCCACCTGCAGAAAAATATCGTGCAGATCGGTAAACTGCCGGGTTTGCATCTGGGAAAAACTGACGATACCGGGAATACAGCTCAAACGTTCAATCATCTGGCTGCGCAATGACGCCGTTGCCTGCTGGCTGCGCACGGTAAGGTGGTCAAAGTTATTCAGCACTTCTACCTGCTCATCCAGTTGTTTCAGGATGGTTCTCAGGTTGCGCTCCAACAGCATGGTCTGCCGTTTTCGCACTGACTTACTTTTGATCGAGATTTCCGGGTGCAGCTTGATAATAAATTCCAGCATGATGGCTTGTCGGTAGCAAAAAAAGGCGCGCATTATAGCGAAAAAGCCAGCAAAGTGCGAACAAGGCACATGCTGGCTGCGTAGCTGATTGTAGGTTAGCCTAAGGCGGGCTTACCGGTTGTAAACTGACCGGCTCCGACTCCTTGGCTTTACCCTGCATAATGGCAATTTCTACCCGCCGGTTCCGGCGCCGGTTTAGCTCGCTATTATTGGGTACCAGGGGCCTGGTATCGGCATGTCCTACCACGATTAAGCGATTACGGTCAAAGCCGGGCGCCCGCAGCAACTCACTGGCAACCGACACCGCGCGTTTTGCCGATAAATCCCAGTTGTTCAGATGCAGCTCATCTGCGACCTGGAAATCATCAGTGTGACCACTAACAGTAATCTCACCCGGAATATCCACCAGCATCCGGCCAATTTGCAGCACAATGGGTTTAAATCTGGGTTGTAGAAAGGAAGAGCCTGACGGAAAAGAGCCATTTTCCCGAATACGGATAATAATCTGCTGCCCCAGCGATTCCAGTTCAATGGCTCCGTCGACAATCTGCTGCTCCAGCTCCTGCGCCATCTTCTTAACCGTTTCATTAATCTGTTCCTGCGCAGCCTCAGCCATAGCTTCCGCGGTTTCGGTTTCTTCCGCATTTAACGCAGACTGGCCACCAGTCTGATCTTCTCGCTGTTCCTGGCGTCCACCGGCCGAATCTTCTTCGCCCGCCTGAAATTCAATCACCTGTTGCGTCATTTCCATGGTTTGTTGCTGGATGGTTTCAATTGGCGTCGGATCGGGTCGCCCCGGCCGGAATTCCATCGCAATAACACTGGTGCCCTTGGGAATATCATCCACTTCAATTTTATTTTGCACACCAAAGGCAAACTTCATGGAGCCGGCAATCTGCTTAAATTTCAACACATCCATTTCGGAAAAGGCCAGCAGTAGCACAAAGAAGCACATTAACAATGCCATCAGATCGGCAAAGGTGCCCATATACTGGGGTAAACCAGGGGGTGGGCATTTACACTCTTGCTCGCTATCACTCATGCGGCTTCTCCGGCGACCTCACGTTTACCCTGAGCCAGATAATTGCGCAGGATCCCTTCGATCACTTTCGGGTTCTGGCCATCCTGGATCCCCAGTACGGCATCCAAAATCAGCATATTATTAAGCTTTTCCTGTTGATTGCGAATGGCCAGTTTATCGGCCAATGGGATGGCAATAACGTTGGCAATAAAGGCACCATAAAGCGTAGTTAACAGTGCAACCGCCATCGCCGGGCCTATCGCTTTCGGATCGTCCATATTGGATAGCATCGCCACCAAACCGATTAGAGTACCAATCATCCCCATCGCCGGCGCCACATCGCCGAGACTCTTAAATACGCCGATAGCGTTTTCATGCCGTTTTTCGGTCAGCGCAATATCTTTTTGCAAGGTCGCCCGCACCACATCAGCATCGTGGCCGTCAACCAGCATATTGATACCTTTTTGCATAAAGGCATTCGGGATCTCCGCCTCTTCCAGCGCCAGGAAGCCACCTTTGCGCGCTGAGTCACCCAGCTGCACGGCCTTTTCAATCAGCTCTTCCGGGGCTTCAATCTTAAACATAAAGGCTTTTACCGCCGCCTTACCGGCACCGAGAAACTGTGTCAGGGTAAACTTTGACAGTACAACAAAAACCGAGCCCCCGACCACAATTAACACCGAGACCAGATCGCCAAACATCCCAGGATCACCGGCACTACCGATAATCATCGCCATCACCACAAAGCCGATAGCGCCTAACATTCCGATCAGCGTCGCTAAATCCACATCTCACTCCTTAACCGACAGAAATTGTGCTGACTAACTTTTATACGTATAGCTTAATTTTACCTTAGCCAACACTCTGTTATCGACTTCAGTTGCTGAACATTAAGCAATAATTCAACGCAAAATACCAATTTAGTCGTTTCCAAGTCGTGCAGCATTGACCATAATAGCCTGCTAGGATAAGGTTGCGCACAGTTTTTGGGGAGTCGGATGAATAAAAAAAACGCAGACACCATGCCGTTTGAACAGTCGATGCAGGAACTGGAGCTTATTGTCCAGCAACTGGAGCAGGGCGAACTGTCGCTCGAGCAGGCGCTGAGCCAATTTGAACGTGGCATAGCGCTGGTTAAACACAGTCAACTGCAACTGCAAGGTGCCGAACAGAAAGTCCAGATTTTACTGCAACAGCAGCAGCAAGAGAGTCTGGCGGCCTTTAGTCCGGAGACAGGAGACTAATTTGACCCCAGCCAGCCTGCCGCTGTTCCAGCAACGTCTGGAGCAGCAACTGACCCTTTTGTTGGACGCCAGAAAGTCGTCCAGCCCCGAACTCTGCCCGGCGATGGCATACAGCCTGTTGCTTGGTGGTAAGCGGGTGCGCCCTTATCTGGTTTATCAGTGTGGCCAGTTACTCGGTGCCAGTCTGGCGGACCTGGATGGCCCGGCGATGGCCATCGAAATGCTGCATACCTATTCGCTGATCCATGACGACCTACCCGCCATGGATAATGACGATTTACGCCGTGGCAAGCCAACCTGCCACAAGGCCTTTGATGAAGCCACAGCTATCCTGGCCGGTGATGCGTTACAGGCACTGGCGTTCGAGGTGCTAAGTTCACACCCTTATCAGCACCTCGCTGCAGAGCGGCAAGTGCAGATGATGCGGGCACTGGCAAGCGCAGCGGGTGCCGCCGGCATGTGTGGTGGGCAAGCCATTGATTTAGCGCAAACCAATCAGCAGATCAGTCTGGCCAGACTGGAGCAAATGCACCGGCTAAAAACCGGCGCCTTAATTGAGTGTAGTGTAAAGCTGGCCTATTATTGCAGTCCGCTGCAGGATGAGCAGATCCTGCATCATCTGACCACTTTCGCCGGTGCTCTGGGTCTGGCATTTCAGGTTCAGGACGATATTCTGGATATTGAGGGCGACACCCTGACACTCGGCAAGCCGCAAGGCTCAGATTTACGGGCTAACAAGGCAACCTATCCGGCACTGTTAGGTTTGGATGGCGCCAGAGCTAAAGCGGATGAACTGTATCAACAGGCGCTGCGGGCTCTCGACAGCTTACCATTCGAGACAACTGAACTGCGGGCCTTTGCCCACTATATAATCGCCAGAACGTTTTAACCAAGGTATTTGGTAACTAAGCTATGCATATTGATATGACGGATTATCCGCTACTGGACAAGGCTAACCTGCCGGAGCAACTCAGGTTGCTGCCGCAGGAGCAATTACCGCAACTGAGTCAGGAATTGCGCCAGTTTTTATTAAAAACGGTCAGCCAGAGCAGTGGTCACTTCGCCTCAGGCCTGGGTACGGTAGAGTTAACTGTCGCCCTGCATTATGTCTACAATACCCCCTTTGATCGGGTGATCTGGGATGTCGGCCATCAGGCCTATCCACACAAAATCCTGACTGGTCGTCGTGAGCGGATGCACACCATCCGGCAAAAAGATGGCCTGCATCCGTTTCCGTACCGCGAAGAAAGCGAGTATGACGTATTATCCGTCGGTCACTCCAGCACCTCGATCAGTGCGGCTCTGGGCATGGCTATTGCCGCACAGCAAGCCAAAAGCCAGCGTAAAGTCGTGGCCGTAATTGGTGATGGCGCCATTACCGCCGGTATGGCATTTGAAGCACTAAATCATGCCGGTGAGGTCAAACCCGACATGCTGGTGATCCTGAACGACAACGAAATGTCGATTTCTGAGAACGTTGGCGCGCTGAATCAGTATTTTGCCCGCATTCTGTCCGGCAGTTTTTACACCAGCCTGCGTGAAGGGGGTAAAAAGATCCTGCGTGGTATGCCGCCGTTGCATGAACTGGCCAGCAAAGCTGAAGAACATTTTAAAGGCATGGTGACACCAGGTACCTTCTTTGAGGAGCTGGGTTTTAACTATATTGGCCCGATAGACGGTCACGATGTGCTGTCGCTGGTTGACACCATTCGCAATATGCGTCAGCTAAAGGGGCCGCAACTGCTGCATATAGTCACCAAAAAAGGTAAAGGCTATGCCCCGGCCGAGGCCGATCCTATCGGCTATCACGCAGTCTCCAAGTTTGACCCCAGTGCCAGCAGCCAACCAGCCAAAAAAGCCGGTTTACCGAGCTTTTCGAATATTTTCGGCCAGTGGATTTGCGATATGGCTGAGCAGGATGAACGACTGCAGGCAATAACCCCGGCCATGCGCGAGGGGTCAGATCTGGTGGCCTACTCCAGACGTTTTCCTAAACGCTATTTCGATGTCGCCATTGCCGAACAGCATGCTGTTACCCTTGCCGCAGGGATGGCGATTGAGGGTCTGAAGCCAGTCGTCGCTATTTACTCCAGTTTCTTACAACGTGGCTATGATCAGTTAATTCACGACGTTGCTCTACAGCAACTGGATGTGTTATTCGCCATTGACCGAGCCGGCATTGTTGGCGCGGATGGCCCTACGCATCAGGGTGCCTTCGATATCAGTTTTATGCGCTGCATCCCGAATATCACCATTATGGTGCCATCGGATGAAAACGAATGCCGGCAGATGTTGTATACCGGCTATCAACATCCCGGTGTTGCAGCGGTGCGCTATCCAAGAGGCAGTGGTACCGGTATTGCTGCAGAAGAAAAGATGGAATTACTACCTATCGGTAAAGCCCGGCTGGTGCGTCAGGGCGAACAGCTGGCGATCCTGGCCTTTGGCCCCTTATTGGCAGCCTGTCAGTTAGCGGCCGACACCCTTAACGCAACCCTGGTAGATATGCGTTTTGTAAAACCGCTGGATGAGCAGCTATTACAGCAGCTGATGCGCAGCCATGGCCAGATCCTGACCGTGGAAGACAATGCACTGATGGGTGGTGCCGGTTCGGCAGTGAATGAATACCTGGTGCAGCATCACTATCAAGGTAAGGTGATGAACCTGGGACTGCCGGACGAGTTTATTAAACATGGCAGCCAGCAGGAAATTTATCAGGAGCTGGGCCTGGATAGCCAGGGGATCCTGACACAGGCGCAAGCGCTGACCGCGCTAAGCCAGGCAAAGTGAGCAAGACAACGTAAGCCAGGCGAAACCTGGCCATAATACTGCACTGCAACTAAAGGCTCCTGACGGAGCCTTTGTTATTCGGTCTTAAGCCAAATCAGGCCCTCAGCCTGCAAGCGATTGACCTGTTGCTCTAAATCTGCAGTTTCTTCAAATTCAAATGCATCCAACTGACTGGCAAACTGCAGACTGGCGACTCTGGCAACCCGGCCATGCTGCTGCAATTGTCGCAATGCCAGGCTGGCCAACTGCAATGAAAACTCCCAACTTAACAGGCTGCCACCGAGTAATGGCAAAGGATACCAGGCATAAGCGCCCGACACGGATAAGGTCAACGGACTACCATCACCCAGCGCTAAGTCGCTACCGGACAATAAATCCAACAGCCGCCGGCTATAGGGGCCTACTTGTTGTTGCAAAATTTCCCGAAACACTACAACAAAACGCCCGTCGTCTAAGCGCACAACATAGTCTGAGCCGCGGGTTTCGCGGCTTAACACCGCACTAAAGTGTTGCAACAGGCTATCCGCCAGACCTTTACCATGAGTGGCCAGCAGCTGATCCAGCCCATCCGCTTGCAGCACCAGCAACGCAATAATCTTGCCTTGCTGTTGCAGGCTGTCGATATTGCGCTGAAAGTGCTCAATGTCTTTTGGTAGTTGCTCAGACAGAAAACGGCTATTGCGTAAACCGGTCAGACTATCACGGTGGGTTAGTTGCTGCAGTTGTTCGTTCAGCACATTCAATCGCTGATTGCTGTTCTCCAACTCCTGCGTGCGCTGTTGCACCAGACGCGCCAATTGCTCTTGTTTTAGCAGAGCGTTCTGCCGGTATAACCAGAACAAGCCGTAAAGGGTGCTGATAAATAGCAATAACCAGAGTAGACGATAGAGCAGCGTCTCATCAAAACGGCGTGGGATCACCAGCTGCAGTTGTGTCTGTGCCGCATCCTGCCATTGCTGATGCCGGTACTTTACCTGCAATAAGAATTCAAAATTACCCGGCGGCAGGTTAGTGTACACCGCTTCGCGGCGCAGCGGGCTGACTTGCCAATCCTGATCAAAACCCTCTAACTTATAGCGAAATACCAGACTTTCCGGCCGGTCAAACTCCAGCGCGGTAAAGTTAAGCTGCATATTGCGCTCATATTGCTCCAGCACCACACTACGCTGCGTGGCGGCAACCGGGTAAAAATGCTGCGCATTAACCGATTTCAGGTGCGGCCTTGGCTCTGGTAACGCACTGACTGCCGGCAGCTCAGGCACACTGACGACGCCTTTTAACGTCGGATACCAAAGCTGTTGCTGCCAGTAGACGACCTTGGCTGCACCAGCGCCATTGCAGCATCGACTCGACAGCGAGCCCATTTGCCGATCAAATGGCGATAAAATCTCTTCCAGCCGGTAGCCCTCAGTGCGGGCGGCTTCCAGACTGGCGCGTTGCAAACGAAAGATACCCTTGTGGGTACTAACCCAAATCCAGCCACTATGTTGATGATAGTAAAAACTCACTGCCGGACCATGCACCAGGCCATTACCACCGTGCAAATGCTGCCAGCTCTGCCCTGGTAACATAATAAAGATCCCGTCATCCAGAGTACTGACCAGCATAGTATCATCCGGTAGTAGCAGCGCCGCCAGTATATAGGCGTTGTAGAGCGCAGTGCCTGAGCCCTGCCGGCTTAATCTGTTATTCTGCCAGCGGTACAAACCGCGACTGGTACCCAATAATAGCTGCCGCTCGTTACGATTCAGGGTGGTGATCTGACGTGATTCAAGCTGCTGATTCAGCTCTGAGAAATGGAGTTCGCCATCAATAACCTGATACAGGCCCTGCAAGGCCGCGATCCAAATCTGTCCCTGCTGATCCGGCAAAATAGCCCTCACCGTTTGTCCCTGTAACTGCGGGAATACCGGCAGTAAACGCGCCTGCTCCTCATCCAGCTGATACAATCCGCGCTCCATGGCCAACCACAGCGTCTGACCATCCGGCCAGAACATGTCATGGACTGTTTGCGCCTGCAACGCCTCTTCCGCCAGTAATTGCCGGTAGAAGCCGGCCTTATCGAGAATACCTAACTCAGTCTGGGCCGCTATCAGCAATTGTCCTTGTGGTGTCAACCCGAGGCTACGTACCACCGGCTCATGACCGGGCAGTAATCGCCGGATCTGCGCCAGGCTGGCGCGAAACACACCGTCGCTAAAACTGCTTAGCCACAGATGTTGTTGTTGATCCTGATACAGCGCGCTAAACCATGGCGAACTGCCTAACTCCTCCAGCGTAACAGTTTGCCAATGCTCCTGGCCAAAACGGTAGAACAACTTGCGGTAGGCTGAGATCCAGGTTGCACCATGGGCATCCTGCAACACCTGATACACCGGCGCCACGCTGCCATCTGGCAGAGCCTGCGCTCTGACCCCCTGCTCAGTCAGCCGGTATAGCCCGGATTCACTGGCCAGAAATAAGCCCTCATCGGTACCACTGAGATCGTAGAGTGGGGTTTGCATTAATTCTGTTGGCAACGCATGTTGTAACCACTCGCCCTCAGGGGTCCGCTGATACAAATATTCCGCCGCGGCAACCCACAGCTGTTGCTGAAAATACGTTAGCTGGCTGACAACGGCTTTGATATGTTCCACCCGTTTCACCTGGCCCTGACTGACACTGAACAGTTGGTCGGCAGCAACCCAGATTTCACCGTTATCCAGCTCGAGTAATGACGTGACTTCGTTGTAGAGCGGTAAACGCTGAAATTGCCATTGTTGCGGATGGAACACCGATAAACCGGCTTTGGTACCGACCCAAATCCGGCCTTCTTTATCGGTTAGTAGCTGGGTAATCGCATTACTGGCCAGCTGAGGATGAGTTTCAGTGGTGAAGATTTCAAATTGCTGGCCATCGAAGCGATGCAAGCCGTAGAGGGTGCCGAACCATAAATAACCTTGCTGGTCTTGCGTGATGGTACGTACTGAGTTACTGGCCAGACCGTTGGCACTGGTCCAGTGTTTAATATCGTAATCGAACACCGAAGAGGTGGCGGCCTGCACGGGCAACAAATAGCACAACGCCAGTAACATGCAGAGTAGTCGCATCTCCCCTCCGTAGATTAGGTGTCCTTATAACCAACCCTGCTTCAGCAAGGCGTGCATAATCAGTAAGGCCGGTATTGCTGCCAACAGGTCGTCCAGCATAATGCCAACTCCTCCATGCACGCGCTGATCAAACCAACGGATCGGCCAGGGTTTGACAATATCAAAGAAGCGGAATAATACAAAGCCCACTAACAGACTGCTCACCGAAATCGGCACCAGCAGCATTGTTAGCATAAAGCCGATAATCTCATCCCAGACAATGGCACCGTGATCATGCTCGCCGGCATCAGATGCAGCCTTGCCACAAATATAGCAACCCAGTGCGGTGCCAAATAGCAAAAACAGCCCGTACCACAGCGTGCCTAACTGGCTGAATAATAAGATCAGTGGCACCGCAGCTAAGGTACCAAAGGTGCCGGGTGCTTTTGGCGCTAAACCACTGCCAAAACCCAGGGCTAAGAAATGCTGCCATTTAGACAGCTGAAATTTTGTGTTTTGCATCAGAAATGGACAAAGCCGGTATGTTGATAACTAATGGCCTGTTCCCCAGCTTTTAATTCCAGTTTGCCACTGGCGCCGGTAATACGGCCGATACAGGTAACGGGCACGCCATAGGGGCTTAACAGCACATCAAGGGCACCACGACGACTCTCAGGTACCGTAAACAGCAGCTCATAGTCCTCACCACCGGATAAAGCTAACTGTAAGGCTTCGGCCTGATCGCAGCTGTCTTTTAATGCCTGTGACATCGGAATGCGATTGACATCAATAAAGGCGCCAACGCCAGAGCGGCGCAGAATATGCGGCAAATCACCGGCCAGACCATCAGAGATATCCATCGCACTGCTTGCCAGATTGCGCAGCGCCTGCCCCAGGGCGACCCGGGCTGATGGATAATGAAAGCGTTGCAGCAGGTGGGCCTGATGCTTTTTACTGACCTGATGTTGGCCCTGCACCAACTTTAAACCAAGCGCGGCATCGCCCAAAGTGCCGGTAACATAGATATAATCACCGACCTTGGCCCCGCTGCGGGTAATGGCCTTACCATGCGGCACCAACCCCTTGGCAATCATGGTCAGACTAAGTGGTCCGCGGGTGGTATCGCCACCGATCAGCTGGCAGTGATAATAATCGGCGGTTTCATGTAAACCGGCAGCAAATTCCGCCAGCCAGTCTTCGTTAACTTCCGGTAACGTAAGGGCTAGCGACAACCAGGCAGGTTCCGCACCCATCGCTGCTAAATCACTGACGTTAACCGCCACCAGCTTATGACCGAGGGCTCTGGGATCCACATCGGCAAAGAAATGGGTGCCACAGACCATAGTATCGGTAGTGATCACCAGATCAAAGCCATCCCGCACCTGCAGTACAGCACCGTCGTCACCGATCCCCACTTGGGTATCAGCGCGTTTCGCCCCGGCCTGACTAAAGTACCGGGCAATTAAATCAAATTCACCCATACAGATTAAAAAGCCGACTTACGTCGGCCTCCATAAAGCAGGTTATGCTGGTCGTAATACCCGGACGGCTTTGTCCAGGATACCATTGACGAATTTGTGGCTGTCATCCGCGGCGAAGGCTTTGGCCAGTTCGATCGCCTCATTAATGACAACCTTATAGGGCACATCCAGGCGGTACTTCAGCTCATAAGCCGATACCCGTAACACCGCTTTCTCGACCAGATCGATATCTTCAAACGGCCGTTCCAGAAAGGGTTTAATGGCTTCATCGAGCTTACTGTGATGTAACACCACGCCACGCAGAATATCCTGGAAGTAAGGCACATCCAGATGTTTGACATTGTTTTCCAGCAACAGCTGCTGTTCAATATCGGCAATTGGATTCTGACTGACTTGCCAGCTGTAGATACCTTGTACCGCTAACGAGCGGGACTGACGACGCACATTTGGTTTCATGCCGGTTTCCTGTTACAGCTGCTCAAGCACATTAATCATTTCCAGTGCCGACATCGCTGCTTCACCGCCTTTATTGCCTGCCTTGGTACCGGCACGCTCGATCGCCTGCTCGATACTGTCGACCGTCAGCACGCCAAATGCAACCGGCAGGTCAAACTGCATCGCGACCTGAGCGATACCTTTCACACATTCGCCGGATACATATTCAAAGTGCGGCGTGCCACCGCGGATCACCGCGCCCAGCGCAACGATAGCGTCATATTTTTTGCTGGCAGCAACCCGCTGCACCGCTAATGGCAGTTCGAAGGCACCGGGAATGCGTACCACGGTAATATCTTCAGCGGCGATATTGCCGACACGCTGTAAAGTATCTACGGCGCCGCTAAGCAAACTTTCGACGATAAAACTGTTAAAGCGCGCGACCACGATCGCGATCTTTTTACCTGTTGCAGCATAGCCTGCTTCAATCACCTGCATTGCCAGTCCTTACTTGTTAACTGCCACTAAAATCAGCCGCGCATAATAGCATAGTTTGCGACGTTCTGGCAGAGGCTTATTCAGAAACGTAATCCACCACTTCCAGGCCAAAACCCGACAGCGCATGATACTTTTTCGGTTGGCTTAACAGCCGCATTTTCCGCACACCAAGGCTGGCCAGAATTTGCGAGCCAACGCCAACATTACGGGAGGTACCTTTCCAGGGCGCGGAGCGGGGTTTTTCACCTTTATCTTCGGCCTGGAAATTCTGCACCATTTGCACCAGCTCGTCAGTCGACTCGTGCTTACCCAGTAGCACGAGCACCCCGCCCTCGTCAGCAATACGCTGCATGGCAGTGTGCAATGGGAAACTCAGATTAGCGCCACGGTTGCTCAGTAATAAATCACTGAAGGTATTATGTAAATGTACCCGCACCAAGGTTGGTTGTTCTGGCGTAATCTCGCCTTTGACCAGCGCAAAATGCAGCTGATTATCGATAGTATCTTTAAAGGTCACCAGTTCAAACTCGCCCATCTCCGTTGGCAGCTGGCAGGTTGCCACTTTTTCGATAGTGGTTTCATTCAGGTTACGGTATTCAATCAGATCGGCAATGGTGCCAATCTTAATATTATGTTGCTTGGCAAAGACTTCCAGATCCGGACGCCGCGCCATGGTACCGTCATCATTCAGGATCTCGACAATCACAGCGGCCGGTTCCAGGCCAGCCAGACGCGCTAAGTCACAACCGGCTTCGGTATGCCCAGCCCGCACCAGCACACCGCCGTCCTGCGCCATTAACGGAAAAATATGGCCGGGCTGCACGATATCTGCCGGGCTGGCATCACGAGCTACCGCCGCTTTCACAGTGCGGGCGCGGTCTGCCGCCGAAATACCGGTGGTAACGCCTTCGGCGGCTTCAATCGATACGGTAAAATTGGTCGAAAACGGCGATTTGTTGGCATCAACCATTAACGCCAGATTAAGCTGCTTGCAGCGCTTTTTGGTCAGGGTTAAACAAATCAGACCGCGGCCATATTTGGCCATAAAGTTAATGGCTTCCGGCGTGACATATTCGGCCGCCATCACCAGATCGCCTTCATTCTCACGATCTTCATCATCCATCAGGATCACCATCTTGCCCTGACGGATATCTTCAATAATTTCAGCGGGGGTATTCAGTTGCATAACTAACCTTCTTATAAAAAGCCGCGCTGCGCCAGCAACGCCAAATCAACACCGCCCTTAGGCGCCGCAACCGGTGTGGTTAACAGCCGCTGGATATAGCGGGCTAACAGATCCACCTCTATATGCACCCGACTGCCTTTTTGCAAGGTCAGTAAGGTAGTTTGTGCTGCCGTATGCGGCACTATGGTTAAGCGAAAACGGTCAGTCAGCACTTCATTTACGGTCAGACTAATGCCATCGATAGTCACCGAGCCTTTGTGGGCAATAAAGGGCGCCAGTTCTGCCGGCAGCGCAAACCACAGCTGCCAGGCACGGGCGCTTTGTTCCATGGCCAGCAAAGACGTCACCCCATCGACATGACCACTTACCAGATGCCCGCCGAGACGCCCGGTTGCCAGCAGTGCCTTCTCCAGATTCAGCAACTGCCCGACCTTATATTCACCAAAGCGGGTCAGGGTTAAGGTTTCAGCCGACAAGTCGGCACTAAAAGACTGGCTACCCAGCGCAGTGACCGTCAGACAGACGCCATTCGTCGCGATACTGTCACCCAATTTGACGTCGCTAAAATCCAGACTACTGCTCTGGATGGTGACACTGAGATCACCGCCTTTAGGGCTAAGCCGGCTCAGGGTGCCAGTGGCTTCAATAATACCGGTAAACATCTTATTCCTCGCTAAGGCCGGCGCGCAGGCGCAGGTCCGGCCCCAGACTAATAACCTCATTAAACGCCAGTTTTGGCGTCTGCGCCAGTTGCTGAAAATCACCCAGTACCGCCAATGGCCGGCCTTGTTCGCCCAGCAGCAGCGGGGCCTGATACAGCAGTAATTCATCGACTAAGCCAGCTTTTAGCAAACTGCCCGCTAATATCGCGCCGGCTTCGGTCCACAGACTATTAATCTGTCGCGCTGCGAGTCGTGTTAGTAGCTGAACCAGGTCCAACTGACCGTCAGCGCTTAACGCCAGCGGCAGTTGTTCCACTGTGACCTTTGTCACAGCTAACTTACGCGGCGCGGCGTCAGCGGCATAACACAGCAGCACCGGACCACCTTCATTGAATAGCGGCTCGTTGCCGCTTAACCGCTGCTGCCGGTCCAGAATCACCCGCAGTGGCTGGCGTAAACTGCCATCGGCGAGCGGCCGGATCAAGGCTGCCGGCTCTGCAGCGGCATCGCTACTTTGCCGTACCGTTAAACGTGCCGCATCGGCGAGTACGGTACTGGCAGTGGATAAAATCGCGCTAACCTGCGCCCGCCATAGCTGCACGTCAGCGCGTGCGGCGTCACTGGTTAGCCATTGACTCTGGCCATTCGCCAGGGCAGTACGCCCATCCAGACTGGCCGCCAGTTTCAGATACAGATAAGGCCGCTGCCGCTCCATCCGGCTTAAAAAACCCGGATTAAGCGCTCTGGCTTCCTCAGTTAATAAACCGTGCGCAACGCTAATGCCAGCTTGTTGCAATATGGCGACGCCCTTACCGGCGACCAGCGGATTCGGATCCAGCATCGCAATCACCACCCGGGCGACACCGGCTTTTACCAGGGCTTCCGCACAAGGTGGCGTGCGACCATAGTGGGCGCATGGCTCCAGCGTCACGTAACAGGTCGCGCCCCGGGCGGCGCTATCGGCTTGTTGCAAGGCAAAGACTTCAGCATGTGGGCCGCCGGCTTGCTGATGAAAGCCTTCGCCGAGCACCTGGCCATCTTTAACCACCAGCGCTCCCACATTGGGGTTGGGATCAGTAGTAAAACGGCCCTGTGCTGCCAGCGCCAGCGCGCGGCGCATAAAAGCATAATCGGCCTGACTAAAACTCACCTTATTGCTCTCCGAGACGGGCAATTTCTTCACCAAATTCGCGGATATCTTTAAAGGAGCGGTACACCGAGGCAAAGCGCACATAAGCAACTTTATCAACTTTCACCAGCTCATCCATAATCAGATTGCCCAGCAAATTACTGGCGACTTCACGTTCACCGGTGGCCCGGAGCTGAGATTTAATTTTATTAATCAGTTGCTCAATTTGTTCAGTCGCCACCGGTCGCTTTTCCAGCGAGCGTAATAAACCGCTGCGTAACTTATCTTCATTAAAGGGTTCGCGGGAGCCGTCACGTTTAATAATTCGTGGCATCACCAGCTCTGCCGCTTCAAAGGTAGTAAAGCGTTCGTGGCAAGCCAGGCACTCGCGACGACGGCGTACCTGATGACCATCGGCGACCAGACGCGAGTCAATGACCTTGGTATCATCGGCATTACAAAAGGGACAATACATACTGACCTTTTACCCCCTAGCTAACTGTTCAGGACAAGGCGCTAACAGCCTGTTTAGCCGGCGCTTTGCATAAAAGAATGGCCGCATTAGCGGCCATCACAGCATAGCACGAGTTATGCCTTAGGCATAAACCGGGAAGCGGCCACAGACTTCAGCCACCTGAGCCCGAACCTTGGCAATTACCGCCTCGTCACCACGGCTATCCAGCACATCACAAATCAGGCTGGCAACCAGACGCGCTTCGGCTTCTTTAAAACCACGGCGGGTAATGGCCGGGGTACCGATGCGCAGACCGCTGGTAACAAATGGCGAACGCGGGTCGTTCGGTACTGAGTTTTTGTTTACCGTAATATGCGCCTGCCCTAACCAGGCATCGGCATCTTTACCGGTGATATCTTTATCAATCAGATCCATCAGGAACAGATGGTTCTCGGTACCACCGGATACAATCTTATAGCCACGGCTGATCATCTCAGCACACATGGCTTTCGCATTCACTAGCACCTGCTGCTGATAAACTTTAAATTCCGGCTGCAGCGCTTCTTTAAAGGCTACCGCTTTCGCCGCGATGACATGCATTAACGGGCCACCCTGTCCGCCCGGGAACACCGCTGAGTTCAGTTTCTTCTCAATGGCTTCGTTCTTTCGGGCCAGGATCAGACCACCACGTGGGCCGGCCAGGGTTTTATGGGTGGTGGTGGTCACCACATCGGCGATAGGTACCGGGTTTGGATAAAGACCTGCCGCCACCAGACCAGCAACGTGCGCCATATCCACCATCAGGTAGGCACCGACTTTATCCGCGATATCACGGAAGCGCTGCCAGTCAACAATACCTGAGTAAGCCGAGAAGCCGGCAATAATCAGCTTCGGCTTGTGCTCTAAGGCAAGGGCTTCAGCCTGATCATAATCAATCACACCGGTTTCAGGATGCAGACCGTACTGTACCGCATGATATAGCTTACCAGAGGCGCTTACTGTGGCACCGTGCGTCAGGTGACCGCCATGGGCCAAACTCATGCCCAGAATGGTATCGCCAGCATTTAATAAGGCCAGGAATACCGCAGAGTTCGCCTGCGAACCTGAGTGCGGTTGCACGTTGGCGTAGTCAGCACCAAATAATTCTTTTGCGCGGGCAATGGCTAAATCTTCCGCGATATCCACATATTCACAGCCGCCGTAGTAACGTTTGTGCGGATAACCTTCAGCATATTTATTGGTTAATTGTGAACCTTGCGCCTGCAACACCCGGGGGCTGGCATAGTTTTCTGACGCGATCAGCTCAATGTGAGCCTCCTGCCGCTCAGTTTCCTGAACCATGGATTGCCATAATTCCGGATCAAAATCCGCAATATTCATATCACGCTTTAACATGCTTTCTCCTGGGCGCGGCTATCACGCTTAACGTTAACGACAGTTTGAAAAACTGGCGGCTATTCTACCCTGAAATAAAAATTGTTGCACCGAAAAAACAGCCGTCCAGACTTCTACAAAACAAAATCTGCCACCCGCACCGTTTTTACCAGGCTAAAAATGTGCAGCAAAGTTGCCAAAGCCGCAGCCATCAGCTACATTACTGGTTATTCATACAGCGCCTTGATTAGCGATGACTTCGACGCGGAAAATTATTCATCTGGATATGGACTGCTTCTTCGCCGCCGTGGAGATGCGCGATAATCCGCGGCTGCGTGATATTCCGCTCGCCATCGGCAGTGACGGTAAACGGGGTGTTGTCGCCACCTGTAATTATCCGGCGCGGGCCTTTGGTGTGCGCTCCGCGATGTCGAGTCATGAGGCATTAAAGCGTTGCCCGCAGCTGACTTTTGTCCGCGGCAATATGGATAAATATCAGGCGGTCAGTAAGCAGATCCGCCAGATCTTTTTGCGCTACACACCGTTAGTCGAACCCCTATCTCTTGATGAAGCCTATCTTGATGTCAGTGCTAGCCCACATTTTGCCGGCAGCGCCACGTTGATTGCTGAAGATATCCGCCGTAGCGTATTAGCGGAAACCGGTCTGACCGTCTCCGCCGGGGTGGCACCAAATAAATTTCTGGCGAAAATTGCCAGTGATGAAAATAAGCCGGATGGGCTCTTTGTGTTAACGCCGGCTAAGGTAGCCGACTTTGTCGCCGCTCTACCGCTGCGCAAAATTCCCGGCGTCGGCCCGAAGGCAGCGGAGAAGCTGGCCAGGCTGGGACTACAATTTTGCCGCGATATTGTACCGCCGGGTGGTGAAGTGCCGCTGCCGTTACTAAGCGCCCTACTCAAGGAGTTCGGCAGTCAAACCGCCAGTTTGTTAGAACGCTGTCAGGGTATCGATCTGCGCGAGGTGCAACCGAGCCGGGAGCGTAAATCGGTTGCGGTGGAGCGGACCCTGGCCAGCGATTTACACCAGCTGACCGACGCCCAGCAGATGCTGCAACAGTTATTGCCGGATTTACAACGCCGGCTCGAGCAAAGCGGCAAGGCGCATTTACTGGCCAAAATCGGCGTGAAATTAAAGTTTAGTGATTTTCGGCTGACCACAGTCGAGACGCAAAGCCAGCATCTGGATCCGGTATTACTAAACGAGCTGTTAACACAGGCCTGGCAAAGACGCGCGGATCAGGGTATTCGCCTGTTGGGATTGCAATTGGGCTTTAAAACACAGTGCGAAGAGCAGTTAAGCCTGCCATTTGAGGTGGCGCTAACGCATCCTAATGAATTTAATAATAGTGCAGTCTGTCTGCCTGGTTAAGCCAGCAGGTTTAAAGCATAGCAGCAGTGCCAACTAAACCGGCAATAAAGTCGGCTGCAATAAAAAGCCGGCGCTAGGCCGGCTCTTTTACAAAAACGAGACTAATTAACCGGTAACAGTGACGTTTTCAGCCTGTGGGCCTTTTTGACCTTCAGTAACTTCGAAAGTTACTTTCTGGCCTTCAACCAGCGTTTTACGACCAGTGCCGTTGATGGCGCGGAAGTGTACAAACACGTCTTTGCCGCCGTCACGGGCGATAAAACCAAAACCTTTTTCCTCGTTGAACCACTTCACTGTACCAGAAATTAACTGTGACATAACATTCTCTTACTTAAACAAAAGTTTGCCGGAGCTCCGGCGTCTTAAATATTACCGGCCAGGTAATCGAGCTGATAGATATTCAACCGCATTATCAGTGGCGCTGATGTTGTGGTCAACATAAATACCGGAGCGAACAGAACTTTCGTTGCTGCACAGGCCGTACCGGCGACATGGCAAGTTTTGCTATGTCACTTTTTGAGTGTAGCAGCAGATGTTGAAAAAATAATCACTCTGGCTGAATTTTTTTCCGCCGCACCGGTGCACTGCCATCGTCGCCGCCCTGAAAGAAACGTTTGGCTGTTGCAGTTGGGCTGGTTTCAGGTTTTGCCACTACCCGTGTTGCCTTGCCAGCACCTGGCTTAGTCAGCTTAGTTTGTGCGGCTTTCTTCGGCGCCACTTTCACTACCGGCTGACCATTAAAGCGCGCTGTAAGCCCCTCCAGGGTACTGAATTCTGCCGGCCGTCGTAAGAAGGCTTCGATTTTTTGCAGTGCCTGCCAATCCTTTGGACCCACCAGCGAGATTGCGGTACCCTTGGCACCGGCACGGCCGGTACGGCCGATGCGGTGTACATATTCTTCCGGATGTTTCGGCAGGTCAAAATTGATGACATGTGATACTTGCAACAGGTCCAGACCACGGGAGGCCAAATCAGTCGTTACCAACACCTGATACTTGCCGCTGGCGAAATCCTGCATCACTTTATTACGCTGTGCCTGATTTAAACGCGCACTTAGCCCGATAGCGGGCAAAGCGGCTTGCTGACAAAACTCGGCCAGCCGGCCGGCATCGTCGCGGGTTGCGGTAAAGATAATCAATTGCTTCAGGCTTTCCTGCTGTAACAACTTCGCTAGCAGCGCTTCTTTGTGCGTTAAATGATCAGCAAAATAGAAGCGCTGGCTGATATCACTGTGTAGCTCGTGCCCGCTATTTACACTAACCCGAAACGGATTTTTTAACAGCGCCAGTGATAACGCATCTAAGTCGGTATGCTCCAGCGTGGCAGAAAACAACAAGGTCTGCCGTAAGCGATGATCGGCGGCTTTATTAATGATGGTCAGTTGCGGTAAGAAACCCAGATCCAGCATCCGATCCGCTTCATCCAGAATCAGCATTTCAAGGCCCTGTAAAAATACCGACTTATGCTCGAGGTGATCAACAAAGCGGCCGGGCGTGGCCACAATAATATCAGGCTGGCGTTTCAGCAGTTTTTCCTGATCATTAAAATTCTCGCCCCCCACCAGCAGCACGGCAGTCACCGGGGTATTGGCTACAAACAGGCGTAACTGGGCATAGACTTGTTTTGCCAGCTCGCGGGTCGGCGTTAAAATCAGCGCCCGCGCATCCTGTTTCGACAAGGCCCGGCTTTTTAACAACCGTTGCATCATCGGCAGCAAATAAGCCAGCGTTTTACCCGAGCCGGTTTTTGACGATACCAGCAGATCGCGCCCCACCATCACTGCGGGTATGGCTTCCTGTTGGATCTCGGTAGGTCGGGCAAAGCCTAAATGTTGAACAGACCGCAGCAAACGCGGGTCCAGCCCCATATCCTGAAATTGCAAAATATCTGTCTCCAAAAATCTGGTGTCCAGTATACCCTAATTGTCTGCCACCGCCCATCGCGCTAGTATAGCGTCACCTTACGCACTACTGTGATGAATTAACGATGAGTAATGCTCTGAAAGAACAACTGTTAAAAGCTGGCCTGGCCGATGCCAAGAAACTAAAAACCGTAAAAAAACAGCAGCATCAACAACGGGTGCAGGCGCCGAAAAATCAAAAAGTGGTTAATGAAGCCAGTATTCTGGCCGAGCAACGTCGGCAGGAACAGGTCGCCCGGGATCAGGAGCTAAACCGGCAAAAGCAGGCTGAACTGCAGAAAAAAGCCATCGCCGCCCAGGTGAAACAGCTGATCGAAACCAATCAGATTAAGATGAGTGGTGAAGTGGTGTTTAACTTTACCGATGGCAAGCTGGTGAAACGGCTTTACGTTAATGATAAGTTGCATAGTGAATTAACCCGTGGTTTACTAGCCATTGCCCGGCTGGGTGAACACTATGCATTAGTCCCGGCACAAATCGCTGAAAAAATTCAACAGCGTCAACCCGAGAGTGTAGTGCTATTGAACAACCGCCAGGACCACGCGGTAGCAGCAGAGGACGATCCCTATGCTGCTTACCAAATCCCTGATGATCTGATGTGGTAAACATCAGTTCAAAGGTACCGCTAACAGAAGGAGCAAGAGTATGCGGTTTTTAATCCAGTTTAGCCTGCTGATAGGTCTATTCCTCAGCCAGTCACTATTTGCCGCGTCGGTTTGGCAAGTCAGCAAGGGTGAGAAAACCTTTTATCTGGCAGGTACAGTACATCTACTTAGTGAAAGTGATTTTCCGCTGCCCAAAGCCTACGATACCGCTTTTAATGCCAGCTCTAAGCTGCTGTTTGAGACCGATCTTGGCGCCATGACCCAGCCGCAAGGCATGATGCAACTAATGTCGCAGAATACCTTTGCCCCGGGGCAAAGTCTGCAACAAGTCTTATCAGCGGAAGTCTATGCCAAATTAAAAGCCGAAGCCGAAAAGCGGCAATGGCCACTGACCTCGTTAGAGCAATTTAAACCTGCCTTTGCGTCAATGACCATGTCAGTACTGGAATTGCAACGGCTGGGAGCCGCCGGTACCGGCGTTGATATGCATTACTGGCAGTTGGGACAGCAACAAAATAAGACGCTGGCCGGTCTGGAAACCCTTGATGAGCACCTTGCCGTGTTAAACGCCATGAATCAACTCGATGCGAATCTGGTGATCAGCTCGACCTTAAACGATCTGGATAAGCTGGAGGGGATGTTAGGTGAGATGAAAACGGCCTGGGTAAAGGGCGATGTTGGCCAGCTCGAAACGCTATTCTTAAAAGATATGCAGCAATATCCTGAATTGGAAGCCATACTACTAACTGATCGCAACCACGCCTGGATGAAAACGCTGACGGCGTTGGAAGAAAACAACGTAATGGTACTGGTTGGCGCTTTGCACCTGGCAGGCAAAGACGGCTTATTGAAGTTACTCGCTGATCAGGGATATCAGTTGACACAACTGACGGAATAAATCAGAACCCTCTCATCTCCAGAGCACGCCCGCTATTGCGGGCGTAGCTTTAGGCGTTGGCTAGAGTTTTTCTCTGGCGCGGATGCCCTGCTGCGCCGGGCTAAAACTACTTTGTACCCGCCACTTCGGACGGATCGGAGTCAGCGGTAATTCTCGTTTGCGCGCCACTAATAAGTAACTGGACGCAAACAGGTTTAGAAAGCGTTCATTAAACTTCTGCCAGCTACTCTGCCGAAACTCTTGTGCCAGCATGGCGCTGCAAAAAAATCGCTGTTCAGCCATGACTTCAAAACCGATCAGGTGTAGCCAATCTTTGATCCGGGCTGCACTAAAAAAGTGTCCTTGCCAGGGCAATTGCTGCTGATACGCCGGTAAACAGCGCCATAACCCTAACCAGCTATGTGGGTTAAAGCCACTGAGCAACAAATAGCCGTCCGCAACCAGCACCCGGTGTGCTTCACGGATCACATGATGCGGATCATTCTGAAACTCCAGGCAGTGGCTGAGCAATACCGCATCGACACTACTACAAGCGATCGGCAACGCATCCGGCTCTGCCACAACATCAGGGGTAATACTGGCAGAGCCCAGCCGTAACTGATAACGCACCCGGCATTCCGGCGTGCTCAGTTGGCAGCTGAGATCCCCAACTTTTAACAAATAATAGCCAAAGATTTGCTGCCACCAGGGTGCCAATTGCTGTTCTAATGCTGCGGCCAAGGCCGGTCCCTGCCGGAAACTTTGCCAGTGTTTCGGCGCTTGCAGCTGATTTTCACGTAATGCCGGTTTCATGTTAAGGTGCAGCCTTCTTTGCGATGCATGGAGCCTTCAAATGCCAGAACTGATCCCGCTACCTGCCTTTAATGATAATTATATCTGGGTTCTGACCGAGCAACACAACCCCTACTGCCTGGTTGTCGATCCGGGTGATGCTGAAGCCGTGATCCCGTTTCTGCAGCAACAGCAAAAAATACCTGCGGCGATCCTCATTACTCATCATCATGCCGATCATACCGGCGGTATCCGGCAATTAAAACAACACTACCCAGCTTGTCGGATTATCGGCCCCGCTGCAGAAGAATCCAGAATTCAAGGACTTGAACAGCTAGTGTCCGGCGGAGACCTGTTAAGTGTACCTGAGCTAAACTGGCAGTGCCAGGTGTTCGACCTTCCCGGCCATACCGCAGGTCATATTGGTTTTTATTCAGCGCCCGTTCTGTTTTGTGGTGATACGCTGTTTAGCGTTGGTTGTGGCCGCTTATTTGAGGGGACCGCAGAGCAGCTGTATCAGTCTTTGCAATCCCTGGCGGCACTGCCGGACGATACGCTAATCTGCTGTACTCACGAATATACCCTTGCCAATATAGCCTTTGCCCTGAGCATAGAGCCAGATAACTCTGATTTGCAGCTGCACCTAAAGCATTGCCAGCAAAAACGTCAGTTATCTGAGCCTACCCTGCCAGCGCTATTGGCGACTGAGAGAAAAGTTAATCCGTTTTTACGCTGCGAAAACAGTAGGCTACAACGGAAATTTAATCAAAACTCGGCTTTGGCTTTGTTTACTTACTTAAGACAAGCCAAAGATCAGTTTAAATCCTGACTTGCAATGTCTGGTCAGACAGGTAATATCGTCTTTTTACATTTGGAACCATGTTATGACTGTAAGAATCTCTGCCGTTGTATTGCTGGCACTGCTTACTGGCTGTGTCAGCACGACAGGGTCTAACTCTGATAACACGGCTGTTACTGCGGTTCAGCCTGCAGTAAAACCCAAAACCACTGATTTTCATAAAGATACTGCATCTGCCGAATTGATTGCTGAACGCTTGTGGAGTGCCGGCCTCAGTGAGGAGCAATTGTTGGAGGCATCCGAGCTGGAAGACCTCTGGCAACGGATCCAGGCGCAGTTATCTTTTAAAGTTCCGCAAACGCGCCCTATTATTGAGCAACGTAATTTTTATGCCGATAACCAGGGTTATCTGGATCGGATTGCCGGTCGGGCGCAACCCTTTTTGTTTTTTATCGTCGAAGAGCTGGAAAAACGGCAAATGCCACTCGAACTGGCGTTATTGCCTATCGTTGAGAGTGCCTTTGACCCTTACGCCCAATCGCCATCACGTGCTGCCGGTATGTGGCAGTTTATGCCGGCCACCGCTAAGCGTTTTGGTTTAGCGCAAAATAGTTGGTACGATGGCCGTAAAGATGTGGTGCAATCTACCCGGGCGGCGTTAGATTATTTAGAGTATCTGTATAACACCCTGGAGCATGACTGGCTCAACGCTATTGCCGCATATAACGCCGGTGAAGGTCGTATTATGCGGGCGATCCAGGCTAACAAAAAGCGGCGCTTACCGACAGACTTCTGGTCGCTTGACTTACCCGCTGAAACTACCGCCTATATCCCAAAATTACTGGCACTGGTTGACATTCTAAAGCGACCGGAAGAGTTTGAAATTGTCTGGAAATTTATTGCTAACGAACCCAAGATTGCAATAGTCGATGCCGGCCGGCAATTGGATCTGGTCGTCGCCGCGGAGCTGGCTGGCATTAGTATTGCCGATTTACAGGCGTTAAATCCCGGCTACAGCCAGTGGGCAACCGCACCGGAAGGACCACACCAACTGGTATTACCGGTAGAAAAAGCCGAACATTTCTCTGCCCAGCTAGCCCAAACGCCGGTAGAAAAAATGATGCAGTGGCAGCCGTATCAGGTTAAAAGCGGCGATACCCTCGGTGCGATCGCCAAACGTTATGGCATCAGTGTCGCAGCGATACAGAAACTGAATAATCTGACAAACAACAATATCCGAATTGGCCAGAATCTGTTGCTTCCAAGAGGCAACAACATTGATACTGAGCAACAGACACAATTGGCAAATACCAGCGGTCAGACCCCGGCAACGGCAGTTAAGCATCAGATCCAACGCGGTGATACGCTGTGGGATCTGAGCCGAAAATATGACGTGACCGTAGCCCAGATCCGGGAGTGGAATAAGCTTGCCGCTGGCGCGCCCCTTCGTGAAGGTCAGCAGCTCACCATTTACAGCAAGCAGCAACCTCTGGTGCTGGCGACAACCCGCACGCTCAATTATCGGGTCAGGCCTGGCGACTCGTTATCGAAAATCGCGCAAAGATTCAGCGTATCAGTGGCAGATATTGTAAAGTGGAATAATATTAATACAGAAAACTTTCTACAGCCTGGCCAACAACTCACCTTGTTAGTCGACGCTGGTGCTGTCTAATTGTTGAGGTCAAGCCCCATGATCAGAGTTCTGTTGGCGTTAATGGCGATATTACTGAGCTTTAGCGCAGCAGCAGACTTTGTGATTGAAGGCAAACTCAAACTTGAACAGGCTGATGGTCAGAAAATACAAAAAACCTTCCCGTTAACGCTGTTTCGGGAAGAGGGCAGTTACCTGTTTAGTATCGGCGAGCAACAAACCCGGCTGCCGGCGCCACCGCAAAAATATTCGCTCTATATTATTTTGCAAAATGATGAGGATCTTTTTGTCACTGATTTCAGTCAGCAGCCATTACGTGCCTTTACCCTGGAGATTGCTGAGCGCCGGCTTGAAGTTAGCCGGGATCCACTGGCCCGCACCGCACGTGGTCGCTATGTGTTAAAGCTGGATGGTGAGATATTTTATTTCAGCCGTGGCCCGGGACAAATTAACTTTATTTTCGACCAGAACGGAGTAAAGGATGTGACCGTCCAGGGTATGTTTAAACCCCGACGCTGAATTATTACGACTGCGGCTCTTGCTGTGGCTGTAATGGCGACCAGAGTCCGGACACCAGGCATAACAACGGCGCCACTAGCAACAACCAGAAATGGGGTAACGGGATCTGATGCCACCAGGCATGCAAGGCGGCAGTGAGCTGAAACAGCACCCCAAACAAGCCAACGTAACATAACAGCCGGTTTAACCAACGTTGTGGAAATCTTAGCATCGTCACTCCTCCCCTAAAGCAGCGGCCTGGTGTTTCAGCTTAACCAAAATGCGGGCAAACATCCCTAACAACAACCTCTCCTGTTCAGTATAGTAGTGATACTGACGAACAGAATCAAAACCGACAAAACCATATAACTGCTGCTCATCAGCAATAGGTATCGTCAATAAACTTTTTATCCCCTGCGGTTGCAATAGCTGCTTTAGTGCATCGTCATCGGGCAAAGAGGGTACATCTGGCAGATACATCTCCCGGCCATGTCGGTGGGTATTTAGCCACTGAGGAATGGCCGCCAGCGGTACTTGTTGTAATGTCTGAATTTCGGGCGCAATACCAGGTGCACACCATTCAAAGGTGTTGGAGCAGCTTTGCCGGATAAAATCGTAATCAAACAAATAGGCCCGGTCAGCCCGCACCACTTCGCCTAACTGCTGTAACGTCAGTTGCAGCATTGCCGGCACAGCAGCAGGCTGCAAACCGATAAAACGCTCGGTAATTTCCAATAAGGTGGCACTAAGGCGAGCCGCGTCAGGTTGAATGCTAGCCTGACGGCTGACCGGTAACTCCGGCAACTGGTGTAAGGTGACTAACTGATAGCCCGGCTCAGGCGCAAAGCTGTTTACCTGATAATAAAGATGGGTGTTTGCCGAATAAAATACTGCCCGGACATTGAAGTTTTCAGCCGGCGCCTGCGCCAGTTGCTGCTCATCCAGCCCGGTAACAATTTTAAATACTGCATTGGCAGCGATACAATGATTCTGCGTGGTACTGGCGGGCAGATCCTGAAACAGCGCACTGGCAAAGGGCGCCTGACGCCACCAGCTAAAGTGATCCATAATTGACATCCGTGACTAGTAACTCCTTGCCTGTTCAGAAATGACAACTGCAATAGACTGACTGCGGTAACCAGGTTGTGGCATACCGGGCTGAATTTTGCCACACAGCGCAGATGACAGCCACACCACAGCTTAGCGGATCCCGGTGCGGGACACAATCGGCGGCAATATGTTTGCAGTAGCTTTCAGAATAGGTCTGCAATGTGATAGATAAAAGCTGGCGCCCATACCGGGCGCCAGCTTTTAAAGTTGTGCGTCAGGCTGTTGTTCGGGAGCCGCCAACGCAAAGGCAGCAAGTTGCAGACAATGCTGATAAATACGGCTGATCAGCGGATAGCGGCTCAGATCCAGGTTAAAACGCAGCGCGTTATAAACCTGAGGTACCAGGCACAGATCCGCCAGACTAACGTCATCACCATAGCAATACTGACCTGCCGTTTGCTGTAGCTTTTGCTCCAGCGCATTAAAGCCCAGTGTCAGCCAATGTTGGATCCAGCGCAGCTTTTGCGCTTCATCCAACGCCAGCTCCCCGGTCAGATACTGCAGCACCCGTAGATTATTTAACGGATGCAGATCGCAAGCAATATCCAGCGCCAGTGCCCGCACTTTAGCACGGGCAAACGGCTCTTGCGGCAACAGGCGCGGCTCGGGATAGGTTTCATCCAGATACTCGATAATCGCCAGTGACTGACTCAGGCTACCTTGCTCATCGACCAGGGTTGGTACCAGCTCAGCCGGATTTAGCGCCTGATAGGCGCTGCTATGCTGCTGACCACCGTCTTTGAGCAGATGCACCGGAATGGTTTCAAAGCTCAGCTGCTTCAGATTCAGGGCGATCCGCACCCGATAAGCGGCAGAAGATCGCCAGTAGCTGTAGAGTTTCATTGCCCCTGATACTCCACCACTTGCTGGTCAATGGCGCCAAAAATACTCTGGCCTTGCTCATCCAGCATTTCCAAGCGGATACTATCGCCAAAGCGCATAAAGTTGGTACTGGGTTTGCCATCCCGAATGGTTTCAATCATCCGGATTTCGGCGATACAGCTATAACCGACGCCACCTTCTTCAATAGAAGTACCATAGGCAGTACCTTGCTTATTCGATACCGTACCCGAACCAATAATAGCACCGGCGCCCAGATTGCGGGTTTTCGCCGCATGCGCTACCAACTCGCCAAAGTGGAAGGTCATATCAAGGCCAGCATTAGGTTTACCAAAAGCAATGCCGTTGTAATGCGACAGCAGTGGTAGATGCAAGCGCCCCCCCTGCCAGTATTTACCCAATTCATCCGGCGTCACGGCCACCGGGCTAAAGCTGGATGCCGGCTTGGATTGGAAAAAACCAAAGCCCTTGGCCAGTTCATTTGGGATCAAACCGCGCAGCGATACGTCGTTGACCAGCATCAGTAACCGGATCCGGCTTAATGCCTGTTCGGCACTGATGCCCATAGGGACATCATCCGTCACCACGGCCACTTCACCTTCAAAGTCGATCCCGTGCTGCTCACTGACGGCAGCAATAGGATCGCGCGGGCCGATAAAATCATCCGAGCCGCCCTGATACATCAGCGGATCCGTCCAGAAGGTTTCCGGCATCTCGGCGTTACGCGCCTTACGCACCAGCTCGACGTGGTTAACATAGGCACTGCCGTCTGCCCACTGATAAGCACGTGGCAGTGGCGACTCACAGTCGGCCTGCACAAAACGTTGCTCACCCGGTACTGTGCCGGCATTTAATGCCTGATAAATTTCAGCCGCCTTCGGCGCCAGGCTGGACCAATGATCTAATAATTGCTGCATGGTGGCGGCGATATGCGGAATAGCAATACAGCGGCTCAGATCTCGGCTTACTACCACTAACTGCCCATCACGGGTCTGATTTTTTAACGTTGCGAACTTCATCTCAATTCCTTAACTGAGCGCTCAGGCTTTAACTTTCCAGCTATTCACATATTCCGGGTTTTCGGTAGCCAAGGCCGCCTCACCGACTTCCAGCGCATCCCGGGTATCCAGCATCACTGCAACTTCATCGGTAAACTTTTTCCGGTACTCTAAACCCGCCTGAAAGGCTTTCGGATGCGGACCATGGGTGAAACCGGCCGGATGGAAGGTGACCATGCCTTTTTCGATATTATCGCGACTGAAGAAATCGCCGGCATGATAGAACAGCACTTCATCGTAATCATCATTATTGTGATAAAACGGCACCTTTAAGGCGCCCGGGTCGCTTTCAATTGGCCGGGGTACAAAGGTACAGACCACAAAGCGCTGCGCGACAAAAGTCGTATGAGCTGATGGCGGTAAATGATAGCGGTGGCTCATTAAGGGCCGGATATCTCGCCAGTTAATCCGCATCACGGCTAAATCACCATGCCAGCCAATGGCATCCAGTGGATTATAGGGGTAAGTAATCACTGACACCTGGCCATGGCGTTTTACCTCAACCTGCCAGCTCTCTTCACTGTACTGAGCTTTGAAGGCAGCATCGATTTTCGGGGTATCCAGCATCGCCGGATCAAAGATCGCATGATTGCCAACCAGGCCTTTTTCCGGCAACTGATAGCTGTCGTTAGTGGCCTCAATCAGCACCACATACAACGGCTCTAGCGGCTCTAACCGCCACATGGTGGAGCGTGGAATGACTACATAGTCGCCATCGCGCAGGGTCAGATGACCATAATCGCAATACAGCTCGGCACTGCCCTCATGGATAAACAATAATTCATCGCCATCAGCATTACGCACCAGCCGGGTCATCTTATCGCTCAAGCGCCAGGTGCGGAATTTACAATGCGCATTATGTAGCAGCAAAGGGACTGCCCAGGGTGAGTCGGTACTCACTTCCAGGTTGTTAAAATCAAACAAGCGAGGCCGTAATGGGCCCTGCCAGTCACTCCAACCGGTTGGTGCATGGCGGTGATGGAAGTGTGTAGCCGGGCCGAAAAAGCCACTACGGCCGGTTTCGCGCTCGTAAATCGCTTGCTCGGGTAAATCGGCATGCGCCTGACGTGATACATCACCTTCTTTTAATGGAAAGGACGCCCATTTACGCATTGCTTAGCACTCCGCGCTGGATCTGATCTTCTTCGATCGACTCGAACAAGGCTTTAAAGTTACCTTCGCCAAAGCCTTCGTTGCCTTTACGCTGAATAATCTCGAAAAACACCGGGCCAATGACCGTCTTGGTAAAGATCTGCAACAAAATACCGTCTTTCATCGGTGCGCCGTCAATCAAAATACGCAGTTCTTTTAACTGTTCCAGATCTTCAGTATGGCCTTCAACCCGCTCATTGACCTTGGCATAGTAGGTATCCGGCGTTGGCATAAAGTCCATGCCGCGCTCACGTAAGGTACGTACCGTCTGATAGATATCATCGGTAGTCAGGGCGATATGCTGAATACCCTCACCTTTGTATTCGCGGATAAATTCTTCAATCTGTGACTTATCATCAGAGGATTCGTTAATTGGAATGCGGATCTTGCCACAAGGTGCAGTCATCGCCCGAGATACCAGGCCGGTCAGCTTGCCTTCAATATCAAAGTAGCGGATTTCACGGAAGTTACCGATCTTCTCATAGAAACCGGCCCACAGGTTCATATTGCCGCGCATCACGTTATGCGTTAAGTGGTCCAGCACCTCCAGACCCACGCCATGTTTGGCCATCTCGACCTGCCAGTTATCATAATATTTGAAGTCAATATCATAAACTGAGCTGGCACCATAGCGATCAACAAAGTACAGCAGGCTACTGCCGATGCCATACACGGCCGGAATATTCAGCTCCATCGGGCCAATCTGATTTTTATATTCTTTGGCACCGTTAGCTAAAGCATGTTTCAGTGCCGCCGCCGCATCTTTTACCCGAAATGCCATTGCACAGACTGACGGGCCGTGTTTACGGGCGAATTCTTCCGCCTGTGAATTCGGTTCGGCATTGATAATAAAATTGATATCGCCCTGCTTATACAACCAGGCTTCTTTCGAGCGATGTTTCGCCACTTCAGTAAAACCGAGTGAACTGAATAAGTCTTTCAGCTTCTGAATACCCTCGGCATCGGCTGCGGTATATTCCACAAATTCAAAACCATCGGTACCCAGTGGATTAATCATATCGGTCATGTGTCTACTCCTATCTTTATCATTGGCGCCATGCGCTTGAGCGCTATCATGCGGTAGCGCCAAAAAAAAGGAAGAGGCGGCATTATTGTTGCGATATCAGGTGCTGGCCTGGCAAGTGTAAAATTAGTGATACAGTGGCTAATTTAGCGGCAGCAACATGAATGGAAAGGCCGTCGTTGTGCAGCGACGGCCAAAATGGCGTACAAAAGCCAAAACAAAGCGTAATTAAATTTTTACAGTCTTGCGATTAATACCATAGTCCCGCAATTTATTCGCCACAGCGGTATGGCTTAAACCGAGCTTTTTCGCCAGCTGCCGTGAGCTGGGGTAAGCCGGAAACAGCTTACGTAGCAGATTGGCCTCAAAACGTTTTACCGCTTCATCCAGGGTGCCATCAAAATCCTGCTCCAGATAGCCAAAGTCATTGGTATAGCTTGGCAGCTGCAGATGTTGCTTTTCCAGCTCATTACCATCCAGCAGGGTAACGGCCCGATACAGCGCGTTTTCCAGCTGCCGTACATTTCCCGGCCACGGATACTGCTGCAAAAACTGGCTGCAATTATCGGTCAGTTTCGGGGCTTTGCGCCCGAGTCGTGCCGCGTAGCGGGCAATAAAGAACTCCGCCAGCGGCAGGACATCCTGTTTGCGCTCACGTAGCGGCGGTATGCTTAGTGTCAGCACATTCAGACGATAAAACAGATCTTCACGGAATTTGCCTTCCTGCACCATCGCCGGCAAATCTTTCTGGGTAGTACAGATCACCCGCACATCAACCCGCACTTCTTTTTCTTCTGCCACCCGGCGGAAACTGCCATCCTGCAAAAAGCGCAGTAATTTGGTTTGCAGTTGCGGTGACATCTCACCGACTTCATCGAGAAACACCGTGCCGCCATTGGCTTGTTCAAAGATCCCTTTCTTGCCCTCAGCGGTGCCGGGGAAGGCATTAGGTCCATAACCAAACAGCTCAGACTCGGCCACATTATCCGGCATCGAGGCACAGGGTACCGTTAAAAAGGGTTTGCCATTGCGGCCACCAGCAGCATGACAGGCCCGCGCTAACAATTCTTTACCGGTACCGGTTTCGCCGACGATTAAAATGGGGGCATCCAGCTGCGCCATGCGCCGCGCTTCCCGTACCACCTTGCGCATGGTATTGCTGCTGGCCTGTATACTGTTAAAACTCTCAGCATCGCCTTTTTTAAAGGCAATCATATGCTGACCGAGCCGGCTTTCCGATTTCAGGTTAATTACCGCTCCGGCTAAAATGTCCTGGCCGGTTTCATCCGGCACCAATACCGGCAAAATATCGGCGATAAAGCGTTTGCCATGAATTTCTAAACGTCGGGTTTGCGCCAGTACATCCTCGCCCTCCAGCCAACGCTGGAAATTAAAGCCTTTCACCATACCTTGTAATGACTGACCGATGATAGCGTCGTAGCTCACCGACAAGGCTTCTAATGCTGCCTCATTGATAACAGTAACATTGGCTTTCAGGTCAATGGCAATCAAACCATCGGGCAAGGTGCGCAGCAGCGTCATCACTTCGTTATGTTCACGCTCAGACGGCATAAAGGCGGTAGTTTTCACATCCTCCACACCCTGGATGCGGCGCATCCTGGCCATCAATTCCTGAAACTGCTCAAAATTCACGGTTGGGAAAGACACATAGATCTTGTTTAACGACGGATCGACTTCGATACCGCGCAGATCCAACTGATAGCTAACCAGCACATTGAGGACATCTTGCGCCAGCCCTAATCGATTTTGACACTGTATTTCTAAACGCATAGCCGCCTTACACCTCTGGCCTGACCGATGCTGCATCATACGGTAAATTAAAGCAGACAGACCAGTTTTTTTGTAAAGAATTATGAACAAAAAAGGACGCACCGGGCGTCCTGTTACAATAAGACAGTAGGCTTAGGCTGCCAGCAGCGCATCCGTCTTAGCCGCACAAATAAAATCATTCTTGTGCAGGCCTTTGATCGAGTGCGACCACCAGGTTACGGTCAGCTTGCCCCACTCCAGCAGCAGCGCCGGATGATGGCCTTCTGCTTCCGCCATTTCGGCCACTTTGTTATGAAAGGCCCAGGCTTGTTTGAAGTTTTTAAATTTGTACTCGCGTTCCAGCTGTAAGATACCGTCACGGACCACAGGCGTCCAATCCGGGATCTGGCGCATTAATTCCGGCAACTCGGCCTCTGATACTTTTGGTGCATCAGCACGGCAGGCTTCACATTTCATTGCAGTTAATTCGGTCATGCTTGGTTTCCTAGCTTGCTTGCTTTTCTTTAGGTGGGAATTTCGGGGCATGTAAACCCAGAGCGCGCGCCTGTTCAACCAGCGCCATCAGATCCAGATGGGCGATATCAAACAGATCATCGATGCGGTTAATCATAAAATAAATCGGCTGCATAATATCGATTCGGTACGGTGTACGCAGTACATCCAAGGCATCAAACGGCTTACGCTCTGGCAGCTCGGATTGCAGCGCATAACGGGTTTCACCCGGCGATGACAGAATACCGCCACCGTAAATGCGAAGCCCGTCCGGCGTTTGCAGCAAACCGAACTCAATGGTAAACCAGTACAGTCTGGCCAGATACACCCGATCCTGCTTATTCGCCGCTAAACCCAGCTGACCATAAATATGGGTAAACTCTGCAAAGGCCGGGTTGGTTAACATCGCGCAGTGGCCAAAAATTTCATGGAATATATCCGGCTCTTGCAGATAGTCGAATTCTTCGCGGCTCCGGATAAAGGTCGCTACCGGAAATTGCTTATTGGCCAGCAACTCAAAAAAGCGATCAAAGCTAATCAATGCCGGCACCTCAGCGCATTCCCAGCCAGTGGTTGCACGCAATACCTTACTGACTTCCTCCAATTGCGGAATGCGATCAGTGGGTAAATTCAGGCGTTGCAGCCCCGCCATATATTCATCACAGGCTTTACCTTCGATCACACCCAGCTGCCGGGTGATCAACTCGTGCCAAATCTGATTTTCTTCGTCACTCCAATGGATAATGCCGTTGGCATCCGATTGGCGCGACACATATTTACTGGTCTTAGTCATACACTACCTGTTGTCTTGATCGTTAACAGCACAGGGCTGCTGGCTCAGTATTTTGATTTTTATAAAAGGGAGCCGATGCAGCGGATACTAGACGATAGTGACGACGGTGTTAATCTTTGGTCCCGGAAAAAGCCACGGCTAAAGTGTAACAAAAGCATTACACCCTAATCGCTTTTCACGGTGATGACGGGGGCAATGCAGCCCCGCAGGACTAAGCGTGCTGACTTGCTGTTAACCAATGATTGACGGCAGTCAATAATTCATCCGGGTGAAACTTGGCAATAAATTGATCGGCGCCGACTTTTTTCACCATCGCCTCGTTGAACACACCGCTTAACGAAGAGTGCAAAATAATATGGATCGGGCGCAGTGCCGGCTCAGCTTTAATTTCTGCCGCCAGGGTATAACCATCCATCCGTGGCATTTCTATGTCTGAAATCAACAGCGGTACGCGCCGGATGACGTCATCGCCCCACTCTTTGGCTTTGTTACGTAACCAATCAAGTGCTTCCTGACCATCCTTAACCAACTCGGATTTAACCTGAATACTGTCCAGCGCTCTTTTGATCTGATTACGCGCTACAGCGGAGTCGTCCGCTACCAGTACCAGGATTTTATCCAAGGCTAAACCCTGCGATTTGGCCTTGGTATCATCACTAACCTCTTCATCAACGGGCATAATTTCAGCATAAACTTTTTCAACATCAATAATTTGCACCAGTTTATTTTCTATCTCAGTAACCGCAGTCAGATAATGTGATTTACCAGCACCTTGTGGTGGCGGTTTAATTTGCTCCCAGGTCATGTTCACGATCTTATCGACACTGGATACCAGAAACCCCTGCACACTGCGGTTGTACTCGGTAACAATCACAAAGGCATTTTCGGTTTTACCTATGCCCTTGCCGGTGGTCGCTTCGGCTAAGTCCAGCACCATCACCGGTTCACCCCGCAAATGCGCAATACCTTTAACACAGGGATGCGAGCCAGGCATTTCAGTCAACTGTGGGCACTGAATGACCTCTCGTACTTTAAAGACATTAATTCCGAAAGGCTGCGGGCCATTGAGCCGGAACAGTAACAACTCGAAACGATTCTGCCCGGCCAGATTGGTACGCTGATTTACCGCATTCAGCAAATTGCTCATCGATATTTCCCTGCAATAACTTGACACTCATGTTAGTTATAGCAGCTTTCCGGTTCCTGTTTTGGATTTAACGCAAGCTTTGGCTTAACTTTTGTGCTTTGTTGCGTTAACGGCGCCAGTGCCTGCTCCAAATCGGCCAAAATATCGTCAACATGCTCCAGACCGACAGAGATCCGGATCAAGCCATCGCTGATCCCGGCGGCGGCCCGCTCTTCTGCAGTATAGGGACTATGGGTCATCGAGGCCGGATGCTGAATTAACGACTCGGCATCGCCCAGACTGACTGCCAGACTAAGCAAACGGCAACGGTTAATCATCTCCCGGCTTTGCTCCAGACTAGCGTTGAGCTCAAACGCCAGCACGCCACCTGCGGCCTGCATCTGCGTACCAAGGAAGCGATAGCCCGGATGACCAGGCAGGCCCGGATAATGCACCACAGCTACCGCCGGGTGCGCCGCCAGATATTCGGCGACCTTTTGCGCATTACTGCAATGCCGCTCTAACCGTACCGATAACGTTTTTAAACCACGGATAATCAGCCAGGCATCGTGTGGGCTGATAGTGGCGCCCATATCTTTTAGCGTGGTCAATTTGATGGTGCGGATTTTTTCTTCATCCGAGACAATAATGCCGGCCACTACATCACCATGGCCATTCAGATATTTAGTCGCGCTATGGATAATAATATCAGCGCCAAATTTCGCCGGCTGCTGTAACAGTGGCGTCAGGAAGGTATTATCAATCACCGACAGGATATTATGTTGCCGGCACAGACCACATAAGAAAGCCAGATCCAATACCACCAAATGCGGGTTAATCGGCGTTTCGGCAAACAGCATTTTGGTATTAGGCTTAATGGCCGCCACCACCGCCGCATGGTCGGTCATATCAACAAAACTGACTTCAATACCATAGCGGGCAAACTGATGACTAAACAGCGCAAAACTGCAGCCATAAATGGCTTTACTGGCAATCAGGTGATCACCCTGCTGTAAAAACGCCAGTGTCGCGGCTGCCACGGCGCCCATACCGGTCGCCGTCGCTGCAGCATCTGCCATGCCTTCCAGTGCTGCCACCTTAAGCTCCAGCTCACGGGTAGTCGGGTTACCTAAGCGGGTATAAATATAACCGTCCTGCTCACCGGCGAAACGGGCTGCGCCCTGCTCGGCATTGTCAAACACGAAGGTCGAGGTTTGGTAAATCGGTGTACTGAGCGCGCCATACGGCTGTTTGGTTTTGCCGGCATGGATACACAGGGTTTCAGCATGTTTATTATTATTTTTCATAAGGGTGTTCTGCTAATGACTGCAACTTTATTCAGCATTAACAGAAAACGCTAAAATGGGAAGCAAGCCAGACGGCTTGCTGTCTGAAGTAATAAAAACTCTGACCAGTGCCCGCTGTCAGCTTTTGTTGGCAGACGGCGCTATCAGCTTTTGTTGGCAGTCGGCTCAGCCGGGCTAAAACGTCCAACCAGGGCTTTTGCCAGCTGTGCGGGCTGAATTTTCTGACTTTGCGCTAAGGGTAAAGGCCGTAATTGCATCATGGCGATATTGCCCAGCCGCGCCACCAATAAACCGGCAACCACGCCTTGCCCGGCCCGGGCAGAGAGTTTTGCCGTTAATTCACTGCTTAACACATCCGCCGCCATGTCGAGCGCCAATTCTGAGCTGCCGGCCCAAAGTAAGGTTGCTATCGCCTGCTTGATTAATACCAGACTACGCAACTGGCCAACAGGTGCGCCGTAGAGCCTGGCCAGCTGGCGTAACATCCGGCTGCTGCGCCACAGCACCAGTAACATATCCGCCAGCGCGAACGGGCTGATCGCGACAGCCAGACTGCTGTCGGTGGCACCGCGCCAGATCAGCTGTTGCGCCTGCCGATCCAAGGGTTGCAGCAGTTGCTGCTCAAATAAGGTCAGGATCTCGGTATCGCTGTGTTCAGGCTTGATCGCAGCACGCCAGTCAGCTATTGCAGTTTGCGTCAGCGCATCCGGCGGCAAAGCGCGCAAAATGGCATCGCAAAGCGGTAAGGCCTCTCCAAATTGCACATTCGCCGCAATGCGCTGCGCCTGTTGCTGCCACTGCTGATTACGTTGCAGCTGCCGCCACAAGCGCCACTCGCGGTAACACAGCACCAGCAGGATGGTCAGCACAGCGCCGGTAAACAGGCTAACCAGAGTACCGGCCAGCAGGCTTTGCTGCCATTGCTGTGTCAGCCAGGCTGTCCACTGCCAAAGCCCCAGTGAGATTAACGCCAGCAACGCGCACAGTGCCGCCAGCCATAACGCACTGAACCGGCTGGAGGCGGAAGGCTCTGGCGGCGCCATGTCATCCAGCGGTAACAGCGGCTGAGGTTCTAACTGCTGACGGGCTTTCGGGATTTCCACTGCAGCTATCTGCTCCTGGCTAAAATGCTGGGCCGACTTTAAGGGTTTCATCGTAGTTTGTCTCCGAGCAAAAATTCCAGCACATGATCCATCCGGACATGGGGTAAAGGTAAGGCGGCGGCCTGCGTTGTCGGCAATAAGGCTGGAAATTGAAACTGATGTTGCTGATACAAACCGGCCGGCGGGATCTGCGCCGGCACTTCGCCCGGATACAGGGTCACCGGCTCGCCAGTTGCCAGATCACGGCCGCTGATACAAGGCTGGCGTTGCCCCTGCTGCAACACAAAGCCAGCCTGACTGGCGCGCACAGCTGCAATCGCCATCGCTTCAGTGGCCGCACTGGCATAGACGCTTTGTTTGATCGGTTGCTGCAACAACTGCTGCAGCAATAACGTCAGGGCCTTATGCTGGTCCGGCGTCACATGATCCGCCTTACTGGCGGCAAACAGTACCTTGCTGATCTGCGGCTGAAATAACCGGCTTAGCAAGCTGGCCGGGCCATAGCGAAAGCTTTGCATTATCAAGCCGAGTGCCTGCTGTAACTCCTGTACCGCACTGTAACCGGCGTTTAATGCAGCCAGACAGTCCACCAGCACCACCTGACGGTCGAGCCTTGAAAAATGCTGCCGGTAAAAAGGCTTGATCACATAATCACAGTAGCTTTGATAATGCTCGGTCATGCGACGCAATAGCGGCGAATCTGTTTCCAGTTGCTCCGGCAATAACGGAAACAGTTGTAGCATCGGCGCGCCGGCCAGTTCACCGGGGATCAGTAACCGACCGGGTTGCTGCAGATAACAACCGCTCTGCTGACTGTATTGCAGCAGCAGGCTGCGGTAACTCTCTGTCAGCTCTTGCAGTTGTACCTCAGACAGGCTCTGTAAATCACACTGCTGCAAAAGTGCTTTAAACGCCACACTGCTGGCCTGACGGTGTGGCTGTTGAAACAGTTGCCAGCAAAATGTTGACCATTGCCGGTAATCCTGCTGTAGCAGCGGCAAATCGAGCAGCCATTCTCCCGGGTAATCAATAATTTCCAGCTGCAGCTCGCTATGTTGCTGCAACCGTGACCGAATAGCGCCCTGCGGGCGGTAGCGCAAGCTCAGGTTAAGCTGGCTCCAGCCGGTGGTTGACGGTGGCCATTGCGCTGGCTCAGCGCTCAGATAGCGTAAATTCTGCTCATACGGAAAGCGGGGGATCGCCAGCGGCTGGTTTTGTGCCAGCCGGCCACCGAGATAACGCCCCTGTTGTAGCACGCTAAAAAAAGGCAGATGCGCTGTTTGGTCGCCGATAGTCAACTGATGCACCAGTGAACTGATAAAGGCGGTTTTGCCGGCACCGCTCAGCCCGGTAACGCCAAGCCGCAGGTGCCGGTCCAGAGTGCGATGGCCAAGTTGCCGGCCGTGATACTGAATACTTTCCAACCAACTCATGCGCAGTCCGACAGTCAGGGGTTACAGGTTATTAAATTCACGGTTCAGCTGAAAGCGGCTGGATGTGACATGCCGCTCCATATCCCGCAATTTCAGCTCCATGCTGTTAAACTGATGATTCAGGTGTTGCAACGCCTGACGTGGTGACTCACCTCGCTGCCAAACCCGGGTTTTTAACTCCACCGGCTTATTGGCATAATCCTGGCTAGCCTCAGTCGAGCCGGCGGCAAAAGCCGCTTTCGACTTTTTTTCCAGCACCACCCAGGCCGCAATATAGAGCACCAGTACAATGCCACCACCGCCGAGGAAGAACGCCGAGACAGTAATGATCCGCACCAGCCACAATTCCCAGCCGAAGTAATCCGCAATACCGGCGCAGACCCCGGCGATTTTGCCGTTCTCGTCGTCCCGTAACAGTTCACGCTTTTTACTGACCATGCTGATTCCTCCATCTTGGGCTGTCGGCATCTAAAATGGCTTCCAGGGTTTTGATCCGCTCGGCCATTTTCTCAGCTCTGACGGTCAACTCGTTCAACTGGTTCAACTCAGCATCACTCAGGCCCTGTTTAATCTTATTTTTACTGCGGTAGTGCATAATCACCCACAGCGGTGCCACAAAGATCATAAACAGGATCAGTGGCACAAAAATAATCTCATGAATATCCATTCGTTAGTCCTTCAAAAAGGACGCCTGTACTCAGGCGTCTTTGTTCTGCATTTTGGCTTTCAGAGCAGCCAGTTCCTGGTCAATTTTGTCTTGCGCAGCCAGCTCAGCAAATTCGTCTTTTAACGATTTCTTACCTAAATCATAGGCTTCAACCTGAGCTTCCAGCGTATCAATTTTCTGCTCGTAACGCTCAAATTTGTACATCGCATCGTTAATTTTGTTGCTATCCAGTGTTTTCTTCACTTCCAGACGGTTAGCAACGGTCTGACGGCGCATTAACATGCTCTTTTGCCGTGCTTTGGCATCGGCCAGCTTTTCCTGTAACTGGGCGACTTCGTCCTGTAACTTGCTGATATGCTCATCCAGATTAGCAATGTCACGGGCAACTGCATCGGCTTGTTCGCTGGCTTTCTCCCGTTCAATCAGGGCAGAGCGTGCCAGATCGTCACGTTCCTTTGACAATGCCAGTTCGGCCTTCGCCTGCCAGTCTGCGGCTTCTTCCTGCAGCCGGTTGATCAGGCGTTGTAACTCTTTTTTCTCCGCGATGGTTTTCGCTGAAGAAGAGCGAACTTCGACCAGTGTATCTTCCATTTCCTGAATAATCAGGCGGACCATTTTCTCCGGATCTTCCGCTTTATCCAGTAAAGCGTTGATATTGGAGTTCACGATATCGGAGAAGCGTGAAAAAATACCCATAATAATTACCTCTGTTTAATGATGACTGACATCGACACCTTTTGTTATTCAGGTTTCTTGCCAACTTGCAAAATCAGATTAATCAATTGAAATTAAACATTATTTTTTATTTTAAAATTCAACTATCGCTTAGTCACGTTATGAAATACACTATTTATTAGTAATTTTCGCTAACTTATGGCTGCTCATGAATAGGAAGTTCCAACAAGATAACCTGCTAGGCCAGGCCAACAGTTTTTTAAACGTGCTGGATCAGGTGTCACAACTGGCGCCGCTGGATAAGCCGGTGCTGATCATTGGCGAGCGCGGTACCGGTAAAGAACTGATTGCAGCCCGTCTGCACTTTCTGTCGCAGCGCTGGGATCAACAATATCTTACGCTGAACTGTGCTGCCTTAAACGAAAATTTATTAGAAAGCGAACTGTTCGGGCATGAAGCCGGAGCCTTTACCGGCGCCAGTAAACGCCATGAGGGCCGCTTTGAGCGCGCCAATGGCGGCACCCTGTTTTTGGACGAATTGGCCAATACCCCGGCCATGGTGCAGGAAAAATTGCTGCGGGTTATTGAATATGGCGAATTTGAGCGGGTTGGTGGCAGCCGGCCGGTGCGGGTGGATGTGCGCCTGGTCTGCGCCACCAATGAAGATCTGCCCTCGATGGCAGAACAAGGCGAATTTCGGGCAGATTTACTGGACCGTCTGGCGTTTGATGTGATCACTCTGCCGCCGATGCGCGAGCGCCGGGAGGATATTCTGCTGCTGGCGGAGCACTTTGCGATCAATATGGCACGCGAGCTGGGGCTGGAGTTATTCAGCGGCTTTACTGAAAAAGCTAAGAAAACGCTGCTGGACTACGACTGGCCCGGTAATGTACGGGAGTTGAAAAACGTGGTTGAGCGCGCCGTATACCGCAACAATAATGGCTATGTGCCGGTACATACTATTCAGCTCGACCCCTTTGAATCAGCCTACCGGCCACAGAAAAGGATCAAAGCACCAGTGAGCCGGGTGCTATCTGAGCCGCTACCGCAGGCAACGCAGCCCCTGGCATCGGCCCTACAGCCCGGCTCGGCGGCAGTACAAGGCGTTGCCGCAGAGTTTGATTTTTCCGGCAACCTGGATTTTAAAACGCTGTCGCAGGACTTTGAGGTGCGCTTAATTAAGCAAGCACTGGCAGCTTGTCAGTATAATCAGAAAAAAACCGCCGATGTGCTGGGACTGACCTATCATCAGCTCAGGGGGTATATGAAAAAATATCAGTTACTGGATAGTCAGCAGTGAAATATCTGTCTTGTTTAAGCCTGCTTTGTGTTGCCCTGCTCGGCGGCTGCAGCCGGGATCAGGGCCCGCTGCGTGAGGGCGGTTTAGTCTATTGCGCAGAGGGCTCACCGGAACATTTTAATCCACAGCGGGTGACCTCTGGCACCACCATTGATATTATCAGCCAGCAACTGTACGACCGGCTGCTGGATATTGACCCGCAAAGTGGCGATCTGCTGCCGGCTCTGGCCAGCAGCTGGCAGCGCTCTGCCGACGGCAGAACCTATGAGTTTCAGCTAAGGCCCGATGTGCAGTTTCATCAGACACATTATTTTACCCCCAGCAGACCATTGCAGGCAGCCGATGTGGTCTTTACTTTTAATCGTATTTTACAGCCAGACCATCCCTTCCATGCTGTCGGCGGTGCTGTCTATCCCTATTTTCAGAGTGTTGACTGGACAGCTCTGGTAACCGAAGTGCGGGCAACAGGCCCGCTTACCGTGCAGTTTCAGCTTAGCCGGCCTGACAGCTCTTTCCTGTCTAATCTGGCTACGGATTTTGCCGCTATTCTGTCGGCTGAATATGCCGGGCAATTACTGGCCAGCGGCCGGCCGGCACAAATTGATAGTTTGCCGGTTGGTACAGGGCCGTTTTTCTTCCGCGAGTACCAAAAAGATGTTCTGGTACGCTTTTACCGGCATGCCAACTACTGGCGCGGTGAAGCGGCGATGGCACAGCTGGTATTTGATATAGTGCCGAATAACGCCCGACGAATGGCCAAGCTGTTAACCCATGAGTGCGACATTATTGCCTATCCGCGACTGGCCGAGCTGGCGCTGATCACCGAACGGCCTGATGTCCGGGTGCAGGAAAGCACCAGTATGAATGTCGGTTTCTGGGCCTTTAATACCCGTAAAGCGCCCTTTGACAATGTTAAGGTGCGCCAGGCGCTATCGCTGGCGATTAATCAACGGGCGATTTTGCAAGCCGTGTATTTTAATCAGGCCACCGCCGCCCGCTCCGTGCTGCCGCCGACTTCCTGGGCCTTTAACCCGCAAATTCCGTTGCATGAATATAACCCACAACGGGCACGCGAGCTGCTGGCCGAGGCCGGTTATGGCAATGGCTTTAATATGAACATCTGGGCGATGCCGGTACAACGTTTGTACAACCCCAATGCGCTGAAAATGGCTGAATTGCTGCAGGCCGACCTGGCGCAGATCGGAGTTAATGCCAGTATTGTCAGCTACGAGTGGAATGCTTTCCGCCGCCGGCTAAGCCAGGGCGAGCATGATTCCGTATTGATTGGCTGGGCCGCGGACAATGCCGATCCGGATAACTTTTTCCGGCCACTGCTTAGCTGTGCCGCCGCAGACAGCGGCTCTAATCGTGCCCTGTGGTGTGATCCGGTCTTTGATCGCATGATTAATCAGGCGCTGCTAACCAGTGATCAGCAGCAAAGACGTAGTTACTACCTGGCAGCCCAACAATATCTGCATAACGAGCTCCCTCTGGTTGCTATGGCGCATTCGCAGCGGATCCAGGCGCTGAACTCGCAGGTAGAGGGCGTCAGCATTAACCCCTATGGTGGTATTGCCTTATTTCAGGCCAGACGGGTGCAACCATGACCATTTACCTGCTGCGCCGGCTGTTTTTACTTGGCACCGTATTACTGGGTTTAAGTATTTTCGCCTTTAGCCTCGGCTACCTGTTTCCCGGCGAGCCATTGCAAAACTTCTCCGGTTTACGCTATCTGGATGACAGCACACGTGAACAGCTGACCCTGGCATACCGGCTCGACGGCTCCTATTTACAGCAGTATCTGGCTTTTATTCAGCGTCTCTGGCACGGCGATTGGGGACTCTCTCTCGCCAGCCAGCAACCGCTGTTAACTGAGATCAGGCAGGTATTACCGGCAACGTTGGAGTTAACCAGTTACGCCCTGCTGGTATCCTTTTTTGTCGGCATACCGCTTGGTATTCTGGCAGCAATCAAACCAGATGGTGTGATCGGTAAAGCGATCTCGGCTATCGCCATTACCGGCTATTCGCTGCCCATATTCTGGTGGGGGTTGTTGCTGATTATGGTATTTGCAGTGGGTCTGGGCTGGTTTCCATCCGGTGGCCGCCTTGGCGTGCTCTACGAGATCCCGCCGCAAACCGGTTTTATGCTGATCGATATTCTGTTGTCCGATGTCAGCTACCGCCAGGCGGCGCTGCAGGATGCCTTGCGGCATTTGCTGTTACCCACACTAGCGCTGGCGACCTTTCCAACCACTGTGATGATCCGCTTTGTGCGCGATGCGATGCTGGATGTCTGGGAGCAAAGCTATATTAAAACCGCAAAAGCCAAGGGGTTAAGCCGCTTGCAGGTGCTGTACCGCCATGGTCTGCGCAATGCCCTGTTACCGGTGATCCGGCAAATCGGCCTGCAGTTTAGCACCCTGATCACACTTGCCATGCTAACCGAAGTGATCTTCTCCTGGCCTGGTATTGGCCGCTGGCTGATCGACAGCATCTATCAGCGCAATTTCCCGGCGATCCAGGCCGGATTAATGATTATTTCGGTACTGGTGATTACGGTTAATATGCTGACCGAAATCCTGCATACGTTCTTTAACCCGCTGGCCAGGAAGCGTTAAGATGCAGAAGTTTCGCTTGTATTTTGAAGAAAATAACCGCTCCCCTCTGGTGCAGCTGTGGCGTGAATTTGCGCGCCAGCACAGTGCCCTGTTTGGTCTGGCCTTGTTTGCCGGTTTTTTGTTATTGAGTATTCTGGCGCCGCTGCTGACACCGCATGACCCCTATCTACAGGCTGACCATTTATTACTGTTACCGCCGTCCTGGTCAGAACAAGGTCTGGTGCAGTATCCCTTTGGTACCGATGATCTGGGGCGGGATTTGCTGTCCAGAATGCTCAAAGGCACCACCTATACCTTCGGTCTGGCACTGGTCACGGTGCTGGGAGCCTTAATCGCCGGTCTGGCACTGGGCGCACTGGCAGGAATGAGCCGTGGCGTTAAATCAAGCTTTTTTAATCATTTACTTGATTTAATCCTGACCATCCCGTCGCTACTATTGGCGATTATTATTGTCGCGGTATTAGGCCCCGGCCTGGCGAACACCGCCTGGGCTGTTAGTCTGGCGCTACTGCCACAATTTGTGCACGGCATTCGTAATGCTATTGCTGAACAACTAAAGCAGGACTATGTTACCGCCTACCGGCTGGACGGCGCCAATAACTGGCAGGTTCTGACCCGGTTGGTGATCCCGAATATTTGGGAGAAAGTCACCATTATGTGTTCGATGGCCTTATCCACCGCCATTCTAGATATCGCGGCGCTGGGCTTTCTCAGCCTGGGCGCCCAGGCGCCAACTGCGGAATGGGGGGCGATGATCAATGACTCGCTGGATCTGATTTATCTGGCACCAGCCAGCGTTGCGATCCCAGGCTTATTGATTTTTACTGCTGTACTCTCCGTTAATCTGGTCGGCGATGGCCTGAAAATCGCGATGCAACGCAGGCGGGAAGGCTGATGCTACTACTGGATATTAAAAACCTGACCATAGAGCTGGAGACCCCGGATGGTTTGATCCGGGCTGTTGACCGGGTCAGTCTATCATTAAAAGAGGGCGAAACCCGTGGCCTGGTCGGTGAGTCCGGCTCGGGAAAAAGTCTGGTGGCCAAGGCCATTGTCGGCGTGTTAAACCGGCGCTGGCATGTGCATGCTGACCGTTTTAACTGGTTAGGGCAAGACTTACTCAGGATCAGCAGCGAGCAGCGGCGACAGATTATCGGCCGCGACATCGCGATGATTTATCAGGAGCCAAGCCGCAGCCTGGATCCGACCGCAGAAATCGGTGAGCAGCTGGAAGAGGCGATTCCAAGCCATCTGCTGGAGAGTCGTTGGTGGCAAAGACCCTTTGAGCGTAAAAAACGCGCTATTGCCCTACTGCACAAAGTCGGGATCCGCGATCACCAAAATGTGATGCAAAGTTATCCGTTTCAGTTATCAGAAGGGGTGTGTCAAAAAATTATGATCGCGATGGCGATTGCGAAAAACCCGAAACTATTAATTGCCGATGAACCCACCACGGCACTGGAGAGCACCACCCAGGCACAGCTATTTCGGTTACTGGCCAGTTTTAATCAGTTAAAAGGTATGGCAGTGCTGCTGATCAGTCATGAACTGGAAAGCGTTGCCCGTTATACCCAAAATTTAAGCGTCCTGTATTGCGGGCAGCTGGTTGAAAGTGGTGACACTGCCAGCTTGCTGCAACAGCCTTTGCATCCCTATACCGACGCCCTGATTAAAAGCGTACCGGAGTTTCAACCCGAGCTGGCCCCCAAAAGTCCGCTCTATGCCCTACATGGCAGCATTCCAACGTTACAGCATTTGCCTATCGGTTGTCGGCTCGGCCCCCGCTGTCCGAATGCCCGCAAGGAATGTGTAAAGACACCGCAGCAGGAACGCTTACAAAATCATTTTTTTAGCTGTCATTTTCCGCTGCAGGGTAAAGGTGATAAATGAGTAACTTACTCGAAGTTGAACAGCTGTCTAAAACCTACGTCAAGCATTTAGGTTTATTCCGGCGTAAACGGATCCAGGCGTTACACGATATCAGCTTTAGTTTGCAGTCTGGCAAAACCCTGGCAATAGTCGGCGAAACCGGCTCGGGTAAAAGTACCCTGGCGAAGTTACTGGTTGGGATCGAAAAACCGGATAGCGGGGTGATCCGCCTGGCTGGCGAGCCGGTGGAGATCAGCCATTATAAAAAATATAACCATGTGATCCGCTTTATTTTTCAGGATGCCAGTCAATCACTGAACCCATTGCAGAAAGTCGGTCAGATGCTGGAAGATGTACTGCGGTTCAGCACCATTCTCGACCCGACGCAACGCCGCACCAAGATCCGCCAGACACTGCGTCAGCTTGGTTTATTAGACGAACATGCGGAGTTTTATCCACATATGTTTTCCGGCGGGCAGCTACAACGGGTCGCACTGGCCAGAGCCCTGATCCTCGATCCCAAGCTGTTAATTCTTGATCAGGCCCTGTCGGCACTGGACCCATCCCTGCGCGCCCAAATCGTTAATCTGCTGCTGGAATTACAGCAAAAAAACGATCTGGCCTATCTGCTGATTACCAATAACCTGCAGCTGGTACAGCATCTGAGTGATGATATGTTGGTATTGTCAGAAGGCGAAACAACGGATTATGGCCCCACGGCCGAGGTTTTTCGTGCGCCGCGCCATGACTACACCCGTAAATTACTTAATAGCTTGCTCTAAAGTACGGCTATAATTAGGGCGTGTTAACGATTGCTGCAAAAACAAGCAGCAAACGTTAACACGCCCTACTACAACTCAGGGATAGTTGCGCTTGCAGGATACTTTATGCTTACAGCACTTTTCATTCTCAGCATCCAGACCATAACGCCGGCGCAAATGGCCACCAATATGCCACTGGACAATCAGGATGCCAGCCGGCGGCAGATCGACTGCATTTTCCAACGATTGCAACAATCCTACCAGCTAGTAAGTTTACCCTGGCTCAGAGCGCGGCAGGAAGTCCGGCTAAATCGCCTTGACGGCTATTTTAGCGCTATTCTGCTCAGCGAAATGGAACCCTTTGGCGAACTCTCAGCGCCGCTGTATCTGGAAAACTGGTACTGGATTGAACATCTTCAGTCGGTAAAACTGGCCGGTCAGGAAAAGGCGCTGGGGGCGGTGCGCGGCAGTCACCAGCAAAAATGGTTTCAACTGATGGCAGAAACCGTTACTACCGAAGTCAATACCGATGAGGAACTGGTCCGCCTGCTGCAATTAAAGCGCGTCGATCGGATCCTGATGGATTTAGAGGCATTTCAGTTAAACGCTGAACGCCTGGGTCTGAATCAGAGCGACTACCAGCTAAGCTTTTTCCGTTATGTGCCGTTGGGGGTTTATTTCTCAAATCAGTTTTTGCAACTCAGACCACAGTTTCTCAACCGCTTTAACGCCCTGATCGCGGGCTGCAGCCAACAGAGTTTTGCGCTCTCACCGCAGGAACAGCAGTTAATACTGCAACGCTTTTTGCCGCAGGCGCAGGCACTTAGCCGCCGTCAGGATGTGCAGCAGGCATTAGGCGCTGCCAAGCAGCAGCTGTGGACCGAACAGCAGATCCTGCAACAGGATCAACAATGGATCGAAGAAGTGGAACTGGGTATCGCGACCCTGGCAAAGCAAATGTTACTAAGCCCACTTTCCTTGCAACTACAACAGTTCCAACACAGTTTTGCCGGGCAGATTGCGGAGATTATCCTGATGGATGTGCAGGGGCGTAATGTCGCCATCAGCGAGATCACCTCAGATTTCTGGCAGGGTGACGAAGCGAAATATCAGCAAGTCTTCGGCACTAAGCAAAGCTACTTTCTGGATGAGGTACAGTTTGATGCCTCAACCGCACGCTTTCTGACCCAGCTCAGTATCCCGGTAATCGCTGCTGATGGCCGTCAGCTTGGCGTCCTTACTCTGGGACTGGATGTTGAAACTAGTCTGCAGTATTGCCAACTAAACGGTGATAGTATCGGCAGCTGCGACACTCAATAGCAGAGTGTGTGATAGCAAAAAAAAGCCCCGGATATCCGGGGCTTGTACTAGCTGAGATTTAAATATCGTCAGGTTGGGTAGTATTGCGCAATTGACGGCTGATTTTCGCATCAGCCCGCAGTACTGCCAATAACGCCTGATAATTTTGCTCCGCTTGCTGACGGGCAATAGCTTCCAACTGACCAGCATCCGGTACGCTGCTGATCTCAGCGTCCGTTACTGCCGATACCGCTACCAGAACGACATCGCCATTGGCGAGTTGCACTGAATCCAGGCTGGTAACGCCACTCTCTGGTCTTGGCATAGCGAAAGCTTTGGCACGGATCTCAGTACCCAGAGCGCCACCAAAACGCGGTGTTGCTGGATGGTCATTAATGGTTACCGCAACCTGAGTTGCCAGACTGTCCAGATCCGTTTTCGCCGCAAGTAACTCAGCTGCATAGGCCGCGGTTAATCTGGCCAGCTCTTGCTGTTGTACCGCTGCTTCAACTTCTGGGCGTACTTCATCCAGTGGCAGGGTGCGGGCAACCTGATGCTCTTTCACCCGCACGACCAACACCTGATCCCGCGCCAGTTCAATCACATCACTGTTTAAACGCTCAGCAATAAAGGTCGGATTAAACAAGCGACTTAATATGGCGGGCTGCGCCAATAAGGCAGGTGCAGTGTCGCGGCTAAATAAGGTCGTGTGCTGGACCTTCACGCCGATAGCTTCGGCTGCATCTTCCAGGTTATCCGGCTGTTCGAAAGCGGTTTGCGCCAATCGCTGCTGCAAGTCGTAAAACAGTGCTGTTGCCTGGTCGGCCTGTAACTGATTACGGATTTCAGTTGCTACCTCAGCTAGGGTCTTGGTTGTCGCAGGGGTAAATTTACTGAGTTTGATAATATGATAACCAAACTCGCTACGTACCACACCCGACAGCTCACCTTCTGCCGCTAATGCCATCGCCGCCGCTTCAAAGGCCGCATCCATCTGGCCGGCAACCAGCGGACCCAATTCACCGCCGTTTTGGGCTGAGAAGGTATCAGCTGAGTGCTGCTGCGCCAGGGCAGCGAAATCTGCGCCCGCTTTTAACTCAGCTAATAACGCTTGAGCCTGCTGCTCGATCGCACTGTCGTCCTGCTCGGTTTCCAACATGATATGCGCGACTTCGCGCCGCTCGGCGCTACCAAAGCGCGCCTGATTAGCCTGATAGTAGTCAGCCACCTGCTGCTCCGTCACTTCGATATCCGCTACCAGAGCCGCTGCTGATAACTCCACATACTCAACCGCCACTTGCTCGGGCGTCATGAAACGCGCAATTTGCTGCTGATAATAGCTTTGTATTTGTTCTTCGCTCAGGTTTAACTGGCTACGGAAACGCTCAGCCGGTATCGTCAGGTAGCGAATGTCGCGGGTTTGCTGTTGCAGAGCGAGTAACTGATTAATCTCACCGGCTAGACCAAACTCACTGCCCAGCAGACCTTGCATCAACTGACTGCCTGACAGATCTTCGCGGATCAGTTCACGGAACTCGGCTGGTTGATAGCCCGCTTGACGCAGAATGGCAATAAAACGGTCATTGTTAAAGACGCCATCGACCTGGAATTCCGGCAGATTCACCACCGCAGCACGCACCTGATCATCGCCAACCCGCAAACCCAAACGACGGGCAAACTGCTTTTGCAAGGTGTCGTCAATCAGCCGCTCTAACACTTCGCTACGAAAATTGGCCATATAACCCGGGTCAGCGGCCAGCATGTCGTACATTTCACCAAACTGCTGCTGCATCCGCGAGCGTTCACTTTGCAGTGCTTGCTCGAAGCGTGCCTGACTGATTTCTTCGCCGTTCACCACGGCGACTATCGCCTCACGGGGTGAGCTGAGGTAACCGCCGACGCCTGCCAATGCAAATGTCAGGATCACCAGGCCAAGAATGATCTTGGCGGTCATACCCTGTGAGCCTTCTCTGATTCGTTCTAACATCGTTGCGCTTTCTCTGTTATGTCGTGACACAAAAGTTGTGTTAAAAAAAAAGCGCATCTTAACAGATGCGCCTTTTTTATAGAAGCCTGAGCTAAGCTACCGGCTTGTGGAACTCCCCCGGCGCGCCGGTCGGAAATTCTATTAGTTAACTGCGTCTTTTAACGCTTTACCCGGCTTGAAAGAAGGAATTTTCGCAGAAGCGATTTGGATAGTAGCGCCGGTTTGTGGGTTACGGCCAGTACGGGCTGCACGCTCACGTACGCTGTAAGTACCAAAACCAACTAAAGCTACTGAGTCGCCTTCCTTAAGAGCTTCGGTAACAGCGTCGATGAACGCGTCTAAAGCACGACCTGCTGCGGCCTTAGAGATATCTGCATTCGCAGCAATTTTGTCGATCAGTTGAGACTTGTTCACAATATCATCCCCTTCAATTGTTATTATTTTCTACAACTACAAGCTATTAGGTTTAATCCTTGCCTGCTTGTTATAACAAGCAAAGACATTGCTTGCAAGCAGCAGAAACATTAAAACTAATCTTTTTTGGCTTAGGCTGTAGCCCTTGCAACACAAGGGCTTAGCCGAAACTGTCCATAACTTAGCACAGCCAACGGGAATGAAAAGCCCCTAAACCGGATTTTTTTCGGTTTTTTTGCTTTTTGCTGCATTTTTTGCCGTATTTGGCACTGTTACCCGTGCCAAAGGCTCTTGCAATGCGGCTTCCAGCACCTCTTCAATCCATTTTACCGGCGTGATTTGCAACGCACTTTTCACGTTTTCCGGAATTTCTTTCAGGTCGCGGACATTATCAAAAGGTATTAATACCCGCTTGATGCCGCCTCGATGTGCGGCCAGTAACTTCTCTTTTAAGCCACCAATCGGTAACACTTCACCGCGCAGCGTAATTTCACCGGTCATAGCGACATCTGCCCGCACCGGATTACCGGTTAGGCTCGACACCAGCGCTGTGACCATCGCAATACCGGCACTGGGGCCATCCTTTGGCGTTGCGCCTTCCGGTACATGCACATGGATATCACGTTTCTCGTAGAAGTCTTCGTTAATCCGCAGTCCCTCAGCACGGCTGCGTACCACCGTCATCGCCGCCTGAATGGATTCTTTCATCACATCACCGAGTGAACCGGTATAGGTCAACTTCCCTTTACCCACGACAGCCGCCGCTTCAATGGTTAGTAAATCGCCCCCCACTTCGGTCCAGGCCAGGCCGGTCACCTGACCGATGCGGTTGCTGTCTTCGGCTTTACCGTAGTCAAAGCGGTGTACACCTAAGAACTCTTCCAGATTAGCGTCGTTAATCACGACTTGCTTTAAACCTTTGCTTAGCAGAATTTGCTTCACTGCCTTGCGGCAAAGTTTCGAAATTTCCCGCTCTAAGCTGCGCACCCCGGCTTCACGGGTGTAGTAACGGATAATGCCGATAATGGCGCTATCCTCAATCAGCACTTCTGACGGCTTCAAACCATTACGGCTGACTTGCTTCGGCACCAAATGCTGTTTGGCGATATTCAGCTTTTCATCCTCGGTATAACCCGATAAGCGGATGACTTCCATCCGATCCAGCAGAGCCGGCGGAATATTCAGGCTGTTAGAGGTGGCGAAAAACATCACATCAGACAGATCGTAGTCAACTTCCAGGTAATGATCGCTAAAGGCGCCATTCTGCTCCGGATCCAGTACCTCTAACAACGCCGCTGCCGGATCACCGCGGAAATCCGATGCCATCTTGTCAATTTCATCCAGCAGGAACAATGGGTTACGCACTCCAACTTTTGCCATCTTCTGGATAATCTTGCCTGGCATCGAGCCGATATAAGTACGGCGGTGACCACGGATTTCCGCTTCATCCCGCACCCCGCCTAAGGCCATCCGCACATATTTGCGGCCGGTTGCCTTGGCAACCGATTGCCCCAGTGACGTTTTACCGACACCCGGCGGACCAACTAAACACAGAATGGGCCCTTTTAACTTGTTAACCCGCTGCTGCACTGCCAGATATTCCATGATCCGCTCTTTGACCTTCTCCAGGCCATAGTGATCGGCATTCAGGATTTGCTCAGCGGCAGCCAGGTTTTTCTTTACCTTAGAGCGTGTCTGCCACGGCACCTGAGTTAACCAGTCAATATAGCTGCGCACCACTGTAGCCTCTGCCGACATCGGTGACATCATTTTCAGCTTTTGCAGCTCAGCCTTAGCCTTGGCTTCTGCTTCAGCCGGCATTTTCGCCTCAGCAATTTTTTTCGACAGGGTTTCAAACTCATCCGGCGCATCTTCCAGCTCACCGAGCTCGCGCTGGATTGCTTTCATTTGTTCGTTCAGATAGTACTCGCGCTGGCTTTTCTCCATCTGCTTTTTCACCCGGCTGCGGATGCGGCGCTCGACCTGCAGAATATCGATCTCGCTCTCCATCATCGCCATCAGATACTCCAGCCGTTCGGTCACGTCCGTCAGCTCCAGTACCTTTTGCTTATCTTCGACTTTCAGCGGCATATGCGCCGCCATAGTATCAGCCAGACGGGCCGCATCATCGATACCACTTAGCGCAGTGAGTACCTCAGGCGGGATCTTTTTATTTAGCTTGATATAGCCTTCAAACTGGTTAATTGCCGAACGCAGGAATACTTCCTGCTCACGGCTATCGATGTCCTGAGTTGGCACCAGCTCGACAAAGGCCGCAAAGCTGTTTTTGGTCTCAGTAAATTTACTCAGTTTTGCGCGCTTACCGCCTTCAACTAACACCTTAACGGTGCCATCCGGTAGTTTTAACAGTTGCAGAATAGTGGCAACGGTACCGATCTGATACAAATCTTTTTCGGTAGGATCATCCAGAGTGGCGTCTTTTTGTGCCACTAAAAAGATCTGCTTATCATTGTCCATCGCCGCATCTAAACACTTAATAGACTTCGCCCGGCCAACAAAAAGTGGGATCACCATATGCGGGTAAACAACGACATCCCGCAATGCCAATACCGGCATATGCAAGGTTTCTTGGTGTTCTGTGGTCATGAAATAGCTCTCGAAATTAATAACTGCAGGCGATATAAGCCAGTATATGGGGCTTTTTCCGGAAACTTCAATTCATCAGATAAAAAAGGAGCTTTGCAGCTCCCTTTTTTAATGCGATTCGGCTACCGCCGGCTCACTGCTCTCGTAGATAAGTATGGGCTGACTCTCACCGCGGATCACTGTCTCGTCGATAACAACCTTGCTGACATCCTGCATCGACGGTAATTCGTACATGGTATCCAGCAACACGCCTTCGACGATAGAGCGTAAACCCCGGGCGCCGGTCTTACGGTCCATGGCTTTTTGCGCGATGGCTTTTAAGGCATCATCGCGAAACTCCAGATCGACCTCTTCCATCGCGAACAAGGCAGCAAACTGCTTGATCAGCGCATTCTTTGGCTGACTCAGGATCTGCATCAGCGCATCCAGGTCCAGCTCGGTCAATGTAGCAACTACCGGCAGACGGCCAATAAATTCCGGGATCAGGCCGTATTTCACTAAGTCTTCCGGTTCTACATCGCGGAAGCTTTCGGTCAGGCTGCGGCTACTTTCTTTGCTTTTCACTTCAGCGCCAAAACCAATACCTGAGCCTTTAGCTAACCGTTGTTCAATCACTTTATCCAGACCTGCGAAAGCGCCACCGCAGATAAACAGAATTTTAGAGGTATCAACCTGCAAAAACTCCTGCTGTGGGTGCTTACGACCACCTTGTGGTGGTACCGAAGCAATGGTGCCTTCAATCAGCTTTAACAGCGCCTGCTGTACCCCCTCACCGGACACATCACGGGTAATAGACGGGTTATCAGACTTGCGGGAGATCTTGTCGATTTCATCGATATAGACAATACCGCGCTGCGCTTTTTCGACGTCGTAATCGCATTTTTGCAGCAGTTTCTGAATGATATTTTCCACGTCTTCACCAACATAACCAGCTTCGGTTAATGTGGTGGCGTCGGCCATGGTAAAAGGCACATCCAGTAAACGCGCCAGGGTTTCAGCCAGCAGCGTTTTACCGCTACCGGTAGGACCGATCAATAGAATATTACTCTTACCCAGTTCCACATCCTGCTTTTGCTGGATGCTACGCAGGCGTTTGTAGTGGTTATAAACCGCTACCGCCAGAACTTTCTTCGCATGCTCCTGACCGATCACATAATCGTCCAGATGTTTGCGGATCTCGCGCGGCGTCGGCAACTTCTCGGTATCACGCTTCGGCGAGATATCTTTAATCTCTTCCCGAATGATATCGTTGCATAGGTCAACGCATTCATCACAAATATAAACTTGTGGCCCTGCGATCAACTTACGCACTTCATGCTGTGATTTGCCACAAAAAGAGCAGTACAGTAATTTGCCGCTCTTATCGCCGTCAGTGCGGTGATCAGACATGTAACTACCTCTTGTTCAACCAGCCGGGCCAAAACCCGGCCTGCTTTAAATTATTTCGCATCCCGCTGCGTTAATATGGCATCGATCAGGCCATAGTCCAAGGCTTGCTGCGCGCTTAAGAAGTTATCGCGCTCGGTATCCTTGCACACTTGCTCATAGCTCTTGCCTGAGTGTTCCGCCATTAAGCGGTTTAGCTTCTCTTTGATACTTAAAATCTCCCGGGCATGGATCTCAAAATCCGTTGCCTGGCCCTGGAAGCCCCCTAACGGCTGGTGAATCATCACCCGGGCATTAGGTAAACAGTAACGTTTACCCTTGGTACCACCGGATAACAGGAAAGCGCCCATACTGGCTGCCTGACCAACACACACAGTAGCGATATCCGGCTTGATATAACGCATCGTATCATAAATCGATAAACCCGCCGTGACCGAACCGCCCGGTGAATTGATATAAATATAGATGTCTTTTTCCGGATTTTCAGATTCAAGGAACAATAATTGGGCGACAATCAGATTCGCCATATGGTCTTCAACCTGACCAGTCAGGAATATTACCCGCTCTTTTAACAGACGCGAGTAAATATCAAAAGAGCGTTCACCCTTGGCGGTTTGTTCAATGACGATGGGTACTAAGGCGTTGACAATCTCATTCATGTCACGAGACATTGGCATAATCTGGGATCCCTTCTCTAAAGCTGTAAGGTGTCGAAAATAGCGGTGCCACAAAATAAAATGGCCCGAACAGGTGTCCGAGCCATTAAAACCGTGCCAGCCTAAGAAGTCAATCTTAGTTAGCGGCCTTCGGGTTCATAATCTCATCGAAAGCAGCAGCTTGTTCAGTTACTTTAGCAGCTGCCAGCACCACTTCGATCGCCTGCTCTTCTAAAGCCACGTTACGCATGCTTTGCATCAGCTCTTTGTTGCCTTTGTAGTAAGCCACAACTTCAGCCGGATCTTCGTAGGCAGAAGCGACGTTATCGATCAGCTCTTGTACCTTAGCTTCGTCAACTTTCAGGCTGTTAGTCTTGATGATTTCGCCCAATAACAGACCGACTTTAACGCGATCTTTCGCCTGCTCTTCGAACAGAGAAGCGGGCAGCTCTGGTAATTGCTTTGGATTTACATTCTGACCAAAACGCTGCATCGCTTGCTGACGCAGTACGTCAACTTCGCTGGCGATCAGGGCTTTTGGTACTTCAACTTCGTTAGTTGCCAGTAAGCCTTTGATAACTTGCTCTTTCACTTTACCTTTGATGGTTTGCTTCAGCTCGCGTTCCATGTTTTTACGCACTTCAGCTTTCAGTGCGTCAACAGTGGCTTCAGTTAAACCAAACAGCGCTGCGAACTCGTCGTTCAGTTCAGGCAGTACTTGTTGCTCAACTTTGTTTACCGTTACGGCGAAGCTGGCAGCTTTACCTTTCAGGTTTTCAGCGTGGTACTCTTCTGGGAAAGTCACGTTAACAGTTACCGCTTCACCGGCTTTTTTGCCGATGATGTCATCTTCAAAGCCTGGAATCATCCGGCCCTGACCTAACTCCAGTACGAAGTTAGAGGCCTTACCGCCTTCAAACTCTTCACCGTCGATAGAACCAACGAAATCAATCGTTACGCGATCACCGGCAGCAGCAGCGGCGTCAGAGGCTTCCCACTTGGCGTGTTGCTTGCGCAGCGTTTCCAGCATCTTGCTCAGATCGTCTTCAGAGATCTCAACCACTGGCTTAGTCACTTCCACTTTATCCAGTGCAGCAACAGTCACTTCCGGATACACTTCGAAGGTGGCAGTGAAAGCCAAATCTTTACCGCTTTCCAGCGCTTCTGGTGCAAAGGTTGGCGCGCCAGCTGGGGTTAATTTGTGTTCGATAATGGCTTCGTAAAAAGCGCGCTGCATTTGCTCAGACGCCACTTCCTGCAGTACCGCTAGGCCAAAACGTTTTTGGATGATTGAAATAGGCGCTTTACCAGGACGGAAGCCATCGATACGCTGACGTTTTGCTACGTCACGCAGGCGGCTTTTTACTTCGTTATCTAATGTTGCAGCCGGCACAGTAATATTTACACGGCGCTCTAAACCCTGGGTGGTTTCAACAGAAACTTGCATCGTTTTACCTCAAATTCAATGTCAGGCGCCTTGGATACGCCGTTTTGTCTTGGCCGGGTGTCGACAAACTTAGGATGAACCTGACCTGTTAATAATTGGACGCGGCATTATAGCGGGCTAGAAGCCGCGAGTCGAGCCCTTCAATTTACAGTCTTTAAGTGTTTGTAAGAGCTAATAAAAAACGGGCTTTCGTTAAACGAAAAGCCCGTTTTTTCTGCATTTTTTGCGACAACAAGTCAGATTTATTTCGATCCGTTAGCCGCGCGTCTGCCCCTCCCCCTGGACCACAAATTTTTCAGTGGTCAAGGCTTCCAGTCCCATCGGGCCATAGGCATGTAATTTACTGGTAGAGATGCCAATCTCTGCGCCCAGCCCCAGCTCACCACCATCAGAAAAACGCGACGACGCATTATGCATGACTACAGCAGTATCTACACTGGCGAGGAAGCGGTCAGCTGCGGCCTGATCAGCGGTGCAAATCACTTCAGTATGCTGACTGCCAAAGCGATCAATATGTGCCAGAGCCGCAGTCAAATCATCCACTACCCGTACTGCAATCTCCGGTGCCAGATACTCCTGACCAAATTCGTCATCAGCAATCGGCGAAGCACCATTAAAGTAAGGCAAACTGCGCTGACAGGCATGCACCTTAACCTGATGTTCGGCCAGTGCCTGCGCAGCCAATGGTAAGAAGTCGGCCGCAATCGCCTGATGCACTAACAACCCCTCAAGCGCATTACAGACGCCGGGACGTTGCACCTTGCCGTTTAACAGCAGTTTCAGCGCCATGGCCGGATCGGCGGCCTTATCAACATACAGATGACAGACACCTTTAAAATGTTGGATCACCGGAATGCGGCTCTGCTCGGTAACAAAGCGGATCAGGCCCTCACCACCGCGCGGGATCACTAAATCGATATACTCTTCCTGCTTTAACAAGGCTAACAGCAGGTTACGATCTGGATCCGGCACTATCGTCAACACCTCGGGCGGCAACTGATGCTCGGTTAATGCCTGACGCATCGCACCGGCAATCGCCAGACTGGTTTTAATCGCCTCACGGCCACAACGCAGGATCACCGCATTACCGGCTTTAAAGCACAAGGCCCCGGCATCGGCCGTGACATTCGGCCGGGCTTCATAAATCATACAAATTACGCCCAGCGGAATACGGCGCTTACTAATCTGAATACCATTTGGCCGCTGCTCGATAAAGCGGCTTTGCCCGACCGGGTCCGGCAACTGAATAATTTGCTCAATGGCCGCCGCCATGGCTTCAATACGTTCTGCGGTCAAGGTCAGACGGTCCAGCATGGCTGCACTGGTGCCATTCGCCGCCGCTTCGGCAACTTCAGCCCGGTTTTCTGCCAGAATGGTAGGCGTAGCCAGGCGGATCTTGTCGGCAAAAGCTTGTAATACCGTATTTTTTTCAGCGGTGCTCAAGGTCGCAACCGCTTTGGCGGCCTGAGCGGCACCGGCGGCTAAACTGGCCGCAACATCGCTAATCATAATTTCTCCAGTAACATCATTTCACTGCGGTGGATCACCGCATTACTGCCATTGGGGCAAAAACCCAGGCAAGAGGCAATTTTTTCACTGTGCTGGCCTTTGATCGAAAATAACTGGCTGGCACTAAAACGGCTAACCCCTTTGGCAATCGAGCGCTTGCTAACTGAACAACGCACAATCACTGCATCGCCCGGCGCGAAATCGCCCGTCACCCGCACTATACCACTGCTCAATAATGAAGCGCCATGCTGGCACAACGCATCAACACAGCCGTCATCAACCCAAATTTCGCCTTTGGCACGCAGGGTATGTCTAACCCAATGTTTTTTAGCCGGTAAGGGTATTTTCTGACCATAGAAAATAGTGCCCGGATTGTTACCCGCTAAAAGACACTGAAAGGTTGCTGCCTGATGACCATCGACAATCAGAGTATCCACCCCCTGAGCGGTGGCCTTTTCTGCCGCTTCAATTTTGGTGCGCATACCGCCGGTACCGACCCGCGAGCTGGCGCCACCTGCCAACGCATAGATCTCCGGGGTAATTTGCCTTACTTCCGGGATCAGTTTGGCGGCGGGATCTTTGTTTGGATCGGCGGTATATAAACCATTCACATCTGAGCAAATAATTAAGGCATCAGCCTGAACCACACTGGCGACCATCGCAGCCAGGTTATCGTTATCACCGACTTTCAGCTCATCGGTAGCGATAGTATCGTTTTCATTAACGATCGGTAAAACACCATGATCTAACAGCCGCTTCAGGGTATTTTTAACATTAATATGCCGCACCCGATCACTGAGATCGCCATGGGTCAGTAATACCTGGGCACAGGGGAAATCGAAGCAGCGGCTCCAGAAATTCATCATTTCGGTTTGACCAACAGCAGCCATAGCCCGTTTCAGTGCGATTGGCACCCGCTGATGTTGAAACTGAAAATGATGGCGACCGGCAGCGACGCTACCTGAAGAAACCAGGATCACTTCCCGGTTAAGTTGACGACATTGTTGAATAAATTCGGCAATAGGACGCAAATATCTTTCGCTGCATCCATCTTGGTCCGGCGCAATCAGGGCACTGCCGACTTTCAGTACTACCCTGCGCCAGGATGGCTTAAGCATAACTCCTCCATTGGTTGTTCCGCTGGCTATTCTAGCAAAAACTGTAACCCGGCACCACCTTGGTTACAATTTGCATCGCGTTCACGTTTCAACATAAGCATTATTATTCATAAATTTAGCATCAAACCACAAAAACCTTGCTGCTTTAATAGACGATAAAAAATAGCGAAAACTGTAATTAAATTACAAATTTAGTGGCTATGTTGCGGCTTGAGTGCCGCCTAGGATCGGTGGGCAGCTTAGTCTGGTATTGATTTGCGAAATGTTGGGTATAGCGGTGTGGATCAACGGAATGCTTACCACCTCGTTCGATTTCTGAGAGTCGTCATGACTCACCGATATTAGTTAAGCCCTTAGCTGCGGTAGAATTTTCGTAACAGCAGCAGGGATGCTGCGGAGGCTGAAAGGGCACAGGGATGATGAGATGGACACCTCAAGTGAAATCGGCGTCACAATGCGCCATTATTGATGTGTTAACCGTCAATAAGTTTACATGAGGTGTCCAACATGAAAGTTACACTAATTGGAATCGATTTAGCAAAAAGTATTTTTCAGCTCTGTGGCGTCAATCAGGCAGGTAAAGCCGTTTTTAATCGTACGATTAAACGTAAGGATTTGCTGGCCTTATTAGCTGATTACCCAGATGCAACCTTTGCAATGGAAGCCTGCTCTGGTTCAAATTACTGGGGGCGCACTTTAGAAGCGCTTGGCTTTAAGGTGTTACTTATCCCGCCTATTCATGTAAAGCCTTTTGTCAAAGGCAACAAAAATGACCGTAATGATGCTTTCGCGATTACTGAAGCGGCAAGGCGCCCCAATATGCACTTCGTCAGACCCCGTAGTCTTGAGCAAACCGATATGATGATAGTGCATAAACTCCGGAAACGTCGGGTGGATGCTCGCACGGCTTTGATAAATCAACTGCGCGGCTTGTTAAATGAATATGGCATTATCTTCGCAACCGACAGAACGTCGTTAAAAAATGCGTTGTCTGATTTATTGGAAGATGCAGAAAATGGCCTTACTAGCGCGGCACGAGCACTTATCTGTGATATCCAACAAGAATGGGCATCACTAGATGCGGTTATTGACCGGTTAGATAAACATATTAAAACTCAGGCCCAAACCAACCCCAATGCCAAGAGATTGATGACCATTCGTGGTGTAGGTGAAAAGACGGCTACGACAGCTCTCGCATTTGCGGGTGATGGTAAAGCTTACAAAAATGGTCGGCACTTTTCGGCTAATCTTGGATTAGTCCCTAAAGAGCACTCCAGCGGAGGGAAGCAAAAATTGGCAGGCATAACCAAACGTGGTAATGCCTATTTACGCAATATGCTGATTCAAGGGGCCTGGAGCGTTCTGCGTAATGCCGACAACAATAACGATAGGCTATCAAGCTGGGCGAGAAGAGTAACTGAACGTCGCGGTAAGCACAAAGCAGTTGTTGCTATAGCCAACAAGCTCGCTCGAATTATCTGGTCCGTACTTTATCACCAGCAAGAGTATCAACCAGGCTAAAACAAACGAGTTCACACCACCAGGCAAGTAATGAAAATGAATTAACAGGTTAAACCGGCCTTTGCAAACGCTGATGATCACGCAGGAGTTTAAACTCCGTAGGGACGATAAGCAGCAGAGGCGCGGTTCTCATTTGGGCCAGAAGAGCTAAAGATATCTTCAATAAAAAGGCCGGATATACGTAGGCAGCTTAATCCGTTAATACATTAAAATTGCATGCCAAACGGTGGACTTTTTTGAGGTGTACATATATGTGATCCTTGAAGCCGGTGGAGAAAATTGCTACCCAGCTAAGTGCGCTGCCCCAATCTCAACGCTACTGGTGCTCATCGTTACGCAGGTTCTATCTCGGTGCATCCGTCGGCTAAACGCGCCGTACAACTTTCCTGGGGCACGCCGTGAACCCATCCCTGGGGGCTCCCCTTTCGCATCCATGCGAAAGACGTCCCCAGAAAAGTGTACTCTGCATTTACCGCCTCGTTCACGATCGTGCCGCCAATAGTATATTGTCGTGATGCCTAACCGATGCTCTTTAAGCCCTTAGCTGCGGTAGAATTTTCGTAACAGCAGCAGGGATGCTGCGGAGGCTGAAAGGGCACAGGGATGTGATCCTTGAAGCCGGTGGAGAAAATTACTACCCTGCTAAGGGCGCTGCCCCAATCTCAACGCTACTATTGCTCATCGTTACGCATACCTAACTCGGTGCATCCGGACACTGGAAATACGGAATTTAAATTTTATAAACGGCAATAAAACGAATGCGACGATTCAATAATGCTCTGAGCTAACTGTAGATTTAGTAATGCTGTGGGAAGATAAAGTGGTCGGTGATGCAGGATTTGAACCTGCGACCCCTTGGACCCAAACCAAGTGCGCTACCAAGCTGCGCCAATCACCGACTTAAAGGGGGATGGGGTGGATGATGGGGCTCGAACCCACGACAACCGGAATCACAATCCGGGGCTCTACCAACTGAGCTACAACCACCACATTTTAGAAACTTTTCGCCAAATGGCGCGCCCGATAGGATTCGAACCTTTATATCAGGCTGATTTATACTAAGTGAGTGAGTGAGTGACTAGCCAGTCCGCTCTCATCCCTTAAGTGGTGCGCACTTTACTTATTCTCTTTAAGTTGTGCAACAACTTTTTTCGATGCACCTACTGTGCACCGTAAATTTTTATAAAATAATGTATTCTAGCTATATGGTGCATATTCAGTGCATCGTTTTTTTGAGCATAGTTATGCATTTAGGGTGTTTGTGAAAAACTGCCCAAGATTAAACTAATTTTTAGTGGGCTACTAAAATGCCCTGTTTAGTAGGCAATGCCTATGTATAGGCTGCTATCGTTTCACAATCGAGGAAAGAAATGCGCAGCATTATGGATTTAGTTATTTTTACATTTTACAGCCCACTAGCTTACAAATATTTCAAGTACTAGATTTTCCAGTTTTCTAATGGGTTTCGTTCTAACTCAAGACAAACTTCGATAGATTCACCAGATCTCTCTAATACTTCTTTAAAGTTGTTTGAATTAGTAGAGTAAAATTTAATTAATTCAAGGTTAACAAATACTGTTATGTAAGACTGCCCATAAGGCCAACGAGCGCAGATACCATTTTCGATCAAATACCGATAAAATTTACCGCTATCGTTATATCCAACTTCAAGTGGTGCTTTATTAGCCTCAATAACCACCCATGCAAGCTGACCCTCGTTTTCGCGTGCTAAACAGTGAATAGGTCTAGACCACTTTACATAGCCATCTTCACCTTGCTTTCCCCCCCAAAATTCTCCGCTAAAGGGTTCTTTTAACATGTTTAGCTGCTGTTGGTTTAACTCTATTTCTTTGTCTGGATACGGCTCTGCCCCTACGGGCAATTGAAAAACCGCTAGCTTACGATTTGGATGCCTTAACAGCGTTGTAATATAAGCTAGTATGTAAATATCAAAAATATCTACAAAATGGTGGAAGTCATATTGGAAAACGCAATCAACAAACTTTTTAGGCCACTTACCTAATGTATAGTCTTTATATTTTTTAGCTAAATCGTTAAAATATTTAGGATTTTTATGGAACTCTTTCCATAAAAATTTTCTCAAATCCTTAGTATATCGGTTCATGCCCTAGACCTTCCCTAAAACTTTAGAAACGCCTATCTCTATGATACAACTATAAGATGAGGACGATCGAAATATGGGTAACTTGAACAACCAGGCGATGCCTTTGTGACTTTTAATGATTAGCCCATTGGGTAATGAATATCCTCGTATTCATCGACTAATATGCTTAAAGCCTGTAATTCATCATCTTCTGGTGTGCCAGGCTCGGCTTCTAACAACAATTCGATGGCACTTAGCACTTCTTCAAGTTCTTGATCATTTGCTATTGGTGGTCTGCTCATGTTATTCGTGCTCTAGAGGGTACGGGATTATCCGCGAGAGATTTCTTGCAGCCGCAATTTGATCATCGGTAAGCGTTTGATCATTGTGTTTGGTTATTGTGAGTGCCTGAGAATCAGGTGATGCCTCGAAAACCATAATATCACCGATTTTAACCCCTAATTCCTGGCACAGGGTATCTGGCAGTTCTACCTCATTATGACGACCAATTTTTACCCGATAACTCATGCGTCCTCCCGAATACGCCCCGGCAGAGTTGAGCATAGCCCAACTTTGAATTAGTGTGAAATGCATCGTATACACACCATAACAGTACCTTACCTCCGGTGGTTCACGTCGATTAAATTAGCTAAACTGATTGAGGTGAACTGAAATTCGGGCAAATTGAAAGTGAAACACATAATTTACATTGATTTAGACGATACACTGTGCGATTACAAAAGTAGTTACGATGCGGCTAGGAGCTTGAGGCCAGATATTCTCTATCCTCAGAGTCAGGAGGGATTTTTTCTGAATCTACCACCCTATGAGTATGCGATCGAGACTGCTAGTTGGTTGTTTGAGCAACCTGAGTTTTTGGTGTTGCTGCTAACCGCGCCGTCAGTACATAACCCGCTCTGCTATACCGAAAAACGGCTCTGGGTTGAGCGCCATTTTGGATTTGAACATTGCCACCGGCTGATTATCAGCGCTCACAAAGGTCTTTCCAGGGGCGACTATTTGATTGACGATAAAACTGCAGGATTTGGTCAGGAGGATTTTCAAGGGCAACTGATTCACTATGGGAGTGCTGAATTTCCTAACTGGGCTAGTGTTAAACGCCATTTCGTTGCGTTGTTACACCGAATGGCTACTGGAAGCTAACACGGCTCCAATTCATCGAGCAAACTCCCATACCAGTTCAGTAACTGCTGATAACTATCAAACGATTTCTTAAGTGTGTAGCACGCTATATTGTCGACGCTAACAACAGAAATTCTAAGTTTGTGATTTCGTATTTCAATTTTCGGAAGGTTGAAGAGAGTTCGACCGACAGATTTCCATCTCCACAGCTGCTGCCTAAATTGCGCTTCATTAACCTCTAACGTTTCCATACTAAGAACCCACCTTAAATTTTACGTTACATAAATGTAGATAAATCTAACCTACTTTTCAAACGATAATCCAAATAACACTTACACTACCGCTTTTGTTTTATCGGCTATATACTGTATATATATACATATGACGAGGTGTGATATGACAGTTGAAGTACTCGGTCAAGCATCGTTATGCAATGCTATTCTGCTGCCACTTTTCAACAATCGGGTGTCAGCTGGGTTCCCTTCTCCAGCACAAGATTACGTTGAGAAAACGCTAGACCTAAACGAGCTTTGTGTTAGGCATCCTGCGGCTACGTTTTTCGTTAAGGTTAGTGGCGATTCGATGCAGAACGCCGGTATATATGACAGTGATATTCTGGTAGTGGATCGTGCCCTTGAGGCTAAACATGGAGATATTGTCGTCGCTGCACTGAGCAATGAGTTCACAGTTAAAGAATTATGCTTAAAACCGACTATCAGATTGTTACCACACAACCCGAAGTATCAAGCGATTGAGATTACCTCAGATAACGAGTTAGAAATTTTTGGTGTGGTGACTAACGTGGTACGAAAAATACGAAGGCCATGACAACGAAAACTTTCGCTCTTGTTGACTGCAATAACTTTTACGCCAGCTGCGAGAAGCTATTCCGACCGGACATTAAAGATGCTGCTGTTGTAGTGCTATCGAATAATGATGGCTGTGTTGTAGCGCGTTCAAAAGAAGCTAAAGCACTCGGCATTAAAATGGGTGTCCCCGCTTTTCAGATACGTGAGCTCATAGAGAACGGTAAGTTGCTGGCTTTCTCCTCTAACTACGCACTGTATGCTGATTTATCAGCGCGAGTGATGACAACACTAGAGCAACTCGCGCCAGCTGTTGAAGTTTACTCTATTGATGAAGCATTTCTTGATCTAACGGGCGTGAGTCATTGTCTTGACCTAACTCAATTTGGTCAGCAAGTACGCAGTAAAATCCAAAAGTGGCTCGGCATTACCGTATGTGTTGGCATCGCACCGACTAAAACACTGGCTAAGTTAGCAAATCATGCAGCTAAGAAATGGACTAAAGCAGGCGGTGTTGTTGATCTGACAAATAAAGAACGACAACGCAAGTTAATGAGCTTGCTGCCTGTTAGTGAAGTATGGGGAATTGGTGGCAAATTAACGGCAAAACTTAACAAACTCGGGATCAATACTGCTCTTGACCTAGCTGATGCAGAACCTGCTTTTATGCGCCAGCAATTTTCTATAGTGGTATCGCGTATTGTGCAGGAGCTCAATGGCGAGTCGTGCCTGGAGCTGGAACAGGTAGCACCAACCAAAAAAGAGATTGTGAGTTCTCGCTCATTCGGTGAAAGGATCACCTGCAAACAGCAGATGCAGGAGGCCATAAGTGAGTATGTTAGTCGTGCTTGCCAAAAATTGCGTAAAGAGCAACAAGTAGCCAAGCAATTGAGTGTTTTTCTACGAACCAGCCCATTTAGCGATAAAGAACGTGACCCGTACTATTCAAATAGTATAAGTACCTCGCTTGTAACGCCAAGCGCTGACACTCGTGATTTCATCAGTCTTGCAATCAACCTACTTGATAAGATCTGGCGTGACGGATATCGCTACGCCAAGGCCGGAGTGATGCTGTCAGATTTTTATGATGAAGGTGTGCATCAAGGCTGCCTGTTTGAACCTGAACCGCCAAGCTATCAAAGCAAAGCGCTGATGACTGTAATCGATAAACTAAACGGCAGTGGCAAAGGCAAGATCTGGTTTGCTAGCCAAGGTATAAAGCAAGACTGGTCAATGAAACGCGGTATGCTATCACCGCTGTACACGACCAGTTGGGTGGATTTACCGAAAGCTAAATAGCCGCTTTGAGCGAAAAGCGGACATAACGCACACAGCAGGATCAGCCCTAGATTTTGCCCAGAGCTACGAACTGAGGATAACTATTCTCTGGTAAGTCCTTTACCACCATTGGAGACATAGATTTGCTGCTGGTGGTAAGCAGTTGCTGCAATCAGATGGTAAATAAAATGCAATTGATCAGAAATTCTTCTAGACTAACCTATCTCGTTCCAAATTTTGGGTCATTCAGGTTAAAAACCACATACACGAAATTGGCAACATGTTTTAAAAGGAATTACGATGAAATACATCGGTCTACTATTTTGTTTAACCTTAACTTCTTGTAGCACTGTAAAATATAACTACACTCCTGAGTCTAGCCGCTTCTCGATACCAGAACCAGAAACTGTTGTGTCGGTAGGATTAGGTGAACCCTTAATGGATCAGGGCCGAGTTGTTAAAAGAGATATAATTGAAGTGACTGAAGAGGCAGAAATTTCTGCTTATGATATTAAAAAGGGAAAGCTATCTAAAATTGGCGAAGATGAAAAATCCGAGTTCTTCGTTCAAGACCTACTTGCCGGATATGTTATTCATGCTGGACTAATAGCGGTCACACCTCAACCTCACGCTACAGTTCAAATTAAGAAAAATACAGGCGAATTCTGCGTTAATAGGCCTGCCGACATAACAGTTTGCGGGAAAGTAAACTTCACACGCTCAAAAGAAACCGTTTTCACAAATGATAGTTTCAGGCGAACACTTTTATACAGCGGAAAAGTCGGTAATAAACTAAAAATCAGCTACCGCGAATTTAGCAATGATATGGCTAGAGCTGCTTTTAGTACCGATGTCGAATATGACCTAAACGAAAGTAACATCATAGGTTATGCTGGAGCTCGTTTGGAAGTAATCAGTGCAACAAATACGGAAATCACTTACAAAGTTTTGAAGCATTTTAGTGAACGCTGATCGAGGGCTAAAACACAGGGCAAGATCACGAACATTTAACGCGCACTTTAACATAACTGATTGACCGCGATCTTCCGTTGTGATCAGATACTGGCTTTTACGCGGAGCCAGTTTATGAACATCGATATTTTTGCAGAGCACTTTTCAGAATTAGAAGACCCAAGGCAAGCATCTAAGGTCGTTTACCCCTTGTTTGACGTGGTATTTTTAACGCTGTGTGCCGTTATCGCAGGCTGTGAGGGCTGGGAAGATATTGAAGATTTCGGTGAAAACCGCTTTGACTGGTTGCAAGAACATGGTTTTTTCAAACTGGGCTTGCCGGTACACGACACTATCGCACGGGTGATGTCATTGCTGGACAGCGAAGCTTTACAGCGTTGCTTTGCCAGTTGGATGCAGGCTTGTACAGAGCTTACTGATGGTCAGGTGGTAGCGATTGACGGCAAAACGTTGCGCAGCTCTTACAACCGCGAAGACCGCTGCTCTTCTATTCATATGGTTAGCGCTTTTGCCAGTGCCAATGGCGTGGTAATGGGCCAGGTTAAAACGGACGAGAAGAGCAACGAAATTACGGCGATACCTCAGCTACTTAACTTGCTGGAGCTTAAAGGATGCTTGGTCAGTTTGGATGCCATGGGATGCCAGAAAGAGATAGCGCAGCAGATAGTAGATAAAGAAGCTGACTACCTGTTGACGGTTAAAGGCAACCAAGGGCAGTTGCATGATGCAGTAAAACAAGTCTTTGCGGGTAAAGCGCACAAAGACACTGCAGCGCAGTCACTGGAAAAGAACCGTGGGCGCTTGGAGTACCGAGAATTCCAGGTATGTGATGCCAGTGAATTACCGGAAAAACTCAAAGCTGCGTGGCCTGCGCTGACAACCTTGGGCATGGCAACCACCTATCGGGTGGAAAAGGACAAGCGAGCAGTATTAGAACAACGTTATTTTATCAGCTCAGCCGCGCTTAGTGCCGAGCGGCTATCCAGCGCAGTTCGCGAGCATTGGAGTATCGAAAACCAGTTACACTGGGTGCTGGATGTGAGTTTAGGTGAGGATGCGTGCCAGATATATCGTGGTAATGCAGCGACTAATCTTGCCACGATGCGACACTTTGGTTTGAATATGTTACGCGCTGAGAAGCGAAAAATGAGTATCAGAAGAAAGCAGCGTCAGGCATTGATGAATGAGGCTTATCTGGATGCGGTGCTTGAAGCTGGAATGAGCGTGGTTATTAAATGACCACTCGTAATCTTACCCTGGGCTAAAACATTATATTTTAACCTTAGCTGTATAAGATCATCCACATTTATGACTAGTTTTGTGGCCGACCTTACCACTCGTTGCAATTATTTCGCACCACAACGTTTAAATTCAGGCTCAACAACTAAAAGCATTCAGCTATGCGCTTTTGTGAGCTAGTAGATGTTATTTATATTGACTTACCCTCACTCGAAAGTAGCCTTTATGGTATTCACAAGCATTTTGTAACAATGGCATTGAAAGTTCATTAACTAACATGTAGTTATGTAATTGATTCGCAGCATTGTGACACATCTTCAACATCTGACCTGCCAAGGAATCTCTGTCTTTATCCGAGGCATAATGCATTGTTGTATTGTCAGGCAAATAATATTCAGCAAAATATGGCTTTTCTCGAAGATTATAGTTGGGCAACGCGTCTTTCTCGCTATCTACAATCACGGCTATTCTAGAAGGATTCTTGGCAGGTCGAATATTATTTTCGATAACTAAAGACCATCCTATCTGCTCCGGGTTAACTCCATCTATTGGTGATAAAATTACATAACTCACCAAATGAGAGAACGGTATATCACTACCATACGCACTCAATCTTTTGGGGACGTGATAGCACGTACATATACTGATCTTATGTCCCTTATATTGTTTGGTATTAGTATCAATGCTAATCGCGTAGTCGTAATTATTTTGCAAAAATTTATCAGGATCAAACGATGCGTTGTTACTGCGCGCGGCCATAGAGGTTAACACTTTAGGCTTTCCTGAGTTTCTTTGGTAACTTCTTTCCAAGAAAAGGGATTTTGGTTCAGCTTCTGGAAAATGAAATACTCCATGCACCGAGTCATAAACAACAGTTATTTTAGACACCGTACCTTTAGTTTCAAAGGTTATAATCTCGCTTCTAGGCTTCTTTTCGTCGCTCAAAATGTCGCCCTTAATTGCGTTCAAACGTTAGACTCACTTGAGCCACTAAGAAAATAAATACCAGTTCAAAATAACCGATATGTGGTGTAACAGATGAGAAATCAACCAATACAACATAAAATCGAACACAACAAACGTCTGCTTTTGGCACTTAGCTGCCTGGCAACCGAGGTCTACTGTCGGGAATGAGCGATTTGCGGATATCTGATAGTTAGCTCGGAATAGTCCGCTACAGACAAACAGCGGACATCCCAGCTATAAGCCATGTTTAGTTTCAAAAACAATCTTTCCACTTAATTTATCGATGGCTTTGACAGTGCAGTCTCTGCTACGGACAACCCCAATAATATTGCTAAAATTTGTGTCAAACACTTCAACGGAATGCACTTTCTGCTTTTCAAAAAGTTCATCGCTCACACATACATCTTCGCTAGTCAACGTTAGTAGTGAGTTATCGCGATGATAACTTTTCACCGTTAAAATTAGCCTTCTCGAACCGGTAAAAATCTTGGCAAGAAAGTTAAGATTACCTTCCTGTTTAATTTTGACTGGTAGGCTAGTGACGGGATTATCCATAGAGGAGTATATATGTTCACTGGCATTTAATAGCATCATGTTATTTAACTGCGAAATTACGCTTTCGTGTGAACATTCGTATCCTTTCGTTTCACCTTCAAAACTACTATGAGATACATATGCTAGCCACGGAGTTAAAGGCATAAAGTAGAAAAGTGATTCAAAATGATCATCTATATATTTTTTTTGCTGTAATGGGTGAAAAATTCTCGATATGTCTTCTTGATTAAAAAACTCCTTTATTACGGGCTTGTCAGATGTAAGAAAGGGGATTTGAGTGCAGTTAATAATTATCCCAGATTTTCTATGAATTGGGTTTAGAGCCTCAGGTGTAGCTAAATACAAAATCTGCTGTTTTGATATTTCATCATAAATATTTCTGTTGCTATTCCCTCCTTCAAACATGTCTGCATACAATGCCACTCTATCCCATGATTTTTGGTGGGTTTTAAGGACTTTCTCGGTTCTAAAAAATTGAGTAACTACAAAAAGTGTGAATATCGAAAGAATCTCATTTGAAAACTCTCCATTAAGTAGTTTTGTAATCCCCTTACTGTAAAAGCTTTCTATTTTGGCAAGATGTTCTTCGACTAAGGGCTTATCAGGATCATCAGATTTTAAGTTATAAAATCTAGTTTTAGTAAAGATATTGTTTCTTAGTCCTTTCATTTTCCAAGCTCTATCAAGAGCAGAAGTGTTTACGTATACACCAGCTTCATATTTTTTGTTATTTACAGAGGAAGAGCTATCTACGAAGTGTTTTAGGTAGCACCTCGGCACGATGTGCTGATCACGTTTTTTTGCCATACTTTTTATCCATTAAAGGCAATGCTTCTAAGAAGGTGTACTCTTTTTAAAAAGCTATTTGGCAAACCCTGCCAACACTGAAAGCTCTTTTAGCTTTCGATCAAAGTTAGAAGAGAATTTATCTTCCTGCTCCACCCAAAGGTCATGATAATCCTTGTGAAGTGTTGAGTGTCGCTTGGGTTCACCCCATTGCTCTACAATCCACTTGATGTCTGTTTTAGTGAGATCTAGTTTGTTATATCCAGTGTTCTGGTAGTTAAACGGGAGAGAATTTAATTTTCCTCCCGGTGTATGCTCAATGACATTATAACCGGGCATTTTTAAACGTTTACTGTAAGGGATACTAAATGATTCAATTACGGCTAACCGATAAATTAGTTCTAGTTCGTCGGCGTAGTCTTGCTTTGACTTCCGTTTACTACGTATCGTGGCTCTGAGAGCAATCTTTGCCTCGCGAAAAGCGCCCGGTAAGGGTAGGTTATCGAGAGCTATTGTAAGGCGCTTGTCTGGGTCATCGTGATACTTTTTAATGGTGTCAGCCCAGAACTCTCCAATACCATTATGAATGGCATTGCGACTTTCTGTAGCAAACTGATGCGCTTTATTCCATACTTCTTCATCTGTTTGCATTTCTAGCCATGACTTTCGCATTGGATGTATTTCCTTGATAGTGTCTACATATTATTTATACAGATAAAAAAAGTAATCTCAAGTTATCAAGCCAACCATAATCCCGCATTTCACTTAGCTAATTCTGCCTTTTATACCAGCTTTACATACCCCAAAATTGTCCGAAGCGGATCCGAATTGCTTTACCACCCAAAGCCCGCTTTACCTAAAAAGCTGCCATCCAAACTACCAAACACCAACGACCGAAAATGGCACTTAGCCGCCAGGCAGCCGAGATCTACTGGCGAGAATGAGCGAAAAGCGGTCGTTAACGTTGCGATAAACCGCGTGGGCAGCACCGCAGCAAATTTCTTTTTGATTGCCTTGTTAGCACTCTTACACCCCGTAGGCCTGAAGTTCAGCAGTAATTTCAGGCTCATCTTGTCTACAA
>NZ_ALAB01000009.1 GCF_000280055.1 Alishewanella aestuarii B11 | reverse complement strand
ACAAATTAAACCGTCGACAATTACTCCACAACGTACCCTGTTGATTCGGTCATTGGAAGCCTGGATTACGGATTTATAATAAACCCTATGAATTGAATATACGGTAAGTTCAGTTATCAAGCTTGGACACACAAGGCTACCGCATAATTTAGCTCTGCGCCGATAACTCAGCTACCTGAACCTGAAGCATACAGACCCCACTCAAAATAACTTTGATATCTGTGTACAAGGTAAGCTGGTTTTGGGGTGGCACCACAAACCTGAAAGCTGTTTTGGCTTTCAGGTGCGTTTATTGGGGAGTGTTGCTATCAAATGGGTTAACGCGTTCCACAACTAAGCTGTTGGTCGAGCGAACAACTAAACATAGGCAAGCTGTAAGGGAATAGGTATTTCACGTCGACACGTCGAGCTTTATTCGCCATGGTTTGGTTATCGATTTTAAGACCTCCTGAGCCAATCATATTACGCTCTCCATCTGGTGCCCCCTTAAAAATCAATTCTTGATAACCAATTTGCTTGCCACTATCGTCAAAAAAGGTGGCTGAAAAAGCGGCTGCTGCCCCATAAAGAGGTTCCTGGCTTGGTGATTTCAGCTCCCAGTCAAAGAATACCGCTTTATAACCTCGCGAAGTATCCGAGATCTTGGTGTTAGATATGGCAAGTTCTTGTTTAAAGTAGTTGTCTGCCTTTAAAAGTACAAGCCTTCTATAAGCTTCCGAAGCCTGGTGCAGATCAATAAATGGTTTGCTATCAGGATCGAGCTCTAACATCTTAGTGAACACACTACGGAACATCTCAAAGTCAGATGTAATTTGCTGAAGCCCACGCTGCCGAGTCTCCTCAATAGCTTTTGCGTAATCCGAGCCATTAAAATGGTAGGAAAGCATATTTTTGAAGGTTAACGCCCTCAACGGCTCCAAAGATGCCCTTAATTCGTGAACTGTCTTGTGTATTCTCCGACGCTCTTGCAAAGCGGCCAGATCCAGAAAAACTCCATCAGCTAGCAACGTGAAGGTTTCCTCAGTTTCGGTAATATTTAGCGTTGATTCAGTAATGAGTCCTTTTTCAAAATTAACCTGAGCCTGCTCGATCTCCTCTTTCCAAAGCTTTAATGCGGTATCACTGAATAAGTGTAACTCAAGCAGCAGACTCGGGTACTTAAAAGTTACCTTAACCAGTTTTTTGTCACCATCGACAGTGTGCGGATGAATTGTTGCAGAAGTAAACTTATAGAGATATTGCTCAAGCTCAAAGTAACGACTTGACGGTGCCAGCTGTGGCTTCATGCGGCTAAAGCCTAGCTTATCCCACTCTTCAGCGGTCATGGCTTGTTTATCAGCAGCACTCAAAAGTTTATAATCTGCCGTCATGTAGAGTTTCTCGACGATCTGCTCTGGGGTATCTGGTTTACTACAAGAAATCATCAATAGCACCATAGCTATCAGTATAATACGAGCCATATTTCCATCCTTAGTTACCTCAATTTTCCAGATTAGCTTATATGTCAGTATATTTAAACTGAAACAGCGCGCATTGGCAGTTTTTTAAGAGCGCAGGTAAGTGAAAGTGGCAGAACCTTGGGGCAAAATCCAAATGTTATAATCGACTTGCTGTGAATTTCCGCTTTTGGCACAGAGACGATCTTTAGCATGATCGAAAAGCCGTCGTCCTTAATAAGGGAACCCAAAAATACAAATTTGGGTTCCCTTATTTTTTGCCACAGCATGCGATAGCAACTCTAACCAAGTGGCCAAATTCAGTTGACCACTATACTATGAGCGAAGATCTGTCGTTACCCTCCTAGAAAAGCTGGTATCTCATTTTTGCTGTTTGGGACGAATGCTTTTTCAAAGATGCATACATTCTGAAACCCGCTTTCCCATTTTGTGTAAGTTATGATTATTACTATGAAGAGAGAGGAGTAAGACCAGTTTTTCATTAGAAATATGTTAAAATGAAAATAGTTTCGTTTATGTAAAACTATTGCATCCATGCGAAACTAAAAATCTCTAACCTTCTGATATAAAAAGGAAGCATTAAAAAAACCTAACAAAAACCTCCTAAGATATCACTTTGATTTTATGTAAATTAATTGATATAGTGAAACCAATTTCGCTAATCCAAACCTACCCGATTTTTTCTTTCAAAAGCTCAACGAGATAACTATTACGACGATTAGAATGGCTAGGTGCCTGCGTTATTGCCCTAAAATCAATTTCTGTTCCAACAATATGGATTTCACTTTCAGCTCTTGTAAGAGCAGTATACAGCCAAGCTCTGTCTACAATTGTGCTTTTCTGTAGTGCAACGATAATGCGAGGGAATTGTGATCCCTGAGCTTTATGAAGTGTTATTGCATAACCCAGTTCCATGCAATCAAGCACTGGTTGAGTAACTTCAATCTTATCTCCTGTATCTAGCGTCACTTCACCATAAACTTCACCAGATGATTCAACACTTGTTAGAACACCCAGAGAACCATTCTGAATGCCCTTGTCATAGTGATTCTTCGTAAATAAAATGGAGTCATTGAGTCGAAGATTCTGATAAAATTTCTCACCATTTATTTCAAATTCAAGTCTGCTGCCACCGGAATTCAAAACCTCTTGAGTGAGCTTATTTATTTCAGCTACCAAAACTTTGGTTGGGGCTACCACACGGCTATTTTCCGGACAATATTGATAAAGCTCACAGCAGACTCGGGCAATGTTCTGCTTACTTGTCTCGTGAAAGAAAATTGAGCCAGTTGTAAGTTGCCTAGGAACTTTTCCCTGGTTAACCAACTTCGAATATTCAGGTATACCCGTTGCACCTTCCTGCCGCTTTACAATATCAAGCAAAGTGTTTGTAATGGATTTAGATTCAACAATATCAGCTAACACTTTGCCACAACCTATTGGCGGTAGTTGGTCAGGATCACCTGAAAAAATAATTTTCACACCGGGATGAATGTGAGTAACAATGCGGTACATTGTAGGTAAATCAATCATACTAGCCTCATCAATGACAAGTAGATGTTTACCTTCATCTGAATCAATAGGCTGATCTCTTAAAAATTTCGCAATTGTTGAAGTTCTAAAACCAATTGATTCATGTAAACGCATGGCAGCACGACCACTTAGTGCAACTGCGTGTATCTCATATCCCATAGTGTGGTAAGCACGCAAAGCTGTTCTTAATACAGTGGTTTTGCCAGTTCCAGCACCACCTGTGATACAACTTACAGCGTTATCAAGAGATGCAGTGACTGCTTCGATCTGTTTTTTTGTTAGTTCATAAGGCAGTTCGCGTGCAGCACAGAGATATGCTGAACTTGAACATTGATAATCCAATGTTTTTTGACTAGCTAATCCCTTAAGTCGTTTTGCAATGACACTCTCCATTAATAGCTGAGCTGTAGGATGGTAAGTGCCAGTTTCGTGATTTAACAGATACTGAGCATGGCTATATCCAACCTGAAACGCTTTTGTGACAAGCTCATTGTCTTTTAGTAATTTGATTAAATACGGACGTAAATCAGCTTGTAATGTGTATGTGTGACCTTTTTCAATCTCTTTACGGATTGATAATTCTAGGGCTGCACTTAATCGCCTGTCATCACTAAGTATTGAACCGTGCAGTTCTCTAGAGATAGCATCTACATCTGTAAAGTTCATCCCAAAACCAATAAGCAAATAGGGATTTTTTTTTAAAGCATCAATAGAGTGCTCAGTATGGTATTTTAGTAGACGTTGCTGGACACTGGCTGGAATCTTGAGGCCTGACATCCAATTGCAATAGGCAAGGTTCTTGTATTTCGAATACCCATCTATCAATGCATTGATAGCATCGTCGTTCAAAACGCTTTTGAGGGACGCTCTTGAATCTGGAGTATCATTTTTAAGTGTTGCATGAAAATTAATTCCTAAAAGCTCCCAGAGAGCTCTAGCTTTACTTTCCCCAATTCCTTTAAAGGCTTTTTCCTTGGCAATGAACTGAATTAGCTGTTCACCTGTTTCGGGTAAAATACATTCTACATACTCAGGTGACTGATATGTATGCTGTTGCATTACATAGTCACCAATCTCCATATTTTCAATTTGTCGAATTCCTTTTATAGACCAATACTGGCCAATAGCAGGCTCTAATGGCAGTGCCTCAGGATCTATCTTTACAGTGACATAGTACTTACCGCTATTGGTTCTGTAAGAGTTTTTTTTAGATGGGATACCACTAAAAACAACTATACGAGATGAGCTATATCGAACACTGGTTACGCGCATTTGTTCTTCTTGAAAGGCATGACTCATCTTGGTAAAAACC
>NZ_ALAB01000008.1 GCF_000280055.1 Alishewanella aestuarii B11 | reverse complement strand
ATGTGTTCGCCGGACGCTTACTAAAAACCCCATTTCAGATAAGGTTTCTGACAATTCAGAAAAACGTTTTAGCCTAGACTCAAGCTCTTTAACTTTAGCTTTTAGCTCTACATTCTCTACTTCTAGCAGGGACAAACGCTTCAAATCAAGCGATCTATGATTGCCAGTATTATCGTAGGGCTTAGCTTTATCTAAATCGTTTTTAGCGCTTTCCGATAAGGGTGGAAGCACGCCTTTATCACGTAAGTTATTTTCCAAGCACAATAAATCATTACGTAATTCAGGATTTTGACTCAGAGCAGACTTACCACATCCGATCGCTTTAGCAATTTCTGTACGACTTAACTGCCCCCTAAACACGATTTGTTTAAAGTCGTCGTCCTGTTGCGTTGCCACCCATACTCTAAAAGCGTTGAGATTATGCTGTGCTTTCTGCTGCCCGCTTGACATTAGAATTTAAAGTCCTGTTTTACATAAAGGAAAAAATGAGGAAACTTATCTCGATTCATGATCTCCTTTTTATCGAGATCACTTACAACCTTTCCATTTTTTAAGTCAGATGAGAAACCGTGCGCCATTTTCATAAGGTCTATAATTAAATCTGCAGAACAACAAAGCTCATCTCTTAATTTATGGCTTGAGAAAGATTCGTAAGACTCAATTTTCGCTGATGGGGCAGAACTTACTTTGAACATTTCTTCGCTCATCATTAGATACTCTCGGTTAACTGCATCTAATTCAATTTCAAGTTGTTTTATTTTTTTCTTTGCTTGCCGCAACTCAATCGATGCATTCACTGAGTCTTGAAGTTCGATTTGCTTTGACTTACCTGAAGTAAAGAATTTTTCAAGTAAAAAGCGATATTCTTTATTCCTTCTCATTGTCCCAGGATGAATTTTTTCATTATTATTTGATTCTATATATTCACTTAGATATTCACTTAACTTAGTGATATTACCAAAAACCTTATTTTGACTTTGAAAAGTCTTTAATGCAGATTTAATAAATTCAATACGAGCTTCAACTGCTTTTGCTTGAATCTCAATTTGCCCTGCCATGACTACTGGACTCCTATTTTTTGAACTATCATATTTTGCATCGAGAATTTACTTTCTATAGTCTTGAGTGTGTTTTTCACATCTAAAGAGCTAACTTTACACAGTGTCTGAAAATGATTATAAGCTGCATCAATATCGCTATATTCAGGAACTGAATTCCAATCGACTTTGTCAATATTTATCTCAGCAAGACGCATAAATCGCGCACTTTGAATTTTCAAACTTTCAGTTTGAAGTAGATCGGAACCATTAACTTCATCTAATCTTCTTAAAAATGCTTGCAAAGAACTTGTATCTGTCGTGATTGGTGTGTCATGAGTAAGCCGCTTTTTCCCATCGGCTGACATAATAAAAAGGCCATCGGGATTGTTGCTGATTACTTTTAATCTTATATACCAATTAGTAACTTCACGAAGTAAGCTATTACGATTTCTTTCTAAGTTCGACCTATCTATATCATTTAAATTTCCTAGATCAAGCTTGTATTTAATTTCTTTTAGACGTTCTGATTTAGATCTTATCTCAGCCGCAATTGACGGGATGTGATTGGTAGTTGTAATTGTAAAAGGACACTCGGAGCATGAATGTTCACCAATCTCAGAAATAATAGATCTTGGACAATCATTATTAAAAGGACAAATATGGGTTCTATTGAACGCCAATGCGCTTGCAGCTGCGACCCTTAGCGCATCTAAACCAGATGATGGTAGTGTCTCGTCATCCAAAGTAGCATCAGGTGAAAAATTCATTGAGCTGGCTTGATAATCAAGCTCTACAGTACCTTCAATTAGCCTTCTTCTAAAATCTACCTCATCAATACTTGCTTCAGACACGATTTTTTTGCCACTGAGATTCATCAATGACGAAAGATGAGCTATCAAATCTGAAGAGGTGCTGTCTAATTCAGTAGTATAATACCCAACTGTCGCCTCAGTTTGTCCAGTCATCAACTTTGAAACAACATCTTCACCAAGAGCAGGTGAATACACACTACTAACCATAACCCTTAATGAGTGAGGTGTAATTAACGTCCCACTCTTTATCGGCGTAAATGGAACAGCCTCTTCATCGAAGTATTTTACAGATGCATTGATTTCATCGATATGTTTCTTGAAATGTGAAACACAGTATACGTGTTCTGTCGGCGATACATGCTTTGCTGGCATATAAAAAATCTGGCTCTCTTCTATTTTAATGCCAGAAGCCGTCAAGCAATTTTCATACTGAGCAAGAATTGATGCCATTGGTAAGGATGAGGAAGAGTGTTGTTCAGTTGTGCGAAAAAGAGGCGTTATTTTACCCCACTTTGAACCTTCCTCAGCTTGATAATCAATTTCACTCAGACTCCATTCATACTTATTAAGCCTTAACAAATTTTCAACTTTTTTCAACATATTGAATGTGAAAAGAGGTATGAAGATTGGAAACTCTTTAGTTAACGCTTTATCGGTATTTATTAAAACTTTAACAAGATCATGATCTAATCCATCCTCATATTCTCTATCATCGCTTTCCAGAATTTTATAGGTATTCACATCAAGCCAAAAAGTATTACTCAGGCGTTGACCGCTATAAGCCATAAAACTTAACATTGCAATAGGATTAGCATTTGGCAGTCTAATATTTTGACCTGATTGCAGGCGATGCCAATATGTTCCAACGTCTGTTAGATCAATCATACCAATCTCAACATCAGTACCAAAAAAACTGAATTTTGAATTGATAGGATAATTTGCTAAGTCTTTTGCTGTTTTATAGCTCGAAGTAATTATTGATAAGTTGTCATCAAGCAACTTATTAGCAACCACTTTTAAGAATACTCGCAAACCTGACCAATAAGTTAAACTCATAACTTCTTTTCGGCTTTTGATGTATTTTGTACCCTTTACTTTACTCTGGGCCAGCCTAAGAGGATTACTTTTGATATAGAACTCTGAACTGCTATCTGTTGAACAAATTGAGACGAGGTGATCGAAAAATAGTGAAATATCTCGCATTACCCCTTTTGCTGTATTCTCGTTACTAGTACCAACTTTTGCTCTGGTCTGCTCATAGGCATGAACAAAATCTTCAAGCGAAACAGGAAATTGAAAGTCATCAGGAAGCTTAGATTCATATTCGAAAATTGAGCTGCGCTGAACAAAAATGGTAGAAATAAAGTCTCTTGGCCTTTCAGGGTATTTAATGCTACCAGTTTTACAGTTCAAAAAATAAGCTGGCAAATAGCTGAACAAATAAATGTTTAACACACTCAAGCGTAGCTCGGCATTTTTTCTTGTACCAGCTTCTCTCTTAGTATTACAGTAATCGATTTGAGCTACTTTCCACACTTGAGATATTTTGGCGTCCAAATTACTGGGCATAAAATCACTTCGTTTTACATCACTGCTATCCCAGTAACCGTATGAAATAACTTTACGATTGTAAGATTTGAAATATTCAACGCGCTCAGAGACATTGTAACGGACACCATTTTTTAAATAGTTAACTTCACCTAATAGAGCTATTGCTTGTGCTCTAGACCCTGATACAAAATCTATCTCACTGTTGTTCTGGGTGTCATATTTTTTTGACTTATTAGAGTGAAATTCATTAGAAAATTGAGGGTCATTTTTATACTTACTAAGAACTCCTATTAAAGCAGAAATCGAAATTGCAGGACGCTCAGGAACGCTGATGTAGTCAGTATAAAAAGCGTTCCAATCGGAATACTTAAAATCAGATAAAGTCTCAACACCTTGGCAAAGACATGCTCTTGCAAGAGCTAGGCTTGCACCTGCGCGACTTTTATATGCTATTGACGATTCCTCTATAGCAATTATTAGTTGTCGGGGGAGTTCATTGCCATGTTTAATTGCTCTTTCAGGTGTGCCAATAGCCAGAGCTTCAAATACTGATGTTGGATATAATTTTCTGTAAGTCTGGACTGTCTTAAATTGATTCTGCGATTGGACTGTAATTTTAAATGAAGAATTAAGTTTTATAACCTTAATGCAAGCTAGCCGAATCAAAAGCAGTCTTACATAGTTCCCTATTAAAATTGATTTGTTAACTGTTAGTTGATCAGGCATTAATCTAGAATATAGATTTATAACTTCTCGACCTATATCGGAAGAAGATGCTTCCTCATCACATAAACCCTGCTCAATTAACTCAAGATGATCACGTAGTTTATTTCTTATATGTGCTTGGTAGATTGGCTCGAAGATAATAGAGGCCTTTACCGAGTTCTTAGCACCTGCCTGATATCGGGGCATACTATCAATGATAGATTGGCAATGCTTAAATAGATTATCTTCATTTTCCTCAATAAAAATCATTCTATTCTCCCAACAAATTTAACATTAATTTGCTAAGAGACTGCTGCTTTACATTTTTAAGATTAACAGGCGTGCTTTCCAATAGCTTATTTGCAATTTGTATATCATTTTTATGTTTTTCTACATCAGGCACAGCATACTTCTCAGTATTTGTGATTGAAGTATGCCGCATAAAATACCGTACTTTTTCAAGTGGATACCCATATGAAATTTCACCATCTGAATTGGCAACAGGACAGAAGTTCAACATATAAAAGCCAAAAAAGTGTCTGGTTGAGTGGGGTGTCAAATGCAGCAAATGATCAAGATTCAGTCTTTTCAGATTTTCTCTAAAAGCATCAACGAGTGATTGATGACTCATATTGAACATTGGTCTAGCACCAAACCTAGGTGCAGTCAAAAAAAAGAACTCACTTGTAGACTCTGGTCGTTCACTTTTCCAATACGCTTCTGCTGCGTCAAAAAAAAATGACTTAAATGGTTCTATCAGGAATATCTTGTAGTGGTCAACACCCTTATGTCGCATGCTTGTGTAATTTTTAATGAATTCTTGCGCTTCAGGGCATGATAAAGCTACTGTCTCATTGGAAAAGTTTATATCTGTAACTTTGATTTGAAGAGCTTCATGCATCCGCAACCCTCCCCCAAACAATAGTGCATATAAGCACTTGTCCCTTAGAGAATTTAATCCTTGGCAAAAATCTATAACGTGTTTGATGGGGAATGACTTCGGAGCTAGCTCAGAGTCGGATATTTTTTTAATTATACTAGGAACAGAAAACAGACGTGAACTAGTCATGCTAGCCCCGCCGCTAATACATCCTGCTAGAAAAGATTTTGATAGCAGGCGCTTTTTTTCGTGTTCAGACATTTTTGCTCTTGATAATAATTCCGAGCTAAAAGCACTGGTTGAACTGACGTTAAGCAAGTTATCAGAAGCATAACTATGAAGGCTTTCCTCTAAACGCGCCGACTCTAGTGTGAACTGCTTAACTGTGGACAATATTCGTCTGATACTTGTGGGTTTTAAGCAAGGACTGTTTAAAAGCTTTGCAACTCTTGATGCCAATTCATCAGGCGCATCCTCTCCAAACGCAAGGAAAATTGGAAATGAATTAAAAACACGAACTAAAGGTGAGTAAAGAGAGCTATTATCGTTTAGATCTACAATTACTTGACTAGCAGTATTAAAATAATCATAAAAACGCGATAAATCTTGTGCTTTTGCAGAAACGGTTTGATAAGGCACGCCCAGCCTAACAAGGCCATTGACATAATGGTCGTACTCTAGAACATATTCTTCCGTCAGTATATTAAATAACCTAAAACGAATATTGTTATCGCTAAGTTTTACCTCAGACTTTCTTACTGTAACTGATGCATACTTATTCACTATATCAAGCTTCCTTGTTTGGCTTATCGCCATACCTGCGATGCACCAAAACAATAGCCTTTATATAGTGTTATTGCAAATTAAGTTAGTGCACCGCTGGCAAAAAAAAACCACCTTGAAGGTGGGATATATATATGGCGCGCTCGGCAGGATTCGAACCTGCGACCATCCGCTTCGTCACACTACAGCTTTCACTGCCACCAATATAGGCTTCGTGCGCTGGACTATACCTTTGCCATAACTAAGTAAAATATGCTTAGCGTTAGGCAGATGCCGTCTAGTCTCTGCACCTTCCTCATGAGAGAGGCTTGGCTCAGGATTGCCATCAGCTTTACCTGGAAGGTTTCCCTGAATTTGACATCTTACAACTCAAAAGTTTCCAAATGAGTGCCCAAATTTTGACTTTAGAAGGCGGATGCTCTATCCAACTGAGCTACGAGCGCATTTGTAAATACAATAAAACATACAACAGTGATGCACTAAACTAAAAACAATGTACTTTTTTACGATGAACTAAAATCTAACCTGAAATAAGAACCTATGACCCACGGCTTAGAAGGCCGTTGCTCTATCCAACTGAGCTACGGGCGCATAATGTACGCCTATCTGGGATAGAGATAGTAGTTGCTTATGTGGGATTTGAACCTTCGACCCGTTAGATCGAGAGCACCCAAACCAAGTGCGCTTCCTACTATCTCAAAATGGTCGGTGATGCAGGATTTGAACCTGCGACCCCTTGGACCCAAACCAAGTGCGCTACCAAGCTGCGCCAATCACCGACTATGCTGCACTGCTGCAACGGGGCGGAATATTAACGCCCGCGACCTGTAGCGTCAAACTATTTTTTGCTAATTTCAGCCGATTGGCGATTATTTGAACCTAAAGCGAGAAAAAGCGGCGGTTGCCGATCAAGGATGGCAGAAAACTGGCTGCTGTGCGAAAATACTGCTTTCAAAACTGGCGGGAATTCAGCAGGCATGACAGCACAAATTATTGATGGTAAAGCCGTTGCCCAGGCAACAAAAGATAAGGTCGCAGCACAGGTTCGGGCACGGGTTGCCGCCGGTAAGCGTGCACCAGGTCTGGCAGTGGTGTTAGTCGGTCTGGATCCGGCGTCGCAGGTATACGTCGGCAGCAAGCGTAAAGCCTGCGAAGAAGTGGGTTTTCACTCGGTGTCCTATGATTTGCCGGCAGATACCAGCCAACAGCAATTATTCGATTTAATTGATCAGTTAAATCACGACCAAAGCGTCGATGGTATCTTGGTTCAGCTGCCCCTGCCCGCCGGTTTAGATGCCTCAGCCATTTTAGAGCGGATTGACCCCAGAAAAGATGTTGATGGTTTTCATCCTTACAATATCGGCCGCCTGGCACAGCGGATGCCGGCACTGCGTCCCTGCACGCCGAAAGGCATTATGACCCTGCTGCACAGCACCGGGGTCAATATCAAAGGTATGGATGCGGTGGTTGTTGGTGCCTCTAATATCGTGGGCCGGCCGATGGCGCTGGAGCTGTTACTGGCAGGCTGTACCACTACCGTATGCCATAAATTTACTAAAAATCTGGAGCAGCAGGTGCGGCGCGCCGATTTACTGGTGGTGGCGGTCGGCCGGCCGGAGTTTATTCCGGGTGACTGGGTTAAACCTGGTGCTTTAGTAGTCGACGTCGGTATCAACCGTCTGGATAGTGGTAAACTGGTCGGTGATGTCGACTATGCCAATGCGGTTAAGCATGCCCGCTATATCACGCCAGTACCGGGTGGTGTCGGCCCAATGACCGTCGCCAGCCTGATTGAAAATACCCTGGAAGCCTGCGAACTGTATCATGACGCCAGCTAAATCTGGCTCATTCGGGCTCTAAACCCAAGCAATAAAAAACCGCAATTAAGCGGTTTTTTTATTGCTTACTGTGCTTTGTATTTCGCACTTGGCATTTCGAACTTAAAACTTAGCGCTTAAGCTTTACGCCAACTGGTGACACCGTTTTTATCTTCCAGCACTATCCCCAGTGCTGTCAGCTCGGCGCGGGCCGCATCGGCTGCCGCCCAATCTTTCGCAGCACGGGCGGCGTTACGTTTCGCTATTAAGGCTTCAATTTGTCCCACTTCATCATCCGAAGCACCGGATTTTAAGAAGGCTTCGGCATCGCCCTGTAAAATCCCCAGCACGCCCGCCAAAGTTTGTAACACCGCAGCTAACTCAGCGGCTTTGGCCGGCTCAGTGGTTTTAAAACGGTTTACTTCGCGCGCCAGTTCAAATAACACCGGTAAGGCTTCCGGGGTATTAAAATCATCATCCATCGCCGCTTTAAAGCGCGCGACATAGTCATTATTTAAATCGACCTGTGTTGCCGGCGTAATATCCCGCAGCGCATTATATAACCGTCCCAACGCCGCATGTGCCTGCTCTAAATTCTCTTTTGAGTAATTCAGCTGACTACGGTACTGGCTGGATAATAAGAAGTAACGTACGGCTTCCGCATTGTACTGCGCCAGAACTTCTTTGACGGTAAAGAAATTACCCAAGGATTTGGACATCTTCTCTTTATCAACCTGCACCATACCAGTATGGATCCAGGTATTAACGTACTTATGGCCATGGGCACAGGTCGACTGGGCAATTTCATTTTCGTGATGCGGGAACTGTAAGTCTGAACCGCCGCCATGAATATCAAAATGCGCGCCTAAATGTTTGGCACTCATGGCCGAACATTCGATATGCCAGCCCGGCCGGCCATTGCCCCACGGTGATTGCCAGTAAGGCTCACCCGGCTTGGCCGTTTTCCACAGCACAAAGTCCAGTGGATCATCTTTGCTATCCGAGACTTCTACCCGGGCACCGGCTTGCAGCATCTCCAGGTTTTGCTGGCTCAGTGCGCCATAAGCTTGATACTTGCTGACATCAAACAGCACATCACCGTCTTTAGCGATATAGGCATAGCCTTTATCCAGCAGCTGCTGCACCATCAGGATAATCTCCTGCATATGGCCAGTTACCGTCGGTTCAATATCTGCCGGCAGCAAGCCCAGCGCCTTGAAATCGGCATGCATAGCCTGGGTAAAACGGGCTGTTAAGGCATCACAGCTTTCGCCATTTTCCGCCGCACGTTTAATGATTTTATCGTCAACATCAGTGATGTTGCGCACATAGGTCACATCATAGCCGCAAAACCTTAGATAACGGTTAATCACATCGAAAGCGACATAGGTACGGGCATGGCCAACATGACAGTAATCGTAGATGGTAATACCGCAGACATATAAGCCCACTTTGCCCGGCGTAATAGGGGTAAAGACTTCTTTTTGACGGCTTAAGGTGTTGTAAATCTGCAGCATGCTGTCCTCGTAATTGCTGGCCCGATAAAAAGGGAGCTAGTGTAACATTGCCGGACAAGGCCCGCTATCCTTGCTTTGTTTATCACGGCGGCTGCGCTAGAATAGACGCACTTTAACCTGACAGGACCCTATACTATGGTTAGCTTACATACCAATTTTGGCGTAATTAAACTGCAGCTGTTCGCCGACAAGGCCCCCGCTACTGTTGAGAACTTTTTAAGCTATGTAAAAGATGGCTTCTTCGACGGTACCATTTTTCACCGGGTCATTGACGGCTTTATGATCCAGGGCGGCGGCTTTACTCCGGATATGGATCAGAAAGACACCAAGAAACCCATTAAAAACGAAGCCAATAACAAGGTTTCGAATAAAAAAGGCACTATTGCGATGGCTCGCACCAGCGATCCGCACTCAGCCACCTGCCAGTTTTTTATCAACGTTGCCGATAACAACTTCCTGGATTTCAGCTCAGAGAGCATGCAAGGCTGGGGTTACTGTGTATTTGGTGAGGTGATCGAAGGCATGGACGTGATTGATAAGATCCGTAAAGTACGCACCGGTCGCTTTGCCGGCCATGCCGATGTACCAGTCGAGCCGGTCGTAATCGAGCGCGCTGAGCTGCATAGCGCCTAAGCGGTATTGGCGCAGATGGCGTATACGCTTTTTATTGCCGATCTTCATCTGGCAGCAGACAGGCCTGATATTACTCAGGCCTTTTTGCACTTCCTCGCTACTGAAACGCAGCAAGCCGATGCGCTCTATATTCTCGGTGATTTATTTGAAGTCTGGATTGGTGATGACAATCCGGAGCCATTACTGGCAAAAGTTGCAGCGGCACTGCAAGCGGTCAGTAAACAGCTGCCAATATTCTTTATTCACGGCAACCGTGATTTTCTGTTAAAAGCGCGTTACGCCAAACAAGCCGGCATCACCTTATTGCCGCAGCAGCAGGTGATTGATCTCTACGGCACTCCTACGCTGATAATGCATGGCGATAGCCTCTGTACGCTGGATCTGGCCTATCAGAAATTCCGCCGCTGGTGGGATCAGCCTTGGTGGCAGACACTGATGTTGTCTTTACCACTTAGCATACGACAGCGGATTGCCCGTAAAGCCCGCGAAAAAAGTGCTAAAGCGAAAGCGCAATATATGCGACAAGATGCCGCCAGTATTATGGACGTGACACCAGAAGAAGTGCCAAAAGTGATGGCGCAATTTGGTGTGCAGAAACTGATCCATGGCCATACCCACAGACCGGCAGTACATCAGCTACAAGTTAATGGTCAGGCAGCAGAGCGTTATGTGCTGGGTGACTGGTATACGCAAAGCAGCTATCTGAAAGTCACTGCCGAACAGTGGCAACTGGTATTTGATCCGCTGCCAGCGACATCCTGATTAGTATCAGGCCATCGCCTGCAGGCTCGCGGCCGGTACCCCGCTATGAAACTTAAAATCAGCATCCGGGCCTAAAATCAGCTCGGCTTCAACGCCGGAAAAAAACGCCACCCGCGCACTGATATCGCTACCGGCAATCTGCTGTGCCAAGCTCAGGTAATCCTGATAATGGCGCGCTTCCGAGCGCAGCAGTGAAATATAAAAATCACCAATTGCAGCTGGCAATAAAGGTGCCAGGCGGGCGAAACGCTCACAGGAGCGCGCTTCGATAAAGGCACCACAAATCAGTTTGTCGACCAGCGCGTTCGGCTCAAAAGTACTGACGTGCCTTAGCAAACCTTTGGCGTAACGGCTGGAGGTAATCTTGTCGTAAGGTACGCCGAACTGCTGCATTATTTCCAATACTTGATAAAAGTGGTGCAGCTCTTCTTTAATTAACAACACCATTTTGTCGATCAAATCCTGCCCATAGGCCGAGCTGGCTTTGGGTAGCATCGATTTTTTCAGCTTGTGCTCGGCCAGTTGCTGCCAATCGCCAAGCTGGCGGTAGGTAAAATCCTCGTATGGCTTTAACCATTGCAACAAAGCTTCAGCGCTTTGCTCATCTACCGCATAGCGACGAATTAAAAACATCGCAGATTGCGCCGCCTTTAACTCACAGATCAGGTGATCCGTCAGCAATACCGGCAAAGACTCAGGCTTCGCCGCTTGCGCTAACCAGGCATCAGGAGTAACACAGCCAAGAAACTGCTGGATCGGTGCCAACAGCTGTTGATATTCGCAACTTTGCATCAGATAACCGCTCTAAAAATCAGCGCTAAAGTATACCGAATCGGCTACAGCGCCGCCAGCAGCTTCCAATAGCTTACTTTGCTAGTGTTTAAAAATTCAACGCCAAGCTTGACGAAGTTCTGACCATCAGTCATAACTTAACTACGGGCAACTGCGTTATTGCCCGGACAAGGGTGCAGTTTTGCAGTAATAAGGATAATAATTATGATACTAAACCATTTATGGGGCTTGTATGCCCACCCGAAAGAAGAGTGGCATACCATTGATGCCAGACACGAAAGCTTCCGCTACAGCATGATTCACATTTTATTGATCGCGCTGATCCCCTCTTTGTGTGCCTATTATTCAGCGGTGCATCTGGGTTGGAGCATCGGTGTGGGTGAAAGAATCTTTTTAACCGCCGAAAGCGCACGCTTGATGGCGGTGGCAATGTATATCGCCCTGATTGCCGGTGTCTTTGCACTGGGCTTATTAGCACATTGGATGGCCCATACCTTTGGCGCTGAACCCACTTATACCCAAACGCTGGAGCTGGCATCCTATACCTCAACGCCACTGTTTATGGTGGGTTTAGCCGCGCTGTATCCTGAGCTGTGGTTTGTAATGATGGTTGGTCTGGCCGGGCTAGCCTACTCGGTGTATTTGCTCTATGTCGGGGTACCGATCCTGATGCATATCCCGGAAGAACGTGGTTTTATTTATGCCAGTTCAGTAGTAACTTGCGGTCTGGTGCTGCTAGTGGTGGTGCTGGCTGCCACAGCGATTCTATGGAGTTCGGGTTTTGGCCCGGCCTTTACCCACTAACCAATAAAGACACTTTAGCTAAATCAAACAAAACGGCTGCCACTGGCAGCCGTTTTTGTATGCTTAGAGCTGGACTCAACCTTCGTTATAGGTCTCCAGATGTGAGGCCATTGACATGACTGAAGCCGCTTTGGCATCGTCACTACGCATCTGATCCAGCCGGTTCAGGTAATCCTGATCAATATCGTTGGTGACGTAATGACCATCAAACACTGAGGTTTCAAAACGCTTGATTTCAGGGTTTTCACTACGCACCGCAGCAATAAGATCCGGCAGCGATTGGAAAATCAGGCCATCGGCACCGATGATCTGACAGATGCTTTCGACATCATGGCCATGCGCAATCAACTCATTAGCCGATGGCATATCAATACCATAGACGTTCGGAAAACGAATTTCCGGCGCGGCAGAGGCAAAGTATACTTTTTTGGCACCGGCTTCCCGCGCCATTTCGATGATCTGGCCAGAGGTAGTACCGCGGACGATCGAATCGTCAACCAATAATACATTCTTACCTTTAAACTCCTGCCAGATCGCATTCAGCTTGCGCTTTACCGATTTCTTGCGCTGCGTTTGTCCTGGCATAATAAAGGTACGGCCGATATAGCGATTTTTCACAAAGCCCTGGCGATACGGTAAACCGAGGACACTGGCAATTTCCAGCGCTGCGTCATTACTGGTTTCAGGGATAGGGATCACCACATCGATATCCAGATGCGACCACTCGCGTTTAATTTTCTCACCCAGATATTTCCCCATCGCCACGCGCGAGGCATACACCGAGATATTGTCCATCGTCGAGTCTGGCCGCGCAAAATACACATATTCAAAGATACAGGGGGTATAGCTTGGGTTTTCTGAACATTGCTGGCTGTGCAGCTCGCCCTGCTCGGTAATATACACCGCTTCACCCGGCGAAATATCACGCAGCACGGAGAAGCCATCCGCATCCAGCGCCACACTCTCTGATGCCACCATATATTCAGTGCCAGCCGGTGTTTCACGCTTACCCATTACCAGTGGCCGGATGCCGTTCGGGTCGCGGAAGGCAATAAGGCCATGACCGATCACCAGAGCGACTGCTGCATAGCCACCGCGTACCTTGCGGTGCACATTGGCAATGGCTTTAAAAATTTGCTCTGGCTCCAGCTGCATACTACTTTGCACTGCCAGTTCATGCGCCAGCACATTCAATAATACCTCGGAGTCAGAGGTGGTATTTACATGGCGGCGCGCCAGCCGGAAGATCTCGTCTTTCAGTTCATGCGCATTGGTCAGGTTGCCATTGTGCGCCAGAGCGATACCAAAAGGGCTATTGACGTAAAATGGCTGTGCTTCTGCGGTGCTGGAAGAGCCCGCGGTAGGATAGCGAACATGACCAATACCTATTTTACCGGCCAGGCGCTGCATATGGCGGGTTTCAAAAACATCTTTAACCAGGCCATTCGCCTTGCGTAAGCGCAAGGTATTATTATCCACCGTAACAATACCGGCCGCATCCTGCCCACGGTGCTGTAACACTGTCAGACCATCATATAAGGCCTGATTGACCGGATACTTACCTACGATACCAACAATACCACACATTGAAATTTCCTCGCCGGCTAGGGCTTTTGCATAAAACTGGAATGGCTTTGCAAATACTCGAAAAACCATTCAATGATAAAACCAAATTCGGGGATCAATACCGATTGTCGCCACCAGTCACTGCTGGCAGCCGGGGTAAAGGCATCAGCAAAAAACAACACCGCACTAACTACCAGCACGCCACGCAGCGCACCGAAAATCAGCCCGAGCAGCCGATCGGTGCCAGACAGTCCCGTCGATTGCACCAGCTTGCTAATCAGATAGTTAATTAAAGCACCAACAATCAGTGCGCTGATAAACAAAATGGCGATCGCTACAGCGTTTCTGATGGTGTCGTCGGTAAGGTTAGTGAAAAAGCTGGCAAGATGCGGATGGTAAGAGCTGGCAATAAAGAAGGCGGCGATCCAGACGGTCAACGAGATAGCCTCTTTTACGAAGCCCCGGACCAGACTTATCACGGCGGATAAGGCAATGATCGCCAGAATGGTGAAATCAATCCAACTCATTTGCTACCAAAGGATGCTTATTGACGGCGCGCATTCTACCAAATTGCGCCGTGCAATAGCTAATTATTTTCCGCTGGCTGGTAATTGCTAATCACCAACCGCTCTACGCCGGTAAGCTGGCGTAGCTTAGGTAATCCCTGCTCCAGCTTTTCACGGCGAATTTCCGGGCCAACGAAGACACTGGTTAACTGCTGGCCACTAGCATTGGTAATGTCGCGGGTAAAGGTGGTAAAACCTTCCTGGCGCAACTTGGTCACCAAAGCATTGGCGTTTTGACGGTTACTAAAGCTGCCTACTCTGACAACCCAGGCAGCCTGATTCAGCGCTGGCATGGAAGCTGATGGCGGGTTAGCCGCCGCCGGCTGACTTACCGTAGTAGGTGCCGGAGTTGTTGCAGTCTGGGTTTGCGCTTGCCCTGCAGCATCAACAGTCACAGTCGCAAATTGCTGTGATGGCAACTCCGGCCGACTGGCCGTTTGTTCGTCCAGCGGCACCTCACCCTGCTCTGGCTGTTGCTCGGAGACGACTTGCGCTTGCGTCAAGGCACTGTCATCAAAGGGTGCAACCTGCTGCACGCCTGCAAACTCCGGGCGCTCCGGAATGACCTGGAAATCGTCCTTCACCACCTGCTTTTGACCGTCCAGCAGATCCGGCAAAAATATAATCGCCAGCATCAGTAAAATACTGGTACCGAGCAAGCGATGTTTAAATTTTGCACTCATTCTTCCTCCCGCGACAGCGCCAATACGCCGGCAACAGTAACAAAAGATCCAAAAACAACCAGCAAATCCGTCGCGGCCATAGCATCACGAAGCTGGGTAAAGGCCTGGGCCACATCCTGATGTTGCGTCGCCTGCACGGTCGGTAATACCGTGTCTAGCGCCGCAGCAAGTTGCTCACTACTGGCTCCCCGATTACCGGGTAGGCTGACAAGATGCCACTCATCGATACAGGTCGTCAAGGGCAGTAGCGCCTGTGGCAAATCCTTATCTTTCAGCATACCCACCAGGCCAATCAGCCGCGGATAGCGTTGGCGCAGTTGTTGGAGTTGGCTCGCCAAATAAGCCACCGACTGCGGATTATGCGCCACATCAAGCAGTATTGCCGGTTGTCGTTGCAGCCACTGCATACGTCCGGGCAGGCTAAGCCTGGGTAACGCCTTTGCTAATAGTGCTGAATCAGGTAATACGCCCAGTTGCTCCAGTACCGTTAGCGCCGTCGCAACATTTTGTAGCGGCACCGCCGGTATCGGTAAACCACCACGCTGCTGTTGTCCCTGCCAGCTCCAGCTATCAGCCTGTTGTTGATAATAATAATCGCGATTGATCAGCAGCAACTTAGCCTGTGTCTGCAGTGCTACGGCACTGACGCTTTGCGGTAGCTGCGGGTCACCACAAACAGCAACTGTATCAGCGCGGAAAACACCGGCTTTTTCACGCCCGATACTTTCGCGGTCCGGCCCCAGAAATGCCTGATGATCCAAGTCGATGGTCGTAATAACACTGATATCAGGATTAACGATATTAGTGGCATCCAGGCGGCCGCCTAAGCCAACCTCAATCAAACAAAAATCCGGCTGCGTAGTACGCAGGATGGCAAAGGCCACTAAGGTGGTAAATTCAAAATAAGTTAACGGAATATCCTGGCGTAAGCTTTCAACCTGCTGAAAGGCACTCAGCCAGGCATCATCTGCCACATCCTGGCCATCGATACGTAAACGCTCATTAAAGCGCAGTAAATGCGGTGAGCTGTATACGCCTACCCGATAGCCCTGCGCCAGCAGCAATTGCTCCAGGGTGCGCGCTGTGGTGCCTTTGCCGTTGGTGCCGGCAATCAGGATAACCTTGCCAGGCAAAGCAGCTAAGTTACCGCGGCTGGCAACTTCGGTTACCCGCTGCAGACCCAGTTCAATTTTATCAATAGGATGGCTTTGTTCAATATAACAAAGCCAATCGGCCAGGCTATGGCACGATTGGCTGGTCAACGGCTGGACAGACATAACTCTCCGGAATGCATTACTCCGACTGTGGAGCAGGTAATTGCATAAACTTCGCTAAAAGTCGGGCAATTGTATCGCGCATTTTCCGCCGGTCAACGATCATATCAATAGCACCGTGCTCCAACAGGAATTCGCTGCGCTGGAAACCCTCCGGTAGTTTCTCGCGTACGGTTTGTTCGATCACGCGCGGACCGGCGAAGCCAATCAGTGCCTTGGGCTCACCGATATTGATATCACCCAGCATCGCCAGACTGGCCGAAACACCACCCATGGTAGGGTCAGTTAATACCGAAATATAAGGCAGCCCCTGCTCGCTCATCCGGGCCAGCGCAGCACTGGTTTTCGCCATTTGCATCAATGAGAACAAGGCCTCCTGCATCCGGGCACCACCACTGGCAGAAAAGCAGACAAAGGGGATTTTATGTTTTAGCGCATATTCAACGCCTGCGACAAACTTAGCACCGACGACAGAAGCCATCGAACCGCCCATAAATTCAAATTCAAAAGACGCCGCCACCACAGGCATACCGTGCAGGGTGCCGTGCATCACTACCATCGCATCTTTTTCATTGGTTTCTTTTTGGGCAGCGACAATCCTGTCTTTGTACTTCTTACTGTCTTTAAACTTTAATAAGTCTTGCGGCTCTAACTCAGCTGCCAGCTCGGTAGTTGAGTGCGTGTCAAAAAAATGCTGTAAACGGCTGCGGGCAGAGATCCGCATATGATGATCGCACTTTGGGCAAACCCCAAGATTACGATCCAGATCGGCTTTATACAGTACCGCATCGCAAGACGTGCACTTGGTCCACACCCCTTCCGGAATATTACGGCGATCTGACGATGACGTTCTGGGCAGAATCTTTTCTAACCAACTCATAACCTTTTCCTAATTTGGTAATTGCCGGCGGAAGCGGGCAAAAAATACGCTAAAACCATCGAAATGGCGAAAATGCGGCTATTAAAACACAAATCAAGCAGGGCAGAATACAGAAAACTGGTCTTAGTAGTGCGCGACGCTACCCTGCCCTCAGGTCGGTGGCAAAAATAACGGCCCCAGCTCAACCTGCGGTATCGCATAGTGCGCGGGATAATCGACCTCCACCAGATACAAGCCCCCTGCTTTCGCCGTTGCTGCCGCCTGGGTACGATCCCGGCTGGCCAGCAGTTGCGCCAACCACGCCGGTGGCTGCCGCCGCATGCCGATTTCTAATAAGCTACCGGTAATATTCCGTACCATATGATGTAAAAAGGCATTGGCCTTGATATCAAGGACAATATAGTCACCAAAGCGTTCAATGCGCAGATGATGCACATTGCGAAACGGCGTTTTTGATTGGCACTGGATGGCACGGAAAGCACTGAAATCCTGCTCCCCCAACAAGGCCGGCGCTGCTTGTTGCATCAGTGCAATATCCAGCTGCTGATGATAATGACTTAGCCCGGCGCGCAGAATAGCCGGACGATGTTTATGATTGTAAATTACGTAACGGTAACGGCGCGCTGTCGCGCTGAAGCGGGCGTGGAAATCGTCCGGTACAACCTTGGCCCAACGCACGGCAATTTGATCCGGCAGCTGGGCATTGGTGCCCATGACCCAGGCTTTTTCATCCCGCACTGCGTCGGTATCAAAGTGCACTACCTGACCGGTGGCATGCACACCCGCATCGGTTCTGCCGGCACAAAAGAGTTCTACTGGCTGATTGGCCACTTTGGCCAGTGCTGTTTCCAGTTCCTGCTGCACGCTATTAACTTCGCGCTGACGTTGCCAGCCATAAAAGCTGCTGCCGTCATATTCGATTCCTAAGGCTATCCGCATCTTGGCCCCTACTAAATTTCGGGGCTAGTATAACCCAGCGAGCGTCAGTTACCTACTCTGGCCGCAGCTGACGTGCTTCGTCTTTAACATGCTCAGGTGCCGCTGAGGTTAGGATTTCATCAATCAGCAGGGTCGCACTTTCAGGTTCATCCATCTCGATATAAGCCCGTACCAAATCTAACTTGGCGGCGAAGCCGTTATCTTCCTGATCAACATCCATCTTGGTATGCTCACCGATAATATCGGCAAATTCATCCAAGCCAACATCCACATTCAGCTGCTCAAAACGGCTTTCGTCGTTATCAGGTTGTTCCAGCGCCGATAATAAATTATCAATTTCAACAAAATCGGTATCAGCCAAAGCAATATCAGATGTCGACTCAATTTCCTCCTGCTGCTTATCCTGTTCAGCGCTAGCAAGATCGGATTGCAGTTCTGGCTCATCCTGCTCAGCCGCTGGCGGCGTTATGTGCTCCAGTTCATCCAATAATTGCTCAAACTGACTATCTTCCAAATCGGTCAGATTCAGCTCTTCTGGTGTTAGCTCATTTACCGCTGTATCAAGCTGCTCAGCGTCCGGATCCGTCGTCAGATTTTCCAACTGCTGCGATAACAAAGCCAGCTGTTGCTCATCTTCCGGATCAAAATCAGACAAATCCAGTTCCGGATAGGTATCCAGTACCGCGCTGGGATTCTCAACGGCCAGCATCGCTTCTGAAGGTTGTTGTACCGACAAATCTTCGGCTTCAGTCAAATCAACGCTTGGCACCTCTTCAGCGTCAGACTCGATCTCCGGCGCAGCCATGGTATCCAGTAAATCGGCTTCTGCTTCGCTGGTTGTGACGAGCGGTAATTCTTGCTCTGCTTCCTGTTCCGCCAGCCATTCCTCATCTAAGATAGCGGCGTCTGACAACTCGGTGCTGTGATCTTCCTCATCTGATGCACTATGCTGCCCGGCAATGGCAGTTTGCTCTGCAGCCTGAATCAGTATATCGTCCAGCTCGCTCTGCAACCGCTCTTCGTCTTCGGTTAACAACTCATCCAGACTTGTCGTGTCCTGTTGTGCACCTTCGGCGGCGAGTTGCTCGGCAAAGGCTTCTAACTCTGAGCTATCAAAGCGGGGCTCAGCACCGGCAATTTCCTCAATACTCTCCGACGCTAGGAGGTCAGCTTGCTGCAGACTGTCTTCTTCCAGCCCAGCATCAAACTCGTCTGGCGTGATCTCCGGTTCTGCGACAACGGCAAGCTCTGCTGCTTGCGTATCGGGATCTTGTGGCCAGTCCAGCTCAATTTCCTCAAGCAAATTATCAATATCATCCTGATCTGTGAACTCAGTTTGCTCTCGCTCCACCTGAGCCGGGGTAAGTTCCGGTGCGGCCGCCGCTTCCGGTTCGGCAAACTCGATGATTTCCTCTGCTTCTGGTTCGTCCTCGGCCGCTAACAGCGAGGCCAGGTCAGTATCAGATAAGATATTGTTGGCATCAAAATTAAAATCTGCGCTCTCCGGTAAAGTTGAATCATCACTGCTTGGCGTGACTTCGGCATCGGAGACATCGTCCAGTGAAAAATCTAATTGATCGTCCTGCGGCACATCTAAGACATCTGTCGATAACACATCGACATCCAAATCGTCCAGCAAGATATCGTCGCTAAAATCACTCAGTCCATCCTCTACGGCGGCACTGGTGCTGGCTTTTGCTACCGGGGTAGGCTCAAAGGCGTCGTCCAGTAAACTATCGTCTAGTGTAAAGAGGCTATCGTCAAAGTCCTGACTGCTATCCAGTGGCGGTACCGGTGATTGATAACCGGCTGGCGCAACCGGCTCTTTCGTCGCAGCACTGATCACTTCTTCGGTCTTCTGACTACGACGTTTAAACCAGAACAACAAACCGACTAATGCCAGAATTGCCGGGAAAGAGGCCGCCAAAGCCCAAATCAGCGGGTTATTCAGCCAGGAACCACTGGCTGCCTGTTGCTGCGCCTGGGCTGCTGCCAGCACTGCCAGACGACGGGCTTCCTGTTCAGCCAGTATTGCCTGCTGTTGCTCCAGTAACTGGTTCAGTTGCTGCTGTAACAGGCTATCTTCCGCCAACTGAGCCTTTAACCCCTCTAACTCTTGCTGCAGTCGACCAAGAGAACCACGTAACTGCTCATTTTCGCGGGCAATGCCTTCAATCAATAGCATTGAGCTTTGATAGTTATCTTTTAGCGTATTTAACTCGGTCAGTGCTTGTTGTTGCACCTGATTAGGTTTAGCGGCTTGCTCGCGCGCCCGGGCTCTGGCCTCTGCTTCACGGCGGGTACGCTCCGCCCAGGCCTGATCATCCAGTTCGGCTTTACGTCTGGCTTGCTCGGCATCGACACTGCGAATTTCCCGCAAATCTGGCAGGATTAAGATCGCGCCCGGCCGTAAATGATTAAAGTTAGCGTCATTAAAGGCACCAGGGTTTTTCAGAAACAGCGCGTACATCACCTGATAGGTGGTCACGCTATCGTTGGGCTTAACCTGCTCGGCAATCCGCCATAGGGTATCGCTGGCCGTCAGCGGGCCAAACTGTTGCTGGATAAAGGCATTATCGCTGCTTTTCGGGCCACGGATCTGCGTTGGCGTACTTTGCGAGAACGCAAACGTCGAAAAATTGACAAGCAACAATACTAATAAAATACGAACGGGCATCAGTTTTCCTTAGCCGAGCAACCAGACTCACGTCATTAAGCCAAACTTTATTTCAGAGCTATGCAAACAGCGTTCCATCATTCTCAAAGTCTGCCCGACAACTATAATGCAGATGCAGGAAACTGACCAGAGGCGAGCCTCTGTTACCAAGCACCGTTGCCGTTATCACCGCCAAAACAAAAACAGGCCGCAAATGCGGCCTGTAACAGTAATATACTACTTTACGATTATCTGACTACAGATAGTCACGGATCAGCACTTCGGCGATCTGAATACTGTTGGTGGCAGCACCTTTACGAATGTTATCGGCCACAACCCACATATTTATACCATTTTCATGTGATAAATCCTGACGGATGCGGCCAACAAAGACGTCATCCTTACCGGTAGCACTGCAAACCTGGGTTGGGAAGTCGGCATTGTTTTCCAGTAATACCACACCCGGCGCATTGGCCAGCAAGGCTTTCACCTGCTCTGGCGAAATCGGCATCCGCGTTTCGATATGCACCGCTTCGGCGTGACCATAGAATACCGGTACCCGCACTGCAGTGGCATTAACGGCGATGCTGCTGTCGCCCAGAATTTTCTGGGTTTCCCAGTGCATCTTCATTTCTTCTTTGGTGTAACCATTTTCCAGAAACACATCAATCTGCGGAATAGCATTAAAGGCAATTTGCCGGGCAAACTGCCCCTTCTCATCCAGTGGCCGGCCGTTCATCAGCTGTGCGGTTTCGCTGGCCAGGGCTTCTACTGCTGATTGTCCGGCACCACTGACCGACTGATAAGTTGCCACATTGACCCGACTGATACCAACGGCATCATGAATTGGCTTTAACGCCACCAACATCTGAATCGTCGAACAGTTGGGGTTGGCAATAATATTCCGGTTACGGTAATCGGCAATGGCCTCTGGGTTCACTTCCGGCACCACTAATGGAATATCCGCCTCGTAACGAAAATGCGAGGTGTTATCAATCACCACACAGCCAGCTTCCGCGGCTTTAGGGGCATAAATCGCCGAGACACTGCCGCCGGCGGAGAATAAACCAATCTGTGCCTGGCTCCAGTCAAAGGTTTCAGCATCCAGCACCGTCAGCTTTTTACCCTTAAAGGTCACAGTACCACCGGCCGAGCGGCTGCTAGCCAGCGGGAACAGTTGCGCAACCGGAAAATCACGCTGCTCCAGAATTTCGATTAAATGTTGGCCGACCAGACCGGTCGCGCCCAAGACTGCGACATTGTATTGCGACGCCATGCGGTGCATCCTCTTATTACTGACGACTAAAGCCTAAGGAGTCAAGCCAGGCCGGTAAGGCCGGGCCACTCAGTTGTAGCGCACTGTACTCGCGCCTCGCAGGATAAGACTTTCTGAGCCAGTCAAACCCGTTACCTGTTATATGATACCGGAACAAGGCATCATCCCGCCGCACATCATATAACATCCTGGCGAGATTTTGGACATCTGGAAGCCCAAAATTAGCGGAAAGTTGTAGTTTTTCCATTGCTGGCACCGGCAAGAGCGCGGCCAGACTCATCCGGGGCGGTTGTTGCAGCAGTTCACAGCAACGCCGATACAGCATTTCAGTACCTCGCGCCTTGCCTTCGACACTATGACCGGCAATATGCGCCGTGGCCAGATCGCAATAAGGCAGTAGCGGCAACAAGATATCCGGCTCCTGTTCCCACACATCCAGCACCAGCGGCCGACGCTGCTGTTGTTGCGCCGTTAGCAGCGCCTGATTATCGATCACGGCGCCACGCGAGGCGTTGATAATAGCGCAGTCTGGTTTTAACAGCGCCAGGTGCTCGGCATCCAATAAATGGTAGCTGGGATAAGGCCCGGTTTTTTCAAGCGGGGTATGAAAACTAATAATATCGGCCTGCTGGCACAAGGTCGTAAAATCAGTGTGCGGAAAATCCGGCTCTTGCGCAGCACGCAGCGGATCACAGAGCAGCAGCGGGATCCCCAGCGCCTTTGCCGCGGTTGCTAAACGCTGGCCGATACTACCGACCCCGACAATACCCAGCACTTTATGCGGCAATGACCACTGATAACGCTCAGCCAGAAACCATAAACTGCTAAGTACATATTCCAGCACCGACTGGGCATTGCAGCCGGGCGCCGAACTAAAGCTAATCTGCCGGGAAGCTAAATAGTCAGTATCAACATGTTCAGTACCGATAGTGGCCGTGCCGACAAAACGTAAGCGGTTGTTCTGTGACAGCAAACTGGCATTGACTGGCGTCACCGAACGCACCAGCAGGATATCGGCCTCGCGTAATGTTTCAGCCGTTACATTACGGCCATCAAAGGTCGTTACCTCGCCAAGGTCGGCGAAAAACTCGCGCACCAGCGGCATATTTTCATCAGCGTAAATGTTCATTATCGGCCCCGTTGTTCGGATGCGTGCATTCTAGCAAGAAAAGTCGTGTCGCAAGAACTGAACTTGAGCAAGAAAAAAGGCGCTGATGTAAGCGCCTTGAGTAATAACAGCTGCAGTTAGCCGTTATGGCATTGCATTGCGCTTAATAGCGCTGCATTACCCTTTGTGACGTTGCATTACCCTTTGTAGCGTTGCATGACTAAAGTGGCATTGGTGCCGCCAAAGCCAAAGCTGTTTGACATCACGGTATTTAAGACTGCGTCGCGGGTTTGGGTCACGATATCCAGACCTTTGGCCGCCTCATCCAGCTCACCGATATTGATCGACGGCGCAATAAAGTTATGCTTTAGCATCAGCAGCGAGTAAATGGCCTCATGCACACCGGCCGCGCCCAGCGCATGACCGGTCATCGCCTTAGTCGCACTGATGGCCGGGGTTTTTCCGGCAAAGACTTCCTGGATCGCGCCCAGCTCCTTGACATCACCCACCGGGGTACTGGTGCCGTGAGTATTCAGATAATCAATAGGTGCGTCAACGCCTTGCATCGCCATTTGCATACAACGTACGGCGCCTTCGCCGCTTGGTGCCACCATGTCATAACCATCTGAGGTCGCGCCATAGCCGACAATTTCAGCATAGATGGTCGCACCGCGCGCCAGCGCGTGCTCTAACTCTTCGACCACGACGATACCGCCACCGCCGCTGATCACAAAACCATCGCGATTGGCGTCATAGGTACGCGAGGCCAGCTCAGGGGTGTCGTTGTAACGGCTGGATAAGGCACCCATTGCGTCAAACTCCATCGCCAGTGTCCAGTGCACTTCTTCACCACCACCGGCAAACACGATATCCTGCTTACCCAGTTGGATCAGTTCCATCGCATGGCCGATACAGTGTGCGCTGGTGGCACAGGCTGAACTGATGGAATAGTTTACGCCTTTAATTTTAAATGGCGTGGCCAGACAGGCCGAGCAGGTGCTGGACATGGTCTTTGGCACTGCATAGGGGCCAACCCGTTTTACGCCTTTTTCACGCAGAATATCGGCCGCCTCAACCTGAGTTTTGGACGAAGCGCCGCCCGAGCCAACCACCAAGCCAACGCGCGGATGCGAAATCTGCTCATCGCTTAAACCGGCATCCTGCATCGCTTCCTGCATCGCCAGATAAGCATAGGCAGCAGCATCGCCCATAAAGCGCATCGCTTTACGATCAATCAGTTCGCTGGGGTCCAGTTTAATATTGCCCCATACCTGAGATCTTAAACCCAGCTCTGCGAATTCCTCGGCACGGCTAATACCGGACTTACCCGCTTTTAACGAGGCCAATACCTCAGCCTGATTATTACCGATACTAGATACAATGCCTAAACCGGTGATCACGGCTCTTTTCATGCTAACTCCCCATGCCTGTCGTTACAGGTGCTCAATGTTAAAAATTATCTTTGTCATGCTGCCGCCCAGTCAGGCCGCAGAATTAATACCGCAATTCTACGGACTTTCGCCGCAAAACTGGTCTGCTTTCAGCGCACAGCTGTACTCTGTTTTCAATTTTGCTTCAGGCTGCGGTAAACTACAAGATGAAATTTTGCCAAAGGTTTGTTATGTCTGTCCTATCGCACGCCCGGATCCACTTTAATGCTCAGGGTACACCTATTGCTACCGATTTTGATGACATCTATTTTTCCAATGACGGCGGTCTGGCTGAAACTGACTACGTGTTTTTGCAGCAAAACGGTTTACCAGAACGCTGGTACACCCACCCTCGCCCCTGGTTTCATGTGTTGGAAACCGGCTTTGGTACCGGTGCCAATTTCTTACTTTGCTGGCAACGCTTTCGGGAATATCGTCGGCAGTATCCGGATGCCCGCTGTCAGCGGCTATATTTTAGTAGCTTTGAAAAATACCCGTTAAGCCGCGCCGATCTGACGCAGGCATTAAGTGTGCATACTGAGTTAGCCCCACTTTGCCAACAGCTATTGGCCGCCTATCCGCCGGCCACCGCGGGCTGTCAGCGATTATTGCTGGATGGGGGCCAGGTGATGCTGGATCTGTGGCTGGGTGATGTTAATGCGCTCTTACCCACAGTTCCGGAGCAGAATCGGGTCGATGCGATCTTTCTTGATGGTTTTGCGCCAGCGAAAAACCCTGATATGTGGCAGCCGGGATTATTTCAGCAGCTATTTCGCTTAAGTTATCCCGGCACCCGCCTTGCCACCTTTACCTGTGCCGGCGTGGTAAAACGCGGCCTAAGCGCAGCGGGCTTTCAGCTTGCCAAGGTAAAAGGCTTTGGTAAAAAGCGCGAAATGCTGATTGCCTGGCATCCACAGCCGGCTGAGTCGTTATCCCCCGACAGGCAGCACAGCGATCCTGTTAGTGCTCCTGTCACCATTATCGGTGGTGGTCTGGCAGCCTTAACCACCGCCTGCGCCCTGCTGCGTCGGGGTATTGCTGTAACGCTACTCTGCGCCGATGCCGAAGTTGCTCAGGGTGCTTCACATAATCGCCAGGGTGCGCTTTATCCAAATCTGCCAGTTAAGCTAACGCCACAAGGGTTATTTCACTGTCAGGCCTTTTGGCAAGCGCGGCAGTTTTATCAGCACTGTCAGCAACTGGGCTTAGACTTTCCGCTGGATTACTGTGGTGTGCTGCATCTGGCCAGCACAGAGCAACTGGCTGAGCGGCAACAAAAAATGGCAGAGGCTGCGGTCTGGCCAGCTGAGTTACTACAGTTTGTCGATGCGGCAGCTGCCACTGAGCTCGCTGGTGTGAGTTTGCAGCAGGGCGGCATCTTTTTGCCGCTGGCCGGTTGGCTGGCACCGCAAGCCTTTTGCCACGCATTGTGGCGCTACCTTAGCACCCAGCCGGGCTTTAGCAGCCAGTTTAATTGCCGCGTAGAACAGTTAAGTGCCCATGCAGATGGCTGGCGACTGCATACCGCGACAACGACACTCACCGCACAACAGCTGCTGGTCGCTAACGGTGCCGATCTAACCCGCTTAGCCCCCTTTGCCGCTCTGCCGGTAAATCGGGTACGCGGTCAGGTTAGCCATGTCGAAGCGCCGGATCTGGCGCCATTGCGCACTGTAATTTGTCATAAAGGTTATCTGACGCCTGCCTGGCAAGGACTGCACTGTATTGGCGCCACCTTTGACCGGACAGCAGATACGGCACAGTTAATGGATACAGACGATACCCAAAATATTGCCGAGCTGCGGCAACAGTTACAGGCACCTGACTGGAGTCAGCGTTTAATGGTTAACTCGGCGAAAGCCGCTTTTCGGGCGACAGTACCGGATCATCTGCCACTCTGTGGGCGCTACCACCCGGAAAACACTGGCGAGCCGGCACCACTTTGGCTAAATGTCGGTCTGGGTGCCCGCGGCTTGTTATTTGCACCGTTATTGGCTGAGTACTTAGCCGCTGTAATCAGTGGTGAACCGCGGCCACTTAGCCAGAGCACAGCGAACTTACTGAGCCCGGCACGCTTTAATAAAAAAGCGGCGACTTAACCCCAATTATTTGCTAGAGTTTTTATTACAGGAAACTAATCAAGGAATTGCTATGTCTGGTCGTAAGTTAGGTTTAGCCGTGCTGGTATTGGCAAGCAGCCTGCTCAATATCGGAATGACGCAGGCAGCTGAGTTTCAGCGTATCCCACTACCAGCGGATGCCCGTGAACAGCTGAGACTGGAACAAAAGCTGCCGGCCGTGCTGCACTTTTACAGCCGCGCCAGTCAGCAAGAATTACTCAGCTTTTACCTGCAACATCTCGGGCAACCAAGCCAGCAAAAAGTCGTGGCGGGTCAGCTACAGCTAAATTTTCCGCGTAACGGTGAGCAAATCCGGGTGATTATCGCCGAGCGCAATGGCTGGCGCGATGTATCCTTGATGGTGGAGCGACGTTAAACAGACGGTAAGGTCTAAGCCTGCATCAGGGCTTATTGACGCTTGCAGCTTAATATTGTTGCCAAGGTTAACACGCCTTAGGGCTTTGCCATTTGCAATACTAAACGGCGGTTAACTGCCCGCCCCAGAGCACTGTCGTTCGGCGCGGCATGACGACGCTCGCCAAAGCCTTCAATCTGCACTTTTTCTGGCGCGACGCCGGCAGCAACTAAGAAATCTTTAATTTTCTGCGCCCGCTGTACCGATAACTGCTCGTTCATCCAACGTCCGCCAAAGCTGTCGGTATAGCCCTGCAGATCAATCGACTCAATTTCCTGATCGTACTTCAGATACTCCGCGATCTGGCTTAAACGACGACGTGATTCTCGGGTTAGTTGATCACCACCGCTCTCATAACTTAATACCGTAAACGCAATATCTTCAAAGTTATAGGGTAACAAACCGGCGATACAGTGGCTAAAGGCCTGATACTGAGTTGGAAATTGCACCGGATTCAGAGCCGCCACCACCTTATCATAGGGGCTGTACCAATCACTATAATAAAAGGTCGGACTAAAACCCTGCTCCAGTTCGGTCAGCAAGGTCCAGGCGGTTTTCTTCGGTAAATCACCATTAAACTGCTTTAACAGTCGCATACTGGCCAGGGTTTTGGTTTTTTCGCCGGCACGCCACTGCGGGGGTACTGACAGTACCTCCGCTAAGCCATAACTATCAGGCCGGCGCAGCATTTGTAATTCAAAGTCCATATTCAGACTTTTACCGGCAGCACTGCGAAACACCGCCTTACCAAAATTCGGGATCTCATGCTCCAACTGGCATTGCAGAGGCGTATTACTACTTAGTTGCCAACGCGATTGCTCAATAGTGGCAGAATATTGACGCCACTGGCTGGGAGTTGCTGCCAGCTGGCCTGCCGTCAAAACTGCACTGATACTAAAGATTAGCGTTATCGCCCGCATGTACTGCCCCATTGTTTGCAAAAAAACTCCAGCGTCCTAACGACCATAGCAAGCATTATGCCCAAAACAAGACCTGTCGCATTTTTTTTGGCATAATGCCGGCCTCTGACTGCTACGGTGACTCTATGACCTCAACACCTTCTGCTGCAACAAAGGCTACGGCTGCAGGCGCAACTAAAAGCGCTTCCCTGTTAGCCCGGCGTTTTCGCGGCTACTACCCTGTTGTTATCGACGTCGAAACGGCAGGCTTTAATCCAAAAACCGATGCCTTGCTCGAAATTGCGGTAAATCTGCTGGAAATGGACGCCGAGGGCCAGTTAAAGCCCGGCAAAACCCTGCATTTTCATGTTGACCCTTTTGCCGGCGCCAATCTGGACGCCAGCTCACTGGCATTTAACGGCATCGATCCCTTTAACCCGCTGCGCGGTGCCGTGCCTGAGCGCGAGGCCATTACTGAAATTTGTAAGGCCGTGCGCAAAGCCCAAAAAGACGCCGGCTGTCAGCGCTCTGTGCTGGTCGCGCATAATTCGGCTTTTGACCAAGGCTTTTTTAATGCCGCCATCAGCCGCTTAAATTATAAACGCTCGCCGTTTCATGCTTTTGTTTCGTTTGATACCACCAGCCTGGCGGCGCTGGCGCTGGGGCAAACGGTCCTGGCCAAAGCCTGCCAACAGGCGGGAATTGCCTTTAATGCCAAAGAAGCCCATAGCGCTCTGTATGACACCGAGCGTACCGCGGAGCTGTTCTGTTACATCGTGAATAAATGGCAGCAACTGGGAGGCTGGCCACTAAGCAATGCGCTACCGGCCGATGAGGAACAGGACGAAGAGACTGAAGACACGGCATAAAGGATCTGCCGTGTCTTACTGAAGGTTTATTCCGCCGCTGGCTGTTCGGTTTTAAACTTTTCAGCCGTGGCTTTGATCAGCGGTTGTAACTCACCGCGCTGAAACATTTCCAGCACGATATCACAACCACCAATCAGCTCGCCTTCTACCCACAGCTGCGGGAAAGTCGGCCAATTGGCGTATTTTGGCAGCTCGGCCCGGATATCCGGATGCTGCAGAATGTCGACAAAGGCAAACTGCTCACCACAGGCAATCAGCGCTTGTGACGCCTGAGCCGAAAAGCCACAACTGGGGAATTTTGGCGAACCCTTCATATACAACAGGATCGGGTTGTCGGCGATTTGTTGTTTGATTTTGTCTAACGTTTCCATTACTACCTCTCGGATTAAGATGAAAGTTGGCCTATTTTACTCCTTCTGCCCCTCGCCCGCACTTGAGATTTGCAGAAAGTGCCCAATATTGTCTGAACCAACAACAGCGCCTGCGGCTATAATGATTGCAGGCAAACGCAGGCCGGCAGGTATAAAACTTGAGTATTTTAGTCAGGTTTTGTAGTCTACGCCATGCAGACACTTTAAACAACGAACGGAGAGCTACAATGGCCTTTGAATTACCCGCCTTACCATACGCAAAAGATGCTTTAGTGCCGCATATTTCTGCTGAAACCCTGGAATATCACCACGGTAAGCACCACAACACCTACGTCGTTAAGCTGAATGGTCTGATTGAAGGCACGCCTTTTGCCAGCCAGTCATTAGAAGAAATTATCCGTAACAGCGAAGGTGGCGTATTTAACAACGCAGCTCAGGTGTGGAACCATACGTTCTATTGGCACTGCTTATCACCAAATGGTGGCGGACAACCAACTGGCGCCCTGGCCGATGCCATCAACGCCAAGTGGGGCTCTTTCGATGCCTTTAAAGCTGCCTTTAATGACAAAGCGGTCAATAACTTCGGTTCCAGCTGGACCTGGTTAGTGAAAAAGGCTGATGGCAGCCTGGATATTGTCAATACCAGCAACGCCGGCACACCAATTCAGGACGCTGCAGTAACGCCAATTATCACAGTTGACCTGTGGGAACACGCTTACTACATCGACTACCGCAATGCCCGCCCAACTTACCTGGATGCATTCTGGGCCCTGGCGAACTGGGAATTTGCTGCAGCGAACTTCGCTAAGTAACGCTGCAATTCCTGCCTCTGATACCCGGCCACTGCCGGGTATTTTTTTATCTGCGCTCCTGCCCCGTTCGGGCTGAACCTTTTACCAACACTTTAGCTCAAAAAAGCAACTGAACCCTTTATCGAGACAAAGCGTACCATTACCCAGTAACGATTTTTTACTGAAACATTGGGCAAAACAGCGCTTTAGTGTCTACCTTTAAAGTGAGTAGCTTGGGCGTTAGCTGCCAATACGGGTAACTAATACGGCTGCCCAACTAGCGTAAAAGTTGTCATGCCGGACGATGGGCTGGAGGTATTTATGGGGATCTTTGAGCATTTCAGAACCAGGTACGAAACCACCAAAGAAGAGGAAATGAGCCTGCAGGAGTTTCTGCAGCTGTGTAAAAAAGACAAAAGCTGCTACAGCAGTGCCGCTGAACGTCTGCTGCAGGCGATTGGCGAACCCGAGCTGATTGATACTTCGCAGGACTCTAAGCTCAGCCGCCTGTTTTCAAACCGCCTGATCGCCCGCTACCCTGCCTTCCATGAATTTTACGGTATGGAAGAGGCCATCGAACAAATCGTTTCCTATCTCAAGCATGCGGCGCAAGGACTGGAAGAGCGCAAACAAATCCTCTATTTACTGGGGCCTGTGGGTGGCGGTAAATCGTCGCTGGCCGAAAAGCTGAAAGCCCTGATGCAGCAAGTCCCGATTTATTACCTGAAGGGCTCGCCGGTACAGGACCACCCGCTGTGTCTGTTCGATGCAGCGGAGGATGGCGCCCTGCTGGAGCAGGAATATGGCATCCCCAAACGCTATCTGCGCGCCATTATGTCACCCTGGGCCAGTAAAAGATTGCATGAATTCAATGGCGATATCAGTCAATTCCGGGTGGTGAAACGCAACCCCTCTATTCTGGATCAACTCGCCATCGCCAAAACTGAACCGGGAGATGAAAACAATCAGGATATTGCCGCCCTGGTGGGTAAGGTCGATATCCGTAAGCTGGAGCACTTTGCCCAAAACGATCCCGATGCCTACAGCTATTCCGGTGCGCTTTGCCGTGCCAATCAGGGCCTGATGGAATTTGTGGAGATGTTCAAAGCGCCAATTAAGGTGCTGCATCCACTGCTGACCGCGACCCAGGAAGGTAACTACAATGGCACCGAAGGGCTGGCAGCCCTGCCGTTTGATGGCATTATTCTGGCACACAGTAACGAATCCGAATGGCAGACCTTCCGCAACAATAAGAACAACGAAGCCTTCCTGGACCGGGTCTATATTGTCAAAGTGCCTTATTGTTTGCGCGCCAGTGAAGAAATGAAAATTTACCAGAAACTGCTGGAGCATAGCGAACTCAGTCAGGCGCCTTGTGCCCCCGGTACCCTGAGCTCGCTGGCGCAGTTTGCGGTATTATCCAGACTGAAAACGCCGGAAAACTCCAGTATCTACTCCAAAATGCGGGTGTATGACGGCGAAAGCTTGAAAGATACCGATCCTAAAGCCAAGTCCTATCAGGAGTACCGCGACTTTGCCGGTGTCGATGAGGGTATGACCGGTTTATCGACCCGCTTCGCCTTTAAGATCCTGTCACGGGTTTTTAATTTTGACTCGACCGAAGTTGCCGCCAACCCGGTACACCTGTTTTATGTGTTGGAACAGCAAATTGAACGGGAGCAATTTCCGGCAGACACCGCAGAACGCTATCTGGAGCACCTGAAAGGCTATCTGATCCCGAAATATGTCGAATTTATTGGTAAAGAAATTCAAACCGCTTATCTGGAATCCTATTCGGAGTATGGGCAAAACATCTTTGATCGCTATGTTATCTATGCCGATTTCTGGATCCAGGATCAGGAATACCGGGATCCGGAAACCGGTCAACTGTTTGACCGTGCCGCGCTGAATGCCGAACTGGAGAAAATTGAAAAGCCAGCCGGCATCAGCAATCCAAAAGATTTCCGCAACGAAATAGTCAATTTTGTGCTGCGGGCCAAGGCCAAAAACAATGGCAAGAATCCGCTGTGGACCAGTTACGAAAAACTACGCACGGTGATAGAGAAAAAAATGTTTTCCAGCACCGAAGAACTGTTACCTGTCATTTCCTTTAATGCCAAAACCAGTACCGAGGATCAGAAAAAACACGACGACTTTGTTAACCGGATGATGGAGAAAGGCTATACCCGTAAACAAGTCCGGCTGCTGTCGGAATGGTATTTACGGGTACGTAAATCACAGTAGCTCCGGAGGGTGTATGGCGCATTTTATCGATCGCCGTTTAAATGGTAAGAATAAAAGCGCGGTAAATCGCCAGCGCTTTATCCGGCGCTATAAACAGCAGATTAAACAGGCCGTATCGGACGCCATCAGTAAGCGCAGCGTAACGGACTTGAGCAGCGGCGAGAGCATCAGTATTCCGGCACGTGATATTACTGAGCCGTTTTTTCATCAGGGCCAGGGCGGTGTAAAGCAACGGGTGCATCCGGGCAACGACCAGTTTAGCCCCGGCGATCGCATTCCAAGACCACAAGGCGGTGCGGGTGGCAGTGGCAAAGGTGATGCCAGCGCCGATGGTGAAGGTAGCGATGACTTTGTGTTTGCCATTTCCAAGGACGAATATCTCGACCTGTTGTTTGAAGATCTGGCACTACCGGATTTAAAACATAATCAACTGGATAAACTGGTGCAGTATAAAACGGTTCGCGCAGGTTACCGGGCCGAGGGGGTACCCGCCAATATTGATATCGTGCGCTCGTTACGTGGTTCGCTAGCGCGCCGCATCGCCATGTCAGCGGATAAAAAGCAACAGTTAAGGCAAGCCGAGGCTGAATTGGCCGAGCTGGAACTGGCCGCAGTGCCAGATGAACTGGCACGACGCGCGCTATTGGAGCGGATCAGTGAACTAAAACAGCGACTTGCGGCAGTACCTTTTATTGATAGCTTTGACCTGCGCTTTCGTAACTATCAGAAAAAACCAGAGCCAACCAGTAAGGCGGTGATGTTTTGTCTGATGGATGTCTCTGGCTCAATGGACCAGGCTACCAAAGAGATGGCTAAACGCTTTTATATTCTGCTGTACCTGTTCTTAAGCCGCAGCTATAAAAATGTTGAAGTGGTCTATATCCGTCACCACACGCAAGCTAAGGAAGTGGATGAGCAGGAGTTTTTTTACTCCCAGGAAACCGGCGGTACCATTGTTTCCTCGGCCTTAAAATTGATGCAGGAAATCATTGCCAAGCGCTTTAATCCGCAAGAGTGGAATATTTACGCCGCCCAGGCTTCAGATGGCGATAACTGGGCAGAAGACAGTCCGCTTTGTGCCGAATTGCTAAGTAAACAGATCCTGCCAGCGGTACGTTATTACGCCTATATCGAAATTACACCACGGGCACATCAGTCACTGTGGGAGCAATATGAACGCCTGCGGGCAAGTCAGCCCAAGCTGGCGCTGCAGCATATCCGTGAGGTGAGCGATATCTACCCGGTATTCCGGGAGCTATTTAAAAAACAGGCAGCCTGATCAAGGGAGGCAAAATGCGTAGTGTCGCCTTAAGCAAAGGGCCTTGTCTGCCAGACGGGCCAGACTGGAGTTTCGAACTGTTAACCCAGTATCAGCAGGAGATTGCCCGGGTCGCGGCCTATTATCAGCTGGACACCTACCCCAATCAAATCGAGGTAATCAGCGCCGAGCAGATGCTGGATGCCTATTCCAGTATCGGCATGCCGATTGGTTATCATCACTGGTCTTTTGGTAAGAAATTTATCCAAAGTGAGCAACAATACAAAAGAGGCTATATGGGGCTGGCCTATGAAATCGTTATTAACTCCGATCCCTGCATTGCCTACCTGATGGAAGAAAACACCTTGCCAATGCAGGCACTGGTGATGGCCCATGCCTGTTATGGTCATAATTCGTTTTTCAAAAACAACTATTTATTCCGCACCTGGACCGATGCCAGCTCCATTATCGATTATCTGGTGTTCGCGAAAAACTATGTCAGCCAGTGTGAGGAAAAATATGGTATTGGCGAGGTAGAGGATTTTCTCGACTCCTGCCATGCGCTGATGAACTATGGTGTAGATCGCTACAAAAGACCACAGAAGATCTCGATGGCCGAAGAGCAGCGCCGACAGCAGGAACGGGAAGCTTTTTTGCAATCCCAGGTCAATGAACTCTGGCGCACGCTACCGGCAAAGGCCAACAGTAATCCGACCGAAGCGCGTTTTCCAGCCGAACCACAGGAAAATATCCTGTACTTTATCGAAAAGAACGCCCCGCTATTAAAACCCTGGCAGCGTGAACTGGTGCGTATCGTACGCAAGATTTCGCAGTACTTTTACCCGCAAAAACAAACCCAGGTGATGAACGAAGGCTGGGCAACGTTTTGGCATTATACCTTGCTGCAACATTTGTATGATGAAGGCCGGGTCAGTGATCGCTTTATGCTGGAAGTGTTACACAGCCACACCAGCGTAGTATTGCAACCGCCTTACAACAGTAAACACTATTCCGGCATTAACCCCTATGCACTGGGTTTTGCTATCTTTACTGATCTGCGGCGCATCTGTGAACAGCCCACAGCCGAGGATCGTGAATGGTTTCCGCAACTGGCCGGCAGCGACTGGCTGGAAAGCCTGCATTTTGCAATGCAAAACTTTAAAGATGAGAGCTTTATCAGCCAGTATCTGTCACCTAAGGTGATCCGGGATTTTCATCTGTTTGCCATTACTGACGATAGCCAGGACAGCAGCCTGGAAGTCAGTGCGATCCATAATGCCGAAGGTTATCAACAGATCCGGCAAATGCTGTCGGCGCAATATAATCTGAGCCAGCTGGAGCCAAATATTCAGGTGCAGCAAGTGAATATCAGCAGTGATCGGGCTTTAACGCTGCGCTATACCCCGCACAATAAGATCCCATTGGGCGGTGCTATTGAACAGTTGATGCGGCATTTACACCGGCTGTGGGGCTTTGAAGTCGTACTTGAGCAACTCGATCATAATAACCAACTCAGTGTGCTGGCACGCTGTCCGACACCACATCACCCCTGACGGAACAGTGCGTTTTCGGCTATAAGATGTCATGGAAGCGAGTAACCTGATTCCGACCTGCTGCTTTTGAGTGGTACAGCGCTTTATCCGCAGCATCTAGCCACTGCAAATAATCCTGCATAGTTATCGCGCGCTCCGCTAAACCAAAACTCATTGTTAATTTGATCGTGTGAGATTGAAAACTGAGTTCTAATTGCTCCACTTTGCGTCTAATTCGTTCAGCCAAGTAGCTTGCTTGATCCGCTGTGGTATCCAGCAATAGAAGCGCAAACTCTTCACCACCATAACGACCAGGTAAATCAGTGCTGCGTAAACTCTTGCGAATCACTTCGGCTACAGCTTTGATTACTATATCGCCTGCAGCATGGCCATAGGTATCATTAATCCGCTTAAAGTGATCAATATCACACATGATCAGGCTACTGGTGTGCTGCGAATAGCGCTGCAAACGGTTAAATTCTAATTTCAAACTTTCTTCCCAATTTCCACGATTTCGCATCTGGGTCAGATAGTCCGTCGTCGACAACTGGCGCAATTGGCCATTCATTGACTGTAATTCCAGTTTACTCACGGCGGCATCGGTCACATCATAGATAATGAAACATAGGTGACTGACCTGACCACGACTATCTGTTAATGGAAAGATGGTGCTGTTTTGATACATATAGTCCGCGTGCCCGGTGATTGAGCGATAGTTCTTAAAGCGGAAAATATAGGGTCGTTGCTCCCAAATGGTAAAAGCACGGTTCTTCAGCAGAAAAACTGGCTCACATTTGCGGCGCAGCCAGTCTTCATCAATTTCAGAGAATAAATCAAACAACTGTCTGTTGCGGACTTGCCGTGGAAGTAAACCACTGTGGTTTTCCATAAAACCATTCCAGAGTTGGATCCGATATGAGGTATCTACCACGACCAGACCGACGTCGACGGTTTGCAACATATCCATTAGCCAATGAAGTTCGGAAGCGCCAAGCTCTTCTATGGTCATTCTGCATCATCCATTAAAAATGCCAGTTTATAACGAAAAGTTTTTAAACTGTCTTCGGTAAACAACAAGAGCAAATCACAATGAATATGAAAACCTTCAATCCCATAACTTAACTCTATCGTTAGAGTCCGCCGCCAGCGTTTAGCATTAGCTTTAATCAGTTCGGTAACGGGTGCATGTTGCCCTAATACCACAGGGTGTCCCTGGCTGAAGCTTATATCCAGTTGTTCCGCTATACCTTTTAACACTGCACCAATCAAAATATTAGCGACATCCATCAGCAATTCTAATTCAGCTGCAGTATCCAGCTCACCCTGATAATTTAACAAACGTGCTATATCGGCAAAACTGGAGTCTGTCAAAATCAATAATGCTTCGCCAGCAATACCGCTACCGATAAAGCCCTGACAAATCCCCGACGTTTGACTATCGGGTGCAACTGAAGCCAATGCCATCGTCAATTCACTAACTTCGATTAAATTGACATTCGGGATCGGTAATTTGACAAACACATTCAACAAACGCGCTAATAAATCTCCGGCTTGACCCATGGCAACGTTAGCAACTTCCTGAAAGACATCGCGTAATTCTGCATCCAGTTGCGTTAACTCTTCGATAACAGGCGGAGTCGGTACTGCAACTTTTGGGTTGACAGCGACCGTTGTCTGCAATAATGCTGCAAGCTGTGCACTATCTACTGGCTTTTTTAGAAACGCCTTAGCACCCAGAGCCATCACCCTGTCATAAGCCTCAGGCTGGATATCGCCTGAAACCACAACAATTTGTAGCGGTAACTTGAGTTTTTGCAGCTCAGCCAGCACCTGATAACCGTCCATTACGGGCATATTCAAATCAAGAAATAACCAGTCAAATGCGTACTTCTTCAGTGTTGCCAAGGCCTCCGCACCATGTCCGGCGAAGCGAATGGTGCTCTGCCAATCATGTGGTAAAATCCGGGCCAGTTGTTTTCTGGCCAGGTTGGAGTCATCGCAAATTAATACAGCAGGGATCATAACTTTCTTGCCTTAATGCGGTCTGACCCTATCATAACGTTGATTGACTTTTGGAGCAGCAAAATGTTTAAAAAAAGAAAAAATAATACCAAGATACTATTTACGCTGATACTGGCAGCTGCGGCCTTTACCTCGCAAGCTATTGATATTACAGCAAACCTACCAGCGAGGATCAGTGATGTTAAAGCGGGTGGCCAACAAATTGTCTTGCTTGGCGATGAATTGAAAGTGGGTCAACAGGCCCCAGATTTCAAAGTTGTGGACAATAGTTTTAAGCCAGTCCGCTTATCTGACTTTCAGGGTAAAACCTTAATGCTTAGCATAGTGCCAAGTATTGATACTGGCATTTGCTCATTACAGACAAAACGTTTTAATGAAGAAGTCGCTAAGTTACCCGACTCCGTCCAGTTGTTGACCATCAGTACGGATTTACCCTTTGCACAGAAGCGCTTCTGCGAGCAAGAGCAGGTAAATAACATGGCAGTCCTGTCGGACGCAGTGTGGCGAGACTTTGGCAGCAGTTATGGTTTGTTAATTAAAGATATGGGCCTATTAACCCGGGCAATCATTATCATTAATCAGCAAGGTAAGGTCGCTTACCTGCAGCTGGTACCAGAACTGGCGCAAGAACCGGATTACGACACCGCATTACAGGTCTTACGCCAGACTATTGGCAGTTAAACGAAAAAACCCGGTCAGAACCGGGTTTTTTCATCGCATACCGTCACTTAGCCCAGTAATGAGATAAGCTGCTGACTGACACGCTCAACCGGCTGGGTACCATCCAGGTGATGGTAACGGGTTTCACCCCGCTCAGCCGCCTTACGATAGTAACCAACCAATAATTCGGTTTGTTCATGGTAAATGGCCAGCCGTTTGCGTACCGTTTCTTCGACATCGTCCGCCCGGATCACTAAGTCTTCACCGGTTTCGTCGTCTTTACCGGCTACCTTTGGCGGGTTATAAACCAGGTGATACACCCGACCCGATGCCGGATGCACCCGACGACCACTCATCCGCTCTACAATCACATCATCCGGTACATCAAACTCAATCACATGATCAACCTTGATCCCAGCTTCCTGCATCGCATCAGCCTGCGGAATAGTGCGTGGGAATCCGTCTAATAAGAAACCTTTGGCACAATCGGCTTTGGCTACACGTTCTTTTACCAGACCAATAATAAGCTCATCCGATACCAACTGGCCGGCATCCATAATCTTTTTCGCGGCAACCCCCAGCTCCGAGCCTTCTTTAATCGCGGCCCGTAACATATCACCAGTGGAAATTTGTGGGATACCGTATTTGTTCATCAAAAACTGTGCCTGAGTTCCCTTACCGGCACCCGGGGCGCCCAACAAAATTATGCGCATAGCCTCTACCCTCTTATCCTGGGATTAATCTGTAAATTTTACCGGGTCTAATCTTTGCATAATGCGCGGGGTGAAACAAGAAATTTGTCAACTGGTGCTACCTGACACTGCGCCAATCCTCGCCTTTAGTCGATAGCCTTGGCGCAGCAGCCAACTCGGACCTGAAACGGCGGCAAAGGGGAAAAAGCAGCTATTTTCCTCCGGAAACCGCCGTCTTACTGCGACTAAAGTCTGAACCGGCGTACCAGCTCCTGCAGTTGTTCCGCCAGGGTAGACAGTGAATCACTGGCTTGAGCGGATTGACTGACATTATCATTGGTTTGATAAGCCACATCACTGATTCGATGGAAGTTTTGATTAATATCTCTTGATACTACCGTTTGCTGTTCGGTTGCAGTGGCAATCTGGTGAGTAGTACTACTAATCAGTTCCACCGCTTCATAAATGGCTGCCAAAGCCTGATCAGCTGCCGCGGCACGCTCGGCGGTCGATTTCGCCGCTTGTTCGCTATTATCAGTGGCTTTTACTGCATTATCAGTACCGTGCTGCAACTTATCGATCATCTGCTTAATTTCAGTGGTTGAATCTTTAGTGCGACTGGCCAGCGTCCTTACTTCATCTGCCACCACCGCAAAACCACGGCCACTCTCACCGGCACGCGCCGCTTCAATAGCAGCATTGAGCGCCAGCAAGTTGGTTTGCTCAGCGATACCCTCAATCACTTGTAAAATATTGCCAATTTGATCGCTGTCTTTTTTCAGCAGCCGGATAATCGTGGCGGCAGAGCTGACTTCTTTCGATAAATTGGCTAGTTCACGAATTGTTGTGCTGACAATTTGCCGGCCATTTTTGCTTTCCTGCTCGGCCTGGGCTGCCGCTTCTGCGGCCTGCTGGGTATTGCGCGACACTTCCTCCAGAGTGCTGGTCATCTCATTCATCGCTACAGCGGCACTGCTGATTTCGGTATTTTGTTGCTGCATCCCGGCACTGGTTTGCTGGTTAATCTGCGATAACTCAGTCGATGCGGCAGCGACCTGATCAGAATAATTACTGACCTCCCCCAACATCTGCCGCAAGCGCTGCTGCATCTGAGCAATGGCGGCTAATAAACTACTGCTGTCGTCTGGACGTAGATTAATACTGCCACTCAGATCACCCTCGGCAACGCGTTGTACTACCGCAGCGGCATATTCCGGCTCGCCGCCCAGGGTACGGGTAACCTTTTTCACCAACAGCAAACAGACGACTGTCGCCAGCACTAGCACCACCACCGCTGCGATCAGTAAGGTCCAGAACATTTCCCGTACTTCGGCCAACGCCTCCTGTTGCCGGCTTTCCAGCACCAGGCTCCAGCCTAACATCGGCATAAACTGATAACTGCCAATCACCGGCGTCGCTGCAGCGTTTTGATAGAGCCCAACGCCGCTTTGTTGTTGTTTAATGGCTTCTGCCGCCTGAGTCGTCAGCTTAGCATCCTTAGCGACAGACGGCGCTGTGGTAATGGCTTTACCTTCGGTGTCCAGCAAATAAATTTCGGTATAGTCATTACGGCTTAATTCATTCACTTTGCGAAAAATCGTCTCCAGCTGCACGGCACCACGCATCACCGCCACTATCTGATTATTTTGCCGGATCGGGATCGCTACTGTACTGACAGTTTGGCCGGTAGCGCGGGAAACCACCGGCTGCGAAAAGGTATCCTGACCAGCGATTGCCTGCTTAAACCAGGCGCGGTCTGCCACATTAAAGACGTTGGCTTCCGCTTCACTCAGCACTTTGGCCTGGCCATTAACGAAGCTGACACCGGCCATACCTAAGCCGTCGGGGCCGACGACAAAAATCGTGTCATAAAAACCACTATTCTGTGCCAACTGCTGCATCAGCTCGGACGCCAGCGGTAAATTCAGTTGCTGTACTGAGGGTAAGGTTGCCAGAAGCCGCATTTCATCCTGCCGCACCAGTAACCAATCGGTGAACGCATCGGCATTCAGCTCGGCGGCACTGCGTAACGAACTGACCACGCCATCAGTTTGCGAGTCCTGATAGCGAACAAAGAGTAGGCTGGTCAACAGTAGAATCGCTGCCAGAAACAAAGAAATCATACTAAGGGTTAAACGACCGCCAAAACCTAGGCGTTGCCAGAACTGCTGCATAGCTCACCTGTCTGTTATTGTTATCGCCGTCATAACAAGTATAGTGAGAATTTGCAGTAATTGGATGATACAGAATAATTTTTTGGCTGAAAGATCAAAAAAAAGAGGCTGGTAATACCAGCCCCTCTATCAATAGCCAGTTTATGGTTACTTTGCCAGTGACAGTAACAGGCTATTTAAGCGGGTCACAAAGCTGGCCGGATTTTTCAGGCTGCCGCGTTCAGCCAGTAGCGCCTGCTCAAATAACACCTCTGCCCACTGCTGGAAGCGATTTTCATCCGGCTCATCTGCCACATGTTTAACTAGCTGATGCTCCGGGTTAAGTTCGAAAATTGGCTTCACGTCCGGCACCTTCTGCCCAACTGACTCCATCAGTTTGATCATTTGCGTGCTCATATCAAACTCATCGGTCACCACACAGGCCGGACTGTCGGTTAAACGATGGCTAACCTTAACATCTTTAACCTGCTCACCCAGCGCCTTTTTAAAGCGCTCTAACACTGAGGCAAAGGCTTCTTCGGTTTTCTTCTGCTCTTCTTTGGTTTGCTCGTCATCCAGTTTCGACAAGTCCAAACCACCTTTGGCAACAGAGCGGAACTTCTTACCGTCGAATTCCGGCAGATGCTGCATCAGCCACTCGTCGATGCGATCGGATAACAGTAACACTTCCAGCCCCTTCTTGCGGAACACCTCCAGATGCGGGCTGTGTTTCGCCGCTTCATGGCTATCCGCGACCAGGAAATAAATCTCGTCCTGGCCTTCTTTCATCCGGCTGACATAGTCGGCCAGTGCTACGTTTTGCGCACTGCTGTCATTATGGGTAGAGGCGAAACGCAGCAAGGCGGCAATTTGCTCTTTATTGGCGAAATCTTCTGCCGGGCCCTCTTTTAGCACCTGACCAAACTCATTCCAGAACAGCTGATACTGCTCGCTGTCTTTCGCCAGCTTCTCCAGCATTTTCAGCGCGCGGCTGCTACAGCCTTTGCGCAGGCTCTGGCTGACTTTGGTATCCTGCAGAATTTCACGCGATACGTTCAGCGGCAGATCGCTGGAATCCAACACCCCCTTGATAAAGCGCAGGTAGCTTGGCATAAACTGCTCGGCATCATCCATAATAAAGACGCGCTGAACATAGAGCTTCAAGCCATGCTTGGCTTCACGGTTCCACATATCAAAGGGCGCTTTCTTCGGCACATACAACAGGCTGGTGTAGTTGTTGTTCCCCTCAACCTTGTTATGGCTCCAGCTTAACGGCTCGCTCCAGTCGTGGGAAATATGCTTATAGAACTCTTTGTATTCGTCATCAGTGATTTCTGACTTATCACGGGTCCACAGTGCTGTGGCCTTATTCACTGCCTGCCAGTGACCTTCGGTCGCCGGGATTTTTTCGCCGTCTTCTTCACGCTCCGGCGTGCCTTCCTGCCACATTTCCACCGGAATCGAGATATGATCTGAATACTTAGTGACGATACTTTCGACTTTCCAGCGACTTAAGAACTCATCCTCGCCATCACGCAGGTGCAGCACGATCTCGGTACCGCGACTGGCTTTATTGATCTTGCTAATGGTGTAATCACCCTCACCTGCCGACTCCCACTCTACTGCGCTGTCTGCTGGCAGACCGGCTTTGCGGGTACGTACCGTGACTTTATCGGCCACGATAAAAGCAGAATAGAAGCCAACACCAAACTGACCGATTAATTTGGAGTCTTTGCTTTGATCGCCGGACAATTGTGAAAAGAACTCTTTAGTACCAGACTTGGCGATAGTACCCAGGTGTGCAATAACATCGGCTTCATCCATACCAATACCGTTATCGCTGATAGTCAGGGTACGCGCCTGCTCATCCAGGCTGATCCTTACCCGCAACTCGCCATCATCACCGTATAAGCTACTGTCTGATAACGCTAAAAAGCGCAGTTTGTCGGCAGCATCCGAGGCATTGGATACCAATTCACGCAGGAAGATTTCTTTGTTGGAATACAGCGAATGGATCATCAGCTGCAAAAGTTGTTTTACTTCTGCCTGAAAGCCATGAGTTTGCTTCTGGCCAGCAGCGTTGGCAGTGGTCTCACTCATCTTGGGGTCCTCTATAGGTATAACGAGACAAAAAGACGGCGCGGCGCGCCGATAACAGCACCAGATATGGGGGTATTCAGGATGATTTCAAGAGTGGATTAAAAGCGCTGATTAAAAACGTTTACGCCCGGATAAGGCATGCGCCAGGGTCGAACCGTCGATATATTCCAGCTCACCGCCGACCGGCAAGCCTTGCGCCAGGCGGGTGACGGTACACTGATATTGCTGACACAGCTCAGCAATATAAAATGCCGTGGCTTCCCCTTCGACCGTCGGATTGGTGGCTAGAATCACCTCAGTGATGCCGCCACTGGCCAGTTGCTTGGCCAGTAAATCAAGGCCGAGTTGCTCCGGGCCTATGCCATCGAGCGGCGATAAATAGCCCATTAGCACAAAGTAGCGCCCCTGAAACTGGCCGGTTTGCTCGATGGCCAATTGGTCGGCTGCTGACCCGACAATACACAGGGTTTCTGCCTCAGCACGGCGCGGATCGCTGCAAATAGCACACAGCGCCTGTTCACTAAAGGTGCGGCATTGCTGACATTGACCAATGCCGTTCATCGCAGCGGTTAAAGCCGCCCCAAGCCTGGCCCCGCCACTGCGATTGCGCTCCAGCAGTTGTAATGCCATGCGTTGGGCCGATTTCGGGCCCACCCCCGGCAACACGCGTAGTGCATCAATCAACTGCTGTAACAGCGGCGGGAGCTTAGCCATAATGCTTAGAAAGGTAACTTCATACCTGGCGGCAATTGTAACCCACCGGTGATTTTTGCCATTTGTTCTTTATTGTTTTCTTCAACCCGACGCACCGCATCATTTAATGCCGCGGCTATCAGATCTTCCAGCATTTCTTTGTCATCACTCATCAGACTGTCATCAATGCTCACCCGGCGAACATTGTGATTACCGGTCATGGTGACTTTAACCAGGCCGGCGCCGGCTTCACCGGTCACTTCCATATTGGCAATTTCGGCCTGCATCTTTTGCATCTTTTCCTGCATGGCCTGTGCTTGTTTGAGCATATTGCCCATACCGCCTTTAAACATAATTTTCTCTCTCTGTTAGGAACTGACAAAGCTGGCGACAAGATAATGATTCAGCGCCAAAATTACAAGGTTAATTCACCTGCAGCGTGTCCAGCTGCAACTCGGCGGCAAAGCGCTGTTGGATCTCTTGCAGTTTGGGATCCTGCTGCAGCAACCGGCTAACGTAATCCTTACGCTCCTGCTCAATCTGCTGTTGGATCGCCAGTGGTGTGTTTAGCACCTGCTCCTGATACTGAATCGCCAGCTCGAAACCCGCCGGAAATACCGGCGCAATCGCCTGGTACAATTTAGTACGAAAAGCCGGGTTATCCAGATGTTGCTGATGCCGTGCGACGGTGAGCAATACCTGCTGCCCTTGCTGGCTGAGCGCACTATTTAACAGATACAGACGTAATAAACCACCCAGCTCTAATTGCTCAATCAATCTGGCCCAGGCGTCCACCTGCGCCGCAAACCGAATCGAAAAGCGTTGCTCATCCGGCAACTCGGTATCCGCTGCTGGCAGAGGTTCGAAGCTTTGCTGTTGCCACCAGGCTTCTGACAGCTGCGCTTGCTCACTCAGCTCGTCGTTGCTGAGCTCAGCGAGCTGCTCGTTAAACGCCTCGCTAACATCAACTTCGGCCTGGCTGGCGGTATAACCAGCATATTCCGCTGCGGCGACAGCGTCTGTTGCGATCACGACGGGAGGCGAAGCAAGCTCTGCCGATTCAGGCTTTACCGCGGCGGCTGTCGGCACCGCAACAGTCGTGGCTTCCAATCTCACCGGCGCAGAGGAGGCTGCAACTGAGGCTGAGAGTGATGGGACTGTCTGCTGCGGCGCCGGTTGGCGCTCAAACTTTTTTGTTGCCGTTTCCTGCGCTGCATTGGTTGTTGGCAGTGCCAAACCACGTCGGGCCATAATCCGCGCCGTTACGGCATCAATCTGCGTCGCCGGCTCTGCTGTAATGTTGGCCTGAACATTGCCAGTATGCCCGGCTGGCGGCGTCTCAGGCGTTATTGCTGTTGCTGCTGCAGATGTCGCTGTGGTCCCGGCTGCAGGCTGCGGCAGCGCCCCGGCAGCCTGTGCCAAGGTCGGGCCTTCCTGAGGCATGGCAGCTGTTACAGCAACGGCTGGCGCTACTGCTGCCGGACCCGGCGTTGATACTACCGGTTGATTTGCTGGTAGTACCGCGCCTGACTTGGCAGCTGGCATCTTTTGCGGTGGCGTGGTCTGTGTCGCCGGCACAAAGGCTAAAGCACGAAGCAGCGCCATCTCCAGGCCAATAGCGGGCTCTGGTGCATAGGGTAAATCTCTTTTCCCACTCACCAACAGCTGATAATACAGCTGCAGCGCTTCCGGGGTCTGACTGGCCGCAAACTGGCGAATGGCGTCGGCATAGTCACTATGTTCGGCAGCAGCAGGTTCAAATTGCGTTAAGGCCGTTAGATGCAGCAGCGCCAGTAGATCATCCAGCACCTGCAGATAGTCAGCTTGCTGGCTTACTAACTGTTGCAGGCTATGCTGTAATGCTGCCAGATCAGCAGCGAATAAACTCTGTAATAACTGCAGTGCCCAACTGGTATCCAGTAAACCGAGCATCTCCCGCACCGACTGTAACTTCACCTCACCATTGCCAAGGGCAATCGCCTGATCGGTCAGGCTGAGGGAGTCCCGCAAACTGCCTTTGGCCGCTTTGGCAAGCAGGGCTAAAGCGGCATCATCGAATGGCAGTTGCTCGGCCTGCAGTACTGTGGCCAGATGCTGCTGAATTTGTGCTACCGTTAAGGCCTTTAAACTAAACTGCAAACAACGTGACAGTACAGTAACCGGCAGCTTTTGTGGATCGGTGGTCGCCAGTAAGAACTTCACATGCGGTGGCGGCTCTTCCAGCGTCTTTAACAAGGCGTTAAAGCTGTGCCGCGACAGCATATGCACTTCGTCTATCAGGTATACCTTGTAACGGCCCCGGCTTGGTGCATATTGCACATTGTCCAGCAAGTCGCGGGTATCTTCGACCTTAGTCCGCGATGCGGCGTCGATTTCCATTAAATCAACATAGTTACCGCCATCTATCTCTAAGCAGGTGCTACATTGACCACAGGGCGTTGCGGTAATACCGGTCTCACAGTTCAGACTTTTGGCGAAAATGCGGGCGATGGTGGTTTTACCGACACCTCGGGTGCCGGTAAATAAATAGGCATGATGTAAACGGGCGCTATTGAGTGCATTGGCCAGCGCTGTTTTCACATGCTGCTGTCCCACCAGTTCACTAAATTGGCGTGGCCGCCATTTCCTGGCCAGAACCTGATAACTCATGCCGGCATCCTGTCTTGTTGCGAAGTAACGCTAGCCTAACCCTATTCGCCGTGATACTCAACCAGACTACACAGGGTTAAACCAAGCTTTTCTAAGCGTGCAACGCCACCCAGTTCTGGTAAGGCGATCACAAAGGCGGCATCAGCTACAGTGCCACCTAAGCGACGTACCAGTTTTACCGTGGCGTCAATGGTGCCGCCGGTGGCCAGTAAATCGTCGACCAATAGCACTTTATCGCCGGCAACGATAGCATCAGCGTGTAATTCCAGCGCATCTTCGCCATATTCCAAAGAATAGGCCTGTGAAATACGCTCGCGTGGTAACTTGCCCGGTTTACGTACCGGTACAAAGGCTACTCCCAACGCATAAGCTAAAGGGGCACCAAAAATAAAGCCGCGCGATTCAGTACCAATAATTTTGGTAATGCCGGCATCCTGATAACGGGCGACAAAGGCATCAATCACTTTTTTAAAGCTGGGGCCATCCTGCATCAGACTGGTCACATCGCGAAAAGTAATGCCCGGCTTTGGATAATTCTCAACCGTTTTAATGACCTGCTGCAATTCGATAGCAAGCTGTTGGTAGTCCATCTCTATACCCTTAAATCAATACCGACAAAAAAGCCGCCCCGGTGGCGGCTCATACCCGATGTAACCTTACTTTCAGGAAAGTAACTGGATCCAGCGGAGGATCGGGGCCAGACATAACAGGCCAGCGAAACAAATAACGAATAATATTAACTGCTTCAGGTCGAAGCTGTCTTTAAAGTTTTCATCAGCCATACTGCTTTACCGCCTAAATGTTGATCTACATCAAAACCGGCGCCTATGGTAATGAATTTTGGCAGCATTGAAAAGCCTAGTAGCATACATAAGCTTTCTACTTGACAACATAGCATGCAACTAAATAGCTGATCCTAATTGTGATACACCCGTTTTAATCCATGTTTGCCGCCCGGAAACGGTGCGGCAGTGTCCATAAAGTAGTAAACCTGCTCCAGTAAATCATCCATGTTTTTGCACTGATGATTCCGGGTTATCGTCTCGTGCAGTGCATGCCACAGTTTTTCAATTTTGTTATGCCATGGGCTATAAACCGGCAAGAACAGTAACTTGAACTTTGGGTTGTCACTCAGCCACTTCTGCGTTTTTTTGCTCTTGTGGATGATGTAATTATCCACGATTAACCGAATGCTCTTAGCCCGACGATACTGACCTTTAAGCTTTTCCAGCAATT
>NZ_ALAB01000007.1 GCF_000280055.1 Alishewanella aestuarii B11 | reverse complement strand
AACAATTATTTAGAGCAATCCGAGAAGCTTCGCTTTATGAGTCACGCATAAAAAAAGCATGGTTTAACGAATTAAACCATGCTTAAGATCATTGAAATAAATCTGACTTACAAGAACGTATAATCAACACGTAAAGTAAAACTTCTCTCTGGTGCGAATAACACATTCAGATTGTTAGTGCTGCCTGAGCGTGTACGAGCTTGACGGTAAAGATCGATTTGCTTGTCAAAAACGTTATTAATATAAAAACTTAAGCGAATATTATCATTTAACTCCATCCGGCTGGACAAGTTCACGCGCTGATACGATGGTGAAGTGTCTGAACCATCTAACCGGGCATTAAAATGCGACTTATATTCACCATACGCTTCGATATCCAAACGCAGGTACGTTTGCTTGTCAAACAGACTCAAGCCTTTGTCAAGACCCAGATAGGCGTTGTATTTAGGGACCTGTGTCATATCCTGCCCAGCTTTAGCCTGTAACGAGGGGACATCACTCAACATTTTAGAATTAGTATAAGACGCATTGAATATCAGGTCCAAGTCGTGATCAAAACTGTATTTACTTTCCCACTCTAAGCCGCGCGAGCGGGCTTTAGCTGCATTGGCTGTATAACTGAAACCACAACTGGGCATGTATACACTGGCCCATACGTCATTCCAATTAATTTGATATATTGCAGTGGAGAATTGTAATCGTCCTGTATTCGCTTTGTAACCAATCTCATAGTTGTCGATGCTATCACTCTTATAGCGCTCCTGAAACGCCCCGGCAAATTCGTCATTCCGGCAGGCGTTAGCCAGAGGCGCATTATTACCACCTGGGCGATACCCCTCTGAATAAAGAGCATAAATAGACATATTTGAGGAATCTGGTAACCAAGCGATACTCACCTTCTTCCGATTACCGGACTCCTCACCCTGACTCAATACCGCACGTCCTTCCCGAGCTTCCCAGATTCCAGAATAGCCATAGGACGCATAGTCCTCCAAATCAAAATAGCGAATCCCACCTGTCAGCTCGAAACGACCAATATTGTCAGTTTTAATTATGTAACTGACTTCACCGAAAAGTGCGAACTCTCTCGCATACTGTCCATCATAGTAAAAATTATAATTCTTACTACTATCACCGTATAACGCCTGCCCTAACTGGCCAACGTTAAAAATACCCAGTTCTCCCCAATAATCTTGCCAGTCCACCCAGTCGTTCCAGTCCGAAAAGACCGCTATACTGGCTGCATCCTTTTGATGATACTGGTACTGACGATTCGGTATTGCACCTCTCCAATCTTTGTCATAAAACGCACCGACGGTCCACTTTACGCTATCTTGTTGACCATTATCTTGGATCCTGAACTCGTGAGTAACACGGGAGATTTTGTCGTAATTGATAATCCAAGTTTTAACCATATCGGCCATGTCCAATCGTGACCAATTGTCGAGCGAATCTTCCTGAAATTGCCGATATGAACCTGCATAAGTTAAGTCTGCGAAGTTGAAAACATTGTCTATATTGGCAGTCACAGTAAACAAGTTAGTTTCAGTTTCCAACCAGTTATCCATGCTTTCCCAAATCAGATAATCACGCTTTGACCTATTAGTCACATTGCCAAAGCATTCTGCGCGATTCTGACCTGCCTGACACGGTTGTACGGTATAGGCGACGTCATAACCCCATAAAGAGTCAGGGTTAGGTGTAGTACTTGCAATTCTTCTTCCGGTCGGCTGCGACAAATCGGCTATTCTTGTACCGATAGAGTTGCTGCTGACATTGTAATAACCGAAGTTCACATTGGTATCGTCGTTGATTTGCCAGAGCACCTGGGTGCGTAAATAACTATCTTCCACTTTGCGTTGCACGCCTGTATTAGCATTAACAATTGCACCCGGCTTGTGAGAGTTATGCCCAGTAATGCGCATTGCAAGAGTGTCATCAATCAAAGGTATGTTAATCGCAGCCCATGCTTGCAGCTCGTTACCACCAACATTTTTGGTAGACTTTGTTTGTGCTGATGAAATAAACTCGAATGTATCCAGCCGCGGTTTCTGCGTAATCACGCGAATCGTGCCACCAATCGCATTTGACCCCCATAAAGTTCCTTGCGGTCCGCGCAGTACTTCAACTGCCTCGGTGTCATATAAATCGACAAAGTTAAATGGGATGTCATCGGTAAAAGAGGATGTGGTTGAAGGAGCAGCGCTGTTACCCCCAGATAATCCCCGAAGAATTAATACTCCCGTTGGAGAGGCTGCACCAGCTAAGGTCCGCTGTAGATCCTCTTTTGTAATAAGATTCCGATCTGCAATCTCCATTGCAGAGACAGATGTCACATTCATCGGCACTTCTACCAGCGTTTCAACCCTCTTGCGCGAAGTAACGGTAATAACCTCTATATCTTTAGTATCTTTTGCCTCTTCCTCATTAGCATAAGCAGTAGTCCCTGGAATTAATACGGATGCCATGGCCAATGACAAACAACTAAGTTTAAGTTTTTTATTCATTAGATTATCCTTCAATTTTATTATATTTGAGAGTTCATTGAACTCAATTTTAACTTAGTATACAAAACTCAAACATCATTGCCAGCCGCACGGCTTTGCTTAATTTATTATTGGTGAACATACTTTAGCTCCCTGGATAGCTTTACAAACTATCTCATTTTTGTTGGCAGACACGTTCGTGAGAATAACGTGCTTAAAACATTCAGATAGTAACCTGAACTAAACACTTAATAATATGCAGCAAAAAAATTTCGGGTCAAGCTTAAATATTGATAAATTGCAGCAGGGATGCAACTTTTTTGCGGTGAGATGGTCAGTCGGCGATGGCCACTCAGTATTTGGCAACAACTGAGTGGCCATCCCAGCGATATCGTTGTTAATTTGCGTGGTTTTCAACCGGCAGCGGCGTCTTCTGACCAATATGTTGGTTAAAGAATGTTAGCATGCTTTCGTATAACTCGACCCGATTGGCAACCTGATAGAAGCCGTGTCCATCCTCCTTTACCAACCACTGATACTGTTTACCAGCAGTGTCCAGCGCGCGACGTAAATTATTAGCGTGCACAATAGGCACCCGCACATCTTTCGAGCCGTGCACAATCAGTAACGGCACCTGAATTTTATCGACATTGTGCACCGGAGAAATACTCTGTAAATACTCCTGACCTTCGCCAACATGAGAGCTCAGGTACTGCCCTATATTGCGACTACGACTGGCGTCCGAGCCGTCACCTTTGAAAAACAGCGGCATATCATACACACCAACATAGCCAACCGCGCAGCGATACAACTCCGGGTCTTTAATAACGCCCCAAATGGCTGCATAACCGCCATAGCTACCACCATAAATACAAACCCGCTCAGGATCGGCAATGCCCTGTGCCACTGCCCAGCGCACGGCATCAGCCAAATCGTCTTGCATGGCACGGCCCCACTGTAACCGACCAGCCCGTTGAAAGTCCTCGCCATAACCACCCGAACCACGGAAATTCACTTGCAAAGTGGCATAGCCATGATGTGCAAAAAATTGTGCTTCAGCATTAAAGCCCCAGCTATCATAAGGACCATAGGGGCCACCGTGTACATTAACGATCAGCGGCAACTTGCTGCTCTGCTGCTGCGGCAAGGTTAAATAACCGTGCAAAGCTAAGCCATCGCGTGCCGCAAAACTTACCTCTTGCATGGGTACCAGCTGCTTAACATCCAGATTGGGCTTTACTGACGCCAAATAGCGCGCTTGTTTTTTCTGCATGTCATATAAATAAAACTCGCCGGGATTGCGATCACCGCTGACATGAAATAGCGCCAATTGTCCTTTGCGATCAAAGGACGTTATAGTCACTTTTTGACCTTCAAACGCATTTTTCAGGCCAGCCAATAACAAGGCGCCGGGATGATTGGCGGTAATAAACTCATGCTCGGCTATCCCAGCAGCATAATTGACAGCCAGTAACTCGCCGTCATGTGCCACGGAGCGACCATTAATATCAGAGTATTCATGCCGGGCCACCAACTCTAACGTCTTATTGTCAAAGTCGTAGGCGAAAACGCCTTGCCGATCACCTTTTGCTAAGTCGAAATTAGAAATAAAATAGGCGATTTTGTTATCTGCACTAAAACCCAAAGGTTGCACCAGCGGGTTAACCCGGCGGGATGGTAACTCCATACGCTGCCACTGCCCTTGTTGTTTGATATGCAGTACGGCTTTATTCTGGTCAAACTCTTTGCCTTCAATAAATTCGATCCCCATCCGCAAAGTGCCGCTATTATCTGCCATCAGGCTGGCCACGACGCCTGGCGGCTGGTCATCAAGGAAACGCTCTGTACCGCGATTTACATCCAGCGTAAAAGCACGCATACCGTTTTTTTCTGCCCAGTGATACTTACCAATCAAGATCCGATCGGGTTGGTCTGGGAGTAGATGCAAAATGGTATAGGTAGACATATTGGTTTGGAACAGCTGAGTACGGCGACGCCCATCTGAATTGGCCGCATAGAGGTCGACACTGGTGCCCTGCATAGAGACCAGATTACCAGTTACCTCTGCCACTTCCATCAGTACGCGGTCATTGTTGGCCCAATGAAAGTTTAATACATGCTTATTCTCGCCAAAGGCAAAGCTGCTCTTAATCTGCATGTTACTCAGCTGCATTACCGCCAAGCGCACTTCTGAGCCCTCTTCGTAATTAAACGCCAGTTGTTTACCATCTGGCGAGACTTTCATATTTTTGACTTTTGCATGATCGAAGAAATCTATGGTTTTAATCGCCGCACCAGCAGCGAAGCTGGCTAAACACAGCAACAGGCTTAATACTAACTTTTGCATAACAGCTTCCAATCAATACAGTTCCAATATTTACTGCTTTAAAACTGACAAATACCAGCCAAACAGTTCCTTGTTAAGGTAAAGCGGCTCACAGCTTACTTTGCACTTATACCTGGCAAAACAGCTTACCCAATATTCACATTTTTTAACATCCCAGGCGGCAGCAATTTGATCCGCTAGCCGTAACCGGTAATAGCCCAGCTCGGTCAGAAAGAACGCCAGTTTATCCGGTGTTTCCAACGATAAATCGACGAAGCAAGCCGCAAATTTTGCCAATACGTCGTGAAAATCATCTGCAACCCCCAGTTGTTCCGCCTGCAGATGCAGCTGACGGGCAGTTTCCAGCAGCTTGCGGTTAACAACTTCAAATTGCTGATAAGCTGCTTCAGAGTTATCTCTAGCCAGTTGCAGCAAGCGTTCTTTAAATTGCGCAAGCAGGGACAGAAAATCAGGCGTAGTAAAAGCGGTTAACAACTGTAGTAACTGACGGGACTGCTGCAGCAAGGGTGTCTCAGCATGATGAATTACCGCCTCTAAACGTCCTGCCGGCTTCAGTACACGCATACAGCTTTGTACCGCCTGACTTGGCTGCGCATACTCTAACGCAAACTGGCTGGTAATCAGACTCAGAGATCCATCAGCAAAGGGCAGGCTTTCAATTTTGGTTTCCGGGTAGAAATCAATTCGTGAAATATCCGCCCGTAAAGCAGGAAACTTTCTCATAATCAGTTCTTTGTCTATCTCAGCCGCATCAGATGCCCTGACTGTAAACTGAGATCCCGAGGCATCGGCGTACTGCAGCAGCATTAATGCCAGTGCACCATTTCCAGTTCCGACATCCAGAACCTCTGCCGCAGCGGGTAAGCAAGAAAAAATCTGATACCAAAAGTCTTTTAATTCTCCCTGATAGCCGGCTGCCATTTCACCTTCGCTAAAACTGTTCAGGCTTAACGCACTTTGCCAATAGGTAGACCAATGTTGTGCCATAACAACTCCAATAAAAAAGGGCAGTTAAACACTGCCCTTTTCGGATTTTACTTAATCAGCTATCAGAAACGCTGAGTGTAACGTACGTAAGAAATACGACCAGAGCCATCATACAAGGTATAGTCGAAGCCACGGCCATCAGCTGCACCTGTATTTAACTGAGGGTATTTCTCGAACAGGTTTTGTACGCCAACCACGATATCAGCATTCCAACCTAATGTATAACGCACTTGAGCATCATGGGTAATCCAAGTAGCGATATTACCTGCTTTAACTAACTGACCAGCGTTTGGACCTGAAGTAGGACGCGTTACGCTATTGTACTGGTTACCGATGGCATTGATGTTCCAAGCAAAGTCAAAGTCTCCGTACGAGTATACGTTAGACAGCGACGCTCTTTGACGAGGTGTACCTGGGTCACGAACTAAGTTACGGCCGCCATCTACTGAATAATCGAAGACATGACCAAACTGCAGATTATGAGTCAAACGGCCGATATTACCCAGATCAAAGTTGAAACGTACATTGATATCTAAACCGCTGGTATCAACTGAACCTCTGTTGGCGTAACCAGTAGTCGCATCAACGATAACTCTTGTCACAGGATCACGTACAATTCCCAAGCCAGCAGGGAAAGCATCACCAGCGCGCTCAGTGTTAATCAAAGCCTGTAAACCAATGAATGAAATTGCATCTGTAATTTCGATATTATAGTAATCAACAGCAAAATTTACCCAATCAGTTGGCTGATACGCCAGACCTAAAGCAATTTGCGTAGACTTCTCTGAAGCTAATGCAGGATTTGATATTGTGGTAGCACGCAGCTGACCTTGAGGACAAGTTGTTTGACCTCTGAAATCACATAAAACAAAATCACGGACCTGTGGATTACCCGGTGAAGGTTGTTGGGTAAGAATATCAAGCGTTGGTGCGCGGAAGCCCTTGCCATAAGAGGCACGTAATACTAACCCATCTAATGGCTCATAACGTAATGATGCCTTTGGCGAGAAATCTGAACCATAATCTGAATATTTATCGAAGCGGCCTGCGAAATTCAGCTCCAAATCATCAAGTACCGGCACCAGTGTTTCAAAATAAGCTGCTTTAACATTACGACCACCACCCGCTGAGCTACCTGCAGAACCACCTACAGTACCAGCAGCAGACTGCGAATCATAAATATCAGCATAATCTTCTGAACGGTACTCGGTACCTACAAACATTTGTACCATACCATGTTGAAGTTCAAACACATCAAAAGAGGCATTCGCAAATACTTCTTTCATATCAAACAGGTTGATACGAGAGATGGTGATATTAAGCGAATCTAACAAACGGCGATATGCTGCACGATCTTCAGGTGTTGTAAAACGAGCACCTAAAGGATCATTTAACATATAGGTACCGTTTTCCATAGCTACGTTTGCTACGGAACGCAGCAGATAACCATTACCCATATTATTTACTTTAGTTTTCGTTTTACGACCACCAAATTCAACTTCAACGTCGTTTACCATACCGGTAAAGCCCATCTGCACATCTGTTGTATAGTTATCAACTTGACTATCACGAGTGCCTAAAGAAGCAAAGCGATGATATACCGCAACTGGACGGGGAGCTGCAACACCGTCACGGTTAGTGGCTGGATTATACAACGGACTATTTGGGTTGGTTGGGTTATTAAGGCTAGTGGCAGAAATAACAGAACCTGGATCATTTAAAGATGCAGCATAACGACCGAATGATTTTGATTTAACAGCAGAGGCATTAGCATAAACCTGCCAATCGTCCGTAATGTCTTGGCTGGCGCGGAAAAACATTGACTGGGTGCCGACTGAGGAATCATTCGCATTGGTTTGACGGAAATCGTAGCTACACATGTCGCCACCAATCCATGGATTTTCGGTGGTGAACCAATTCTCATTTAAGCCTTCACATGCTGCCGTGCCTAAAGAAAGAGCATTAGTTGCAGCTGGTGCACGACCAGCAGAAGTCACTTCGGCCCAGTTATTACCATATGGCGAGATACCACGGTTACCCTGGTTCCATGGAAAATGGCGTTCAAAGATAATATCTCGCTCATTCCAAGAGAAACCCGCTAACAAGCGCGATTTGTTGGTAGAAGTACCAATTACAAATGATCCTTCTTCACGATCGCCACCTTCTGTAGGAATACTAACACGACCAGCGCCTACTCGAAGTTCAGCGCCATCGTAATCTTTTCTGGTGATAATGTTAATAACACCACCAATCGCGTCTGAACCATAAACCGCTGATGCTCCATCGCTTAAGACTTCTACTCGCTCTACAGCAGCTAATGGAACAGTGTTAAGGTCCTGACCAGAACCACTGATCGGTGATGTTGGCAAGCGGCGACCATCAACAAGGATCAAAGTCCTACTTGAGCCAAGACCACGAAGACTGACTTGAGTAGTACCTTGAGAAGCATTACCAGAAGTTGAACGGTAAGAACCGAAAGAGTTGAAGGTAGTGTTACGTAACAAATCAGACACACTCATCTGACCAGATAAATCAATTTGCTCGCGGTCAATAACAGTAATTGGTAATGCACCTTCTAAATCAGTACGTTTAATACGTGAACCAGTTACTTCAATTCGTTCAACTTTTGCAGATTCTTCTTCACTTTGTTGCGATTGTTGTGCAACAGCAGCTCCAGCAAAGGCTGAAGCTGCACCGAACGCGATAGCTAAGCGCACAGCTTTGCTTAATTTGTTATTTGAGTACATGTATTTCTCCCTGGACCACATTTAATTAGTGATTCTGTTTTTCAGTTACTAGCTTTTAAACGAAGTAGTTGTTAAATGCAACTTCACCCCGCATAACGCTTCATGATAATAAACGTAATTTTTCTAAAGGGTCAACAGCTTTTAAGGAACAATTTTATAAATTAACTGTCCGCCGTTAGTAAACAGCAAAAAGCATCTGGTGTATAATGCACATATTGCTTACAAACCATGATCATCCGTAGCGCAACATTTCCTCAATAAAGGCATTTAGCTGCAACTATGGCGAATAAGTGTACAAAAATACGCCACTACCGCATAGTGCGCCGCTCGAGTTGTAAATTTTATATTACCCAAAAACACTGCTCTTACCAGATCTAATTGTTGCTATATTCGGCAATCTGGATCGAACTTAGCGGCTGGAGCAAAGCCGTTATGGCACCAATCGCAGCGGGACGACCTAAAAGGTGAGAAAAATAACAGGCCAAGGCGGCAACATCACAACACTGGGCACGCAAGGTAACTCAGGCTAGAATAAGCAAAAAGATTACATATCGATGCCATGCTCTCAGACCGCTTAAAGCAACAAATCCGCGATATTCACTGCCAGCTGCGGCAAAAGCTGCCAGGCTACCGCCCCAGACCCGGCCAGAATAAGTTAATTGCCGAAATCAGCAAAATTATTGCCGGCGACTATCATCGCCAGCAGCGTTTAGGCTTAATTGAAGCTGGCACCGGCACCGGTAAATCTCTGGCGTACATTTTGGGTAGCCTGCCCTATGCGTTGGCCAATAATAAAAAGCTGGTCATTGCCACCGCGACAGTGGCACTGCAGGAACAACTGGTGAATAAGGATTTGCCGTTCTTTTTATCACACAGCGGCCTGCAGTTTAACTTTACCTTGGTTAAAGGTCGTCAACGCTATGCCTGTATTGAACGCCTACAGCAATTAATTGAACAACCCACCTTATTTGCCGGTGCCGATTTTAGCCCGGATGCGACCCAGCAGGCCCTGTTACAACGGCTGCTCAGTGATTGGCAACACCGCCGCTGGTTAGGCGATCGCGATACGTTAACTGAAGCAGTGCCGGATCCACTGTGGCAGCAGTTGCAGGCCGATGCTCATATCTGCCATAAGCAACAACGACAACATCTGCATTGCCCCTTTCATCTGGCACGCGCAGAAATCGCCGATTCAGAGGTGCTGGTGGTAAATCACAGCCTGCTGCTATCTGATCTGCTGGCCGGTAATGCGGTATTACCGGCACCGGAAGACTGCATCTATGTGATAGACGAAGCCCATCATCTGGCTGATTGCGGCCGGGACTTACTCAGCGCCAGCGCGCAGTTAAACCAGCAACAAGCCTGGCTGGAGAAAGCCCGCAAGCAGCTACAGCTACTGCAAGGGCTGTTGACCGAGCGTAGCTTAAAAGATTTGTTAAAGTTAGATGATTTACTCAGTGACTTTGCCGCTGCGCTGAAACCTGTTGAGCGCAGTTTAAAAGACTTTCTGCCGCAGTGGTTTCAGCAAGCTGAACAAACCGAGTACCGTTTTCCACATGCGGCTTTACCACGGCTATGGCAGCAGCAGGCCGAACCCTTGGCAGAGGCCAGCAATAAAGCCTTAACGACCTCAGAGCGGCTACTGAACGAATTACAACAACAGTTGACTGAACAACCGAAATTGCTGCGCAGCCAACCGCAGCTGATCCATGAACTGGCCAGCCTGCGCTTAAGACTTGAGCAGCAACAACAACTGTGGCAACTGCTGGCGCAACCACAAAAAGACATTGCCAGCCAGGCACGCTGGCTAAGCCGCGCCAGTGCGCAGAGCCCGCTGTATTTACATGCCTGCCCGCTGAGTGTCAGTTATAAGCTACAACAGGTACTGTTTCAGCCGGCCTTTGCCGTGGTGCTGTGCTCAGCCACACTCAGGCTACTGAACAGCTTTGAGCATGCCAAACGCGAACTGGGCTTACTGGACTTCGAGGCACTGCAGTGTTTACAGGTCGACTCGCCCTTTGCCTATGCCGAGCAAGCGGAAATGATTTTACCTCCTACCCGCTGTGAGCCGACTGATCCCGCCTTTAGCCAGGAACTGATCCGTTTATTACCCAGTTATCTGGATCACACTGCTGGCACGCTGGTGCTGTTTGCCTCTTACTGGCAAATGCAGGAGGTCGCCAGTGCGCTGCGGAGCAGCGGTTTTTCGTTACTGGTACAGGGGGAAGCCTCACGGCAAGCCCTGTTGCAACTGCATCAGGAAAAGGTACAGGCCGGTGGTAGCAGTATTTTATTCGGCACCCAAAGCTTTGCCGAAGGTCTGGATCTGCCGGGCAAGTTGCTGACTAACCTGATTATCACCAAACTGCCGTTTGCGGTGCCGACCTCGCCACTGGAAGCAGCACAGAGCGAAGCGATTAGTGCCCGCGGCGGCAATGCGTTTTTACAACAGAGTTTACCGGCGACTGCGAAGAAACTGGTGCAAGCTTGTGGTAGACTGCTACGACAAGAGCAGGACCACGGTCGGATCGTGATCCTGGACCGGCGGCTGGTGACTAAAAGCTATGGCAAGGCTATGCTGGATACGCTGCCGCCGTTTCGCCGAACCATTCAATACTGACTGTTGCAGCAGTAAACCTAACAGGACCTGGCCTTGCTTGTGGATCTGAATCTGACCTTTGAACTCTTATTACTGCTCTGTGGTGTCGCCTTTATCGCCGGCTATATTGATGCCATTGCCGGTGGCGGTGGTTTATTGACGGTACCAGCCCTGCTGACGGCCGGTTTACCGCCGCATGTGGTACTGGGCACTAACAAACTGGCGGCAACCTTTGGCTCCTTTACCGCCTCCTTAACCTATTATCGTAAGCAGCTATTTAACCCACATTACTGGCGCAACAGTTTAGTCTTTACCGCCATCGGTGCCCTGCTCGGCACACTGGTGGTCGATCAGCTCAGCACCGCCCTGCTGGAAAAGATCCTGCCGTTACTGATCCTGTTTGCCGCCATCTATACCCTGTTCAACCGCATGCAGCCGGATGACCGCCTGACACTGCCAAACGCTGGGCCAAAACTTTACTGGCAACAACGGGCCCAGGGCCTGACGCTGGGTTTTTATGATGGCGTCGCCGGTCCTGGTGCCGGCGCGTTCTGGATGGTGTCGACCATGGCGCTGTATAAAATTAATTTGCTGCTGACCAGTGGCGTCGCCCGTACCATGAACTTTGTCAGCAATGGCTTTTCACTGGCGGCCTTTATCGTGCTGGGACACGTGCATTTTACGCTCGGTATTGCCATGGGGCTGTGCCTGATGCTGGGGGCTTATTTGGGCGCACACTCGGCGATCCGCTTTGGCAGCAAGTTTATCCGGCCAGTCTTTATCTGCGTGGTGATCGCCATAGCGGTGCGTCTGGCCTGGCAAGCCTGGAGTAACGGCGGATGAGCACCTTATCAAAGGCGCAACTGGCTAGGCTAGAACAACAACTACAACAGCTGTGGCAGCAGGCCAGTGAGTTAGATCGGCAACCGGCAGCAGGTAAACCGCAACATTGGTTTGATTCGGCTTTGTTTAGCGTACACTCGCCTTATCTGGCTGATTATGTGGCACAAAGCCAGCGCCATCTGGCGCATTTAGCTGAACAAGGACAGCAGTTATCGTCAGCCGCCAGGCAGCGGCTAACCGAGCGTTTGCAACAACAAATTGAGGCACTGCTTCGCGCCTTTGTAAATAGCCCGGTGCGGCAAAAGCATGCCAAAACCTTAAAGCAGCGCACCAAAGCTGTGGTACAACAGTTAACGACCTCAAGCCAACAGCTATATCAGCAATTATCCGACTATCAGCAATTTGAAAGCCGGTTACAGGATATGCTGCGCCTGGCGGCACAAGATCAGAGTCAGGACGGCACCACTAAGCAATTACAATTACAGGCCCGCCTCGGCCGCTGCCGGCGCGCTATCGATGAAGTGGAGCAGCAGATCCAGCGACTGGAAAGCGGGAAAAGCTAATGTCTGCCCTGCTACCGCCATTGATTTATCACCCTTGCTATAGTGAACTGACACTACCAGCAAACCATCGTTATCCGATTGGCAAATACCGCACCCTATATCAGCGACTGCTCGCGCTGGGCGTGCCGGATAGCGCGTTTTATCTGCCACAAGCCATTAAAGCGCAAGCGCTAGAGCTTTTACACGAGCCGGCTTATGTCAACGCCCTGTGTCAAGGCACCCTTGATGCCAGGGCAATGCGCCGGATTGGCTTTCCGTGGTCGCCAGAGCTGATTACACGTTCACTGACCTCGCTGGGTGGCACCTTACTTTGCGCTGAGCTGGCATTGGAGCAGGGTTTGGCACTACATTTAAGCGGCGGCTATCACCATGCCTTTTATGCTGAGGGCAGTGGCTTTTGCTTATTTAATGATTTGGCCTTTGCTGCCCTTAGCATACAACAGCGCGGCATCGGGCCGATTCTGATATTTGATTGTGATGTACATCAGGGCGATGGCAGCGCAGCACTGTTTGCCGATAACAGCGGCATTATTACCGCGTCACTGCACTGTGAAAAGAATTTCCCGGCGCGCAAACAACGCTCAGACTGGGATATCGGCCTGGAGCGGGACTGCACCGATCAGACTTATCTGGAAGCCGTAAGCCAGAGCCTGGATACCTTACTGCGCTGGTATCAACCGGAGTTGGTGCTCTATGATGCCGGCGTCGATATTCACCGCCAGGATGACCTGGGCCTGCTAAATATCAGCACCGCCGGAGTATTGGCACGCGATACGCTGGTATTGCAACGTTGTCATGACGCCGGTATTCCGGTCGCCGCAGTGATAGGTGGCGGCTATCAACGCGATCTGCAGGCGCTGACTCAGGTGCACCTGCAGTTGTTTAAAGCCGCCTTTGCCGTTCAGGGCTCAGCGCTGTGGCGCGAAATAGAAACCTAGCTGGCGTTTAATACTCAGCGGTAATTCCGGCAACGCCGACTTCGGCAATAAAAAGGTGGCCATGGTAAAGAGATCGGTAAAGATCCGGTTTTTCTCCGTGGTTCGCTTTAAATAGTCATGGCCGGAAGAACCGCCGGTGCCAATTTTACTGCCCAGCATCCGCTGTACCATCATCGCATGCTTGTAACGCCAGATGGTCAGCTGTTCATCAATTTCCGTTAAGCAAGTCAATAACTGAAACGGCAGGTTAAACAACGGCTCTTCCTGATAGAGTTTAATAAAGAGTGCCGACAGCATGGCCTTTTGGCTGAGCCGAAAACTGCCCTCTTGCTGTAACTGCTGATATTTACCGGCATCCAGTAAGGCGGCAAACTTTTCCCGGGTGCGACCGATCTCGGCCAGCTGCAGTTGCCGCTCAGATTCTGCAATTTGCGCAATTTGCTCAACTATCGCCTGGTCCTGCTGCAGCATCTGCTCGGTAGCCTGTTGATACATCTGCCAGAAGCTGAAATCATCAAACTGCAAAAACGGCATCCGCTCCAGCCATTTTTCAATCCGCTCAAACAGGCTTGGCGCTTGTTCCAGCTGCTGTAAAAACTCCCGGTCAGCCTGTTTTAGGCGGCTATAGAAGGAGTTCTTATCAAAATCGATGCGATATTCGCTTTTTAAACCCAGGCCAATTTCCAGCATCTTAAACTGAATGCTCTGGAAACCCGAGGCCGGCACCAAATAATCGCGAAACGCCATAAAATCCTGCGGTGTCATGGTTTCCAGTACCGCAATTTGTTGATTCAGTAATTGCTGAATACTGATAATGCGTTTTAGTTTATGCACTATGCCGGTCAGTTGCTGATCTTTGACTTCTGCCTCAGCAAATACTGCCATCACAGCCTTTAACTCATGCAGAATTTGCTTAAACCACAGCTCATACACCTGATGCACAATAATAAACAGGGTTTCGTCATGTGCTTCCTGGCCATAACGGGCGCTTTCCGGCGCCTGAGCAGTCAGGATTTTATCCAGCTGCAGATAATCGCCGTAATAACAGGGGGTGGTATTTTTTTGCATTTTTATGTTACCTGATGACCTTGACCGCGGCATTGTAACAAGGCCCTGACCTAACACAATCTTTCTGTGGCGTTTTGCCGGCAAGCTGATTATGCTTAAACAACATTATGACCGGAGTTAGCTATGAAACTCGATGATGATATTCACAACTATTATGAAAAACTGGTGCTGGACCATATTGTGGAATTAGGCCTGGAGCAAGACAAGGACGCCGAATATCTGGCCGATCTTTGTTGTATCAGTTTAAATCTGCTGCCACCGCGTTATATTCGCTTTGAAGTGGATATGGCGTTTTATCTGCCGCAAAGTGAACGCTTTGAAATGATGATGCGGGTAAAAGAAGCGGTAAAGCGGGCGAGAGAATTTTTAGATCATCAACCCTAAGAAGTCACAACCTGGTATAAAGTGGGCTGTTTGGGTGGCAGCCCCACCAGCCACATCCCGGCACATACATCATAAACTATGGCTGCTTCCTTCCGGACCTGACCAGGTTCGCTTACTAGTATTGCGAGAGGACCAATGGGGCTACCATTGAACTGTCGTGATGACAGGCGCGCATTATCCGCAAATGGCGGCGGCAATGCAAGGGCTGTTACACTCAAGCTGAGGGCCTTGCTCAGAAAAGCAGCAAGGCTCAATCTGTTGGCAGATTACTGCCGCAACTAATTGCCCAGCACCTGCTGATAAGTGCGTAATAAGGCTTTAAAGCGCTGCTGTTGCTGCGGCGATAAGCGCAGCACCTGTTTTTGTGCTTCCGGTAGCTTTTCCAGTGCCGGATCAGCATAGGTAAACATCACCGAAGGCCGGCTTAACTCAGCGCCGGGTTTGACCTCAGGCGTGCTTAATAAAACGCTAATTGCCTGCCGTAAGCGCTGATCAAAGGTCAGATCAGGGTACCCTAACTCGGCGAACGCCTCGTCCAATAACGGCTGATAGCGACGTTTTAACGCCAGGATTTGCCGGGCCGGCACGCTTTCCAATAGCTGAAGGTAAGGCTCATAGCGTAAGGTGTTATCCGCAGCAGTAACATAACGATCATCGCCGAGTTGCTGCACCTTGTAACCATCGGCGGGTTTTGCCAATACCGGGTGGCCGGCGACCAAACGCCCCTGCGCCACATTGTCCACCGTCACCACAAAATTACGGATCATCTCTTCGCGATTAAATAGGCCTGCTAAACCGGCTTTCCAGTTCAGTGCCAGTAGCGCCTGGCCAAGCTCGGTATCCGACTCGTCCAGCAGTGGTAGAGGTGCAGGCGGCGCTTGCTCCGACTCTATACTTTCGGGTTCATCCGTAACCGCGGGTACGGCTTCGGGTTCAGTGAGGGTAACGGGCTGCTCAGGCAAAGGAGTAGGTTCAACAATTTCAGGTAGCGTCACTGGCGGCAAGGGCGCTGGCTCCGTTACCGGTGAGCTGTCGCGAAATAACAGCCAGACCGCAAGCACTATTACCAGTGCTACCGCAGCCAGACCTGCATAGTAAAAGGATTGCGCAGTCGCTTGTTTTGTCATAACGGTTACCCGCAGGTTGAGAAAATTGTTGGCAATAGCAAAGTCGCAATTGCAATATCTTGCTAAATCAGCGATATATTAAACCAAGAACACCGGAGCGTAAAAAAGTTCCTTCGCGTTTATCAATAAAGGTCTTTATGTCAGACGCCAAAGTGTCAACCGAGAGTAAAACGGCATTGTTGCTTACCGGCGGCGGAGCCAGAGCCGCTTATCAGGTAGGGGTATTAAAAGCCATTGCCAGCGCCTACCCGCGCAGTAGCCCGCTACCCTTTAAAATATTGTGTGGCACCTCAGCCGGTGCCCTTAATGTTGCGGGCCTGGGTTGTTACGCCTCCTGCTTTCATCTCGGCGTAAAGAAAATTGAGTCCGTCTGGCGTAACTTCCATACTCAGCAGGTTTATTATGCGGATTACTGGCACCTGCTGTTGCATCAGGCCCGCAATTTATACAGTGCTTTCCAGGCCGACTATGCCAATAAAAAGCCGGTTAGTTTACTGGACAACCGGCCGTTAAAGCAGTTATTGCATCGGATCCTGGATCTGCCAAGAATTGATCGTAATATTATGCGCGGGCATTTATCGAGCTTGGCCGTAACAGCTTCCTGCTATAACAACGGCGACTCCATCACTTTTTTTCAATCCGATCGCGCCACCGACTGGCGGCGGGCGAAAAGATGTGGCCAGCGCACGCTGTTGGGGATCCATCATCTGATGGCCTCGGCAGCGATACCGCTGATTTTTCCTTCGGTGCGGATCCATCAGCAATATTTTGGCGATGGCTCGGTAAATCAACTGGCGCCGCTCAGTGCCCCGATCCACTTAGGTGCTGACAAAATTCTGATTATCGGGGTCGATGATCCGCGCCCTACTGAACCGGCAGATCGGCAATTACACCATCCGGATCTGGCAACCATCGCAGGCCATCTGTTGGATACAGTTTTTACCGACACACTCAATTTCGATATCGAGCGTATGCAAAGAGTTAATAAAACGGTTGAGTTACTGCAACAGCACCAGATTGCGACTGAGCTAAAGCCGGTGCAGAGTTTACTGCTAAACCCAAGCCAAAACTTTAATCAGCTGGCAAGTGAATATTTCCTTTGTCTGCCGATGGCAATCCGTACCCTGTTACGGGCCTGTGGTATCAGACAGCATTCAGATTCCAGTATGGTCAGTTATCTGCTGTTTGAACAGAAATACACCAGGCGTCTGATTGAACTCGGCTATCAGGACGGCCTGCAGCAACTTGACCAAATTTTGCCGTTTTTAGCCGCGCCAGGGACTTTAGCAGCGGCAAAAACTTGACGCCCACTGCCGACGAGCCTTTAAAAAAGCTTAATATCAATAACTTAAAATAATGGTCTAAATATTGCTTTAGCTTGCCTATGATAGGTTCTCAGGCAGAAACAGCAATGTGGCAAGATACAGCAGGTTTTAACTTCAGCAGTGCCGATTTAGCATTGGATAGTCAGTTACATGAGTTAGCCGATACCGGTGCCATTAGCTTGATCAGTCAGTTGCAAACTACGTTGGATCTGCAGCAACAGCTGGATATTTTTGCTATGCATGCCAGCCGGATCCTACCGCTCACGGCATTAAACCTTAGAACAGCACAGGGGCATTTTGCCGCGGCCGGCTCAATGGCCGGTCAGCATCAATACCACACTGAACTGCAGCTCGAGCAACACTTGCTGGGACAGCTTAGTTATCAAAGCAATCATCCGTTTAGCTCACTGGTGCAACGGCAGTTGCTGCTGCTGGAATCTGAATGGCTCTATGCATTGCGCAATGCGCTGCTGGTCAACCGCTTACAGCAAATGGCACTGAAAGATCCCTTGACCGGGCTCGGCAACAGACGATTTTTTGACGATAGCTACAGCAAAGCCATTCAATTGGCAAAGCGTCATCAACAGCCATTTGCGCTGCTATTACTGGATCTGGATAACTTTAAGCAGGTTAATGATCTCTCTGGTCACAGTACCGGCGATCAGGTGCTGCTGGCTGTTGCCGATTGTATGCGTGAAACGCTGCGCGCTACCGATAGCTTATTCCGCTTTGGTGGTGATGAATTCGCGCTGTTGTTACAGGATCAGGACGCAGACCATGCCGAGTTGATCGCTTGCCGCTTACAACAGAAAATCAACCAGCATCCACTGCTAAACCTGCATCAGGTTGGCTGCAGCATTGGTCTGGCATGGCTTGCTGCCGAACAACAGGAACGCGACCTGTTTCATCAGGCCGACGAAGCCCTGTATCAGGCGAAAACCACAGGCAAAGGCAAGGTGGCGGCAGAAAGGCTGAGCGTGAAAGGGCTGAGCCAGCCACGCTCCGGCATCAACAAAGTGAGCGCTAGCCTGGCTGCTGCCAGTTGATCCAGCAGCTAGCTGCACTCGCCGCAACACTACTTTGATAACCTGCCACTACTTGTAACTGTCCGTCTTGCAGCAATAGCGGGATCCGCTGTCGCTGCCACGGCGGCACCTGCCACAACTTAAACCATTGTTTTAACGGCTTGCCCGGTTGGTTAACCGGTTTAAATGTCTGGCTTAAGCTGCCAAAGGCTAACTGAAAGGCAGTTCCCGCCGCCGGCAAAGCTCCTTGTTCTGGCTGTAACTGACAGCTCAGCTCACCCAGGGCCGCCGGTAACAGCAGCCGCTGTCCACAATGCAAAGACGGCGTATAGTCTTTTGGCACGACAGGCAACTTAGGCAGCAGATATAAGCGCTGCTGGAAACGTCGCAACTGCCAGTGTCCCAATATTAAACAAGGCTGAGCATCTTCACTGGCTGCTATTACTTGCTGTTTCAGTGTGCTTAACCATTGAGTTGATGGGTTAAGGCCAGTGCGAGCCAGCCATTTTCTAAGTAACAGATCCTGCTGCAACGCCGGCTGTAACGCCAGTTGCTGTAAATCGAGGTAATCAGGGGTTGCACAGTCAGCCAAAGCCCGTTCGGTATAGTAATCGGCTAACTCAAGCGCCTGCTGCAAATGCCGACTGGTCCTGGCACTGGTGGTAATAAGAGCTGGCCAGCGCTCGCTAAGCTTGGGGATCACCTCAAGCCTTAAAAAATTCCGGTCAAATTCAGCACTTTGATTACTCTCATCTTCCACCCAACTCAACTGCAAAGCCCGGGCGACATGCTCTAGCTGCTGCCGGGAAAAGTTAAGCCAGGGTCTTAGCAGTAATCCCTTACCGAAAGGGCGGCTTTCTGCCATACCGGCCATACCAGCCAGGCCAGCACCACGCTTTAACGCCAGCAATAAGGTTTCCAGTTGATCATTGGCATGATGCGCCGTCACCAGGGCGCTATCGCGCGCAGTCACATAGTCAGTGAGGACCTGATAACGGGCATCTCTGGCCTGTTGCTCCAGAGCGCTGCGGCCTTGTAGTTGTACCCAATGCAACTTAAAGTTGACGCCGAGCTTTTGGCATTGCTGCTGGCAAAACTCAGCCCAGGCATCGGCATGGCGACTGATGCCATGATGAATATGCACCGCGGTCAGGGTAATACCGAGAGTCTGGCAGGGGGCAACCAGTAAATGCAGTAACAGTTGAGAGTCCAAACCGCCGCTGTAGGCCAGCGTCAGTTGGCGGGGAGCGTAGCGCCGCAGCAGTTGCTGCAGCGCCAGCTGCAAGTCTGAAAGGTCAGACAAGGGCCTCAGCCTTAGCAGTAACCGTAAGACATCAGTCGCTGGTAACGCTTTTCCAGCAGCTCTTTGGTGCTCAATTTTTGCAGTTTTTCCAGATCGCGCACCAGAGCTGTTTTTAACGTTGCCGCCATTTGCTCCGGCGAGCGGTGGGCGCCGCCCAGTGGCTCGGCAATGACTTCATCGATCAGTTTCAGCTCTTTCAAACGATCAGCAGTAATACCCATCGCATCAGCGGCCAATGGCGCTTTTTCGGCGCTCTTCCACAGGATAGAAGCACAGCCCTCCGGCGAAATCACCGAATAAGTACTGAACTGCAGCATATTGACCTTATCGCCAACACCAATAGCTAAAGCACCACCTGAGCCACCCTCACCGACCACAGTACAGATCACCGGCACTTTTAAACCAGCCATCACTTTCAGGTTACGGGCGATGGCTTCGGATTGGCCGCGCTCTTCGGCACCAATGCCCGGATAAGCACCCGGCGTATCGATAAAGGTAATAATCGGCAACTTAAAGCGCTCGGCCATTTCCATTAAGCGTAATGCTTTACGATAACCCTCGGGGCGGGGCATACCAAAATTGCGGCGGATCTTCTCTTTGGTATCGCGACCTTTCTGATGGCCAATCACCATCACCGCCTGCTCACCTAAGCGGGCAGTACCACCGACAATGGCATTGTCGTTAGCAAAGGCGCGGTCACCGCAGAGTTCATCAAAGTCGCTGAACATATGCGCGATATAATCAAAGGTATAGGGGCGGCGTGGATGGCGCGCCAACTGGGCAATTTGCCAGGCTCCTAACTCAGAGAAGATTTTTTTGGTTAGCGTCAGGCTTTTTTCTTTTAGTTTGTTAATCTCTTCTTCTAACCCAAGATCATAATCGCCATTGCGACTGACATTGCGTAATTCGTCTATTTTTGCTTCCAGTTCGGCAATCGGTTGCTCAAACTCTAAATAATTCAGCATCATCGACTATCACTACCTAAATTAGTTAAATTCCAATTCTATTGTCGCCAGCTGCTTAAGCTGATGCAACAAAGCGTCGGCGGGCGTCACCCACCAGGCTGTCCCTAACTGCAGTCTAACCTGCCCTTCCTCACGCTGGTACCAAAGATAAACCGGTACTGTACCGGCACGATACTCCGCCAGCGCGTCTTGTAACTTTTGCAGATAATTCTGGTCTATCTGCTGCGATTGTACAGTGATATTCAGAGATTTCAGCGATTTTTCGCGCATAGCGGTAATTTCGCTGACATCGCGGCCGGACATTGTAAGGCCACCATTAAAATCATCAAAGCTGACCTGTCCGGTTACTACTAAAATGCGGTCTTTTTGCAGCAGATGTTCAAAGCTTTCCAGCTGTTCCGGGAAAAAGCGCACATCCAGCCGTGCCGACTTATCATCCAGTGTCACAATAGCCCAGCGCCGGCCTTTTTTGTTAATCATCACCCGCACCGACACGACGAGGCCAGCTACCTGAATGCTTTGATCTTTCTTGGTAGGCTGCAATTCAACCAGCCGGCAGTTCACGTAATGCTTTAGCTCGTCGCGATAGCGATTGATCGGATGGCCGGTTAAATATAAGCCCAGCGTCTCCCGCTCGCCATCCAGCCAAATTTCATCCGGCCACAGCGGTACCAGCTTATAGCTACTGCTACTGCTGTCAGTATCTGCTGCCAATAAGCCAAACAGGTCGTCCTGCCCTACCGCCTGCGCCTTGGCATGTTGCTCCGCCGCCCGCATCGCCTCTTCCAGATTAGCCATCAAAATAGCCCGCTGCGGACCGGCATGCTGACCTTTAGCCAGTGGCGGGCCGAGGCGGTCCATGGCGCCAGACAGGATCAGTTTTTCCATCACCCTTTTGTTCAGCCGCTTTAAATCGACCTTGGCACAGAAATCAAACAGGTCGCTAAAGCTGCCATGCTGATTACGCGCTTCAATAATGGCTTCAATCGGGCCTTCACCGACCCCTTTAATAGCGCCGATACCGTAAACAATATGCCCCTGCTCGTTAACGGTAAACTTGTACTGGCCGGTATTGACATCCGGCGGGATCAGCGTCAGCTGCATCCGCTCACACTCATCAACCAGGGTTACGATCTTGTCGGTATTGTCCATATCAGCCGACATTACGGCGGCCATAAACTCAGCCGGGTAATGCGCTTTCATCCACAGCGTTTGGTAGGAGACCAGTGCATAGGCAGCCGAGTGTGACTTGTTAAAGCCATAACCGGCAAATTTCTCTACCAAATCGAAGATTTTCATCGCCAGCTCGGGGTCAATACCGTTTTGTACCGCCCCGTCGCGGAAGGTATCACGCTGCTTGGCCATTTCCTCCGGCTTTTTCTTACCCATGGCACGACGTAATAAGTCGGCACCACCAAGTGAATAGCCGGACAAGACCTGGGCAATCTGCATCACCTGTTCCTGATACAGGATAATACCGTAGGTCGGTTCCAGAATGGGTTTTAACGACTCATGCTGCCAGGTCGCATCCGGATAGGAGATTTCTTCTCGGCCGCGTTTACGGTCGATAAAGTTATCTACCATGCCCGACTGCAGCGGCCCCGGCCGGAATAATGCCACCAATGCAATCATATCTTCGAAGCAGTCCGGTTGCAGACGGCGGATCAGATCTTTCATGCCACGCGATTCCAGCTGGAATACCGCTGTGGTATCGGCCCGCATCAACATCTGATAGCTTTTGCTATCCTGCAGCGGGATGCTGTTGATATCGACCAGCGGCTTGCCTTCCTTGCGCAGCCGGGCATTGGCCATATTCACCGCCCACTGCAAAATGGTCAGGGTGCGCAGGCCGAGGAAGTCGAATTTGACCAGGCCGGCATATTCCACATCGTTTTTATCAAACTGGGTAACCGGGTTCTGACCATGCTCGTCGCAATACAGCGGTGAAAAATCAGTAATCTTGGTCGGGGCTATCACCACACCACCAGCATGCTTACCGGCATTACGGGTTACACCTTCCAGCCGGCGCGCCATATCAATCAGATCGCGGACTTCTTCATCCGAGTCATACAGCTCGGGCAGGCGTGGCTCTTCTTTAAAGGCTTGCTCCAGCGTCATGCCGGGCGTCGGCGGGATCAGTTTCGAAATGCGATCGACAAAGCCATAAGGATGGCCCAGTACCCGGCCAACATCGCGGATCACCGCCTTGGCTGCCATAGTACCGAACGTAATAATCTGTGACACCGCTTCGCGGCCATACAGCTCGGCGACGTGGTCGATCACCTCATCGCGGCGATCCATACAGAAGTCGACGTCGAAGTCTGGCATCGATACCCGCTCCGGGTTTAGAAAGCGTTCGAATAGCAGGTCAAACTCAAGTGGATCCAAATCCGTGATCTTTAGCGCATAGGCCACCAGCGAGCCGGCGCCGGACCCCCGCCCCGGGCCTACCGGAATATCATTATCCTTACTCCACTGGATAAACTCCATTACCACCAGGAAGTAGCCAGGAAAGCCCATCTGGTTAATCACATCGAGTTCAATCTGTAGCCGCTCGTCATATTCGCCGCGCCGCGCTGCCCTGACCTGCTCATCCGGGAACAGCTGTAATAAGCGCTGCTCCAGACCCTCACGTGATTTCAGTACCAGATAATCGGCATCCGACAAGCCGCCGGTCGGAAAGGCGGGCAGGAAGTATTCCCCGAGCCGGATGGTGACATTACAGCGTTTGGCAATTTCCACGCTGTTTTCCAGCGCTTCCGGCAGATCGGCAAACAGCTCGGCCATCTCCTCGCTGCTACGCAGATATTGTTCTGCGGAGTAATTTTTTGGCCGGCGCTTATCATCCAGCGTAAAACCATCATGAATAGCCACCCGGATCTCATGGGCGGCAAAGTCTTCCGGCTTTAAAAATACGACTTCATTGGTCGCCACCACCGGTAACTGCTCAGTCTCGGCCAGTAGCACCGCCTTTTGTAAATACCGCTCTTCATCCGGGCGATTAGTGCGTATCAGCTCCAGATAGAACCGCTCTGCAAAATACTGCTGATAAAAATCCACCAGCGCTCTGACACTGTGCGGATTTTCTTTTAGTAAGGCTTTGCCCAGCGGGCCATCTTTGCCACCGGATAATACAATAATGCCGCTGCTGTGCTCGGCCAGCCAGTCATGCTCCAGCTGTGGCTTGCCATCGACATGGCCACGCAAATAAGCTTTAGATATCAGCTGGGTTAAATTCTGATAACCAGCATTGTCCGCTGCTAATAGCAGCAACCGGCTGCTTTCACCCGGGAACAGCGGATGTAGCACCCAGCAATCGACGCCGATAATCGGTTTGATGCCTGCTTCATGCGCGGTACTGTAAAAACGCACCAAGCCACAGAAGTTCATCTGATCGGTCAGCGCCAAGGCAGGCATACCCTGCGCTGCCGCCGCTTTGATAATAGGTTTCGTTTTGGCCAGGCCATCGACCATTGAAAAGTCGCTATGCACCCGTAAATGGATAAAACGCGGTTCACTCATCAGCGACTGGCCTCCAGCTGCTCAGCGATCAGCCGCACCGGTTTAAAGCTGCGCCGGTGCGCCGGCAAAATGCCGTGTTCGCTAATGGCTTGCAGGTGTGCCGCAGTTGGATAACCTTTATGGGCGGCAAAACCAAACTGTGGGTACAGCTGATCCAAGTCGGCCATTTCCTGGTCGCGCGCTACCTTGGCCAGAATCGAGGCGGCACTGATTTCCGCTACCAGACTATCACCTTTGACGACGGCACTGGACGGCATCGCAAGCGCCGGACAACGGTTACCATCAATCAGCACCCACTGTGGCTGGATCGCCAAAGCGGCCACTGCGCGCTGCATCGCCAGCATGGTGGCATTCAGGATATTTAGCTGGTCAATTTCCGCCGGCTCGGCCCGGCCCAGCGCCCAGCACAGCGCCTTGGCTTTAATTTCTTCAGCGAGCAGCTGACGCTTTTTCTCGGTCAGTTTTTTTGAGTCATTTAATCCCAGGATCGGCTGTGCCGGATCCAGAATCACTGCTGCCGTTACCACAGCACCAATTAGAGGGCCGCGCCCTACTTCATCGACACCAGCGATTAACTTAACGTCGGGCCTTTGATAACTCATGGCGCCATCACCTCAGCGATGGTTGCGGCGGCAACCTGACTGGCATTCTGACGCAATACCTGATGTAAGCTCTGATATTCGGCCAGCAATGCCTCTGGTGCACCCGCGACCAGCGGTTGCATCGCCTGCAGCAAGGCCGGTACTGTTAAGGCATCCTGTAGCAGTTCAGTCACCAGCTCACGTCCAGCCAGTAAATTTGGCAGGCTGACATGCTGCAGTTTCACCAGTCGCTTGGCGATCTGATAGGTTAGCCAGTTGGTGCGGTAGCCTACGACCATCGCGCATTTTGCTAACATGGCTTCTAAAGTCGCGGTGCCGGAAGCAATAAAGGTGCTGTCTGCGGCCAGTAATACCTGCCGCGCCTGGCCGGTAAATTCGCTGATCTCAAGCTCAGGCGCCACCTGCGCTTTAATACTTTGCCAAAGCGCCGCTTTTTCGGCGGTGACCATATTGGTCACCAGCTGTAACTGTGGATTTTGCTGTTGCAGCGACGCTGCAGCTTTTAGAAAATCCGGCGCCAGCAGTTTGATTTCATTAGTCCGGCTGCCTGGCATAATCGCCAGCACTGGCCTTAACGGATCTAGTCCCAATTCGGCTTTGGCCGTGGTTTTATCTACCGTTAGCGGCATGCTGTCAGCAAGGGTATGGCCGACAAAGGTACAAGGCACCTGATAGCGGTCGTAAAAGGCTTTTTCAAAGGGTAATAGCGATAACACCATATTGGTGGCTTTGGCAATTTTAAAAATCCGTTTATGGCGCCAGGCCCAGACCGAAGGGCTGACATAATGCACGGTTTTAATGCCTTGTTGCTTTAATGCCAACTCGACCGGCAGATTAAAGTCCGGTGCATCGATACCGATAAATACTGCGGGTTGCTCAGCCAGAATAGCGGCTGTGATGTCTTTCTTAATTTGCAGCAAGCGTCTGAGCCGGCCCAATACTTCGACCAACCCCATCACCGCCAGCTCTTCCATTTCGAACAAGGCCCGAAAGCCGAGTGCCTGCATCCGCGGGCCGCCAATACCAAAAAACTCTGCATCCGGGTAGCGCTGTTTTAGCGCTGTAATCAAATCGGCACCGAGAATATCTCCGGAATGCTCACCGGCAATCAGCGCAATTTTTAACGGGGGTGTCTGTTGAACCATCATCCGGCGGTCTTTTCCTGAGTTCTGTGCTAAGCGTCACGCTATTATTCTTAGAAAGGTTTGCTATCTTAACGGCTCGTGACGGCGAGTTAAACCTTCAAATAAAAAACGCGCCATTAAAGCGCGCTTTCTAAGCTACAGTAAGCGTTAACGCACAATACCACGGCTGGCATTGGCGATAAAATCGGTAAAGACTTTTAACTCGGGTACCTGTTCCGCTTTATCAGCTAATGCCGCCAGCGCTTCTGGCACCGTCTGGCCTTTACGATAAACCTCTTTATAAGCCCGACGCAGTTCTAACAGCACGTCAGCGTTAAAACCGCGGCGCTTTAAACCTTCGGTATTCATGCCTGCCGGCACACAAGGTGAACCATGCACCATCAGGTATGGCGGCACATCTTTCAGCACAATAGAGCCGCCACCGCAGAAACTATGGGCACCGATATGCACAAACTGATGCACCCCAGTCATACCGCCTAAGATCGCCCAATCACCAATATGCACATGACCGGCCGCCTGCGCGCCACTGGCAAAAATAACATGACTGCCAATCACACAGTCATGCGCGACATGGGTGGTATTCATAAACAGGTTATGGCTTCCGATGATGGTCTGGCCTTTATCCTGCACTGTACCGCGGTGCACCGAACAGCCCTCACGGAATACGTTATAGTCGCCAATCACTAACTCCGTTGGCTCACCCTTATATTTTTTATCCTGACAGGCTTCACCAATACTGGCAAATTGATAAAAGTGATTACCTTTACCAATCTTTGACGGTCCTTTGATGGCGACATGCGATTCTAATACACAGTCATCACCCAGTTCGACATCATGGCCGACATAACAAAAGGGGCCAACTTTTACGTTCTGACCAATTTTAGCGCTTGCTTCAATTACCGCGGTAGCATGGATCACGTTACATCTCTCTTCTGGCACACATCAGTTCAGCGCAGCACACTACCTGGCCGTCGACCTTGGCTTCGCCATAGAATTTCCACATGTTCCGCCGCTCCTTAAGGAACTTCACTTCCAGGATCATGGTATCACCTGGTACTACCGGCTTTTTAAAGCGCGCTTCATCAATGGCCGCAAACAAATACAGCTCGTTGTCGCTACGCTCTGTGACGGTTTTAAAACCCAGAATACCGGTAGCTTGCGCCAGGGCTTCCAGAATCAGTACGCCCGGGAAAATTGGCATCCCCGGGAAATGCCCGGTAAATACCGGCTCATTCATGGTGACATTTTTCACCGCGGTCAGACTTTCACCCGGCGTATAATCCAGCACTTTATCAATTAACAAAAACGGATAACGATGCGGCAACAATGCCATAATTTCCTGAATATCCAGGCTATTAAGTTGATTAGCCAAAATTAATCCTCTGTGGCAGCAGGGGCGTCTTCACCACTGGCTGCAAATTGTTTTTCTAGTTGTTTAACCCGCTGATACAGCTGATCAATCTGCCGTAATTTCGCCGTGTTACGACGCCATTCGGCATTGGTCGTGGCTGGTAAACCTGAAGTATAGACGCCTTTTTCTGTTACCGGTTTCATTAACATCGCCATACCGGAAACCTGGGCACCATCACAAATTTCAATATGACCGTTAATGACGGCAGCGCCGCCTATTATACAGTATCGGCCGATAGTAGTACTGCCGGCAACAGTGGTACAACCAGCGATAGCTGTATGGTCACCAATCTTCACGTTATGGGCAATTTGGCAGAGGTTATCGATAATCACATTATTGCCAATTAGCGTATCTTCAATAGCGCCACGGTCGATACAGGTGTTGGCGCCAATTTCACAATCATCACCGATCCGAACCGAACCGGTCTGTGGAATTTTTAGCCAGCGGCCACGTTCATTGGCAAAACCAAAGCCATCGGCACCGATCACGGCACCACTTTGGATCACGCAACGCTGGCCAATCTTAACACGATGATAGATAGCAACATTGGCCCACACTTTGGTCGCGGCACCAATCTCGGCCCCTTCACCGATAAAGCAACCGGCACCAATCTGCGCACCGGCACCAATGACCGCCTGTGCTGAGATCACGGCCTTGGCACCGATGGCGGCATCAGCAGCAATGTGGGCACTGGGGTCGATAACGGCCGTCGGGTGAATACCTGTTTGCGCGCTGGCCGGCGTGGTATCCAATAACTGCGCCGCCTTAGCAAAGGCAACGTACGGATCGGCAACCACTAACACATTAACGCCAGGCGCAACAAAGGGCACATCATCGGCTTTTATCAAAACCGCAGTGGCATTGGTTTCGGACAGAAAAGGACGATACTTACTATTTGACAGAAAACTGAGTTCACCTGCTGCGGCATTTTCCAGGGACGCAACAGCAGAAACGCCGCAAGCGGCGTTTCCAATCAGCTCTGCGTTCAGCTTTTCAGCTAAGACAGATAATAAAATCACAGTTTAGTTCGCTCTGCCAACCTGCTGAATAACTTTTTCAGACAGGTCATATTCTGGTTTCGCATACACCGCAGCATTGGCGTTTAATACCACATCGAATTTCTCGCGCTCAGCGACAGCATCAATAGCGGTTTTGATCAGACCCAGAATACGATTGCGCTCTTCGTTCTGACGCTGACGAATTTGCTCATCCAATGGGCGGGCCAGTTCTTCGTATTGCTGACGCTGCTTGTTGATAGCTTCTGCCAGTTCTTGCTGTTGCTTTTCGCTCATGGTTGGGCCGTCACGACGCGCCTTTTCCATATTGAAATTGATATCACGTTCCAGCTTGTTAACTTGTTCAATCCGCGCGGCGAATTCAGTGCGGATAGTTTCCTGTACTTGCTGTGATTGCGGGATGCTGGCGGCAACCGCCTGTACATCAACGAAACCGATTTTTACTTCTTTTGCTTGCAGGCTGCCAGCAGCTAACATTGTCGCGACTACGAAGACTGCAGACTTAAATAAATTACTGTTAAACATCTTGATTCCCGTCATGTTTTAGAATGTTGTACCGATATTGAAACTAAAGTTTTCTTGTAAATCGCCTTCGTACTTTTTGATGATCTTCGCCAGGCTGAAGGTGAGAGGGCCCATTGGCGAAATCCATTGTACCGAAACCCCCGCCGTGGCGCGGATCAGACTAGGATCAGAATAATCCACAAGCAAAGGCTCACGGCTGTTTTCACTACGCAACTGTACCAAATTGGCATAGCGATTAATATCAAATTCTGTATCCCAGACATTACCAGCGTCGATGAAAATACTGGTACGTACTGAATTGCGATTTTCCTCTTTCAAAAATGGCGTCGGCGTAATTAACTCCAGTGTTAACATCGCCATCGCATTGCCACCAATTGACCGGGTCGACACATTATAAGTGTCGTTTTGCGGATCAGTTGGGAAGCTGCTGCCACCACCAATAGGATCCGGTACCCCAGGTACAAAGGTTGCGGAGCGGAAAATAGCTCGCGGACCGATAATCCGGCTTTCAAAGCCACGGATATTCTGACCACCACCGTAGAAATTCTCAGTAAATGGCAGCGTGAAGTCATAGCCATTCTTGCTACCATAACCATTACCATAGCCCAGCTCGAGCTTACTGCGGAATGACCACTGATGATCGCGGCTTAGCGGAATATATTGCTGCGCCTCAAACAATGTTTTGTAGTACTGAATATCTGAGTTTGGCGTGGTAGCGCGTAAAGTTAAACTTACCATACGGCCGGCCGTGGGGAACAAACCACGGTTTAACGTACTATGCAACCAGCCCGCGCTGAGTTCATAGTTAGTGAAGTTATAACCGCCGTCAGGATTACGGGCATCAATTAACACGGCCCGGAAATGCCGTAACTGATCATATTCATTAATCGAATTAATCTTATTCACCGTAATATTACCGCCAAAGTTTAAGCGGTTATATTCGTTGATTGGATAACCGATATTAGCACCTACGCCATAGCGACGTTGATTATAAGCTTCAAGGTTAGACGAGGCACGGGTGTAGTCGAGATCAGAATAGAATAACTGGCCACCCAGGCTGACACCATCCAGCGTAAAATACGGGTCCGTAAAAGATAAACTGACACCCTTCTGGTATTTGTTAGTGCTTAAACTAATACCAGCAGCATTACCCGAACCAAAGAAGTTGTTTTGCTCCACACCGATCTGGAACGACAACCCCTGGAAACTACCGTAAGAGATACCGGCATTAAAACTACCTGATGGCTGTTCTTTAATGGTAAAGCCGATATCGACTAAGTCATCAACACCGGGGACCGGAGTGGTGGCAAAATCCACTTTTTCGATATACATCAGGCGTTGGATCCGCTCTTTTGATAACTCCAGCGCATCATTTGATAACCAGGCACCTTCCATCTGCCGCAGTTCACGGCGAATAACTTCATCTTTAGTGCTGGCGTTACCTTTAACATCGATCCGTCTGACATAGACCCGCTTGCCCGGATCGACACTGATGGTCAAGGCGACTTCTTTGGTATCGTCATTGATATTCGGGATCGTACGGACCCGCGAATTCGCATAACCAAAGCGCGCCAGCACGCGGGCAATATTCTCTTCAGTAAAGGTGACCAAGGCACCGTTATACAGTTGGCCTTTTTGTAACGGCACTATGGCGCGGATAATTTCTTCCTGACCAATCAAATCACCGACAAAGTTAATATCACTGATATTGTACTGCTCGCCTTCGGTAACGTTGAGTGTGACATAGACTGAAGTTTTATCGGGGCTGACAGCGACCTGAGACGATTCTACGCCAAAGCGCAGATAACCACGATCCAGGTAGTAGCTGTTAATTTTTTCGATATCGCCCTGCAGCGTTTGTTTTTGATAGCGGTCGGAAGTCCAGAACCGCCACCAGGGCATATCCTGCTTCGATTCAACAACGCTTAACAACTCTTCATTACTGAAAATATTGTTACCGACGATATTAATCTGCCGTACTGAGGCCGCATCACCTTCTTCAAACTCGAAAGTCAGATTTACCCGGTTTCGCGGCAGGTAATTCACCTTAACTTCAACCTTGGCCTGATACTTACCGACGCCATGGTAAAACTCGGTTAAACCATTCTCGATATTACGCAGAATCGTCTTATCCAGTGGCTCACCCACTATGATACGGTTGCCGGTTAAGCTTTCTGTTAGCTGTTCATCCTTAATATCTTTGTTCCCTTTGAACTCGATATTATTGATAGTAGGCCGTTCACGCAGACGGTAAATGACGGTGTTACCATCACGAAATACCCGGATATCATCAAAGTGACCCGCACTGTAAAGCGTGCGGATACTGCGGGACAGGGTATAGTCGCTGACGGTGTCACCGATGGTAAAAGGCAAATTATTTAGCGCCGCACCCAAGGCAACGCGTTGCAGACCTTCGACCTGAATGTCCTGTACCGTAAAAGATTCTTCAGCAAACACTGAGTGGCTGCCTGTAGCAAGCAAGATCGCAGCTACTAATCGCTTAATTGTCATTATTTGAACTACTTATGATTAGTTTATTACAAACGAGAAATATCGTTGAGCAGCGCAATTCCCATTAACATCAGCAGGACTAAAGCACCGAAGCGAAAACCTATTTCCTGCGCTCTCTCAGAGACAGGTTTACCGCGTATTAGTTCCACCACAAGATACATTAAATGGCCGCCATCCAAAATAGGCAGCGGCAATAAATTGATAACCGCCAGGTTGACACTAATAAGTGCCATAAAGGACAGAAAAGCAATCAAACCAATACTGGCCGTAGTACCCGCCCCCTGCGCGATTGAAATAGGACCGCTCAGATGCTTAACCGACACATCGCCGGTAAGTAGCTTGCCAATCATCGCAAAGCTTAAGCGCGTCAACTGCCAGGTTTGGGCTATACCCTCGCCAATGGCGGCCAGTATGCCATAACGTTGGGTATAGAGCAGCCCTTCCGGCCAGGGTGATACCTGAGGTACTACCCCTAACAGGCCCTGACTAAAGCCATCTGCCGCTGTGGTTAATTGCGGTACAGCCCGCAATTCCAGTAACTCGCCGGCACGGCTGATCTGTAACACTAACTCGCGCTCCGCGCTATTGCGGATCCGTTGCTCCAGCTGCGACCATTCGCTAATGGTCTCACCATCAATAGCCAATACTGTATCGCCAGCCTGCAGACCGGCGCGCTCGGCGGCAGAATCAGGTGCGATCTGCGCCAGCGTTGTTGTCGCCTCCGGCAACAGCATCTTTAAGCCAAGACTTTGAAACACCGATTGTTGGTCAGGGTTAAATTGCCAGTTGCGGGTATCTAATACCAGTTCGCGCTCAGCCAGCGTCTGGCGCTGCTGCAGTTGCAAGCGGATTTGCGGCCGCCCCAACTGCTCAACCAGTAACAGATTGGCGCTGCGGATATCCCGTACTGGCCGGCCATTAATCGCCAGGATTTGTTCATCCGGTCTTACCCCGGCCTGATAAGCGATAGACTGCGGCGCTGCGCCTGCCAATACCGGTTTCACTTCCGGTACGCCAATCAGATACATCAACCACAACAGAAAGATCGCAAAAATAAAGTTAGCGCCTGGTCCGGCAGCGATAATCGCCATCCGTTGCCGCACTGTCTTATGATTAAACGCCAGATCCCGAAATTGCGGCAATACCGGATCAATCCGCTCGTCCAGCATCCGCACATAGCCGCCCAGCGGAATAGCCGCTATCACAAATTCAGTACCCTGACGATCGCGCCAGCTAAATAACGATTTGCCAAAACCAATCGAAAAACGTTTTACCAGTACACCGTTTTTGCGTGCCACCCAAAAATGACCGAACTCATGTACGGTAACCAATACACCGAGGGCAACGACAAAACTGAGCAGGTTCCACAACAACGCAGACATCAGAACTTTCCTATTAGCGCACGGGCAAAGGCACGGCTTTGTTGATCAACCTCCAATATAGCATCCAGACACTGCGCGTCATAGTGCGCAAATTCTGTCAGACAGCGCTGGTTAACCTCACTAATGCGGTTAAAGGCCAACTGCCCCTGTAAGAAAGCCGCTACCGCTTCTTCATTGGCGGCATTCAGCGCTGTGGTCGCCCCCTGTCCGGCGGCACAGGCATCGATTGCCAGATACAGATTGGGATAACGCGCCGGCTCGGGTTCGGTAAAGGTAAAGGCCGCCAACTTACTAAAGTCCAAAGCCGGGACCGGACTACTGATCCGCTGTGGATAGGCCAGAGCATGTGCGATAGGAGTGCGCATATCCGGTTGTCCCAGCTGCGCCAGCACTGAGCCGTCACTGTACTGCACCATAGAGTGAATAATGCTTTGCGGGTGGATCACCACCTGGATATCTTGCGGCACACAGTTGAATAGCCAGCGCGCTTCAATAAACTCCAGCCCCTTGTTCATCATGGTGGCACTATCAACTGAAATTTTCTGCCCCATACTCCAGTTCGGATGCGCTACCGCTTCCGCCGGCGTAATCGCAGCAAAACTGTCCAACGGCCGGGTTAAAAAAGGGCCGCCACTGCCGGTAAGCAGCAAACGGCTAATACCATGCTCAGCTAACTGACCCTGGCTGGCCGCTTGTTGCAGTGCCGGAGGTAAGCATTGAAAAATCGCATTATGTTCGCTGTCAATTGGCAGCAAGGTTGCGCCATGCTGCGCCACCTTGGCCATAAAGAGGCCACCGCTCATCACCAGCGCTTCTTTATTGGCCAGCAAAACCTTTTTGCCGGCTTCAACTGCCGCCAGGGTTGGAAGCAAGCCGGCCGCACCGACAATAGCGGCCATCACGATATCCGCGTCCGGATGCGCCGCCAGTACCGTTAAACCGGCGGTACCCGATAACACTTCTGTTGTCAGCCCGGCTTGTTGCAAGCGGAACTTGAGCTCAGCCGCAGCCTTACTATCTTGCATAGCTGCATAACGCGGTTTTACTGCCAGACACTGTTCGAACAGCTTATCGACTGCGGTCGATGCCGTTAGAGCCAGCACCTGAAACTTATCCGGATGCGCTGCGACCACCGATAAGGTACTGCAGCCGATAGAGCCGGTTGCGCCAAGGATCACCAACTGCTTCATAAAAATTGGTTACCCAGAAACGCCAGCAGTAACGCATACAGGGGTGCTGTGGCGGTTAAGCTGTCGATACGATCCAAAATTCCACCGTGTCCCGGTAAAAAAGCACCGCTGTCCTTTTTACCCGCCACCCGTTTAAACATACTCTCACTCAGATCGCCAAATACCGACAATACCGTTAGCGCTATAGCAGCCAGATACCAGTGCCAGCTTACGCCTGGCCAGTCACGCCAGACCAGTAACGCCGTCAGCACCAAGAGTACAAAACCAAGACCGCCAAGCATACCTTCCAGCGTTTTACCGGGGCTGACTTTAGGCAACAACTTAGTTTTACCAAAGGGCTTACCGACCAGATAGCCACCGATATCGGCGGCCCATACCAGACCCAGTAACGCGAAAATCAGCCAGGCACCATAGAAAGAGGACTGCTCGTAACCAAGACCGCGGATATATAACAGTGCAGCCCAGGCCGGCAACAAGGTGCACCAGCCCATCAGTGCGCGACGCCAATCACTGCTGGCCCACAGCCGCTGACTAGCCGGAAAGGTTAATACCAGCACAATGGCCAGTAACCACCAGGCGGCGCCAAGCATTAAAATTGAAAATAACGGCAAGTTATGTAACACCTGTTGGTTGGGATCGAGTGGCGTTACGGCATAGAACAAGGCCATTAGCGCGGCGGTTAATACCACATACAGTGCCCGGCTGCGTTTATTGGCCAGGCCACAAAAACCACTCCATTCCCAGGCACCGAGTAAAAAGGCTGCAGACAACACGGCAGCAAATAAATACAGGGGCAGATAAAATACCGCTGCCAGCGCCAGTGGCGCCAGGATCAGGGCTGTTATCAGACGTTGTTTAAACAATATGCTTATCCTTTATTATTATTGATAGCGGCAAGCTCACGGATCTGGGCACCGGTACAGCCAAAGCGGCGCTCCCGGTTGATATAGGCGGCAATGGCTTCAGAGAATACCTGCTGATCAAAATCCGGCCATAAGGTTTCGGTAAACCACAGCTCCGCGTAAGCGGCCTGCCACAGCAAAAAGTTACTGATGCGTAAATCGCCACCGGTACGGATCAATAGATCCAGCTCCGGTTGCTCCGCCATTTGCATCTGGCTACCCAGTAGCTGCTCATTAATCTGTGCTGGCTGCAAAGTGCCGCTTTGTACCTGCTCCGCCAATTTCCGGCTGGCTGCGACGATATCCCAGCGCCCACCATAATTAGCCGCAATATTCAGCGTCATGGCGGTATTTGCCGCCGTCAATTGCTCTGCCTTGCGGATACTTTGTACCAGCTTATCGCTAAATGCCGATAAATCACCAATTATTTTTAACCGGATATTATGCTTGTGCAGGGCTTTGACTTCTTTCTGCAGCACCATTAAAAACAGCTGCATCAGCGTACTGACTTCGTCTTCTGGCCGCCGCCAGTTTTCACTGCTAAAAGCAAATAACGTCAGCGACTGGATGCCCAACTCACGGCAAAAACTAACACTACGCCGCACCGCTTCCACACCTTTTTTATGGCCCCAGACCCGCGGCTTACCTTGCCGCTCGGCCCAGCGTCCATTGCCATCCATGATAATGGCCACATGTTGTGGCAAATTTTGCTGTTTCAGCTGGGGTACTGCCGTCATCCGTAAAACCTGTGTAAGAATAGTGCCATAAACCGCTTAGTCAGCTGTTCCCGTTGCAGAGTTCAGCTTGCGCTTAACAAAAAGCGCCGCGAAGTAAAACTGGCACGGCGCTTTTTTAAGTATTCAACCGAACAGTAGCAACAGAAGTCTACAATCAGACTTCCATCAGCTCCCGCTCTTTTTCCGCTAACACTTCATCGATTTTCTTTACAAAGATATCGGTCAGCTTTTGAATTTCATCTGCAGCTTTACGCTCATCATCTTCACTGATTTCTTTATCTTTCAGTAAGGCTTTAAAGTCAGCATTGGCATCACGACGAATATTACGCACAGCAACCCGGCCGCCTTCCGCTTCGCCACGTACCAGCTTGACCAGATCTTTACGACGCTCCTCGGTCAGCGGTGGTAATGGCACCCGGATCACAGTACCGGCTGACATCGGATTTAATCCCAGATTCGAGGCCATAATGGCTTTTTCTACCGCCTGGGTCAGGCTTTTATCAAATACGGTGATCGCCAGCGTACGAGAGTCTTCAATCGACACGTTAGCAACCTGGCGTAACGGGGTGTCGGCACCGTAGTACGACACTTGAATACCGTCCAGCAAGCTGGGGTGGGCCCGGCCAGTGCGAACCTTAGTAAGTTGGCTTTTCAGCGCTTCAACGCTTTTATCCATCCGGACTTTTGCATCAGCAATAATGTCGTTAATCACGATCGTTATCCTTTTATTGATCCAGCTGTGGCGCCAACGGCGCCATTAGGCCGGCTAGTTTACTGTAAATTTTCCTGATGGTCGATGGTTGTGCCTTCGGCCTCACCCATAATCACCCGCTTCAGCGCGCCAGGTTTGTTCATATTAAAGACGCGGATTTGCAGATTATGGTCACGAGCCAGAGTAAAGGCCGCCAGATCCATGACCTTCAGTTCTTTATCCAATACCTCGTTATAGGTCAGTTGGCTGTATAGCGTCGCGGCAGGATCCTTTACCGGATCCGCAGAATAAACGCCGTCCACCTTGGTGGCTTTTAAAACTGCATCGGCTTCAATCTCGATACCGCGTAAACAGGCAGCTGAATCCGTAGTAAAGAACGGGTTACCGGTACCGGCGGAGAAAATGACTACCCGGCCCGATTTTAATAAACTGATGGCCTCAGCCCAGCTATAGGCATCACAGACGCCGTTTAATGGGATGGCGCTCATCATCCGCGCGTTGACATAAGCCCGGTGCAGGGCATCACGCATCGCCAGGCCGTTCATTACAGTAGCCAACATGCCCATATGGTCGCCGACGACACGGTTCATACCGGCTTTGGCTAAACCTTCGCCACGAAAGATATTACCGCCACCTATGACGATACCTACCTGCACGCCCAGTTCGACTAATTCTTTGATTTCCTGAGCCATCCGATCCAACACCTTAGGATCGATACCAAAGCCTTCATCCCCCATCAGGGCCTCGCCACTGAGTTTTAACAGGATGCGCCGATACATTGGTTTTGGATTGATACTCATGGTTACCCCTAGTGCTGTTGGTGTTGTTATGCAGTTATACCCTTTAACCCTGCAGATGCGGGGTGTTGGCTACCCGGATCTGCGAGGTTTTTGGGTGTATGCGAGCCGGGCAAAAAAAAACCGCGACTTAGGTCGCGGTTATTTTAGCGGTTTTACGCCATTTGCTAAAGCGCAAATTACTTCTTAGCAGCAGCGATCTGAGCCGCAACTTCAGCTGCGAAGTCTTCTTCTTTCTTCTCAATACCTTCGCCTACTTCCAGACGAATGAAAGAAATGGCTTTCGCGCCGTTTTGCTTCAGGAATTCGCCAGTAGTGATTGACGGATCTTTCACGAATGGCTGGCCAGTTAAGCTGACTTCGCCAGTGAACTTGGTCATCCGACCGGCAACCATTTTCTCAGCGATTTCTTGTGGCTTGCCTGAGTTAACTGCGATTTCAACCTGGATTTGACGCTCACGCTCTACCACTTCGGCAGATACGTCTTCCGGGTTAACATAACCTGGGTTATTCGCTGCAACGTGCATTGCCACATCTTTAGCGATATCTTCGTTACCGCCTTCCAGCACAGCTAATACACCAATGCGGCCGGAGTGGATATACTGACCAATCACCGCGCCTTCAACTTTGGCAATGCGACGTACGTTGATGTTTTCACCGATTTTGGCTACCAGAGTAGCGCGGGTATCTTCCACAGAAGTACCGTTCAGATCCGCGGCTAACAGCGCTTCAACGTTGTCGATGTTCTGAGCCTGGGCCAGATCAGCAACGCTATTGGCAAAGGCCAGGAAGCTGGTGTCACGTGCTACGAAGTCAGTTTCGCAGTTAAATTCAATCGCCAGACCAACACCGTTAGCAACGCGGGTTAATACCACGCCTTCAGCAGCGATACGGCCAGCTTTTTTAGCCGCCTTGGCTAAACCGCTTTTACGCATGGCGTCGATTGCCGCTTCGATATCACCTGCGGTTTCTTCCAGCGCTTTTTTACAATCCATCATGCCAGCGCCAGTGCGCTCGCGTAATTCTTTTACTAATGCGGCAGTTACAGCCATGGGAGCTTCCTCGTAATTTAGTTCAGACAAACAGGGGCGAGACGCCCCTGTTGCAAAGTGATCCTGAATCTCAGCCGAGCTTACACCCGGCTGATGACAGAATAATTATTCTGCTTCAACGAAGGCTTCGGCTTCAGCCTGGACTTCGATGGTTTTGTCACGACCTTCCTGGATCGCCTGGCCAACAGCGCCCAGATATAACTGGATAGCGCGGATAGCGTCGTCGTTACCAGGGATTACGTAGTCAACACCTTTAGGATCTGAGTTAGTATCTACAATAGCTACTACCGGAATACCCAGGTTGTTGGCTTCTTTGATCGCGATATGCTCGTGGTCAGCGTCGATAACGAACAGTACGTCCGGTAAGCCGCCCATCTCTTTGATACCGCCTAAGCTCTTTTCCAGCTTGTCCATCTCACGGGTACGGTCTAAAGCTTCTTTCTTGGTCAGCTTGTCGAAAGTACCGTCCTGGCTTTGTGCTTCCAGGTCTTTTAAACGCTTGATTGACTGACGAACAGTTTTCCAGTTAGTCAGCATACCACCTAACCAGCGGTGGTTTACGTAGAACTGGTCAACTTTAACTGCGGCTTCTTTGATCGCTTCTGAGGCAGCGCGCTTGGTACCTACGAACAGGATCTTGCCCTTTTTCGCTGATACTTGCTGAATGAAAGCCAGGGCGTCATTCATCATTGGAACAGTTTGTTCCAGGTTGATGATATGTACACGGTTACGGGCGCCGAAAATGAATGGCTTCATTTTTGGGTTCCAGTAACGGGTTTGGTGACCGAAGTGTACGCCCGCCTGGAGCATGTCGCGCATTGAAACTTTTGCCATGATAATTTTCCTGTTTAGGGGTTAGGCCTCCATGCATCCCATATGCCGACCCGGTTTTCACCAGGCACCCCGGAATACGTGTCGATGCATGTGTGTTGTTTAATTAAGTGTTTTGCAGTTTGCTAACGTCAAAAACGACTCACTTATAACCAGAAATTCTGTAAAGCTACAGCACTCCGGCGCTAAGTTAGGGTACAATGTCATTTGCGAAATTGCGGCGCGCTTTATACCATAATGCCGTATTAAATACAATCTGATGGGCAAATAAACAGCAGTTTAGCGCCAATGGATTTCAAGATGCACGGCGATAGCCGCACAATAAGTTAGAGAGAACAAGCATGACAGCACCGATTAAAACTCCGGCCGAAATAGAAAAAATGCGCATTGCAGGTCGTTTGGCCGCCGAAGTGCTGGAAATGATCGAACCCCATGTCAAAGCCGGTGTCACTACCGATGAGCTGAATACCATCTGCCATGACTATATTGTCAATGTGCAGCAGGCTGTACCGGCACCATTGAACTACCACGGTTTTCCAAAATCCATCTGTACCTCAGTGAACCATGTGATCTGTCACGGTATCCCTGGCGACAAGGTGCTAAAAGACGGCGATATTATCAATATCGATATCACCGTGATAAAAGATGGCTATCACGGCGATACCTCTAAGATGTTTGTGGTGGGCAAACCGAGCATTCTGGCTGAGCGCTTAATTCGTATCACCCAGGAAGCCATGTACCTGGGTATCAAAAAAGTCAAAGACGGCGCCCGTTTGGGTGATATTGGCCATGTGATCCAACAACATGCCGAAAAACATAGCTATTCGATAGTACGTGAATACTGTGGCCATGGTATCGGCGCCGTGTTCCATGAGGAACCTCAGGTACTGCACTATGGCAAGCCGGGAACCGGTGAGGTGTTAAAAAGCGGCATGTGTTTAACCATCGAACCGATGATTAATGCCGGTGCCCGTCACAGCAAGCTGTTAAAAGATGGCTGGACAGTCGTTACCAAGGATCGCAGTTTATCCGCCCAGTTTGAACATACCATTCTGGTCACCGATACTGGTTGCGAAATTTTAACGCTACGCAGCGATGACACCATCGAGCGGATTGTTACCGCAGAGTAACCTAACAATACACAGCAGAAGGAGTTCCTCTTGAGTCAGGTCTTAAGTTTTAACCGCCCCCTGCCCGAGCGGTACTCCCTGGATGCCTATAAAAAGCACTTCGCTGAGTTTCAGGAATTTCAGGCCCGCGCCTTTCACAGCCAGCCAATTAATGCGCTGGTCAAAGCCCGCGCCCGCTTTGTCGACGAAGTACTGCTGCAGCTGTGGCAATATTGCGATCTGGCAAAAGATAAAAGTATCAGCCTGCTGGCCGTTGGCGGTTATGGCCGTGGCGAGCTGCATCCCTATTCCGATATCGATTTATTACTGCTGGTCGAAAAAAGGCCCGGCAGCGCGCAGCACGAAGCCATCGGCCGCTTTATTACACTGCTGTGGGATCTGCGGCTGGAAGTCGGCCACAGTGTCCGCACCCTAAAAGAAACCCTGAGTCTGGGCAAAGAAGACATTACCATTGCCACCAATTTGCTGGAAATGCGACTGCTCACTGGCAATAAGCAACTGTTTAACGAGTTGCACGAAGCCGCGATGAGTGAGAGTTTCTGGACCAGTCAGGCGTTTTTTCAGGCGAAACGACATGAACAGCAACAGCGCCATGCCCAGTATCATGGCACCGCCTATAACCTGGAACCGAATCTGAAAGCCAACCCGGGCGGACTGCGTGATATCCAGACCATCGGTTGGGTTGCCAAGAAACACTTTAATACCCGTACCATGCGCGAGCTGGTGGCCTATCAGTACCTGACGGAAGATGAATATCAGGAATTGATGGAGTGTGAAGCTTATCTGTGGCAAATGCGTTTTGCACTGCATCTGGAAGCTGGCCGTAACGAAAACAGGATCCTGTTCGATTATCAGCCAGCTGCCGCCGAACGGCTGGGTTTTGGTGCCGATGGTAAGGCCTCGGTCGAGCGGATGATGAAGCGGTTTTTCCGCACCGTACAGCGGGTTAGCGAACTGAACGAAATGCTGTTACAACACTTTGAAGGCAGCATTCTGAATTCGCAGCAAAAAGTTAAAGTCAGTCAACTGGACGATTACTTTGAATTACATGGCCATCTGATTAAAGCCAGTGATAATGCGGTCTTTGCCAAACGCGATAATTTACTGCGGCTATTCTGGCATATTGCCAATAACTCCAATATTACCGGCGTACACTCGACGACCATCCGGCTTATCCGCCAGGTGCGGCGGCGTTTGATGGGTGACCTGCAGGATTATGAAGCCTGTCGCCAGTTGTTTCTGGCACTACTGCGCCACCCGCGCGGCATGGACAAAGCCATTACCCTGATGCACCGCTACGGCATTCTGGCCGCTTATCTGCCACAGTGGCGTAATATCGAAGGCCAGATGCAGTTTGACTTGTTTCATGCCTACACCGTGGATGAACATACGCACCGGCTGTTAAAAAACCTGTATAAGTACAGCTTGCCAGAGCATGACAGCGAATTTCCGCTCTGCTCCGATATTGTCAAAAAAATGGAGAAACCGGAGCTGCTGTACCTCGCCGGCATCTTCCACGATATTGCTAAAGGCCGCGGCGGCGATCACTCCGAACTGGGCGCCATGGATGTGCGCGAGTTTGCCAAGCTGCATAAACTCAGTGACTTTGACAGCAAGCTGATTGCCTGGTTAGTCGAAAACCATCTGTTAATGTCGGTGACGGCACAGCGCCGCGATATTCATGACCCGCAGGTGGTGGCCGAATTTGCCGAAAAGGTGCGCGATGAAACCCGGCTCAATTATTTGTATTGCCTGACCCTAGCTGACATCCGCGCCACCAATGATAATTTGTGGAACGACTGGAAAGGCTCACTGTTACGCGAACTGTTTTTAGCGACCCAGAAAGCCTTCCGCCGCGGTTTGGAAAAACCGATGGATCTGCGCGATCTGATCCGTGAAAACCAGGCCGAAGCCCTGCCGCTGCTGATAAAACAAAGCTTTATCGAAAGTGAGATCCTACAGTTGTGGAGCCGGATCAAAGCCGATTATTTTGCCCGTTACAGCCCGAAGCAAATTGTCTGGCATACCGAACATATTCTGCGGCACAAAGATCCCAATGAACCCCTGGTGCTGGTCAGTAAGGCGCCGATTAAAGGCGGCACCCAGGTGTTTGTTTATACCCGCGACCAGGCTGGCCTGTTTGCGCGGATGGTGGCGGCTTTAGACAGTAAAAAGGTAAATATTTACGACGCCCAGATTATGACCAATAAAGATGGCTTTGCCATGGATACCTTTGTGGTACTGGAGCAAAACGGGGAAGCAGTGACCTCGCCCAGCCGCCAGCAAAGTATCAAGAAAGCGCTGGAGCAGTTTATTGCTGGCAAACCGGATCTGTCGCGGCAAAAACCGCGGCTATCACGCCAGATGCGCCAGTTTAGTGTGCCACCCAAGGTGGTGTTTTTACCCGGTAATACCAAACACCGCACCATGCTGGAAATCGCCGCGCTGGATACGCCAGGCCTGCTTTGCGATCTTGGCCAGGTGTTTCAGCAATGCGGGGTCAATATCCATGCCGCAAAAATTACCACTATCGGCGAGCGTGCCGAAGACTTTTTCTTAATATCCAACGCAGCAGATGATGCATTAACCGCCGAGCAGCAAAGCGAGTTAAAACGCAGCCTGATTGCACAACTCTCACAGCAAACAGAAGGTTAAGTAACGAATGTCTGATTTAAAAAGCATTATTGAAACCGCATTTGAACAGCGTGCCGACATTACGCCGAAAACAGTCAGCGCCGAAGTCAAACAGGCGGTGGAGCAGGTGCTAAGCATGCTGGACAACGGCAGCGCCCGTGTCGCCGAGAAAATTGCCGGCGAGTGGGTGGTCCATCAATGGCTGAAAAAGGCAGTGTTACTGTCATTCCGGATCAATGATAACGAAGTAATGGACGGTGCCGAAAACCGCTTCTTCGACAAAGTACCGATGAAATATGCCGGCTACACCGATGCGCAGTTTCGCGCTGATGGCGTAAGAATTGTACCGCCAGCCGCAGTGCGTCGCGGCAGCTATATCGGCAAAAATGTGGTGGTAATGCCTTCATACGTCAATATTGGCGCCTATGTCGGCGAAGGTTCCATGGTGGATACCTGGGCCACCGTCGGTAGCTGTGCCCAAATTGGTAAAAATGTGCACCTCTCTGGTGGTGTTGGTATCGGTGGCGTATTAGAGCCACTGCAGGCGAATCCAACCATTATCGAAGATCACTGTTTTATTGGTGCCCGCTCTGAAGTGGTGGAAGGCGTGATTGTGGAAGAAGGCGCTGTGCTGTCAATGGGCGTCTACATCAGCCAGAGCACGCGGATTTACGATCGCGAAACCGGCGAAATCAGCTATGGCCGGGTACCTGCCGGCGCCGTAGTGGTACCAGGTACTATTCCAGCTAAAGATGGCAGCCACAGCCTGTATGCCGCCATTATCGTGAAGAAAGTCGATGCCCAAACCCGCGCCAAAGTCGGCATCAATGCCCTGCTGCGCAGTATTGAAGAGTAACTAAAATGGCAAATTGGTTAGCAGTACTTTGCCCGGCGCTGTGGTTTACACTGCAGCTGCTGTTATTACTGGCAGCGCTGATTTGCGCTGTGTTAATCGTTTTTCCGTCGAGCAGCGAGGATCCTGAAAAGCGCTTTGAGCAGCGGCTGGAATATGTGATCTTTACCATCGGTATGACGGTGCTGTGGTTATTAGTGACCTTTGCCCCGCGCTAGCAGTATCAACAGGAGCCTGATTCGGGCTCCTGCCTTTCCCCTGACATAGCTTGTTACGCTTTCCTGCTCGGCGCTGACCGAACTGCAGGCTATACTCCGATTTCAACATCAGGGGAGGCTGTGTATGGGCTTTTTTTTAAAAGGCTTACTGCTATTAAAGCAAAAAGGCTTAAAGCGTTTTGTGCTGATCCCACTGTTAATTAATATCGTGCTGTTTAGCATCGCCTTTTATTGGCTGTGGCAATTACTGCGGCAACTGATTACAGCGGTGCAAAGTGCGCTGCCGGCCTGGCTACACTGGCTGGAGTATTTGCTGATCCCGCTGGGTATCATGTCACTGCTACTGAGTTTTGCCTATAGCTTTACCATGCTAGCCAATTTTATCGCCGCGCCCTTTAATGGCCTGCTGAGTGAAAAAACCGAAGCCCTGCTTACCGGCAAACCACTGCACAACAACTGGCAACAATTTCTGCAGCAGGCGGGCCGCACACTGGGCCGGGAATGGCAAAAGCTCTGTTATGTGCTGCCTCGGTTGGTGGTCCTGTTTATCCTGTGCTGGTTTATTCCGGTGGTTGGTACCCTAGTGTGGTTTTTCTGCAGTGCCTGGTTTTATAGCCTGCAGTATCTGGATTATCCCTACGATAACCATCAGGTGGCCTTTATTGAACTGCGTAAAAATATGCGTCAGCAACCCCTACTGAGCCTGTCTTTTGGCAGCGCGGTTGCGCTCTGTAGTATGGTGCCCGTGCTGAATTTGCTGGTGATGCCGGCTGCGGTCTGTGGCGCCACCGCGCTCTGGTGTGAGCGCTTAAGCGAGCTACACGACCCGGCCTTACAGGCACCGGGCGCGCGCAGCTATCGTAAGCTGGACAAGTACTGCTAAAAAATACGTCTAAATAGTACTGCTATAAATACTGTTAGAAATTAGCGGCTAACCAGGGTAAGGCGACATCTTCCGCCTGCAGGGTTTCGCCGGCGTCGATTTCCAGCATCTCGGCTTTCGGGCTGCCTTGCAGTTCGGTCAACAGCTCAAACCACTGGCGGCCAGCAGCACAGAAGGTATCACCATAGCTGCTGTCACCCAGACCAATTACCGCAAACTGCTTGCCGGTTAATAATGGAAAACGATCGCGGCAGTCGGCATAAAATGGAAACAGATTATCCGGAATATCGCCCTGCCCGGTGGTCGAAGTAATCACTAACCAGCAATCGGCCGCAAAGGTCTGCACGGCATCCAGCTCTGCGGGCTGAAACCACCTGGCCTGATAGCCTTTTTTTGACAATAATTCCACGGCCTGCTCGGCCACATACTCGGCGCCACCGTACACACTACCGACCATAATGGCGATTTTTTGCATGCTACCCTACTCCAAAAATTGCTGAAAAACCTGTTGATAATACGCGATGTTATCCGGCCAGCCAAATTGCCGGCACAAGGCAGCCAGCTCCGCCAGACCAGCCTGTAACTGCAGCGTTACGCCGCTGACCGGATGCGGCAGCTGCAACATAACAGCGCAAAGCAGTAAGCGGTCACTATCAAATTGCTGGCGGAAAAACGCGTTGTGTTTGCCATCGCCATGGCTGGTATCGCCGACAATCGGATGGCGCAAATGCGCCAGATGACGGCGCAGCTGATGCTTACGGCCGGTTAACGGCTGCAGCGCCACTAAACTATAGCGGCTGGTAGGATAACGACTCACCGCAAACGGCAGCTCAACCTGCTGCAGCGGTAAATAGCGGGTTAATGCAATTTGCGCCGCTTTATCACTGCGGGCCTTTTTATCAGCAATCGCATCCAGCTGCTCCTTTAACGGATAATCCAGGGTACCGGCCGTTTTCACCACACCCCGAACTATTGCCAGATAGCCTTTGCGCCATTGACCGGCTTCAATTTGCTGGCTGAGTAGCCGCGCGACCTCCGGTGATAACGCAAACACCAGTACGCCGGAGGTTGGTCGATCCAGCCGGTGCACCGGATACACATGACACCCCAGCTGATCGCGCAGGCTTTGCAGCACAAAACGGGTTTCATGTTTATCTAAAAAAGAGCGGTGTACCAGCATGCCACTGGGCTTATCCACCGCCACCAGGTACTGATCCTGATACAGAATGGTCAGTAGCGGTTCGGTAGCGGCTGGCACCGGACTCAGGCTTGATTCAGACACTGATCAATCTCCCCGATTACGCTGAGTAAAACGCCCAGCTGCTGAGCACGCTCTGCATAAACAAGTTCTGCCAGCGGCAGGATCGCGACCTTAGTGGGTAGTGGCAGCTTGCCATCTAACAACGCATTAAGCCTTGGGATCAGGATAAACTGTAACCACTGCTCTAAAGGCAGTGTATCGCAGCAAAAAGGGGCGGTACTGGTAAGCGCGTCTGGCGCCGGCGGCTGGGCCGACCATAGCGCTGCGGCTCTGAGTTCAGTTTCCAGTTGCTGTAACAATAGCGGGAGTTGTTGCCGGGACATAGCATCCTTTTGCGGTCAGACTGCGGCTAATCAGGGCTGGCAGTTTAGCAAATAACAGCCCGGGTCGCAGCCAAAGCCTTGTAAAAAGCCAGCACCGCCAGCATTATGCTTTACCCCGGACAGAGGTATTCATGACCAGTATTATACTTTTACTTATTGTTATCACTATCGGTTACGGCTTTTGGTTGCAACGTAAACAGGACGAACGCGCCATCCTGTTAGCGCGCCAATTATGCCGTCAGCATCAATTACAGTATCTGGAATGTGGTCGCAGTTGCTATCGCTTTCGCAAAATCGGCCAACGCCAGCGCTTTGTCACCTGCTATCAGGTCGATTTTAGCGCTGACGGCGAAAGCCGGTATCAGGCTGAATTGGTTTTAAGTGGCTTGCATCTGGCAGCCTTTAACCTGCCGCCCCACCGGATCCCATCCTGATCCGGTGCCACACCCTATGCCTGCGCCAGCGCGGCCTTGAGTTTGCGCTCCAGTTGCCCGGTAAGAAAGTCTTTATACATCACCCAATCGGCGGCCAGACTATAAAACGGATACTTAAAGGTAGCCGGCCTGTTATGTTCAAAGCCAAAATGACCCAGCCAGGCAAAGCCATAGCCGATTAGCGGCAGGCTCCAAAGCCAGAGCCACTGCTGGCTTAATATCACCCATGCCAGCACCAGTAACACCAGGCTACTGCCAATATAGTGCAAGGCCCGGCAGATCGGATTAGCATGCTCCCGCAGATAAAATGGGTAAAAATCCTGAAAACGTTGGAATGGTTGCTCTGACAATTTCTGCATCGCCTCCCGCTTAATGTTGTTGCCGTGACCGGAACATCAGACTGCCCTGCACGGTATTAAAGCTCAGTGTCGTGACGTGTTGATAATGATCATCGGCAAAAAACGCCTGATATTTTTGCAAGGTCACGAAAACCCCGATGCCGGCAGACGATGGATCTTCATCTACCAGACTGTCAACCGCCTCCAGTAAGTAATGCCCCAGACCCGCATGCTGATACTTTGGCACCACGGCAATAAAGGCCAGCATATGATAGCGTTTAGCCGGCATCGCGGCATGAATTTTCTCTTCTTTATTTAGCATCTGGCGGGTAGACAGTAGGCCCGCAGTCAGCAACATCTTCAGACGCCAATGCCAAAGCCGGCTGCTGCCAATACCGGAGTCAGGGCCAACCACACAGGCGACGCCCAGCAGTTGTTCGCCCTGAAACAAACCAATAATCGGCTGCCCGGCCTGCCAAAAGGTGCTGAGCTCTTCCCGGATCGCCGAGCGCAGCCGTGCCTCATATTCCCGCTCTGCCGCGCGAAAGATTTCCATAAAAAGCGGATCATCGTGATAAGACTGGTACAGCACCGAGGCGGCAAGTTTAAGATCTTCACCGCCTAATAGCGCGGCCTTTAATTGACTGGGTTCGATATGACTGACCTGGGCTAACATCGCTCACCTGTTATTGTTGTTTTTTTATTCACAATAGCAGTCGCCTCTGAGCTTGCCAAGCACGATTTCATTAGCACAAACTCAGCTATACTTTTTAAAGCGAAAGCCAAAACGGAGGAGCACCATGGATACCAGTAAACACACTCTGAGCACCCTGTTTGCCCAGCTGGGTTTAGAAAACAGCCCGGAACAGATCCAGGCGTTTGTGCGGCGGCATAAACTTAGCGCCGGGATGGAGCTGGCCGATGCGCCGTTCTGGAACCGCGCTCAGGCCAGCTTTTTACGCGAAGCCTGGCGCGCCGATTCCGATTGGTCAGACGTCATCGATGAGCTTAATACCTTACTGCATTAAGCTAAATCCGCCCGGTGAGAAAGCTCGCCCTAATAGACCACTTACAGATATTGATAAGCCTTATCACCCCAACCGCTTAAACGGTTATCTTTAAACACCAAAGGCGTACATTCGTCTTTGGTGGTTTTACCATCGCTATGCCGGTGATGAGTGCGATAAAACAAAACTTGCACCTGCTGGCCATCTTTTTGAAACAGCTCGGTGAAATCCGGCGCCCCCAGCATATTGCGCACCTCTTCACTGCTCACGCCCAAGGCCAGTTGATTAATGGTTTGCAGATTAAATTGCTGGGTTTTACGCCAGCCACTTTCCGATGAGGTTTCGGTTTTATCACCAATGGCAACCACACAGCCAGATAATGCCAGGGTGGCAGCAGTAACGATAAGTAATTTTTGCACGGCGGCAGCAGAAAACATAAAAAACTCCTGAATTATTGTTGTTTTGGCGCTATTAGCACCGACAATGCCAAACTAAGCAAAACTAAGGCCAAAATAAAATAGTGTTACAATACAGAACCTTAACAAAAATCCGCTATTCAGCATCAGGCTAAAGTGCTAAATTAAACGAAATTTTAGCGAAAATGACGAAACGAATGAGCAAAGCGCTGCAACTGGTGCAAGTCACCGCCAGACAACTGCAACAAGAGGGTAAAACCGTCAATCTGGCATTGTTACGCGGCCGCCTGGCAGGACAGTTAGCAGGGCCGGATTTATTCAGCGCCTATCAGCAGTGGCGTAATAATCCCGGCTTGCCGCCGGCAGACGAGGCACAGGGCGGCGAGACAACACCCATCGTAGCAGAAGAGCCGCTAAGCGCCCGCCTGACACGGATAGAGCAAAAACTCGATCGGCTATTACAGCTGCTGGAACGCCCTGATGTATCTGGCTGAGCTGCGCTTTACACTGATTGCCGATACCGAGTTTAGCCTGGCCGAGCAAGCCATTCGCCGCTATCTGGAAGCCTTAATTTTCAATGGTCAGATGCTGGGGCGTGAGTTTCCTACTGCCTTTACCGGCGAAGCATTTTGCAGCCGGCTGGTGTTGCCAACTGCGGATGCGCTAAGCGGTCAGCACGCCAGTACCCGCGTTAAGGCCGCAGAACAGCAATTAGCGGCAGCAGGCCTGGGTTACCCGCAATGCCAACTGCTGGGCCAGGATCTGATGTCGCAGCAAACTGTCACAGAACTACCGGCTGAGCTGGTGCTCTTTACCACCTATGCCGATACCTGCTCGCCACTGCGCTGCGCCGATACGCTGCAACCTGTGCCCTTATTTTGGCTTAAAGCAGCAGCGGCCGATTATGAAGCACTGATCCGCTGGCAGCTGCAGTTTCAGGCGCTGGACGAAATTCAGCTGCAGCAAGATCGGGTGCTGCACAAAACCGCTGAAAACAGTCTGCAGCAATACCAGAGCAAACTTAACCGCCAGGGCCGAAAGTTGGCGGCACAATTGGCCAGACAAAACCAGCGGCCGATTTGGTATGCGCTTTATAGCGGCAGTAGTGCCGATTGCCAGGCTGAAGCCGATAAATGCTGCCCCGGCTGTGGTGGTAACTGGCGTTTAGCCGCGCCGCAAGCCGGAGTCTTCGATTTTCGCTGTGACAACTGTCAGTTGCTGTCGAATATCGCCTGGGAATGTCAGTCAAACAGCGGCGAATAAGCCAGCGGCTTTAGCTCGGCCAGAAAAGCGGCCAAATTGTCGGCCAGCTTCACCTTCACCTCCTGGCCGACACTTTCCTGAAACACTTCGCCACTGCTATTGAGCACCGACAACATAATATTCTCATCATCGGTTACCGCAAAAAACACCGTTGCCTGCTGGCGTAAACGGCGCTTCATCAAAATATGACCGATAATATTTTCCTGTAAGCGGGCGATATCGGCGGCATGCCAGGGCATTAATAATGCCAGCTTGCCTTTGGTATGCTCCGCTGCCAGATTGGCGCCAAACCAGCTACTGTAAAAGGCTTTAATGTCAGGGTGCAGTTCCAGCTCCAGTGCCAGCTCGACATTACTAAAATCTGCGGCCGGTTGCTGCGGTACCGGTTGCCAGCTTACCTGCTCGTCATTTAGCTGCGACACTTCACAGGGCGACACCTGAGCCGGATCGCGCCAAGTTTGCATGCTAATACCCTGAGCACTGTGCCAGGCCAGACTTTGTTCGATAAATTTTGCGTAAGCTTGTTCGACAGACACCTCTACTCCCGGGGTTGGTTATGCTAAAATCAGCCCATTGTAGCGAAAAACGCCTGATAGCGAAAAACCTAGCGAAAAAGAATCCGAAATGACCAAAAGCCACACCGATGTTCTGGCCGAGCTCAGTCTTGGCAAAATCACTGAGTATGTTGATCAGTACGATGCTGCGCTGTTACAGGCTGTTCCCCGCAGCCTTGGCCGCGAGGCTATCGGTCTTAGTCAGCAACTGCCCTTTGTCGGGCAGGATATCTGGCATGGTTATGAACTGTCGTGGCTTAATAGCAAGGGTAAACCGCAGGTGGCGCTGGCTACCTTTGTGGTGCCGTTCGACTCACCAAATCTGATTGAATCCAAGTCATTTAAGCTGTACCTGAACAGCTTTAATCAAAGCCGCTTTACCGACGTCGGTCAGGTTTATCAGACGATGCAAGGCGATCTGTCGGCCTGTGCCGGTAAAACGGTCAAGGTTAGCTTGCATAATGTCAGTGAGATCATGACGTTCCAGCCCACCTGGATCCCGGGTGTCTGTCTGGATGAGCTGGACATCAGCGTCGAGCAGTATCAATATCAGCCGGCGTTGCTGGCACTGGATCCCGCCCGTGGTCAGGTGGAAGAAAAGCTGCACTCGCATCTACTAAAATCGAACTGTTTGATCACCTCTCAGCCAGACTGGGCCAGCGTCTTTATTCATTACCGCGGCACCGCCTTGTCGCACGAAGCGCTGCTGAAGTATCTGATTAGCTTTCGCAGCCATAACGAATTTCATGAACAATGTGTCGAGCGCATTTACAACGATATCTGGCAGCTGGCGAAACCTGACTTTCTGGCGGTATATGCCCGCTATACCCGCCGTGGTGGCCTGGATATCAACCCGCTACGCAGCAGTGAGCCTTACAGTCCGCCGAATATCCGCTTAAGCCGGCAATAAATTGTAACCCAAGCTGTCGCAACACAACAAAAAGCACCTTTTTCAGGTGCTTTTTTGCTTTCTTTAACCATAAAACCGCAAAATGCCCGCCAAAAACTGAAAGCCAAAAGGTAAACTTTCATAACCACTTTCATTTTTGCACTTTTTTTGCTCTAATAGCAGCGCCTGTCCCAACAGGCGCTGACTAACAGGGAAGCCGAAATATGTTACATCTTACCTCTACCGAAGAAAGCAGCTGGCTGCCGTACTATCTGACAAAATAAGTCAGAATCGTAGCAAGCTCAGCTCAAAAACAGCGCCATTGGCGCTGTTTTTCATGTTGAGCGAAGATTTGTTAATTCTTTATAAAAAAGGTCCAGCTTTTATCGGCGAACACTATTACATTCACGCTAAGGCAAGATATACTGGAAATATCAGGGACTTTCTGAATACTTCGAGTGCAGATGAATAATCAACAGCCGGATCTGAAACTGCAACTACAGGACGCCATTGGCGCACGCAAAGCACTGGAGCAAACTTACGAGCGGCAATTTCAACTTTTAGCGCAATTTGTGCAACGTTTATCTTATCTGTGCAAAGGTATCGACCTTGATCTTGACAACCGCTTAGCCAAATTACGTGCTGAGCTCGCCCGAAGTGTTGATCTGGAAAAACTACTGCCTTTTATCGAAGAAACCAGTCAGCAGATTAAACTGTTAGAACAGCGCCAGCAGCAGGAAATCCGTCAAGTGCAGTCAGAACTGACCGAAGCGGGCCGGCTGTTGCAAAAACAACGCGGCCTACCGGATCAGTTGCGCCGCGATCTGCGCCAATTACTAACCAAGGTTGAACAGCCAGCGGCCACTTTACAGGCTTTCTTGCCCCATCTCAGTAATCTGACGCAACTATACCAACTGGCTTTAAAAGCAAAACAACAGCTTGAACAACCTGATGCCGATGAAGATCGTTACTCACATATTTGCCGCCAGATCACGTTAGAACTAACCAACCTGCTCAGTGAACTGTCGTTTGCCGGTAAAGGTGCCATTGAAGTTGAACAAATCAAAGGCAGTTTACTGGGTAATCTCAGCGTTGAAGCCCTGTTAGATGCTTGCTTGCGCACCATAGGTATTATCGTACGTGGCATTAATGAAGAACGGCTGTCGGCTGAAGGCTTCCTGTTGCGCTTAAACGATGCCTTAACCGGGGTGCAACAAGCGGTAGAGGCAACCTTGCTCGGCTCCGATAAACTGGCCGAGAAATTACTCAACCTAAACCAGAAAATTGATGCACAAATTGATCATTTGGGTAAACAAAGTCAGCAGGCAGAAAACCTGGAGCAACTGAAAAAACTGGTGATCCAGCGGATGAATGAACTGACGCTATCGCTGCAGGAAAAACAGTTGCTTGAAGAGCAGCAACGGCAGCAAATTCAGCTGACACTGGCCACCATGGAAACTAAGGTGCGGGAACTGGAACTGGAAGCCAGTAGCTTCCGCGAACGGCTGGCCGAGCAAACCTTCCGTAGTTTGCGCGATAGCCTGACCGAGATCCCAAACCGGGCCGCTTATGACGAACGTTTACAATTGGAATTCAAACGCTGGCAGCGTTTTGGCTCACCGCTATGTATTGTGCTGGCCGATGTCGATCACTTTAAAAATATTAACGACAACTATGGGCACAGTGCTGGCGATAAAACGCTGAAAATTATTGCCAAGACCTTACAACAATCGATCCGGCAGACCGATTTTATCGCCCGCTACGGTGGCGAAGAGTTTGTGATCCTGCTACCGGATTCCAAACTACAAGACTTGCTGGAACCGCTAAACGCACTGCGGGAAAAAATCAAACAGATCCCGTTTAAATTTAAAAACAAACGGGTGCCAATCACCATTTCCTTTGGCGTAACTGAACTTAAAACTGGTGATACGCTGCAACTCGCTTTCGAGCGGGCAGACGAGGCACTCTATCAAGCGAAAAAAGCTGGCCGCGATCGGGTTGCCACCCGCTAGAGACCGCTTTTTCGGAGGAGACTCATTATGCAAGTACATCTGAACCCCTTAGGGGCTATGGACCTATTATCACAGTTAGAAGTTGAACGCCTGCAACAAAATACCGAGCAGGAAACCTTTCAGCTATTTAGAAATTGTGCGCTGGCAGTACTGAACGTCGGCAGCGAAACCGACAGCTCTGCCGAGATCTACGACCAATACCGTGATTTTACCATTAACTTACTCAGCCGCGAGCGCGGCATTAAGATTGAGCTGAACAATCCGCCGGCCAGCGCCTTTGTTGATGGCCAGATTATCAAAGGCATTCACGAGCATCTGTTCGCAGTTTTGCGTGATATTCTGTTCTACCACACCCGCCATATTGCAGATACTAACCCACTGGATCTGACCAATGCTGTTCACTTAACGCATTCGGTATTTGATATTCTGCGTAACGCCAGGGCCATCGATGCCACCAGCGAGCCGAATATGATCGTGTGTTGGGGTGGCCACTCGATTAAAGAAGTGGAGTACGATTACACCAAAGAGGTGGGCTATCAACTGGGTTTACGTGGTCTGAATATTTGCACCGGTTGCGGCCCAGGCGCCATGAAAGGTCCGATGAAAGGCGCCACCATTGGCCATAGCAAACAACGGATCCGTAACGGTCGTTATCTGGGCCTTACTGAGCCAAGTATTATTGCTGCCGAACCGCCGAACCCCATTGTTAACGAGTTGGTGATCCTACCGGATATTGAAAAACGGTTGGAAGCCTTTGTCCGGGTGGCGCATGGCATCATTATTTTCCCGGGTGGCGTCGGCACGGCTGAAGAACTGTTATACCTGCTGGGCATTATGCTGGATGAGCGCAATCAGGCACAGCAGTTACCGGTGATCCTGACCGGCCCGGCCAGCAGCGCGGCCTACTTTACCGAAATCGCCCACTTTGTCGAGCAAACCCTGGGTAAGGCCGCTTTAGATCTGTTCGAAATCATTATCGACGACCCGGCAGCCGTAGCGAAGCGGCTAAAAACCGGCTGTCAGGAGGTGCGAACCTATCGCAAGGCGGTCGGGGATGCTTACCACTTTAACTGGACCTTGCAAATCCAGCCGGAATTTCAGCTACCCTTTATCCCGAATCATCAGAATATGGCCGCACTGGACTTGCATCTGGATCAGGATAAAGCCAAGCTGGCAGCCAATTTACGCCGCGCCTTCTCTGGCATAGTGGCAGGTAACGTTAAAGATGAGGGCATTCGTGCAATCCGCCAACATGGCCCCTTTATCCTCAGAGGTGAACCGCGGTTAATGCAAATGATGGATAATCTGTTACAGGCCTTTGTTGAACAGGGGCGGATGAAACTGCCTGGCAGCAAATATGAGCCATGCTACCGGATTGAGCGCTAACACATGGCCAGGGTTGTGCTGATCGATGCCTTAAATCTGATCCGGCGCTTATATGCGGTGCAGGAGCGCCCGTATTTGCCGCTGGCAGAGGATGTCGCCGACACAACCCGGGCGCAGATCCAAAGCAATACCCGCCAGATGCTGAAGCAGGCGATTGCCCGGTTACGCCAGGAACTGCAACCCAGTCATGGCCTGATGGTATTTGACGGTGGCGGCAGCCAGTGGCGGCAACAGCTTTGTCCTTGCTATAAAGCGAACCGCAAACCGATGCCGGCACTGCTGGCCGAAGTGTTGCCTGAGTTACAACAAGACACCGAGCAGCTGGGGCTGCGCTGCTTTAAGCAAAATGAATATGAAGCCGATGATGTGATTGCCACTATCGCCTGTAAAGTGCGCTTACATCAGCATGAAGCCATTATCGTTTCAACCGATAAAGGCTACTTGCCCCTGCTAAATCAGGGCGTACAGATTTACGATGCCTTTGGCCGCAACTTTGCCAGCGTTGCCAGCGTAAAAGAGAAATTTGGCGTGGCCCCGGAGCAATTAGTCAGCTGGTGGAGCCTGGTGGGCGATAGCACCAATAATATTCCCGGCGTGGCTGGCATCGGGCCGAAAAGCGCAGAAGAACTGATGCAGTTGGGCAACAGCCTAAATCAGGCATTGCAGCATCCGGATTGCCCGAAAAAACTGAAACAGAAAATTATTGATCATAAACAGGATATTCTGCTCTATACCCAGGTGCTGGCGTTACAAACCAATCTGGAACTGGGAATTAATCTGCAGGATATCCGCTTGTCGGTACAGGAACCGGGATGAAACTGAAGTTGTTAATGCTGTTAATTGGCGGAGCGCTGCTATATGTGCTGGCGACATACAGCGTATTGCGCTTTTATCCTGATGATCCGGCGCAAATGAACTGGATGGACCGTGAAGCCTTTAATGCCCGCTTTATTGGCCGCCTGCAACCTGATGCCAACATGCGGCAGGAGCTGCTGATTAGTCGTCTGGGTAGCCCGGATATCACAGAAGCCTTTCGCAGCGAGCAACAAATCTATCAGTTACTCTATTATCGCACGCACCGCAAAGCAGCTGATGGCATTACCACCGCAGATGAATGCACTGCCCTGTTGTTTGTTGACCGACAGCTGGTTGCGGTGGGCGAAGCAGCCGTAATCCAGTATCAGGCAGCAAAAGCCGATGTCAGCGGTCGCAGTTAACTGGCTTAACGCCTATCAGCAACTCAGTACCCTCAGTGAGCGGCTGCGCCAACCTGCCGACAACGACCTGCATCAATGCCTGCGCCAGGCGGCAGAGATCAATAAGACACTTTGTGACCTGCTCAGCGTACAACCGGCTGCCGCCATCGCCCAACTTTCTTTTATTCCGGCAGAGACATCGCTGCCGGCCGCACAAGCCGTCAAAAGCTGGGTGTTGCTGGCGTTATGGGCCCGACTGAAGCAATGGCCGGCACAGCGTCGTGATACCCTCTGTACTGCTGGCTTACTGGCGGCCTGTTATACCGGCAATGCTAAGGCGCCAGCCGCCTTGTTATTGGCCAATAAACTGAAAAAACAACAGGTCGGTGGCATTACCACCAGTATTCTGGCTGGCAGCTACACAGAGCTACAGCATCGTCGTCCCTGGCAGGTGCATCATGACAGTCCGTTATTAACTCTGGCATTACAGCTGGCACAGGCGGTACAACCGGCGGCGTCTTCGGCTCAGGCACTGTCTACTGTGATTAGCTCTCTGATCCTCGAGCCGCCGTCAGAGCAGGTGCTGCAGGAGCTAAATCAACTGGCCAGACTGGCACCTGCACTGTATTTATGTGGCCGGCTGGCCCGGGATCAAGTTGGCCGTTACTGGCTGATTTGCCAGGTCGAGTACAGCGACTTTCTGACCGTGCAGTATTGGCCGGAGCAACAACGCTGTGCCACTGAGCTGCACAAAATGCCGCGCGAAGAGCTGGAGTTATTACCCCCTGCGGTATTGTTGCCTCAGCATTGGCTGGACTGGCTCCAAATGCCGGCACTGGCAGAAGCCGTGATCCCAACCCCGAAGCAGTTACTGGAACATTCGGTATTACAGCGGCTGCATACGCAGGATCTGGATGCCCAGGTGCAGTTGCTGCAAAAGCAACCTCTGCTGGCACAGTATTTACTTGAGAACGCCAGCCACAGTAACCGCCGGCAAACACTGGTACACCGGCTGCGCCATGCCTTAGCGATCTTTGGTCAACAGCAGCTACCGCTGGCCGTAGCCCGCGCCGAACTGTTGCAATACCTGCAGCTACAAGCCAGCAGTCAGCAGCTGTTTCTGCGTGATTTACAGCAATTGCTATTCGAGGCACTGTTGCTATTGGGGCGCTATTTACCGCAGCCACTGACGTCACAACAAGCCGGCGTACTGGCAGCCTGTTTAAGCGCGCCGCTGTGGCACCATCCAACATTAAATGCAGTGCCGTTAAGCCGCTGTACGGACCAAGGCTGGCTGCTGCCTGAGCTGGCGCAGCAGTATTTATTGGAGCCACAACGCAGCCAACGGCTAAGTGCTGCTCTGCTGCATCATTATCAGCTCCCCTTCTGGGCCGAAGCGGCCTTATGCCAGTACCTGCCACTGGATAACGCCAGGCAGCAGGCCCGTGGTCAACATGGCTTTTTCCTGCGCTGTTGCTGGCAACTTTGCTTTAGTCTGTTGCGTTATCCCGACGCCCAGCCGGCAACAGCACAGTTGTTACAACAACTGCAGCAGTTATTTGCACTGCCAGAATCGTCCATCGCCTTCTGGCAGCAAGAATTATTGGCGGCGGCCAATCCGCACTGCTCACTCTGACCCACTACTATTCATCATATTTATATTGCTTATTCGCAAACCGACGCAAGTCTGGTTGGCATAATCTGGCTGCAAACTGGCATTTTTGCTATAATCCTGCCGTTCAGCGCCAGCCAGCCTGGCCATAAATTAAAAAAATGTTGCAGCTAAGGATCCCCATGAGTAAGCAAACGATTACCGTCATCAAAGGTGATGGCATTGGCCCAAGTATTGTAGAAGCCGCCATTCAGGTATTAGAGAAGGCCGGTTGTGATTTTAACTACGAGTATGTCGATGCCGGTTTAACCGCACTGGAAAAAACCGGTGAGTTATTACCACAGGCGACACTGGATGCGATTGCCCGCAATAAAATTACCTTAAAAGGCCCGTTAACTACGCCGGTAGGCGAAGGTTTTACCTCAATTAACGTTACGCTGCGCAAAAAATTCAACCTTTACGCCAACGTACGTCCGGTAATTTCTTTTAAAGGCACCAAGGCGCGTTACGAGAATATCGACATTATCACCATCCGGGAAAATACCGAGGGGATGTACTCAGGGCACGGTCAGACCCTGTCGGAAGACGGTCAAACGGCGATGGCGTCCAGCATTGTTACCAAAGAAGGTGCACGCCGCATTGCCGAATTTGCCTTTGAAACAGCCCGCCGTGAAAAGCGCAAAAAGGTTACCATAGTACATAAGGCGAATATCCTGAAATCAACCTCAGGTTTATTCCTGAAAACGGCGCGCGAAGTGGCACAGCAGTATCCGGATATCGAAGCCCAGGAAATGATCGTTGATAATACCTGTATGCAGCTGGTGATGAACCCACAGCAGTTTGATGTTATCGTGACAACCAACCTGTTCGGCGATATTTTATCCGATCTTTGTGCTGGCTTAGTCGGTGGCCTAGGTATGGCACCGGGCGCCAATATCGGCAAAGATTGCGCGATTTTTGAAGCCGTGCACGGCAGTGCGCCGGATATTGCCGGTAAGAACCTGGCCAACCCCAGCTCAGTGATCCTGGCGTCAATCCAGATGCTGGAATATCTGGAAATGAAAGATAAGGCTGAGAAAATCCTGACCGCACTGCGGGATGTGATTGCCTCCGGCGACCGTACTACCCGCGATCTGGGCGGCAGCTTCGGTACCACCGACTTTACCCAAGCGGTACTAGAGCGGCTGTAACAGCACTTTGGTAATACCACCTGAACTGTTAAGATAGCCACCTTGAGTGGCTATTTTTTTGGAACGAACATGACCCAGGCCAATAATCCGCTACACGGCGTAACACTGGAACAGATTGTGACGGCACTGGCCGCGCACTATGGTTGGGATGGCCTAGCCCGACAGATTGATCTAAATTGCTTTAAAAAAGATCCCTCGGTAAAAAGCAGCCTGAAATTTCTGCGTAAAACCCCCTGGGCGCGGGAAAAAGTCGAAGCCCTGTTTATTGCCACTAAGCTGCAACCTAAGTCTTAGCCCTAAGTTTTGTCGCCGGTACTTTGCGATAGCGGTAATCATAGTCAAAAACTTAGCCTGGCTATTTCGCAAATAGATCCGTTAAAACATTTTTGACAAAATAGGATACGGCGGCAACTACAGTAATAGGTGCCAGCAAAGGAATAACATGAAGTGCCATCTGCTCATAGAAACCAATCAGCAACATAAAGATAAGTGGCGCCATTGCTATCAGTAGCGTCATGCCGTAATGTTTTTTAACGCTAGTCGCTATTTCTGCCTCGGTTATTCTATCCATTAAAGCTGTGCTCCTGTTAAAGCGTAAAACTTGTCGACTTAAATATCAGTGAAAGGTGCAGCCTGACTCAGCAGAATAGGTAACATATGCTCTCTGCTTAGCCGATGATGGGTAGCATTAGCATATTTATTGTTATGCGCATTAAGTAGCAACACCAGCAGTAAATCCCGTTCGGGTACAAACTGGATCAGGGCAGTGTAGCCATAATCAGTGCTGCCGCCCATCTGGATAATCACTTCGTCGCCGCTGCTTGTCTGCGCCAGGCTACCGAGCAGCCAGCGTTCATTTGCCGGGCTAAATACCAAATTAGGTGCCCCGGCAACAAAGAGACTGCCTTGTTTAAGGGCCATCGACCAGCGCTGCAAATCATCGATGGAGCTAACCATCCCCCCTGCCCCCACCAGTGCCCAGGTAAGACCTTTTTCATAGGTGGTGCTACCCTGCGCATCACCACCGTAACCGCGGGCAAGGTTAGCCTGCGCCAGCCGGCGATCCTGATAAAAACCGGTGTTATCTAACTGGAGTGGTGTTAGCAGCTGCTGCTGAATATAGGTTTGAAACGGCTGCCCGCTTACTGTTTCAACAATAGCCGCTAACAAGGTATAGCCAGCGTTAGAGTAAGCAACTTTTTCACCCGGCCCGGCAAGCAGCGGCAATGCTAAGATACGGGCTTCGGCTTGCGCCTTATCCATTACCTCAAAGTCAGAGTCATTATGGAAGTTATCTAAACCGCTACTATGCCCCAGCAATTGTTGGATGGTAATGGGCTTTAAGGCCTCAGGCGCCGTGGGGTAATAGTGTGCGAGGGTATCAGACAAGCTAAGCTGCCCGCTCTGCGCCAGCTGCAACACCGCCGCCGCGGTAAAGGTTTTTGCGATAGAACCCATATCGGAGATCACGGCCGACTGATTTGCGATAACTCCGCCCCGATCAGCGCAGCCATAAGCAGTTTTAAAAACCACCTGTTCGCCTTGCGCAACCAATATCAGGCCATCGAAAGTACCGGCCAGATGCTCACGCTGCAATTCAGCAGCCAGCGCCGTGATCACAGGATCGCCGGCCTGAATAATAGGAGTAACAGTGCGGCACTCAGGAATGCTGCTACAGCCCGCCTGCATACTGACAATAAGCAGCAAGCCGCCCCACCCTACAAAGTACCGCATACACACTCCTGTTTAGTCTGGTATCGCGAGCTAGGCCAAAGCCCACTCGGCGGCGATCCGGCCCACTTCAGCCAGAACAGCCTGGTGTCGATCTTCAATTTGCCCGGTATATTCGCCACTATCAAAATACGCCGCGATAATAATTGGGCTGCGACCCGGCGGAAAGGTAATGGCGATATCATTATATTTATTGGTCGTGCCCTCGGTCCGCCCGGTTCCGGTTTTATTACCGCTACGCCAGGTGGTAGGAAGCCCGGCACGCAGCCGTTTCGAGCCAGTATTGGTGCTTTCCATCCATTGCAGCAGGCGCTGCCGCGAGTCTGGTTGCAGTAGTTCACCGCTGGTTATCCGTTGCACCAGCTGCGCCATCGCCCGCGGCGTGGTGGTATCACGCAGATCTGCCGACAGTACTAAGCCAAGATCAGGTTCATAGCGATCAAGCCGGGTGATATTGTCGCCCATTTCGCGAAACTTAGCGGTAACCGCAGCAGGGCCACCTAGGCGTTTCACCAGCAGATTGGCGGCAACGCCATCGCTGAACTGCTGGGCCGCCTGCAGCAGCGCTATGATAGTCATACCACCTTTGGCCAGATGCTCTCGCGTTACCGGAGCCCAGGGTAACAGGTCAGCTTCAGAGTATGGCAACATTTCGTCCAGATCTAGCCTGCCCTGATCCGCCTCGCGCAAATAGGCCGCGGCGAGTGCCAGCTTAAAGGTTGAGCACATAGCAAAGTATTCATCCATGCGATTACCGCTAACTTCGCCGGTTGCGGTATCAAGCAAGCACACACCCAGCCGGGCGTGGCCTACTTCAAGCGCCTGTAACCTTTGGGCAGCATCAAAACGGCGGGAAGGCAGGCCGGTGGCGGAGACATTGGCGGCAGTCGTAGCCGCCATTGCCGGGATAGCCAGCAAGGTTGTTGTGGCGGCGCAGCTAAGTAAGAAATCTCGTCTGGTGAGCATCTGGTTTCTTCTCTAGCGGGTTATGAAGTGATATTGGCTGCAGCAATCATGCTGAAACCATGCCAGGCATGACCGCAAAAACGTTAACGCGATATTTTGGTTTTGGGAACACCAAAACCAATTATTGTGGTCGTTGATACCCACCTACGAACAAAAATGCATTACTAATCTCGATGAAATGTTGCGTGGTGACAAGCCCTGCTTCCAAATCTTGCTTCAGAAACTCAGTTGCATTTTCACTAAATATTTTAATGTTGTCAGCACCACCAGCTTTGTACTGCCTGACGAAATCAATGCAGGCATCAGATTTTGTCGTTTGTTGCTCAAGACAGCGTGTTGCCACTGTTGCTAAAGCCTCGATATCGTGTCGGAGTACATCCCAGTCAACGGCATTTTTCGTTTTATGAGAACAGGCAGTCAATGCAGCGATTAAAAAGACAGCCAGGGATAATTTAAAACTTTTTTTCAACTTTCCTCCAGGAATAAACTACGCGCTGTTGTGACAATAACAGCCGATGGTTAGGCATCTTGCTCCGGCAGGAGCTGAGGATTCCAAACAACCTCCCACAAATGGCCATCAAGATCCTGAAAATAGCCAGCGTAACCGCCCCAAAACGTTACCGCTGCAGCTTTAACAATGTTGGCGCCTGCATGTTCAGCTTGCACCATGACAGCATCAACCTCGGCTTTAGACATCACATTGTGCCCGATAGAAAATGCTGTTGCACTCTGACGTTGCAGTGGTAATCCCGAGTCATGCGCAAGGCTCTGTCTCGGCCAAAGTGCCAGTTTAAGACCAGCACTGAGATCGAAAAACGCAACAGCCCCATACTCGAATTCCTTTCCAACAATGCCTGCTGTCGGCAACCCGAGACCGTCGCGGTAAAACCTGACCGCGTTCTCCAGGTTATCTACGCCGAGTGTAATAACAGAAATCCGGGGCTTCAAAGTTATAGTCTCCATGCTGCATAATGTAAGGCCAGGGCAACGGAGTACAGACTGAATTTTTCGTGGTCATCACCACAAAAAAACCGACAGAACAGCGCCCGTGCATAAGCCGGTTATTAAGCCTTGAAGGCGATAGAAAGCAGCTCATTGAGCACCTTAAGCAAGTTTTTTAGCCATTTCGGTAACCACTTGCCGAGCAGGTCTTCCAAACTGTCTTTTCCCGTTTTTGCATCTTCTGCAGCGTCCAGGTTTGCTTCGTCGGTAAGGAGGAACGTGTGGTCACTCGGAAGATTGGCGTTAATATAGCGCAGCTCATATCCGAGTGCAGCTACTGAAACAGGGTCAAGCCTTGACGCCGCATAGGACACAGCTGTCTGTGCCTGCACAGACACTAAGTTTGCAATGGTTAAGTCGGCTGAAATTTGCAAATCGTCGGTGCCGGATTTATTACGCTGCTGAAGGCTATGTATTGCATAATTAAGTAATCTACCGGCCCCTTCTATCAGCCGCAAGTATTCAGCAGTAATATCGATATTTGGTGGAGCCGTTGTTGTTTGCGCAGTTGTGGCCACGTTGTGGTCCCCCTTCCAATCAACACATTAGTTTCAATAACTATAGATATTTTTACAGTTTTACTCTAATGCCTGGTCAGCGACACCCAATTTGCGTAATGCCATACCCCAGATTGAAATAAAGCGTCCAAATACAATAAAGCCAGGATGGGCAAGTGCGGCTACAACACCACATATTGCCGCTGCCACCCCGTATTTATTAGCAGCAGAATGCCTCTTTAACCGGAATGTCTAATCGTAAATTAAACGCTTCTCTGGATTAGGATAGCGTCATGCTCCAACACCACTTGCGCTCCAACCATGACATAATTAGCTCCTGCTATTTTATAAAGTAACGGATACTAATATTGTAGCGCTGGATAAAGGCGATATCGTCTGTTCTGAGATAAAACCATTAAAATCCATTTAAATCCCTTTTTAAATTTTAAAGTGATGTGTCGGGCTCCGGTAAGATGGCTGGCGTGCCATCCATAAAACTTAAAAAGCTTTTCCAGATGTCATGGCTTCTTTGCTTAGTTAACTGGGTTTTGCAAGAAAGTGCCATCACACCGCGAATTGAACCGTCGCGCCATTGCATGTAGACCGAATTGCAATGAGATAACCGATAAGCCTGCCAGTCCGTTTGAGCAACGTTGATTGCATTAACTAACTCAAGATCATCTGCGTTATGTGCTAAGCTGGCGGCAAGGTATCTGGCCAACTCTGCTTCTGCCGAGTCTAAAGCCATGCTCGCACACCGATTCATCTCAAGCGTACTCATCGCATTCTGACAATCAAGAGGCGGGTTCTCTGCCATGGCTGAACATGAAAAGCCAAAGAGGACCAGCAACAGCCAGGTTTTCATAAGTTTCTCCAGATGCAAAAGTTCCCGCATCAAAGGTTTGCCACTAACCATCTGAGTTGCTCCCAGCAGCGAGTAATACGCCTTATCAAACGCCTTCCTTAACCGCCTCGATTTGCGAAATATCTGCTACCCGGATATGAGTCTGAAAGTAATATTTACCTGACGGTTGGCGCTGAGCATTGATAAAGTCAATTCTAACGCGTTGTGCATCCCCTTTTACCCGTATTGTTTTACCGATAAAAAACTCTTCCGGCGTCACACCGTACTGTCCTTTTAATAACGGGATGATATTGGGGTGCAAAGCGACCGTGACGTTACGTTGGTCACGATAGTCGAGTTCTGTATTCAGATATACTACAGGGCCTTGTTTGCCGCCGGCTTTAATATTTAATACATATTCGCCCGTCACTCCCGCTGGCGCAGAGGCCGCTGCATTTCTGATAATCTCCATGGTATCTGATGCTGTAACAGCGTGCCCAGTTGCAGGTTGGTTAGTAGTGACACTGCAGCCAGTCAGCATGAAAACACCAGCTAAAACTACCCATTTCATTTTTACTTCCTTATAAAAGTTTAGTGTTTAAATTAGGCGCAGGAAATTTGTCTGGATTTCGCAGCATCTTCTATGTAAGCACCTAAAAATATAAATACTTTAATATTCGGCTGCCGGCAAAACTCAATACCCCCCGAGAAACCCCGCCCAAGTAATTAAATGCCGAAAACACCTATCGTAAGCTTTCTGCCAACGATGCAAGCGTTCCAGACCTGGCAAGCAAACCTGTTCACCGCTTGCGGTTGCAGCTTGTGCTATTTGCTAATGATAAACTTTAATTGTTAACAATAGCTGCGAAGGCCACTGCAACACGCGCGCCTTCTTAGTTGTTTTTATACCTGATTGTTATTACATCTTTTAATACTATGATTTTTACGTACAGCGTTTCGGCTACTCTGAAGTTTGCACACGTTCTCTCAAGTTCGCTAAAACTGAAAACTTTAAACATATTGCAGTATACGACCTCAGGAAAGGTAAGTTTATCGTTAATAACTTGCATTTTATCAGTTAAAGTTTTTAACTCAACACAATGCTGACTTTTTGCCGCGGGCTCTAAGGAACAAATAACGTCGTCAGGCTTTGTAATGCCTGTAAAACTATTCCTAAGTGACACGGCTTCGATAAAAGTTATCACCGCATAAAAGCCAATCATAAAGACAATACCGGATAAAATTTTCATAACTGTCTGCATAACTAAGGTCATCATAAAAGCGTTATTGCAAAGCCCTATTCCTGTTATGGATTGGCGTAGCTAACTAAGCTCACTGGCATCAAGCCGGGCTGCGGGTTGGCGTAGTAGCCAGCGCTTTCGCTGGCCGTAAAATTTGATTACTGCTTGCTGCTAAAAGCAAAAATGATTGCTGATGAACTGAACGATAAAATCACAACCTTTGAAATTATGACGAATAACTGACTCAAACCCACGAAGCCAGCAAGCATTGAGAGCATCACAACCAGAAGTATTATTATAACGAAGGCCAATAATTCAAATGCTTTAAAGTGACTAATTCTGGCAAAGTGTTCGGCGACAATTAGGATGACCGGTTGACGACAATTATCTTGGCCGGTTGGGTGTCACAATAGGTACCTTGTTTTCTGTTCGGAGTTCAAGGTGTGCCTGGACAACATATCACCCAACGACAAGAGGAGCTGTATATGCAGCATCGCCAAAATGGTATGACTCAAGAAATCGCTGCCGCGAAGTCTGCCATTTCCACCCGAACTGCCCGACGTATTGAGCAGTCCAACACCTTACCCCGCGCTAAAGCTGATAGAGATTGGCGCACCCGCGAAGATCCACTGGAAGCTGTATGGGAAACCGAATTGGTTGTGCTGTTAAACGCCAAGCCCGAGCTCACGCCCATTACTTTGCTGGAGCATTTGCAGGCGCACTACCCAGACCAATATGACCAGCGAGTTCTGCGCACCCTGCAGCGGCGGGTTAAGCAGTGGAAAGCGCTACATGGCCCGGAGAAAGACGTCATCTTCCGCCAGCAAGCCCAAGCCGGTTTACAGGGCTTCTCCGATTTCACTCATCCTGATAGCCCGGTCACCATTAAGCAGCAGCCCTTTGCCCATTTACTGTATCAGTTCCGCCTCGCTTATAGCGGCTGGCGTTCAGTGACGGTGGTTCAGGGGGGTGAGAGTTATTCTGCCTTGTCTACCGGCTTACAGCGTGCGCTGACGCAGGCCGGTGGCTGTCCGGTAGAGCACCGCACCGATAGCCTCAGTGCCGCCAGAAACAACACACAAAACGTTTGGACAGATGCCTATCAGGACTTGTGCGAGCATTACAACATGACGCCGACAAGGAATAATTTAGGGCAATCGCATGAGAATGGCGTGGTGGAATGCGCTAATGGCTCATTTAAGCGCCGCCTGGCGCAGCACCTGCTGCTTCGTGGCCACAGTGACTTTGACAGTATCGAAGCCTATCAGGCCTTTATTGACCAAATCGTCGGCAAGCTGAACCAGCGCTCACGCAGCCGCTTTTTAGAAGAGCAGCAAGCCCTGCAGGCCTTACCGGAGTATGGTGCTGTTGATTACACCTTACTGAGCATTAAAGTCACCCGTAGTGCCACCATCGAAGTGCGTCGTGTGGTGTACAGCGTGCCATCCCGGCTGATTGGTGAGCGCCTGCAGGTACGACTGTATCATGACAAACTGGTGCTCTATGTGGGCCAGCAGGTGGCATTGACCTTGCCAAGAATTTACCCGGCACCCGGCCAAAGCCGCGCGAGGTGTATTAACTACCGGCATATTATCGGCTCACTGGCGGCTAAACCGCAGGCGTTTCGTTTCTCGCAGCTGCGGGATAACATCTTACCTGACGACAATTACCGTGAGCTGTGGCAGTTAGTGGATGATGCCTTACCAGCACAGGAGGCCTGTAAATGGATCGTCACGGTGCTACGGTTGGCCTGTGAATATGATAGCGAACACGCACTGGGTGAAACTCTGCTGCAACAGGCCAGAGTGGGGCAATTTGAGTGTACCCAGACTATCCAGGCGCGCTTCTTTACACCGCAACGTGCGCCAGAGCTGAAGAGTCAGCAGCACAGCCTGCAAAGTTATGATGCGCTGCTGTCTTCATTAAAGGCCCAGGCGAAACACGATGTGGAGGTGCCATTTTGACCTCCTCCGTTGCATTACTGCTCAAAGAATTACGGCTGCCGGCGTTCGTCAGACACTATGAAAAACTCTGGCAAACCGCGGTAGAAAAAGGCTGGTCGCACAGTGACTATCTGGCGGCCTTATGCGAATACGAGCTCGCAGAGCGCTTTACACGGCG
>NZ_ALAB01000006.1 GCF_000280055.1 Alishewanella aestuarii B11 | reverse complement strand
GGCAAAGCCTTTAGTAGAAAGGATATAACCCAGCCAAACACCCAAGGCAGCAGAAAAAGCATGTGAAACAAAAGACAATATGGTTGATTGAGCATCCCCTATAAAAAGCTCAATTAAGTAAAAAGTAATCGGCATTATAATCAGCTGTGTGATTCATAGAGATCGTTTCAATCTTCTCAGCTCTAATTCAAGCCTGTAGTTTTGTTCTTGTAGGGGTTCTTTTGCTGGCTCATAAAGCTCCTGAACCTCTTCAGAATAAGGCGTTTGTTCAGCCATTTCGAAGTATCGTTCCATGGGTGTTTTTCCATGGTGTGCGCTATGAGGCCTCTCCCAGTTGTAGTAATGCTGCCATTCAGCAAGCAGGCTATCTAAATCGTCTGATGCTAAGTCTACCGTTGCATAAAACTCTGTTTTATCAGTTTTCTGTGAGCGCTCTACTTTGCCATTTAGGTGAGGTGAAGCAGGTTTATTTGGTCTGAATTTGATGCCATGGATCTTCAATTTCTCCTGAACTTTACAGGCGAAGAATTCTCGGCCACGATCTGTTTGAATACGCTGAATTGGAAATGGCATTTCCTCAATCACGCAATCAATGAAATCCAGCGTGTTAGCAGCCGTTCTGCGGCTATACAGCCTTAAAACCCTGTAGCGGGTGCAGTCGTCAATCGAAGTGTATTGATAGAGATTAGGCCCTATCTTACAGGTATCCATTTGTATTCTATCGCCAGGAACTGGGCGAACATACCTGATGTAATCTGGTTTCCTACGGTAGGTAACAACAGGCTTTACTTCATTTCGCGTCAAGATCTTATGGATAGTTGCAATTCCAAGAGAGAGCCCATGCAGGCGGCCAAGTTCGCTTTGAATACGCCTTGCTCCAAGGTTTCGAGAGCGTCGCAAAGATAAAATTAACTGCTCTTCAGTCTCACCAACCTTTGTTGAAGGTGAACTCTTAGGACGCCTGCTTTGGCTACCCAGACCATCTACACCGTCTTTCCGATAACGCTGCCACCATTTTCTTAAGGTAGGTCTGGATATGCCACAACGACGGCAGACCAAGCCCGCATCACGGGTCTCTTCGTATAGCTTTATCCACTGTAATCGCTGCTGTATTTCTCTATTCATAGACACCCATTATATTGAAATGATGTCTATGAATCACACAATTTAGTCGCCGATATAAGCTTTTTGGTACGTTTGACCAAAGTTTTCAATTAACCTGTCCAGAGCTACCAAATTAATTTCATTTGGTTTAAAACCTTTACCAAAATTGGCGAGTTTATCCCTATGCAGCTTTAGTTTGGTTAGATCGTTTTCTAAAAAACCTGCCGTAGCCAGCACATAGTCATTCCAAAGAAAAGGCGAATTCCTTTCTTGTTCTTCTGTTAACAGAACCGCTGATACAAGATTAAGTGCTTTATCATTTTGATTGGATGCAGCATACATTTGCAACAAATGCCATTTAAGTGATCTTTGATTCACATTATTTTCAAGAATATATTTGTCTATCAAAATTGCGGCTTCGCTGTAGCATTTTTTGTCCGCTAAGACCCGCCAGCCCTTACCAGGGGTTTGATCAAACTTTTCATAAGATAGTTTTAGATCACTGTTTAATCCATTTGCTAAAAATGAATCGCATTCAGCTCTTACAGCAAAGGTTAAGAAAAATAAAATTGCGAATATAGTTGGATGTCTCATGAGTAAATCCTTTTAGTGCTAACAACTTATTAGTTTAGAACGCACCTGCTTTTACGCAGTGTAAACGCCCTTCTATCTCCATTTTTGACACTACGCTAACGAATAAACAGCATTAAATCAATTATTTTGATTTCGGGTAAATTTAGCGCTGTAGATAGCGGGTTATAACCTTGCTATTAGCATATTTACAAATTAATTACGCTAACAGGTCGTTTGGACAGTGTTGTAACCCTTAGGGATAGCCAGGTGCTTATCGCTAACTTTCAGTTAATTCTAGCGTTTGTGTACTTCTTACTATCGCAGATTCGACTCCGGTACGCAGGCATACCGGAGTCGGAGGGCAGTTTAGTGTCCGGGATTGGAGTACATTTTGGTATCGCAGGATCGACTCCGGTACGCTCGCATACCGGAGTCGGAGGGTGGTTTAGTGTCTGGGATTGGGATGCTTTTTGGTGTCGCAGGATCGACTCCGGTACGCTCGCATACCGGAGTCGGGGGGCGGTTTAGCGTTGGGATTGGAGTGATTTTTGGTATCGCAGGATCGACTCCAGTACGCAGGCATACCGGAGTCGGGGTGCGGTTTAGCGTTGGGACTGGGGTGCTTTTGAGTATTGCAGGATCGACGCCGGTACGGCTGGCGTACCGGCGTCGGGTGTGGTTTAGCGTTGGAATTGGTGGGCGTTAGCCGTTGTAGATGGTGCCGCCGTGGTTTAGGTAGTCTTTTAGTACCTGGGCGGCGGCGCTGCGTTGTACCTGGCGCACGACTTCGACGCCGGCGTCGCGCAGATATTGGTAGCTGGGTTCAAATACCGGGCCTTCGTCAAAGCCTATCGCGCGGGCATCTTCGGCGGTGGCGGCGCAAACTAAACGCTTTACGCCGCTCCACAGGGTGCCGCCTAAGCACATGGCGCAAGGTTCACAGGAAGTAAATAGCTCGCGTTTAACGCCGTCGGCGTTCAGGCTAAAGCTTTGCAGCGCCTGCTCGGCCAGCATAATAGCTACCATCTCGCCATGGGCGCTGGAGTTATGCAGCGGCATCACCCGGTTTACACCAACACTTAACAGCTTGCCGCTGTCACAGTCAAAAATGGCGCTGCCAAAGGGGCCGCCGGTGCCACGCAGTACGTTTTGCCGCGACAGCTCAATGGCTAACGCCATTTTCTCGTCATCGTGCTGATAGCTGCGCTGCCAGTCGACCACGTCGTTAATCCAATCCGGCAGCGTTAGCGTTACGCTTTGTGGGCTCATACTTCCTCTGCCAGCGGCTTGCTGTAGGCCAGTTCCATATCCCATGGCAGCTGGATCCAGGTATCCTGCTCGATATCGGTAACATAGTTATCCACCAGCGGCTTACCCTGTGGTTTGGCGTACACGGTAACAAAACGGGCTTTAGGAAAACGCTCGCGCAGCGCTTTGGCCGTTTCACCGGTATCGACCAGATCATCGACGATCAGCAGCTGCTCAGAGTCGGCCAGCGAGGCATCTTTTAGCACGCTCAGGCTACCCTGCTTGTCGTGCTGGTAGCTCGCCACACAGATGCTATCCAGCACCCGGATATTCAGCTCGCGGGCGATAATCGCCGCCGGTACCAGGCCACCGCGGCTTACTGCCACTATAGCGGTAAAGTTCTGGCCCAGTAACTGGCGTGCCAGCTCTTTGGTAGCGCGGTGAAAGGCTTCCCACGACACATAAAACATTTTGTTGGTAGTCAGTGACATAACGCGTATTCCCAGTAAATTACAAACAGCCCAGTGCCACTTCAACCATCTCATTAAAGCTGGTTTGACGCAGCTCGGCGCTTAACGCTTCGCCGGTGCGGATATGGTCGCTTACCGTGAAAATCGCCAACGCATTAATGCCATATTCGGCGGCGACGCCATAAAGACCGGCGGCTTCCATTTCTACCGCCAGTACGCCGTATTTTTCCAGCGTATCGAACAGAGTCTCACTTGGGTTGTAGAACAGATCAGAGGTAAACACATTACCCACTTTCACATTGATATCTTTAGCGCGGGCGGCGGCAACCGCCTTTTCCAGCAGGCTAAAGCTGGCCATCGCCGCAAAGTCCAGGCCACCGAGGCGGTTGCGGTTAACCATCGAGTCGGTGCTGGCCCCCATACCAATGACGACATCCCGCACTTTAACATCCAGCGGCAAAGCACCACAGGAGCCAATGCGGATAATGTTTTTTACACCGTAGAATTTTACTAACTCAGTGGCATAAATCGACATTGACGGCACGCCCATGCCAGAGCCCAGCACACTGACTTTTTTACCCTGATAGGTGCCGGTGTAACCGAACATATTGCGCACGGTATTAACGCATACCGCATCTTGCAAAAACGTATCGGCAATATGCTTGGCACGCAGCGGGTCGCCAGGCATTAAAACGGTTTCAGCAAAGGCGCCTTCCGGCGCATTAATATGTGGAGTAGCCATAAGTTCTCTTACTGTAATTGTGCTAAAAAGGAGTCGCCGTATGCCAGTGCATCCAGCCCGAAAAAGTCAGCCAGGGTCTGGCCCATATCGGCAAAGCTTTGTCGCTCGCCTAAATCCACTTCGCCAATGCCCTTACGGAACAGCAGCACAGGTACATATTCACGGGTGTGCTCAGTGCCGGGCCAGGTTGGGTCACAACCATGATCGGCAGTCAGTAATACCAGGGTGTCATCGTCGCAGGCCTGTAAAATTTCCGGCAGGCGGCTGTCGAAGTACTCTAAGGCTTCGCCATAACCAAGGGGATCACGGCGATGGCCAAAGTTTTGGTCAAAATCGACCAGGTTGGTAAAAATAATACTCTGCGCACTTTGCGTTGCCATCTGCGCTAAGGTGGTATCCACTAAGGCTGGCAGGCCGGTGGCTTTCAGGCTTTTACTAATGCCCTGATGCGCATAGATATCAGCAATTTTGCCAATGCTGATTACCTGGCCGCCGGCAGCAACCAGTTTATCCAGTACTGTCGGGGCCGGAGGTAATACCGAATAGTCACGGCGATTACCGGTGCGGGCATAGCTTTGGGCGCTGTCACCGGTAAAGGGGCGGGCAATCACCCGGCCAATATTGTAAGGGTCCAGCAGCTCACGCGCGACCTGGCAAAACTCCAGCAGGCGCGTTAAACCAAAATGCTCTTCATGAGCAGCAACCTGAAACACACTGTCAGCCGACGTATAGCAGATCGGCATGCCGGTTTTTATATGCTCATCGCCGAGTTTGACCAGAATATCGGTCCCCGAAGCATGGCAGTTACCCAGAATACCGCTGACACCAGTGCGGCGGCATAACTCCTCGATAAGCTGCGGCGGGAAACTATTGGTCTTCTCAGTAAAATAGCCCCAGTCGAATAACACCGGTACCCCGGCAATTTCCCAGTGGCCGCTTGGTGTATCTTTACCGCTACTCAGTTCACGGGCATAACCAAAGGCACCATTAATGCGGCTAGCTGGCGGTACTGCCAGCGATAAACCGGGTGTCGCGCTGGTAGCGGCCTTTGCCAGCCCAAGCGCCGTCAGGTTAGGAATAGCCAAAGGGCGCTGTTTTTTTTCTGCAAACACCCGGGCAATACTGGCAAAGGTATTGGCGCCGCTATCGCCAAACTTATCCGCATCCGGCGCGCTGCCAATGCCGAAACTGTCGAGCACTAAAATCACTGCTTTTGCCATCTGGATACTCCCAAACCTGCTAGCTCAATATTAGAGGTGGTGGCGAAACCATAAATTAAAAAGGGCACGCAGCTTACTCTGTCTGATTTTTTTTGGCAATCATTTCAGCTAAAACAAAGGGCGCCCGCAGGCGCCCTCGTACTTTTACTGCCACTTATTGCGGCAGGCTGCTATAACCCATATTAAACAGCGTAAAGCTGTAAATATCGGCGGCCTGATCAATCACCATCGATACTGGCATACCGGCACCGTGACCGGCTTTGACATCAATCCGGATCAATTGCGGCGTCGCCTTGCTGGCTTTGTCCTGCAGTTCGGCAGCAAACTTAAAGGAGTGCGCCGGCACTACGCGGTCATCGTGATCCGCCGTCGTGATCATCGTAGCCGGATAGGTAACCCCGGCTTTCACGTTATGCACCGGTGAATAACCCAGTAAGTATTTGAACATGTCCTCAGATTGCTCAGCGGTTCCGTAGTCGTATGCCCAACCGGCGCCGGCAGTAAAGGTATGGTAACGCAGCATATCCAGTACACCCACTTGCGGAATGGCGACGCCAAACAGCTCTGGCCGCTGTGTCATGACCGCACCCACCAGTAAGCCGCCATTCGAGCCACCACGTACCGCGGTTTTAGCCGGTGAGGTGTATTTTTCGGTCTGCAGGTACTCGGCTGCAGCAATAAAGTCGTCAAATACATTTTGCTTTTGCAGCTGGGTACCGGCACGGTGCCATTCTTTACCGTACTCGCCACCACCACGGATATTGGCCACGGCATAGATACCGCCCAGCTCCATCCACACAGCATTTGCCACGCTGAATGACGGTGTTAAGCTGATATTAAAGCCACCATAACCGTACAGAATGGTTGGGTTGCTGCCATCGCGTTTTAAATCTTTGCGATAGCTGATAATCATCGGTACCTTGGTGCCGTCTTTCGAGGTGTAGAACACCTGCTCAGACACATAACGGCTGGGGTCGAAGTTCACTTTTGGCTGGTTATACAGGCTGGATGCGCCGGCCTTTGGCTCAAAAGCGTAAATAGAGCCCGGTGTAATATAGTTGGCAAAGCTAAAATACAGCGTATCGGCGTCTTTTTTACCGCCAAAGCCGCCAACACTACCGACACCTGGCAGCGCAATATCACGTACCAGCTTACCGTCGTAGTCGTACTGTTTTACCTTAGCAATGGCATCGACGATATAGTTGGCAAACAGGAAGCCAGCACCGCTGCTGATACGCAAGACATGTTCGGTTTCCGGGATCAGATCCTGCCAGCTTTCTGGCTGTGGTGCCTTAGCCGATACCTTTACCACCTTACGGTTAGGGGCATTGCGGTTGGTCACCAGGATCAGCGTATCGCCAACATTGTCTACCAGATCGGTATCTGAGCTGGTATCGTCTAAAATGGTAACAAAGCCACTATCCGGCTGAGTTAAATCTTTGATAAACAGCTTATTGCCAGAGGTTGATACCGCCGCTGACACTAACAAATAGCGGTCATCCTCAGTCACACTGGCGCCAACATAACGGTGTTTTTGCTCGTCAGTGGCACCGAAAATCACTTTATCTGCGCTCTGTGGTGTGCCCAGCTTATGGTAGTACAGCTTATGCTGATCGGTCATGGCTGACAGCTCGCTACCATCCGGTTTGTCGTAGCTGGAGTAGAAGAAGCCGTCGTTACCGACCCAGGCAATACCGGAGAATTTAATATCGGTTAGGGTATCGCCAATTTGCTGCTTGGTTTCGGTGTCGATTACTATAACTTTACGCCAGTCGCTACCGCCTTCTGAAATAGCGTAAGCCGCTAATTTGCCATCACGCGAGAAGCGGATATCGGCCAGTGACGTTGTGCCATCGGCGCTAAAGGTGTTCGGATCCAGGAATACCTCTACCTCACCACCGTCTTTCTGGCGGTACAGTACAAATTGGTTCTGCAGGCCGTCGTTTTTATAGAAGTAGGTGTAATCGCCCTCTTTAAACGGCGCCCCTACCCGCTCATAGTTCCAGGCTTGTTGCAGTTTGTCGCGGATTTGGTCACGAAACGGGATCTGCTTTAAATAATCAAAGGTAGTCTGGTTTTGCGCCTTCACCCAGGCTTCGGTTTCGCTGCTGCGATCATCTTCCAGCCAGCGGTATGGATCGGCCACCTGAGTACCAAAATAGGTGTCTACCACATCGCCTTTGGCGGTAACGGGGTAATTCAACTGTTGTTGCTGTTGGGTAACAGTCACGGTTTGCTCCGGTTTCACTTCTTGCTTCGGGCCGCCGCAAGCGGTCAGTACCGCAGCAGCCAGCAGGGTAACGGCATATTTCATTTAGGTGGACTCCGATATTCTTGTGATTATTGGCAAAACGCACTGAGCTTAACAAAGAAGTAACCTGTTGCCTATTTCACTGAACGGGAATTTTTGCATTCTTATCTCTATTGGCTAACGTGGGTGGGCTATGGAGCGGTTTGGCGGTTTAGCGTGGTGTCTTTTTTGGTATCGCAGGTGGCGTCTCCGGTACGCAAGCATACCGGAGACGAGAAGCAGAACCGGTTAGCACTATAGTGTGGTGGCTTTTTTGGTATCGCAGATCGCGTCTTTGGTACGCGAGCATACCGGAGACGGGAAGCTGAACCGGTTGGCGCTATAGTGTGGTGACTTTTTTGGTATCGCAGATGGCGTCTCCGGTACGCAAGCATACCGGAGACGATAGCCAATACCAGCGTTGAGCTGGTATTGGCTATAAAACGCAAAAAGCCAGCTCCTAGCTGGCTTTTTGCGTTTTATGGTGCCCAGAGGCGGAATCGAACCACCGACACGCGGATTTTCAATCCGCTGCTCTACCGACTGAGCTATCTGGGCAAAACTGGTTGGTGCCGCTTATCCGAGTCGAACGGATGACCTACTGATTACAAGTCAGTTGCTCTACCAACTGAGCTAAAGCGGCTGCGACACGCTTTGGGATATCGTTAGCACCATATCCTAAAATGATGGTGCCCAGAGGCGGAATCGAACCACCGACACGCGGATTTTCAATCCGCTGCTCTACCGACTGAGCTATCTGGGCAATGCCGCGTATTAAACGGATTTTGCGATCTCAAGTCAACAGATATTTTAGAAATGGCTACCGACAGCTTATTAGTTAGCCAAAGCGCTGACATAGCCTTAAAATTTGTACTGCTTTTGGACTAGAAAACTTGTTAAGATAGCGTGATTAAAACCTGAGCTATGTGCTTGGCTGACAACAGATTACGGAATAGGAATGAGCAATAAAACGGTAATTAAACCTGTTTTCTGGCGCTTAGCCGCAGTAGTGAGCCTGTGTTTGGTGATCCAGGTACTTGTGCTGTATTGGATCCAAGCACCCGCGGCACAACGGCATGATGAAGAGTTGCAGCGCCTGGCCGCCGAAACACAAATCCTGAGTCAGGCAGTGCAACAGGCCCTGCAGCAGGATAATAACGCTGCAGCACAGCAACTATTGCAACAAGCCCGAAATAATGACCGCAACCGGGCTATTTACCTGTACCGTTTGCAGGGTTCTCAGGTGGAGCTCTTACAGCATACCGATAATTTGCCGAATTTTGTGCCTAATCCGCAATTATCGAACCAGAGCAGTCAGCAACAGCAATTACTGCTGGTTAACCGGCTGTTGCCCGAGTTACCCGGCTATGTGATGGTATATGTCCGGCAGTTACCCGAAAACAATGTACTGCCACTGTTATTCGCTTTTGCTTTAAGTGTGCTAATCGCCTTGCTATTTGTTGCGGCGCTGAGCTATCAGATCAGTCAAAAATTCCGCCTGCGCCTGCAGCCATTAGTTAGTGGCTGTCGCGATATGCTGGAACGTCAGCAATACAGTGGCACTCTGGATACTCAGCAACAAGACGATATCGGTGAGTTGGCACAACATCTGAATACGCTGTTCCGGCGACTCGGTCAAAGCCAACAAGCCCTGCAACAGTCAGAGCAGGATATTGAGCAGTTAAAACAAGAAGTTGAACAACGTATTAAAGAGCGCACCGACGCGCTGGAAACCGCCAAACTGGCGGCAGAAAAAGCCAACGACGCCAAGTCGACCTTTTTAGCGACCATGAGCCATGAAATCCGCACCCCGATGAATGGGATTATCGGTACTGTCGATTTATTGCGTAAAACCGAGCTGTCCACCTCGCAGTTCCGGATGACAGACACTGTTCGCGAGTCGTCTTTTTCACTACTGCGGATCCTTGATGATATTCTCGACTTCTCGAAAATCGAAGCCGGCAAGCTGGAGCTGGAAAAATTACCGGTGTCGCTGGCCGATATTATTGAAGCAGTTGGCCGGATCCTGGTGTCAGTCGCCTACCAGCGGCAGATTGATTTAAAACTGTATATCGATCCGCGGATCCCTGACGGCTTGCTTGGTGATCCGGTTCGACTGCGGCAAATTTTGTACAACCTGGCCGGTAACGCCATTAAATTTACCGAAACCACACCGGAGAAAACCGGTGTGGTGGTAATTAGTGCGGAATTGCTGGAACAAAATCTGGAGTTCACTCAGGTCAGACTGAAAGTTGCTGATAATGGCCGCGGCATGACCCAGCGCCAAATCAACTATGTTTTCCACCCATTTAATCAGGCTGAGGGTTCAGTCACCCGTAAGTTTGGTGGTACAGGTCTCGGACTCTCGATCTGTCAGCGCTTGACCGCGCTGATGTATGGTGAAATCCAGGTAGAAAGCGAACCTGGTAAGGGTACCGAGTTTAGTGTCAGGCTGCCAATGCGCCGCTCAGACGAGACCAGTTATTTATCAAAAGACAGTCTCAGCGATCTGGTGATCTGCTTATTTACGCAAGACAGTGATAATCAGCAACATTTATCCGACTATTTATTGTATAGCGGCGCAGAGCTACAGATCGCCAATAGTGTCGATGCTCTGCTGCAGCGGGCTGAGCAATTTAAACCCTTACCAGCGAAACAACAGGCAGTTTGGTTGCTGGACGCGACCTATGAACAGATTTCGATGCGGGAGCTAAGTACGATCATCACGCATCCGATGCTACAAAGTGTAAAATTTGTGGTCATTACCAATCAGTTGGAGCTATCCGACACCACCTTCGACAATGTGTTTTATGTGCATAGCGCCCCGCTTTGCCGCAGTCAGTTACTGGACGGCATTCTGATTATTACTGGTCGCAAAGCCCGTCAACTGCAGCCGCAGCATAAGCAACCACTGCATCAGGGGCCTGTTCCTGATATCGAACAAGCCCGCCAAGCCGGTAAGCTGGTGTTGTTAGCTGAAGATAATCTGATGAATCAACGGGTGATTGTTGAGCAGTTGAATGCGTTGGGTTATGCCGTGGAGGTCGCTGATGACGGCGCCATCGCCCTGGAGAAATGGCGCCGCTATCATTACCCGCTGCTATTAACCGATCTGCATATGCCGAATATGAGCGGTTATGATCTGGTCAAGGCGATCCGAAAAGAAGGCTTACAACGGCCTGATGATGTTGATTTTACCCGTATTATTGCGCTCACTGCTAATGCGCTGAAAGGTGAAGAACAAAAATGTCTGAGCATAGGTATGGACGCCTATATCACCAAGCCACTTGAGCTGCAGACCTTACAGACAGTGATGCAGCGCTGGTTACCGCTGGATCAGGCGCCAGCACCATCAGAGCGCAGCAAGAAGAAGCCGGATACCGAACAAAGCAGCCCGGTATCGTTCTCCACACTAAGCAGTTTCCTGGGTGATGCCCCGCTTAAACATCAGGAGTATCTGCAATACTTCACACAGCAAGCCAGCCCAATGTTGCAGCAGGCAACAACAGAGTTGAGTAATAGTAACCGTAGTGAACTGCGCAGTCTGGCACATCAACTCAAAGCGATGGCGAAAAGTATCGGCGCCAATGCCCTGGCAGAACAATGTTTACAACTGGAAAAGGCCGCTGAAGTTTCAGATTGGACCGCATTACGGGAAATACTCGGCACTGTGCAACAGGAATATCGCAAAGTGGTGGCTTTTATTGAGCAACGTTATGGACCGGCCACCTGATGGTGGCGGTCCAATCAGCTAAAATAGCGCTGCTCTAGCGTGCCGAGGTATCTAAGGCCGGAAAAGCTTTGATTAACTGGTCCAGTGCCTGCATCTGTTGCAGGTAGGGCTCCAGCTTAGCCAACGGCAAGGCACAGGGGCCATCACATTTTGCCTGATTTGGATCCGGATGCGCTTCAATAAAGAGTCCGGCCAGGCCTATTGCCATACCCGAGCGCGCCAGCTGTGCCGCCTGCGCCCGCCGGCCATCAGCCGAATCCTCACGACCACCCGGCTTTTGCAAGGCATGGGTGGCATCAAAGATCACCGGTGCGTACTGCTTCATCTCGTCCATACCCAGCATATCGACCACCAGGTTGTTATAACCAAAGCAAGAGCCACGCTCACACAGAATGACCTGCTCATTACCGGCTTCCTGAAATTTTTTCAGAATATGCCGCATTTCATGCGGTGCCAGAAATTGTGGCTTTTTAACGTTAATCACGGCACCGGTTTTTGCCATCGCGACCACTAAGTCGGTCTGCCGCGCCAGAAAAGCCGGTAGCTGGATCACATCAACGACCTCGGCCACCGGCGCCGCCTGATAAGGCTCATGCACATCGGTAATCAAAGGTACCTTGAAGGTGTGCTTAATTTCTTCGAAAATCCGCAGCCCTTCTTCCAAACCCGGACCACGATAAGAGTGCACCGACGAGCGGTTTGCCTTATCAAAGGAGGCTTTAAACACATAGGGGATCTGTAATTTCTCGCACACCCGCACATAATGCTCGGCAATGGTCAGTGCCAAGTCACGGGATTCCAGCACATTCATACCGCCAAACAATACAAAGGGCTTATCGTTGGCGACATCAATGCCGGCAACCTGGACCACCTTATTCAACATAATTCAACCTGTTCACTATTAACATTAAAGAGGTAAAAACAACGGTGTTTTACTCAGCGCAACCCGCACCATCAGCCCCAACCAACCTAAAGCACCTAAGAACGACAACCAGCGGATTGCCGCAGTACGGCCTTTTAACGCCGAGTAGCCCAGCGCGATATAGGCAAGCAGCGCCAGTACTTTTTCTGTCAGCCAGGCATCAACAAAGGGGTACTGCTGAATGGTAAACATCAGCGCGACGGCTGATAATAATAAAAAGGTATCCACCACATGCGGGGCAATTTTCAGGAATTTTTGCTGTAACAAACCAGACTCTCTGACGCGCAGCGCAAAGCGCAGACAAAGCAAGGCTACGCTAAGCGCAACCAGTAACAGATGCAGGTGTTTAAACGCCATATACATAACAACTATCCTAAATGCGGCGTGTCAGCCGGGCCAGTGATAGCGGCACCGGCTGCACGTGTTTCGGTTAACTCGCTGCGGATTATACCCCGTCTGCGTCATGCGCATCCGGGTATTTTTGTAAAATTGCTTCCAGCTTGGGCACTATCGACTTGAACGCTTCCACCAGTTTGGGTTCAAATTGCTTGCCAGCTTGTTGCTCAATTTCGGCCAGTACCTGCTGCAATGTCCATGCATTTTTATAACAGCGGCGGTGGCGCAGCGCATCATAAACATCAGCCAGGGCGGCGACCCGGGCATAAATATGAATTTCTTCACCTTTTTTGCCATCAGGATAACCACTGCCATCCCATTTTTCATGGTGGTCCCGGGCAATGATAGCGCCGGCTTGTACAATAGAGCGCTTGGAATCTTTCAGAATATTAAAACCAATACTGGCGTGAGTTTGCATCACCTGCCACTCTTTGTCAGTCAGATGTGCCGGCTTATTTAAAATAGTATCCGGGATCCCAACCTTGCCAACATCATGCAACGGCGAGGCAAACATCAGTTTTTCGGCATCCAGCTCTGACAAGCCATAGGCTTTCGCCAGCTCGTAACAAATAAAGGCGATACGCCGCACATGATTGCCAGTTTCGACCGAACGCACTTCTACCGCTTCACTTAAGCGATAGACGATTTCGCGCTGGGTATCTTCCACCTCATGTTGCAGCTGCACATTTTCATATGCCACCTGGACATTCTGCGCAAACAGTTCAATCAGCTTTTTCTGGGTTTCATTAACCGGGCCGGGCAAGCCTGAGACATAAAGCAGAGAGCCCTGGGTGAATTTACTGCAGCAATAGGCCACCAGATAGTTATCGCGATAAACAATATCCTTGGTGGTTAACGCCGCCTCAAAGGCTTCCAGTAAGCTTGGGTCCAGCACATCCTTAATGGGCTTACCTTCTTTACTTTCAAACTCGCCCTGACCGGCAAACACCACCAGATCGTGCGGGTCGGTAGTTTGAATATTGCCGGCGACCAGAGACGAGCTAACGATAAGGGCATCTTCATCACAACCGAGCACTGAGGTGAGCTGTTGTAGCACACCGTCAATAAACTGCTCCATTGAGTGCGATGAGAACAGGTCGACCGAGGCTTTAATAATTTTCTCCAGCCCCTGCCGGCTTTGCTCCAGTGAAATAATATCGCGGTAGGACCTTAAGCTCGACATCATCACGGTAAACAGCTTTTGTGCGGTCAGCTCGGTTTTGGATTTATAATCATTAATATCGTAATTAACAATCACCTGCCGTTCCGGTGCCTGACCAGGTTGGCCGGTACGCAGAATAATGCGCACAAAATGGTTATGCAGGGTTTCGCGGATATAACTGGCCACCAATAAACCGGCATCGTCGGTTTCCATCACCACATCCAGCAGCACCACCGCGATATCGGGTTGGGCTGCCAGGACTTTTTTGGCTTCGGCACCGGAGTAGGCGCTGATAAATTCCAGCTTTTTGTGCTGAAAACTAAAGTCATTTAACGCCAACCGGGTGACGGCATGAACTTCAGGTTCATCGTCAACAATCAGGACTTTCCAGCAACCATTACTGATCTGATGCGGCTCTTCAGGCTCAGCAGCAAACAAAAATTCATCGGACATGACACACTCCCGGCATCCTTATCTTACTGTTATAAGCCGGATTTTTTGTCAGGTCAAAATATTTAACATTTTTGTTCAGTTATCACCGGGCTGGTACTGACCGCCACTGATGCGCCAGTTACCACCATAATCGCGCACTGAACTAACCTGACGGAATCCGCCAACGCTGAGTAACTGCTGTACCTGCTCAGCCTGGTTATAACCGTGCTCCAGCCAGAGCCAGCCACCGGGCTGTAAATATGCCGGCGCGCTGGCAATAATCTGTGCCAGATCCGCCAGACCCTGCTCTGCCGCCACCAAGGCTGACAGCGGTTCAAAGCTTAGTGCCGCCAGATGCGGATCGGCTGCTTCTATGTACGGTGGATTACTGACGATAAGATCATAGCGCTGGCCGCTAAGGGCGCTAAACCAGCTGCTGACTGTAAAGTCTACATTACTAAGCTTTAATGCCTGCGCATTGCGCTGTGCCAATGCTACAGCCTCGCTTTGCAAGTCAACGCCGGTGAGTTGCCACTGCGGCCGGTTGTGCGCCAGTGCCAGCGCAATAGCGCCGGTACCGGTGCCCAGATCTAACACCCTTGCCTGTGCCGGTAGCGTTAAGGCCAGGGCTTGCTCCACCAGAATTTCGGTATCGCTACGCGGAATAAGCGTGCAAGGCGCAACCGCAAGCTCCAGGCCATAAAATGGCCAGTGTCCGAAAATATACGCCAAAGGCTCCCCGGCCAGGCGCCGCTGCAATAAAGGCTGCAGCTGTTGTAGCTCGCTTGGTGTTAGCACACGTTCAGGATATGTATAAAGATAGCCCGGCTGGCAGCTTAACAGATGACAAAGTAGCAGCCGGGCTTCGTGAGCCGGATTATCGCTAATTGCACTGAGTTGCTGGCTCAATTGCTGCGTGCATTGCTGCAACGTCGGCGCGGCCTGCAACATGGTCATCAGCGGTTTTCATCAGCCAGCATCGCCAGCAGATCAGCCTGATGCTCGTGTTTCAGCGGTTCAATCACCTGCTCTAACTCCCCTTCCATCACTTCATTTAAACGGTAGATGGTCAGGTTGATCCGGTGATCGGTCAAACGGCCTTGCGGGAAGTTATAGGTGCGGATCCGCTCTGAACGGTCGCCACTGCCCACTAATGAGCGGCGGGTGCTTTGCTCTTCCAGACGACGCTTTTCATCTTCTGCCGCCTGTAAGCGCGACGCCAGCACACTCATCGCACGGGCACGGTTTTTATGCTGTGAGCGCTCATCCTGACATTCAACGACGATGCCAGACGGTAAGTGGGTAATGCGGATAGCAGAGTCGGTACGGTTTACGTGCTGACCACCGGCGCCAGAGGCACGGTAGGTATCAATTTTCAGATCGGCCGGATTGATCTCAATGGCTTCGCTTTCCGGGATTTCCGGCATAATGGCCACAGTACAGGCCGAGGTATGTACCCGGCCCTGCGATTCAGTGGCGGGTACCCGTTGCACCCGGTGACCACCGGATTCAAATTTCAGGGTGCCGAAAACGCCCTCGCCCTGCACACTGGCGATCACCTCTTTAAAGCCACCGTGCTCGCCTTCATTGGCACTGACTATTTCTACCCGCCAGCGTTGCCGCTCGGCAAAACGGCTATACATGCGGAACAGATCGCCGGCAAAAATTGCCGCCTCGTCACCACCGGCACCGGCGCGGATCTCCAGAAAGCAGCTGTTATTATCGTTCGGATCCTTAGGCAGCAGCAGGATCTGCAAATCCGTATCCAGCTGCTCAATGCGGCTTTTCGCCAGCTTATATTCTTCCTGCGCCATTTCGCGCATCTCAGGATCGCTGTCTTTTTGCATTTCTTCGGCCATCAGCAAGTCTTCCTGCGCTTGCTGATAACTACGGAATGCCTTGCTTAACTCTTCCAGCTGGCTGAATTCTTTGGACAATTCGCGAAAGCGCTTTTGATCGCTAATCACCGAGGCGTCGCTTAACAGCGCCTGGACCTCTTCGTAACGCTCAACCAAACCTTCCAGCTTGCGGTATACCGATTCTTTCATTTTAGGATTAAAACCTGTTTATAAATCAATAAGGAGTTTGACCAGCTCTGTCGACTCTGGCTGCTCAGACTGTAATAAATGCCGGATAGTCCGGGTGGGGCTGTGCATCAGGCGGTTGCTAAGTTTATTCGCCAGTTCCGCCATCACTTTTTCCGGTTCCTGGCCGGCGGCCAGTTGCTTTTGCGCCCGGCTTAATAACTCGGTTTTTACTTCTTCGCAGCGCTGCCGGTAATCACGTAGCCAATCGGCTTTATCCTGTAATTGCAGCCACTGCATAAATTCAGCGCTGCCACTTTGTACCAGCACCCCGGCCTGCTCTGCCGCCTGCTGGCGGTTATTCAGGTTTTCCGCCACTATGGTTTGCAGATCGTCTACGGTATAGAGATAGGCATCTTCTAACTCCGTAACCTGCTCTTCGATATCCCGTGGTACCGCTAAATCGACCAGAAACATCGGTTTGTGCTTCCGCTGCTTCAATGCCTGCTCAACCATACCTTTACCGACAATCGGCAAGGTGCTGGCAGTAGAAGAAATCACGATATCGGCTTCATGCAAGCGGGCCGGTACCTGCGACAGAGTTAACACCTGTGCATTAAACTGCCGCGCCAGAGCTTCGGCACGTTCATAGGTGCGGTTAGCCACACTCAGACTGGTTGCGCCCTGCTCCGTTAAATGCCGGGCCACCAGTTCAATGGTCTCACCGGCACCAATCAGCAACACCCGTACCTTTTCTAACTTACCGAAAATCTGTTTTGCCAGGCTGACGGCAGCGAAAGCGACTGAGACGGCGTTAGCGCCGATCTCCGTTTCAGTACGTACGGCCTTGGCGACGGCGAAGGTTTTCTGAAACAGCCGTTCAAATTGTGGGTTAATGGTGCCGGCCTGACGTGACTGATTATAGGCCTGCTTCACCTGCCCCAGGATCTGCGGCTCACCTAACACCAGTGAATCTAAGCCGGCAGCCACCCGCATTAAATGATTCACCGCATCCTGCTGTTGATACAGATACAGATGCTGTTGCAACTCTGTCAACTGTAACTGATGAAAGCCAGCCAGCCAGTGCAACACCTGTTCAGCCTGCTCAGCAGCACCGCTAAAATACAGTTCGGTACGGTTACAGGTGGACAAAATCACCGCATCGCTAATCTCCAGCTTGCTGGCAAGCTGGTGCAATGCATCCGGAACCTGCTCGGGCGCAAAGGCGAGTTTCTCGCGCAGCGCCACCGGTGCCGTTTTGTGATTAATGCCTAGTGCAAAAATGGTGTTCACCTGTATCATATCGGGATAGGGGGCGAATTGTACGAAAAAGCCCGAACTAAGAAAAGCAAAAGCAGATAAGCCATCGTAAAGGACCATAGCTTGAGTTCACTCTTCAGAATGTTAGCGCTGTTAGCAATTGCCCTGTTAAGCACTGCCTGTACCAGCACCAAGACCTTACCCGGTACCCAAACGGTACTGCCACAAAGCGAACGACAGCAGCAACTGTCGGCTATGCACAACTTTACAGTACAGGCCTCGGTTGGTATTAAATCTCCGGCCGAAACCGTCAATGGCAATTTGCGCTGGCAGCAACAGGATGCCACTGCTTATCAGGCACGGCTGGCCAATATGCTGGGTATCAGCCTGTTTGAGCTGACGGCCAGTAGCGAGCTGACCGAACTGTTGGTGCGGGGCGAGCGCTATCAGGCAGCTGATGCCAGTAATTTACTGTGGCAACTGGCTGGCTGGTCGATTCCGCTGCACGATATGGCGCTATGGTTACGCGGCTTGCCGGGTGATTCGGCAACTGACCTGAAATACGACGCTGCTGGCCGCCTGGTAAGTTTTACCCTGACCGACAGCACCGGCATTCGCTGGCAACTGACCTACCGCAGTTTTTTTGATGATGCCTTATCTTTACCCCGGCAATTACAGCTGCACAGTGCCGATACCCAGGTCAGACTGGTGATCCGGAGCTGGCAGTTATGACCCTGACTTTACCCGCGGTAGCAAAGCTGAATTTATTTTTGCATATCACCGGCAGGCGGCCTGATGGCTACCATAATCTGCAAACGCTGTTTCAAATGCTGGATACCGGCGATGTGCTGCACTTTACCCCGAACGAGAGTGGTGAAATCAACCTAAGCTGTGATCTGACGGAACTGGCCGGGCAGGATAATCTGATTTACCGCGCAGCCATGTTATTAAAACCTTTGGCCAGTGCCAACGCCGGTTGTCAGATCCGGCTGGAAAAACACCTGCCAATGGGCGGCGGCCTGGGCGGTGGCTCGTCGGATGCGGCCACCACCTTGCATGCACTTAACCTGTTATGGCAGCTGCAATTAACTACTGCAGAACTGGCGGCACTGGGCCTGAAACTGGGTGCCGACGTGCCGGTTTTTGTGCACGGCCAAACAGCCTTTGCCGAAGGGGTTGGTGAGCACTTACAGCCGGTTTCACTGCCGGAAAAGACTTATTTGGTCGTCACACCAGCTTGTCATATCAGCACGGCAGCAATATTCCAACATCCTGATTTAAAAAGAGATACACCTAAGATCAGCCTGACAGAGCTACTTAGCAGCCCATGGCAGAATGACTGCCAGCCGCTGGTCGAACGGCTGTATCCGATTGTTGCAATAACCTTACAGTGGTTGCTAGAATATGCGCCGTGTCGAATGACGGGTACTGGCGCCAGTGTGTTCGCCGAATTTCCGGACGCGGCCAGTGCTCAGCATGCCCTAGCGAACCTGCCGGCAAACTGTCGGGGCTTTATCGCCAGAGGGGTTAATACGTCGCCTTTATTAGCGGCCTTAACTGATACCGTTTACAGCAACTCGAGCCGCCATTCAGTTTAGCCGTTGCCGGAGTATTTTTTCCGGCAGCAACTATACTCAACAGCGGCTTTTATGATTAAACCGGACTCACAACTGCCCTGAGGATCCTACCGTGCCCGACATGAAGGTTTTCGCTGGTAACGCCATACCAGATCTTGCCAACAAAATCGCCAGCCGTCTTTACATCAAACTGGGAGATGCCGCTGTCGGTCGCTTCAGTGATGGCGAAGTCAGTGTGCAAATCAACGAAAATGTACGCGGTTCAGACGTCTTTATTATCCAGTCTACCTGTGCCCCTACTAACGACAATCTGATGGAACTGATTGTCATTGTTGACGCTTTACGTCGCGCGTCAGCCGGCCGGATCACAGCAGTGATTCCTTACTTTGGTTATGCCCGTCAGGATCGTCGGGTACGTTCAGCCCGGGTACCTATTACCGCCAAAGTAGTCGCCGACTTTTTATCCAGCGTTGGCGTGGACCGGGTATTAACGGTCGACCTGCATGCTGAGCAAATTCAGGGCTTCTTTGATGTGCCGGTAGACAATGTATTCGCGACGCCGGTACTGCTGGACGATATGCGCAAAAAAGCCCTCGAAGCACCGGTGGTGGTATCGCCGGATATCGGTGGTGTAGTGCGCGCCCGTGCGGTAGCCAAACTGTTGAATGATGCCGACCTGGCGATTATCGATAAGCGCCGGCCAAAAGCCAACGTATCCCAGGTAATGCATATTATCGGTGACGTCAAAGACCGTGACTGTATTATTGTGGACGATATGATTGATACCGGCGGCACCCTGTGTAAAGCGGCGGAAGCGCTGAAAGAACAAGGCGCCAAGCGGGTATTCGCCTATGCGACCCACGCAGTCTTCTCAGGCCGGGCGCCGGAAATTATCAGTGAGTCAGTGATTGATGAGCTGATCGTCACCGATACTATCCCACTGTCTGCGGCGATGCGTGCCATTCCTAAAGTACGGCAGCTGACGTTAAGTGACCTGATCGCAGAGTGTATCCGTCGTATCAGTAACGAAGAATCGATCTCGGCGATGTTTGATTAAGCCGCAAGCTAAAGTTGAAAAAGGCAGGTTATCCTGCCTTTTTTATTGGCTGCAGCTTTTATTTGCAGCAACCAGACGCTGGTGGTAAGATGTCGCGCCTTTTAAAAGGGCAACAGGTTATGGCTGGTCGCAAGCCGTAACAAATTCTAATTTTTGGAGTACATCATGTCTGATGCAATTTTCACGTTAAATGCAGAAGTCCGCAACGACTTGGGGAAAGGTGCGAGCCGCCGCCTGCGTCATGCTGACCAAGTGCCAGCGATCATCTACGGTGGTCATAAGCCAGCACTGTCTATCACCTTAGATCACTCTAAGCTGTTAAAAGCACAAAGCTTCGAAGCTTTCTACTCTCACATCCTGACTATCAGCGTTGGCGGTGAAGAAGTTAAAGCTATCGTGAAAGCAATGCAACGTCACCCGTTCAAGCCAAAAATTCTGCACGTTGACTTCCAACGCGTAGAAGCTGGCCATGAGCTGCACACTACTGTTCCGGTACACTTCCTGAACGAAGATGCTGCTGCGAAGAAAGGCGGTGTTGTTGTTCACGGTCTGAACGAAGTTGAAATCACCTGTTTACCACAGGATCTGCCAGAGTTTATCGAAGTTGACCTGGCTGATGTCGCTGTAGGCGTTACCCTGCACCTGTCTGATATCAAAGCACCAAAAGGCGTTAAGTTTGTTCAGTTAACCAAAGGCGAAGGTCATGACCTGCCAGTGGTTTCTGTGAACAAGCCAGCTGGTAAAGCTGAAGACGCTGCCGCTGAGTAATGTCTGATACTGTTCAGCCTGCTGTACAGTTAATCGTGGGCCTGGGTAATCCGGGCCCCGAATATCAATACACCCGGCACAATGCCGGTGTCTGGTTTGTAGAGCAACTTGCCCGCACCTATCACTGTAACCTGAAACCCGAAGCCAAATTTTTTGGTCTGACCGGCAAATTTATGCTGGCCGGGCAGGAATACAAACTCCTGGTGCCAACTACCTATATGAATTTAAGCGGCAAAGCCGTACTGGCTATGGCACAGTTTTATAAACTGGCACCAGAGCAAATTCTGGTAGTACATGATGAACTGGCGTTACCACCGGGCAGTGCCAAATTTAAATTCGCTGGTGGTCATGCCGGCCATAATGGTCTGCGCGATATCACCAGTAAACTGGGCAATAATCCGAATTTCTATCGTTTGCGCTTAGGCATCGGCCATCCGGGCCACAAAGATCAGGTCACTGGCTTTGTACTGGGTAAGGCACCTGCCAGCGAACAAAAACTGATCGACCAGAGCATAGAGGAAGCTGTCGCCTGCTTTGCTATACTGGCACGCGACGGTCTGGTAAAAGCTCAGAGCCGTTTACACAGCTTTCAGGCCAGCTAAGCTGGCCCCACCGCAGATTAAAGGATACATTCATGGGTTTTAAATGTGGCATCGTAGGTTTACCTAACGTTGGTAAATCAACTTTATTCAACGCCTTAACTAAGGCTGGTATCGAAGCAGCTAACTTCCCGTTCTGTACCATTGAACCGAACACCGGCGTGGTACCGGTACCAGATCTGCGGTTGGATAAACTGGCGCAAATCGTTAACCCACAGCGCGTGATCCCCACCACCATGGAATTCGTCGATATCGCCGGCCTGGTAAAGGGCGCGTCTAAAGGCGAGGGTTTAGGCAATAAATTCCTGGCCAATATCCGCGAAACCGATGCTATCGGCCATGTGGTGCGCTGCTTTGACGATGAAAATATTATCCATGTTGCCGGAAAAATTGACCCGGCTGACGATATCGATACCATTAATATGGAACTGGTGCTGTCGGATATGGACAGTGCCGAACGTGCGATTTTACGGGTCCAGAAAAAAGCCAAAGGCGGCGATAAAGACGCCAAAGCCGAGCTGGCAGTGCTGGAAAAAGTAAAAGCCCACCTGGAAAACGGTTTAACGCTGCGTCAGCTGGAGCTGGATAAAGAAGAAAAGGCGCTGATTGCCTATATGAACTTCTTAACCATTAAGCCAACCATGTATATCGCCAACGTACTGGAAGACGGTTTTGACAATAACCCGCATCTGGACGTAGTGCGCGGCATCGCAGCCAAAGAAGGTGCCATCGTAGTACCGGTTTGCGCCGCTATCGAATCAGAAATCGCCGAGCTGGATGATGAAGAAAAAGCCGAGTTTATGGCCGATATGGGGCTGGAAGAGCCAGGCCTGAACCGTGTGATCCGCGGTGGTTACTCACTGTTAAACCTGCACACCTACTTTACGGCCGGTGTCAAAGAAGTACGGGCCTGGACTGTTGCTGTCGGAGCCACAGCACCACAAGCTGCTGGCGTGATCCATACTGACTTTGAAAAAGGCTTTATCCGTGCAGAAGTGGTGTCTTACGATGACTTCGTACAGTACAACGGTGAAGCCGGTGCCAAAGAAGCCGGGAAATGGCGTCTGGAAGGTAAAGATTACATCGTTAAAGATGGCGATGTGATGCATTTCCGCTTTAACGTCTAAGCGCTTTTTCGTTACCAAAGCACAGATTAAGAGCCGGGTTTACCCGGCTTTTTGCTATCTTAAGCCAAGCTTTACCGGCCATTTTAGTGCTACTGCATAGAAATTCGGCAAACAAGCAGGCAGAAGCAGAATATGCGAAAAAAACGGTTGACGCTATTTCTTCAGATCAGCATAATACGCGCCACTTGCTTAGGACAAGTTTACGTGGCTACATAGCTCAGCTGGTTAGAGCACAGCACTCATAATGCTGGGGTCGCAGGTTCGATTCCCGCTGTAGCCACCACTTTACTTTTCTCATGCATGCGGAAGTGGCGAAATTGGTAGACGCACTGGATTTAGGTTCCAGCGCCGCGAGGCGTAAGAGTTCGAGTCTCTTCTTCCGCACCATCCTAAACAAGTAGCTGTAGTTTCTGCAGGGGCGTAGCCAAGCGGTAAGGCAGCGGGTTTTGATCCCGCCATGCGTTGGTTCGAATCCAGCCGCCCCTGCCATTAACTCAGAATTCCCAGTAGGGGCGTAGCCAAGCGGTAAGGCAGCGGGTTTTGATCCCGCCATGCGTTGGTTCGAATCCAGCCGCCCCTGCCATTATTTAGAGAACCCGACCATGTGTCGGGTTTTCGCTTTTTGGCGTTTGGCTAAATTTCATAGCATCACGATGGCTAACTAGCACACATATAGATTTTGCAGCGTCAAGAGCGGAGCAACGCTACTGATGCTCATCGTTACGCAGGTTCTAGCTCGGTGCATCCGGCGGCTAAACGCGCCGTACAACTTTGCCGGGGCACGCCGTGAACCCGTCCCTGGGGGCTCCTCTTTCGCATCCATGCGAAAGACGTCCCCGGTCAAAGTGTACTATGCATTTACCACCTCGTTCACGATAGTGCCACTAAAAGCATATTTTCGTGATGCCCCACCGGTATTTGTTAAGCCCTTAGCTGCGGTAGAATTTTCGTAACAGCAGCAGGGATGCTGCGGAGGCTGAAAGGGCACAAGGATGTGATCCTTGAAGCCGGTGGAGAAAATTACTACCCAGCTAAGGGCGCTGCCCCAATCTCAACGCTACTGCTGCTAATCGTTACGCAGGTTCTAGCTCGGTGCATCCGGCGGTT
>NZ_ALAB01000005.1 GCF_000280055.1 Alishewanella aestuarii B11 | reverse complement strand
ACTACCCAGCTAAGGGCGCTGCCCCAACCTCAACGCTACTGGTGCTAATCATTACGCAGGTTCTAACTCAGTGCACCGGGCAGCATCTAAAACTATGGCGTCTAGGCAGCAGGTTTAAAACACCGAATTCCCCACGGCATACTTAGTTAACAACTGCTTCGCCATCCCTGCCTTAGCCGCTAACCTAAGCCCCTGCTGCCGCAACAACGAAAGCGGAGCTGACTCCCGGCTAAAGGTCTGATAAATCACATCCATCGCACCCATCATCAGCGTATTCTGCATACGCCGCTGCCGCTGATACTGTTGTAAACTATCCGCATCCGTGAGGGACTTGCCAGCGCTTAAATTCGCCGCCAGCTGTTCAACCAATAACATCGCATCAGCAAAGCCCAGGTTCACCCCCTGCCCGGCCAGCGGATTAATGGTATGCGCCGCATCGCCGGCTAGTACCACCCGGCCTTTTACGTATTGCTGTGCCTGCATCCGCGCCAGCGGAAACCAGGCTGAGCCTTTTAGCTTAATCGCACCCAGCTCTGGCGGGAATGCATCAATAAAGGCCTGCTCTAAAGCTCTGGGGCTTAACGCCGCCAATTGCTTCACTTTGGCTGCTTCGTCATACCAGACTAAGGACGCCTGCGCGCCAGGTAAGGGTAAAAAGGCGCGCGGGCCGCTGGGGTAAAACTGCTGCCAGGTAATATCCTGCTGCGGATAAGGTGTATCGACATAGGCTACCAGACAAGCTTGCTGATATTGCCAGCCGGCAGTACCAATGCGCGCCAGCTGCCGCACTTTAGACTGGGCACCATCGGCGCCAATTAGCAGCTGGCAATGTAACTTACGGTCATCGCTGAGTGTTAAGTCAACGCCCTGCTCGTCTTGCCGTAGCGCAGTAATTTCACAGTCAGTCAGTACCGTGATTGGCTCAGCAAATTGCTGCCACAGTGCCAGCTGTACCAAATTATTTTCGACAATATGGCCAAGGTGACGCTCGCCAATCTCACTGGCAGCAAAGCGCAGCTGCGCCTTGCCCTCGCCTGCCTGTAAATATTGATACGGACACAGCCGCATTTGCTGCAGGTTTTGCCAGGCGCCGAGTTCTGTCAGCCAACGTTCAGAACGCAGATTTAACGACGACACCCGTAAATCAATCGCACTTTGCGCCTCGAACGGCGCTGGCGCCTGGCGCTCCAACACGGTAATCGACAAGCCTAAGCGACTGAGTGCAACAGCCAGGGCTGCACCGACCATACCGCCGCCGCTGATCACCACATCGCTGGTTATGAGGTTTTGCATCTTTTTGTCCTGCTTTTCCCGCACTGCGGCAAGTAATTCCGGTAAAATTTTGCTAAGGTTAACAACAATTTTGTAGCGTGCAAAACAGCCAGATCAAATAAGGCGAAAAAAGATTGACGGCTGACTGAAAATGCGGCATTTTGCGCGCCCTGTTGCCCGGCCACGCCGCGGCAGCAAAGCGATAGCCGACAACTGGCAAAGCTGATGTCGACTATATACGCCGGTACCCTGAAGACCGGACTTATCACTGCTGACTTGGAGAGATCTGATGCGTAATGTAACGGTTGCTGCTACCCAGATGATTGGTGGCTGGAATGTCGAAGAAAATATCGCCCGCGCGGAAAAACTGGTGCGCCAGGCGGCGGCTCAGGGCGCACAAATCATTCTGTTACAGGAACTGTTCGAACGTAACTATTTCTGCCAAAAGCAAAAGCCTGAGTATTTAGGTTTTGCCGTGCCGGTAGAAGAAAACCCGGCGATAAAACACTTTGCCAAGATTGCCAAAGAGCTGGCAGTGGTGCTGCCGATCAGTATTTATGAGCGTGCCGGCAACTGCCTGTATAACACTGTGGTGATGCTGGATGCCGATGGCAGCAATATGGGCATTTACCGCAAGAGCCATATTCCGGATGGCCCGGGTTACAGCGAAAAATACTACTTCACCCCGGGCGATACCGGTTTTAAAGTCTGGAATACCCGTTATGCCAAAGTGGGCGTCGGTATTTGCTGGGATCAGTGGTTCCCGGAGTGTGCCCGTAGTATGGCACTGCTGGGCGCTGAGCTGATTTTCTACCCCACTGCCATTGGCAGTGAGCCGCATGATGCCACTATTAATTCCCGTGACCACTGGCAGCGCACGCAGCAGGGTCATGCGGCGGCAAACTTAACGCCGGTGATCGTATCTAACCGCATTGGTACTGAAACCGAGGGCGATTTCTCCATTACCTTCTATGGCAGCTCCTTTATTGCTGACCACAGCGGTGCCAAGGTACAGGAAGCGAATGAAACTGACGAAGCAGTACTGGTCCATACCTTTGATTTAGATGAAGTAGCCGCCATTCGTCGCGCCTGGGGCGTGTTCCGTGACCGTCGCATCGATATCTACGAAACGCTGCTGACCAAAGACGGCAAAATCAACCCGGAGAACAGCAAGTGAGCCAAACGCTAACCTCTACCCCAAAACAAGACGGCTTTAGTATGCCGCCCGAGTGGGCGCCGCATAAGCAAACCTGGATGATTTGGCCAGAGCGCACTGACAGCTGGCGTTTAGGTGCCAAGCCGGCACAAGCCGCCTTTGTTACCGTCATTAAAGCCATTGCCGGCTTTGAACCGGTATCAGTTGGCGTATCGGCGGCACAGTATGCCAATGCCTACGCCCAGCTCAACCAGGCCAATACCAAGTTCCCAATCCGGGTGGTCGAAATTTCCAATAATGACGCCTGGTGCCGTGATACCGGCCCGACCTTTGTTACCAATGGTAAAGGAGAAGTCCGTGGCGTGGACTGGACCTTTAACGCCTGGGGTGGCCTGAATGGCGGCCTGTATTTCCCCTGGGATCGCGATGATCAGGTTGCCAGTAAAATTCTTGGCATAGAAGAGCTGCCGCGCTACCGCACCGAAGGCTTTGTGCTGGAAGGTGGTGCTATTCATGTCGATGGTGAAGGCACCCTGCTGACCACAGCTGAATGCTTGCTCAATGCCAACCGCAACCCGCATTTAAGCCGCGAACAGATTGAAGCTATGCTGCGCGAGCATCTGGCGATTGAAAAAGTGCTGTGGCTGGAAGACGGCATCTTTAATGATGAAACTGACGGTCATGTCGATAATATGGCTTGCTTTGTCAAACCCGGTGAAGTGTTGTTAGCCTGGACTGACGATAAGAACGATCCGCAGTATGCCCGCAGCAAAGCGGCGCTGGACTATTTAGAAGCCAGTACCGATGCGAAGGGCCGCAAAATTAAGGTGCATAAGCTGCCGGTACCTGCGCCGATTATCGCCAAAGCCGAAGAATATGCGTCTGTCGATCAGTCAATGGCCGCGATCCCTCGCGAAGCCAATGCCCGTCTGGCCGGCTCTTACATTAATTTCTATTTATGTAATGGCGGCCTAATTCTGCCCACCTTTGATGATCCGAACGATCAGGTCGCAGCAGAGATCCTGCAGCAGCTGTTCCCGGCGCATCAGGTAGTGACGGTACCCGGCCGGGAAATCCTGCTGGGCGGCGGTAATATTCACTGTATCACCCAGCAGCAACCTGCTGGCTAATCGCGAGCGTAACGACCATGGCCAAAGCCTGCGCCTTACATATTCTGGTAAAAAGCCGCGAACAAGCGGAAAAGCTGAAAAAGCAGCTGGAGCAAGGCGCCGACTTTGGCAAACTGGCAAAACAACACTCATTGTGTCCGTCCGGTAAAAAAGGCGGTGACCTCGGTGAGTTTCGTAAAGGCCAGATGGTCAAGCCCTTTGACGATGCGGTCTTTAAAGGGCCGCTGTTAAGTGTGCAAGGGCCGGTTAAAACCCAGTTTGGCTTTCATTTGATCAAAACCCTCTATCGCAGTTAGCTCGCTATTTGCCGTCTGCAATACGCTCTGCTAAGCTGAATCAGTCTGAAAAAAGCCTTGTAAAGGACGGCCAATGCAAACTGAGACCATCACCTACCTGAAAGAACATGCCAATACGCTGGAACTACAGGAAGAGCTACTGATAACCAAAAACGGTAAGCCGGCTTTTGTGGTGCAGTCCTATCAGGATTATCAATTCCAGCAGGATACCCTCGCTTTATTAAAATTATTAAAACTTTCCGAAAAGTCATTACAAGATAAGGCATTAACGCTGGAGCAAGCCTTTGACTAGTGGCTACACGCTGGTCGCCTCGCCACTGTTTCGTTTATCCCGCCAAAGGTTGCAGGCATTTTTAACCGAAAAGTATTCCGCAGAACTGGTGGATAAAACACTGGCGAGTATTAAAGAGCAGATCGCCACGACTTTACCCGCGCAGCCACTGATTGCGCCAATTAGCGAACGCTTGTTCAAGCTCGGCTTAACGGAATACCGGCAATGGCAGTTGGATAAACATAATCTGTTGTTTTATCAGGTGGATGCTAAGCAGCAACAGCTTGAGCTATTACTGCTAATGGATAGCCGGCAAAATGTGCAAAAGCTTCTCTATGAATTAACCTTATTACTGTAAAGCTTGTTGTTGGCAATGGATGATCTGGTGGCAGATATTTTAAGTCTGATTGAATAAGCAGTAGCGGCCGCACCCGCTGCCGCCGCTGTTGTGAAACTGTTGTGTCGCGGTGTTGTTAGGCCTTACCCAGTGCTTTAGCTCTGAGTTTGGCTTTAAGTTTGCCGGCAGATTGCTTTTTCGCCGGGCCATCATGCCGAGCACCTGGCCGCTGTCCGGGTTTACGCGCCAGCTGTTCTTCTGGTGGCTGAAAACTGGGGTCGTGCTCATAACCCGGTACGATCTGGGTTGGCAGGACCTGCTGGGTCAGTTTTTCAATATCCTGCAAAGCGCCGAGTTCATCCGGCCCCACCAGCGTGACCGCTACGCCACTTAAACCAGCACGCCCGGTGCGGCCAATCCGATGGACATAGTCCTCGGCCACCTGAGGCAGATCGTAGTTCACCACATAGGGTAACTCACTGATATCCAAACCACGGGCGGCGATATCGGTCGCCACTAAGATCCGCACCTTACCCTGTTTAAATTCGTCCAGTGTGCGTTGCCTTGCTCCCTGCGCCTTATCGCCATGGATCGCGGCTGTGGTCAGGCCGTCTTTTTGCAGTTGTTTCGCCAGCCGGTCGGCACCATGTTTGGTGCGGACAAAGATCAGCACCTGTGGCCAGTTTTGCATGCCAATCATATGCGAAATCAATTCGCGCTTGCGATGACGATCGACCAGATAAACTTGTTGGGTGACGCGGTCTGCAGTTGCGTTAGCGGTGGCCACCTCTATTAATACCGGCTTATTTAACAGCTCATCGGCCAGAATTTTAATCTCTTTGGAATAGGTCGCCGAAAACAGCAGGGTCTGCCGCTGTGCCGGCAACTTGGCCATAATGCGTTTAATATCAACAATAAACCCCATATCCAGCATGCGGTCTGCTTCATCCAGCACCAGCACTTCCAGCTGACTTAAATCAATGGTCTGTTGATGTAGATGATCAATTAAACGCCCCGGCGTGGCGACCAGAATATCCAGCCCTTGCTCAGCCTCATCATATTGCGGCCGGATTGACACCCCGCCATAAAATACGGCACACCGCACTGACAAATAGCGGCTATAGGTTTGCACACTTTCAAATACCTGTTGCGCCAGCTCGCGGGTGGGCGTTAATACCAATACTCTAACTTGGGCTGGTTGTAAGACTTTCGGCGCATTGAGCAGTTGTTGCAGCAATGGTAAGGTGAATGCCGCCGTTTTGCCGGTACCGGTTTGGGCGCCAGCCAGCACATCTTTGCCACTCAGGATCGGCGGGATAGCTTGCTGCTGCACTGGCGTAGCAGCCTGATAGCCCTGCTCAGCTAAAACACGTAGAATAGGCTCTGCCAGAGCCAGGGTTTGAAATTGCATGCGATGTTCCGAACTAGTTTTTCGTCAAGCTGTGTCAGCCGGCTATTATAGCAGGGCGACGGCGCCGGAGATATGATGCCGTGTCCGACTGGTATCTTTATCTGATCCGTACCGCACAAGGGCAACTCTATACCGGCATTAGTACCGATCCTGTGCGGCGCCTGCGCCAACATCGGGGCGAATTAGCCGGTGGCGCTAAGTCGCTGCGCGGTAAGGGCCCGCTGACCCTGGTTTATCAACAGCCTTACCCCTGTCGCGCCAGCGCCAGTAAAGCTGAGTATCAGGTTAAGCAACTCAGTAAAGCCGCTAAGGAACAGTTAATTTCGCGTTCTGCCCCTTTAACCAACAGCGAGTAGAAGATGGAAAATTTTTACCTGGTATTGGCCTATTTGCTTATTGGCATGCTGTTACGCCGTTTACCCGCCATGCCGGACAACAGTGGTTTAGTGCTGAATATCTATGTGCTCTATGTGGCATTACCGGCGCTGATCCTGAAAAATATCAAGTTGCTGGAGTTCTCCTTTGCCCTGTTGATCCCGGCTGTCACCCCCTGGTTGCTGCTGTTGGTGGTGGTGGCCACAGTATTGCTACTCAGCCGGTTATTTGGCTGGTCCCGCGAAGTCACCGGGGCTTTGCTGGTGATCCTGCCGCTGGGCAATACCTCTTTTCTTGGCTTTCCGATGACCGAAGCGCTGTTTGGTCAAACCGCCATGCCTTATGCCGTGGTGTATGACCAGATTGGTTCCTTTATTGCGCTGGCAACCTATGTCACTATCGTGGCGGCGATCTATAGCCCAACAATGACTAAGCCAACCCCCAAGGCGATTTTGCTGAAGATTATTGGTTTTCCGTCTTTTATTGCGTTGATCGTTGGCTTGCTGATCCGGGATTTTAGTCTGCCGCCACTGGCAGTATCACTGGTGGATAATCTGGCCGCGACCCTGGTGCCGGTGGTGATGATTGCGGTTGGCTTTCAGCTCAGTTTCCGCTTTAGTAAAGCTGAAGTGTCACCTTTGATTAGCGCACTCTGCATCAAACTGGCTTTGATGCCAATCAGTGCCTGGCTAATTTGGCGCGCGCTGGGACAGGAAGGTCTGGCGGTACAAATCAGTATCTTTCAGGCGGCGATGCCGCCGATGATTTCGGCCGGCGCTATCGCCATTATGGCAGGTCTGGCGCCACGCTTAGTCAGCGGCGTGATCGGTTTTGGTATTCTGGCTGGCTTAGTGACCCTGCCGGTGGTGTATTGGTTGCTTAGTTAGCGTACGGCCGCTAACGGCTGCTTATCAGGCGTCCAGCGGCTTTTGCTGTTCCAGCTTTTTGATATGTTCGGTCAGGCCAAGCGCCTTTTCTACATCCAGCATAATGGCAATGCCAGTATCCAGCTTTTCGTCCAGGCCGCCGACGCGTACCAGTTCGCCGCTATGCGTTATCGGGCGTTTAATCGCTTTCCAGCCGGGTATCCAGTCGTATTGTGGTAATGCGGTTACCGACAATTTCATCCACAGTTAATTTTATCGCGCCGATAATTACCTCAGCTCCAGCCACAACCTCAGTGCTCAGTTTTTCCCGGCAATACTCATCCAATGTTAGCTCAGCATCCTGCCCCGTAAAATCCAGGTTATAACACCAAGCCAGATCACTAAACCGACTCGCCCCTTTTAACCTTAGCGTAGTGGGTAATTCAGGGTTAATAAAACCTGGCTCAGAAAAAATTTGCTCCAGCATCGGTTTATAATCTTTTTTCAGCACCACAAACAGATGATCACCAGCCTCTAGCACCGTTGAACCTCGCGGCGGAATAATTTGCTCCTGCCGGGTAATCATGGCAACCACCACCCCCTCAGGTAAGGCCATCCGGGACAAGCGGCGATTGATCGCTCTCGATCCTGCTGCCAGGGTGTACTCGACAATTTCGGCGTCAACATCCCCTAAGGCGGTAATTTCCAGTGTTGCCGCTGGCTTGGCTGTTACCGGTTCAATCAAATCCAACTTTTTAGCAACCCAAGCCAGAGTGGAGCCTTGTAAGGTTGCGGAAATTAACACCACGAAAAACACCGCGTTGAAAATAAGTTCCGCACCCGGCAAGCCATACATTAGTGGAAAAATCGCCAGGATAATCGGTACTGAGCCACGCAGCCCAACCCAGGACACCAGAGTCATCTGCCGTAGTGAAAAGCCAAACCATTTCAGCACCGGCAATACCGCCAATGGTCGGGCGACAAAAATTAGCACTGCGGCGATCAGTAACCCTTGCCACCAAACATCCAGCAGTGAGCTGGGGTTAATCAGTAACCCTAACATCACGAACATCATAATCTGGCTTAGCCAGGCCAAACCATCATGGAACAGAAAGGTCGTTTTCTGAAACGCAAATTTGTTATTACCAATCATCACACCACAGATAAAGATGGCCAGGAAGCCACTACCACCGAGATTAGCCGCCAGACCAAAGGATAGTAAACCGGCAGCCGCTACTAACACCGGATATAAGCCGGTTGCCTGCAGTTGGATCCGGTCCAGCAGTTGCAGCGTTAGATAACCAATCAATAAGCCGACCAGGGCGCCACCACCCATCTGTAAAAAGAATAGCTGCAATACGCCAACACCGGGTTTTAAGCCATTTACCAGCACTTCCAGTAGTGTGACAGTCAGGAAAATTGCCATCGGATCGTTCGAGGCACTCTCAATTTCCAGAGTCGACTTCAATCGCTCGTTCAGATTAATGCCGGCATTACGTAATAGTGAGAATACCGCTGCTGCATCAGTTGAACCGACGATAGCGCCGATCAGCAAACCTTCCATTAAGCTGATTGGCAGAATATAACTGGCCGCGACACCGGTGATCAGCGCCGTTACCATAACCCCCAAGGTTGCCAGAATTGATGCTGGCTTCCAGACTTTTTTCACAGCACTTAGCGGCGTCTGCAAGCCCCCATCAAACAAGATAAAGGCTAACGCAATGGTGCCGACCGCGTGCGCGAACTGCGGATTGTTAAAGGCTAAACGGCCAAACCCTTCCTCTCCGGCTAACATCCCGACTAATAAAAACAGCACCAGCATCGGTAAACCCAACCGGGCCGACAGCTTACTGGACAGAATACCCAGTAGAATCAGCACAGAGGCAACGAGAATAAGCTGGTCAATCAAAAACATAGTCGGTCCTTTTACGGCAAAGCCTGATAAATAAGGGTTAATATGGAGCCATAACGTCCGGTTTCAAAGCTATCTCCGCTAAAACGGTAGCTGTCACCCTCGGCAACGATTGGGCTGTGCTTTTTATTGGTAAGTAGTACCACCAATAATCGCTGTTCCGGATCGATTACTGTCGCAGTGCCGGTCCAACCGGTATGACCATAGGCACTGTCGCTGGCATAGGCACCAAAGTGCCAGTCTAAGTCGCCCTGCACCGCGGTGCGCCAGCCCAGTCCAAAGCGATGGTCATAGGGTGACGGCGCCACAAACTGCGCCAGGGTTGCCGGTGTAAAAAACTGCTGCCAGCCATAACCACCACCTTGTATACTTAACGCCATCAACACGGCCAGTTCTTCAGCGGTGCTAAACAAACCGGCATGGCCTGCCACGCCCTGAAATGAATAGAAGGCTTTTTCATCATGCACTTCGCCAACGATAACGCCCTGACGATTTGCCGGAAAACTCACCCGACCGCCGCGGCTGTTACCATCGAGCTCTGTTGCGGCAATCTGCTCGCGGCTAAAGCCATGTTGCAGCGGATTAAACAGGGTGTGGGATAACCCCAGCGGTAAATAAAACTGCTGACGCAGATACTGATCCAGTGACAGGCCACTGAGTCGCTCAATTAGCATCCCCAGCAGCATATAGTCGACATCACTGTAGACTGCGGCCGTGCCACGCTCAGTCGCAAACGGGACCTGAGTCAGAATAAGCTGCTCCGTATCGGCTTTATTTAACGAATAGAACTGCGGGCCATGCCGGTTATCCGGGCGAAAAAAATGCACCTCGGGCGCATAGCCGGCTGTGTGGTACAGCAGGTCACTGACCGTGCGCTGCTCGCGGCCATCGCCCTGATACTCAGGCAGATAATACTGTACCGGCTTAGTCACATCCAGCTTACCCTCACTGACTAAGCGCATCAGCGCATAGTTAGTGGCATACATTTTACTGTTAGAGGCGATATCAAACAGCGTATCGGTTTGCATCAGCCGCGGCTGGCTCAGCAGTGTTCCGTCCGCCTGGTAGCGCTCGGCATAGCCATAGGCACTGTGTTTAATAATGACGCCATCTTTTACCACCACTAGCACGGCACCGGGAAAGCCTTGCCTGATCTCCTGCTCTATTAACTGGTCAACGGCACTAAAGGCGGTGGCATAAGAGGTCAGATCGCTGCGTAATGTCGGATAAGGGATGCTAATTTGTACCTGTGCATTGGCCGGCTTGATACTGACCAACTCCAGCCGGTTCTCGCCATTACGGGTTAGCTTCGAAATATCAATCCGTTGCTGTTGCGCTGTGGCTGTAAGCGTCAGCAGCTGTTGATTCAGCCTGAGTTGTAACTCCTGTGCCTGTTGCAGATCGATCAATAACTCGCCCTGACCGGCATAAGCCAGAAAACGCCGTTTATTATTTACCGCAACACGCTCACTGCGCTGCTCCGGCCAATGCAACACCAACTGGCCACGCTGCTCGGCCAGTACCAGTTGTTCGGCTGCGCTAACCATGCGACTGGGAGCTTGCGGCGACAAACTACACGCCACCAGACTAAGCAACAGGCAACCGCTAAATACTAAACGTCCTAACATACCGTTCCACCGCTTCTTTTTTCAGATTTCGCCAATGCTGCCGCCAAAAATGACACAGCCGGCGTTAAACAACCGGCTGTGTTGAAAAGACTACATTTGGCAGCAGGCATTCGCTGCCAGGCCGGTCATTACTGCAAGGTGACTTTGGCAAATTTACGTTTACCGACCTGATAAATTTGGCTGCTGCCTTTCGCGACATCCAGCTTGCTATCTTCAATCTTTTGCTCACCGTTTAATTTCACCGCGCCTTGCTTAATCATCCGGATCGCCTCTGACGTGCTGTCGACCAGGCCGGCTTCTTTTAACAGATTGGCGATCGGCATACTGGCAGTGTCAGTGCTGACCACCACCTCTGGAATATCATCCGGTAACGCATTTTTACTAAAGCGCTGGATAAAATCCTGATGCGCCGCTTCGGCTGCCGCCTCATCATGGAAACGGGCAATAATCTCTTTCGCCAGCAAAATCTTCACATCGCGCGGGTTGGCACCGGCTAACACGTCCTGCTTTAACTGCTGGATTTCCGCTAACGGCCGGAAGCTTAACAAATCATAGTAGCGCCACATCAGATCGTCAGAAATCGACATAATTTTGCCAAACATCTCGGTCGGGGCATCGGTAATGCCGACATAGTTGCCCAGCGACTTGGACATCTTCTGCACACCGTCCAGACCTTCCAGTAATGGCACCATCATTACGGTTTGCGGCCGCATACCTTCTTCTTTTTGTAGCTCACGACCCATTAGCAGGTTAAAGCGCTGATCGGTGCCGCCCATCTCGACATCGGCTTCTAATGCTACGGAGTCCCAGCCCTGTACCAGCGGATAGAGGAACTCGTGGATCGAGATTGATTGGTTGTTGGCAAAACGCTTTTTAAAATCGTCGCGCTCCAGCATCCGCGCTACCGTCTGGCGTGACGCCAGCTTAATCATACCGGCTGCACCCAACTCACCCATCCACTGCGAGTTAAAGGCAACCCGGGTTTTCGCCGGATCCAGAATTTTAAACACTTGTTCTTTGTAAGTTTCGGCGTTTGCCAGCACATCCTCGCGGCTTAGCGGCTTGCGGGTCACGTTTTTACCGCTTGGATCACCAATCATGCCGGTAAAGTCACCGATCAGGAAAATCACCTCATGGCCCAGCTGCTGGAAAGTCCGCAATTTATTAATCAGTACCGTATGGCCTAAATGCAAATCAGGAGCGGTGGGATCAAAGCCGGCCTTGATCTTTAGCGGCTTGCCTTCTTTTAATTTGGCAATTAGCTCTTCTTCCAGCAGAATTTCTTCGCAACCGCGTTTCAGCTCTGCTAATGCCTGTGCCCAATCGGCCATTTTATACTCCTGCAATCTTGCTTTTTCGCTCATAGAACAGCCATTCTAGCTGATGTTCCGCCATGACGAAACGTAGAAAAGTCTGGTATCACCGAAAAAAAGGGTTTATGCTCGGTTTTTGTGCATTTTCAGCAAGCGGGGGTTTTCCGATGCAACAACTGGTCTCACAACTTCCGTCCCGCCATCGTCTGTTGATCCTAGTGGTTTCTGTCTTACTGGCCCTGATCTTGTTGATCCCGTCAGAGCAGGCATCGGCATCACGCAATAGTGATACGCCGGATGCGGTGATTAAATTACAGTGGGATAGTGTGCAGCGCGCCCAGGCACCAACCGCGGCTAATACGACTACAGCCAGTAATGCAACAGCTATCTCTGAGCCCAACGAGCCCGAAAACACTGCACCAGCGTTAAACTGGCAAACCGTAACAGTACAATCCGGTGATATTTTATCGGCCTTGTTCCGTAAAGCCGGTGCCAGCCAGCAAAGCATGCAACAAATTCTCGATCTGGGCCGGCAAACCCGTACCCTGACCCGCTTATTTCCGGGCGAGCAACTGGAATTCGGCCTGGATCAGGCCGGTGAGTTACAGCAACTACGCTATGCCATCAACCGGCTGCAAAGCCTGGAGATCAGTCGCCAACCCGATGGCAGCTTTGTTGCCAACGAAGTCAGTAAACCGGTCGAACGGCAGCAACAGTTTCTGGCCGGTGAAATTCGTCACAGTTTCTGGCAGGCCGGATTAGCGGCGGGTTTATCAGAAGGCCAGATTATGCAACTGGCCGGGATCTTTGGCTGGGACATTGACTTTGCGCTGGATCTGCGCGCCGGCGATCATTTTGCCGTGTTGTTAAAAGCAGAATTCCTCGACGGCGAACCGCTGGGGAGCGGCACCATCCTGGCCGCGGAATTTACCAATCAGGGACAGCATTATCAGGCCGTACTGCATACCGATGGTAACTACTACAAACCGGATGGCCAGAGTATGCGCCAGGCGTTTTTACGCGCACCGGTCAGTTTCCAGTATGTCAGCTCCAACTTTAATCCACGCCGTTTACATCCGGTATTAGGTACAGTGCGGGCCCATAATGGTACTGACTATGTGGCGCCTGTCGGCACGCCCATTATGGCGGCCGGCGATGGCCGGGTTACGCACTCGGCCTATAATGAGCTTAACGGCCACTATGTGTTTATTCAGCACTCGAATAATATCGTGACCAAGTATCTGCATTTGTCACGCCGTGACGTGAAAAGCGGACAACGGGTGCGCCAGGGCCAAACCATTGGCCGTTTAGGTGCCACCGGCCGGGTTACCGGTGCCCACCTGCATTATGAGTTTATTGTTGATGGGGTGCACCGCAACCCGCGTACCGTAAAGTTACCTCAGGCCACACCGTTAACCGGCCAGGCGAAGCAGCAATTTAGCCAGAATGCGACCCGACTGCTAAGCCAGTTAGCCGAGCAGCAGCAACAATATCTGGCAGCCCGCCAGACAGCGGACAGCATACAAACAGCACCCTGATTATCACCTGACAGCAGTATACATTTGATAATGTCAGGCTGTCAGGACATCGCAGCCAGGTAAGGCTTGGCGCAATAGAAAACCTAAAATGCTCACCAGGTAAAAAACCAACAGCCCCGGAACGGGGCTGTTGGTTTGATGCGAGATGACTCAGCAATGAGACTGGGCGGATTAACCTACCAGCGCCAGCAAAATACCGGCGGCGACCGCAGAGCCTATGACGCCGGCCACATTGGGTCCCATGGCGTGCATTAACAGGAAGTTATGCGGGTCGGCTTCCAGCCCCAGTTTATTCGATACCCTGGCCGCCATCGGCACAGCTGACACGCCGGCAGAACCAATCAGCGGATTAATCGGCTGTTTGGAAACCTTATTCATCAGCTTGGCCATCAATACGCCAGCGGCAGTACCGATAGCAAAGGCCACCATGCCCAGCACCAGGATCCCCAGAGTTTGCGTGGTCAGGAACTTGTCCGCACTTAAGCGTGAGCCAACTGCCAGACCAAGGAAGATGGTGACAATATTAATCAGCTCGTTTTGCGCCGTTTTGCTGAGCCGGTCGACCACACCACATTCTTTCATCAGGTTGCCCAAACAGAACATCCCGACTAACGGTGCTGCGGTGGGTAACAATAAAATGGTCAGGATCAGCAGTAACAGCGGGAACACAATTTTCTCGCGCTTACTGACAACCCGCAGCTGGGTCATCTGGATCTTCCGCTCCTCTACTGTAGTCAGGGCCCGCATAATAGGCGGCTGGATCAGCGGCACCAGTGCCATATAGGAATAGGCAGCTACAGCAATAGCCCCCAATAGATCCGGCGCCAGCCGCGAGGCCAGAAAGATCGCCGTTGGCCCGTCAGCACCGCCGATAATGGCGATAGCTGAGGCCTCTTTCAGGGTAAAGCTTAAACCCGGCACCCAATTCAGTGCGATGGCGCCAAACAGGGTGGCAAAGATGCCAAACTGGGCGGCGGCGCCGAGAAACATGGTTCGCGGATTGGCAATCAGGGCGCCAAAGTCGGTCATAGCGCCTACGCCCAGAAAGATCAGCAGTGGAAACAAGCCAGAGGCAATCCCCATTTCATAAAACAGATAGAGGATGCCACCAGGCTCACCCATGCCGGCTAGCGGAATATTGGTCAGGATAGCGCCAAAACCAATAGGCACTAATAACAGCGGTTCAAAGCCTTTGGCGATCGCCAGATACAGCAAAATCAAACCCACCAGCATCATCACCACCTGGCCGGCGCTAAAATTCACCAGGCCGGTTGAGGCAACCAGCGTTTGCAAAGCTTCCATTTCCGATCCTTACTTAACGCTGTCCTAGTCAAAACTGATCAGCACATCGCCGTTTGACACGGCATCTCCGGCAGCAACATGAATTTTCGCTACCACACCATCGGCTACTGCCCGCACTTCCGTCTCCATCTTCATCGCTTCCATAATGATCACCACGTCGCCACGTTTTACCGCGGCACCGGCTTTGGTAACGACTTTCCAGATATTGCCGGCCAGTGGTGAATTTAACGTGGTGCTACCGGTAACCGAAGCACTGCCCGGGATATTCTCTGATACCACTGGCTTGATACTGCTCAGCTCGCCACTGGGTGCCACTTCCACTTCATACACCTTGCCATCAACCCGCACGCTATAGCTGGCAGGGCCCTGAACGGCAGCAGGCGCAGCTTTTACCGCCGGCGTAGCGGCAGCCTTGCTGCTGGCAGCTTGTGGAGCAGGTTCAAAGGCGGCAGGATTATTACGATTTTTCAGGAATTTCAGGCCAACTTGCGGGAACAGCGCATAGGTCAACACATCATCAATTTGCGCCGCAGCTAAATCAATTTGCTCGCTCTTGGCCAGTTCAGTCAGTTCGGCGGTAAGTTTATCCAACTCTGGCGTTAACACATCGGCCGGCCGGCAGGTAATGGCCTTGCCACCCGCCAGCACTTTTTGCTGCAGCTCCGTATTTACCGGTGCTGGCGTCGCACCATATTCGCCTTTTAGTACACCAGCGGTTTCTTTGGTAATGCTCTTATAGCGCTCGCCGGTCAGCACATTCAATACGGCCTGAGTACCAACGATTTGTGAGGTGGGTGTCACCAGCGGGATATACCCCAGATCTTCGCGTACCCGCGGGATCTCCTTTAATACCGCATCCAGCTTTTCCAGTGCGCCCTGCTCTTTGAGCTGACTTTCCATATTGGTCAGCATGCCACCTGGCACCTGCGCCAACAAAATACGAGCATCGACGCCTTTGAGCGAGCCCTCAAACTGCGCATATTTGGTTCTGACATCGCGGAAGTAGGCAGCGATTTCCGCCAATAATTCCATATTCAGACCGGTATCGCGCTCAGTGCCTTCGGTAATGGCAACCAGGGTTTCAGTGGCGCTGTGGCCATAGGTCATACTCATGGACGAGATTGCGGTGTCGAGCATATCAATACCGGCGTCCACCGCCTTTTGATAGGTCGCCGTACTTAAGCCAGTGGTGGCGTGGCATTGCATCGCCAGGGGGATCTTGACCGATTCTTTGATCCGGGTAACCAGCTCTTCACAGTCATAGGGTTTTAACAGGCCAGCCATATCTTTAATACAGATCGAATCACAGCCCATATCTTCCAGCTGCCGCGCCATATCAACCCACATATCAACAGTATGAACCGGGCTAACGGTGTAGGAGATGGTACCCTGGGCGTGAGCGCCGACTTTCAGTGCGGCCTGCACCGCAGTTTGCAAATTGCGGATATCATTCATCGCATCAAAGATCCGGAACACATCCACACCGTTCTCATGCGCACGCTCCACAAAGCGGGTCACCACATCATCGGCGTAATGCCGGTACCCCAACAGATTTTGTCCACGCAGTAGCATCTGCTGGCGGGTATTTGGCATCGCCTTCTTTAATTCACGGATACGATGCCAGGGATCTTCACCCAGATAACGGATACAGGCATCAAAGGTGGCGCCGCCCCAGGATTCAACAGACCAGTAGCCGACTTGATCCAGTTTGCTGGCGATCGGCAGCATATCTTCCAACCGCATGCGGGTGGCCAGTAAAGATTGATGTGCATCACGCAGCACCAGTTCTGTTAATAGTAAAGGCTTCGTCATGCCATTATCCTCTTGGTCCGTTATTGTTGTTGACGATATTGATGCACAGCAGCGCTAATGGCTGCTACCACCGCAGGTGAGACGCCATCACTGGCCGACTGTTCAACCCGGGTGACCTTGTCAGCCACTTTCACCGGGAAGAAGCGCTGGATGCTGTAACTCATCAGCTTCAGCAGCAGTACCAGTAAACATAAGAAGGTAAAAACCGCGATCATGCCAATCAGCATCAGGCCTGCCGCTTCCGCGAGTAAATCTGCAACCATAGGTAAATCCTGCACTATTTTCCCATTCTGCTTTCAGTATGACGCAGAACCGCCATCACCGATAATAAATTAGCCTTATAACTACTATTGATATTTCTATACGATTGCCGCTTAATAATCAAGATAAAGCCGTTTATATTTCCAGACATCTATACGTTTTATTGTGAAAAGGCAAATTTTCTGCCGGAACAATAACCACAGCACAAAACACAACAACACTAAAAATAAAGCCGGTTAAACACCGGCTTTAAGTTTTGACGCTAAATCCTGTAATAACTGCTGCCAGGCCTCACTAAGTGCGGCCACCATCGCCGGATAACCATCGGCATTCAGCGCGACCTGATATTCAAACGGCTGATAATGTTCACGCTCTGCGCTGCTTAAACGATAACGACCACTGAGTACTGCCTGGCCAGCCGCATCAGCGTTAAAGCGATCGATTTCCAGCCATAACTGCCGCGGCGCCGGAGTTGACCCTGTGGCAAGTGGTTGCTGTGGCAAGGCTAACAACAGATATTGGGTAAGTTGCCGCTGCATTTGCTGTTGCAACGCATCCGCCCACAGATGCTGCCGGGCGATCTGATACTCGACCGCCGACTGCTGCAACACCAAACCACTGCCATTCAAATAAGACGCCACCCTAAGCGGCTGGATCTGCAATGCCGGCAGGGGCTGCACTGTTGCCGTTACTGCTGGTAAGGGCGCCAGCTGATAATAGGCAATCTGCACCGGCTGGCTGCTACAGGCGGCCAGCAGCAAACTGAAACTAACTAGCAGGGTTCTCATGGCTTGGCTTTCCTCGGTTGCGGATCGGCTTGCTCACTGGCATTAATCAGTAAGGCGTTACTTTGTTGATTCAGCATTTTCAATACCGGCTGCAACTCGCGTAAGGTTTGCTCCAGCATCTGTAAGTTACTGTCCGCCCGCTCATAGGCGGCAGACCCCGGGCTGACCCCGCTCAGGGCTTGTTGTAACTGCTGTAAACTCTGCTCCAGATTGGCTGGCAGTTGTTGTAGCTCAGGTTGGGTGATAAAGCTCTGCACGCTCTGTAACAGTTGTTCGCTGCTGCTAAGCAGTTGCTCGGTCGCCGCCAGGGTTTGCTGACCCTGAGTTAAGAATTGTTCCAGCTCAAGATTGTTAATTTTATCCAGCGCCAACAGGACTTTCTGCTCGATATTGCTCAGACCGCTGCGCGCAGCCGGCAAGCTGGGATAACCGGCTTGTTTACTCAGGGCCACCTGCTCCTGATAAAGCTGCTGCTGTTTGCTATCAGCCAGTAATTCATTGTTAATATCTAAATCAACGTAGAGGGCACCGGTCAGCAGATTGCCGGTTTTCAGCATCGCATGCAGGCCACGATCGACCGCCTGTTGCAACTCAACGCCCAGTTGCTGCAACGTCAGGTTCTCGTACAGGCGACCGGCTTCAATCCGGATCAGTACCGGCACCCCCTGATTTAAAGACACCTCAAACGGCTTTTCCATGGCAAAGAAAAACGGCACACTGGCTACAGTACCAACCCGCACGCCACGGTATTCCACCGGCGCCCCGGCTTTCAGGCCCCGCACTGATTCGTCAAAAAAGACGATGTATTCAACAAACTGGTTATACATCCCTTCCTGAATACTTTGCCGATCCGGGAACAACTGAAATTCACTGCCATTGGCGGCAGCGGCTCCGGCTGGCCAGCCATCCATCAGGTCAAAGCTGACTCCGCCACTTAAAATAGTGGCCGCAGAGCCGACATCGACCGACAGGCCTTCTGCGGACAAATCAATCGCAATACCGCTACTTAACCAAAAGCGCACGTTTTCAGTGACCAGCGCATCATAGGGCTGGCGGATATACAGCTGATAGCGGGTGCTGCGCTCTGCCAGATCAAACAGGCTACTCTCAACAGTACCGACCTCGTAGCCACGGTATAACACCGGATCGCCAACCGCCAGCCCACGGGTATCGGCGGTTTTCAGCTGTACCCGGATCCCGGGCGCATCTGCCGGTGCCACCGGCGGCGTATTCAATAACGGATGGGTTAATACTACCCGCGGTGAGTCGCCGGGTTGTAATTCGATATAGGCACCCGACAATAGCGTATTCAGGCCGGTGATGCCGCCACGGCCAATTTGTGGCTTCACCACCCAGAACTGTGAGCCCTCATTCAATAGTGGCGTTACATTAGGTTTCATCCGGGCTTTGATCATGACCTGAGTCAGATCCTTACTTAGCTCAACCGATACCACCTGCCCGACATCGACACTGCGGTTTTTGATCTGGGTTTTCCCGGCAACGATGCCCTCAGCGTCTTCAGCTATCAGTAACAACATATCGCCCTGTTGCTGCTGATGGTTATAAAGCATCCACAGTCCGATCAACACCGCGGCGATGGGCACCACCCAGATCGGCGACCACTGCCGGATCGGTTTTACTTTTGCCGTATTTTGCGTTTCTGTCACACCTGCTCTCCTGTTCGCGCTGGCTGATCCCACAGCAAGCGCGGATCAAAACTGATCGCTGCCAGCATAGTAATTATCACCACTGCAGCAAAAACCAAGGCCCCGACACCTGGGTAAACACTCATTAACAAGCCAAAACGCACCAGAGCCGCCAGTATGGCGACCACTAACACGTCGACCATTGACCAACGCCCGACCCAATCCACCAGTAAATAAATGCGGGTAGTCAGTTTACTGCGCACCGCCACCGGTGCCAGCACCAGGTAACAGAGCCAGAACATGATCAGGATCTTGGCGATCGGCACCACCACACTGGCCAGCAGGATCACCAGCGCCACCGGATACTCGCCATCCTGCCACATTAATAAAAAGCCACTGATAATAGTGGAGTCGGTGACATTACCAAAGGACACCGTACGCATAATGGGCAGCAAATTGGCAGGGATATACAAAACGGCGGCCGTCACCAGCAGCGCCAGGGTTTTCTGTAAACTGGCCTGTACCCGCGGATAAACCCGGGTATGGCAGCGCGGACAATGCTGTTGTGCCAGCGGCACTATAGCCGTGCAACAGGGGCAAAGCTTAAGCTGTTGTGATAAGCCGGTTTTGCCTGCCTCCGCCGTCACTGGCACCTTAGGTGCCAGGGCCAGGCGGGACCACATTTCATGGCGGTCGATCACCTGAAAGGTCCGCAAGTGCAGTAAACAAAAAATACAGAATGCCCAAAAACTTAAACCAAGCGAAATATCTGCGTTGGCGACCAGTTTGACAAAGCTAATCAGCAGACCCATTAAAAAGATATCAACCATACTCCAGGGCTTGAGCATAAAGAGCACCCGCGCCACCCAGATCCGCGCCGGTAGCCGGTACAGCATGCCCAGCTTCAGATAGATCACCGCCGCCATGCAGAAAGCCGGCACGGCCTGAATAAATAACCACACCAGAATGGCCAGACTTTGATGGTATTCGGTAAAAAGCACGGCTGAGGTGTCGAAGAAATGCATTTCACTGCGATTACCGGCCACGCCCATACTGATAAAGGGAAACAGGTTGGCCAGCAATAACATAAACAGCGCGGACGCCGCATACAGCACCGGTCTTAATATCGGTTGCACCTGCCGCACATCCAGCTGATGATCACAGCGCTGGCAATGGGCTTGTTCGCCTTCCTGTAGTGGAGGTAGCCACTGTAACAGGTCGCAATGCCGGCAAAGCACCAACTCGCCCTGTTGCTCCGGGGCAGCGGCGTCAATATCATCGTTGATGGTCAGGCTCTGGCTGAAGGACACGGGGTTTCCGGGCTAGAAAGTCGCGCTAAGTATGCCATTTATAGCATATTTCAGCAGGGGGGAGGAATAGGTGGTGGTGTTGAAGTCTCTTCTGACAGAGCATCTTAGATAATCCACCGCATGTTCATATCCCGACTCTGTAGCGTCTTGGTCAGCGCATCCGGCGGTAATCATTCCGTACAACTTTGACGGGACACGCTGTGAATACATCCCCGTGCGGTTACAAACTTCATCCTGAAGTTTGCCCTACGGGCCAGCTAAAGCTGTTCAAATTTGCTCCCGGCAAATTTGTGTCATTTTTCATCCCTGAAAAATACATTCCCTTACAAAGTGCACGGAATGCTTACCACCTCGTTTTATATCTGCTGTGTTCTAAGATGTTTTTCGTGACGCCTAACAGATGCTATTTAAGCCCTTAGTTGCGGTAGAATTTTCGTAACAGCAGCAGGGATGCTGCGGAGGCTGAAAGGGCACAGGGATGTGATCCTTGAAGCCGGTGGAGAAAATTACTACCCAGCTAAGGGCGTTGCGCTGGTCTTGACGCTGCAAATGCTTATCATCTGGTTGGAAATAAAAAACCCGCTTAGGTTTTCACCTTAGCGGGTCTTTACGAATATGGCGGACGCGGGGATTGCAGGCGGCTATCCTGCCGCCTGCCCTGCGGGCCAGCTGAAGCTGTCCCAATTTGCTCCCGGCAAATTGGTCGAACCTAACGGAGGTTCTCACCTCCCGCGTCTATTTAGCATTGAGCTGAAAATAAAAAACCCACTTTGGCGTTAACCTTAGTGGGTTTCTTACGAATATGGCGGACGCGGGAGGATTCGAACCTCCGACCGCTCGGTTCGTAGCCGAGTACTCTATCCAGCTGAGCTACGCGTCCATAAACTTTGCATCTTACAATAACAGCGCTTCTTCTCTCGGATGGCGGACGCGGGAGGATTCGAACCTCCGACCGCTCGGTTCGTAGCCGAGTACTCTATCCAGCTGAGCTACGCGTCCATTCCGAGAAATGGCGGAGATGGAGGGATTCGAACCCTCGATAGAGTTTCCCCTATACACCCTTAGCAGGGGTGCGCCTTCAGCCACTCGGCCACATCTCCGCGCTGTGTTGCGGCGTGTATATTAATGTCTCAGGAAAATAAGTCAAACTATTTTTAGAAACGTACAGTGTGTTTGCCGAGCTTTTAAGCAATTCGCTGTTTAATTGACTTAAAAGCGGCAAAATGACGATTTTAACACTAATGAAATACAGGACGAGGCTTATTCACCTTCGCTGAAATTACCGCCATTGGTATCTTTTTCAGCTTGGATCCGCATATAAATTTCTTCACGGTGAACTGAAATATCTTTCGGCGCATTCACGCCAATCCGTACCTGATTACCTTTTACACCCAGTACAGTAACGGTTACTTCGTCACCGATCATCAGGGTTTCACCCACTCGACGCGTCAGAATTAGCATGCGATTGCTCCTTTGCCTGTCACCACAGAGCTCTGTCTCTGTGCTGTTATAAGATTAGCGCTGAATCATAGCTCAGCGCCAGTGTATTTAAAACTTTTCTTATATCCGATTATACCGTTAACTGCTTACAGCCGCTCACTAATATAGTCGAATGCCGCCTTTAATACGGCCGGCAGTGCTGCAGTATCGGTGCCACCAGCCTGTGCCATATCTGGCCGGCCACCGCCTTTACCGCCGAGCTGACCAGCTGCCCAGCCAACTAATTGACCGGCATGTACCCTGGCAGTTAAATCACTGCTCACGCCAGCAATTAAACTGACTTTGTCATCATTCACAGTGGCCAGTAACACCACTGAAGAGCCAAGTTTGTTCTTCAGCTCATCCAGCAGAGTACGCAGTGCTTTAGGATCGGTTTGTTCCAGCTGTTGCACCAGCACCTTAACCTCTCCCACTTGCTGCACATTCGCCGTTAATGAAGCCCCGGCATAACTGGCCAACTTGGCCTTTAACTGCTCGATTTCTTTTTCCAGCTGCTTGCTGCGTTCCAGCGTTTGCTGCACCCGCTCAGCCAGACTAAAGGCATCACCCTTTAACAGGCTGGCAGCCTGACTGATTTGCAGATCTAACTGCTGCAAGTACTGAATGGCGGCCGGGCCACTAACGGCTTCAATTCGCCGCACACCTGAGGCGATACCGCCTTCACTGACAATTTTAAAGAAACCTATGTCACCTGTCCGTTCGACGTGTGTACCACCACAGAGTTCAATCGAGAACTCGCCCATGCTCAGTACCCGCACTTCGTCGTCATACTTCTCGCCAAACAGCGCCATGGCGCCAGCAGCTTTCGCCGCTTCAATAGGCATTACGCGCGTCAGCAGTGGCAGGTTCAGTTGGATTTGCTCGTTAACCATTTGCTCCAATTGCTGTAGCTCAGCGGGTTTTACCGCTTCAAAATGCGAGAAGTCAAAGCGCAGCCGCTCCGGGCCAACCAGCGAGCCTTTTTGGGTCACATGCTCGCCCAGTACTTTACGCAAGGCAGCATGTAATAAGTGGGTTGCCGAGTGGTTTTTACGAATGGCATTACGCCGCGCCAGATCAATAGTCGCTTCAACCTGATCACCGACCTTTAGCTCGCTACTCGCTTCGACCTTATGGGCAAAGGCTTTGGCAATCTTTTGCGTATCCAGCACCGCCAACACAGCACCGTTCTGCAGCTTAAAGCTACCGGTGTCGCCAATCTGACCACCTGATTCGGCATAGAACGGCGTGCTATCCAGGATCACCAGGCCGGTTTCACCTGCAGCTAAGCTTTTAACCTGCTGACCTTCTTTGATAATTTCCTGTACTCTGGCATTACCAAAGTGCTCGGTATAACCGGTAAAGCCGGTTTGTACCGCTGATGTCAGTTGCTGATTATAGTCCAGACCAAAGTTACTGGCTTGCTGTGCCCGCTTGCGCTGCTCTGCCATGGCGGCATCAAAACCCGCCTGGTCAATGCTCAAGCCGCGCTCACGTGCCACGTCATTGGTCAGGTCTACCGGGAAGCCGTAGGTATCGTACAGTTTAAATACCAGCGTGCCGGGAATTTCTGTGCCGGCAAGGCCCGACAGCTCTTCATCCAGGATCTGTAAGCCCCGCTCCAGTGTTTTGCCAAACTGTTCCTCTTCCTGTTGCAGCGCTTTTTCCACAATGGCCTGTTTGCTGCGCAGCTCCGGGTAAGCGTCACCCATTTGCGCCACCAGAGCCGCCACCAGCTTATAGAAGAAGGCGCCCTTGGCACCCAGCTTGTTACCATGACGCACTGCGCGGCGGATAATCCGGCGCAAGACATAGCCGCGGCCTTCGTTCGAAGGCATAACGCCGTCAACAATCAGGAAAGTACAGCTACGGATATGATCAGCCACCACGCGTAGTGACTTGTCCGTCAGATCGGTGGCGCCGGTTGCTGCAGCCGCGGCTTTAATCAGGGCAACAAAGGTATCAATCTCGTAGTTGCTGTGTACGTGCTGCAAAATGGCGGCGATCCGCTCCAGCCCCATACCGGTGTCGACACTGGGTTTTGGCAAGGGTTGCATTTCACCGCTGGCCAGGCGGTTAAACTGCATAAAGACGATATTCCAGATCTCGATAAAACGATCGCCATCTTCTTCCGCAGAGCCCGGCGGGCCACCCCAGATATGGTCGCCGTGGTCATAGAAAATTTCAGTACAAGGACCACAAGGGCCGGTATCTCCCATCGCCCAGAAGTTATCTGAGGCATAGGGTGCACCCTTGTTATCACCAATGCGGATAATCCGGTCAGCGGGTACGCCAATCTCATTTAACCAGATATTGTAGGCTTCATCGTCCGTGGCATAGACAGTGACCAGTAACCGCTGTTTCGGCAGCTTTACCACCTCGGTTAAAAACTCCCAGGCGTAACGAATCGCATCCTGTTTAAAGTAATCGCCGAAACTAAAGTTACCCAGCATTTCGAAAAAGGTATGGTGACGGGCGGTATAACCGACGTTTTCCAGGTCGTTATGTTTACCGCCGGCGCGTACACAACGCTGTGCCGATACCGCACGGCTGTAGCTACGTTGATCCTGGCCCAGAAATACATCTTTAAACTGCACCATGCCGGCATTGGTAAATAGCAGGGTGGCATCGTTGCCGGGGATCAGCGAACTGCTTGGCACTACGCTGTGCGCTTTACTGGCAAAGAAGTCTAAAAAGGCTTGCCGGATTGCGGCGGATGTCATACTCATGAAAAATCCTGTTTAATTAATCAGCTATTATTACCTAACACAGCACGGATCTGCTCGCTGCTAAAACCGCGACGCTGCAGATACGCCATACGCTTCATTTTATCCTGATAATCAGCAATCGCTTTATCAGCAAATTTTTTCTGATAGGCGGCTTCGGCCAGGGCCCACCAATCTATTTCCAATTGCTCCGCCAGCGCGCTCAGCTCAGCTGCGGTGATTTGATGCTGCCGAGCTTCCTGCAGAATGTACTGATAGCCATAGCCCTGGCGACAGCGACTGCGCAGTAGCATTTCCAGAAAACGCTGTTCATTCTGATAGCCTTGCTGCTGACACCAGTCCAGTACTGTCTCAGCTTCTGCGCCTGAAGCGCCTTTTTGCAGGAGCTTTTGTTTCAGCTCGGCCCGGCTATGCTCCCGGCGGCTTAACCAACCGATCGCGGTTTTTCGCCAGGTTGCCAGGGTGTCCATACTCAGACCTCCAGCACTGCGTCCTTGCCCGCCGCCAGTTTTAACGCAAACAATTCGTTAAACGACAGAAAGAACGCAATGTTCAATAGTGGCACCACGACGACTAACCCCAGTAACATGGTGGGTACCGTTAACAATAACAAACCCAGGCTGAGTAAGCCAAATAACAACAGCGCCGGTATATTGCGCCAACATGCCAGAAAACTGGCCTGTAAAATTAATAACACCCGTTGTTCTTTCAAAAAGTAAGCAATAGCAACGGCATAGGCAAACAGCATGGTCGTAATTAACAAGCCGGCGACTAACAAAATCATCTGCAGCAGTAACAAGGGTTCTTGCTCACCGCTTTGTTGGGCATTCACCATCGCAGTGTACAGATGTTCCCGGAAGTGCATTAACGGCACACTGAGCAGAAAATTCAACGCCGCGATCATAATCAGAACTTGCCGGCAAAACGCCTGCTGAAACGGCCTAAACAGCCACATAATGTCAATTTTTTGCTGTTGCTGAACGCCAACAATGGCGCCATAGAGCCCGGCTGTCAGAAAGGGGCTGGCAAAAACAGCAATGATAAAAGTCAGCGTAAATTGTGCCGCCAGAAATGTGAAGACGAAGGTCAGCAACAGCATTTGAATAAACACCAGTGGGTATTGTTTAAAGATTTCCCAGGCCTGCTTAATCCAGCCGATAGCCGCATTGGCCGGTAAGCGTCTGATAATCAATTTTATCTGAAACGGCTTTTCCACTCTTGCTCCACAGTTTAGTTCAGCGTCGCGCCGAAAAATAGCGCTATCATACTGCAAACGCTGCACAATTAAGAGCCTGTTCTGTGGAAAAAGCCGGCTAAAGACCGAAATCCGGCCCGCGGGCTGACAGCAACGGCGATAAGCGTTAAGATGCCGTTGTTGATTTGTTGCTCACAGAAACGGAGTTCATCTTGTTGCGCACTTTGCTGATCTGCCTGCTGCTCTTTATTGGCGCTGTGTCCAGTGGCTATGCCGCCCCACTACATAGCCAGGGCATCCCGCTGCTCCAGAACTTCAAGCCCAAAGATTACGCAGCGGGAACCCAGAATTGGGCATTACTGCAGGATAGCTCTGGCTTAATTTATGTTGCCAATAACGTCGGCATCCTCGAATACGATGGCGTAAACTGGCGCACCATTCAAACCGCGAATAAATCGGTTGCCCGCTCCCTGGCCATGGCACCAGATGAACGGATCTATGTTGGCGCCAAAGGGGAAGTCGGTTATCTGACGGCACCGCAGAGCGGTGGCCGGCATTATGTCTCGCTGACAGCTGAGCTACCCGAGAGCTACCGCGATTTTCAGGACGTGCGGCAAACCTTTGTTACCCCGGATGGGGTCTTTTTTATCAGTCGCCAATATGTGCTGCAATGGCAGCAGCAACAGTTTCGTATCTGGACTACCGACAGCGCCTTTCTGAAAGCCTTTTGGGTTCAACAACGTTTGCTGATCCGCGATCAGCAGCAGGGGTTACTGCAATGGCAGGATCAGGGGTTTGTGCCACTGCCAAACGGTGACTTTTTCCGCGACAAGGCCGTGTTCTTTCTCGAAGCCTTTGACGAACAAACACTATTAATTGGTACCCGCGACCACGGTTTCTTTCTCTGGCGAGACGGTCAGATCAGTCCATGGGCAACCGCCGTTGACCAACAACTGCAACAGGCTGAAATTTACAGTGGCTTAACTCTGCAAAATGGCCATTTTGCTATCGGTACCGTGCACGGCGGCCTGTTTATTCTGGATCGTCAGGGAAGGCTGGTAGATCGGATCACCAAGGCCTCCGGCTTACATGATCAAAATGTGCGGGCCATGGCGCAGGATCATCAGGCCGGGCTTTGGCTGGCACTGGATCATGGTTTAGCGCGCATTGCCTTGGGTTCAGCTCTATCGGTTTTTAACAGTGCCAGAGGCTTAGAGGGTAATGTCTTTGCAATTCACCGTCACCAACAACATCTTTATGCCGCTACCAGCCTGGGCCTGTTCCGGCTGGAGCAAGCCGATAATCTGGACGCCTACTTCAGACGGGTTGAACCGATCCGGCAACAAAGCTGGGATTTTTTGAGTTTTGAGCAGCAATTGCTGGCCGCCACCAATAGTGGTGTCTACCGGCTGCAACCAACTGGCCCGGAGCTGATCCGACGCTCAGAACTGGCATCAAAAGTGCTGGTTCGTTCACAGCTGGTGCCAGAACGGGTGTATATTGGCTTGCAAGATGGCTTAGCCACTATGCGTCTGGAGGACGGCGAATGGCGGGATGAAGGTAAGGTACCCGGCGTGCACGGTAACTTAAATTCTATCGTCGAAATGCCGGATGGCCAACTCTGGCTTGGCACCCTGGCACACGGCCTTTATCGTTTGCAGTTACCAGCCGAGTGGCAGGGAGGCAGTTCAGTGCCATTATCACTGAGCCATTATGATAAAAGCCATGGTCTGCCCAGTCTGAATCGGAATAGTGTGCATCTGTTACATGATCAGTTGTATTTTGCCACCGTCAGGGGCTTATTTCGGTTCCACGCTAATGAGAGCCAATTTCGTTTAGATCCAACCTTTGGCGCTTTATTCAGTGGCGAACAGCCATGGATCCGCGATCCCCTGATGGATGCCGCCGGACGGCTTTGGATGTTAATCTGGGATAATACCGCCGGCACCCGCCATGCCGGTGTTGCCCTGCCCAAAGCAGATGGCAGCTATCAATGGACAACCAGCAGCTTACAGCCGCTGGCGGATATTCCGCTGGATACCATCCTGCTTGATCAACAATTAGTGTGGTTTGGTGGCGCCGAAGGTATTTTCCGCTTTGTCGCCGATCAGTTTCAGGCCCCGCAACCAAAGCCCCCGTTACTGCGGCAGCTGACCAGCAGTGATGGCCAGCGACTCTATGATGGTGGACCGGTTCCCGCCGGACTCAGCTTGCAACCAGAGCAAAATAACCTGCGTTTTAGTTACAGCAGCCCGAACTTTGATCACCTGCAGGCAGAGCAGTTGCAAGTCAGGCTGTTCGGGCATGACGACAGCTGGTCGGCCTGGAGCTTAGAGCCCTATCGCGACTACACCAATCTGCCACCCGGCGAGTATCGCTTTGAGATCCGGGCTCGCAATGCTGCCGGCCAGATCAGTAGTGCCGATGCCCTGCATTTCCGTATTCTCGCGCCCTGGTATCAAAGTCGCTGGCTATATGCTGCACTCGCGCTGCTGTTTGTGCTGTCAATGATGCTGTTAATGAAGTGGCGCACTCATAGCCTGCTGCGTGAGCAGCAGCGTCTGGCAGCCCTAGTTTCCCAGCGTACCGAACATTTACAGCAAACCTTATCGGAGTTGGAGGCAGCACGACGGCGGGCAGAGGCAGCTACCCAGGCCAAAAGTCAGTTTCTGGCCAATATCAGCCATGAATTACGCACGCCGCTTAATGCCGTACTGGGTTTTGCTGAACTGGCACAGCAGAGCAAAGCCATTAGCGATAAGCAACTGTATCTGGGGCGGATCCGTAATGCCGGAAAAATACTGTCCAGCATTATTAATGACCTACTGGATTTCTCTAAAGCCGAAGCCGGAAAAATTCAGTTGGAGCAACTGCCGTTTAAATTACAGGACTGTATTGAGCAGGTCGTGACCTTGTTTAGTGCGCAGTTAGCCGACAAAAAACTGCCACTGCAACTGAATCTGGCGCCGGATCTGCCAGCACAGCTGGTTGGTGATCCACTGCGTTTGAGTCAGGTGTTGATTAATCTGCTGAGCAATGCGGTTAAATTTACTGAACGTGGCGCTATCCGGTTGACAATCAGCCCGCTGACCACCTCTGACGAGCGGCTATGTCTGCTGTTCAGCCTGGCCGATACTGGTATCGGCATTAGTGAGACACAACAACAGCAGCTGTTCCAGGCTTTTAATCAGGGGGATCAGAGTATTAGCCGTCAGTATGGGGGCACTGGTCTTGGACTGGCAATCAGTAAGCGTTTAGTTGAGCTGATGCACGGCCAGATCCAATTGCAAAGCCAACCCGGTGTCGGCACGACGGTGAGCTTTACGGCTTACTTTAGCAAGGCAAAACTGCCTGCGGCCAATCCTCACAGTAGCGAAGCCCCTGCGGAGCCATCGCTGATTAGCGCTGAACCCTATGACGGCAACCCACTGCTGGTCGTCGATGACAACTATTACAATCAGCAATTACTGAAACTGATGCTGGATAAACTGGGGTATCCCTGCCTGGTTGCCAGCAGCGGCGAAGAGGCGCTGCTGCTGCTAGCGCAACAGCAGGTATCTTTAGTGCTGCTGGATATTGAGATGCCGGCGATGAATGGCTATCAAACCTTGCAGGCGATCCGTCAGTTGCCAGGGCGGCAGCAGCTGCCGGTGATCGCTGTCACCGGCCATACAGCAGTGCAACTGGGAGAACGGCAAGGTCAGCTGCAGTTTGATGATATGCTGACCAAGCCTTTCAGTCTTGCCAGTCTGCAGCAACAGCTGGCCAAGTTTCTGCGCTAGCGCAGATTCGGCGCCAGCCAGCTTTCGGCCTGTTGCTCGCTCCAGCCTTTGCGCTCTGCGTAGTCCGCTAACTGATCACGGTCGATTTTACTGACGGCAAAATATTTGCTGTCGGGATGGGCAAAGTACCAGCCACTGACCGCGGCACCCGGCCACATGGCATAGCTTTCGGTGAGCTGCATCTGAATTTGCGCCGGCACGTCCAATAACTGAAATAAGGTGCCTTTCTCAGTATGTTCCGGACAGGCCGGATAGCCGGGCGCGGGTCGGATCCCCTGATACAGCTCGCGGATCAGTTGTTCATTGTCCAGCTGTTCATTGGCGGCATAGCCCCAATATTCGCGCCGTACTTTTAAATGCAGATACTCCGCCAGCGCTTCGGCCAGACGATCGGCCAGCGCCTTGACCATAATACTATTGTAATCATCATGTGCTGCCGCGTACTGCGCAGCCAGCTCATCAGCACCAAAGCCGGTAGTCACCGCAAAGGCACCCACATAGTCCGCAATGCCGGAGCCAACAGGAGCAATAAAATCTGCCAGACTGCAATTCGGTGCATTATTCCGTAGCGCCAGTTGCTGTCGCAGATTATACAGGCGGCAGCGCTCAATCGTGCGGCTGTCATCCTGGTAGATGATAATATCATCGCCATCACTATTGGCCGGGAAAAACCCAAAGGCTGCTTTACCACTAATCAGGTTATCTTTGATCATCTGATCCAGTAGCGCATTGGCATCCTGATACACCTTCCGCGCTTCCAGCCCAACTTCAGCGTGCTGCAAAATCGCCGGAAACTTGCCGGACAGCTGCCAGGTCAGGAAAAACGGTGTCCAGTCGATGTAGTCGCGCAGTACCTGTAAATCAACCTGCTGCCAGTAATGCACACCAGGCTGTTTCGGCGCTGGCGCTACTTTCGTTAAATCCAGCGGGAATTTATTCTGCCGTGCCTCGGCCAGACTCAGCATCCGCTCACCGGGCCGGCTGCGCTGATGCTGCTCCACCGCAATACGGTATTCTTCTGCCACCCGTGCCAGATAGGCCGGTTTTTGTTCGGCACTGATCAGCGCCTGCACCACGGACACGCTACGTGACGCATTGGGCACATAGACCACGCCATGCGCATAATGCGGCGCGATCTTGACTGCGGTGTGCGCCTTAGATGTGGTCGCGCCGCCGATTAACAACGGAATGGTAAAACCGAGCCGGGTCATTTCTTTGGCAACATGCACCATTTCATCCAGCGACGGCGTAATGAGGCCAGATAAACCAATCACATCAACCTGTTGCTCTTTGGCTACGCGCAGGATCTCTGCGCGGGACACCATCACACCCAGATCGATAACCTCAAAGTTATTACACTGCAGCACCACCCCGACGATATTTTTGCCGATATCGTGCACATCGCCTTTTACCGTTGCCAGCAGGATTTTACCCTGCGCCCGGCCACCGGCTTTCTCTTGCTCAATGTAGGGTTGCAGGTAAGCAACAGCTTTTTTCATCACCCGTGCTGACTTGACCACCTGCGGCAGAAACATCTTGCCTTCACCAAACAGATCGCCGACCACGTTCATGCCATCCATCAGCGGGCCTTCAATTACATGCAGTGGTCGCTCTGCCTGCTGCCGGGCATCTTCAGTGTCCTGCTCGATAAAATCGGTAATGCCTTTTACCAGCGCATGCTCCAGCCGCTTATTTACCGGCAGGCTGCGCCAGGCATCATCCACTTTCTCGGCGACACTGCCATCGCCTTTAAATTGCGCGGCAATCTCTAACAAGCGTTCGGTGGCATCCGGACGGCGATTTAGAATCACATCCTCTACCCGCTCCCTGAGCAAGGGCTGGATATCGTCATACACCGCCAGCTGACCCGCATTAACGATGCCCATATCCATACCGGCCGCAATAGCATGATATAGAAATACTGAGTGGATGGCTTCGCGCACCGGATCGTTACCACGAAACGAAAACGACACATTGGAGACGCCGCCGGAGATCTTGGCATAAGGGCAAAGGCGCTTGATTTCTCGGGTCGCCTCAATAAAGTCCACCGCGTAGTTGTTGTGCTCTTCAATACCGGTAGCCACCGCGAAAATATTGGGGTCAAAAATGATATCTTCAGGCGGAAAGCCAATTTGCTCAGTCAGGATCTGATAAGCGCGCTGACAGATTTCAACTTTTCGGGCCTTGGTATCAGCTTGCCCCACCTCGTCAAACGCCATCACCACCACGGCCGCACCATAGCGGCGCAACAACTTTGCCTGCTGCAAAAAGCTCGCTTCGCCTTCTTTCAGCGAAATCGAGTTCACTACCGCCTTACCCTGAATACACTTTAGCGCTGCTTCAATCACCTCCCACTTCGAGGAGTCGACCATAATCGGCACCCTGGCGATATCCGGCTCTGCTGCCAGCAGCGTTAAATAGCGCACCATGGCGGCCTTGCTGTCCAGCATCCCCTCATCCATATTGATGTCGATGATCTGGGCGCCGTTTTCAACCTGTTGCCGCGCCACATCCAGCGCCGCCTCATAATCGCCTTTTAAAATCAGCTTTTTAAATTTCGCCGAGCCGGTAACGTTGGTCCGCTCGCCGATATTGATAAATCGTGCCTGCTGTTGCATCACCACTCCACCGCAAAGGCTTCTAGGCCGGCCAAATGAAAACTATGATCGGCCGCTTTTGGTTGCCGCGGCGGCGCATCTTTTACCGCTTCGGCAATGGCTTTAATATGCTCTGGCGTGGTACCACAGCAGCCACCGACGATATTTAAAAAGCCCTGTTTGGCCCAATCAGCAATTTCTGCTGCCATCGCCTCAGCGCCCAAATCATATTCGCCAAACTCATTCGGCAAACCGGCATTCGGGTGCACCGAAACATAAGCTTCGGAAATGGTGGCCAGGGTTTCGACATAAGGACGCAGCAAATCCGGCCCCAGCGCACAGTTCAGGCCAAAGGTCACCGGCTTGACATGCGCCAGCGAATAATAAAACGCTTCGGTCGTTTGGCCGGACAGTGTGCGGCCTGAGGCATCGGTGATGGTGCCGGAGATCATCACCGGTAACTCCAACTGCAGCTCTTCAAACACCTCCAACACGGCAAAGGCTGCCGCCTTGGCATTCAGCGTATCGAAAATGGTTTCCAGCATAATAATATCGGCGCCACCTGCAATCAGCGCCCGGGTCGATTCCTTGTAAGCAAGCACTAACTCATCAAAGCTGACATTGCGAAATCCGGGATCGTTAACGTCTGGTGAAATCGAGGCAGTACGGTTAGTAGGTCCTAACACACCGGCGACAAAACGAGGTTTGTCAGGTTGCAGGGCTGTGACTTCGTCACAAACCCGCCGCGCCAGTGCCGCCGCCTCACGATTGATGCGCTCTGACAGGTGCGCCATCTGATAATCATGCATCGCAATGGTGGTGGCGTTAAAGGTATTGGTTTCAATAATGTCCGCCCCGGCCAGCAAGTATTGCCGGTGAATATCGGCAATGAGTTCCGGCTGAGTAAGGACTAACAAATCGTTGTTACCTTTGAGATCGCACGGCCAATCCGCAAACTCAGCGCCGCGATAACCGGCTTCATCCAGACGGTGTTGTTGGATCATGGTGCCCATAGCGCCATCCAGCACCAAAATACGTGAGGCCAGCAGCTGGCGTAGTTGCTGTGGCGTTAAACGAAGCTCTGTCATTAACTGTTGCCTATCTGATTCAGGTCAAAGGGCGTAGCCTGGTAAACGTAATAGTTTAACCAGTTACTGAATAATAAAAAGGCGTGCGCCTGCCATAATTTTAACGGCCCCTGGGCCGGATCATTATTCCGGTAGTAGTTCTCCGGTAAACGCGGCGCTAAACCGGCCGCCAGGTCACGTTGATACTCATCATCCAGCGTGGTCAGATCATACTCCGGGTGCCCGGTAACAAAGATCCGGCTGCCACTGCTGTTTTGCAACAAGTAGGCCCCGGTGACATCGGCTTCAGCCAGGATATGCAAATCATCATGCTGTTGGTATTTTTGTTTTGGCACCTGCGCATAACGTGAATGTGGTACCAAAAATTGCTGGTCAAAGCCGCGTAGCAACGGGCTAAACGGCTGTACTACGTCCTGCCAGTAAACTCCGGATAATTTTTCGCCGCGAATTTCCCGCTGTAAGCCGTAGTAATGATACAGCGCCGCATGGGCGGCCCAACATAAAAACAGCGTCGAGGTAACGTGGGTATCCGCCCAGCGCAGGATCTCACCAAACTGCTGCCAGTAGGTGACATCTTCGTAATCGACCAGCCCCAGCGGCGCCCCGGTAATAATCAGACCATCATATTTCTGCCCCTGCACATCAGAAAAGTAACGATAGAAGCAGTTTAAATGGCTCTCCGGTGTATGTTTACTGACATGATCATCGATGCGGATCAGCTCAATATCCAGCTGCAGCGGGCTATTCGCTAATAAACGTAGTAACTGAATTTCAGTCACAATTTTATTGGGCATTAAATTCAGAATCGCGATCCGTAATGGCCGGATATCCTGGGCTGCCGCCCGGCTCTCGGTCATTACAAAGACATTCTCTGCTGATAAGGCTTCTACTGCAGGTAACTGGTCAATCACTTTAATAGGCATAGCTGGCTCCGCCTGTGGCTAGCACCATACTGAACCTGAGTCTGGTTAGTCAGCTGGCACCTCTGATAACTTCTATACGTTTAGACGTCTAAATAAGGCGTATTATGCCGTACTATGCCAGAAAAGCAACAGCCGTCTGTCGACGGCTGTAAAGTGGTGGCTAAGGTCTGAGTTAATCCCGCTAAAAACAAAACTCCGGTGCATTTCGCTACCGGAGTCCTGAAAACTGAGACGCTGTGGTAAAGACTTATAGCTCTTCCGGCTCTGGCATCTCCATCACATCGTCAGTAGCGACGGCTTCGCCCGGCTTTAATAACAGCCGCGCCCGCAGCTCTTTTTCAATTTCATCTGCCACCGCAGGGTTATCCTGCAAGAACTTCATGGCATTGGCTTTACCCTGACCAATCTTATTGCCCTGATAAGCGTACCAGGCGCCAGACTTATCAACTAAGCCTTGCTGTACGCCCAGGTCAATCAGCTCACCCAGTTTGTTGATACCGGCGCCATACTGAATAATAAATTCAGCTTGTTTGAATGGCGGAGCTACTTTGTTTTTTACTACCTTAACCCGGGTTTCGTTACCGGTAATTTCATCGCCTTCTTTTACCGAGCCAATACGACGGATATCTAAACGTACTGAGGCATAGAATTTCAGCGCATTACCGCCGGTGGTGGTTTCCGGGTTACCAAACATTACACCGATCTTCATCCGGATCTGGTTGATAAAGATACACAGGGTATTGGAGCGTTTGATATTGGCAGTCAGTTTACGCAGTGCCTGTGACATTAAGCGGGCCTGTAAACCCATATGGCTGTCACCCATGTCACCTTCAATTTCTGCTTTCGGCGTTAAGGCGGCGACCGAGTCCACGATCACCACGTCTACGGCGGCAGAACGCACCAGCATGTCGCAGATTTCCAGTGCCTGCTCACCGGTATCTGGCTGAGAAACTAACAGCTTATCGACATCCACGCCTAATTTCTTCGCATACACCGGATCCAACGCATGTTCGGCATCGATAAAAGCACAGGTTTTACCGCTACGCTGTGCTTCGGCAATCACCTGCAGCGTTAAGGTGGTTTTACCGGAGGACTCAGGACCATAAATTTCCACAATCCGGCCATAAGGTAAACCGCCAATGCCCAGTGCAATATCCAGCCCCAGTGAGCCGGTGGATACCGCTTCAATATCCAGGGCAGTGCTGTCGCCCAGCCGCATAATAGAACCTTTACCGAACTGGCGTTCAATCTGGCTTAGTGCCGCACTTAATGCCTTTTGTTTGTTGTCGTCCATTGGTCGCTCCGGAGAAATTAGGTTAAGCCTTTAACAACTGTATGAGCATACAGTAGTCTAGTTTGTTGGGGCTGTCAATAACAAGATGCATTGTCTGAGCGCATGTTCAATCGCCTGCTGGCGGATCTGCTGCCGGTCGCCAGCAAAATGCAATTGCTGAGTGCTGACAGTCCCGTCGATACTAAAACCGAAACAGACGGTACCGACCGGCTTCTTTGCCGTGCCACCGGTAGGGCCGGCAATGCCGGAGATGGCAAGCGCAATGCTGGCGCCCGCCGCCTGGGCTGCGCCACTGGCCATCTCGGCTACCGTTTGCTCACTGACAGCGCCATATTGTAATAGCGTTGCGCTGCGCACCCCTAACAATTGCTGCTTGGCTTTATTGCTGTAGGTAACAAAGCTGCGGTCAACATAGGCTGAGCTGCCGGCTACTGCGGTCAGCCAGTAGGCAACCCCACCACCGGTGCAGGATTCTGCAGTGGTGATACTGGCTTTTTTCCGTAATAATAGCTGCCCTAGTTCAGTGGCAAGCGCTAAGCTTGTTGTTTCCGCTGTCATATTTGATCCAACAGGAAGTGTTAGCACCATTATGCCGTCAGACCAGAAACCGGAGCAAGCGTTAAGCAATCATACCCCGATGATGCAGCAATATCTGGCACTGAAAAGCCAGCATCCGCAGATCTTATTGTTTTACCGGATGGGTGATTTTTACGAACTTTTTTATGAAGATGCGAAAAAGGCTGCCGCCCTGTTAGATATTTCGCTGACCAAACGCGGTCAAAGCGCCGGTGAACCAATCCCGATGGCCGGTGTGCCCTATCATGCCGTTGAAGGTTATCTGGCGCGTCTGGTGCAATTGGGTGAGTCGGTCGCCATTTGCGAACAGATCGGCGATCCGGCGACCAGCAAGGGGCCGGTAGAGCGCAAGGTGGTGCGGATTGTTACCCCGGGCACCGTGACCGACGAGGCGTTGCTGAATGAGCGGCAGGATAATTTACTCTGTGCCATCAGTGAGAGTCGCAGCCACTTTGGTCTGGCGCAACTGGATCTGACCAGCGGCCGTTTTTTGCTGAATCAGGTCAGTCATGCCGATGATTTGGCCGCCTTGCTGCAACGGCTGAATCCGGCCGAATTGCTCTATCCGGAAAACTTTAGTCTACCGCACCTGACCGAACGCAAAGGCGCCCGCCGCCGTCCGGTATGGGAGTTTGAACTGGCCAGTGCCGAGCGCTTACTGTGCCAGCAATTTGGCACCCGCGATTTACAGAGCTTTGGCGTGTTGGAAGCGCCGGTTGCGCTGATGGCCGCCGGCTGTTTGATGCAATATGTCAAAGATACCCAGCGCGCTCAGTTACCGCATTTACGCAGTATCGCACTGGAGCGGCCGGATGATTTTATCGTGCTGGATGCCGCCACCCGCCGCAATCTGGAATTAACCCATACCTTAAGTGGGCAAACTGAGCATACGCTGGCGGCTGTACTGGATAAAACCCAGACTGCCATGGGCTCCCGCTTACTAAAGCGCTGGATCCATGCGCCGCTGCGTAACCACACTCAGCTTAATCAGCGGCTGGATGCGGTACAGGAACTGACAGAGGATTTTCAGGCGCTGCAGCCCTCACTAAAGCAAATCGGCGATATCGAGCGGATCCTGGCCCGGCTGGCCCTGCGCAGCGCCCGGCCCCGCGATTTTGCCCGGCTGCGCCAGGCGCTAACCGAGCTGCCAGAGCTACAGCAGCAGTTACTGCATGCCAACAGTCAGTTGCTACAGCAGCATCAGCAGGCCACCCTGCCGGTGCCGGAGCTGGCTGAATTATTACAACGCGCTATCGTCGAGTCACCACCAGTGCTGATCCGTGATGGCGGCGTCATTGCTCCGGGCTATCATGCCGAACTGGATGAATGGCGGGCGCTGGCTGAAGGTGCCACCGACTACTTACAGCAACTGGAGCTGCGCGAGCGTGAGCGTACCGGTATTAGTTCGTTAAAAGTCGGCTTTAACAAGATCCATGGTTTTTATATCGAAACCGGTCGCAGTGCTGATACCAGGGTGCCGCCGGAATATGTGCGCCGGCAAACGCTGAAAAATAATGAACGCTATATTATTCCGGAGCTAAAAGAATACGAAGATAAGGTACTGGGTAGCCAGAGTAAGGCGCTGACGCTGGAAAAACAGCTTTATGACGCGCTGTTTGACGCCGTGAGCCCCTATCTGGCGCAGCTGCAACAGCTGGCTCAAGCCTTATCTGAGCTGGATGTGCTCTGCAGCTTTGCCGAGTGTGCGGTGCTGTATCAGTATTGCCGGCCGCTGTTAACTGAGCAGATCGGTATTCAACTGACCCAGGCACGGCATCCGGTGGTGGAGCGGGTGCTAAAGGCGCCCTTTATTGCCAATCCGTTGCAATTAGACGCCTCACGGCGGATGCTGATGATCACCGGCCCCAATATGGGCGGTAAATCAACCTATATGCGGCAAACCGCCCTGATTGCTCTAATGGCCGCCATCGGCAGCTTTGTGCCGGCAAAGCAGGCAGTAATTGGCCCTATTGATCGGATTTTCACCCGGATTGGTGCCTCTGATGATCTGGCGTCCGGCCGCTCGACCTTTATGGTGGAGATGACGGAAACCGCGACCATTCTGCATCATGCTACGGCACAAAGTCTGGTATTGATGGATGAAATTGGCCGTGGCACCAGTACCTATGATGGCCTGAGTCTGGCCTGGGCCTGTGCCGACTATCTGGCCAATCAACTGCAGGCGTTAACCCTGTTTGCTACCCATTATTTTGAACTGACCAGTCTGGCGCAGCAATTACCTGCCGTCGCTAATGTCCATCTGGATGCGGTTGAGCACGGTGATGGCATTGTATTTATGCATCATGTGCAGGAAGGCGCCGCCAGCAAGAGTTTTGGCCTGCAGGTCGCCCAGCTGGCCGGGGTGCCAAGACCGGTGATTCAACTGGCACGACAGAAACTGCGGCAGTTAGAACAAAACGGGCCAGCGACGACGCCTGAACCTGTGACCCAACTGGAATTACTGGCGCCGGAGCATCCGCTGCTGGCTCAGCTACGTCAGCTAAATCCGGATGAACTGAGTGCCCGCCAGGCGTTGGATTATCTGTATCAACTGAAACAACAGCTGGACATTTGATGGGCAGCAGAATGCGTCTTAATGATTGGAGCCTGTCGGCCGTGGTGGCCGGTTTTGTTGCGGTGCTGGTTGGCTTTGCCAGTTCAGTGGCGATTGTGTTTCAGGCAGCAGCAGCGGCCGGTGCCGACAACGCCGTAATGGCGTCCTGGCTGTTGGCATTGGGTATAGGGATGGCGCTGACCTGTATTGGTCTGTCCTGGTATTACAAGGCCCCGGTGATTACCGCCTGGTCAACGCCAGGCGCCGCGCTGCTGGCCACCAGCCTGCAAGGTCTGACGCTGGCGGAAGCGACCGGGGTCTTTATCTTTACTGCATTACTTGGGCTACTCATTGGCTTAAGCGGCATGTTTGAACGCCTGACCCGGCTGATCCCACTGCCACTGGCCAGCGCCATGCTGGCCGGCATACTGCTGCAATTTGGCTTTGCCATCTTTAGCAGTCTGCAACAGCAACTGTTGTTGGTCGGCGCCATGTGTTTAACCTACCTGCTTGCCAAAGCCCTGCTGCCACGGTACGCCATCCTGGCAGTATTAGGCTGTGGTTTACTGCTGGTTTGGCTCGGCGGTGAGCTCGACCTCTCCGCCGTCAAGCTGACACTGGCAACACCGGTATGGGTTACGCCGGCGTTTTCGCTATCGGCGTTGCTGGGGATGGGTTTACCGCTGCTGCTGGTAACCATGGCGTCACAAAATATTCCCGGTGTCGCAGTGTTACGTGCCAGTGGTTATCAGACACCGGTATCGCCACTGATTAGCAGCACGGCGCTAAGCACGCTGCTGCTGGCGCCGCTGGGCGCGTTTTCGATTAACCTGGCGGCCATAACTGCAGCGATCTGTAGTGGTAATGAAGCGCATCCAGACAGCAGCAAACGCTATATTGCCGGCATCGCTGCCGGGCTATTTTATCTGCTGTTTGGCCTGGCCGGCGCCACTGTGGTCGCGCTGTTTGCAGCCTTCCCTACTGAGATGGTAGCCGCGCTGGCCGGGCTGGCGCTGCTGGGTACCATAGCCGCTAACCTGCAAAGCTGTACTGCCGATGCTGAGTATCGGGAAGCCGCCGTAATTACCCTGCTGGTCACCGCATCTGGCGCCAGTTTGTTTGGCATTGCCTCGGCGTTCTGGGGCTTAGTGGCCGGGGCCGTCACGGTCTTAATCCAACGCCTGACACGGCGAACTGACGGCGGCTAAGGCTTGCTGTCAGAGCGGATTCCGCGCTAAGCTCCTGCCTCTCTGATCTTATCAATAACAACAAAAAGGATGCAGCATGCGCTTAGCGAAACTGGCCTCTCTGGTCTCCGCCCTCTTGCTCAGTGGTACTCTCAGTGGTACTGCCCTGGCACAAAGCAAAGTCGTGACCGAAGCGGAAGCCCGGGCTTTACATCAGCAAATTCTGACTATTGATACCCATGTCGATATCGGCCGTGGCTATGCGACGCACCTGCTCGATCCGGGTGGCTTTACCAAAGCCCAGGTCGATCTGCCCAAGATGCGTGCCGGCGGCCTGGATGCGGTGTTTCTGATCGTTTATGTGGGTCAGGGAGCCCTGACCCCGGAGGCTTATCAGCAAGCTGCCGCCACTGCCGAGAATAGCTATCAGGCCATAATGCGGATGATCCGTGCCTATCCACAGCAGGTTGGGCTGGCGAAAACGGCAGCCGAAGTTGAAGCACTGCATGCAGCAGGCAAACGCATTGTGCTGCTGGGGATGGAAAACGCCTATCCGCTCGGCGACAGTGTCAAAGAAGTCGCGAAATGGGCTGAGCGTGGCATTCGTTATGTTAGCTTTACCCATATCGGTCATAACCAATTTTCCGGCAGCTCTAACCCACGCGCAGATCTGAATGATGCAGCTGAAGATCCGGGCTTATCCGTCTTGGGCCGGCAATTAGTCGCCGAACTGAACCGCCACGGCATTCTGATTGATGTGTCGCATATGGGTAAAAAGTCGATGCTCGAAGCCATTAAGTTGTCAAAGGCACCGGTTATCGCCTCGCATTCCGGCGCCATGACGGTGCATGCCAATCTGCGTAATCTGGATGACGAACAACTTGATGCGATTAAAGCCAATGGCGGTGTCGCGCAGATGGTTGCCTTTCGCAGCTATGTAGCCGAGCTCGATCCGGGGCTCAATGCTGAAATTGGCAAGCTGCGCGTGAAATACCTGCCAAACGGTTGGGCTAATGCCAACGAACAGGACCGCAATAGCTACGATACCGAACTGGCTCGCCTGCGTAAGCAGTTCCCGGATGTCACTGTCGCGCAATTTGTCGATCATATTGACTATAGTGTGCAACGCCTCGGCATCGAGCATGTCGGCATTGCCTCGGATTTTGATGGCGGTGGCGGTGTACAGGGCTGGGAAGATGCCAGCGAAACGCTGAATGTGACCTGGGAGCTGATGCGCCGTGGCTATACCAAAGCACAAATCGAAGCGCTCTGGGGTGGTAATGTGTTGCGGATCTTACGTCAGGCCGAGCAGGTTGCCGCAAAACGTCAATAGTAGCGCGGTCCTGCGGGATGTGTTAATAAACGGAAACGCTCCTACCAGGGGCGTTTTGTTATTCGTGGAATAAGCGCTTATTCCTGAAACAGCGTCTCGATATTTAACCCCTGGTGGGTGACGATTTCCCGCAACCGACGCAGCGCCTCAACCTGAATTTGCCGCACCCGCTCCCGGGTCAGGCCGATTTCATGCCCCACATCTTCCAAAGTCGAGGGTTCATAGCCCAGCAAGCCAAAGCGTCGTGCCAGTACTTCGCGCTGTTTTGGGTTTAACTCCTGCAACCAGATCACCAGATGCTGGCGGATATCCTGATCCTGTAATTCCAGCTCGGGTCCGAGTTCCTTTTCATCGGCTAGTACATCCAATAACTGCTTTTCAGAGGCACCAGCCACCGGCGAATCGACCGAAGTGATTTTTTCATTTAACTTCAGCATCTTCCGCACTTCTTCTACCGGCTTATCCAGCGCAGCAGCGATTTCTTCCGGCGTCGGTTCGTGATCCAGCTTTTGTGATAATTCGCGGGCCGCGCGCAGATAAATATTGAGCTCTTTAACCACATGTATAGGTAAGCGGATGGTACGCGTTTGGTTCATTATCGCGCGTTCGATGGTCTGGCGGATCCACCAGGTGGCGTAAGTCGAAAACCGAAAACCGCGCTCGGGGTCGAATTTTTCTACCGCGCGGATTAAGCCAAGGTTGCCCTCTTCAATCAGATCCAACAAGGCTAAACCACGGTTAATATAGCGACGGGCAATTTTCACCACCAGCCGCAGGTTACTCTCAATCATCCGCTTTCTGGCGGCCTGATCGCCCTTTAAGGCCAAGCGGGCAAAGTAGACTTCTTCTTCGGCACTTAACAGTGGCGAGAAGCCGATTTCACCGAGGTAAATTTGCGTGGCATCCAGCGTTTTCTGGCTGTCATCCCGCACGAAGATTTCATCACTTACCGTCTCATCGGCCGAGAGCTCCAGCAATTCCGGGTCCAGATCCTCATCAACCAGCAGCGCATCGTCTGCTAACTCGTCTTCTTTGAAGTCTGTCAGATCATTGTCTTTTGTCGTCATATCCATTCTCCCCGTACCTAAGGCGCTCTAACCGAGCATGGGCGCATCCCAGCCTGCTGTTACCATTATTATTATTTTAATTTTTTGTGTATTATTTAGGCAAATAACGTAACGGGTCAACTGATTTTCCACGAAAACGAATTTCAAAATGCAAACGGGTAGATGCTGCGTCGGTTTCTCCCATCTCCGCAATTTGTTGACCCGCTTTCACTTCCTGCCGCTCCTTCACCAGGATCCGCTTGTTGTGCGCATAGGCGCTCAGGTAATCGTCGTTATGTTTGATGATAATTAAGTTACCATAGCCACGTAACGCATTACCGGCGTATACCACTTGCCCATCCGCGGCAGCATTGATCCGGCTGCCATCACGACCACCGATTTGGATCCCTTTAATCCCACTCTCAGCGGTCGAGAAGCGCGCTAAAATTGGCCCGCGGATCGGCCACTGCCAGCTAACCCGACCAACCGCCGGCGGCGGCGTGCGAAGAGGCGTACTTGCTTGACCATAACCCGTTTGCTGATTAGCTGCAACTGATTTAGCACTGGTCGTAGTGGCTGGGCGGCTGGCTGGGGTATTTGTTCCGCTAGCGGCAACAGCTTGGCCGCCAGTACCTTGTAAACGGAGTATTTGCCCGGGATAAATGGTGTAAGGTGCAGCTATACCATTGCGGCTGGCCAGGGTCCGGTAATCCTGGCCGGCGCGAAAGGCGATGGAAAATAACGTATCACCACGCTGCACCACATACTGGTTACCGCTAAGCTGGGTACGTTGCTGTTGTGCCGCCGATTGCTGACGGATCTCCAGCGTAGTCACAGGCGCCGGTGCGGACTTGCCGGCGCAGCCGGTGAGTAAAATGCAGAGTAAAAGCAGCAACACCCGGCAAATAGCACTATCTGCCAGATGAGAGGGCATTACGATTCCCAGGCTGCTGACAACGATAAGTTACTCCTTGCTGCGCTCAACAGCGTTGCCCGTGCTGACCGTTTTAGCACCCGTCAGCAATTTTTCCAGGTTAAGCAGTAACAGCATAACGAGAATAGCTACCAGAAAACAAGCCGTTGCCAATAGCAAGTCATGCTGGCCGAAGGTCGCGGCATAACCGCCAGGCGTATACATGCTAGTCGCACTTTGCCAGGGCCACAACCGGTACATGGCCCCGACTACCACACCGGTTAACAGTGCCAGGGTGGCGTCATGATAATGTTTCAGTAACCAGTTTAAAAAGCGGGAGAAGCCAAGTAAGCCACTGATACAACCCAGCAAAAACAGCAACAGTACTGCCAGTTGCAACTCCCGCACCGCCAGTAGCACCGGGGCATACATGCCGGAAATCAGCAGAATAAAGCTACCCGAAATACCCGGCAGGATCATGGCACAAATGGCGACCGCGCCAGCGACAAAAAACATCCAGGTTGCCGGAGTAAAACTCACGGGTGCCAACATCCCAACCAGCAGTGCCAGCACAATGCCAACGCCAAATAACAGTGCGCGTAACGCAGACCAGCGCACTGCCCGCAGCAGTAAGGGCAAAGCGGCAAGAATCAAGCCATTAAAAAAGGCCCATAAGGGGACAGGACGGTGCTCGAGCAACCAGCTAATCACGGTCGCTAATGAAAAAATACTGACCAGCACCCCACCGAATAAGCAAAGTAAAAAAGTGCCATCTATGTGTCGCCAGCATGCCCGCCACTGACCACGCAGTAACAATTGTAATGCTGTCAGGTTTACCGAACTGATCGCCCCCAGTAAACGTTCATAGATACCGAGGATAAATGCCAGAGTGCCGCCGGAAACGCCGGGCACCACATCCGCAGCCCCCATCGCCATCCCTTTAATAATCCATTGTAAATACTGCATGTTAGCCCTAACCTCGTTTTATGCTAATTCGCCTGGTACTAAAGGTACAAAGCGCACTGTTTCAATATCCTGGCTTTGAAACTCATCACCATGCCGCTGGTAGACTCGCAACACTTGCTGCTCACTACCGACCGGAATCACCAAACGGCCGCCGTCGGTCAACTGTTGTAGCAAAGCCTGCGGTACTTCCACCGGTGCCGCGGTAACGATAATACTGTCAAACGGCCCCTTGCTTGGCCAACCTTGCCAGCCATCGCCATGTTTCATCGACACATTATGCAAATCAAGTTGTTGTAAACGCCGCTTAGCCTGAAACTGCAGCGCTTTAATACGCTCTACCGAGCAGACATGAGTGAATAATCTGGCCAGAATGGCAGTTTGATAACCAGAGCCGGTACCAATTTCCAGCACCTTGCCAGAACTGCCGCCTTGCAACAACAACTCCGTCATCCGGGCAACAATATAAGGCTGCGAAATCGTTTGCCCCTGGCCGATAGGCAAAGCGGTATTCTCATAGGCTTTATGCGCCAGCACCGGCTCAACGAATAAATGCCGCGGCGTTTGCGCCAGAGCAGCCAGTACACTGGCATCGCTGATGCCTTCCAGTTGCAGCTTTTGCGCCAGTACCTGAGCGCTACGCATCGTTACCACCGCCATCTTACAGTCTGATCCCATTAAGCCAATTGGCCAGAGTTTCCATACTCTTATACGCCGACATATCAACATGCAGCGGCGTAATCGAGGCATAACCATTGGCAATGGCATAAAAATCCGTACCCTCACCGGCATCCAGCTCCGGGCCCAGGGACCCGTACCAGTAAATCTTCCGTCCCCAGGGATCAGTAGTGCTGGTCATGGTTTCAGCTTTATGACGTCGTCCCAGCCGGGTCACCTGAATACCTTTCAGTTCACTTAACGGAATAGCCGGCACATTAATATTTAAGATCTGATCTGCAGGTAGTGGATGCGACTTTAGTTTTTGAATCACCTGCACAGTAACATGAGCGGCGGTAGCGAAATGCTGTTCATCGCGTCCGGCCAGTGACACCGCAATCGCTGGTAAGCCCAGGTGCCGCCCTTCGGTCGCTGCAGCCACCGTACCGGAGTAGAGCACGTCATCGCCGAGATTAGCACCATGGTTAATACCCGCCACCACTAAATCCGGCGTAAAATCCAGCAGCTGACTGATAGCCAGATGCACGCAATCCGTTGGCGTGCCATTGACGGCGATAAAACCGTTTTCCAACAGCTGGGTTCGCAGTGGATTAAGTAAGGTCAGGGAGTTGGAAGCGCCGCTACAATTGCGATCCGGACCAACAGTTGTGACCTCTGCGATTTGCATTAATGCCTGTTGCAGCACCTGGATCCCTTTGGCATAAACGCCGTCATCGTTACTTAGTAAAATTCGCATTTAAGACTCCATTTGTGCGATATCGCGTGCCGCATCCCGGTACTCCACCAACTCTCTGAGTACACTGGTAGCAAAGCAACCGGCGGGCAGCGCAAATTGCAGCACCACTGCATCCTGTTCCACGCTAGCCTGCAACTGCTCGGGGATAACTCGCATACTGCGCCGGCCAGCCTGAACCCTGAGCAGTTCCAGCGCCTGCTGCCAGGCCTGCCAGGGCGCTAACAGCTGTTGCTCTAATAGTGCGGCCTCTGCCGTCACCATGGCTTTACCCAGGCCGACTAAAGGCGCGGTCAGATGAATATCCTGTGCGCTCAGCCGCTGCTCCAGCTCTGGCGTAACCTGATCCACCACAAAGATTGAACCCGAACCCGCCAGCTGGACCACATCACCCGGTAGTAAGCGGGCAAAGTGACCGCGCCGGATCCGCCCGGCAATCACCTGGTTAAACAAAAAAGACCGGCTGGCTGACAAGGCCAGACCTCGCAGTTGCCGATCCGGAATACTCTCGCCGCCAAATAAACGCTCGGCTAAGGCCAGGTTACCGCCGTTAATACCAAAGCGCTGCTCACCATAATAGTTCGGCACGCCCTCTGCCAGTAGTGGCAATCGTGCCAGCAGGCCAGCGCTATCGCTCACCTGCCGTAATCTAAGGCTAAAATGGTTCCGCTTTAACGCACCTAGCCGCAATTTCCGGTAGTGGCGCACGACCTGCAGGATCCGCGAGCCTTCCAGCTGCCAGTTTTGCCAGGCCAACTCTTGTTTGATCGGCCACTTAAAACAGAACCACTGCGTGGTCACCGCATGGCGATCTTTTAAACCGGCATAGCTGATATCCCGCACCCGCAAACCGGTTAGCCGTGCCAGCTCACGGGCAATAAACTGGGTATTCTGGCCGGTTTTCTCAATTTGCAGCAACAGATGCTCGCCGCTGCCACTGGGCTCGAAATTCAGCTCTTCTACCACCTGAAAGTCAGCCGGCTCAGTGCGGATCACCGCCTGCACTGCTGGTTTGGCATACAGATAAGGCTGCTCGTTGCTGGTATGCATTATTGACGACACAACAACACCACCGCTTCCGCCGCGATCCCCTCTTTGCGGCCAACAAAGCCTAACTTTTCGGTAGTCGTCGCCTTTACATTGACCTGACTGATATCACACTGCAGATCGGCGGCAATACAAGCACGCATGCTGTGCACATGCGGTGCCAGCTTGGGTGCCTGCGCCATCACGGTCAGATCGAGATTGCCGATCTGATAGCCCCGTTGTTGCACCTCGGCAAACACTCGCCGCAACAAGATCCGGCTATCGATGCCTTTGAAAGCCGCGTCAGTATCAGGAAAATGATGACCAATATCGCCAAGCGCCAGTGCCCCCAGCAGCGCATCGGACAAGGCATGTAACACAACATCGCCGTCTGAGTGCGCAATCAGGCCTTGCGGATAGTCAATTTGTACGCCCCCGAGGGTGACCGGGCCTTCCCCACCAAAAGCATGTACATCAAAGCCGTGACCAATGCGGATTGTCATTATCGAGGTTGCTCCAGATAAAAGGCCGCCAGTTGCAGATCTGCCGGCCGGGTAATTTTCAGATTATCACTATGGCCTTCCACCAGTAATACCGGTTGCTGTGCCCACTCCATCGCCGAGGCTTCATCGGTCACCGCTACCCCGGCTGCCAGCGCGCCAGCAATAGCTTGTCTCAGCGCGGCGGTTGGGAAAAATTGCGGTGTCAGGGCATGCCAGAGATCGGTCCGATCTACCGTGCAGTTAACTTGCTGCCGGCCACGCTTCATGGTATCACGCACCGGGGTCGCCAGAATGCCGCCATGTCCGGCTGCCAGACAACGCTCAATTAACAGTTGAATATCACTGACTCTGACCAAAGGCCTGGCAGCGTCATGCACCAGCACCCAGGGGTAACGTGCAGCATCAATCTGTTGCAGCGCATTGAACACCGAATGCACCCGCTCACTGCCGCCATTGACCCGCACGATGCGCGGATCAGTTAAACCGGTGGCGGCAAAATAGGGGTCTTGCTCACTCAGTGCCAGATAACAGGCAGTTACTGCCTCCAGCGCCAGCAAAGGCCTGACACTATGTTCTAACACCGTTTTGCCATGCAGACGCAGATATTGTTTCGGTTTGTCGGCCTGCATGCGCTGCCCGACGCCAGCGGCCGGGATCACTGCGGCAATCGCCGGAAAAGCCTGTACTGCCATTAAGGATCCTGTGGGATTATCCGGAAGAAGACTTCGTCAGCAGCGATCAGTCCCAATTCGTTGCGGGCCCGCTCTTCAATCGCCTCCAGCCCCTGCCGCAAGTCGTTTACATCTGCCAGCAACATCCGGTTGCGTTTGATCAGCTCCTGGTTACTGGCTTGTTGGGTAGCGATTTCCTCTTGCTGGCGTAAATAGTCAGTAATACTCAGCTGGCCGAACCAGAGCCGGTATTGTAAGGCGGCAAGCACCAGCAATAAAAAACCTATTAAAATTCGCATGCGTTTGTTCTTCGCTTAATCCTTCACTATTATGCCGACTGCCGGCTTGCGTGCAAAGCGATATCTCAGTTGCTCTGTGCCGTGTGTGGCCGGGCAAAGTTGCGCCAGTTTAAACGGCTGGCAAGTAACAGCTCACGCAAACTGAGCAGTCGTGGTTCCGTTTTCCGCCGGTTTAACCACTGATGGCCACAGCAGGCTGCCGCCATCATCGTTTTGTCAGGCTTCAGTAAAAAGCGGTCACTGTTGCTCACTTCCAGTGGCATGCCACTAAAACTGAACCAGCCGTGTTGATTACAATGCAAGCGCTGCTGCTGCACATCTACCTCATCGACACTGTCCAGCATAATATGTTCCAGCGTTTTCTCTTCAACATAGACTGGCACTATTAAACCTGGCTTGGCCGCTTTCTGATAAAAACGGGCAATCGGCTCCGCCTGTTGTTTATTAGCCGGACATTGACTCAGCTGACGGCCATACCAGGACGCATTCTGACTATCCAGCTGCAGTTCATGCTGGTAGCGTACTATGGCACTGGCCGCGCGACGAATGTAAAAAGGCAGGCTGGCTAACCTTTTCGGTAAGCTGGGCAGTTCTGCGGCCGGAATTTGTGACAGGCGAAGTAATTCACGCTCATATAAAGCGTTACAAAGTTCAGTGTAAGTCTGGTTATCCGGACTTACCTGCCAAAAATGCGGCTGGGCATCGGGTGTCATGGTCATAGCTGCGATGTTAGCCAATCGCTCAATTTTTGTAAAAGCCTAAATCGGTAAAATATCGCCGCTAAGTACGGGTTTTTGCTGAGCGCCTTGCATTAACCGAAACGGCTGCTGACCATTATCCAATAGCGCGCTGGTCAGCTGCGCTTGTCCGGGCAGATAAAATGGCCGGCTAAGGTGCCAATAGCAGCGCCTTGTTGCGGACGCCCGCAGGCCGCAACAAGGCCCGGCGATAACTTTGCCATAATGAAAGATTCTCAGACACGATACTGGACGACTCCGACAGAAAAGGCTAGTTTAACGGCCTGAACCCTTTTTGCCAAAAGCTGCATGAATCGACGTCAATTTCTTACCGCGGCTGCCTGGACCCCGATCGTGGTGGTACTTGGCGCCAAACTTACCGCGACCATCCGGCCCTATCCGTTACAGCAGCTACTGACACAATTACGGGCGCTGAAGCCTGACGCCTTGCAAAGTTCGGGCAATTGGACTGTCAGCGAGATTTTGCAACACTGCGCGCAAAGTATCCGCTATTCGCTCAGCGGTTACCCGCAAGCCTATTCCGCGTTATTCCAAAATACTGCCGGCAAACTGGCACTGAATTTATTTGCTGCGTCCGGCAGTATGCATCACCCACTGGATCAACCCATCCCCGGCGCGCCGGCGTTAATCCCGGAACTACCGAATGATGTGGCACTGCGTGAGCTGACTTTTGAGCTGCAACAATTTATCAACTGGCAAGGCCCGCTAGCACCGCATTTTGCCTATGGTAGCCTGACTAAGGCACAGTATTACAGTGTGCATTATCTGCACTTACAGAGCCATCTGGCGGAAATCAGCTAGGCTTGCACCCGGATCTGGGGGTTGCTAAACTTTGTGCTGGCTGGGGACGACCCCAGTGCATTCTTTCATTCGGGGACGGCCCCATAACAAGAGGTTACTGTTATGGCATGGCTTATCTTATTTCTCGCCGGCTTATTGGAAATCGTCTGGGCTATTGGCCTGAAATATACGGCTGGTTTTACCAAACCCTGGCCCAGTGTTATAACGCTTGCCGCGATGATTGCCAGTTTTGTGCTACTGGGACAAGCACTGCGCACCTTGCCACTCGGCATAGCTTACTCAGTCTGGGTCGGTATTGGGGTCGTGGGTACGGTAATTTTTGGCGCCTGGTTGTATGGCGAAAGCTTAAGTGTGTTAAAAGTTGCGAGTATTCTGCTGATTTTACTGGGAATTGTCGGCCTCAAGTTGACGAGTTAAATCACCGACTGTTGTCGCGTAGCTCAAATTCAGCTTCAGCAGTCCCCTTAGCTAAAGGATCACATTTGATCAGCGCCCGAAAACCATACATATTATTCTCAGCCGGATCCGGATGTCCGGCTTTGTTTAGCATTAAACTGACACTATGCTGTCGATAACGGCGCTGCGGATTATCCGGGCTATACTGCTGCAGCAAGGTCTCAATTTGTTGTTCGGCCTGGCGTAAGCATTCCTCTGGTGAACCACCGCCTTTATAGCGTCGTTGTATAATAAGCCAGTTTAATTCACCCTGGGCGTTAAACTGCGCGTGTAGCAATTCCTGCAACTCTGCACCTACCGCTGTTGCCATACATTGCTGTTTATCACATTGCACACCAGCGCGCAGAATTTCTGTACTCCCTTCCGCATTGTAGCGCTGTTGCAATATACTTCGGACCAGTTCCTGCGCCATCCCCAATTGCACCCCTTCGACTGTAATCAGCGTTAAATCAACTTCGGCAATCAACGGCTGTCGCGAGTGACCGATATTGGGTAGCATCAGCAGCAGACTAAACGTAAAACTAAGCACGAGTTTCATAGTGCGACCTTAGATGACCCGTAGAAGTTAAAATTATAACAACACCGAACGGGCGCCTTACTGCACTGGATCAAAAAGGGCCACTATTGTGGCCCGATGACAGTCAATTATTGACCTTTAATCTCGCTGCGGCCTTTATAAGGCGCTTTCGCACCCAGTTCCTGCTCAATCCGCAGTAACTGGTTGTACTTAGCAACCCGATCCGAGCGACACAGTGAACCGGTTTTAATTTGACCGGCGGCGGTACCCACTGCTAAATCAGCAATAAAGGCATCCTCGGTTTCACCGCTACGGTGTGAAATCACTGCGGTAAAGCCGGCATCTTTTGCCATCTTGATGGCTGCCAGCGTCTCGGTTAGTGAGCCGATTTGGTTAAACTTGATCAGAATGGAGTTACCAATACCCTGCTCAATACCGCGGGTCAGGATCTTGGTGTTGGTGACAAACAAGTCATCGCCGACCAGCTGTACCTTGCTACCAATTTTGTTAGTCAGATCTTTCCAGCCATCCCAGTCTGACTCATCCAGACCATCTTCAATTGAGACGATCGGGAAACGCTGTGTCAGACCAGCCAGGAAGTCGTTAAAGCCATAGGAATCAAAACTCTTCCCTTCGCCACCCAGCACATACTTACCGTCTTTGTAGAATTCAGAGGCCGCACAGTCCAGCGCCAGCGTGACATCTTTATCCATTTCGTAACCCGCGGCTTTAACCGCTTCCACGATCACGGTCAGGGCTTCTTCGTTTGATTTCAGATCCGGGGCAAAACCACCTTCATCACCCACTGCGGTGTTCAGGCCACGTTTTTGCAGTTCTTTTTTCAGGCTGTGGAAGATTTCCGCGCCCATCCGCAAGGCTTCAGCGAACGTTTTGGCACCAACCGGCTGCACCATAAACTCCTGAATATCAACGTTGTTATCGGCGTGCTCGCCACCATTGATAATATTCATCATCGGCACTGGCATGCTGTAGACACCAGAGGTACCGTTCAGATCGGCAATGTGCTGATACAACGGGATCTTTTTATCTGCAGCTGCAGCACGGGCAACCGCCAGCGATACTGCCAGAATAGCGTTGGCACCCAGCTTAGATTTGCTCTCGGTACCGTCCAGGTCGATCATCAGCTGATCAATAGCCGCTTGCTGATAAGCATCTTTGCCGATAAGCGCGCTCTGGATTGGACCATTGATATTGGCTACTGCCTTGGTAACACCCTTGCCTAAATAACGGCTTTTATCGCCATCACGCAGCTCCAGCGCTTCACGTGAGCCGGTCGAGGCACCTGAAGGTGCGCAGCCGCGCCCCATAGCACCACTGGCCAGATACACATCGGCCTCAACGGTTGGATTGCCGCGTGAATCCATAATCTCGCGGGCGATAATTTTGACAATTGCTGACATAGTCTTAAATCCCCTGTTAAAAACTAAAAAGCCGTGCCTTAGCGCACGGCTTCAGATCCGTTATACGCGTTGCTGTTTCTGATACTGATGCGCCGCAGCGACAAAGCTCTGAAACAGCGGGTGGCCGTCCCGTGGTGTCGAGTTAAATTCCGGGTGGAATTGCCCGGCGACAAACCAGGGGTGAGTAGGAATTTCGATCATCTCAACCAGCTGGTTATCCGCTGATAAGCCCGAAACCACTAGCCCGGCTTCTTCTAATTTGGGTCGTAAATGGTTATTCACCTCGTAGCGGTGGCGGTGCCGCTCCTGGATCACAGCTTTACCGTAGATCTCACGCGCCTTGGTGTTGTCTTTCAGATTACAGTTTTGACTGCCCAGGCGCATAGTCCCACCCAGATCAGATTCATCGTTGCGCACTTCCACTGAACCATCGGCATCACGCCACTCCGTGATCAAACCGACCACCGGATAAGGCGTAGCTTTGTTAAATTCGGTAGAGTGTGCCCCCGGCATACCGGCAACATTGCGCGCATATTCAATCAGCGCGACCTGCATGCCCAGACAAATCCCCAGGTAAGGTACCTTTTGTTCGCGGGCATACTTCGCTGCTAAAATCTTACCTTCCACACCGCGCTCACCAAAGCCGCCGGGTACCAGAATACCGTCTAAGCCCGCCAGCACTGCGGTGCCTTTGCTTTCGACATCCTGCGAGTCGATATATTTAATATTCACCGTTAAACGGTTTTTCAGACCAGCGTGGCCCAGCGCTTCATTTACTGACTTATAAGCATCCGGCAACTCGACGTATTTACCGACCATACCAATGGTCACTTCGCCGGTTGGATTCGACTCCTGATACAGCACCTGCTCCCACTCGGCTAAATCGGCCTGTGGGGCGTCGATATGGAAGCGACGGCAGACCAGATCGTCCAGGCTCTGTGACTTTAATAACGCCGGGATCTGATAAATGCTGGAAACGTCTTTTAATGAAATAACGGCTTTTTCTTCAACATTGGTAAAGAGCGCAATTTTGGCCTTTTCATTGTTGGGAATAGCACGGTCAGAGCGGCAGACCAGAATATCGGGCTGGATCCCAATTGAACGCAGCTCTTTTACCGAGTGTTGGGTTGGCTTGGTTTTGATCTCACCGGCCGTGCCCAGATAAGGCACCAGCGTCAGATGCATATAGAGTGTGCGCTCACGTCCGACTTCGGTGCCAAGTTGCCGGATGGCTTCCAGGAAAGGTAAGGATTCAATATCGCCGACAGTGCCACCAATTTCGACAATGGCAATATCAAAGCCTTCCGCTCCCTGTACCACACGGTGTTTAATTTCGTTGGTGATATGCGGAATGACCTGAATGGTGGCACCCAGATAGTCACCGCGACGCTCACGGCGCAGCACATCGGCGTAGATCCGGCCTTGAGTAAAGTTGTTCAGTTTACTCATTTTGGTACGGATAAAGCGCTCGTAGTGGCCTAAATCCAGATCGGTTTCGGCGCCATCTTCAGTCACGAACACTTCGCCGTGTTGAATAGGACTCATGGTGCCCGGGTCAACGTTGATATAAGGGTCCAGCTTCAGGATGGTTACCTTCAGGCCGCGTGCCTCTAAGATTGCCGCCAGCGACGCTGCTGCTATGCCTTTACCCAAAGATGAGACTACCCCACCCGTCACGAAGATATATCTTGTCGCCATAAGACCCCAGACACACAGTAAGAAAAATTAGACCAAATCACCATGCCAAAAGCGGTAATGCCAATACTGGCAACAGTACAGCTAAGGTAAAGAGAGTTTGGTATCAGGACGGGAGGAAAGTATAGCAAAGGGCAAGGCAGCGCTCAATCAAAAGCGCTGTAGTTTGCGGTTTATTCTAAGCCGGCCGCCAAGAACCGTATTAGCGGGGACCTTGTTTGACCTGTTGCCACAGCGCGTCCATCTCCGCCAGATCACTGTCGGCAGGCGTTTTCCCCGCGGCTGCCAGCGCCTGTTCTACCGCGCGAAAGCGCCGTTCAAACTTGCTATTGGCCGCACGCAATACCGCTTCCGGATCCAGCTTGTGTTTACGCACCACATTGACCAGCGCAAACAGGAGATCACCCAACTCTTCTGCCAGTTCGGGGCTGTCGCTGGCAGTTTGCTCCACTTCGAGGATCTCTTCTTTAACTTTATCCCAGCAGCCCTGCACATCCGGCCAATCAAAACCAACATTGGCGCAGCGTTTTTGTAGCTTATTGGCCCGGCTTAGTGCCGGCAAACTCTGCGGAATATTATCCAGCACACTGTGTTGGCCCTGCTGCTGGCGCTCGGCACTTTTCAGCGCTTCCCAGTTCTGCAATACCTGCTCGGCGCTATTGGCATTCACAGTGCCTGCAGCATCAGCAAATACATGCGGATGCCGCCGCTCCAGCTTAGTGCTGATACTGTCAACCACATCATTAAACTGAAAATGGCCATCTTCTTTGGCCAGCTGGGCATAAAACACCACCTGAAACAGCAAATCACCCAATTCATCTTTTAGCTCAGTAAAGCTTTGCCGGTTAATGGCATCGGCCACTTCGTAGGCCTCTTCCAGGGTGTAGGGCACAATGCTGGCGTAGTTTTGCTTTAGATCCCACGGACAGCCCCGCTCAGGGTCGCGCAGGGTGGTCATAATATCCAGTAAGCGTTGTATCGGTGCTGCCACAGAAATTCCTAATGATGAAAGCGTTTGGCTTCAATAACATCGTCAATCTGACTGATTTTACTCAGCAGTTTATTCAGCGAGTCCAGATTATACAGCTCCATCGTCATATTGATGACGGCCGTTTGCTCTTTGATATCCGAGCTGCTGCTCATCTTGGTGACGTTAGCTTTTTCATTCGCCAGGATGCTGGTGATGTCTCGCAACAAGCCGTTACGGTCATGCGCGACGATCCGGATATCCACCTCATAGCCGGAGGCATATTTATCGCCCCAGGTGGCTTCAACCACCCGCTCAGGCTGGGCGTCCTGCAGCAGTTTAAACTGTTCACAGTCATCGCGGTGAATGGCGATACCGCGGCCCTGAGTGATATAGCCGATAATGGCATCGCCCGGCAGCGGATGACAGCAACCGGCCATATGGCTCAGCAAGTTACCGACGCCCTGCACTATCACATCACTCTTGGCTTTGTTTTGTGACAGCGGCTTGGTTTTTAAGCGCGGATCAATTTCCGGCAACTCATGCTTGGGCTGCTGACTCTGAATAAAGTGCACCACCTGGGTGACCTTGATCTCTCCGCCACCAATGCCCACCAGTAATTCGTCCATGCTATTGACATTAAAGCGATTAAGCACCTTAGTCGGATGATCCAATACCAGGTTAAGCCGTGATAACTCGGCGTCCAGCAGTTCGCGGCCGGCCGCCAGATTTTTATCGCGATCCTGTAACCGGAACCAGTATTGCACCTTCGAGCGGGCACGACTGGATTTCAGATAGCCCAAATTCGGATTTAACCAGTCACGGCTTGGATTCGGTTCGCGGCCAGTTAGAATTTCGACCTGATCGCCGGTTTTCAGCTGATAGGTAAAGGGCACGATACGGCCGGAGATTTTGGCGCCAATACAACGATGCCCGACATTGGAATGGATATAATAGGCAAAATCCAGCGGCGTTGACCCCATCGGCAAATCAACAATGTCACCCTTGGGGGTAAACACATAGACCCGATCTTCAATTACCTGATTACGCAACTCTTCAATCAGATCGGTGCCTTCAGCCAAATCTTCCTGCCATTGCAACAGCTTACGTAACCAGCCAATTTTCTCATCATTAGCAGCGGTTTTACTGGCCGGGCCGCCCTCTTTATAACGCCAGTGTGCCGCGACGCCCAGCTCAGCATCTTCGTGCATCTGCCGGGTGCGGATCTGAATTTCAATCGGCCGGCCCTGAGGCCCTAATACCACCGTATGGATCGACTGATAGCCATTTTGTTTCGGCGTGGCAATATAGTCGTCAAATTCCTTTGGCAGATGACGCCAGCTGGTATGCACTAAACCCAGTGCAGCATAACAATCCTGTACCCGCTCGGTGACAATCCGCACTGCCCGGATATCGTACAGCTGATCAAAGGACAGCTGCTTCTTCTGCATCTTTTTCCAGATACTGAAAATATGTTTTGGCCGGCCATAGACCTCGGCCTGCAGGTTTGCCTCCAGCATTTTTTGCCGAACGCTGCTCACAAAGTCCTGCATATACTGTTCACGGTCCAGGCGCCGCTCTTCCAGCAGGCTGGCGATTTGTTTATAGGTTTGCGGATGCAGATAACGGAACGCCAGATCTTCCAGCTCCCACTTTAACTGGCCAATCCCCAGCCGGTTGGCCAGCGGCGCGAAGATGGCATTGGTTTCTTTTGCCGCCAGTACCCGGGTTTCTTCATCGGCGTTTTTGACCTCACGCAGAGTACAGATCTGGGCCGCCAGTTTAATCACTACGGCCCGCACATCCTCCACCATCGCCAATAACATCCGGCGCAGCGTATCCGCTTGCTGACCATCGTTATTCTGACGCACGCTAACCGGAATAGTGCGGATCGCCGCCATTTGCTGTACTGAAGTCAGTAAACCGGACACAGCGGGGCTGACATGATCTTCAATGGTTGGTAGGGCCAGCAGGTTGGCTTCAAATACCGGAAACAGCAGCGCCGCGACCAGCGAGTCCTGATCCATTCGCAGTTCAGCCAGAATTTCCACCATATCCCAGCCGGTACGGACTTGTGGATTATCGTCATCCAGCTGCAACTGTTTTAGCCAGGTTGCGGTTTCTAACAAGGATTCAATCTTTTTCTCAGTCAACCCCAGTGAACACAACCATTCAAAGGTTTCGCCACCGTGATAACCATGACTGTGTGACTGACGTACCCTGACCATTTTTTTTCCTCTGCTAGTGCCCCGGCGAGTCTCAGGCTATTGACGACTGAACAACGCCATAAGTTCCAAATGCGCGGTATGCGGAAACATATCGACCCCGGCCAGTTTTTGCAACTGATAGCCTGCTGCCAGCATCGCTTTCGCATCGCGGGCGAAGGTGGCCGGGTTACAGGAGACGTACAATATCTGTGCCGGCTTGAGTGCCAACAGTTGTTTTACCGCCCCCTCAGCACCGGCGCGGGCCGGATCTAACAGCACTTTTTGATAGATCGGCTGATTCCAGGCGGTTTTGCCCCAGGGTAAATGTAAATCCGCCTGCCAGAACTTCACGTTATCCAGCTTGTTCAACGCAGCATTGTCTGCTGCCTGCTGCACCATTTTGGACAGACCTTCTACCCCATGCACCAGTTTAGCCTGCCGGGCCAGCGCCAGACTGAAATTCCCCATCCCGGCATACAGATCCAAAATCGTATCTGCCGCAGTCGGTGCCAACCAGCTTACTGCCTGACTGACCATCAGTTGATTCACTTTGGCATTAACCTGAATAAAATCATCGGCGGCAAACTGTAATGTTATCTGCTGCGGTTCCAGCTGATAGCTTAGCGGCGCGCTATTGCCATCCCAACTGATAAAGACGCCGGCCTCTGGCTCGCCGAACCAGCGGGCTTGTGGCCAGGCCGCAACAAAACTTTGTTGCTCGGCCGCTGACAGCGCTGCAATATGGCGCAGCACCACCACCGGCTGCTCACCGGCCAGAATTACTTCAGCATGGGTTACGCTTTCCGGCCGGCTTAAGGGGGGTATCTGCTGTTGTAACACCGCAAACACCGGCTGCAAGGGTGCAGCCAGCACATCACACTGACTTACCGCAGCCAGCTGCTTGCTGCCGGCTTGGCGAAAGCCGGCAGCAAGCAGCTGGCTTGGCGAAAGCCGACTGTCAGTTGGCGCTGCTTTTTATCAAACCAAACCCCAATCCGTGCTTTACGGCGATACTGCCGGTCAGCGGCACTGAGTAGTGGTTGCCACGGCAAAGATGCCAGCCCCAGCTGATGCCGCAACAACGCATCGACGCCCTGTTGTTTATACTGACCTTGCTGCTGCGCGTCCAAATACTGCAACTGACAGCCGCCACAGTGGCCGAAACTGGGGCAAAAGGGCATGACCCGCTCGGCACTGGGGCTTAGCACCTGCAGAGTCCGGGCTTTTAAATAATCGGCTTTATCTTCTGTCACCGCCGCCAGTACCTGTTCACCCGGCAAGGCACCACTGACAAAGGCGATTTTTTGCTGATAACGGCTGATGCCGTTCACTTCGTAGTCCAGACTATCAATCTGTAATTTCAGTTGCTGGCCAAGGCGGCTTGGTTTGGCTTTGGCTTTATACAGGCTTACCATCTTGTGGGGTCTTATAGGTTTTTCGCGTTCGATATGTCATTATGACACGGCTGAGCCAAATTGTGATAAATGCGGACCCCCGATGCCGAAAATAGGTTTACGCCTCTGGTTAATCTTATCTGCTGTGTTACCCACCCTGCTGGTGGGTATTCTGCTGGGGGGCTATTTTAACTATCAGCAGCAACAGGATCTGCAGCGCAATTTACACGAGCAGGCAGCCAATATTGCCCTGCCCCTGGCTATCAGTAGTCAGCAATTGCTATTACAACAAAGCAAAGGCGTGCAGGCATTACTGGAGCATGCGCACCGGCTTAACTCACCCTTAGTCATCAGTATCTCGTTGTTTGATGCTGATGGTCAGCTGCTGTTTACCAGCAACAGTCAGCGCGATCTGAGCAACCAGGAAATCCACCAGCAAAAGCCCGCCCGGCTTAGCTATCAACCGCAGGATGATATGCTGTTGGTTTACCAACCTCTGCTCAAGACCAATCCACTGACCGATGAACGCCCTGGCTATTTATTACTGGCGATGCAACAGCAACCGCTGGCGCTGCAGCAGCAAGTCCATCTGCTCAATACTGCATTACTGGTCAGTGCCGTTGTGCTGCTGGCATTACTGTTCGGACTATTATTGGTACAAAAGCAGCTAACTGCACAACGCCGCCTAAAGCGGCAGTTACAACAGCTATTAGATGGCCAGTATCGCTTAAAGCCCTACGCGCTTGGCATCAACGAACTGGAGCAGCTGCAACAGGGTTTACTGCAGCTGGCCGGTCAGCTCAACACCCTTGAGCAGGAAATGCAGCAAAATATTGAACAGGTGACCGGCGATCTGCAGCAAAGTATGGAACAGCTGGAAATCCAGAACATTCAGCTGGAGTTCTCGCGTCGCAAAGCGGTGGAAGAAAACCGGCAGAAATCTGACTTTCTGGCGAAAATGAGCCATGAGTTACGCACGCCCCTGAATGCGGTAATTGGTTTTACCCGGCAATTGCTGAAAACACCACTGAATCCTCATCAAAGTGATTATCTGCATACCATTCAAAAATCGGCCAACAGCCTGCTGCATCTGGTTAATGATGTGCTGGACTTTTCCCGGCTGGAGGAAGGGCGGATGGCGATTAACCCAGAGCCGGTATCGCTGCGCGATCTGCTGAACGATGCGGTTGAATTGCTGGCTGCCAATGCTTTTGACAAGCAGCTGGAGCTGGTGCTGCTATTTGAAACTGGCTGTCCGGATGATGTGGTCGCCGATCCGGCTCGCTTAACCCAGATCCTGATGAATATTGCCGGTAATGCGATTAAATTTACCGAACATGGCAGTGTGGTGATCCGGGTCAGTGCCACCGCGCTGTCTGAAGAACAATTGAATTTACATATCTCGGTTAAGGATACCGGTCGTGGTATCAGCGATGAAAAGCAAAGCCGGTTATTTGATGGTACCAGCATCTCAGAGCAACAGGATCAGCAAACGGGCTCCGGCTTGGGATTATTAATTTGTAAGCGGCTGGTGCTGGCGATGCAGGGCAATATCGGCTTTGATAGTAAACTCGGTGAAGGTTCAACCTTCTGGTTTACCATCAAGTGTCAGAAGCATCAGTTAACCGTTGCCGAGCCGCTGCCGCTGACGCAGCTGGAAAACAAGCGGGTACTGTATTTCGAGCCACAACAATATTCGCGCGAGGCCACCCTGCAGCTGTTAAATAGCTGGGGAATGCAGGTCACGACCTGCGCCACCAAAGGGCAATTACAGCAAGCACTCAGCTCGCGGCAACATTATGATATTGGCCTGGTAGGCCGTGCCGTTGCCATCAATCAGGTGAATGATATTATTGCGCTGGTGCAGCAACTGCGCCTCAGTTGTCACTTTGTTTATCTGCTGGTCAATACACTGTCGCCGAATTTACGTGAAGTGCTACTGGGCTCTGGCGCTACCGCCTGCTTACCCAAGCCGGCTCACTCACGTAAACTGGCGTTAGCCCTGGCACAACCCTACTCGCAACCCGCATTACCGGCACCGGACGAAGAGAAACAACAGCGGGCAGCATTGCGGGTGCTGACCGTAGATGACAATGAAGCCAATCTGAAACTGATCAACACCCTGCTCAGCGACCGGGTACAGGAGCTGGAGTCAGCCCATGACGGCGCGGCTGCCTGGCAGAAAACCACCCAGCATGTGTACGATATTATTTTTATGGATATTAACATGCCGGTGATGGATGGCATCACCGCCTGCCAACGAATCCGGCAAAGCTCGCTGAACGAACATACACCGATTATTGCCGTCACCGCTCACGCGTTGGAAGGCGAACGCGAAAGATTATTAGCACTGGGGTTTAATGAGTTTCTGACTAAGCCGCTGGACGAACAAATGCTGCATTGCACCCTACAGGAGTTCTGTGCGCTGCAAAAAACGCAACCCAGTGCCTCACCCGTGACCTTACAGGCTGTACCGCTGATTGACTGGACTCAGGCCTTACAACGGGCCGCTGGTAAAGCGGAATTGGCGCAGGAGATGCTGCAGCTGCTGATCCAATCTTTACCGCAGGCCAGCCGGCAAATTCAGCAAGCCATCACTGATAACGAACAGCAACTGCTACTGCATGCGTTACACAAGCTGCATGGAGCCTGTTGCTACAGCGGTGTGCCACGCCTGAAGAATCTGTTGGAAGGACTGGAAACCCAGCTGAAAAAAGGCGCCAGTATCAAATCGCTGGAGCCGGAGCTGTCGGAGCTGGAGGATGTGTTAGCGCTGTTACTGCAGGCTGACACCCGGCTGCCACCCGAACTGAGTCAGCCTTCCAGCACTACAGTAGCACAGGCATAAGCCTGTTCATCACTGATACTGAGCCATACCGCTGTTACTCCAAGCTGGTTCGCCCTCTCAGCGGCATGACCGCTTAACTGTAACTCCGGCTTACCCAAAGCATCATTACGAATTTCAAAATGCTGAAAGGAAATGCCACGGCCAATACCGGTGCCAAGCGCCTTGGCAGCGGCTTCCTTGGCCGCAAAACGCTTGGCAAAATAGCGCTCGCGCTGGCTATGCGCAGCGAAGCACTCTTGCTCATACGGGGTCAACACCCGGCTGACCAAACGCGGACTTTTTTGTAAGCTGGCGGCGATACGGTCGATCGCCACAATATCGGTACCCAGGCCGCGGATCGCCATTAGCCTCTGGCCTCAACCATTAAGCGTTTCATTTCTGCCACGGCCGGCCCCAGGCCACTGAACAAGGCGCGGGCGATAATGGCATGGCCAATATTCAGCTCGTACATTTGCGGAATAGCGGCAATCGGCTGTACATTATGATAATGCAGACCATGACCGGCATTTACCGTAATGCCCAGTGACGCAGCATAAGCAGCCGCGTCGGCAATCCGTGCTAACTCAGCTTGCTGCACAGCACCACTGGTTTCTGCATAATGGCCGGTATGGATCTCGATAAAGGGAGCGCCCACTTCGGCTGCGGCGTCAATTTGCTTTTTATCGGCATCAATAAACAACGACACCAGAATATTATCAGCCTGCAGCTGCTGTACTGCTGCACGAATTTTACTAAGCTGGCCGGCAACCTCTAAGCCCCCCTCAGTGGTTAACTCTTCGCGCTTTTCAGGAACCAGACAGCTAAAATGCGGCTTCAGTTTACCGGCAATGGCCAACATCTCTTCGGTCACCGCCATCTCAAAATTAAGCCGGGTGCCAATGGTTTCGCGCAAAATAAAGACATCGCGATCAATAATATGGCGGCGGTCTTCCCGCAGATGCACAGTGATCCCATCCGCACCATATTGCTCGGCCAGCAAAGCGGCATGCACCGGCTCCGGATAGGCTGTGCCACGGGCATTACGCACCGTTGCAATATGATCGATATTCACGCCTAAATAAATTGCAGACATAACAAACTCCGTAATTAGGCCGGCCCGCTGCTCCGTTGCTGAAACAGAGCACGGCTGGTTAAAGGTTTATCGCCGAGCAACGGCGCGAGCAGCTGCCGGCTTAATTGTTTAGCAACCCGCAGGGCGTCCGGCTGTTGCCAGTCGCCAGCAGCGATCGCCAATAAAGCGGCACCGCGCCAGCCCTGAGGACTGAGCACAAGCCCTTGCTCGGCAGCGAATTGATAGTATTGCTCAGCCTGAACTGGCTGTGCTGCTGCATCCAGCTCCAACGCCGGTAATTGCCCGAGCTCAGCGAGCAAGGCAAATTCAAACTGCCGCAACGCTTGCTCCAGCATGCCATCGCTGCTGCTTTGTGCCAGCGCCACTAAACTTTGCTGGTAATCGGCAAACAGAGTATCCGAACCAAGATCAGCAGGCCAGAGCCGGCACAGCAGCTCATTTAAATACAGGGCACTGTATAACACCCGGCCGCGATAAGGATAGGCCGCCGCCTGCTCTTCCAGCTGCAATACGGTTTTTAGCGCGCTACGGCCGCCGAGACTCAATAAATAGGGTTGGAAGGGTTGCAGTGCCCGGTGTTGTTTACCGCTACGCCGTCTTACGACAGCGCTGATCCGGCCTTGCTCCGGCAACAGCAGTTGCAGCAAGAGTTTGTTTTCCTGATAGGGACGGCTGTGCAGGATGTAAGCTGGCCACAATCTTCCGTCCATCGCCTGGTTAATCTTCGCCGTAGCCCAGACTGCGCAGGGCGCGCTCATCGTCGGCCCAGCCCGATTTTACTTTAACCCATACTTGCAGAAACACCGGCGCTTCCAGCATGGCGGCCATATCCAGCCGGGCTTCGGTAGCAATTTGCTTAATCCGCTCGCCTTTGTTGCCGATCACCATTCTCTTTTGGCTATCGCGCTCCACCAGCACCAGCGCAGCGATATGAAAATGTTTTTCTTCCCACTTAAAGCGCTCAATCTCGACGGTCACTGCATAGGGCAACTCATCACCGAGGAAGCGCATCAGCTTCTCGCGCACAATCTCCGCCGCCATAAACCGCTGCGAGCGATCGGTAACATAATCTTCCGGAAACAGGAATTCACAAGGGGGTAAATGCTGTTGCACCACCTTGCGCAAAGTGGCGACATTGTCACCGCTCTCGGCCGATAACGGCACCACATCCAGAAAATCTAACTGGCTACCCAGCCACTGTAAATGTGGCAGTAATTCCGCTTTGTCTTTATACAAGTCGACCTTGTTGACGACCAGGATCACCGGCTTTTTCGCAGCAATCAGTTTGTTCAGTACCATCTGATCGTCATCATGCCAACGGGTGCCTTCTACTACAAAGAGCACAAATTCGACGTCCAGAATGGAGGTGGCTGCCGCCTTATTCATCAAACGGTTAATCGCCCGCTTCTCATCGATATGCAGGCCGGGGGTATCGACAAACACCGCCTGGTAGTCACCTTCAGTATCAATACCAACAATACGGTGCCGGGTGGTTTGCGGTTTTTTCGAGGTAATACTCACTTTCTGACCAACCAGTTTGTTCAGTAGCGTAGATTTACCTACATTCGGGCGGCCAACGATGGCCACCAGGCCGGCAAAAGTAGAGGGACTAACGGTCATGCTTTAATTGTTCCAAAGCCAGCGCAGCAGCATCCTGCTCCGCCTTGCGCCGGGATGAACCGGTCGCGGTAATAGGAGTCCTTCCCAGCACAGTACAGCGCACGGTAAAGGTTTGTTGGTGCGCTTCCCCGATAGTGGCAATCACTTCATAGGTCGGTAGCGGTAAGCGTAGCCCCTGCAGATATTCCTGCAACTGGGTTTTCGAGTCTTTCTGCTGGCCCGGCGCAATTTCTTCTAATCTTGGACCAAACCACTCAAGGATCCGGCCTTTACAGGCTTCCATACCGCTATCTAAATAGATAGCCCCTAAGATCGCTTCCAGCGCATCAGCCAGAATGGATTCCCGACGAAAGCCACCGCTCTTCAATTCGCCCGGCCCCAGTCGTAAAAAATCCGACAGCCCCAACTCCTGAGCAATAGAAGCCAGGGTCACGCCTTTGACCAGAGCAGAGCGCATCCGCGTCAGATCACCCTCGCGGGTTTGCGGGAAGCGGGCAAACAAGGCTTCTGCGATAATCAGCCCCAGCAGGGCATCACCGAGAAATTCCAGCCGCTCGTTATGTTGACCTTTGCAGCTGCGGTGCGTCAGCGCCTGTTCCAATAAACTCAGCTGATTAAATTGATAGCCCAGCTTACGCATCAGGGGGCTTAAAGATTTTTGCATCGGCATCGCTATTGGATCCGGCCTAAGCGCTCAAAACGAACACCAACCGGCACCCAGCGTGGTAACCAGCTATTCGGATCTTCACTAAATTCGAAACTCATCCAGATAAAGACGGCTTTACCAACCAGATTATCGGCCGGCACAAAGCCCCAGAACCGACTGTCGACGCTATTATCGCGATTATCGCCCAGCACAAAATAATGGCCTTCCGGCACAATAAACTCTTCGATATCGGTACCGCGCTGCCGGAAATAGTTACGGAAATCTTCCGGTTTCATTGGCGTGGTCAGCACCTGATGCTCCACCTCGCCCAACTGCTCCAGGAAGCGGCTTTGTGGCATAGGCCCCAGATAAAACTCGCCCTCATCCTGAAAAGTCATCGGTACCGCTTGCAGCTCACCGCAACCACTGACCACAGGAGTCGCGCAGTTTTTCGCGATAAACAGCTGTTTATTCTGATAGACGATGCGATCTCCCGGCACCCCGACCACCCTTTTGATGTAATCAATTTTGGTATTAAGCGGGTATTTAAAGACTGCAACATCGCCGCGTTGTGGCGTCTTGTTGCTCCACAGCGTCGTGCGCCAGACCGGATCTTTGACATCATAGGCAAATTTTTGCACCAGAATAAAATCACCGACCAATAGGGTGGGCATCATCGAACCGGAAGGGATTTGAAACGGTTCAAATAAAAAGGAGCGTAAAATTGTGATCGCAGCCACCAGCGGAAACAGCGACTTGGCCGTTTCCACTACAGCAGACTCTTTCAGAATTTCCTCTTCGGCCTGCAGCGGCAGCGCAGTTTTTGCCTGCGCCCGGGCACCGGCCAGACGCAGTTGCCGCTGTGGTGCCAGATAAAACTTATCCAGCAACCAGATAACACCAAAACTTAGCGTTAACAGCACCAGTAGAATTGAAAAATAGCCTGCCATTAGCTGTCCTTATTATTTTCCGACTTTCAGAATGGCCAGGAAGGCTTCCTGTGGTACTTCCACATTACCGACCTGCTTCATCCGCTTTTTACCTTCTTTCTGCTTTTGCAGCAGCTTTTTCTTCCGGCTAACGTCACCGCCATAACACTTGGCTAGAACGTTTTTCCGTAATTGTTTTACCGTGGTCCGGGCAATCACATGGTTACCGATCGCCGCCTGGATCGCGATATCAAACATCTGGCGTGGGATCAGCTCTTTTAACTTTTCTGCCAGTTCACGGCCACGGCTTTGCGCAAAATCAATGTGGCTGATAATGGCCAGCGCATCGACCCGCTCACCGTTAATCAGTATATCCACCCGCTGCATATTCGAGGTCTGGAAGCGTTTAAAGCTGTAGTCCAGTGAGGCATAGCCACGGCTGGTCGACTTCAGGCGATCGAAGAAGTCCATCACCACTTCTGCCATAGGCAGTTCATACACCACTGCCACCTGACGGCCGTGATAGCTCATATTGACTTGAGTACCACGTTTCTCAATACAGAGCGTAATAACGTTACCCAGATATTCCTGCGGTACCAGAATATGCGCTTCCACGATCGGCTCGCGGATCTCATCAATATCATTGGTCGCTGGCAGATCACTGGGGTTATCGACCATAATCGTTTCGCCGTTCTTTTTCAGCACCTCATAGACTACCGTCGGTGCCGTGGTGATCAGGTCCAGATCATATTCGCGCTCTAAGCGTTCCTGAATGATTTCCATATGCAGCATACCGAGGAAACCAATGCGGAAGCCAAAGCCCAAGGCTCCGGAGTTCTCCGGTTCATAGAATAACGAGGAGTCGTTCAGACTCAGTTTGGCCAGGGCGTCGCGGAAATCTTCGTAATCGTCACTGGACACCGGGAACACCCCGGCATAAACCTGTGGCTTGATCCGCTTAAAACCAGGCAGTGGCTTATCAGCACTATTTTTAGCCAGCGTCAGCGTATCACCGACCGGCGCGCCTTTAATTTCTTTAATACCGGCAATCACAAAGCCAACTTCGCCGGTTTTTAATTCGCCGGTGTTAGTGGCTTTCGGGCTAAAGACCCCGACTTTATCCACTTCATAAACCTGGCCGGTCGACATAACTTTAATTTTATCTTTGGCTTTGATACTACCGTGCTTAACCCGCACCAGTGACACTACGCCCTGATAAGAGTCGAACCAGGAATCAATAATTAATGCCTGGGTTGGGCCCTCAGGCTCGCCTTCCGGTGCCGGGATTTTCTTAACGATAGTTTCCAGCACATCTTTGATACCCAAGCCGGTTTTCGCTGAGCACTGCACAGCGCCGACCGCTTCGATACCGATAATATCTTCGATTTCTTCCGATACCCGATCCGGATCTGCCTGCGGCAAATCGATCTTATTCAGTACCGGCAGCACTTCGAGATTCATCTCCAGTGCGGTGTAACAGTTAGCCACAGTTTGTGCCTCGACACCCTGACCGGCATCCACTACCAGCAGTGCCCCTTCACAGGCGGCCAGTGAGCGGCTTACCTCATAGGTAAAGTCAACATGGCCTGGGGTGTCGATAAAGTTCAGCTGATAGGTGTTGCTATCATCAGCCTGATAATGCAAGGTCACGCTTTGAGCTTTGATGGTAATACCACGCTCACGTTCCAGATCCATCGAATCCAGTACCTGCTGTTGCATTTCCCGGTCACTTAAACCGCCACAAAACTGGATCAAACGATCTGATAAGGTCGACTTACCGTGGTCAATGTGGGCGATAATTGAAAAGTTTCTGATATGGTCGAGTTTTGGCATCTTATCCGCAAAAAACTGAGTGCACTGTCACCTGAATGCAGCCACAGCGGCGGCATAGTGGGTGGACAATGCGGGTTAGTATTGAAATTAGCGCGAATTGTACTCTATCCGGCTTAAGCTTGCTATGTTTGTTGGCTGAGTGTTTCGCGGCTTAGTCTGGTTGCACGCGATGTAAGGCCAGCTGCGGTAACACTTCCAGGATCTGCACCTGCTCTGACTGCCCCGGCCGCTGATCATAACGCCGGGCTAGATAAAACCCAATCGCCATAGCTATTACGGCCAGCAGCAGCGACCAGATTTCGGCCACTTGCCAAAAGACATTTAACACCGTGACGCTCAGTAACATCAGTGCCAACGGCAACAGATAGACCAGTAACGCCGCCAGCAACAACCCCTGCTGCGCAATGCCAATCCGCACCTGCTCGCCAGGTAACAGCCTAAGCTCAGTGCTGACAAAAAACCGTTGCTGACGCGGGGTAAAGGTTTTGGCGACAATGCCGGTGCCACAGTCGCCACTTACCTGACAGCTGTTACAACTGCCGGCGGGTGTGGTGGTAAGCCAGACCCCGTGCTGTTCGGTGGCGACCACAGTCGCAATTTCATCGACCTGCATTATTTTTGCGTCACGGCTGCCGCCAGACGCTGGGCAATTTCCAGGCTGACTGGACCTATTACCGTAACGTCCTGCTGCGGATCGGATTTGACAAAAATCGTCAGGGCACCATCGCGATAGGCTTGCGCCGGTAAACGCTGACCGGGCTGTACAAACACCGAGATCTGGTGCAGTCCGTCCGACAGCAACCAGTAACTCTGAATTTCCGGTTGCAGCTGCGGGATAGCCAGTGGCTCAGCGACCACCTGATAGCCATCAGGTAACCAGTGTAGCAGGTGTCGTTGTGGCGGTTGGCTCAGGGTCAAGGCCGTCGCATCCGGTAATTCAATCTCCAACAGCTGCTTCAGGTTATCTGACATTTCACTGCTGATACTCAAGTGCGTAACCTGCCAGATCTCAAGTGCTGCCTGTTGCATATCGGCAGAGGTAATTAAGGTATCCAGTCGCAGCGGGAAAGCGGTTTCAACGTCAACCCACAACCAATAGTGGTAGCGGGCGGCCGAATGGGCAGATAAGCGCAATAATTGCGCGCTGCGGCCATCGACCATGGACGCACTACCCAACACCGCATTGTACAGCGACTTTAAACGGGACGGTTCCTGATAGAATAAGGCTGGTAGTTCTTTAATAAAGCGGCTGTGCGTAATTAACGCCGGACGTTCACTAAGCAGATAATACACCTGGCTGTCACGTCGCAGAATGTCGACACCTTCGGCAAACATCGGCACCAGATGCTCAATCTCAGCTTGCTGCTGCCGACCATGTAACCAACGGTAGGACTCAACCTGATTACCTTTGAGGATCACGAAGGAGGTATCAAAATTGTGCTGCCTGACGCTTTGCTGCACCCGCTCCAGCAGGGCCCACCCTTCTTCATCGGCCTTGGCGACAGTGCTGCTGAGAACCAGCACTACGCCTAGCCATAACAGCACTTTGTTCATGTTAACGCGGCTCTTGCTGTTCCGGTTCCTGCTGCGCTTGTGGTTGCTCCATTAAACGCACCTGCTGGCGGTGGGCCTGCAACAACGCTTGTAACCGTCGTTGCTGTTCCAGCATCGCCTGCTGCTCCTGCTCAGCGAAGCGGCTTTCAACCGAAGTCTGGCTTAAACTGACCGGCGTCGCAAAACCGGCTACCGGCCGGGTTTGCAGCACCGGAGTCGGTAACATCAGTTCCTGCTCCAGTGGCTGCTGATATTGCTGTACGCCAAAAACCGCCACCAGCGCCACACCGGCCGCGATAGCACCCTGCGCTGCCGGCTTAAACCACTGCGCATTCGCAGCCTGTTGCAGGGTACCGCGCAACCGGCTTAGCAGGCTATGCTGCGGTTGCAACTGATAGGTTGCTTCCTGCTCCAGACGGGCAGCAAAGCGTTCACTGAAATCCGCCGGCAGCACACTGGCATCTTCATTACGCAATACAGCACCCATCAACTGATAGCGCTCCAGCGTCTGCTGTGGCTCGCGCTGCTGCAACAAGGCATCCAGTTGCGCGGCCGTTAGCGGCTGATTATCTGCGGCTTCTGACAGCCATTCCTGCTTCTCTGACAACATAAAGTTTCCTGTCAAGGTACTTGCTGGGTTTAGCCTAACCTACCAAAGGTTTCAGCTGAGCATCTATCGCTTCACGGGCCCGGAAGATCCGACTGCGTACTGTCCCGATCGGGCATTCCATTACTTCAGCGATTTCTTCATAACTTAGCCCTTCTAACTCACGCAGAGTAATAGCCGTGCGCAGTTCATCAGGCAATTTATCAATGGTGCCGAATACCACCTGCCGGATTTCCTCGGACAACAACAAGCGTTCCGGGGAGTCCTGCTCTTTCAGGGCATCGCTACCTTCAAAATATTCCGCATCTTCCGCGTCCACATCGCTGGCCGGTGGTTTACGGTTATTCGCGACCAGATAGTTCTTCGCGCTGTTAACCGCAATCCGATATAGCCAGGTATAAAACGCACTTTCACCACGGAAGCCAGGTATCGCCCGATAGGCTTTAATAAAGGCTTCCTGTACTACATCTGCAACGTCTCCGTGATTAGAGACATAGCGGGAAATTAAGTTCGCGATCCGGTGCTGATATTTTTTTACCAGCACGTTAAACGCCGCTTTATCCCCTTGTTGTACCCGCTGGACGATTTGCCAATCTAATTCTTGCTCGCTCATTCTTTGAGCCTGCCCCTGTAATGCTATAGGTGTTGTTTCTGAGTGGCGCCAGTCAAGCGTACTGATTATGACTGCAAGCTGAATAAATAGTTCTGCTAACTGTCACAAAAAGGCTAGAATAACCTGATCTTAAATCCGGCACTGCCGGTAAAACCGGCTGTTTCTGCGCATTTTTCAGAGCCATTAATAGAGTTAAGTGTATCGTATGACACAGGCAAATGAACATCTTTGTGACGTTTTAATTATCGGCAGTGGCGCCGCCGGCTTGTCGCTGGCGCTGCAATTAGCCGATCAGCGGCGGGTGCTGGTGCTGAGCAAGGGCCCACTGCGTGAGGGCTCGACCCTGTATGCCCAGGGGGGCATTGCCGCTGTGTTTGACGAAAATGACAGTATTGCGTCCCATGTTAACGATACACTGGTAGCGGGCGCCGGACTCTGTGATCCCGCCGCCGTACAATTTACTGCCGAACACGCCAAGGCCGCGATGCAATGGCTGATTGCTCAGGGCGTGCCCTTCGATCAGTATCAGGATAGCGATGGCAGCATGAAGTATCATCTGACCCGTGAAGGCGGCCATAGTCATAGACGCATTCTGCATGCGGCCGATGCGACCGGCCGTGCGGTGCAGATCACCCTGGTCGATCAGGTGCGACAGCATCCGAATATCGTGTTACTGGAAAACTATAATGCAGTTGACCTGATCACCGGTAAAAAGCTCGGGCTGGATCCAAAACGTTGCTATGGTGCCTATGTCTGGAATAAAGCGGCCAGCCGGGTAGAAACCATCCGGGCCCAGGCGGTGGCGTTGGCGACTGGCGGCGCCAGTAAGGTTTATCTTTACACCAGTAATCCGGACGTGGCCAGTGGCGACGGTATTGCGATGGCCTGGCGCGCCGGCTGCCGGGTGGCCAATATGGAATTTAACCAATTCCACCCCACCAGTCTGTATCATCCGGCAGCGCCCAATTTTCTGATCACCGAAGCGATGCGCGGCGAAGGCGCTTATCTGAAGCGGCCGGATGGTAGCCGTTTTATGCCGGATTTTGACGAAAGAGCCGAACTGGCACCGCGGGATATCGTCGCCCGCGCCATCGACTTTGAGATGAAACGTTTGGGTGCCAAATCAGTATTGCTGGATATCAGCCATCAACCAAAAGATTTTATTATCGAGCACTTCCCTACCATCTATGCCAAATGTTTAAGCGTCGGTATTGATATTACCAAAGAGCCGATCCCGGTCGTGCCGGCGGCGCACTATACCTGTGGCGGTGTGATGACCAATCTGCATGGTCAAACCGATCTGGATAATCTGTATGCGATCGGTGAGGTGGCCTATACCGGCCTGCATGGCGCCAACCGGATGGCCTCGAACTCCTTGCTTGAATGTATTGTATTTGCGCAGGCTGCAGCCCGGCATATCCTGCAGCAGCCGGTCAACAACCTGCAAAACCTGAGTATTCCGGCCTGGGATGAAAGCCGGGTCAGCAACTCAGATGAAGAGGTGGTGATCACCCATAACTGGCATGAGCTCAGACTCTTTATGTGGGATTACGTTGGCATTGTTCGCACCAACAAACGGCTGGAACGCGCCCTGCATCGGGTGGAGTTGTTACAACAGGAAATTCAGGATTACTACAGCCACTTCCGCGTGAGCCACAATCTGCTGGAGCTGAGAAATCTGGTACAGGTGGCGGAGCTGATTATCCGCTGCGCAATGCAGCGTAAAGAAAGCCGAGGCTTACATTACAACCTGGATTACCCGCAGCAACTGGCCAACAGCCAACCCAGCATTTTACAACCCGCTAATTTTTAACCGGATCCGGGTTATGTCGCCAGCGCTGGGTATGTAGCCAGCGCGCCAGACTACGGTAATCGGCGGCAGAAAACTGGTCGGCGAACAGCCATTGCTGCTGCCGCCGGCCTTGGGTATCTGTCCAGCAGAGCAGCGTAGCATAGCGACTGATAACACTGCCCGGCCGCCAACTGCCGGCAGAGAGCGTTGAATCTAACCAACGCAGCCCACCCTCAGCATCCAGCAATAACGCTGAGGCGGACGCAGCCTTGCTGGACCATAACAGATAAAACCAGGCAGTCAGGCTTAACCACGCCAGCAGATAACTGCTGCCCTGCAACGGCAGCAGCAAATACAGCAGCGCCAGCGCAGCGCCGGCGGCCAGCAACAGCCTGCGCCTTAATAACGAAGTGTTAAGCGCCAGGCTATACCCGGACACGATTCACAATCAGCTCAATTAATGCCTGGATGGCGCTATCGGTCGAACGGGCGTGCCCCATAAACCAGGCGAACAGATCTGGATCATCACAGGCCAGTAAACGCTCGAAATCCGCTTTCTGCTGCTCAGTCAGGGCATCATAGCCCTCTTCGACAAAGGGAGCCAGTAACACATCCAGTTCCAGCATGCCGCGGCGGCAGGCCCAGCGTAATTTCGGTTTACTCATTAATTGAGACATCGGGATTCCTCGCAATTTAGGCGTTTTGGCGGTATCTTAACAAAATTCCGGATCCAGGGTTGAGCTTTTGTGCCTCGCCCCAATCTACCTGTTATTATCAGCTTAAGCGTTACATATTATGCAGACATCCTGGCTAAGCGCAGAACAATACGCGGCTTTATCAACAGAAGTTCAACCGGCTTTCCTAAGCCCACTTCCCGGCTTTCAGGTACTGAAGATCAGTGGCCCTGATAACCGTAAATATCTGCAAGGACAAGCCACCTGCGATCTCAATCAACTGACGACAGACAATTTCCTGCGCGGCGCCCATTGCGACGCCAAGGGCAAGATGTGGTCGGTTTTTCATTTGTTTGCACAAGGTGAGGATCTGCTGGTCGTGGCTTTTCGGGATGAATTGCAGGCCTCATTAGTGCAGTGGAAAAAGTTTGGTGTCTTTTCTAAAGTCAGCTTTGACCAAAGCGAACAACCCTATGCTGTGTTCGGCTTAGCCGGCTCTGAGAGCCAGAGTTTAATCCGACAACTGGGGTTTGCGGTGCCGCAAGCCGCCGGTCAGCTGGTGCGTAACGGTGCACTCAGCCTGCTTTGCCTGGCTATGGATCATTATTTGCTGGTATTGCCGCAAACTGAACTGGCCAGCCTGCAACAGGCGCAGCTGCCACTGGCCGCGCCGACGCTCTGGCTGGAGCAGCATATCCGCCATGGCCTGGCCTATTTAGAGCAACCCCTGATTGGCGAACTGGTGCCACAAATGCTTAACTTACAAGCGGTAGATGGCATTAGCTTTACCAAGGGCTGTTATATTGGTCAGGAGACTGTTGCGCGCTTGAAATACCGTGGTGGCAATAAAAGAGCGGCCTATATTCTCAGTGCCGAAACCGATGAAACACCGGTGGCCGGTGCCGACATTGAACTACAACTGGATACTAACTGGCGCCGGATCGGCCAGGTAATCAATGCGGTTAACGTTAACCGGCAGCTGTGGCTGCTGGCGTTGCTGCCTAATGACATAACACCGGCAGATTCGTTACGGCTGGCCGGCGAGCAGCCATTGCTACTCAGCCAGCACGCTCTACCTTATTCACTCAATTAAGAGGTTCGCATGACCATTTCGCAAGACAAAGTTGTCGCCATTCATTACACCGTTACCGATAGCAAGGGTAACCAACTCGATTCTTCTGCCGGTGGCGAGCCTCTGGTATTTATGTTTGGTCAGGGCGCGCTGATCCCGGGTCTGGAACAAGCCCTGGCCGGCAAAGCCGCCGGCGACAAATTTAGCAGCACCATTGCAGCAGCAGACGCCTATGGCGAGCGCCACGACCAGCTGGTACAAGCCGTACCACGTTCCATGTTTGAAGGGATGGACGTTGCTGTGGGTATGCGCTTTCGTGCCTCAGGCCCGGATGGTCGCGAACAGCCGGTCATCATTATAGATGTGTCAGAGGAAGAAGTTGTTGTCGATGGCAACCACCCGCTGGCTGGTTTTGAACTGCAGTTTGATGTGGAAGTGGTCGCGGTACGCGATGCCACTGAGGAAGAACTGGCACATGGTCATGCCCATGGCATCGACGGTCACGCCGGACATTAATAGTTTCTGATATGTGAAATAAATCAAGGCGCCAGCGACAATCCGCGTTGGCGCCTGCTGTTCGCAACTGACAAAGTGCTTGACAGTACCGGTAAAGCCCCCTATTTTTGCTGCTGGTCAACAACTGGTTACAGAGTAAACAATTCGCGCTGATGAAAGATCGTATAATAATTTCCGTCTCAAGCGTACATGGTACCCGACACTTCAATATCAGTAATATCGTGAAACGCAATGCCGTTATTGGCTTGTGGGTACTGCTGTTTTCGGTGTTAATTACCGCTGCGGTGATTCATTATCTGATGTATACCGTCGACTCGGCCAAAGCCGAGCAACAACTGCTGGCTGAGCAAACCTCGGCATTGCAGCAGCAACTGGCGCAATTAACGGAAACCCGCGATACGCTGGAACAGGAGCTGACATTAAAGCAGGACGAGATGGCATTAGTCAGTCAGCGTCTGGAAGAAATTGAGCTGAGCCTGGGATTGGAGCATAACCATGATCAGGGGCTGGAGAGCCGGCTGGATCTGGCAACCGTCACTTCCAGCGCCCGGATGGCGATGCTGCAACTCGTACCTAATGGTTCACCGCTGGATTTTGATAAAAGATCTTCCCGCTACGGCGTGCGTACTCACCCGATTCTGGGAAAACGCAAACACCATAATGGCATCGACCTGACTGCGCCGCGTGGTACCCCGATTTATGCCCCGGCTGATGGCGTAGTAGAACTGGTACGTAAAAGTAATAGTGGTTACGGTAATCTGCTAAAAATCCGCCATGCCTTTGGTTTCTCCACGCTTTACGCCCATCTGCAGGATTTTAAAGTCACTGGTGGTACCTTCGTACACAAGGGGCAATTAATTGCCACCTCGGGCAATACCGGCAGTTCTACCGCACCACATCTGCACTATGAGATCCATTTCCTGGATCGCTCTCTAAATCCCCAGCACTTTGTCGACTGGGATTCCGGTAACTTTGATCTGATCTTCGAAAAAGAGCGCAATGTGCGCTGGGACTCGCTGGTCTCGATGCTGCAAACCAAAGCCAGCACCCAGCTACAACTGGCGACCTTTAAAGAGCAGCCTGTTACTCAGGTGGCAGAATAAGCCGCCGCTGGCGCTGTCATTCCCGGCGCTGCAGCGGCAAAATTTCCAACGCCATTTGTGCTCTGTAATTTGTGCTCTGTAATTTGTGTTATAGTGCGCCGCGATACGCAGACACCGGGTCAGCGTAACCTTAGCTGAGTAATACCTGTGACTGAGTGCCGCCCCTTTTCCGATTTCGCCCTATCCCCAGCCTTATTAAAAACCCTGCAAGAGCTTAACTTTGCGCAGGCAACGGCGGTACAAAGCGCCAGCTTACCGGCCATCCTGGCGGGTAAAGATGTGTTTGCTCAGGCGGCGACCGGCTCAGGTAAAACGGCAGCCTTTGCACTGGGTTTACTCAGTAAACTGAATGTCGGCCGGTTTCGCATTCAAAGTCTGGTGCTGTGTCCAACCCGCGAGCTGGCCGAACAGGTGGCCAGCAAAATCCGTCTGCTGGCGCGCGGTATTCACAATATTAAGGTGCTGACACTGTGTGGCGGCGTGCCAGCCAAAGGCCAGATCCTGTCATTGGAACATGGTGCCCATATTATCGTGGGTACGCCGGGACGGGTGCTTGATCATTTGCAGCAACAGCGGCTGGACCTTGCTGAAGTTTCACAACTGGTACTGGATGAAGCGGATCGCATGCTGGAAATGGGCTTTGCCACTGAACTTGAGCAAATTCTGGCGGCACTGCCACCACCCAAACAACAGCTACTGTTCAGTGCGACCTTTGCGCCGGAGGTAAAAAAACTGGCTCAGGCGCAGCTACATCAGCCCGAGGTGATCATTATCGATAGCCCGGCGCAGGCAGCACGCATTGCGCAACAATTTTATCTGCTGGAGCAACATAGCCGCAGTGAAGCGGTTAAGCGCTTATTACTGGCGCTGCAGCCCGATAGCTGCGTGATCTTTGCCAATACCCGCAAAGAAGTACAGCAGCTGTATAGCGAATTACAGCAACAGGGCTTTAGTGTTGCCGCCCTGCATGGCGATCTGGAGCAACGCGAGCGCGAACAGCAACTGCTGCAATTTGCCAATGGCAGTTTGCAGCTGTTAGTGGCGACCGATGTCGCCGCCCGCGGTCTGGATATCGAAAAGCTGGATCTGGTGATCAATTATCAGCTGGCGCATGATGTCGAAACCCATACTCATCGTATCGGCCGTACCGGTCGTGCCGGTAGCGAAGGTTTAGCCTGCTCGCTGTATACCGTCGACGACAGCCACAAATTGGCCGCGCTGGAGCAAGCCTTTGCCATTGAAATTGAACCGCTGCCGTTGCCTGCCGCCAATAGCAATCAGCCGCGGCAGCCGGCCATGGTGACGCTGGAAATTGATGGCGGTAAAAAACAAAAATTACGCCCGGCGGATATTGTCGGCGCCCTGACCCGCGATAACAAACTGGCGTTTGCCGAAATTGGTAAAATTCAGCTGCAGGATTTCCGGGCCTATGTCGCGGTCAGCCGCAATGCCTATAAAGCCGCGTTACACCAGCTTAATCACAGCAAAATGAAAGGCCGCAGCTTTCGCGCCTGGTTACTGACTGTAGTCTAATCAAAACGCTTTTGCTGGCGTAACGCCTTGGTTTGCCCTTGCTGCTTTTTGCTTTGCAGCCGCTTTTGCTGGCTGCTGTAGCTGGGCTTAGTCGCCAGCCGTTTTTTCGGCGTTTTAGTGGCACTTTGCAACAGCGCCAGCAGCTGTGCCAGCGCCAGTTCGCGGTTTTGCTCCTGACTGCGGCTCTGCTGACATTTAATCGTAATCTTACCGCTTTGGCTGATGCGATGATCGGCAAGCTTTAACAAGCGCTGCTGCAGCCAATCTGGCAAACCAGACTGGCGAATATCCAGCTGCAACAGCACCGCCGTCGACACCTTATTGACATGCTGACCACCCGGGCCGGAAGCGCGGACAAACTGCCAATTCAGCAGTTCTTCGTCAAGATAAATATCAGCCGTGATCGGTAGCACCGCTGCTTAACGCTCCCAGTAGGCTTCTTCCAGGCTGTCTTCGCGCTCTGGCAGGCCTTTAGACAGCCTGGGGGCATTTTGCACCAGGATCTCATAACTGACCCGGTTGGCATATTTACACAGCTGGGCAAATGACGAATAGGCCAGATAAGGCAACTCATGCTTGCTCGACAGCGGCTGTACCTGCTTATGATAGCTGTTAGCTGCCATATCGTGCAGGATGGCCGACAAGGCGCCATCTCCGGCACCATTAGTATTCTTAATCCGCTCCGGCCCGCCCAGGTAAGGGTCAATATGCGAATAGACTTTCAGCGGCTGCTGGCAATGCCGGCGCAGCATTGGCCGGCTAAATTCAAAGCGGTTAAAATCGGCCAGGCTGGCAGACTTAATCGGATTTGAACTCTCGCGTTTAGTGCGCTCGTCAGTATAGCCACACAGATACAAGCCCTCTGCCCCGGCGGTGATCAACACCATATCGGTAATTTCCAGTGCGGCCTCGGCTGCCAGCAGCGGATCGCGAAACCCGGTCAGGGCTTCGGCTTCCTGCTCGTTCATTGCCAGCACATTAACGTAATCATGAATGGTTTGCAGGATCTGGGCGCGGTTTTCTTCTACCAGATGGCGGGTACCCAGGCTCATTAACACCGGCACCTGATGGGCTTTGGCATCGGCCAATGCCTTTAACATCGCCTGCTGGATCGGTTGCCCTGTTGCCCGAAGCGGATAAGCGCTGACCACAAAGGCCGCCGCACCGGCAATAATGGGGGTTGGAATATAGTCCGGCGCCAGCTGATCCATATCACTGGGGTCAATCACAAAGGTGCGCTCGCCATCCGGCGTGATCATGGTAATACCACGCCCGATATCGCCCGCCACCCCTTGCAGATGATTCATATCGACTTTCGAGCTGGTATGACAAACATAATGATAAGCAGGCGAACCCAGTGCAATATTGGCCGACATCACGCCCAGCAATACCGATTTATCATCCGCCAGCACCGAGTAATTATGGATCGTATTGCCGATGGTGCCGCCGGCAAAATGATCGGAGATGGCGTTATTGACGACCAGCTCATGATATATCCGGTTCGCTTTGTCATGTTCAACCAGGTTCGATAACCCCTTCGGGATCTCATACTTTGCCAAAAATTCGTCGGTAACACTGGCAACCACATCAACAATGGTTTGATCTAAACCGACAATATAGGTATCCAACGCCGGACGCACATCCAGACTGGGTAATTGCGGTTTGGGCTGAGAGACCGGAAAGTAATGCTTGATTTTACGCAGACCGGGAAATTTCATTAGCTGACGCTCGGTGACAAACAAAGCGCTATTTTAGCGAAAAAAACGCCGCAACGCGCGGCGAATTTTCGCTAAGTGGCAACATAATGGCGACTTAGTCTCGAATAGTCGCAAACAGTTGCGAATAGTTGCCAATAGTGACGAAAAGTAGCGCTATCAGCCGTTATTGCGGCAGATCACGCAAAAACACCGGCTTATCAGGGCAGGAATGTTCAGCACTGTAGTAATAGCCGGCCAGATTAAAGCCCTGGATACCCTCCAGAGCCGTTAGCCGCTGCTGAATCACATAACGGGCCATTAAACCGCGGGCTTTCTTGGCGTAAAAGCTGATGATCTTGTACTGACCATTTTTCAGATCTTTAAACTCCGGGCTAATCACCCGCGCCCGCAGAGCTTTGGTATCGACCGCCTTAAAATATTCCTGCGACGCCAGATTTAACACCGTATCGGTATTCAGCGCGGCCAGCTCGCTATTCAGATGGGCGGTTAAGCGGCTTTTCCAGTACGCATACAAATCTTTACCAGCCGGATTCGCCAGGCTGGTGCCCATTTCCAAGCGATAGGCCTGCATCAGATCCAGAGGCCTGAGCACGCCGTAAAGGCCGCTTAAGATCCGCAGTTGCTGCTGCGCAAAGCTCAGGTCATCTTTCGATAAAGTCGCTGCGTCTAGTCCCTGATACACATCGCCGTTAAACATAAAGAGCGCGGCTTTAGCATTGTCAGGGGTAAAAGGCGGTTGCCACTCTGCAAACCGTGCGGCATTTAAGCCGGCCAGCTTGTCACTGATATGCATCAGTGAGCTTAAATCAGCCGGCGTCAGGGTTTTGCAAATCGCGGCCAGCGCTGTGGCCTCGGCTAACAGCGCCGGCTGAGTCACCGCTAAGGGTGTGACAGACGGAGTCAGGTCGAGATCTTTAGCCGGTGATACCAGCAACAACATAAGCGGGGCTCCTTTTCTTCAAAAAATCAGTGGTCAGAAAATCAGATATGCCAAAATCAAACGTTAACTGGCGCTGGCATTGGCGATCGGCAAGCCATTAGATAAAACCGCGATTCAGCCAGCCCAACAACTGACTAACCTTAATACTGGCGCGGCAGCCCTTGCAGATCACGCAGGGCGCCATTATGCTTGTTCCAGGCGCGAATGCAAAGGATCCTGCCGCGAACTGCCGCCTGAGCGCGGCCGCTTGTCATCTTTTGTTCAGCCGCTCGACCTATACTGCAGGTTGACCGGCTAACACTCCGCTTATCGGCTGAACTTAGTACGATATTTGTTGTTTTATTACTACACTTTTAGCCGTTTAGCCGTATAATCAGTCTCAATTAACCAACAAAATGGTAAGTGAATAACATGAAAGATTTATTAACTCAGTTAAAAGCGGTCACCACCGTGGTGGTTGACAGTGGCGACCTGAATGCCATCGAGCAATTCCGGCCAGTGGATGCCACCACTAACCCGTCTTTGTTGTTAAATGCCAGCCAGTTAGATTTTGCTAAACCGATGCTGACTGCGGCTATCGCTTACGCCAAAACACAAAGTCAGGACCCAGCGCAGCAACTGGCCTTAGCCAGTGATAAATTCGCCGTTGATGTCGGCACCGCCATCAGCAAGCTGGTGCCGGGCCGGGTGTCTACTGAAGTCGATGCCCGTTTATCCTTTGATACCGCTGCGACCATTGCCAAGGCGCGCCAGTTAGTGGCCCTGTATCAACAAAATGGTATTGGCACCGACCGGATCCTGATCAAAATCGCCTCGACCTGGGAAGGCATTCAGGCCGCCAAAGTACTGGAGCAGGAAGGTATTCAGTGTAACCTGACCTTACTGTTCCATCTGGCACAGGCGCGGGCTTGCGCCGAGGCCGGCGTCTATCTGATTTCGCCCTTTGTTGGCCGGATCCTGGACTGGTACAAAGCCAATACCAAGCAAGACTATACCGCCGAGACCGATCCGGGCGTGTTGTCGGTACGCGAAATCTATCAGTTCTTTAAACAGCATGGCTACAGTACTATCGTGATGGGCGCCAGTTTCCGCAATATTGGCGAAGTATTAGCACTGGCCGGTTGCGATCGCCTGACGATCAGCCCGGCACTGCTGGATGAACTGAGCCAGCAACAGGGCGAGCTGGCAGTGAAACTGCAAGATCAAGGCGTCACGTCGGCCAAACCGGCGGCGTTAACCGAACAACAGTTCCGCTGGGCACTGAATGAAGATGCGATGGCGACCGAAAAACTGGCAGACGGGATCCGTAAATTTGCCATTGACCAGCGTAAGCTGGAAAGCCTGATCCAAAGCCAGCTGTAACGGGAGCACCGCATGACTGCCAGTTTAACTGCCTTATTAAAGCCATTGGCCGAGCGGCAACAGCCGCTGCGTCAGTTATTTGCTGCTGAGCCAAATCGCGCTGCGCGTTTTAGTGCCAAAGCTTGTGGTATCACGCTGGATTTCTCCAAAAATCTGTTGGACGACAGCAGCTGGCAAACCCTGCAGCAACTGGCCGCCCAAAGCAGCATCCGCCAGCTGTGTCAGCAAATGCAAGCCGGTGCCGCTATCAATAATACCGAGCAGCGTGCGGTCTGGCATACGCGGCTGCGGCAGCAAGATTTGCAAGACCTGCGGCTAAATGGCGAGGATATCGGTGCGGCGATTAGCGCCTGTCGCGCACAAATGGCGACACTAATCGACCAGCTCCACCAAGGGACTTACCTTGGTTATAGCGGCAAGCCAATTACCGATCTGATTTGGGTCGGCATTGGTGGCTCGCTGCTGGGCCCGCAAATGGCGGTGGAAGCCCTGACGCCCTATCATTGTAGTCCGGTGCGACTGCACTTTGCCGGCAATATCGATGGTGCTATTGTCAGCGATCTGACCAAACAACTGCAGCCTGAGACGACACTGGTTGTGGTTGCTTCAAAATCCTTTGGTACCGAAGAAACCAAACAAAATGCGTTAGCGCTGCGCGCCTGGTTTAGTGCTCAGGGCGCAGACAAAGCCGCTATCGCCCGGCATTTCTGGGCTACCTCTGCCAACGTGCAGGCGGCCGCCGAATTTGGCATTGTGCCACAGCATATCCTGCCGATGTGGGACTGGGTGGGTGGCCGTTACTCACTCTGGTCAGCGATTGGCTTACCGGTTGCGCTGATGATTGGTAATGACGGTTTTAATCAGCTGTTAGCCGGTGCCGCCGCCATGGACCAGCATTTCTTTAACGCGCCCTTTAGCGAAAATCTGCCAGTGATCCTGGCATTACTGGGCATCTGGTATATCAACGGTTTCGGCTGTCAGGCGCAGGCGCTGCTGCCTTATAGCCATTATCTGCGTTTACTGCCGTCTTATGTGCAACAACTGGATATGGAAAGTAATGGCAAGGCGGTCGATCGCCGCGGCCAGCCACTAAGCGATGTCACCGCCCCGGTGATCTGGGGTGATGCTGGCACCAATGGCCAGCATGCTTACCATCAGTTATTGCATCAAAGCCAGTTGAAAATCCCAGCCGACTTCCTGCTACCGCTAAAGGTCGCGCATCCGCTACAGGACCATCACCAGCGGCTGGCCGCGCATTGCTTTGCGCAAACCCAGGCGCTGATGCAGGGTAAGACCGAGCAGGAAGCTTATCAGGAATGTCTGGCGCAAGGCATGACGGCGCAGGCGGCAGCAGAATTGGCCCCGCATAAGGCGTCACCTGGTAATAAACCCAGTAATACTTTATTACTGGATGAGCTATCACCCTATCATCTGGGCGCTTTGATCGCGCTCTATGAACATAAGGTGTTCTGTCAGGGGGCGATCTGGCAACTAAATAGCTTTGACCAATGGGGTGTTGAGCTGGGCAAGCAGCTTTCCACACCGATTTATCAAGCACTTAAGTCTCAAGGTGATGCTCAGTTCGACAGTTCAACAGCGCAGTTGATTGCCCTGTTCCGCCAACAAAACCGCTAAACCCTGTTTAACATCAGCAAGGCTGCCCGCGGGCAGCCTTTATTTTTTGCGCCGTCATCGTACTGTCACTTTTTAGTTTTATTTTTACACAAAGTGTGGTAGAAACTTGTTGAAAATAACAACAAGAAACAACAATCAGATGAGGCCGTAATTATGGAAAGCTTCGAAGACTTACTGAACATGTTGGAACGTCCGGCGGCGAAAACCCGCACCGTTAAGCGCAAATGGCGGGAAATCGAGGAATTGAAAGAACGCCAAAGACTGAAAAAAGAGCTTTGTGACATTGATTGGACCATTGAACCGGAACTGATTGATATCGAATTATAAACAAAAGGGCCTGCAGTTAACTGCAGGCCCTTTTCGTTATTCGATACCGTCAATACGGCACAAGCGTCAGTTACAACACTGAATGCCAGTTAACCGGCGTTTTGCCAGCGGCGCGCAGCAGGCTGTTGGTCTGTAAAAAATGACCACAGCCCAGAAAGCCGCGATGCGCTGATAACGGCGACGGGTGGGGTGCCTGCAGAATATGATGCCGGTTGGCGTCAATTAGCCGCGCTTTCTTCTGCGCATGAGAGCCCCAGAGTAAAAACACCAGTTGCTCACAGTGCTGGCTGATTTGTCGGATCACCTGATCAGTAAATTGCTCCCAGCCCAGAGCACGATGCGAGTTCGGCTCATTTGCCACCACCGTCAACACAGTATTCAGCAATAACACGCCCTGCTCGGCCCAGCTTTGCAGATAGCCATGTGACGGCACCTGAAAGTCCGCATATTCCAGCGCCAGCTCCTTGTAGATATTCAGCAACGAAGGCGGCACCCGCACGCCCGGCCTGACCGAAAACGCCAGTCCATGCGCCTGGTTCGGGCCATGATAAGGATCCTGTCCCAGCACCACCACTTTCAGCTCAGATAACGGCGTCAGCTTAAATGCATTAAAGATTTCACTGTCCGGCGGATAGATCACCTGGCCGCCGGCGCGTGCCTGCTGGATCGCCGTCAGCGTTTGCTGAAAATAGGGTTGTTGCTTTTCACTGCCAAGAAGGTCCTGCCATTGCATCAGCGATTATCCAGTTGTCGTAATACCTGCTCCAGGGTGGCAAAATCGGCCGGAATATCGCGGCTATAACTTTGCTCAGCGGCACATTTTGCCAAAGCCGCCGGTAAAGCGATAGGTGTTCCTAAAATATTCTCTACCTGTTCTTTAAACTTAGCCGGATGCGCTGTACCAAGGAAGATCCCCACCTCACCCGGCTGCAGGCTGCGTTTTAACGCCTTATAGGCAACAGCCGCGTGCGGCTCACTCAGATAACCCTCTTGCACCAGTAAACGCATACCAAGCTGGGTGTCATCTTCATCGACCTTAACCGCCTCGATATCCGCCCGACTCACTACCCCCTGCGCCAACAACGCTTCTACCCTGGGCCAGTTATTCGGTGCACTGACATCCATCGCATTCGATAAGGTGGCAATGGTTTTATTGGGTTGCCACTGGCCGCTCTGCCAGTAACGCGGCACAGTATCATTCAGGTTCGTCGCAGCGACCATCCGCTTAATCGGCAGCCCCAGCGCCTTGGCAATCAGACCGGCAGTCAGGTTACCAAAGTTACCGCTGGGTACCGCTATCACCGCTTCTGAGCGTTGTTCGGCCGGCAGTTGGGCAATAGCTTCAAAGTAATAACAGATTTGCGCAAATAAACGACTGATATTAATCGAGTTAGCCGAGTTAATATTGTAGGTTTTTACCAGCTCCTGCTGATCAAAGACTTGCTTAACCAGCGCCTGACACTGGTCAAAGTCACCATCCACCGCCAGCGTGGTGATATTCTGCCCCAGGGTGGTAAACAGCTTTTCCTGCAGCAGACTGATCTTGCCTTTCGGGTACAGGATCACCACCTCTACCCCTGGCTGCTGATAAAACGCATGCGCCACAGCCGCACCGGTATCGCCGGAGGTGGCCGTAACAATAGTGGTTTTGCGCCCGCCCTGGGCTTTGGCCAGCGCCTGCGCCATAAAGCGGCCGCCAAAGTCTTTAAACGCCAGCGTCGGACCATGAAACAGTTCCAGACAAAACGTCTGCGCCGTGACGGGTACCAGTGGCGCGGCAAAGGTAAAAGCGGCACTCACCATCTGAGCGACTTCAGCCTCGGTTAGCTCATCGCCAATGAATGCAGCTAAAATTTTGGTACTGCGTTCTACCAGCGGTAAGGCAAGTAAAGCGTCAATATCCAGCTTTGGCCAGCTGGTCGGGAAAAATAAGCCTTGTTGCTGGCCCAGGCCCTGTCGGACCGCCTGTAAAAAACTGACTTGTTCGGTTGGGACTTTTAAATTCGTTAACATCATCTTTATCACTCCGTGAGCGCTCTGGCGCCCTGTGGCGCTAACCGGCAGATGGCGGTCAGCGCGTCCTGATTCTTGGCATAATGGGCATTAAGGTAGGCTGCTGTGGTGGCGGCCTGTGCATCATCCCGGCAAAGCGCAAATACGGTCGGGCCGGCACCGGAAATGCCCAGATGTAGCACCCCTTGCTCACTTAGGGCGGTACGCAAGGGCAACAATTCCGGCATCAGATTCTGCCGGGCCGGCTCTGCCACCCGATCCTGTAACGCCGCCGCGGCATCCTGTTCATCGCCGGCGTAGAGCGCACTGACAAAGCGACTAAGCATACCGGCAAAGGCGATACTGTCGGTTAAACTTAACTGCTTTGGCAAAACAGCGCGTGCGGCCTTGGTCGAGAGTACAGTACCCGGATAACAGAGCACCACCCGCCAATGCTCGAACCAGGGCAAGCTGCGGCAAATCTGCGCACTATCCGGTAACATCAGCTGTAAGCCACCATAATAAGATGGCGCCACATTGTCATAATGCACACTGCCACTTACCCCGCCCTCCGCCACCGCCATTAACTGTAGCAGCTCACTCTGGCTAAACGGCTGGCCGAAATAGTCATTAAAGGCATAAAAAGCCACGACGATTGAACAGGCGCTGGAGCCTAAACCACTGCCAACCGGCAAATGCTTGTTAAGTTGCAAACGCAAGCGCGGTAATGGCTGGCCCAGTGCCTGTTCAAAGGCATAAAAGGCTTTAAACACCAGATTATCTTCGGTTGCCGCCGGTAGCTGATGCAGATAGCGGCCGCTTAGCTGCAAACTGAGCTCTGCCGCCTCGCCCAGGATCAGCAGCTCATCACCGAGCAGGCTGCCGTCTACCGGTTCAAAGGCGGCGCCCAGCAAGTCAAAACCGACGCTGAGATTGCCGGTCGAGGCCGGCGCATAATAACGCTTAGTTGAATGTGATTGCATAGACTATACCTGCTGCTGCCAGCTCAGGGTGCGCAAAATATCGCTAAAGACCCCGGCAGAGGTCACAGCGGCACCGGCACCATAACCACGCAGCACAAAGGGGATCGGCTGATAATAGCGGCTTAGGATCGACAGCGCATTTTCGCCGTCTTTTACTTTGGCCAGCGGATGATCAGCCGCCAGCGCTTTAATCGCGACCTTACATTTGCCATCGCGGATCTCGCCGATATAACGCAACACCTTACCCTCAGCTTTGGCAGCAGCCAGCCGCTCAGCAAAGGCCTGGTCTAACTGCGGCAGCTGCGCCATAAAGTCTTCGACGTTAGCGCCCTCAGCAAAACCGGCCGGCAACACCGAGTCCACTTCGACCTCGCTCAGATCCAGCATTAAACCAGCTTCGCGCGCCATAATCAGTAGCTTACGTGCCACATCCATACCGGATAAGTCATCGCGCGGATCCGGCTCTGTAAAGCCCATCGCACGGGCTTTGGCGGTCACCACCGATAGCGGCACCCCGGCTTCCAACTCGCCAAAGATATAGGACAAGGAGCCGGATAAAATGCCTTCAAAGGCCAGCAACTGATCGCCGGCATTTAGCAGCCCTTGCAGGGTATCGATTACCGGTAAACCGGCACCGACCGTGGTTTCATACAAAAAGCGCCGCCGTTGCTGCTGGGCAACAGCACGCAAGCGATGGTAATACTCCAGGCTGCTGGTATTGGCTTTTTTGTTTGGCGTAACGACATGGAAGCCGGCGGCCAGATAATCTGCATACTGGTCCGCGACTGCCTGGGCACTGGTGCAATCGACCAGTACCGGATTGGTTAAATGCTGTTCCTGGACAAAGCGGTTTAACTCCGCCAGCGAAAAATGTGCATTGGCCTCTGCCAATGCCGGCTGCCAGTTTTTCAGATCCACACCGTCTTTCGCCAATAACAGCTGCTTACTATTGGCGATACCGTACACGGTAAGCTTAACCTGGCGCTGCTGTAAAAAGGCTTGTTGCCGTTCGATCTGGGCCAGTAATTCACTGCCGACCACCCCGCAACCGACCAGAAACACATCAATGCTGGGGATATGGCTGAAGAAGTTCTCATGGCAGACCTTAACTGCATTCTGACAGCTGCGCTGCTCGACTACCGCAGAGATCGAGCGCTCACTGCTATCCTGCGCAATGGCTACTACGTTCACCCGCGCCTGCGCCAGCGAAGCGAAGAACTTCGCAGCCACACCTCTGTGCTGCCGCATGCCATCGCCGACCAGGCTGACAATCGCCATATCAGATTGGATGGCTAATGGCCGTAGCAGTTTGTTTTGCAATTCTAATTCGAACTCGGCTTCCAGCGCCTTTTTCGCCGCCACCAGATGCAGCTGCGGCACACAGAAGCTGATGCTAAATTCCGACGAGGACTGGGTAATTAAGCTTACTGAAATCTGTGCGCGCGCCATGGCAGCAAAGACCCGGCTGGCCATGCCCACCACGCCCTTTAAACCCGGGCCAGATACCGTAATCAGCGCCAGATGCTCGAGGCTGGAAATGCCCTTCACCAGCGCTTCACCATCGCCTTCCACATCGATACAGGTGCCCGGCGCACTGGGGTTAAGGGTATTTTTGATATAACAGGGAATTTGCACCCGCGCCAGCGGGCCGATTGTTTTCGGATGCAGCACCTTAGCACCGAAATAAGATAACTCCATCGCCTCATCGTAAGACAGACGATCGATTAAGCGGGTTTGTTTCACCTGCCGTGGATCGGCACTGTAGACGCCATCGACATCGGTCCAGATCTCACAGGCACTGGCTTTGATCGCCGCAGCAATGACGGCGGCGGAATAATCCGAACCATTGCGTCCCAATAAGGCCGTCTCGCCCTGGGCGTTACTGGAAACAAAGCCTGCCATCACATAGATGCTGGCAGTTGTCGCCGCCATAGCGGCATCAATCACGGTTGCTGTCGCCGCCACATCGGCAGTGGCATTTAAAAAATCACCCTGACTTTTCACCAGCTTTACCGAGTCCAGCGCTTGCACATCCGCACCTTGCCCCTCTAACAAGGCCGTCATCAGTGCCACGCTGAACTGCTCCCCCAGGCCCAGAATCTGCGCTTTAATATGATCCGGGCAAAACTTTAATAAACTCATGCCCTGTAACTGCCAGCCTAGCTGCTGGATCTGGCTATTGATCAGCGCCTGCACCTGCTGCCGGCGTGCCTCACTGACGCCTGGTACCGCGGCTAACAGCTGCTGATAACGCTGCTCAAGCTGGCTTAGCGGTGACTGAAAGTCTGCTCCCAGATACGCCAGATCGGTTAATTCGACCAGCGTATTGGTTACCCCCTGCGGGGCCGATAACACCAGACAGACTTGTTCTGTTGTTGCCTGCTGCAACACAATTTGCGCCACTTCAGAAAATCTGGCCACCGACGCCAGCGATGACCCGCCAAATTTTAGCACCCTCATAATTTCTCCTCGCGCATCCAAGTCTTTAGTCGTTTTGTTATCGCAGACCTTTGTTAGTCAACCGGCTGTCACGCTATGTTGCGTGATCAACGCCGGTTAACCTGGGCCAAGTGGCCAAAAAAAAGGCCCGGAACCTTTGAGGTCACGGGCCTTTTTACAGACAGCACACCGCCGACCTCCTACCCCGCGGGGTTGGTGGTGGTAATAATGGTGGTGAGTACTGCTGCTTTTATATTCATAGACTACACTATGCACAGACTTTTAGACGTCTGTCAAACCTTTTCTAAGTTGTTATTGTGGGTGGGCAGCCACGACGCTAAGCCAGCGCAGCCTCGCTCCAGATACTGATCTGGTTACGCCCGGCCCGCTTGGCCTGATACAAGGCCTGATCCGCTTGTTGCAGCATAGTTTCCACACTGCAGCCTGCTGCGCCAGTGCTGATACCGCAGCTAATCGTCAACTTTACGGCCGCACTTTGCACAGCACAGAATTGCTCCATTTGCTGACGCAACCGCTGGGCAACCTCAATAGCCCCAGCCAGCTCAGTATCGGGCAAGATCACGGCAAACTCTGCTCCGGCCAAGCGCGCCAACAAATCATTATCGCGCAACAAGGCGCTAAACTGGCGGGCCAACCCCTGCAACATCTGGTCGCCGTGTTGATGGCCGTATTGATCATTGAGCAGCTTGAAACGATCCAATTCGAAACGCAGTAACGCTAAAGGTCGCTGGTAGCGCTCAGCCCGGGTCAGTTCCAGTTGCAATTGCTGTTGCAGATATTGCCAGTTTGGTAAGGCCGTAAGCGTATCGAAACGATCCAGCTGTTTCAGTTGTTGCGTTTTAAATAACACCTCAGCGTGGTAGCGGGCGGCTTCGCTGGCATCTTCCAGCCACAGTGCCAGTTGTGCCTCCTCCTGCGGATTACTCAGCGGGATAAAGCTGACATTCTGCGCCATCTGGAACTCACTTTGTTCAGCCTTTGCCTGGCGCGGCAGCTTGAGCAAATACAAACGTTGTTGCCAGCTCAGCTGCTGAGTTTGTTGCTGCTGCAACACCTCAGCCATTTTACGGCAGAACCAGCTCTTAGGTACTTCCGGGAACAGGCTGAAAAAATCCTGCCCCAGGATCTGAGCTTCGGATAACTCCAACTGTTGGCATAAAAAGGCGTTAACATAGCTCAGCTGATAACGGCTATTCAGCACCAGTACAGCACCAGGTAACTGATTAATCAGTCGTTGCAGATTAAGATTCATGCCGTTATCACTCCTGAGGCGAAAGTCTATTGCCAAAACTCTTCTATTTTGTGAAATAATTATTTTAAATAACAACTATATTCGCTATGGTAGCAGGAGTGAATCGCTTTTTGCTCCGAATGCCAATCAGGGTGACTCCATGCCGCAAACCAGCCTGTCTAAAAAGCTGCTGACCAAGGTTTTATCGGTTTATTTTATCTTGACGCTGATTGTCACCCTGGGTCAGATCGTGGCCGAGTACTACAACGCCAAAAGCTTTATCCGTAACGAACTGACGACCTTACAGCAAACCTTCGCCGGTAGTCTTACCCGGGCTATCTGGGAGCTTAATACCCCACAAACGCTGAATATCGCTGATGGTCTGCTGGCGGTACCGGCCATTGAAGGGGTCATTGTCCGGGATGATAATGGTACTGTTATTACCCAGTCCGGCCGCTATATCGACATCCAGCAACGCTTTAGCAACCAACTGGTACAGCAGGAACTCAGTCTGAGCGACCAGCAAAGCGGCATCTTTGGTTATACCTTCCCATTGATCTTCGAATTTTCCGGCCGTACCAGCCAGGTCGGTGATGTTACCCTGTTCTCCAGCCGCAAAGTAGTCATTGAACGGATTGAAATGGGCATCTATTTCCTGATTGGTAATGCGATGCTAAAAACCACCTTTTTAATTATTTTGTTTTTAATGGCTTTCCGGCGTTATCTGACCGAGCCGCTGGCAGATCTGAGCCAGCAGATTGAAAGTCTGGATTTGGACCAGCTGGACGGCTCTAAAGTACGTATTACGCCAGATGAAGGTGCCGAACTGACAGTAATGGCGAATGCCTACAATAAGTTAATCGACCGGTTGCAGGATAATCAGCAGCAGTTAAAGCAAACGCAGCAGCAACTGATGTTATCCAACAACAAACTGGACCAGCAAAATTTACTGCTGGAGCAGGAAGTTGCCCGTAAAACCTCAGGTTTAAGTCAGGCCATGATGGATCTTCAGCAACAGAAACAGGAATTGCTGCAGAAGAAGCAGGCGCTGCGCGAGGAAATCGAGCAGCGTCGCCAGACCGAACTCGACCTGCGGCAAAAGCAACGGGAACTGCAGGACACCATTGATAACCTGAATCAGGCGCAGGACCGGTTGGTACAATCAGAAAAAATGGCCGCGTTAGGTGGTTTGGTCGCCGGCATAACCCACGAGGTGAATACTCCGGTCGGTATTGGCGTAACGGCCACCAGTTTTCTGGCAGAGCGCTTGCGTCAACTGGAACAGGCCTTTCGTGAAAAAACCCTTACCCCGAAAATGCTGGAAGATTTTCTATCTGAAGCCGGCCAAAGTACCGACTTGCTGCAATCCAATCTGAGCCGGGCGTCGGAGCTGATTGCCAGCTTTAAGCAAATTGCGGTCGACCAAGCGAGTGAAGCGATCCGTACCATAAATCTGTGCCACTATATTCACGAAATTATTCGCTCGCTGCAGCCACACTTCAAAAAAACCAAACACCAGCTCGAAGTTAACTGTGCCGAGAATATTATTCTGGATTGTCCGGCAGGCGCTATCTCACAAATCTTTACCAATTTCCTGATGAACTCGTTAATTCACGGTTTTGAGGGGATTGAGCAAGGATTGATCCGGATCACCGTTACGGACGACGCCGATAATATTGATATCCATTACAGTGATAACGGTATCGGTTTGTCAGAAGCGCAGCTGGAGAAACTATTCCATCCTTTCTTTACCACCAAACGCGATCAAGGCGGCAGTGGCCTTGGCACTCATATCGCTTACAACCTGGTACGGCAGACGCTGGGCGGCAGTATTGAGGCCAGCAGCAGTCCGGGCAAGGGCTTGCATTATCATATCAACTTCCCGAAAAAACCAAGATTGCCTCGCTAAGGCAGGTTATACTGCAGCGTCTTTAATGAAACGGAAGTTAAGTTGTTATGTGGTTTAAAAATGTGCGGGTGTACCGGTTAAGTGCGCCTTTAACAATTGACGCCGCCGCGCTGGAACAGGCGCTGGCGGAATACAAATTTACCCCCTGTAGTGGCCAGGAAGCGGTACGCAGCGGTTTTAGCTTCCCGCTGCATCCCTCGATCAAACACTACAGCCATCAGCAAAATCAGCGCTGGTATTTCGCGATCAAACGTCAGGAAAAGGTGTTGCCGGCAGCAGTGATTAATGAAGAACTGGCGCCGAAACTGGACGCGGCAGCCACAGAGGCCGGTCGGCCGCTGAGTCGCAAAGAGAAGCAGGCACTAAAAGAAGATCTGATCCAGACGTTATTGCCCAGAGCCTTCAGCCGCTCCAGCCTGACTCAGGGCTATTACGATGCAGAACGGCAATGGTTGGTATTAAACACCGGTAGTGCCAGTAAAGCCGAGGATATCCTGGCTCTGCTGCGTAAGGCGTTAGGCTCATTGCCTGCCCTGCCCTGGCTGGATAGTCATAAATTGAATCAACAACTGCAACTTTGGCTGCAACAGCAGTCCTTGCCAGCGCAATTTCAGCTGGGCGCCGCAGTTGAGCTGAAAGCGCCGGATGAAGAAGGTGCCAAGGTTAAATTCAGTAACCACTTACTCACTGCTGACGAGGTGCAGACCCATTTGCAGGATAAACTGGTTACCCGGCTCAGTCTGCAACAAGAGCAGGGCTTAGCTTTAACCGTCGCTGATGATGGCGGTATTAAGCAGATCCAATATCCGGACGCCCTGTTTGAACAAAACGAGGAACTTGGCTGGGATGATTTAATTAGCCGCCTGGATGCGGATCTGATCCTGATGGCCGATAGTCTGGATCAGGCGTTACAGGCAATCAGCGCTCAGGTAAGCGGCAGTCATTAAAGCTGTCAGAGGCTGCCATACCTTAGCGGTTAGGCAGCCCCTGATGTTCTAGCTAAACAAGCAACGAATATCATTATAAAGTTCAGTAAATACCGGTTGCTTGTTAAATTCGGGTACAGTGATCAGTTGCTGCTGCAAATAATATTGCAGTAACTTGATTTCAGCTTCTGCCGACTTATAGTAGCCTCGGGAGATGGCTGCCAGCCGGATAAAATCCGTATAATCCGGTGGTACTCCCCCCTGACAGAGGCGCCAGTTTTTGGCCGCGCTCTGAAACTCCGCGCCAAAATCCCAAGCCTGCAGTATTTTCACGCTGATATAGGGGCTGACTTTCTCAACCAGATTATGTAAAAACACCGGGTGCCCAAACACCTCCGGATGACGCTCAGCCTCGGCAATCACCGCCAGTGCACCGATATTATGCACCAGAGCGCAGAGCGTCATCACATCGCTACTGAGGGTGCAAGCACGGTTATGTTGCTGGTGCAGTTTCAAACAGGTCACAGCGATAGTCGCAACCTGTACATTATCAGCCCACAGTTTATCCAATTGTTGCTGCACCAGTTTATATTTAGACACAAACAGCTGCTCCAGCGCTAAGGCTGTCGCCACATGCTTAATCTGACTTAAACCGATCCGGGTCACGGCCTGTTGCAGCGTATTGCATTTGATGGCCCGTCCCAGAAAGGCACTGTTCGCCAGTTTCATCAGGCGGGCAGCCAGCGCCGGATCCTGCGCAATAATCTCAGCCATTTGCGCCAGGGTCACCTCAGGATCATCGGCATACTGTCGAACCCGCAGCGCGATCTCCGGCAGGGTCGGTAGCAGTAAGCGATCAGTTTTAATCTTTTCATCCAGAATGGTCAGTAATGCTTGTTGTGCGCTCATTGCTGTGATAATTCCCCTGTTGACCCTGCTTCTGCCAGCGGTGCTAACTCACCGTCCATTTGTTGCAACAACCTGAATATCTCATCTTTCGCTGCCTGACTTGCCGCCTTCTCCAGCAAGCCCGCTAATCTGGTCAGTTCCGGATAACCCATACTGCCAGCACTGCCTTTTAAACTGTGCGCCGCAAAGCCAAGCGCTGACCAGTCAGCCGCAGCGGCCAATTGCTGCAATTCTGCTAACAGTGCCGGTAATTGCTGCCGGAATTGTTGCAGTAACAGCTGCATCGCCGGATCAGCCGCCAGTTGCTGCTCCAGCGCTGACGCTTTACCGACATTTTGTCGGGCATAACGCTGAATCATCTGCTGGAATTGCTGTGGTACCACCGGCTTGGCCAGAATGTCCTGACAACCTGCCTGGCGATAACGCTCTGCGTCTTCAGTCATCACATTAGCAGTAACGGCGACAATAGGTGTTTGGATCCCGGCCAGACGAATTAACCGGGTTGCCTCCTCGCCGCCCATCACCGGCATTTGCATATCCATAAAAATCAAATCAAAGGACTCGACCAGCACCCGCTCCACCGCCTGATGACCATTCTCCACCATAACATGTTCCAGCCCAAGCTGTTGTAGCATCAGTTCCAGCAGTAGTTGGTTGTCTGGATTATCTTCCGCAACCAATACCCGTAACGAAGCTGGCAGGGTTAATGGCTGGCTTGGTTCCGCCGCCGCAGTGCAGCTTTGATAACTGTCGACCAATCTTGGATTGGGCGCCAGCCGGAACTGTACTTCGAAGCTACTCCCCACACCTTTGACACTTTGTACCTGGATATCGCCATCCATTTGTTCCATCAGCTTCTTCGAAATACACAGGCCAAGACCAGTACCGCCAAAGTGCCGGGTAACAGTCGCATCGGCCTGAACGAAAGGTTGAAACAAGCGGGAGACTTCTTCAGCCGTCATGCCAATGCCGGTATCTTTAATCTTAATTGATAATAGCGCACGCAGCGGCTGATAACTGACACTAATCACAATTTTACCTTTACGGGTAAATTTAACCGCATTACTGGTCAGATTCAGCAATACCTGGCGCACTCGTAAACTGTCGTTAAAGAGCTCAGCAGGCAGCGGGAAATGCAGTTCCAGCTGGCAGGCCAAACCTTTCTGCGTCGCTTGTTCCCGGGTCTGCTGATAAATTTCATCCAGCATCGCCAGATAGTTAAAATGCTCTGGCTGTAACTCCAGTTTCTCCGCTTCGATTTTCGACAGATCCAGAATATCATTAATCAGCTGCAGTAAATGCCCACTGCTGCGCAGTACCCGGCTAAGATAGTCAGAGCGACGCGAGGCGTCCTGCTCCTGCAAGGCCTGCTGGCTAAAGCCGATCACTGCCGTCAGCGGCGTGCGGATTTCATGGCTCATATTAGCTAAAAATACACTTTTTAACCGGTTGGCTTGCTCAGCCAGCTCCCGCGCTACGATCAACTCCTGATTGGCGGCGGCCAGATCATCATTAGCCCGGGCGAGCGCCTGAGTGCGTTGTAGTACCTTCTCTTCCAGTTGCTGCTTATACGCCAGCTCCCGCTCCCGATAGACACGCAATTGCCGGACCATCACATTAAAAGCAGCAAACATATCACCGAGTTCATCCGGCCGCCGCGGCTCCAGCACAAAAGACAGATCCCCCTTACCCACCGCAGTTTTGGCTAAAGTGAGTTGCCGAACAGGCTCAAACACCTGCCGGATCAATAACCGATAAATCAACAAAGGGGCCAACAACGCCAAGGTAAGGGTAAAGATGGCAATCCATAGCGGCCAGTTGGGGGCATCCTGGTACAGCTCAGCGGCATCAATGCCATATAACAGCTGATAGGGACCGGCCAGATTACGGCCTACCAATAGCTTGGGTTGGCCGAGTAATAAACCCTGACTGAACCGGGTCTGGTCGATACTTTGCTGCAAGGCCCGATAATGGCTGGGGGTAAAGGCGCTGCCAATCAGGGCCTCATTTGCGGCGTAGGCAATGGTTGCCGTGCGGTTGATAATTAAGGTTACACTTTGTGGCGTTACCGGGTCCTGCACTACTCTGGCAAACGCCGCCGGCTCAGTAACGATCAGCAAATAGCCCCACAGCTGACGGTTGCCGGCGCTGTCCGGCAGATAAAGCTTACGGGCAAAAAATAACTTCAGTTGCCGCTCTGCGCCATCTGGTGCAATAAAGATACCCTGCTCATCTATCATGCCCTGAATGGCAGAAAAATACTCATTTCTAAAGCGCTCGGGGACGGTTTGCTCAGTGCTGGCAGTAGGATAAAGCGTATCTTCATCACCATTCAGGCGTAACAGCTTGATAGCGTGAATATTGGCGTCCTGCTCAACGAACTTTTGAAATAACTGGCGGGTTAACTCCCGACTCTCGGGTAGCGGTTGTTGGATATGCTGTACTAAGGTACGGGCCGTAGCCAATACCGAAAGCCGGATCTGATGAAACAACAAAAACTCATTTAACTCTTGTTGTTGTTGTTGCAGCTTTAACGCGACCTGATTGTAATACTGTTGTTGCTGATACTGGCCGCTAAAATGATAAGCCAGGTAGCCCAATGCCAGCACCGGCAGCACCAATAAAGGAATAATATAGACCAGCAGCGTGGCTCTGAGCTTCATCTGGTCTGTACCTTCCTTTGCTAAACTACCCTGGACACAGCATAACGAGCATCAGGCAGCAGAACAAGTCAGGCGAAAATAAATTTCGCCATAAAAATCAGCGCCAACAGCCAGACACTCAGGGTAGTTCGTTCCACTTTACCGGTGAGCAGACAAAGTACGGCGTAGCTGATAAAACCCATACCAATACCATCGGCAATTGAAAAGGTGAGCGGCATCATAATCAGCACTACCGCGACCGGTACCGCCTGCAACATATCATCCCATTCAACATGCTGTAAGCTGGTCAGCATCAAAGTCGCTACATACAGCAAGGCTCCTGCGGTAGCATAGCCCGGTACCATGGCAGCCAGTGGTGAAAACCACAAGGCCAATAAAAACAGCAGGCCTGTTACAATAGCGGTCAGGCCGGTGCGCCCACCTGCCGCCACACCACTGGTGCTTTCGACATAGCTGGTGGTAGTCGAAGTTCCCAACAGGGCGCCAACCATACTGGCGCTGCTATCGGCCACGAGCGCACGGCTTAAGTCCGGTACCTTGCCATCTGCTTGTAACAAGCCCGCTTTTTGGGTTACCGCTACCAGCGTACCTGAGGTATCAAATAAATCGAGAAACAGTAAGGTCAGTACTACCGGGATAATGCTCAGTGTCAGCGCAGCCGTAAAATCCAGCTGCATAAAGGTCGGTGCCAGCGAGGGTGGCATAGCAACGATACCGCTAAACTCAGTGTCACCTAACCACCACGCGGCCAGCGTTACCAGCAAAATACTGACCAGGACAGCGCTATGCCAACCGCGATGCGCCAGCGCAAAGATCAGAAAAAAGCCGGCAATGGCTAACAGTACCTGTGGACTATGCAAATCACCAAGAGTAACCAGCGTTGCCGGGCTGGCGACGATAATATTGGCCGTTTTCAGCGCGATCAACGCCAGAAACATGCCGATACCGGCGGCAATCCCCAACTTTAGCGGCAAGGGGATACTGTTAATAATCCATTCCCGGATCTTAAAAATGCTTAGCAGTAAAAATAAACAACCGGAAAAAAATACCGCAGCCAGCGCCGTCTGCCAGCTATAGCCCTGCTCCAGCACTATCACATAAGTAAAAAAGGCATTCAGCCCCATACCCGGTGCCAGGGCGATCGGCAGATTCGCCAACAGCCCCATCAATACACAGCCCAGTGCAGCGGCCAGACAGGTTGCGACAAAGACCGCACCATGATCCATGCCGGCCTGCGCCAGTAAGCTGGGATTGACAAACAGCACATAAGACATCGCCATAAAGGTCGTCAGACCGGCCAGCAGCTCCTTGCGGACCGAGCTATGGCGGGCGGATATTTTGAACAGTTGCTCGAACATATCAGTTCCGGCGGGGCGCTTGGCCGCGGCCCGCAGTAAGAAGAAAGGAAGTTAGATAATTTTGTTATCCTGCCAGAATTTTTCTTTTTCCAGCCGTTTTTGCCGCTTTTCGCACGGCTTATCACAATCACAGGCTTTATCTATGCCCAGCTCACCTAAACCGCCACAACTGCCGGCCAGCGTTTTGCGCTGCAACAGATAGCCGACCGCCATCGCTACCACAACCACTAAAAACAGCCCAAATGTCAGCAAAAAGATCGTCATACGCTACCTCAGGATTAATTTAAAAAAGGTGTGAACGCATCAGAATAGCGCTCTTCAAAACCGGTTTCGGTTTTTACAATCAGGATCGCTGCCAGCTGGTGCTGATTGGCAAAGGCAATCGCCTCGTCAGCAGGCAACACATTTAAGGTGGTGGCATAAGCATCAGCAACAATCGCATCCGGATGCAGTACAGTACTGGATACGGTCTTATGCTGAATAGGCTTGCCGCTACGCGGGTCAATCAGATGTGAATAGCGAATACCGTCTTCTTCAAAGTAGTTACGATAATCACCCGATGTCGCCAGTGCCATGCTCTGTAATGCCAGTATTCGCTGCACTGAGCGTTCGCTACTGACCGGACGCTCAATAGCAATCTTCCAGGGGCCGCTTGGCTTGGCTGTGCCTACCCGCATATCACCGCCGATATCGACCATAAAGCTCTGATAACCATGTGCCAGCAGAATTTCAGCCAGGCGATCTACACCATAACCCTTGGCAATAGTCGATAAATCAATCGCCACCCGCGGCTCCAATTTGCGCAGCACCTGCCCCTCTAACGCAATTTTATCTATTCCGACATAAGCGCGAATGGCATCCAGTTGGGCTTGCTCCGGGGCATGAGTAATGCGTCCCTGAGCACCAAAGCCCCACAATTCCACCAAGGGGCCAACAGTCACATCCAGAATGCCACCACTTTGCTGACCAATGCGGATTGCTTCGGCAATCACCTTCGCAGTTTGTGGCGTTAGCGTGACCGGTTCAGTGCTTTGCTGGCGGTTAAAGCGCATCAGCTCTGACTCCGGCCGGTAAGTCGACATCAGATCGTTGATCAGTTCCAGCTCGGTATCCAGCTCTTGCTGCAGTGCAGTCAGATCCGGTTGCTGTTCACTGTAAAACTTCACCACATAGTAGGTGCCCATGGTCTTGCCTTGTAGCTGATACTCTTTCGCCTGCTGCGCGGGCTGACAACCCATCACAAGTAACAGCAACAACAGCGGAACCAAACGACAGACAGACCACATATTTACTACTCCGGTAAAAGAAAAGGGGCGACTAAGTCGCCCCTATTTTACCGTGTTCGCGGTTGATTAACCACCGAAGTCGTCTAACAGAATGTTGTCGTCTTCTACACCTAAGTCTTTCAACATGTTGATTACCGCCTTATTCATCATTGGCGGACCACACATGTAGAATTCACAGTCTTCCGGTGCTTTATGGTTTTTCAGGTAGTTTTCATAAATCACGTTATGAATAAAACCGGTATAACCTGTCCAGTTGTCCTCTGGCTGCGGATCTGATAACGCCGTGTGCCAGACAAAGTTTTCATTCTCTGCTGCCAGCATATCGAAATCTTCAACATAGAACATTTCTCGCTTCGAACGGGCACCGTACCAGAAGCTGATCTTACGCTTGGATTTTAAGCGGCGTAACTGGTCGAAAATATGTGAACGCATTGGCGCCATACCGGCACCACCACCGATAAATACCATCTCAGCATCGGTATCCTTGGCAAAGAACTCACCAAATGGACCGGAAATCGTCACCTTGTCACCGGCCTTTAATGACCAGATAAAGGACGACATCTTACCGCAAGGTAATGACAGGTTATTTGGCGGCGGTGTTGCGATCCGCACGTTCAGCATGATGATGCCTTCTTCTTCCGGGTAGTTCGCCATTGAGTAAGCACGAATGGTCGGCTCATCAACTTTAGATTCCAGCGTAAAGAACTTAAAGCGTTCCCAGTCGCCACGGTATTGTTCAGGGATATCGAAATCCTTGTACTTAACATGGTGGGGTGGTGCTTCGATCTGAATATAACCACCGGCACGGAATGGCACTGACTCGCCATCCGGGATCTGCAGCTTCAGCTCTTTGATAAAGGTCGCTTTGTTATCGTTAGAGATAACAGTACAGTCCCATTTCTTGATACCGAAAATCTCCGGCTCTACCTCGATCTCCATATCAGATTTAACGTTAACCTGACAGGATAAGCGGCAACCTTCACGGGCTTCACCCTTAGTGATGTGACCCAGCTCAGTTGGCAGAATTTCACCGCCACCGGCGTGTACGTGCACCCGGCACTGACCACAAGAACCACCGCCACCACAGGCTGATGATAAAAAGATACCGTTGTCTGCTAAAACATTTAACAGTTTACCGCCGGCTTTGGTTTTAATGGCTTTGCTTGGATCACCGTTAACACTGATGGTAATGTCACCGCTGGCAACCAGCTTTGACTTGGCGGCCAGGATAATAAATACCAGCGCCAGTACCACGACAGTGAACATGCCAACGCCAAGATAAATCTCTTGCATGGTGCTATTCCTCTACTGCTTACAGTTGAACGCCGGAGAAGGACATAAAGCCTAATCCCATTAAACCTACTACCAGGAAGGTAGTGCCCAGACCGCGTAAGCCATCCGGAATATCGGCATACTTCAGTTTTTCACGTACTGCAGCCAGTAAGGTAATCGCCAGCGCCCAGCCAACACCACTACCTAAACCGAATACTACGCTTTCACTAAAGGTATAATCACGCTCAACCATAAAGGCTACCGCACCGAAGATCGCACAGTTTACTGTGATCAACGGCAGGAAGATCCCCAGGGCGTTGTACAGAGCCGGGAAATACTTATCCAACGCCATCTCCAGGATCTGTACCAGCGCCGCAATAACGCCGATATAGGTCAGGAAGCCGAGGAAGCTTAAATCTGCATCCGGGAAACCGGCCCAGGCTAAAGCGCCCGGTGCTAACAAGTTAGCGTACACCAGATTGTTCACCGGTACAGAAATACCCAGTACCACGATAACCGCAACACCTAAACCAAAGGCAGTTTTAATCTTCTGCGATACCGCCAGGAAGGTACACATACCGAGGAAGAAGGCCAGTGCCAGGTTTTCAATAAAAACGGCACGTACAAACAGGCTAATATAATGTTCCATGCGTTACTCCTTAAGCCTTTTTCTCAACCTGCTCTGGGCGGAAAGTCCGCAATACCCAGATAAAGCAGGCGATAATGATAAAGGCGCTTGGCGGCATCAACAGGATACCCATAGGCTGATACCAGCCGCCTTCACTGATCAGTGGCATAATTTGTACGCCGAACACTGAACCTGAACCACCCAGTTCGCGGATAAAGGCGACGACCAGCAGTACCACGCTGTAGCCTAAACCGTTACCGATACCATCCAGGAAGCTCATCCCCGGAGTACTCTTCATCGCATAGGCTTCAGCACGGCCCATTACGATACAGTTAGTGATGATCAGGCCAACGAACACTGACAGCTGCTTCGATAAATCGTAAGCGTACGCTTTCAGGAACTGGTCAACGACGATTACCAGCGACGCAATAATCGTCATCTGTACGATAATCCGCACACTGGACGGAATATGGTTGCGAATGGTCGAAATAAACAGGTTAGAAAATGCCGTTACAAAGGTCAGTGCCAGACACATAACCAAAGCAGTGGACATCTGAGTTGTTACTGCCAGCGCAGAACAAATACCCAGTACCTGCAGCGCAATCGGGTTATTGGCAAAAACCGGCCCGAACAGTACGGTTTTGATTTCTTTTGCATTAGCCATTGCTTAAGGCTCCTTGACGTACTTTAGCCAGGAATGGACCAAAACCATTCTCACCGATCCAGAAAGTAAAGGTGTTCTGCACGCCATTGGCAGTCAGCGTTGCACCTGATAAACCATCAACCTGATGCGCAGATTGCGGATCAGCATTACCTGGCTTCAGGATAGATAACGCCAGCTCACCGGCCTCATTGGTCAGTTGCTTACCGACAAACTGGGCTCTCCAGCGTGGGTTCTCGATCTCACCGCCTAAGCCTGGTGTCTCACCCTGCTCATAGTAGTTCAGACCGATAATGGTATTACCATCCACTTCCAGCGCCAGGAAGGCGTGCATAGTGGACCACAAGCCATAGCCATGTACCGGCAGCACGATCGCTTTCAGATTACGCTCAGTATCATACGTCAGATACACAGGCGCAAATTCAGAGATGCGGCGGATAGAGGCAACATCATCAGGCTGAGCCAGAGCCCGGCCATCTTTCAGCGCTTTACGGTAATCAAAATTTTCAGCACAGCTGCGGTCACAGCTGGCATCAATTTCACCCGTGCTCAGGTTCACCAGACGGGTTTCGATATGCTGGTTAAACAGCTCTGCTACCCGGGCGGCTGGCGCACTGCCCTCAACCAGACCGACGCTGCGCAAAATGTTGATTTGCGAGTCTAACTTTTTATTCGCTTGCTGAGCTGGTCGTAATTGTACCGCCGCAGTAGACACCACGATGGCACAGACCAGACATAAAGAAATTACTACGATCAGCGTTTTGCTGATGCTGTCGTTATTACTAGACATTACGTGCCAGCCTCCGCTTGATATTGGCTTGCGCCACGAAGAAATCGAATAAAGGAGCGAACAGGTTAGCAAACAGGATCGCTAACATCATGCCCTCTGGATAAGCCGGGTTAACCACACGGATCATCACCACCATAAAGCCGATCAGAATACCGTAGGCCCACTTGCCCTGGTTGGTAAAAGATGCCGATACCGGATCTGTCGCCATAAAGAACATACCGATGGCAAACCCACCCAGCACCAGATGCCAGTGCCACGGCATAGCAAACAGCGGGTTAGTGTTCGAACCAATAGCATTAAACAGGTAGCTGGTCAGGATCATACCGACCATCACACCCAGCACAATACGCCAGGACGCAATGCGGAAGTAAATCAGCGCCAGACCACCGATTAACAGCGCTAACACAGAGGTTTCACCGACTGAACCCGGAATAAAGCCCAGGAACGCATCCCACCACAGTTGGGTGTTAGCAGCATAGTCCAGTTCGCCCATCTGCGCTTTACTCAGCCAGGTGGCGCCTGAATAACCGTCAGCAACAGTCCATACCGCATCACCGGAAATTTGTGCCGGGTAAGCAAAGAACAGGAAAGCACGACCAGCCAGTGCCGGGTTCAGGAAGTTACGGCCTGTACCACCAAAGACTTCTTTGGCAACAACGACACCGAAGGTGATACCCAGCGCAACCTGCCACAACGGAATAGTGGCGGGCAGAATTAACGCAAACAGGATTGAACTGACAAAGAAACCTTCGTTCACTTCATGCTTACGGACAGAGGCAAATAAAACTTCCCAGAAACCACCGACAATAAAAGTTACGGCGTAAATAGGTAAGAACCAGACGGCACCGTAGAACATCTTGCTACCCCAGCCGGAGTCAGCAGTTAATTCACCGCCTAAGGCTGAGAAAATCGCTACCTGCCAGGTATCCGGCGTCGCAAAACCCTGCGCCAGCGCCAGTGCTGCCTGATGGCCGATGTTATACATGCCGAAGAACAGTGCCGGGAACAAGGCTAACCAAACGAAAATCATAATCCGCTTCAGATCGATACTGTCGCGCACATGAGTGCCGTTTTTGGTAACGTAGCCAGGCGTATACAGCACTGTCGCTACAGCCTCGTATAAGGCGTACCACTTTTCGTATTTGCCGCCTTTTTCAAATTGCGGCTCAATGCGCTCTAAAAAATGCTTTAAGCTCATGATTAGCCTTCCTTCTGGATGGTCGTCAAGCAGTTGCGCAGAATGGTGCCGTAGTCATATTTGCCTGGGCACACATAGGTACACAGCGCCAAATCTTCCTCGTCCAATTCCAGACAACCTAAAGTTGCTGCCTCGTCAGTGTCGCCGGCAATCAGGTTACGCAGTAACAGCGTAGGCAGGATATCCAGCGGCATTACCCGCTCGTAGTTACCGATTGGTACCATGGCGCGTGACGAACCGTTAGTCGTGGTCGTCAGATTGAACAGCTTTTTCGGGCTTAAATGGCCCAAATAAGCGCGGGTTACTGAGTGCTTTTCGGCACCAGGTGCAATCCAGCCCAGGAAGTGTTTTTCAAAGCCTTCCGCCAACACTGAAACCTGAGTATGGAAGCGCCCTAAATAACCGTGCACACCGTGCGCTGTAGTACCAGCCAGTACTGAGCCAGAGATAATACGATTTTGACCGTCAGCAAGTTCACCGGCTGTCAGCTCAGCGGTCGACGCACCCAGTACGGTTTTCACCAAACGTGGATTTTTCACTACAGGACCAGCCAAAGCAACCACACGCTCACTGTGCAGCTGACCGGTGGTAAACAGCTTACCGATGGCAATAACGTCCTGATAGCCAAGGTGCCAAACAACCTTCTTGGCGCCAGCACCATCCAGGAAATGGATATGGGTACCAACCAGACCAGCCGGGTGTGGGCCGTCAAACTCAGCGACAGTAACCTGGCTGACGCTAGGGATACTGCTACCCGCTTTTTTAGTCAGGTAAGTCTTACCGTCGGTTAAGCGCGAGATCACCGTTAAACCTTGCTTAAAGGCTTCGGCATCGGCATTGATTATCACTGCAGGATCGGCGGCCAACGGATTGGTGTCCATTGCATTGACGAAGATAGCACGTGGCGTACTGTCAATGGCCGGAGATTGGGAAAAGGGCCGGGTACGGAAGGCAACCCATAAACCCGAATCAACCAGGTTTTGTTTTACCTGTTCTGCACTCAGGGTAGCCAGTTGCTCGGCCGGATACTGCGTGAAAGTCTCAGCCGCATCGCCTGACACCGCAATCACTACCGATTGCAGTACGCGTTTGGCGCCACGATTGATTTCCTTCACCGTACCAGCTGCCGGAGCTGTGAATTTCACGCCAGGGTTTTTCTTATCTTCGAAAAGCACCTGACCTTTTTTCACGCTGTCACCCACTTCGACCGCCATGGTCGGACGCATACCTACATACTCTTCGCCGAGTACGGCGACAGTAGTAATGGCATTGCCCGTAGTGATCTCTTGTTTAGGACTGCCTGCAAGGGGAATGTCCAAGCCTTTTTTGAGTTTTATCATACGTACTTGCACTACTATTTTGGGAAGAAACAGGGCCTAGTTTTTCAGCTGCGCCAGCGCAGCACACCTGGTTTGCGTTTTGCACCACCTGCAATTGTACAAAAGTTAACCAGATACACGTATTAAAGTCGCGAATTTTAGCACTAATACCGTCTTCTATCCATGGTATTACCAAAAATTCTGTGCCAATTACCACCTGTCGGGGGTAGAGAAAAACCGCCCTCGGGCGGTTTTTGCGGCTTTGTCAATACGACTAATTGACCAGATGCTGTAATGGACTCAGCGGTGACACATCCGCCTCGTAATCCACATGCTGGTAGCCAAAGCCGAACAAACGTAAAAACTCATTATGGTAGCCGACATAATCGGTCAGACTATCGATGGTGTCTGTCGTGACCTGGCCCCATAAGTCTTTCACCGCCTGCTGCACATGATCGCTTAGTTCTTTGCCGTCCATCCGTAACCGGCCGGCATCGTCCAGTTGCGGGGCTGTCGCATATAAGCCCTGGCGGAACAAACCATTAATCTGTTCAATACAGCCTTCATGGGTACCCTCAGCTTTCATCACTCGATACAACAGCGAGATATACAGCGGCATAATTGGAATAGCCGAACTGGCTTGAGTCACCAGGGCTTTTAATGACGCAACATAGGCTTTACCCTGCTGCGCACTGAGCTTAGCGGTAATGGCAGCGGCAGCGCGATCCAGATCTTCTTTTGCCTTGCCGATTGTCGCCTTGCCGTAGATTGGCCAGGTGAGTTCCTTACCAATATAGGTATAAGCTACCGTCTGACAGTTGTCTGCTAACACACCGGCGGCATGCAGTTGATCCAGCCAACGCTCCCAATCTTCGCCACCCATCACCTTAACGGTATTAAAGATTTCTTCGTCATTAGCCGGCTCTACCGACACCTCTTCAATTTCACGCTTCGACGTATTCAGATTCTTGGCGGTATAGGCCTGACCAATAGGTTTGAGTACCGAGCTGTACACCTCACCGCTCACCGGATCTTTACGCCGTGGTGCGGCCAGACTGTACACCACCAGATCAATTTTCCCCATTTCGTGACGGATCAAATCAATCGCTTTGGCTTTTAACTCATCGGTAAAGGCATCGCCGTTTAAGTGCTTGTTCCATAAACCTTCAGCATCGGCAGCAGCTTCAAAGGCGGCAGTGTTATACCAACCGGCAGAACCGGTTTTACCCTCAGTCGGTTCTTTTTCAAAGAAAATACCCAGGGTCGCGGCACCTGAACCAAAGGCGGCAGTAATGCGTGAGGCCAGGCCATAACCGGTAGAGGCGCCGATCACCAGCACATTCTTTGGACCACCGCTTACCGGCCCCTGCTGCTTAACATAAGCAATTTGCTCTTTTACATGCTCCGCACAGCCAACCGGGTGTGCGTTAGTACAGATAAAACCACGAATCTTTGGTTGAATAACCATAGCCAATCCTGTTGTTGTCTTTATGAAAAGTGTCGCTAGTGTAAAACTTTACCGCTAAAAACAGGTCGGATCAGCAAAAATCGTGCTCAGGACGCTTTTTCGGCTTTACTGCCACCAAAGCACTTCGGCGAAACCGGCGGCTTTTCCGCATAATATTCGTACCATTCCGACGGCGTGTAAGTATGTAAAGCCAGGGCATGGATTTTCTCAGCCAGCTCTTCCGCGACAATGGCATTTACGGCACGGTGGCGCTGTAATAAGCGCATGCCTTCAAACTGCGGGGTCACAATCACCACCTTAAAATGCGATTCCGAACCCGGCGGCACATTATGGTTGGCACTCTCATTGACTACGTCCAGATGAATAGGGTTAAAAGCATCCAGTAATTTTTGCTCTATTGCAGTATGGATTAACATCTTGTCCAGCTCCTGTTGGCGTCCTGAACTTAATTTTAGTCAAAGCCGACCGCTTTGTCCCCAGTCGATCAAGCTACAGCAGCTGGATCTTGGCTAAGCTGATAACGGCATTATAAAAATAATTATTTTGACGCTATGTATCGAAAGGTCAGATTGATCCGCTCCGTATTCGCCGCCGCCTGCTTCGGTAAGCGATGCTGCCAGTATTGCTGACATTCGCCCGCCATCAACAGCAAGCTGCCGTGCGGCAGCATCAGCTGCAGCTGACAGCCCAGCTCACGATGTTTTAAATCAAAGCGGCGCGGATAGCCCAGACTGACCGAAGCAATTTGCGGCGCAACACCCAGTTCCGGCTCATTATCAGCATGCCAGCCCATATGATCCTGACCATCGGCGTACTGATTTAACAACACACAATTAAACGGCAGCTGTAAGGCCTGACTTAGCTGCAACGCCAGCGACTTGACTGCCGGATGCCAGGGCTCTGGTAAAAAGTCGGTGCCCGAGTAACGATATTGACAGTGGGGCTCCCCCATCCACACCTGCCGCCTTGGGATTGGCACTGCCTTACCATAAAGCCGGATGCTGGCACGCTGCCAGGCTAACTGCTGACTTAACACTTGCTGTAGTTGATCTGCCGCCGTGGCCGGCAAAAATGCCGGCCAAAGCTGCAGTTCAGCCTGCGGTAAACTAAAGCATTGCCGTTGCTGATTGCGGTTGTCGCTGGGGGTGGCTCGTGTCAAAATAGCTCCCTCTCTGTTCTGAATAGGTTGTTATGAATACTCTGTTTACCCGCGCTGACTTACAGTTGCAACTGGCACGTTGGCCACTACAACAGCCTAATCACAGTTTACAGGCCTGGGATGCCGCTGATGAACTGTTACTGGATCGCGCCCTACCCGCGTTAAGCGCTATCACCGCCAGTGGCAGAGTCGCCAAGATCCTGATTTTAAATGATAGCTTTGGTGCTCTGTCCTGCGCGCTTGGCAACAGTCAGCAATATCTGGTGCAAGACTCCTATATCGCCCAGCAGGCCTGCCGCCATAACCGGCAACAAAATGGCCTGACGCTGGAAGGCATTACCGAATTGACCAGTCTGGATAGCTTGCCCGCTGCCCCCGATTTGGTATTGCTAAAACTACCGGCTAATCACAGTTATCTGGCCTGGCAACTGTCAGCACTGAGTCAGGTACTCAGCGCCAATACCCAGCTGCTGATTGCCGCCAAAGCCAAAGATATTCACCGCAACGTATTGGCCATTTTTGCCCGCTATATCGGTCCGACTCAGGCCTCGCTAACCCTGCGCAAGTGCCGTTACCTGGATTGCCAATGGCAGCCGGGATTACCACATACTGCCCCGGATTATCCAAGCCGCTGGCCCTTGCCTGAAACCGGCTTTATGCTGGTGAATCATGCCAATGTGTTCGCCCGCGACAAACCGGATATCGGCGCCCGCTTTTTTCTGCAACATTTACCCACGGTCACAGCCGGACAACAGGTCATTGATTTAGGCTGTGGTAACGGCATGTTAAGCCTGCAGCTCCTCGCGCAGCAAGCAGACTGTCAGCTGCTACTGACGGACGAATCTTATATGGCCGTCGAATCGGCCCGGCTCAGTGTGGCAGAAAATTTTCCTGCCGCGCTATCGCGTTGCCGCTTTGTGGTCGATGATTGTCTGAGCCAGCAAGCCGATAACAGTGCCGACTGGGTACTCTGTAATCCACCCTTTCATCAGCAGGCTGCAGTGACCACCCATATTGCCAGTCAGATGTTTTACGACGCCAAACGGGTATTAAAACCCGGTGGTAAAATCAGAATTGTCGCCAACCGCCATTTGCCTTACCGTCAACAACTGGCAAAATGCTTTGGTAACTGCCGGCAATTAGCGGCTAACCCGAAATTTATTATTCTAGAGTCCACCAAAAGGAGTTAACTATGCGCTATTTATGGCTGACGCTGGCAATACTGCTGGCTGGCTGTGCCACCCAGGTGCCGTCTTTTATTGTGGCACCCCAGATCTTCTGGCCGCAGCAAATGGAGCTAAACGGCAAGGTATTTAGTTTTGCACTGGTCGATCTTCGCCCCAGAGCTCAGACGCTGACCATCCGCCAGGGCAGCAATGAACAGCACTACCGCACCAGCAATGATGTGCGCGCCCAATTGGAACAAACGGTAGCCGCTGCGTTACAGGAAAAAGGTGCGACGCTGAATAGCCAGAGTCCGGTACAGATGAAAATCCAGATCAATCAATTGCAATCTAATGTAATTCAACGGCCGCTGGATCATCAGGTCACTAACCAGGTAACAATGACGGTTTTTATCCAAAGTGATAATGGGTCCTTTACCAAGTCCTATGCCGGTGACAGTAACTTTACCTCGCCGTTAAAAGTTGACCTGGCTGCCGTTGAGCGCGAATTACGGGTCCTTACCGAGCAGGTATTAAATCAGCTGCTGCAGGACCCGGCCTGGAAAGATGCCCTGAATTAACGGAGGTCACAGATGCGTATTCTGCTTTGCTGCTTATTGCTGCTAAGCCCGGCCTTATCAGCCGGGCAGTTTATGCAACCGGATAATCTGTTTCCTAAAGTGCAGCTAATAACCTCGCATGGCGACATCGTGGTCGAGCTGGACCGCAGCCGGGCGCCATTAACGGTTAATAACTTTCTTAGCTATGTGAAGAAGAACAGTTACAACAATACGGTGTTCCACCGCCTGATCCCAGGTTTTGTGCTGCAGGGCGGCGGCTATAACCCGGACTTCAAAGCAATCGAGACCTTAAAGCCGGTTTTTAATGAGTCCGGCAACGGCTTAAAAAATCAGCTGGGCAGCATTGCCATGGCCAGACAAAGCGATCCGCACAGTGCTGATAGCCAGTTCTATTTTAATCTGAACGATAACCCAAGCCTGGATCCTGGCAGTCGCTGGGGCTATACAGTGTTTGGTCAGGTGGTTTCCGGTATGGACGTGCTGGAAAAAATTCAACAAATCGAAACCGACGTCTCAGAGCAACTGGGCTGGCCGGATGTACCAAAAGAGCCGATTATCCTGAAAATGGTCGTACTGCTGCCGCAGGAATAGCAGCCTCAAGACGCTATTCTACTCCCGATTAAGCTGTAGAAAAAACGCCGCTGGCCCAGCAGGGTCAGCGTTTCTGCACTATACTGTGGCAAAGGTCAGCAGACCGGAGCAGGAGCATGCCGCAAGGTTTTATTGAGCAAAAATCCCGCCAGCTGGTTTTTTATGCCTCACGCTTTTTGCGTGGTCAATTGCCGCAGGCAGAATTGCATCTGTTTATCTGGGATACGCTGGAGGAATGGGCTGCGCTGCCGGTACGCCCTGCCTGGCCGCCCAGTTATCAGGAGCGGGTGTTCTGGCATTTGCTGCATCAACTGGAATATTGGCCGGAACAGCAATTACGCGCCGACCGACAACTGAAGCGCCGGCTGCAACACTGCCTCGGTTATCTGGCCGGCAAAGGCCAGCGCCCGGCCGATTGCGTTGGTTTACGCCCACTTTAAGCTAATTTTCTGCAACCAAAAGGCTTTGCCGCCGCCTTAGTCTCTGTTAAGGTCAGCCTCAATTCTCTGCAAGGTTTTTTTATGCTCTCAAAACAACAAGGTGCGGCACAAAGCTGGCGCCAGGCGCTTGCCAGTTATCAGGATATCCGGTTGCTGTTTATTTTTTTTATGGGCTGTGCTTCCGGCTTTCCCTGGGTATTGATTGGCTCCAATATGAGTGGCTGGCTGAACGACGCAGGCCTGTCCCGGGCAGCTATCGGCTATTTTGGCTCCATCTTTGTGGTTTATGCGCTGAATTTTTTGTGGGCACCCTTGTTGGACCGGGTGAAGCTACCACTGCTGGGAAACTGGTTAGGACAAAGACGCAGCTGGATCCTGCTAATGCAAAGCCTGATGCTGTTCGCTACGCTGGCGATTGCCTACACTAACCCTGGTGAAAGTCTGCTATTTACCTCGCTATTGGCGATGACCATTGCCCTGGCGTCCGCAACCCAGGATGTGGCGATCGACGCCTACCGGATTGAGCTGATTGGCGATGACACCAATCGGGTGGCTCCGGCGGCAGCAATGGGAGTAATTGGCTGGTGGACCGGCTATTCACTGCCGGGCTATCTGGCGTTTAGCCATGCCGATCAGTATGGCTGGCCGGCGGTCTATCTGGGTATGGCCGCGCTGATCGCTTTGTTGATGATATTTACCCTGCTCAGCCGCGAACCAAACACAGAACGTGAGCAGTTACAGCAAGCTGCCGCCGCGCGTTATCAGGCATCGCTGGGCCGCACCGCCGGCAAACCCTACCTGGTCTGGTTATCGGTTACGGTATTTGAACCCTTTGTGGAGTTTTTCCGCCGTAATGGCTGGCAACTGGCCATCCTTATCCTCAGCTTTGTGTTCTTATTTAAGATTGGTGAAGCCTTTTTGGGCCGGATGTCGATCCAGTTTTATAAAGAAGTGGGATTTAGCAACGAACAGATCGCAGAATACTCCAAGCTGGTTGGCTGGGTGGCGACTATTGGTTTTACCCTGATTGGCAGTGCTATCAATATCCGTTTTGGTATTATCCGCGGCCTCTTTATCGGCGGTGTGGCGATGGCAGCCAGTAATCTGATGTTTGCCTGGATTGCGCTGGCAGGGCCGAAACCGGAGCTGTTTATTGCCGCTATTCTGGTAGATAACTTTACCGCAGCGTTTTCTACAGTGGCCTTTGTCTCATTCCTGACCTGGCTGACCGGCCGCGCCTTTACTGCTACGCAGTACGCCTTACTGGCGTCATTAGGCAATCTTGGCCGTACCACGCTGGCGTCCTTTAGTGGTGAGTTGGTCGATGCCTTAGCAGGTAACTGGGCGTTGTTCTTTGTGATCACCGCGCTGATGGTGATCCCCGGCTTGTGCTTATTGCTGATTGTCGGCAAGAAATTACAGCAACGTGAACAGCAACGAACCTCAACCTAGCTCAAGAACGCAACAGGCCGCATAATGCGGCCTGTTGCTTTGCTTAAAATTAGTTACTGGTAACCTGCCTGAGTCCCTCTGCCGGATCCACTTCCAGCGCCTGACAATACCGCACGAATTCCACCACATCCAGCCGCCGCTCCTGATTCTCCACCTTACCGATAAAGGAATGTGGCGTACCCAGAAGCTCGGACAAGCTGCGCATCGTATGTTTCTTTAGTTGGCGCTGTTGCTTCAGCCAGGCGCACAACTTTTTATTCTCATCCGAAATAACGCTTTTTGTACCTTTCATTTTTTTTCTTCTCCCAGCGTGTTACGCTTTGTTTTAATTATGATATCGCTGCGTCCTGCGCCTGACTCCAGACCGAACTTAGCCGGCCGCAAAATGTGTGGTGTCTTAATTAATATCATAGCTTGCGACGAGCGTACAGCTTGGCGCGACAAAAAACAGACCGCAGGGTCAGAAAATCATCTAAACGGCACTGGAGATCACCGATGGTAAGACTGCTGTTTCTATTACCGATACTGATGTGTCTGGGCTGGTACCTGTTTCTCAGACACTATCAGATCCCGCTAAAACAGGGCGTAAAAGGCTTTAGCTATATTATCGCCTTTAATGCTGTACTGGGGCTGATCTTGTGGGGCTTGCTGATCCTGACCAACCGTTAACGGTTGATCAGGTAAGGGCATATTGACGCCTTAAGCATCAAACAGAGAACGAAGAACCGCAACCGCAGGTGGTGGTCGCGTTAGGGTTTTGTACAACAAAACGGCTGCCCTGCAAGCCTTCGGTATAATCGACCACGCCGCCCATCAGGTACTGCAGACTCATCGGATCAACCACCATGGCGACGCCCTGCTTTTCGATCAGCAGATCGCCTTCGTTTACCTTTTCATCGAAGGTAAAACCATACTGGAAACCCGAGCAACCGCCACCGGTAATATAGACCCGTAATTTCAGTTCAGGATTTTCCTCTTCGCTCACCAGAGCAGCAACCTTGCGGGCGGCAGCATCGGTAAATTCTAACGGGATTTGCATTTCAGACATGATGGCTCCAACCGGGTTACAACAGTGTGGATTATCTAATACCTGACTAATTTATTCAAGTATTCCGGGCTGCCACCTGTTAACTGCTCCGCTGGTTTTACCAACCAAGGGCTCCCTATCTTAGTCGTCATAGCTAACAGGCAGCGGGCAAATTTTGTGTTAAACTTCTGACACTAAAACTAAAAACGAATCTCTGTTATGCGGCGCTGGCAAGAGCAGCTGCCCGCCTTACAACGGCGGCTGGCGGTTCCTCAAACTTCGTTACAACTTTGTCTATTAGGTATGCTGGGCGGCCTGATCGCGGCGCTGCTGATTATTCTATTCCGGCTGGCCATTATCGGCCTCCAGGGTTTCTTTTTGCAGCACAGCGACGACTTTAGCAGCATCAGTGCCGAGTACCGCTGGTTGTTACCGCTGCTTGGCGCTACCTTAATTGGGTTAATTGCCCTGGCAACCGGCTATAAACACTACCGGCTGGGTATTCCGTTTGTCATTCACCGCATCAAAACGGCTTACGGCATTATGCCGTTTCGCAATACTCTGAATCAGTTTTTTGGCGGCATTCTGGCACTGGCCAGCGGTTTCTCGGTTGGCCGTGAAGGCCCGTCGGTACATCTTGGCGCCTATGGTGCCAGTACCGTGGGCCGCTACCTGCAGCTGCCTTACAACAGCGTGCGCATTCTGGCCGGTTGCGGTATTGCTGCCGCGATAGCGGCGTCTTTTAACACGCCGCTGGCGGCGATGATCTTTGTGATGGAAGTGGTACTGCGTGAATACCGTATTCATGTCTTTATTCCGGTGATGCTCGCCTCCGTCGTCGGCGCTATGGCGACGCAACTGGTGTTTGGCCACGATAAAGAGCTGGCAGCACTGGAGATTATCAGCCTAAGTGTCTGGCATTTTCCTTATCTGGTGCTGTGTGGCGTGGTGATTGGCGCCTTTGCCTGGCTATTTAACCGTAATTTAATGCGGATGCTGCAATGGTTCAAAAACTGGCCCTTATTACTGCGACTGGCACTGGCGGGCGTTATCACTGCTGCGGTTGGCTATATCATTCCCCATGCGATGGGCGCAGAAACCGGCGCTATCCAGTTTGCCATCGACAGCCCGACCGCAGTGCATTTGTTGCTGCTATTATTAGCGGGCAAAATGATTCTTACGCTCTGTGCCATTGGTCTGGGTGTACCCGGCGGCATTATCGGCCCGATCTTTGGCATGGGTGTCGTACTCGGCACCATTCTGGCGATAGTGCCGGCAGTACTGGTTGATAATACCAGTAACTCTGGCACCTATGCGGTATTGGGTATGGCTGGCCTGATGGCTGCCACCCTGCATGCGCCCCTGGCAGCGCTGGTGGCAGTAATGGAGCTGGCGGCAAACCAGCAAATCGTGTTGCCGGCCATGTTGGTGATTGTTACCGCCTATGTCACCACGGTACAGTTTTTTAATAATAAATCCATCTTTATGACCCAACTCGATTTTATGCAGCTGCCCTATAAGCTGTCGCCGGCGGACGATGTGCTGCAGAAAGTAGGGGTACTGGCCGTGTTAAATCAGGACTATAAGTTACTGCTCAACCCGGATGAGGCCACAGTGCGTCGTGAGCTGGCGGATTTGACACCACCGCAACAATTATTGATTAAACGCAACGACACCGACACCTGGCAGTTTTACACTGCCCAATATGATGTCAGTTTATCGCTCAGTGGCGACAGCAGTATTCAGTACGCCGCAGTAAAAGGCTTGTCACATCAGGCAACCATGGCTGAAGTATTGCATGAACTGGAAGATCGCCGTGAAGGGCTGGTGTATATTTACCAGCAAGAACCGACCGAACCTATTGGCATTATCCGCTGGGACCAGTTGCGGGCCCTGCTGATTAAACAGAATAATTTAATATGACGCTAATCCTCATTTACAAAGCCCTGCATGTGTTTTTTATGGTGGCCTGGTTTGCCGGTATTTTTTATTTACCGCGGCTGTTTGTCTACCATGCCGAAACCCAAAGCCCGGACTGCGATGCCACCTTTAAGGTGATGGAGCGACGCTTACTGTACTTTGTTACACCTTTTGCCATCCTGACGCTGGTATTTGGCTTGCTGTTGATCGTCAGCTATGGCCGGGCCTGGTTCGCGGTAAGTAGCTGGCTGCATTACAAACTGCTACTGGTGACAATACTGTATCTCTACCATGGCTACTGCTTTAAATTACTGGCCGACTTTAAACATAACCGCAACCGCCGTTCTGCCCGCTTCTACCGTATTTTTAATGAGCTACCGGTCTTGCTGCTGTTGGCGATTATTTTACTGGCAACACTGAAGCCGCTTTAGCCAAAGCCGGCTTTGCCGTATAATCAGCCAGCCGTGTTGCAACGCCCTACGACAAGTGAGCATCCCGATGAGCTTTAAAGGTCAGCATATTCTGTCGGTCAAACAATTCGACCGCGACAATATCCAGTATATTTTTCAGATCGCCCGTAAGATGGCGCCCTACGCCAGCCGGAAAAAACGCACCAAGGTCTTGGATGGCGCCATCCTCGGTAACTTATTTTTCGAACCCAGTACCCGCACCCGGGTCAGCTTTGGTTGTGCCTTTAACCTGTTGGGTGGCGAAGTCCGTGAAACCACCGGTATGGAGTCCTCCGCCTTATCCAAAGGTGAGTCCTTGTATGATACCGCGCGGGTGATCAGCAGTTACAGCGATGTGATAGCGATGCGCCATCCTCAGGCTGGCTCTGTCGCAGAATTTGCTGAGGGCAGCCGGGTACCGGTATTAAACGGTGGCGACGGTGCCAATGAGCACCCCACGCAAGCCCTGCTGGACCTGTTTACCATTGAACGCGAACTCCAGGCCTCGGGCCAGAGTATTGATGGTATGCACATTGCGATGGTCGGCGATCTGAAGTTTGGCCGTACCGTGCATTCGTTATCTAAATTGCTGGCACTGTATAAAAACCTGCAGATCACCCTGATTTCGCCGCAAGAGCTGGCGATGCCGGATGAAGTGGTCAGTGCCCTGGATAATGCCGGCCACCGCTTAACCATTACCGATAAACTGGAAGGCAATCTGAATGCCGATATCGTCTATCAGACCCGGATCCAGGAAGAGCGCTTCCCCTCTAAAGCCGAGGCCAATCAGTACCGCGGTAAATTCCGGCTGAACCAGGAAATTTACACCCGGCACTGTAAATCCAATACCGTGATTATGCACCCGCTGCCGCGCGACTCGCGACTGGAAGCAAACGAGTTGGATAATGATTTGAACCTGAATCCAAATCTGGCCATCTTCCGCCAGGCGGATAACGGTATTCTGGTGCGGATGGCACTGTTTGCGCTGACTTTAGGCGTACAGGATCTGGTACAGGACTACGAGTGCACTGTGCCCTGGTACACCAATAAATAAGCGGTTATAGGAATTATTATGTCTTTATCATCTGAATTATTTCAACGCGCGCAGCGTACTATCCCGGGTGGGGTTAACTCGCCGGTGCGTGCCTTTAAAAGCGTTGGCGGTGAGCCTTTCTTCGTCGCCAAAGCCGACGGCGCCTACCTGTTTGATGTTGATGGCAAACGCTATATCGACTATATCGGCTCCTGGGGCCCGATGTTACTGGGTCATAACCATCCAGCGATCCGTGATGCCGTGATTCGTGCGGCAGCCAATGGCTTAAGTTTCGGTGCGCCCTGCCCGGCAGAAGTGACCATGGCCGAAAAAGTGGCTGAACTGGTACCCAGCATGCAAATGCTGCGGATGGTCAGTTCCGGTACCGAAGCAACGATGAGCGCAATCCGACTGGCGCGCGGTTATACCGGTCGCGATACCATCGTAAAGTTTGAAGGCTGTTACCATGGTCATGCTGACTCCTTGCTGGTTAAAGCCGGCTCTGGCGCCCTGACGCTGGGCGTACCCAATTCACCGGGCGTACCGGCAGACTTTGCCAAATATACCCTGACCTGCGAGTTTAATAATCTGCCACAAATTCAGCAGTTATTTGCCGAACAGGGTAATCAGATCGCCTGTATTATCGTCGAGCCGGTGGCCGGCAATATGAATTGTATTCCGCCTGAGCCTGGCTTTTTAGAGGGGCTGCGCGCCCTTTGTGACGAGTACGGCAGTGTGCTGATCTTTGATGAAGTAATGACGGGTTTCCGCGTTGCGCTGGGTGGTGCTCAGGCCTATTACGGCGTGACGCCGGATCTGACGACACTGGGTAAAATCATCGGTGGCGGTATGCCGGTTGGTGCTTTTGGCGGTAAAAAAGAGATTATGCAACATCTGGCGCCGCTGGGCCCGGTGTATCAGGCCGGCACCTTATCCGGTAACCCTATTGCGATGGCGGCGGGTTTAGCGGCCCTGACTGAAATCAGCAAGCCGGGGGTGTACGAGGCATTAACCGAAAAAACCGCCCAGCTGATTAAAGGCTTAGCTCAGGCCGCGGCTAAACATGCTGTACCGGTGAGCTTTAATCAGGTCGGTGGTATGTTTGGCTTGTTCTTCACCAACGAGGGTCGGGTCAGTAACTACCAGCAAGCCACCCGCTGTGATATCGACGCCTTTAAACGCTTCTTCCATCTGATGCTGCAACAGGGGATCTATCTGGCGCCTTCTGCCTATGAAGCCGGCTTCCTGTCGCTGGCACATAGCGCAGAGGACTTAAAGGAAACCATCGCTGCGGCTGACTACGCTTTCTCGGCATTATAAAGCGCCAACAGTAATCGGGTTATACCAAAACGCCAGCGCTATGCTGGCGTTTTATTTTGGTGTTCTCAGCTTAATCGCAATCCGCTAAACCCAATAGCGAGTTTTTATGGGCTGGTAACAGCCAGCTGTTGGGGCAGTATTCCGGCACCGGTAAACCGCTTTTGGTCGAAAAACGCTGCCACTCCACCTGCTCCGGCATATAGCGGATCAGATTCTGGCTGCCTTTCTGCCGGAAATAATCGGCAAATAAGCGTAAGGCGCCGGTACCACCGGTCAGGCCGGTACTCTTATTATCATCCCGGCCCAGCCATACTGTTACCAGGGTGTCCTGGTCAAAACCGGCAAACCAGCTGTCGCGGTAATCACTGGAAGTCCCGGTTTTACCGGCAAAGGTCGGTCTGGGCCAGCTACGCGCCAGCGACTGGGCGGTGCCAGTCAGGGTTGACTCAATCATCGCGTAGTGCAGCAGATAAATATCTTCCACTGGATAACGCCGGCTTGGCTGTTGTGACCTTTGATAGAGCGCGCTACCTTGCTGATCGGTCAGTGCCAGCACTGTGGCTAATGGCTGATGCACCCCATTGTTAGCAATAGTCTGGTATAGCTGGGTGACTTCATAGGGGCTTAAATCAATAGCGCCCAGTAAGGCTGAAGGATACAAATTGACCCGCCGCTCCAGCCCCAACCGGCGCAAACTTTCCTGCACCTTCGGCAGCCCGAGCTGCAAACCGAGGCGCACTGTTGGCACATTCAGCGAGTCGGCCAAGGAGCGCAGCAGAGAGACGTCACCGCGGAATTTTTTATCAAAGTTTTGCGGCTGCCAATCCTGATTATTGTTTCGTAAACTGATTGGGCTATCGTCCAGCATAGTGCCCAGCGTATAGCGACCGCGCTGTGCCAATGCCTCCAGATAAATCGGTGGCTTAACCAGGCTGCCAATCGGCCGGCGGGCATCCAGTGCCCGGTTAAAGCCGGCGAAACCAGCGGTTTTACTGCCAACCAGTGCCTTAATCGCTGCTTGCTGATAATCAACGACCAGCATCGCGGCCTCCAGCTCCGGATTCATCGCCGGCACCGTGTCGGCCACAGTGCGCTCAGCCTGAATTTGCGCCAGTGGATCCAAATAGGTAAAGACTTTAATGCCGCTATGCAACATCCGGCTATCCAGGTTCAGTTGCCGCAACTCTTTGCGCACGGCATCCAGATAAGCGGGGAAATTGGCATTCAGGAACTGGCCGCGTTCAATCACCCTAAGTGGTGTCGCAATGGCGCGCTCATAGGCGGTTTTATCCAGCAAATGTTGTTCAAACATCAGCCGCAGCACCAGATCGCGGCGCTGTTGCGCACGCTGTGGAAAGCGGCGCGGGTCATAGAAACCCGGACCTTTGACGATACCGATCAGCAAGGCGTACTGTTCCGGATTTAACTCGGCCAGCGGCTTACCAAAATAAAACCGGCTGCCCAGACCAAAACCGTGGATCGCATTATTATGGTTTTGCCCCAGATAGATCTCGTTCAGATAGGCTTCCAGGATCTGATCTTTACTAAAGCGGTATTCCAGCACCAGCGCAATAAAGGCTTCGTTGATTTTCCGCCACAGAGTACGGTCCTGTGTCAGATACATATTCTTTGCCAGCTGCTGGGTCAGGGTAGAACCGCCCTGCACCGTGCGCCCGGCACTCAGATTGACGAAGAAAGCCCGCACTATCGATAAGGGGGAAACGCCTCTGTGCTGATAAAAATCACGATCTTCAACCAGCAATAAGGTTTCTTTCAGTAGCTCAGGTACCCGCTCCAGCCTGACCAGCTCGCGGTCCTCCTGCTCAGCCGACACCAGATGTTCAATCAATTGCGGTTCCAGCCGGGCAAAATCAACCGCGCTATTCTGGCGCACAATACGGCTAACACCATTGCGGTTAAACTCAACACTAAACTGTTCAGCGGGGACTTCGCCTTCCAGGTAAACAAAGCCGCGCCGGAATATGGTAACGCTGCCGCCACGCACGTTAAACTGCCCGGGACCGGTTAGCTGGTCACTGCGCCGGTACTGCAACTGCTCCAGCTCCCGCACCAGATTGGCCTGAGTTAGAAACAGGCCCGGGTAGAGGGTCAGGCTGCGGCCATAAATTTGTGCCGGGATCTGCCATTTCTGGCCGGAGAAGGTACTGGTGATCTTACTGTCGAGATAAATCAGATAAATGCCCAGCCCGAGTACCAGCGCCAACGCCAGTTTCAGGCTGGTTTGCCAGATCAGGCGCCACCAGCGGCCCGGACGGCTGCTGGATACGGCTTTTTTGCTGCGCTTTCGGCTCATAACTGCATCGCTTTTTTCGTTTTGGTGGTCGGCAGCGCCGTCGCCGGATCGTCCGGCCAATAGTGTTTAGGGTAACGCCCTTTCATTTCCTTTTTTACCTCTGGCCAGGCTTGTTGCCAGAAGCTCGCCAGATCCCGGGTAATTTGCAGCGGCTGCCGCCCCGGTGACAGCAACGTCAGCGTCAGGGCCAGTTGCCCGGCCAGCACCGTCGGCGAAGCGAGTTGACCATACATTTCCTGAACCCTGACTGAAAAACCCGCTCCCCCCGGCAGGGTGTAATCAATACTGACTCTGGAGCCAGCCGGGGTTTGCCAGTGCTCCGGTAACCACTCGTTCAGTTGCTGTTGCTGCCGGTAACTCAGCTGCTGCCACAGTAAATTGTATAACGGCAGTTGTTGTAGCTCCGTCAGCTTATTCAGCTCGCCAAGGTAGGGGCCCAGCCAGACGGATAAGGTCGTTAGTAAGGCAGCATCGCTCAGATCCGGTAAGCTGCTGTCCACAGTGCGCGCCAGCGCCAGCCGCTGCTGCAGTTGCCGGCAATGGTCGTTAAACGGCAATAACTGCAGACCCTTACGCAGCAGATAGTCGAGCCAGGCTTGCTGTCTGAGCTGGGGGGCCAGCTGTAACTGCGCCGGCTTGCGCTGCAGTACTAACTGACCAAAGCGCAGTTGCTGTTCACTAAAAAACGCCTGCTTCTGCTCATCCCAACCACTGTAACTTTGCCAGCTTAACTCAGGCCAGTCCGCCAGTACCTCGTCCAGCGTAATCGCCACCGCCTGACTAATGCGGTTTTGCTGCTGATAGTCACGGCTGCTGCTCACCACCAACAAGGCTTGCCCCGACAAGGGATCATCCGGCGCCAATACCGCGCCACAACCATTGGCCAGTAAATAGCCCTGACCACGGCGCTGCGCCAGCCGATCCGGAAAGGCGCGTAGCAATAAGGTTGGCAGCAATTGCAGTGGCAAGGTCGTCAGCTTGCTCACGCCAAGCTTGCGGGCAAACTGCTCGGCCTGCGGGTATAAGCTGGCAAAAGGTGGCCGCCGCTGCTGGAGCAGTGCGAGTTGTTGATACAGGTCCTGCGTAGCGGGCCGGCTCTCTTCCAGCAAGGCGGCTAACAGGGCTGCCAGCCAACCGGCACCGGCGGTACTTTCTTCCAGCTGCCTGGCATGCTGTAACATACTGGCCAGCCGGATGTCGGTAGCAAACTGGTACAGTTCACGACCATAGCGGGTGAGCTGCCCTTTAGCATCCAGCACCTGTAGTTGCTGCAATAAGGCCGTCGCCGCGGCCAGATTACCGCTGGCCGGGGCCGTTAACCAGTTTAACGCCTCTGGCTGACAACCCCAGACTGCCAGCTCCAGCCGCAGCTGGGTTAATTCCGCCAATTCGATCTCCGGCGGCTCGAAAGCCGGGCGGCGCTGCCATTGCTCCGGCGTATCCAGCCGGTAACAAATGCCCGGCGCCAAACGACCAGCGCGACCGGCGCGCTGCACCGCTGCAGCCTGGCTTATGGCAACGGTTTCCAGTTTAGTCAGGCCATTACGCGCCTGATAGCTGGCCCGGCGTGCCTGGCCACTGTCTACCACTACGGTAATGCCTTCAATGGTTAAGCTGGTTTCGGCCAGATTAGTCGCCAGCACAATTTTATACTGGCCGGCCGGTGGTGCGGCAATAGCGGCTTGTTGCTGCGCCAGGCTGAGGCTACCGATTAGGGGCCAGACTTGCAGCTCTGGCGGCAAGCCCTGGCTCTGTAACCAAGTGGCGGCCTGCTGAATTTCGGCCTGACCGGGTAAAAATACCAGCAGATTGCCGCCGTGCAGACGATAAGCCTGTAATGCCAGCTTAGCGGCCTGTAATGCCAGCGGTTCTTTCGACACCGGCATCGGCGGCTGATAGCGGATCTCAACCGGATAGCTGCGACCGTCGCTTTGCAGCAGCGGCGCCTGCAAATACTGTTGCAGTGCCTGACAATCCAGCGTCGCCGACATCACCAGCAGCTTTAACTGTTCATTCAGTTGCTGCACCTCTAACGCCAGCGCTAACCCCAGATCGGCATGCAGCGAACGTTCGTGAAATTCGTCGAATATTAAGAAATCGACCGTAGATAACAGCGGATCTTGCTGAATTTTGCGGGTTAAAATGCCCTCAGTCACAATCAATAGCCGGGTATCAGCGCTAAATTGACTGTCCTGGCGGATTTGATAGCCCACTGTTTTACCGACCGGCTCACCCAATTGCTGTGCCAGATAGGCGGCAATGCTGCGTGCCGCCAGGCGGCGCGGCTCCAGCAACAGGATCTTCTTACCGGCAAACTGGGGCTGCTGTAACAGATACAGCGGCAAATACGTCGATTTACCGGCACCCGGTGGCGCCGACAGGATGAGGCGGTTTTGCTGTGCCAGGATCTGGCACAGCTGAGGCAGGATCTCTACAACAGGTAACAAGCTAGAGCTCTCTCAGACAGTGGCAGCATGCTCGCCGCTGGCTGCCACTGCCACTTAGGCTGACAATTCCGCTAACAGGGTAGCGGCAATAGTACGAATGCCCTGACCGGTGGCACCGGCCGCCCAATAGGCATTGGCGCTGCCATTAAAGGCGGCAGCTAGATCAAAGTGCAACCAGCCCTGACCGTCATTCGGTACAAAGCGACTTAAAAAGCCGGCAGCATTGCTGGCGCCACCGGCACCGCCACCTTTGACCGGCCGGCTGTTGGCCGTATCGGCATAAGGTGACGGGCATTGCTGCTGATGCCATTTTGCCAGCGGTAACTGCCAGGTCAGTTCCTGTTGTTCCGCCGCATAAGCCAGCGCCCGCTGTGCCAGTACCTGATCTAAGGCAAACAAGGCATTATATTCGGTGCCCACCGCCGTTTGCGCGGCGCCGGTCAGGGTTGCAGCATCAATAATCAGCCCGGCACCACTGTCGCCCGCCAGTTGCAGACCATCCGCCAGTACCAGCCGGCCTTCGGCATCGGTATTGACGATTTCTACTGTGGTACCATTTTTATAGGTAATAATATCGCCAAGCTTATAAGCATGACCGCTGATCAGGTTTTCGGCGCAGCATAAGATCAGTTTGACCCGCTGCGTCAGACCACCGAGGATCGCCAGCGCCAGCGCTGCCGTGACTGTCGCGGCACCACCCATATCACATTTCATCGTCAGCATGCCTTCAGTCGCTTTAATCGAATAACCGCCACTGTCAAAGGTAATGCCTTTACCGACCAAAGCCGCAGCAACAGGCGCATCCGGGGTGCCGGTCGGGTTAAAGTCCAGCTCCAGCAGTGCCGGTGCGCGATCGCTGCCGCGACCGACCTGATAAATCCCATGCCAGCCCGCCTGTTGCAGTTGTTCACCGAGCAGGATCTGCTGCGACACCTTGCCCTTACCTGCCACCTCTTGAATAAAGGCTGCCGCCTGCTGACACAGCAACTCAGGAGATAATTGCTCCGGCGTCTGGTTAATCAGGCCACGGGCAAAGCTGTAACAACGTACCAGCTGCTGCAAACGCGTCACGGTCGCCGCATCGCCGGTAAAATTAACACCGGTAAAGCGTTTGGCATTAATAAAGCCCTGATAAAAGGCCCACTGCGCTTCCAGCGACCAATCACCCGTTAACTGCACTTCGGTCAGGCCAAGATTATCCAGCTGCCGGGCTGCTTTTTGAATACTACGCAGCTCATCACCGGCTTTAACATGAATCTGATAGCCCTGGCTGCTTGGCGTCAGGCTGGCTTTACCAAAGGCAGCAGCGGCTGGCTGCTGAGTCAGTGAAATGTGTAACAGCTTAGTGGTCGATTCCATCTTTTACTCCGTTTATAGGGGCGCTCGGCGTTTGACGTTCGCGGGTGTGAGTCATTGTAGCACAGAGCGACTGCTGAAAATAAAGTGACTAACGGCTGTTCAGTCTGTATACTCCCGCGGTTTTTCAATAGTGATTGCGATAGCATTAATATTCTGCTATCTATAGCCGCCATCTTTTTTGCTTGGCGGTATTGTACAGGAGAGAATCATGCCAGAGGGCAATAACAACAAAACCCTGGGGCTGCTGGCACTGGCCGGTGTTGAGCCATATCAGGAGGCGGTCGGGGAAGAGTACATGAACCCGAAGCAACTGGAGCATTTCCGCAAAATTCTCGATGCCTGGCGCCAACAGTTACGGGAAGAAGTGGACCGTACCAAGAACCATATGGCCGACGAAGCCGCTAACTTCCCGGATCCGGTAGACCGTGCTGCCCAGGAAGAAGAATTCAGCTTAGAACTGCGCGCACGGGATCGTGAACGTAAACTGCTGAAAAAGATTGAAAAAACGCTACAAAAAATTGAGAACGACGATTTCGGTTACTGTGATACCTGCGGCATTGAAATCGGTATCAAGCGCTTAGAAGCGCGGCCAACTGCCGATCAGTGTATCGACTGTAAAACCCTGGCCGAAATCAAAGAGAAGCAGTTAGGCGGCTAAGGTCTTATCCCTTGGCAAACGCCAGCACTTCCCCCCAAAACACGGCCGGCTATACCGGCCGTTTTGCTCCCTCCCCTTCTGGTCCGCTGCACTTTGGCTCCTTAATTGCTGCCCTGGGTAGTTATCTGCAGGCAAAAAGTCAGGCCGGCCGCTGGCTGGTACGCATCGAAGATATCGATACCCCGCGCACCCAGCCCGGTGCCGACAGCGCCATTTTAACGGCACTGGAAAGCTTTGGTCTGCAGTGGGATGGCGAGATTTGGTATCAAAGCCAGCGGCTGGAACGTTACCAGAGCATTTTTCAACAGCTACGCCAGCAAGGGCTGATCTATGGTTGTCAGTGCAGCCGTAAACAAATTAGCGATGGCGGTGGGATTTATCCCGGTACTTGTCAGCAGCTCGGGCTGTCTGCTGAGCCGTTAGCCTGGCGACTCTGCAGCCCGGCGGCAACCGGCTTTACCGATCTGGTCTTCGGCCCGCAGCAGATCGACGCGGCCCTGGCCGCCGAGCACTATGTGGTAAAACGTCGGGATGGTCTGTTTAGCTACCAGTTGGTGGTGGTAGTGGATGATTGGGATCAAGGCATCACACAAGTGATCCGTGGCGCCGATTTGCTGACGATGACCAGCCGTCAACAGCACTTATTTTGGTTATTGGGCGCAGCAGCGCCTGACTATGGCCATTTACCGCTGGCGGTAACGGCACCTGGCCAGAAGCTGAGTAAACAAAACCATGCCAGGCCGCTGCAAGCTTGGCCGCTGACACAAAGCATGGCGGCGGCTTTAACTGTACTTGGTCATCCGCCGCCGGCAGAGCTTGCCGGTGCCCCGGTGAGCGAGCTGTTAGCCTGGGCACTTGGCAACTGGCAATTACGTCAGGTACCGCAGCAGTTGGAAGTGCGCTGCCCTGACTTTGCCTGATAAATTTGCCGCCGGCCTTACATTCTCATTTTCCGGCAATTCGGGTATGATACGCCGGTTTTTCGGCCAAAGTGCCGTATCGGTTTTTAGGAGACATATCATTATTTCGCGAGTGCTTGATTTTTGCCGCCGTAAGCTGAGCAAAACTGCTACCCAACCGAGCAGTGGCAAGCCGGCTAAAGCTGCCAAAACCCCGGCGACTAAAGCTATCAGCGCCAACCCGGTGCCCTCTTCAGTTTTGCCGCCTTTGCAGGTGATTAGCCGTGATCGGCATGCCATTTCGCGCAAAGATATCAGCCCGAATGCGCTGAAAGTGTTGTACCGGCTCAAAGATGCCGGCTACGACGCCTATCTGGTCGGTGGCTGTATCCGTGATTTATTGCTTGGCTTACAGCCAAAAGATTTCGATGTGGTCACCAATGCCAAACCGGAAGAAATTAAGCAGGTGTTCCGTAACTGCCGGCTGATTGGCCGCCGTTTTCGCTTAGCACACGTGGTGTTTGGCCGCGAAGTGATTGAAGTTGCCACCTTCCGTGGCCATCACAGTGGCGTTGACGACGAGGAAGATAGCAGCAAGATCGCCAGCCTCAGCGATCACGGTCAGATCCTGCGCGATAATGTGTACGGCACCATTGAAGAAGATGCCGAGCGGCGCGATTTTAGTGTCAATGCGCTGTACTACTCGATTAAAGACTTTGCTATCTATGATTTTGCCAATGGCATGCAAAGCATCGCCGAGCGGCGCATTGAACTGATTGGCGATCCGGAAACCCGTTATCGCGAAGATCCGGTGCGGATGCTGCGCGCCATCCGCTTTGCCACTAAATTAAATATGCAGATCGCACCGGATACGGCGCGCGATATCCCTGAGCTGGCGGTATTGCTAAAGAATATCCCGGCGCCACGGCTGTTTGATGAACTGATTAAGATGTGGCTGGCCGGCAAAGGCTTCGACAACTTTATGCTGATGCGTGAGCTGAAAGTCTTTAAGGTGTTACTGCCGCAGCTGGAAAAACTGTTAAAGCAGGAACCGGAAGGTAAAGCCTTTCAGCTGGCCACCCGTGCTTTGCAGGATACCGATCAGCGGGTCGCGCAGGACAAACCGGTGACGCCGGCCTTTGTGTTTGCCGCCATGCTGTGGTACCCGGTAGAAGTGCGGGCTCAGACGCTGCTGATTGAGAGTGGCCTGAATGAAAATGACGCCCTCAGCATCGCGATGACCGAAGTGCTGGATGACGTGCAGCGTAGTATTGCCATTCCGAAACGCTTTAGTCTGGCCATGCGCGATATCTGGATCTTACAAAGCCGGCTGCCAAAACGCGCTGGTCGTCGTGCCTTTAAGCTGATGGAACAAAACAAGTTCCGCGGCGCGTTTGACTTTTTGCAACTAAGAGCCGCCGCCGAAGGCGGTGAACTGACAGCACTGGCAAACTGGTGGCAGAGTTTTCAATTTACCGATGAAGCCGGCAAGCTGCAGCTGATTAATCAACTCGGCAAAGCCGGTGTCGAGCGGCCAAAGCGCCGGCGCACTAAACGTAAAGCGCCTACTGGCAATACTGATAATGCTGCCAGCTGAACGGTGTTATATTGGCCTGGGCGCCAATCTGGTGGAACCGGTGGCGCAGCTGCAAGCCGCGGTGACAGCCCTTGGACAACTGCCCGAAACCAGGCTGGTGCAGGTGTCGCGCTTTTACAGCTCCAAACCGATGGGACCACAGGATCAGCCGGATTATGTTAATGCGGTGGCGGCGCTGGATACCCGTTTAACGCCGCTGGCGTTACTGCATGCCTTACAGCAGATCGAACTTGCGCATGGCCGGCAACGCAAAGCCGAGCGTTGGGGCCCCCGCACCCTGGATTTAGATATCCTGTTATTCGGCATGCAACAAATCGATCATCCCGAGCTGACTGTGCCACACTATGGTATGCGATTGCGGGAGTTTGTGTTGTATCCGCTGGCCGAGCTGGCACCCGATTTAATTTTACCTGATGGCGTGGCATTAAATAGCTTATTACAACAGGTGCCACTAAATGGCCTGGCGCCACTGCAACCTCCTTGCGACTGACGCTACTTTGTGCGAAGGTGCGCATCCGGACTCACTGTCGGAATTGATCAAGATGGCTAAAATTACCACTGCCGTACTGCAAAAAATGAAGCAGCAAGGCGACAAAATCACCATGTTAACGGCTTATGATGCCAGCTTCGCCAAACTCTTTGCCGAACAAGGCGTCGACGTGCTGCTAATTGGCGACTCGCTGGGCATGGTACTGCAGGGCCATAGCGATACACTACCCGTTACCACCGCCGATATCGCTTATCACACCAGGGCGGTGCGCGCCGGTGCCCCCGATGCCTTTGTGATTGCCGATATGCCCTTTATGAGCTATGCCACGCCGGAGCAGGCGATGCAGAATGCGACGCCGCTGATGCAGGCCGGTGCCAATATGGTGAAATTAGAAGGCGGTGACTTTTTACTGCCCACCATTAAAGCCCTGACCGAGCGGGGTGTGCCGGTGTGTGGTCATTTAGGCTTAACGCCGCAATCTGTCCACTTGTTTGGTGGCTTTAAAGTGCAGGGTAAAACCGCGGAAAAAGCCGATGCCATGGTCCGGCAAGCGCTGGCGCTGCAGGAAGCCGGTGCGCAACTGCTGGTGATGGAATGTATTCCACAGCCGCTGGCCGAGCGCATTACTCAGGCGCTGACTATTCCGGTGATCGGTATTGGTGCCGGCAACGTCACCGATGGCCAGGTACTGGTGATGCATGATTTACTTGGCATCAGCAGTGGCTATATCCCAAAGTTTTCTAAAAATTACCTGGCGCAAACCGGTGACATCCGTAGCGCCATAGCAACCTATGTCAGTGAAGTGAAAGCCGGCATTTTCCCGGCAAAAGAGCACAGTTTTCAATAATGCAGCACCTGGAATCGATCTCTGCGCTACGGGCGCAAATCCGCGACTGGCGTTTAGCCGGTAAACGCATAGGCTTTGTGCCAACGATGGGCAATCTGCACGCCGGGCATTTCCGGCTGGTTGATATCGCCCGCCAACATGCCGATGTGGTGATTGCCAGCATCTTCGTTAATCCGATGCAATTTGGTCAGAACGAAGATCTGGATAAGTATCCGCGTACGCTGGCGGCAGATATGCAAGGCCTGACTGCACATGGCTGTGCCGCCTTGTTCACGCCCACGCCAGCCATCATGTATCCGCGTGGGCTGGATGTACAAAGCTTTGTCGAAGTACCAAAGCTGGGCGATTTACACTGTGGCGCCAGCCGGGCCGGTCATTTCCGTGGCGTCAGCACTGTGGTGGCAAAACTATTTAATCTGGTGCAACCGGATGTCGCCTGTTTTGGTCAGAAAGACTATCAGCAACTGGCGATTATCCGCCAGATGGTGGCGGACCTGTCGTTTCCGATTGAGATTATCGGGGTGCCGACTGAGCGCGCGGCGGATGGTCTGGCACTCAGCTCACGTAACGGTTATCTGACGGCAGAGGAACGTGCCAAGGCACCGGCGCTGTATCAGATCCTGCAGCAACTAAAACAACAGATCCTGGCTGCAGCCGCCCCCTACCGCGAGCTGGAGCAAAACGCCAAAGCGACGTTACAGGCGGCCGGTTTTATCCCGGATTATCTGAATATCAGCCATCGTCAGACCTTAGCCCTGGCCAATGACGCCAATGAGCCAAAAGTGATCCTGGCGGCAGCCAAACTGGGTAGCACCCGGCTGATCGATAATCTGGAAGTGTAAATGCTCTATCTGGGCTGCCCGCTGTGGGCTAATCCACACTGGCGTGGCAGCCTGTATCCGCAAGGCACCAGCAGCAGCGACTTTCTCGCCCATTACGCCGCCGTGTTTAACAGCGTCGAGGGCAATACCAGCTTTTACGCCGATCCGGACAGCGCCACCCTCGAGCGCTGGGCGGCGACCTTGCCTGCTGACTTCCGGCTGCAGTTAAAGCTGCCGTCACGTTTTTCGCATAACAGTGCAACGACGCAAGCAGATGATATCCTGGCCTGGTTAAAGACGCTCAGGGTGTTAGGCGATAAGCTTGGCATGCTGCATTTACAACTGCCGGCCAGTACCGGCCCGCATGCTTTGCCCTGGCTGGAACAGCAACTTATCACCCTGCACCCGCATTACCAGTTGTGCGTTGAAGTGCGGCATCCGGCCTTCTTCGATAAAGCCGTACACGAAATCCGCTTAAACCGCTTACTACAGCAGTATCAATGCGAACGGGTGGTGCTCGATAGCCGGGCTCTGTTTAGTGTGCCGGCCCGCAGTCCGGCGCTATTGGATGCGCAGCAAAAAAAGCCCCGGCTACCGGTACATGCGATCTGTCTGAGCGCCCAACCGGTGATCCGCTTTATCGGCTGTGATGATGCCAGCATCAACCAGCATTATTATCAACCCTGGTTACGCAAAGTCGCCGACTGGCTGCAGGCCGGTAAAACTCCCTACTGCTACTTTCATACTCCGGATAATCATGGCGCACCGGCCTTATGCCGCCAGTTTGTCGCTGATTTACAGCCATTGGTGCCCGGCTTGCAGCACCCGGTGCTGGCTCTTTGGCCAGGAGAAGCGCGCCAACAACTCGGTCTTTGGTAGAAAAGACCGCTGAGATCAAAGTTTTTCCGCCCAAAATCAGCTATGCTGCTTCTTAGAATGGCGTGAATGGAGAGCGGATCAGTGCTTAACACCCTGCTAGGCGTCAGCCGGGCAAATTTTCTAACCCTGACCTTAGTTTGCATCCTGCTGGCTGCCACCGCCAGTTGGCAAGCCGGCGCCTCACCTGGCTGGCCAACCCTGTTATTGGTGACCTTGCTGGCGCTCTGTGCCCATATCAGCGTTAATGCCTTTAACGAATATTTTGATTTTAAGTCCGGTCTGGATTTTCTAACCGAGCGCACACCCTTTAGCGGCGGTAGTGGTACTCTGGTGGCTAATCCGGCTGCCAGTTACACTGCACTGGCGATTGCCGTGGTCAGCTTAGCATTACTGATCGCTGGCGGACTTTACCTCACCTTATTGCATGGCTGGCAACTGCTGCTGATTGGCATACCCGGCGTGCTGATTATTTACGCCTATACCCAATACCTGAATCGTTATCCGCTGGCCTGTCTGCTGGCACCGGGCATTGGCTTTGGTTTACTGATGACGCTGGGCGCGTTTTGGGTATTTGCACAGCAAGTCAGCATGGCAGCCTGGCTGTTGGCCACCATTATCAGTTTGCTGGTCTCCAACCTGTTACTGCTAAATCAGTTTCCGGATGTCGAAGCCGACAGGCAGGTCGGACGCCGGCATTTGCCGATTGTCATTGGCCGCCGCCACAGTGCCAGTGTTTATAGTCTGCTGGCCGCTGCCAGCTACCTGTTACTGCTGCTTGGTGTTGCCCTGGGAGCGCTGCCCTGGCAAAGCTTACTTGGCTTACTCAGTTTGCCGCTGCTGCTGAAAATTCTGCCGGGCATTTTCCGGCTGGCAGATAAACCACGCGAGCTGGCACCTTACCTTGGCCTGAATGTGTTGCTGTGCCATCTTTATCCCTTACTACTCAGTGCCGGTCTGTACTGGGCCGCCAGCGGCAATTAATCACGGAGGCAGAATGCAGGTTTTAACAACGGATATTATTGTGGTCGGCGGCGGTGGTGCAGGCTTGCGCGCGGCTATTGCTGCGGCACAGATCAGACCGGATGCCCGCATTAGTCTACTGTCCAAAGTCTATCCGATGCGCTCGCATACGGTTGCAGCCGAAGGTGGCGCGGCGGCCGTCACGCTGGCCGAAGATAGTCTGGACGCACATTTTCAGGATACCGTTGCCGGCAGCGACTGGCTGGCTGACCAGCTGGTGGTGGAACACTTTGTTAAAGCCGCTTATCAAGAGCTGGTGCAACTGGAACACTGGGGTTGTCCGTGGAGCCGTAAAGCCGATGGCAGTATTCAGGTGCGGCGCTTTGGCGGCATGAAAACCGAACGCACCTGGTTTGCCGCCGATAAAACCGGCTTTCATATTTTGCATACGCTGTTTCAAACCTCGCTGCAATATCCGGCCATCCAGCGGCTGGATGAGTTCTTTGTGCTGGATTTATTAGTCAGTGAACAGCAGGTGCTGGGGGTACTGGCGTTGCAACTGAATAGCGGCGAGCTATTCCAGATCCTGGCGCCGAAAGTGATACTGGCTACCGGCGGCGCTGGCCGGCTGTTTCACTACAATACCAATGGCGGCATCGTCACCGGTGATGGTATGGCGCTGGCGTACCGGCATGGTGTGGCGCTACGGGATATGGAGTTTGTGCAATACCACCCCACCGGCTTACCCGGCTCCGGCATTCTGATCACCGAAGCCGCACGCGGTGAAGGCGGGATTCTGCTGAATAAAGACGGCTATCGTTACCTGCAGGATTATGGCCTGGGCCCGGAAACCCCGCTGGGACAACCAAAGAACAAATATATGGAGCTGGGACCGCGCGATAAACTGTCGCAGGCGTTTTGGCAGCAACAACAAGCCGGCCTTACCGGTGACTATCAGGGGCATGCCGTCGTCTATCTGGATTTACGCCATCTGGGGGCGCAGAAACTGGCCGAGCGGCTGCCCTTTATCTGTGAACTGTCACGTTCTTACGTCAATATCGATCCGGTACAACAACCGATCCCGATCCGCCCGGCAGTGCACTATACCATGGGGGGAATTCTGACCGATCTGCACGGTGAAACCAGCATCAGCGGCTTATATGCCATCGGTGAATGTGCGTCCGTTGGTTTGCATGGTGCTAATCGTCTGGGTTCAAATTCACTGACTGAGTTGCTGGTGTTTGGCAAAGCCGCCGGCGAACATGCGGCGCAAAGCCTACCGCCAACCAACACTAGCCAGCCTACTGCGGCCAATATCCAGGCTCAAAGCCGACAACTGCAGCTGGCCAGTCTGTTCGGCGCGAAACAGCAACATAGCGTCGCCAGTCTGCGCAAAGCGATGACGCTGGCGATGGAGCAAGGCTGCGGTATCTACCGCGATGACGCAGGTATGCAGCAGTGTCGCAGTACTCTGCTTGAATTACAGCAACAACTGGCTAAGCTGAAAGTCAGTGACCACAGTAAGGTGTTTAACACTGAACTGATCCAGTATCTGGAACTGAGTTTCGGCCTGGACGTCGCCCTGACCATTTGCGAAAGCGCGCTGGCCCGAAAGGAATCACGCGGTGCGCATCAACGGCTGGATCCGGGCCTGACCCAGCGTAATGATCAGGATTTTTTACAGCATACCCTGGCTTACCGGGCAGCGGATGGCCGTGTTGCACTGCGTTACCAACCAGTTAGGATCACCAGCCTACCACCGGCGGCCCGCGTCTACGGTGCTGCCGCTAAGCAAGGAGCCTGAGCATGGAAAAAACCATTATTATTCAGCGCTATAATCCCGAGCAAGATCAGGCACCCAGCGCAGAGCGCTACCAGGTCCCCTTTGACCACAGCACCTCGGTGCTGGATGCGCTGCTGTATATTCAGCAGCAACTGGATCCGACGTTGGCCTTTCGCTGGTCCTGCCGGATGGCGATCTGCGGCTCTTGCGGCGTGATGGTGAACAAAATCCCGAAATTGGGCTGTAAAACCTTTTTACGCGATTATCCGGCTGAACTGACGATTAGCGCATTGGACCATTTCCCGATTGAGAAAGATCTGATCAGCGATATGGCGGTGTTTTTAGACCATCTGCAAGCGGTAAAACCTTATCTGATTAATGATAGTAAAAACACTGAACCGCACCGACAAACGCCGGCGCAGCTGAAAAAATACCAGAAATTCTCCAGCTGTATTAACTGTGGCCTGTGCTATGCTGCCTGTCCGCAGTTTGGCCTTAATCCGGAGTTTCTGGGGCCAGCGGCGATTGTCACCGCGCAGCGTTATAACCTCGATAGCCGTGATCAGGGCAAAGCACAGCGCATGCCGCAGCTAAATGGCAAAAATGGCGTTTGGGCCTGCACCTTTGTCGGCTTTTGTGCCGATGTCTGTCCAAAACACTTAGATCCGGCAGCGGCGGTCAATCAGGGCAAAGTTGCCTCGGCTACCGATATGCTGATCAGCATCTTTAAACCTTAGGAGGCCCTATGCCAGACTCTGCCGGCGCCCGCCGCCCCTATCTGCAACCGCTCTCGCGCAGCTGGTGGCTAAAACATAGCTTTTTTCTGCGCTATATGCTGCGCGAAGCAACAGTGTTGCCGTTACTGTTTTTCTGTGGCTGCCTGCTGGCGGGGCTTTACAGCCTGAGTCAGGGAGAAAGCCAGTATCAAAGCTGGCTGGCGTTTATGGCGCAGCCCTGGGTGATAGCGCTGAATGCACTGGTGCTGCTGGCCAGCTTTTATCATGCTAAAACCTTTTTTGAACTGTTCCCACGGGTGATGCCGCTACTGCCGGCACCACTGATGATTGCCGGCCAGTGGCTCGGCACCATCGCGGTCGCACTATTGTTACTCTGGTTATTTGGAGCTATCGGATGAATCAGCCAAAACGCTCAGATGAACCGATCTGGTGGGCGCTGTTTAGTGCCGGTGGCGTCTGCTTTGCGGTGATGATTCCGGGTCTGGTATTAACCCTGGGTCTGCTATACCCACTCGGATTATTGCCAGAAGCGGCTTTCAGTTATAGCCGGGTTCAGCAACTGTTACAGAGTTTTTGGGGCTTAGCGGGCCTGATATTGGCTGGAACGGCGATTTGTTTACCGCTATTTCATGCCATGCACCGGGTGCATCATGGTTTGCATGATTTAAAGCTGGCTAAAGGGCCGCTGACCAAGGTCCTCTGTTATGGCCTGGCCAGCCTGCTGAGTATTGTTGCTATCGCTTATAGTGGGATTATTGTTTAAGGGTAGTCAGAAAGCGCTCTGACTCAGCGATGGCTTTATTCATCTCGGCCAGTAACCGGCTGATATCGCGCTCAATACTGCCAAATTCGCCTTTTAGCGCACCAATCGCCTGGGCATTCAGATTATGCTTTAAATACAGCGCATTATCTTTTAATGACGATAACACCGGTTGCATCGTTGCTTCGGCCTGGCGCATGGTCACTAACAAGCTGGTGTACTGGCGGCGGGTTTGGCTAAGTTTGCGTTCGCTATCACGCTTCAGGCTCTGATTACTATATTCTTTCAGCTCCTGCTGCCACTCTTTAAATAGCGCTTCGGCGACCTGCTCAATGGCATCGATACGGTTTTTCACATCCAGAGCTGACTTTTCACAAGCATCGTATTCCGCCTGAGTCAGTTTATACTGCCGCTGTAAATCGCCACCGTCATATTTGACCAGCGCTGAAAACTGCTCCAGCGCCGAACTGAATTGCTCCTGCGCCTCACGTTGTGATTTCTGGGCATTTTCTACGCGATCGACCAGAATATCTCTTTTATGAACACCCACCTTTTCCATCGTCGAGTAATATGCCTGCTGACAGCCGCTAAGCAGCAACAGCAGCACTAACCAGAATTTTGCCATCCTAAACTCCCTGTTCCTTATTCTCAAAGCGCGAACTAGCCGTGCAGTTGCTGCGCCGCCAGTTGTAATAGCTTAGGATAAAACTCTTTATCCTGCTGCGCTAATTGATCCTGCTCCACTAACACATCACGCAAAATCTGCTCTGTGGTCAGCGGATTGGCCAATACCACCCGAAACACTATGGTTTCCTGCCGCTGATAGCGGGCGGGTGTTAGCCGGGTGCGGGAGACGAAAGATTTACCTTCTTCGCGCTGCCGCTTCTGAATAAACTTGGTCAGGCCGTTAAGCAGTTCGTTAAAGCGCAGCAACTGCTCCGGGCTGGCACTGGCCATCGCTTTTTGCACCTGCGCCGGCACATAGCGATAAGTCAGAATACAAAGCTCAGGCTCGGTAATCAGTTCAAAGTCGATATTATGGCTAATCAACGTCGCAAAATAGCGGGCCTTTTCCAGACTGCGGTCGATCAGGATCTGATAACCCTGGCGACCAATCACCTGTAAGCAGGCATGCACCAGCATCGCCATACCGGGTCTTGAGCCTTCCAGCGTTTGGCTGCCTAAATCTTTCGAGCCTTTACGCAAAATATATTCGGCATGATGTTCAATCACGTTCGCCGTCGACGGGTGTTTAAAGACCACCATACCGGCGCCCATCGGCACATACATCTGTTTATGCGCATCAATGGTCACAGAGTCAGCACGCTCAATACCCGCTAGTAAATGCCGGTACTTAGCTGACAATAAGGTCGCACCGCCCCAGGCGGCGTCAACATGGAAATGGCATTGTTGTTGCTCGGCCAGATCGGCAAGCTCATTTAACGGGTCTATATTGCCGGTTTCCGTGGCGCCGGCCACGCCGACAATGGCCAGCACTTTAATATTACGCTCCGCAAGGTCGGCCAGTACCCGGCGCATTTCGGCAGTGTCCACCTTGTTATTGGCGTCCGTTTTGACCGACACCACCATATCACGGCCGATACCCAACACATCTGCGGCCTTACCCAGCGAATAGTGACCGCGTTCTGACACTACTATCGCCAGCCCCTGATAACCATAATGCTGCATCGCGCGGAACAGACCTTCTTTGGCGATACCTTTAAAGTCACCGTCCGGTTTTAACAAGCGGTTGCGGGCAATCCACAGCGCAGTGATATTGGCAATGGTACCACCGGAGCAAAAGGCACCCAGCGAATGATTAGCGCTGTGCATCCACTTTTTATAAAAGCCGTCTTTTTCGCCGTACACCAGATGATGCATCATACCCAATACCTGCCGCTCCAGCGGGGTAAAGGCTTTTGAGGTCTCGATTTTTACCAGGTTCTGATTTAAACCCACCATCATTTTCGACAGTGGCAGCACAAAATAGGGTAAGGCCGACGTCATATGACCAATAAAACTGGGGGCTGCAGTATGCACTGAGTGCGCCACCAGTTTTTGCATAATGGTGTCGGTATAATCAGAAACAAAAGACGGTTGCTCCGGGATCTGGAACGCCTGAAAATCCCGCTCAATCTGCCATAACGGTTTTTCCACCGCTACGATACTTTCATTTAAAAAGCCGGCCAGATTCTGCGACAGGTTTTGTTCGATAATACTAAGGGTCGAGTCCGGCGCTTCCGGGATCGTAAAAATACGCCACAGCGCTTCTTCGGAAGCCGTGGCCTGGCGTTTAATGATGTCGTTCATGCCTGTCGTTACCTGCTGTAACTCTGTCAGCGTTTATACGCAGCAAAGCGTTCAACTGTACTGCAACCACTTAAAAATGTCTGCAACTTTCTGAATTCCGTGTTGTATTGCCGCTAACTGCGTAAGCCAATACCTTTATTGATCAAATACATTGCATAGCTGAATAACACCAGAATAAAGCCTACTACTACCGCCAGCGCCAGCCATAAATTGACATCGCTGTAACCCAAAAAGCCAAAACGGAAGGCATTCACCATATAGACAATCGGATTCAGTTGCGCCAGTTGCTGCCAGAATCCGGGCAACAAGGTCAGTGAGTAGAAGACACCGCCCAGGTAAGTTAAGGGCGTTAACACAAAGGTTGGAATAATGCTGATATCGTCAAAGGTTTTGGCATAGACGGCATTGATCAGGCCACCCAGTGCGAACAACATCGAGGTCAAGACCACGGTTAAGATAATAATCGCCAGATTATGGATACTGATGGTGACAAAGAATAACGACAACACCGTAACGATTAAGCCGACTAAGATACCGCGCGCCATGCCACCACCAACATAACCGAGCACTATAATATAGTTGGGTACCGGCGCTACCAGCAGCTCTTCGACATTACGCTGGAACTTGGCGCTAAAAAACGACGAGGCCACATTGGCGTAGGAGTTGGTAATAACCGACATCATAATCAGGCCGGGAACAATAAATTCCATATAACTAAAGCCGTTCATCTCGCCGATCCGCGAGCCAATTAGGCTACCGAAAATGACAAAATACAGGCTCATGGTAATGGCCGGCGGCACCAGGGTTTGCACCCAAATGCGCATAAAGCGGGTAATCTCTTTGGTCAGAATACTTTGTAGCGCTATCAGATAACGGCCATTCATTTCGTTTGCCCCCGGCCATGCTCAACCAGATTAACAAAGAGTTCTTCCAGCCGGTTGGCTTTATTCCGCATTGATAATACCTTTACCTGCTGCGCACTAAGTTGCTCGAAGATCGGGTTTAAGCCGGCACTTTTCTCCACATCCACTTCCACACTGTGTTGATCTAACTTTCGCCAGACAAAGTCGGCCAACTGCAGGCTCTCCGGCACTTGGTCCAGATCCAGAATAAAGGTTTCTTTACCCAGCTTGGATAACAGGGCTTTCATACTGGTGTTTTCGATAATCCGCCCTTTATCAATAATGGCGATATTACGACACAGCATCTCGGCTTCTTCCAGATAATGGGTAGTCAGGATAATCGTCACACCCTGCTGATTTATCGTGCGTAAGAACTCCCACATTGAGCGCCGCAGCTCAATATCAACCCCAGCCGTCGGCTCATCGAGGATCAACAACTTTGGCTCATGCATCAGCGCCCGGGCAATCATTAGCCGCCGCTTCATGCCACCCGACAACTCACGGGCCCGGGCATGACGTTTTTCCCATAACCCCAGCTGGCCTAAATATTTCTCAGCGCGCTGTAAGGCCACGGCACGCGGTACGCCATAATAGCCGGCCTGATTGACCACGATTTGCAGCAAGGTTTCAAACTGATTAAAGTTAAATTCCTGCGGCACCAGGCCAAGCTGACTTTTTGCCGCTTCCAGCTCGGTATCCAGGTCAAAGCCAAATACCTTAACTTGCCCGCGGCTTTTATTGACCAGCGCACTGATAATACCGATGGTGGTACTTTTACCGGCACCATTTGGCCCCAGCAACGCAAAAAAATCGCCCTGCTGTACCTGTAAATCGATACCACTGAGTGCGACTGTGCCGCTACGATAGATTTTATGTAAGTCTTTAATGTCCAGTGCCAGCGTCACGCTATTCTCCTGTTTGCTGTTGTCGCGCGTCATAGCCCCAGCGCCCCACTAACTGTTGCGCTAAGCCCAACTGGTCCAATACCCGGGCCACCATAAAGTCGACCAAATCGCTGATTTGCTGCGGCTGATGATAAAAACCGGGCGCGGCCGGCATAATACAGACGCCAAGGCGGGCCAGCTTCAGCATATTTTCCAGATGAATAGCGCTGAGTGGACTTTCGCGTACCACCAGAATTAATTTACCGCCTTCCTTAATCACCACATCAGCGGCACGCTCCAGCAGGTTATCACTGGCGCCCTGCGCGATAGCCGACAGACTACCGGTAGAACAGGGGCAAACCACCATCTGTTTCGGCGCCGCCGAGCCGGAAGCAACCGGCGAAAACCAATCGTCCTTACCATAAACCTTTAACAGGCCGGGTGCAGCTTGCAGGTACTGTTCCAGCTGCTGTGCGCATTTCTCCGGCGCAGCACTTAACTGCAATTGCTGCTCAGTGGCAAACACCACCCGCGCCGCACTGGACATCAGCAGATGCACTTTAATGCCCTGCGCTAACAATACCTGTAATAAACGTAAACCGTAGGGCGCACCCGATGCACCGCTAAAGGCCAGGGTAATCTCTTTGCTGGTTATCATTGGCTTTCCTGTCGACTGGCCACGCTTAACTCAGCGCCTCCAGTAGTTGTTGATGAATGCCGCCGAAGGCGCCATTGCTCATTATTACAATCTGATCGCCTGGCTGCACCAGCGCCAGAATGCTGGCTTTCAGCTCAGCGATGTCATAACAGACACTGGCCGGCATCGAGAGCCGCGCGGCCAGCTCGGCCATCGACCAGCCGGCATTGCGCGGTTCATATAAAAATACCTGATCTGCCGTTAACAACGCCTGCGGCAAAGCCGCCTGATGCACACCGAGACGCATAGTATTGGAGCGCGGCTCTAATACGGCGATAATCCGCGCCTGGCCCACTTTCGCCCGCAAGCCTTGTAGCGTAGTAGCTATCGCGGTGGGGTGATGGGCAAAATCGTCATAGATGGCAATACCTTGTGGAGAGCCTTTTAGCTCCATCCGCCGTTTTGGTGCCACGAAGCTGGCTAAGGCCTCGGCTGCAACACCAACCGGGACCCCGGCATGACGCGCGGCAGCAATCGCCATTACCGCATTATCAACATTATGTTGACCACTGAGCGACCAATTTACCCGCGCCACCTGTTGCTGTTGCCAATACAGCGCAAACTGACTGCCATCCGGTGTTAATAACTCAGCCTGCCAGTCACTGCCATAGGCTTCACGTTGACTCCAGCAGCCCAGCGCCAGCGTCTCGGCGACAGCAGGCGTCGCTTCCGGAGATAACACCAGCCCTGAAGCTGGCACGGTGCGCAACAAATGATGAAATTGCCGCTGGATCGCTGCCAGATCCGGGAAGATATCCGCATGATCATACTCAAGGTTGTTAATCACCAGGGTACGCGGCCGGTAATGCACAAATTTGGAGCGCTTATCAAAAAACGCCGTATCGTATTCATCGGCTTCAATCACAAAGAACGGCGCCTCACCTAAGCGGGCAGAAACGCCGAAATTTTGCGGTACACCGCCAATCAGAAAACCCGGCTTAAGACCGGCATAGTCTAAGATCCAGGCCAACATACTGGCGGTGCTGGTTTTACCATGGGTGCCGGAAACAGCCAGTACCCAGCGCTGCTGCAGTAACTGTTCGGATAACCACTGTGGGCCTGAAGTGTAAGGCAGGTTATGTTCCAGCACATACTCAACGGCCGGATTACCACGCGATAAGGCATTACCGATAATCACCAGATCCGGGGCGGGTTCCAGCTGTGCGGGGTCATAACCCGGAGTCAGACTGATGCCCAGCTGTTCCAGCTGAGTGCTCATCGGCGGGTAAACCTGTTGATCGGAACCTGTGACCTGATGGCCAAGGGCTTTGGCCAGGGCTGCGATACCGCCCATAAAGGTGCCGCAAATCCCCAGAATATGAATATGCATAATGTACTTCTCTGTTAAGCAGGGGCTTATTGTAGCAAATGCAGAATAAGCTGCGATCAAAACTGCAATTTAAGAATAAATTCTTTAAAATAACCCAGACTGAATGAGATTTCGCCACTTGTACCGGACGAAAGCTTAATCGGTCTGACTCTGTCTTACCCGAAAATATAACAAGGACCTACTATAATGCGTCGCATCTCACCCGTACTGCAACAAGATGGCGTGGATCCGGATCTGATCTCGTTGTTAAAAACTATCCTGGCGGCCTGCCGCGAAATCGCCTTCCGCGTCGGTCAGGGCGAACTGGCCGGTGTACTGGGTTCAACTCTGTCAGAAAATGTGCAGGGCGAAACCCAGAAAAAACTGGATGTGATCGCGAACGAATTACTAAAAGAAGTGATCCTGGAAACCGGCGTGGTGAAAGCTATCAGCTCAGAAGAAGAGGATGATATCGTACCGGGTAATCCGCGTGGCCGCTATCTGGTAACCTTTGACCCTTTAGATGGGTCCTCCAATACCGATATCAATAGCCTGATCGGCACTATTTTCTCGATATTACCGGCCGATCCACACAAGGACGCCAGTGATGCCAGCCAGTTTTTACAACCAGGCACCGCTCAAGTTGCAGCGGGCTATGTGTTGTATGGCCCATCAACAATGCTGGCGCTGACCACTGGCAAAGGCACCCGCCTGTACACCCTGGATAAAACCTATGGCGGCTTCCTGTTAACCGAAGAGCAGGCCACCATCCCGAAATACACCGCCGAGTTTGCCATCAATATGTCAAATCAGCGCTACTGGCAGGCACCAATGCAAAGTTACATCGCCGATTTACTGCAAGGTAAAGAAGGGGTGCGCGGTAAAAATTACAATATGCGCTGGATTGCCGCCATGGTCGGCGATGTGCACCGGGTACTCTGTCGTGGCGGCATCTTTGCCTATCCCCGCGATCTGAAAGATCCAAGTAAGCCGGATAAATTGCGCCTGATGTATGAAGCTAATCCGATGAGCTTTCTGGTAGAACAGGCTGGCGGTGCCAGCTCCACTGGCTATCAACGCATTATGGAGATCATTCCGACTGATATCCATCAGCGGGTAGCAGTGATTTTAGGTTCCAAACATGAAGTGGAAACCTGTGTTGGCTACCATCAAACCGGTAGTGCGCCAACCACATCAGACTAATTATCAATAGCCATTTTTACGGCCGTCATTATAATGGCGGCCAGCAATTAATCAGAGGACCAAGCAATGAGCTTAAGCGATGTAGCAGCTGGCAAAAATCTGCCGGATGAAATTAACGTAATTATTGAAATTCCGGCCAATGCCGATCCAATCAAATACGAAGTGGATAAAGACACCGGTACCGTCTGGGTAGACCGCTTTATGGCCACCCCTATGTTCTATCCCTGCAACTACGGCTTTGTGAACCAGACTTTGTCTTTGGATGGTGACCCGGTTGACGTACTGGTACCAACGCCTTACCCACTGGTACCAGGCGCCGTGATTAAATGTCGCCCGGTTGGCGTACTGAATATGGAAGATGAGTCTGGTCAGGATGCCAAGGTTATTGCCGTACCTGTTAGCAAGCTGACCAAACTTTATGACCATATCCAGGATATCAACGATGTGCCTGAGCTGCTGAAAAAGCAAATCCAGCATTTCTTTGAGCGTTACAAAGAGCTGGAGCCAGGTAAGTGGGTTAAAGTTACTGGTTGGGCCGATGCCGCCGCCGCGAAAGCTGAAATTATGACCTCTTTCGAGCGCGCCAAAAAATAAGCCAACAGCCGCTGTTGCCAATAAAAAAACCGGAGCGCCCTCCGGTTTTTTTATTGGCGTTAACATTAAGGCCTTAACTTGCCATCCTGATACGCCAGTAAATACTGCATTAAATCGGCAGCAGGCATCGGTTTAGCAAACAAATACCCCTGTACTTCTTCGCAGCCCATCGCCATCACGGCCTGCAACTGCTCCTTGGTTTCAACACCCTCGGCAATAGTGGACAGACCGATACGTTTACCTAAACTGATAATGGTCTCAGCAATCAGTCCGCCACCCTCGTTCGTTACGGTGCTGACAAAGGCACGGTCTACCTTGATCCGATCCAGCGGCAGTTGCTGTAAATAGCTCAACGATGAGAAACCAATGCCGAAGTCGTCGATCGCCACTTTAATACCAAAGCTCTTTAGCTGCTGCAGTGCATCAATCACGATTTTCGGCTCGTCCATCACCACTGACTCAGTGATCTCCAGCTCCAGTAACTGCGGATTAACCTGATAGCGTTTAACCGTGTCGATAACGGAGGGCACAAAATGTGGCGAACGGAATTGTGGCATCGACACATTTACCGCAATTCGCAGACTGCCACAGTTGGCTGCCGCTAATTGCTGTAGTTGCTTACAGGCCTGCTCTAAAACCCATTGCCCAATATCGACAATCAGGCCTGAGTACTCTGCCAGCGGAATAAAGATCGCCGGCGAGATATAGCGCCCGGGTTGATGTGGCCAACGTAATAAAGCCTCCATCCCCACTACGGCCTGGCTCTTCAGACACAGCTGTGGTTGATACCAGAGTTCCAGTTTATCCAATGCAAAGTCGGCGCGCAGCATTCTGAGCATCGTCAGCCGCTCGGTCACCTCTTCTTCCATTGCCGGTTCATAATACTGATGGTGTACGCCCAGGGTTTTTTTGGCTTTATTCAGCGCAATATACACCTGCTTCATAATCACCATGCCCTGCTCTGCAGCTTCGCGCAGCCGGCAGATACCAAAGGTCGCATTCATTTGCAGGCTATGTTCCGATGCCTGGAACGGTTGCGCGAAAACAGCAGTTAAACGCTCTGGCGTTAACTCATCTTCCGGCCCCGCCAACGCAAAAACGTCGGCACCAATACGGCCTAACTGCGAACTGATACCAAAATGCTCGATCAAGCGCAGCGTAATCGCAATCAGCAGTTCATTGCCGACATCCTGCCCCAGACCATCGTTAACATCGGAAAAGTGGTCAATATCAACCAGTACCGCCACCATATGCTCAGGTTCAAAGCGGCGGGTATCCTGTAAAATCTGAATAAATTCGTTGCGGTTTGGCGTCTTAGTCAGCGGATCGATATAGGCGGCATGTTTTAATTGCTGGAACAGCGCAACGTTCTCATAGCCAACAGAGATATTACTAAGGAAGACTTCAATCAGCTGTTTATCTGCATCTTCAATCGGCCGGTTGGTTTCGATATAAACTGCAGCATTATGTTTTTCATTACCCAGATATAATACTGTGTCCTGATCCGAAAACAGGTGCTGGCGATTTTTCAGGCAGAGATTAATCTGTTCAACGATGCGTTTATTGTCCAGCCGGTCAAGCTGACATTTAATAAAAGGGGCATAATGGCCGGCGGCGCCCAATACATAAATTTTATCGCTGGCGGTACCATCATCCTCAATCTGGGCACAAAGCACCCCTTCCGCGTGCAGACCAATTAGCGACGAGATTTGGGTAACCACCCCTTCGGAAAATTCGTGTAAGGAGTGCTGCTCTAATAAATTGGCTCCGGCCTTAATGATCTTCTGCAAGCCGCGGCGGTTCTGATTAATGGTCTTAATTTGTTGGTAAGAACGCAAAGAAGAGATAATGGTGGTGACAAGTTTACTGCGGGTCAGCTCGGTCTTCGTTTTGTAGTCGTTAATATCATATTCTTTAATAACGCTTTCTTCCGGAGCATAACCGGGTTGTCCTGTCCGCAACACGATGCGTAATTCGTCCATTTGCAGCTCATCACGGATCCGTCGTACCACCTGCAAGCCGGCATCATCGGTTTCCATTACCACATCGAGCAGAACTAAAGCGGTATCAGGGTGTTGCTTCAGAAAATCCAGCGCCTGCTGGCCTGAATAGGCATGATGAAACTCCAGCTGTTTTCCCAATACGACCAGGTCGCTAAGTGCTAACTTAGTGACAGTATGAATTTCCTGGTCATCGTCTACGATAAGCAGCGGCCAGACCCCTGCAGCAGGTTCTTTTGGCACACTGGCACTGTCGTCATCGGCTAAAAACAGAAATCCGTCCTCTGTTTCTTTTGATGTCATGAGCTGGTCCTTTGCTAAAGCTTGCTGTAAATATACCCGCATCTTTGCAGAAAAAGAAATCCTGCAGCGATTTAATTTTACATGCCCTAAACTGCAACCACATCAGCACAGCCGATAATGCTGCAGCAAAGTCTCAAATTTACAGGGATCCAAGGGTTTAAGCACAATATCATCCATACCGGCAGCGCGGAAACTTGCTATCTCTGCTGGCAAAGCGTGTGCAGTAAACGCCAGTATCGGCACCTGTTGATAGGACGTCAGACGCCTTAGCTGACGGGCGACTTCCGTACCTGCCAAATCCGGTAGTCTGATATCCAACAACACCAAATCGAACTGTTGCTGTTGACACAGTGTCAGGGCTTCAGCTCCCGTCAGTGCTGAAGTCAGTTGCACGCCCTTATGCTGTAACAAAACCTTGATAAAAGCCTGATTAGTCTCGTTATCATCGACAACCAGTAGATGTTTCAAAGGGCGCGTTGCCAGCTCGTGTAGCCGCTGTGCGAGCCAACCCAGACAAAAATCGGCGCTGGAAAGGCAGCTGAGGTTTTGCTGCCACAGCGACAGGCTAAGCGGCGGAACAAAAATAAAACGTGGACAGCGGATCTCCGTTAATACCGTTAACCACTCCTGGCAGGGGGCCTGACCAGGCAGAAAAATCAGTATCGCAGAGTATGCTTGCTCCTGTAGCCTTTTGCGAAGTTCGCTGAGATTACTACAACTGCTCACTTGCAACGCCAGGTTATGCAAGCTCTGCAGGCGCTCGGTCAAACGCTCGGGATCTGCATCGAATACCAGCAAATGCTCCAGCAGTGGCACACTATGCCGGGCAGCTGCGGTTAACGGCCATTGCAGGCTGATGCGCACACCTAACCCCTCCAGCGACTCAACATGCAAACTGGCGCTCAGTAACCTGGCGGCCAGTTTAAGGACGGCGATGTCAGCATCGCGCCATTGCAGGGCCGAACTATCCGCTTCGTGCAGCTGCGCGGTCAAATGTCGTGGTAAACCATTACCATCACAGGCCAGTTGTAAACTTAATTGCGGATCTGGACTAGCAAGCAACTGAAGTTTAAAACTAAAACGCCTTGCAGACTCTGAACGCAGCGCCAATAACAACATAGCTTGCAATACATGCTTTAAAAATTCAGCATCGATTTCCGGCAACAGTTGATAACAGTCTCCGGATTCTAACCAATCCATAGCGCAATCATCAGGCAACAGCATATTGAGCGTGCCGAGCTGTTCAGTCAGCCACTCCGGTAACAGTAATGGCTGCGGCTGCAAGCCAGCTGCAGCAAACTGATGCTTGGCATAACAATAATGCAGCTGCTGTAGAGTGTCGAACATCGCTTCGGTCAGCTGTGGCTTGCGCTGACCTAACAGCTGCCACTGGTGCAACCAACGGATCAGACACTGTTGCCTGCGCTGTTGTTGTATCTGTTGCTGCTCACTTTGCTGCTGAAACAGCTCAAGCTGAGCCATCAGCTGCTGCTGTTGCGTATCGAACTGTCGGTTCTGTTGTTCCAGCTGTTGCTGCTGCTGCAGTACTTGCAGTAATGCCTGGTCCAGCCCGACGCTGTCCTGACATTGCAATAGTGGCTCGACACCTTGTAACTGTAATGACTCGGCTCGCTGTTTAAACGTGTGTAAACGTTGTAGCTGTTGACGCTGAGGCGCCTCCCGCAAACGCCAGGCTAACAGCAGCAACACCGTCAATAATACCCACGCCAATACCGCCGGCCACCATAGTAGCCAAATCGCGGTCGGCGCTTCAGGGATAATCAGTAACAGATATGTAGGTTGGCTGGAAAAAGGTTCGAAGGGTAAAGCCGGCTTTTGTAATGGCAACACCGCAACATCGCGACCGCTCAGCGTAATCAGCGTTAAACTGCTAAAGTCCTGACCCGGTAACTCCAGCGGTACCAACTCTGTCTGTCCAACCGACAACAGCAGTTCCCCCTGCAACGGATACAATGCCAACGCGGCCACCGGTATACTGGCACCGAACTGTAATTCCGCCAGCTGTTGCTGCAACTGCTCTGGCGCAGCCTGACCAAGCTTCGGGGATAACGCGAGTTGGATCACATCACCGTATAGTTGCAGCTGTGCCTGCAGCAGTTGCCGGTTGTGATGTTGCTGCCAAAGCAAGGTTGACATCACTAACACGGCACAGGCCGCGCAGTAGAACAAGAATAAATAGCGATACTGGGCGATCAAGGTGGTGCTCAAGACAATAAAATCAGAGCACCACTATATGTCTAAAGTAGCCGGGGCTCAAGTCTTGCCCCTGTTTCGAAAAGCAGGTTAGAAATGTATCGCGATACCTGCGAAGATGCCACTAAAGGTGATACCGGCGTAAAGATCGTCGATATCATCCAACTGCAGATCCAACCAGCGATAGCCAAGTTTTAATCTGACATCCAGTGTCAGACTGTCTACCAACTGATAGGCGACGCCGGCTTGCAGATCATACCAATGATTACCACTAAACTGGCTTGCCTGGCCATTGGCAAACAGCTCCAGACCACTGCCCGGCAAACCAAGCCGACTATCCAGATACAACAAAGGTAGCCATTGACGGACACTTTGGCTGGCCTGGCGGTTCGCAGCCATTATTGTCAGTTCACCGGAGAGTTTTTTGGCAACCAGACCCAGATCAAGCTGCAGCAAGCTATTATCCAGTAACTCGTAGTACAGCACATAATCGGTATACCGAAAATCCAGCTCAGTACTCAGCGCGGTACCGGCCGCAAAGGTTGCTCCGCCAAAACTGAAGCTGTTGTTCAGTTCAGTATGACCCTGGCTTTGTAAATTCTGCCACTGCACTCTAAGATTGGGTAACACTGGTACCAGATGTTCAAACGCCAGATAATAGCCTTGTTGGTTCTTATCCCGAAAACTAAAATCCTGTAATTGCTGACTATTCGCAAAACCACCCTGAGTACTGGCTTGCCAGCTATCATAGCCCGCGTGTACACCGAAAAACGTATCCGCCTGTACCGGCGCCATACCAACTGTTGCAGCCAGTGCCAAGATTCTTACCACTTTCATTCTCTACCCTTGCTTTAATAATTCAGATAAATCAATCAGCGCCGCATTGGCGCGGGAGATATAATTTGCCATCACCAGACTATGATTGGCCAGAATACCGAAGCCACTGCCGTTTAATACCATCGGGCTGTGAATAGGCTGCTGAGCGGCTTCCAGCTCACGAATGATTTGCTGTAGGCTCACCATCGCATTACGACGCTGCAGCACTTCCGCAAAATCAACTTCCACCGCCTTCAGAAAGTGCAGCAATGCCCAGGTTGCACCGCGCGCTTCATAAAATTCATCATCCAGTTTCCACCAGCTGGTTTTTACAAAGCGGCGGTCCGGTGTTTCCGTCGACTGACGAGCAGCGATGTCGCCAGCGAGATCGGTATTAAAACGCTCCTGCCCAACACTGGCACTGAGACGCTGTGAATAGCTACCCAAACGCTTTTCGACATTCTTCAGCCAGTCACGCAGATTGTCTGCCCGGGCATAGAACTGGCTGTCCGTTTGTTTTGGATCGACCAAGGCGCTGCGATACAAATAAAGCTGAGCAATCGCCTTACGATATTCAGATTCGGCGCTCGGTAATACCCAACTGCGATGATCAATATTCAGTTGCGGTTGAGCAATCCGTAAAAAGGCATTTTCCGCTGATTGCGACTGAGAGCGGCTAAAGTCTTTGCGAAACGCCAGTGCCAGATCACGTGACATTTCCAGCACGCCAAATTCCCAGGCCGGCATATTATCCAGTAAGCTAAAGGGTGGCAGAATATCATTTGACATATAGCCGCCGCGCTTTTGCAATAAGGTTTCCGTAACGCGGATCAAGGCAGTCGTAGTGTTGTAGCCGACAACCCGGCTGCCATCATCCAGATGTAACCCTTGCTGCACTTCTTCTATCAGTAAGGCGGGCTCGCGACTTACCCACCAACTAAATAACCACAGCACCAGTAAGATCCCGGCTACAACGGCTGACAGAGTAGAGGTTTTATTCATATCATGTCCTAATGGTTTGGCATAGTCGTGACAGGGCGTCACTGCATCCTGTCGTCCTGCGCTATCCGCAGCCAGCCATTATGCATCGTCTAAACCCGATGCAGCCGCGGACAACACTATCTTACACCAAAACCACTGTCACGGCAGCGATAAGCCGGTGATAATCTTGGCCGGGTCAGGCTCCTGCCCCGCCAGGCCCAGCCTTTTTTATAAGCCTGCCAAACCACGACCGCTGGCATAGCGCCAAGCACCAAGCCCAATACCGGCAGCAAATAGATCAGCAGTAAAGTCTGCTCAGCGAAGGCCAACATTTACTCTGCCACCATTGTTACGGCCGCTTTCTCAGCGAGCTGTTGTGCCAGCTGCGGCATTTCGCCTGGTTGCTGTAACACAAGTGGCATCTGCGTGATGGTACTCTCGATCGAATATTGGCTTTGTTGCCGCACATCCAGCGCCAGTTGTTGCTGTAACTGCTGTTGTTGTATTGTCATAGCTGCACGCAGCGATTCAGCTGGATCGGCTAATAGTTGGGTGCTGGTTAAACTAACAACACTAGTAAAAAGAAGAGTAGTTAAAGTACGCATTTGGTTGCTCCTGCAAATTCAGTTCAGTGGTTCGGTACTGCTGCGATACTGAATTCAAGGGGCATGCCAAAGCCGAAAATCCACATAACCATTTGTTTTATAATGATTAATGCAGAGATCAACAAAGAAGGCTGTAAGTGCGGGAAAGTTAGAAAACCAAAAAATAGTCAATTTTGCTATTTTTTGGTTTTTATATAGACAGTCAGTTAATTAGCCGTAGTGTCTGGCGATTCAGGCACCAGTGATAGCGCCTGTAACAGCAACTCTGGTTTGGCATCAGCTAGATGTCCTTGCTCACTCAGTAAGCGACGCCACTGCCGGGCACCCGGCTGCCCCTGAAACAGCCCTAACATATGACGGGCAATATGCCAAAAACGCGCCCCTTGCTGCATTTGTTGTTCAATGTAGGGCACCATCAACCGTACCAGTTGATGCTGCCCCGGTACCGACCAGACATCCTGATATAGTACGGCATCGACCTGGCTCAGTAGATAAGGGTTGGTGTAGGCCTCTCGGCCGATCATCACGCCATCCAAATATTGCAGCTGCTGCTCAGCCTCAGCCAGGGTTTTGATTCCACCATTGATACTGATGTCCAGTGTCGGGAAATCCTGCTTTAACTGATAAACCCTTGGGTAGTTCAGCGGCGGGATCTCACGGTTTTCTTTCGGACTTAAACCTTTTAACCAGGCCTTGCGGGCATGGATCACAAATTGCCGACATCCTGCTGCCGCGACAGTGGCGACAAAATCCTGTAAAAACTGATACTCGTCAGAATCGTCAATACCGATGCGGGTTTTCACACTGACCGGAATACTGATGGCATCCTGCATCGCCTTAACACTATCGGCAACCAGTTGCGGCCTGGCCATCAGGCAAGCGCCAAACATACCGTTCTGCACCCGATCTGATGGGCAACCGACATTTAAGTTTATTGCAGCATAACCACGCTGCTCAGCCAGCTTGGCACAATGCGCCAGCTCAGCCGGTTCGGAACCACCCAGCTGCAGTACTACCGGCTGCTCTTGCGGATTAAAACCAAGATAATCGCCTTTACCATGGATAATGGCGCCGGTTGTGACCATCTCGGTATATAGCACCGCATGCTTGCTCATCAGACGATGAAAATAGCGGCAATGCCGATCGGTCCAATCTAACATCGGAGCAACGGAAAATTTTTGTGGCAAGATAGCGTTATTCAAGTTAGCAAACCATTCAGACAGAAATCAGGACCCGGCATGAACCAGATAAGCCGTTAATTTTTTCACCAGTGGCAACACCAGTAGCAAGGTCGGAAAAGCAATCAGCCAGGATAGGCCCCAGGCTGATAGCCACCCTTGCAGTGTAAAAGCCTCCAGCCCAAGACTTTTCAGGGTGCTGACCAAGGATACGATCAGCGTCATCAGCACTGAGAGTAACAATGGCATGACCAGTGACGCGGCTTTAGCAGGCAGTTTTGGCATATTACAGTTTGACCCGGGTTTAAAAAACGCGAAATTATACCCGATTTTCGGCTTAAATGTGCGGCTTCTTACAGTCACTGGTTTCAGACTAACAATATGGTAAACTGCGGCTAAGTATGGGAGGGCAAGCATGTCTACTGAGAGTTTAGTATCAAAAGCCAGAGCCATCTGCGAGCAAAATGGCGCCCGCTTTACCAGTATTCGGGAGAAAGTTTTCCGCCTGATGGCAGAAAATCATGGCGGCCAGGGTGCCTATGAATTACTGGAACAATTGAAACAAACTGAACCCGCTGCCAAACCGGCAACGATCTACCGGGCGCTGGAGTTTCTGACTGAGCAGGGCTTTATTCATAAGATTGAGTCAAGTAATGCCTTTATGTTGTGCCAGCATTTCGACAAGCATCACCCGGCGCAGCTGTTGATATGTGAGAAATGTGGCAACGTGACCGAACTGCATTCGGCCACTTTAGACGCAGAATTTAGCAAACTGGCCTCGGCACTGGGTTTTCATATTCACCGGAAAACGATAGAGGCGCGGGGGATTTGTCGGCAGTGCCATGGAAATTAACCGCAAAACATTAGCTGCACTCTTGTATAATAAAGAAAAAACTTCTAGGCTTAATTTTGTTGCCATTATCTCGAATCCTCAACTCGTAGGCATTTTAAATGAATGTTGAATATATAAACCCTTTTCTTTCCTCACTCGTCAATGTGCTTTCGACCATGGCTAATACCAAAATTGTGCCGGGCCAGCCACGGGTTAAAAAAGATGAAGTCGCGCAGGGTGATGTCTCAGGTCTGATTGGTATGGTCGGCCCGACCATGAAAGGGTCATTTTCTGTGAGTTTCGATGAGAGTCTGGCGATTGAAATTATGTTCCGGATGCTGGGTGAAAAACCGGCAGGCATTAATGCCGATGTAACCGATATGGTGGGTGAAATTACCAATATGGTCACCGGCGGTGCCAAGCGCATTCTGGGTGAAAAAGGCTATGAATTTTCGATGGCTACCCCGATCGTGGTATCGGGTAAAAATCATACTATTACCCACAAGTGTGACGGCCCAACCATTCTGATGCCGTTTAACTCAGACTTTGGCAAAGTCCATATTGAAGTCAGTTTTGATAAGTAACCGCTGAACGCGGCGTGTTAACGCTCAGCAGTACTGATAATCAACACGTGGCGTAATATTACATAGTAGCTCATAAGGTATGGTAGCCGCACAGGCTGCCACCCGCTCAATGGCCAGTTCAGGCCCCCACAATACGGCTTCGTCGCCAAGTTGATCCAAAGCATTCGGCCCCAAATCCACAGTAATCATATCCATCGACACCCGGCCGGCCAGCGGTACTTCCCGCCCGTTCAACCAAACCGGTGTGCCATTTATCGCGTGGCGCGGATAACCATCACCATAACCTACCGCTATAACGCCTAGCGTGGTATCACAACTGGCCTGCCAATGCCCGCCATAGCCAACCCGTTCACCGGCACGCACCTGACGCAGAGCTATCAGGCGGCTACTCAGTCGCATCACCGGTTGCAGTTGATGCTCGCTGCCAATTTTCCCGGCGAAAGGTGAAATACCATGCAGCATCAACCCGGGTCTGACCCATTCGGCATGGCTCTGTGGAAACGCCAGGATTGCAGCGGAGTTAGCTAAACTGCGCTGCTCTGCCTTAGCAGCCGTTAAGTCAGCAAAGACTGCCAGTTGCTGTAAGGTGCGGTCTGAGTCAGGTTCATCGGCACAGCAAAAATGACTCATCAGCCGGATCCCCGGTAATACCGCACTGCATTGCCACAGCCGGCGGTAAAAATCGTCAAACTGCGCCGGCTCGATCCCCAACCGGTGCATGCCGCTATCAATCTTCAGCCAAACCTTTAGCTGGCCATCCAGCACAGTTTGTTCCAACGCCTGTAACTGCAATTCGTTATGTACCACGGTTTGCAAATTGTTAGCCAGTAACAGGGGTAACTCGGCCGCTTCGTAAAAGCCCTCGAGCAGCACTATCGGTTTGACAATACCACCAGTGCGCAGCGCCAGAGCTTCATCAATCCGCGCCACGGCAAAGGCATCAGCATCACTCAGCGTCTGCGCCACTTTAACCAGGCCATGACCATAAGCATTGGCTTTCAGTACTGCCAATAGCTGACTCTGTGGCGCCAGTTGCCGAACCCGGCTTAAATTATGCTGCAGTGCCTGTAAATTGATTTGCGCGACCGGCCGTCGACTCATTAATACTCATCCTCAAAACGGGCACTGCCGGCATAATTATCAAAGCGCGAAAAATGGCCGTGGAAAGTTAACCGCACCCGGCCTATCGGGCCATTCCGCTGCTTACCAATAATAATTTCGGCGGTGCCTTTATCGGCGCTGTCTTCGTGATAGACCTCATCACGGTAGATAAACATAATCAAATCCGCATCCTGTTCGATCGAACCCGATTCCCGCAAGTCCGAGTTAACTGGCCGCTTATCGGCGCGTTGTTCCAGTGAACGGTTAAGCTGCGATAGCGCGACTACCGGCACTTTCAATTCTTTTGCTAGGGCTTTTAACGAGCGGGAAATTTCGGCGATCTCCAGGGTGCGGTTTTCACTCATCCCGGGTACCGTCATCAGCTGCAGATAGTCGACCATAATCATGCTTAAGCCACCGTGCTCGCGGGCAATTCGCCTTGCCCTCGAACGCACTTCGGTAGGGGTTAAGCCTGAGGCATCATCGATATACATTTTGCCTTTGCTGTTCAGAAGCTCTATCGCCGATGACAAGCGCGCCCAATCTTCGTCTTCCAGCTGGCCGGTACGCACCTTGGTCTGGTTAATCCGGCCTAATGAGGCCAGCATCCGCATCATAATCTGGTCTGACGGCATCTCTAAGCTGAAAATCAGTACCGGTTTATCGCTGGTAATAGCCGCGTGTTCACACAGGTTCATGGCAAAGGTGGTTTTACCCATCGAGGGTCGCGCCGCGACGATAATCAGATCCGATGGTTGTAAACCATTGGTCATCTTGTCCAGATCGACATAGCCGGTCGACACCCCGGTAATGCCATTTTGTGGCGAACGGTACAGCGCGTCTATCTTGTCGATGGTTTTAGCGAGGATACTGTTGATCGGCTCCGGCCCTTCATTGGCTTTAGCGCGCTGCTCGGCAATCTTGAATACTTTGGTTTCGGCAAAGTCCAGCAGCTCTGCCGCAGTGCGGCCCTGAGTATCGTAACCGGCGTCAGCGATATCATGGGCAACACCAATCATATCCCGCACTACCGCGCGTTCGCGGACGATATCGGCATAGGCCAGAATATTGGCGGCACTGGGGGTGTTTTTGGCAATTTCACCCAAATAAGCAAAGCCACCAATATCGTCTAACTGTTGGTTGGCTTCCAGTGCTTCCGAAACGGTGATCAGGTCAATTGGCTGGTTGCCCTCAGCCAGGCGCGCCATCGCATTAAAAATCAGCCGGTGTGAGCGCAGATAAAAATCATGCTCTACCACCTTTTCGGAAACCCGATCCCAGGCTTCATTATCCAGCATCAGGCCGCCCAGCACTGATTGCTCCGCTTCAATCGAATGCGGTGGCATCTTTACTGCTGCAACCTGCTTATCTTTTACACTTTGTTGTGCCACGTTGTACTACCACAGGAAAAAACTTGCTGATGGCGTCATGCTAACCTGCGACTGCGCCAATGCCAATTAAAGCTTTGAAAATTTTACCTGTGATTGGCTGACTGACAGTTGAATGGCTTTGGATTTAACAGAAAAAATGACAGAAAAAGCAGAGGGGATAACAGAACAGAGAAAACGCACTGCCAGGCGGCAGTGCGTCTTAGCCAATTAGGCTTCAGCGATAATGATTACTTTGATAGTGGCAATCACTTCAGCGTGTAACTGCAGGTCGATGTCGAACTCGCCAGTTTCACGTAAAGTACCATTTGGTAACTTCACTTCCGCTTTAGTTACGGCAACGCCGGCTTCAGTGATCGCATCAGCGATATCACGGGTACCAACAGAACCGAACAGTTTACCCTCGTCACCCGCTTTAGAAGCGATAGTCACCTGGGCCAGTTCAGCTACCTTGGCAGCACGGTCGTTAGCAGCAGCTAAACCAGCAGCCAGTTTGGCTTCTAATTCAGCGCGACGGGCTTCGAATTTCTCGATGTTAGCCTTAGTAGCCGGAACTGCTTTACCCTGAGGGAATAAGAAGTTACGGGCATAACCAGACTTAACAGTTACATTGTCACCTAAACCACCCAGGTTTGCGACTTTGTCTAACAGAATAATTTGCATTGCCTATACCCCTCTGTATTAGCTGTGTGAGTCGCTGTATGGTAACAGGGCCAGGTAACGGGCGCGTTTGATGGCGCGGGCTAACTGACGCTGGTATTTAGCGCTGGTGCCAGTAATACGGCTTGGTACGATCTTGCCACTTTCTGTAACATAGTTCTTCAGAACGGCGGTGTCTTTGTAATCAATCTCTACAGTGCCTTCTGCAGAAAAACGGCAGAACTTACGGCGACGGAAAAAACGTGACATTTGTCTGTCTCCTAACTTAATTGTTCAATCTGTTGCGCATGCAGGACCAGTTTTGCCTGACCACTGCGGCTTTGGTGCCGGTTTAAAAAACCACTCACCCTAACCGTGCTGCCCAACGTCAGATGCTGAGCGTGTTGTTGTAACACTGTGCCGCTTAGAACCACCTGCATCCGCACATAAGCCTGACGATTTAAGCCAGCCTCCTGTTGCATGCTGCGATGTTCCAGGGTTAACACAGTGTGCGGGATCCCCGCCGGACTCTCACTGCGCTCAGGGTGCCGGCAAAGGGCGCCACTTAGCACAAAGTAATTGTCCATCTCCAACTTACTCGTCGTTTGCTACTTGCTCTTCAGTTTCACGAGGAGCACGCTCACGACGCTCTTCACGTACCTTAGCCATTGGTGATGGCTCAACGATGGCACCGTTAGTGCGCATAATCAGGTTACGTAATACCGCATCGTTGTAGCGGAAGTTAGTTTCCAGCTCATCGATCACGCTTTGTGGTGCTTCCACGTTCATCAGCACATAGTGTGCTTTGTGCAGTTTTTGAATTGGGTAAGCCAGTTGACGACGACCCCAATCTTCTAAACGGTGGATAGCACCGCCCGCTTCTTTGATCGCGCCAGTGTAACGCTCGATCATACCAGGCACTTGTTCACTCTGATCAGGGTGAACCATAAAAACGATTTCGTAATGACGCATTGTAGCTCCTTACGGTTAGTAAGCCTCGGAAGAACTCGGCCGGGTTCTTATAAAGGCAAGGAACGTTGAGTGTATGGCCGAAGGTCGCGTATTTTAAGGAGTCAGCCGTGAAATAACAAGTGAAAGCGGCAGATTGCACAAAAAAAGTTCAGGCCAGCGAGCTGGCCTGAACATCAAATTCGCCGCGTTAATGACTTTAGCGGGGCGCCAGCTGGCAACGGGCGCCGTTAAGGCGAACACTCTTGCCTGAGCCAGGATGCTGTAAAATACAACTGTCCCCGACTTTAACCAGTACAAAACGGTAGGATGGCAAACTATGCCGCCCATCCAGCGGCCGGCCCTGACTATCTACTGGCATCCGCTGTTCGATAAAAAGTTCAGTGCTGTGCATCAACACATCATCAGCCAGCGTAACACTGGTGCCTCCAACAATACTGACGATAAAATCATTCAGCTGTTGCCGGACGCCGGGTTCTACGCTGCTCAGCACCGCAGGCTCAGCCGCCCGGCTATGCTGACAGGCTGCCAGCATAACAGCACAGCAGCTTAACAGCAGGGCAATGGCTCTCACTGCGCCCCCTCAGCCGGTAGCAACTCAGTCACCAGCTTATTGTTGAGCAGGATGTCCTGATAGCGCGGGTCTAATAAGCGCATTTGTCCGGGCTCGTCACTGTCGATCCTGGCTTCTGGTTGCAGCCAGGCCGCGGCACCCGCCCCCGATGCACCTGCACTCACCGTCGGACAACTGTTGTTCTGGGCATAGTACAGGGCAGCACCTAACAACCGCTCCGCCGGGTCGCCAAGGGGTTGGCTGAAATCATCAGCTAATGGGCAACCTTTTACATCGGCCTGAAACACCGGATTGGTGCGCGGTACAAAGCCATCGGCATACTCACCAAAGCCCTTGGCATTAATACCGGTAAACTGAATAGTAAAGTAGGTGGTGCCACAGTTATCGGTTGGATAAAAGCCATAGGGTTTACCACAGGTACGGCCACCAATCAGGATCACCTCGACATCAATACCTCTGAGTGCATTAACAAAGGCTTCACTGGCGGAGCAGGTATTGCCGGTACTGAGGATAAAAACCCGGCTTAAATTCAATGATGGTAGAGTGGTATTAGTCAGAACACCGGCTTCATAGTCAATCACCCGGCTATAAAACGGTATAGGTGACAGAGTGCCACCGGTAACCGGATTGATGGTTGGGTGCTTATCGTTAAAGATCGTGCGCTCAAAGAAACGGCGCTGAATAATATTCGGACCGCTGACCATATAGCCAAGCTGCGAGGCAAGGGCCAGCAAGCCGCCGCCGTTATAACGCAAATCAATCACCAGTTCATTCACGTTCGCCGAAGCAAACTGATTGACCGCATTAATCAGCTGCTGCTGGGCCAGCGCAATATGGCTGTTAAACTGCATATAACCGACTTTACCGGCTGCGGTATCCAATACCCGGACATTCTGCACCGGACTGCTGGACACGTTCGCCGAGGTCATGCTGACTTCTTTACGAACGCCAGTAGCAGACTGAAAGACAAAGTTATAACTCTGGCCGGTTGCCGATGGAAAGAGCGCGCGATTCAGCAGATCAATACCAGCCTGGGTATTATCGTTAATAAAGTCGACACCGTTGATGCTCAGTAGCTGATCGCCACGCGCCAGACCCGCATTGGCGCCGGGTGAATTGGGCTCAGTATAGGCAATGGTCAGAGAGCGAGGTGGTGAGTTACGGCCAAAGGACCAGCGAATACCATAACCAGCCGACACACCGGCCTGAGTTTGCTGTTGATATTCAGCAGTATTTTCCGTGAAATGAAAGTTATCTTTTGGCGTGCCGGAGTCGGTCAGTTGCTCTGTCTTTAGCAGGTTAAAATACTGCGCTACCGAGAACGGTGCCGGGTCACGATCTGCGACCTCGCGATACCAGAGGTAGGTATTATTAGTCCAGGACCGCAGCCACATCTTTTCATGCATCGCAGTACCGGCACGATCCGGGAATGGTCGGTTACTGAACGGATCGGTGCCGGTACGTGGCGTCTGGCAGAAATCTTTTAAGGTGCTCTCCGCCGGAAACTGTCCAGCAACCCATACCGGTGCAGCCGGTAAGGTGCCACCACCGCTACCGCCACTACCACCTCCAACGCCGCCAGAACCAGAACCGCCCGAACCACCGCAAGCCGTCAACGACAATGTAACCAATGACAATGCCAGTAATGACAGCGCCGAACGGCCCGAAAACTGTTGTTTACCCATGCTAAACCTCCATCTACAACTATAGAGCAGCCATTAATTTACGTGAAATTAACACAAGCCACGCCAAGCTGCAAGTCAAGCACTCTCTGGTGCCCCTGAGTATAGTACGGGTAAACTAGGGTGTCAGATGAGCGACTGCCGTTGCCGGACTGCTTCAAACAGACAAATCCCGGCTGCAACAGAGACATTCAGACTGGATACAGTGCCAAACATCGGTATCTTTACCAGTGCATCACAGGTTTCCCGGGTCAGACGCCGCAAGCCCTCACCTTCGGCGCCTAATACCAGAGCTAAAGGCCCTGTTAAATCGGCTTGATAAACCAAGGTCTCAGTTTCACCGGCAGTGCCTACCACCCAAATACCGGCTTCCTGTAATTGCCGCAACGTACGCGCCAGATTCGTTACCGTGATAAAGGGTACCGACTCGGCGGCACCGCAGGCCACTTTGCGTGCTACTGAAGTTAATTTTACCGAACGATCTTTCGGTGCGACCACCGCATGCACACCCGCCGCATCCGCGCTACGCAAAATGGCACCCAGATTATGCGGATCCGTTACACCATCCAGAACTAACAGCAAAGGCTTACTGTGCGCTTCCACAATAGCGGCTAAATCGGTTTCGTTACCACTACTACTTAACCGAGCCTTAGCAACAATACCCTGATGCTGGCCGCTGACCATCTCATCCAGGGTTTTACGATTACAAAATTGCAACGAAATGCCGTGTTGCCGCGCTTGTTGCAACAGTGGCTGCATCCGTTTGTCGTCGCGGTCTTTTAACGCGAAAATTTCCAGCACATCCTGTGGCGCGCGTTTTAATAAGGCTTCGACCGCGTGCAGGCCAAATACCAGATCATTACTCATAGCTTACCTGTAGTGAATTACAGAGCGCCGTACTAGCGGCGACTCTTGGATTTCTTTGCTTTCGGCGCAGCAGGCTTTTTGCCTGCCGGGGCTTTGGCTGCTTTGGTGGTTTTGCCTGCTTTAGTTACTTTGCCAGCCTTAGCAGGCGCAGTTTTGCCAGCTTGTCGCGCCAGTTTTTCTTCAAAAGCGGCATTTTTACTGGCTTTAATCTGCCGACCAGAAACCTGGGTGCGGATTTCGCCAACCAGCACCAAATCAATTTTCCGCGCCTCCAGATTTACCGCCACCACTTTCACGGTCACCGCATCGCCCATCCGGTAACTGACACCTGAGTGCTCACCGGTCAGAATTTGCCGTTCGGTATCAAAGCGGTAATAGTCGTTCTGCAGCGAGGTGACATGTACCAAACCTTCAATATACAAGTCACTCAGTCTGACAAAGAGCCCGAAATTGGTGACGGTTGACACCACCCCAGGAAACTCTGAGCCCAGGTGATCCTGCATATATTCACATTTTAGCCAGTCGGCGACTTCACGGGTCGCATCATCGGCCCGCCGCTCTGTCATCGAGCACTGCTCACCGAGTGGCGCCATATCTTTTTCAATATAGGCTTTCGGACCGGTAACCTGCTGACCTTGTTTCGCCAGAATAGCTTTAATGGCCCGGTGCAGCACCAGATCCGGATAGCGGCGAATTGGCGAGGTAAAGTGGGCATAGGCTTCCAGCGCCAAACCAAAGTGTCCCTGATTATCACCCTGATATACCGCTTGTTTCATCGAGCGCAACATCGTGGTTTCAATCAGTTCGCGGTCAGGTCGTTCGGATAAACGCGCCAGCACCTCAGTCAGCTCCAACGGTGTCGGTTCATCTGACAGATTGGCTTCAATACCCAGCTCAGCTAAAAAGCGTTTAAAGTTAGCAAAGCGATCGCCATCCGGCCGCTCGTGTACGCGGAATAAGGCATGAGCTTCATGCTTCTCAATAAAGCGTGCCGCCGCCACGTTGGCCATAATCATACATTCTTCAATGATCTTATGCGCTTCGTTGCGATGCACCGGCACAATCTGCTCAATCTTGCGGTGGCTGTTAAAGATAAAACGGGTTTCCACGGTTTCAAATTCAATGGCACCGCGCTGTGCCCGTACTTTCGCCAGTTTTTTATACAGGCTGTACAGGGTTTCCAGGTTGGTTAGCTGGGCGGCATATTCCTGCCGTAGCTTAGGATCACCCTGTAAAATGGCATGCACCTTGTTATAGGTAAAGCGCGCCGCTGAATGCATCACCGCTTCGTAAAACTGATAGCTCTCCAGCTTGCCGTGCGCACTGATATGCATTTCAGCGACAAAGCATAAGCGGTCAACGTGCGGATTTAATGAGCACAGACCATTCGACAAGGCTTCGGGCAACATAGGAACCACATGGTCCGGAAAGTACACCGAATTCCCGCGCTCCAGCGCACTGTGATCCAAGGGCGTGCCAAATTGCACATAAGCACTGACGTCGGCTATCGCCACCCACAGCTTCCAGCCACCGTTTTCCTTCGCTTCAGCATAGACCGCATCGTCAAAATCACGGGCATCCTCACCGTCGATGGTCACCAGCGGCAGCTGCGTTAAATCAACCCGCCCCTGCTTAGCCGCAGCAGGTACCTCTTCGCCAAATTTCGCGACCTGCTGAATCACCGCATCGGAAAAGACGTGCGGGATCTGATGATTTCGGATCGCCACTTCGATTTCCATCCCGGGCGCCATATGCTCGCCCAGTACTTCGACGACCCGCCCCATGGCGTTAACCCGCTTCGATGGCCGTTGGGTAATTTCTACTAATACCACCTGACCGTGGCGGGCAGCACCCTGCTCGCCCTCAGGCACAATAATATCCTGGCAGATCCGCGCATCATCGGGCACCACAACGCACAGCGCATGGTCTTTATAATAGCGGCCGACAATGGCTTCGCTGCGCGGCTCCAATACCCGCACCACCCGCGCTTCGATCTTATCTTTACTTTTTACGCTGGCGGCGGTCGCCAGTACCTTATCGCCTGGCAGCAAACGCTGCATTTCATGAAAGGGCAGATACCAGTCTGGCCCGCCTTGTTCTAATTTTAAAAAGCCAAAGCCTTCACGATGACCGATCACCGTGCCTTTGACTAAATCCATATGGTCTACTAACCCATAGCGCTTACTTTTGGTAAACAGCAGCTGACCATCGCGCTCCATAGCACGCAAGCGCTTTTTCAGCGCAAAAATGGCTTCATCGTCATTCAGACCAAGTTCGCTTACTAGTTCTTCAAAGTAGGCCGGCTGTTGCCGTTTTTCGATGTGCTCGAGAATAAACTCGCGGCTGGGGATAGGGTTGTCGTATTTTTCTTGCTCACGCGCAAGATGCGGATCATTTACCGTCATTAATTAAACTTTTGTTTCCTTTTGGTACTATTCAGTGTAACACCCCGCAGAGAAAATGAGATGAATTTCATTTTACAGGGCGTTCGGCATTCGCCACTACCCGTGCTGGCATCTTGTCTGCCAGCTGTTTTTTTAGGCGGTTAATTTTAGCATGAGTTGCCTGATCAGCGGTAATGCTATGATGCAACCAACGATAAGTTTGTTCAAAATCAGCCGGACTGCCCTGCCCGGCGACCAGAATTTCCGCCAGCCGGATCCGTGCCTTTAAATTACCCAGCGCCGCGGCCTCACGCAGATAGACAATGGCTTTAGCCATATCTTTTTGCACCAAACGACCAAGATGATAGTAACGACCGATTTGCTCTAAGCCCTCAGGTAACCCCTGTGATGCCGCCTGCAACATAAAGTCCCAGCCACGCTCGACATCGCGCGGTACACAGACACCATAGGCCAGCATATCGCCAAACAAAAACTGATAGGACGGCAGCTTCATAATTTCAGCCCGGGCCTCAATATCCTGCACTAATTGGCAATCGTCGGCTTTGACCCGCTGTAAATGGCTGTTCTCACGGATCAGTTTAATCAGCTCGTCTTGAGTGTACAGCTCGACTGGCTGCAATTCCTGGCTGTGCAGAGGTAGCACTGCAGCCATGGCAACAACGCTGACAGAGATAAAGAGAGCCGATTTTAGCATAGCGTCAAACAACCATCGTTAAAGGCAGATACAAAAGCTAAGCAAATTTTACGCCATAAAGCAAAAAATGCCTGGTCAATCCGTTCCAATAGCCACTATAAATAAAAAACGCTGCTCAGTGGCAGCGTTTTTTGATGTTGCAACAAGCTTAGTCCGCAAACGGATGGGTCAGCACTATGGTTTGTACCCGATCTGGTCCGGTAGAAACGATATCAATAGGTACGCCGGTCACTTCTTCCAACCGCTTAATATAGTTGCGCGCAGCCTGTGGCAGCTGCTCCAGCTGCTGGATGCCGAAAGTGGTTTCACTCCAGCCTGGCATTTCTTCATATACCGGCTGCACCAGTTCAAAGCCTTCTGCTGCCAGCGGCGGAGTTTGCAATACTGAGCCATCAGGTTGACGGTAACCGGTACAGATTTTTACTGTTTCCAGACCATCCAGTACATCCAGCTTAGTTAAACAGAAACCAGAGATACTGTTCAGCTGCACCGCACGGCGTACCGCCACAGCGTCAAACCAACCACAGCGGCGTTTACGGCCAGTGGTGGCGCCAAATTCATGGCCCTTCACACCCAGGTGTTCACCGACAGCACAATCCAGCTCGGTTGGGAACGGACCTGAACCAACACGGGTGGTGTAGGCTTTAACGATACCCAGTACATAATCCAGATAACGCGGGCCAAAACCACAGCCAGTTGCCACGCCACCTGCAGTAGTGTTTGAAGAGGTCACATAGGGGTAAGTACCGTGGTCGATATCCAGCAAGGTGCCCTGAGCACCTTCAAACATAATACGCTGGCCGTTTTTGCGAGCCTGATCCAACAGCTCAGTGACGTCAACCACCAGAGATTTCAGTAAATCGGCCATCGCCAGCGCATTATCCAGCGTGCTCTGATAATCAATGGCATCAACTTTGTAGTACTGAGTCAGCGTAAAGTTGTGTAAGTCCATTACGGTTTTCAGCTTTTCAGCAAACAGCTCCGGATTAAACAGATCGCCAACGCGTAAACCACGACGCGCAACCTTATCTTCATAAGCCGGGCCGATACCGCGACCCGTGGTGCCGATTGGCTTATCGCCACGGGCTTTTTCACGGGCAACATCCAGTGCAACATGGAAAGGCAGAATTAACGGACAGGCTTCGCTCACCAGTAACCGCTCTTTCACCGGTACGCCACGCTGTTCCAGCATGGTCATTTCTTTCAGGAAGGCTTCTGGTGACAGTACTACGCCGTTACCAATCACACATTTTACATTGTCACGTAAAATGCCTGACGGGATCAGGTGCAATACCGTTTTCTCACCATTGATTACCAACGTATGCCCGGCATTATGGCCGCCCTGATAGCGCACCACATAGCTGGCTTTATCGGTTAATAAGTCAACAATCTTACCTTTACCTTCGTCACCCCATTGGGTGCCGAGCACAACGACGTTCTTAGCCATGGTTCCCACATCACGGAAAAAATTAGGCGTGGATTTTAACAAAAGCCCGGCCAAGTTTCAGCCGTCCAGACGAAAAAAAGGCCGTGAATTTTCACGGCCTGGTCAGTTCATTGATTTATAAGGATTTAAGACACGACAAATCAAACTGGTCAGCGTTCTGATAAAGGGCAAAACCAAAGCGTAGCCGATCGCCGCGATAATCGGTCTCAATACCATGCTGTTTCAGATAGGCAGCCAGCTCGGCAACCTGACTGGCACTGCCCAGCCTGAAGGTAAAAAAGTGGCCATGACAGCTGGCATCATGCAGTAATAACTGCTGTTGATTAAGCTGCGGATGCGCCAGTTCGTCCAGCAAGGTCAGGAAGTGCTGCTGCAACTGCTGCACATACTGATGGATACGCCCGACCGTAATACCCTGCTGCTTAAACAACAACAAGGCCGCTTCCAAGCGGTATAGCGCACTAAAATCCAAAGTTGCACCGGCAAAACGGTAACCATCCTCACTGTATAACACCAGGGCCGATTTTTGTGCGGCCAAAGTGCCAAACTCGGCAAACCAGCCGGTGTAAAGCGGACGCTGCTCACTGCCGGCCGGCACCGCCATAAAGCAGCAGCCTTCGCCGCCCTGCGCATACTTATAACTGCCTGCCAGATAGAAAATCCGCTCCGCAATCTCAGACAAATCGGTAGGCAGGGCCATAAAACCATGATAACCGTCGATCACCAGCATCGCCTGACTGACCGCAGCCAAACCTTTGACGAAGGCTGGCAGATCGGCGATGGCATAACCAGAGTTAAAAAATACCTGGCTGCAGAAAATCAGCTGGTACTCAGCCTGGGCGGCAGCGGCGGTAAAACGTTCGGTAAAGCTGGCAAAAGGTTCAGTTGGGATCTGTACCACTTCAACGTTGGCTAACTCTGCCAGACGTTTGATCTGCCGTTGAAAACTGTAAAACTCGCTGTCCGTCGTCAAGACTTTTAATGGTTGCTGCCAGTCAAAACAGCTTAGCAGCCGCATCACCAGTTCATGGGTATTGGGGGCGAATACCAACTGCTCCGGCAAGGGCAGATTCAGGATATCCGCAATCAGCTGCTGAGTTTGCGGCACTTTCTGGCCGAAAATATATTGCCACTTATCATCGACCAGCCGGGCACTGTCATCCCAGTATGCCAGCTGAGCCTCGCGGGTAACGTCCGGCCAATAATGATGCGAGTGACAGGCAAAGTGCTGCTTACCGGCATTAGCGGTTAAGAATTTCTGATAAAACTGCTGGTACATAGCGCCTCCCCGCCAGCGATTTTATACGGAAGAAAAAGGCCCTGACGGGCCTTTTTCAATGCAAGCTAAACTGAGTTAATTGCGACCTTTTTCCGAACGCATAAATTTGAAGAAGTCATTATCCGGCTGCACAATCAGCACATCGTTCTTCGAATTAAAGCTGTTGCGATAAGCCTCTAAGCTGCGCACAAAAGCGTAAAACTCGGCGTTCTTGCTGTACATTTCAGCATAAATTTGTGCGGCTGTAGCATCACCTTCACCTCGAACTGTACGCGAATTTCGCTCAGCATCAGCCAGCATGACCGTTACCCGGGCATCAACATCAGCACGAATAATCTCTGCCTGTTCCCGACCACGGGCACGGTGCTCATCAGCTACCGCTTTTCGTTCGGCTCGCATCCGGGCAAAGATCGAATCACTGATTTCGGTTGGCAGGTTAATTTGCTTTACCCGAACGTCAATCACTTCGATTCCCAGTTCGTTAGCTGCCAGGGCGGCCTGAGACAAAGCGCTCTGCATTAGCTGCGTCCGCTCACCAGAAACGATTTCCTCAATTGTCCGGGTACCAAACTCAGTCCGTAAGCCGTTATTAATATACTGTTTTAACAGCACTTCGGCTTGCGACTTAATGCCGCCGGTTGACAGAAAGAAGGCACCAAAGTCTTTGATCCGCCATTTGACATAGCTGTCAACTAACAGGTCCTTTTTCTCTGCGGTCACAAAGCGGTCAGCCTGGTCATCCAGAGTTTGTACCCGGGCGTCCAGCTTACGGACTTCCTGGATCAGCGGTAACTTAAAATGTAAACCTGGTTCATACACTAACACCCGGTTTTCTGCATCACGCTGAATTTTACCAAACTGAGTAACAATGGCGCGCTGGCCTTCCGGCACCACAAAGATGGCAGATACCACGACTAATGCCACAACCACCAAAATTGCAATAATAAAGTTTTTCATCTGCTATTACCTCCCACTGCCGGTACGGGGTGTTGAGCTACGCACCGGTGCCGGTTGCATTGGCGTATTGCCACTGTCCAGATTCGGTCTGACCGGGGTTACCCCCTGGGTGCTCTGGCCAGCTGCGCTACCTTTCATCAGCTGTTCTAAAGGTAAGTACATCAGGTTGTTGCTATTTTTCACATCAACCAGAATTTTCGAAGTATTGCTGTAGACATATTCCATCGTCTCCAGATACATCCGGTCACGGGTAACCTGAGGTGCGGCCAGATATTGCGGTAATAATTGTTCGAAGCGGGCAACTTCACCCTGTGCTTTCAGTACGATTTGTTGCTTGTAGGCTTCAGCTTCCTGCATCACGCGGTTAACCTGACCACGGGCACGCGGTTCCACTTCACGGGCATAGGCGGTCGCTTCCTGGACAAAGCGCTCCTGATCTTCCTGGGCTTTGATTGCATCGTCAAAGGCGTCACGGACTTCTTCCGGCGGACGGGCGTCACGGAAGTTAACGTCAACCAGCACCAGGCCCATATTGTAAGGCTGAATAATGCTTTCCAGTTCCTGACGGGTATTTTGCCGTACCACTTCACGACCGCGGGTTAACACATCATCCATAATCGAATGACCGATAACAAAGCGCAATGCGGCATCTGTCGCTTCACGCAAGCTACGGTCAGCATCGACCACCGAGAACAGATATTGGCGGGCATTGAAAATCCGGTACTGAATTTCGAAAGTCACCCGGACCAGGTTCTGATCCTGCGTCAACATAAAGCCATCGGTCCGCAGTGAGCGAACTTCCTGGGTATTGACCGGTGTAACAGTGTCGATAAAGGTTGGCTTCCAGTGGATCCCTGCACCAACTTCAGTATGGTATTGTCCGAAGCGCAGGATCACGCCGCGTTCCGCATCTTTAATGGTATAAAAACCGCTTAAACCCCAGATTAATAACGCCACCACCAGCACTACGGTAAAGAGTGCTGACGCGCCGCCACCAGAATTGTCGCCTTTGCCACCAAAGATACCACCAAATTTCTTACCGAAATTGCGGAATACTTCATCTAAATCGGGCGGGCCTTGATCCCGACCCCCTTGCTTCCAGGGATCGTTATTCTTGCCGTTATTGCCCGGCTCATTCCAAGCCATGCTTAACTCCACTTATAAAGTTACTGTCAAAGGTTAATGTATCAAAAAACTGGCGGCCTGACGATATAGTTTTCCAGCGGCTGCCCGTACTGCTTTAGCAATCTGGCCCATTGTGCTGCCGCCAGTTTCAGCTGTAGCTGATAACTGCCGTCTTCTAAATACTGTTCGTGTTGTACTGCCTGCAGTGCAAACAGCTGCGCCCGCAGTTGGCCATAATGCGGCGGTAAACACAACTGCAGATGCAGATACTGCTGCGATAAGCGTCCAATTAACGCCTGTTGCAATAAATCCAGGCCGGCGCCAGTTAACGCAGACAACCAAACAGCCGCCGGCAGCCCCTGTTCGTTGTACTCTATACGGGGTTGCTGTGCCAACTGGTCAATTTTGTTAAACACTAATAACTGCGGCACCTCGGCAGCGTCAATTTCAGTTAACACCAGCTGCACCTGCCGCATATTCTCGTCACGCCGAGAGTCAGCGGCATCAATCACATGCAGCTGGAGATCAGCATCGCGGGTTTCCTGTAACGTCGATTTAAAGGCCGCCACCAGATCATGCGGTAAATGCCGGATAAAGCCGACAGTATCCGCGAGTATGGCTTCGCCAAACTGCGGCAAGTTGATTTGGCGCAACGTGGGATCAAGGGTCGCAAACAGCTGATCTGCGGCATAGACCTCAGCCCGGGTCAGACGGTTAAATAAACTGGATTTGCCGGCATTGGTATAACCGACGATAGAAATGACCGGTTGTTCGGAGCGTTGTCTGGCGCGGCGGCCTTGCTCGCGCTGGCGGCCAAGCTTTTCCAGCCGGGCCTTTAACGCCTTAACCCTTTCCCGCAGCAAGCGCCGGTCGGTTTCCAGCCGGGTTTCACCCGGACCACGTAAACCAATACCGCCTTTCTGCCGCTCGTTGTCAAAGCCACGGATCAGTCGCGAAGCCAGATGTTGCAGCTGTGCCAGCTCGACCTGCAATTTCCCTTCATAGGTGCGGGCGCGCTGAGCAAAAATATCCAGGATCAAGCTGGTACGATCTATTACCCGCACCTGACACAGCCGCTCTAAGTTGCGGGTTTGACTGGGGCTCAGCTCGTTATTGAAGATCACGACTGAAGCAGCGGTATCAACGACCAGTGCCGCCAGTTCAGCTGCCTTGCCGGTACCGATAAATAATTTCGTGTCCGGCGCCTGACGACAACAGCTTAATTCGCCCAGCACAGCAACACCCGCAGAAGCCACTAACATGCGTAGCTCCTGCAGATCTTCGGTAGACTGTTCCTGCGGGAAATTAACGTGTACCAGTACGGCTTGCTCAGCCGGCTCAGCCAGTTCAAACAAGCGCTGTTACCCCGCTAATTATTCGAGATCCTCGCTTTCATCGGCAGCACCGCTCTGGCTGGTCATGGTATTAACCGCCCGGGCAGGTACAACAGTAGAAATGGCGTGCTTGTATACCATCTGACTGACGGTATTTTTCAGCAGAATGACGAATTGGTCGAAAGATTCAACCTGACCCTGCAATTTAATCCCATTCACCAAGTAAATTGAAACAGGAATGCGCTCCCGTCTTAAGGTGTTCAAAAATGGGTCTTGTAATGATTGGCCTTTTGCCATGTCACGCTTTCCTTTTTTATTTAGTATGCCTGATATAGGTATTATTTTTTTTATTTCAAGTTGTTAAACGTGAAATTTTTGCCACCATTTTTAGCTTAGCGAAGAAATGACAGCTTGCAAGTTTTCCGCCAGTGGCGCTTCGGTTTTTAACCAGTGTAAATTCGGCCAGCTACGCAGCCAGGTCAGCTGCCGTTTCGCCAGCTGCCGCGTGGCGGCGATACCCTGACTGACCATGGTGTCGTAATCCACGCCGCCAGCCAGATAGTCCCACATCTGACGGTAGCCGACACAGCGGATCGAGGGCAAATCCGGATGCAGATCACCTCGCTGATATAACTGCCGTACTTCCTGCTCAAACCCCTGAGCTAACATCTGCAAAAAGCGTTGTTCAATACGCCGGTGCAACTCAGCCCGATCAGTCGGAGCTATGGCAAACTGCCGCACCTGATACGGCAGTGGCTCTGCCTGCTGCGCCGTTAACGCCGTCAGGGATTGTCCGGTCAGACGGTATACTTCCAGCGCCCTGTTGATCCGTTGTGGGTCATTCGGGTGGATCCGTGCCGCCGCCACCGGATCAATCTGCGCCAATTGCTGATGCATGGCCTGCCAACCTTTGACCGCAGCTTCTGCTTCCAGTTCCGCCCGAACCGCAGGATCCGCAGCCGGTAAACTGGAAATACCTTGTAGCAGGGCCTTAAAGTACAGCATGGTGCCGCCGACCAGAATAGGGGTATTCCCCCTTTGCCGGATAGCAGCGATCAGCTCCAGTGCATCCTGCCGGAAATCTGCCGCAGAATAGCTTTGTGCCGGATCGCGGATATCCAATAAAAAATGTGGTGCCGCCGCCAATTCTGTTGCATCCGGTTTCGCCGTTCCGATGTCCATACCACGGTAAACCAGCGCACTGTCAACGCTAATCAGCTCTGCCCGCTGCAACTGCTGTTTCAGGGCGATCGCCAGGGCAGTTTTACCTGAGGCGGTGGGTCCCATAATACAGATCAGCGGTAACTCAGTGTTCATCTGCCCGTCCCGCGCTCAGCGCTAATAATTGCTGCGCCGACACCTGGCACGCATTAACCGGTGGTGTCGTCAAAATCTGTGAAAATAAGTTTAACAAAAATTCTGCCTGCAGCACATTGGCTGTTAGTAGTATTTCTAACACCTGTCTGGCTAAGCCGTGCTCTGCCACCCCTTGTTGCAGCAGTTGTGCAAACCAGTCACTGAGCGGTGTATGCCGCAACCACTTCGGTACAGCGCGGATAATCAGCTGCTGATCCCGTACCAGCAAATCAAACCCCAACTGAGTAAAATTGTCCGCCTGGGCTAATAGCAGCTGTAACTCAGCCGGCGCCAGCGCCAGCCGAAGTGGTAACAATAAGGGTGCACTTTCTGTTTGCTGCGGCCAGTAGCTGGCAGCCAGCTCAGCCAGATCCTGCACACACAACTGTTGCTGGTGTACGCGCAGCAAATAGCGGTTTTGTAGTAGCAGATAAGCGGGTTGTTCGACCTTAGTTGATGCTTCGGGCAACGGCATCGCCAGGTACTGCAGTTGCGTCTGAATGGCGGCCGGTTCTGCTACCGGCCAGGCCGGGCTGCGACGCGCCTCCGGATAAGCGTTATTGCCTGAGCTGCCCGGCATACTATGCTGCCTGACAGCAGGGATAGCAGCATCAGAGCGACTGATATTTACCTCAGTTAAGGCGGCAGCCGGCGTAGCTTGACGCTCTGCGGTAGCAGGCAAAGTCACAGCAGCCAGCTGTTGCAGAGCATCAGACAGCGCACTGACGACAAAGTCATGCACCAACCGCGCCTGATGAAAGCGCACCTCGTGTTTCGCCGGATGCACATTGACATCGACTTCGCCCGGATCCAGCTCCAGATAGAGCACAAAGGCCGGTTGCTGTTCAGCGCTGAGTTGCTCGCCATAGGCCTGCCGGATGGCATGGTTCAGTAACTTATCCCGCATCATCCGGCCATTCACATAACTGTACTGACAGGCCGGCTGCCCCTGACAGGCTGCGGCCGGCAGGATCCAGCCGCTTAACCGGATCTGATCGTATTGGTTTTCAATCCACAGCGCCTGCTCGGCAAACTGGCGGCCACAGAGTGCGGCCAGTCGTTTCTGCCTGGCTATGGCCGTGCTGGCAGCAGGCAAGCGCCTGACTTGCTGGCCGTTATGGCTAAGTGACCAGCTAACATCAAACCTGCTCAGTGCCAGGCGTTTGATCAGCTCATCGATATGACTAAATTCAGTTTTGTCGCTACGTAAAAAACGGCGTCGGGCCGGCGTATTAAAAAACAGATCCAGCACTTCAATACTGGTACCCTCTGGATGCGCCGCCGGCGACACCTGCACAGCCATCTCCCGCCCTTCGGCCCGCGCCTGCCAGGCGGTGGCCTGCGCAGCGGGTTTTGACGTCAGGGTCAAACGGGAAACCGAGCTGATACTGGCCAGTGCCTCACCGCGAAAACCCAAAGTGAAAATCTGCTCCAGATCACTTAGGCTACTGATTTTACTGGTTGCATGCCGGCTTAACGCCAACACCAGTTCCTGCTCGGCGATGCCGCTGCCGTTATCGCGGATCAAGATGCGTTTGCTACCGCCTTTATCGATTTCGATTTCCAGCTGGGTTGCACCGGCGTCCAGGCTATTTTCAACCAACTCTTTGACAACCGAGGCCGGCCGTTCTACCACCTCACCGGCGGCAATCTGGTTAGCCAGCTGCGGCGGCAATAATTGAATAGGCATCTTAAGGGATCCGCAGCACCTGACCAATACGCAGGCTGTCTGAACGTAATTCGTTATGCCGTCTTAACTCATCAATCGATACGTTGTAGCGCTGAGCCAACAACGATAAGGACTCACCGGCCTGGACCCTGTGTTCACGGGCACGACGCTGCGCAAACAGCGAATCAGCCGGTGGCGAAAGCTCAAAGTGCCGCCTTACGCCATTAAAAATGGATTGCACCAGTTTTTGCTGATGGTTGGGATTACGCAGCAAGCGTTCTTCCTGCGGGTTTGAAATAAAGCCAACTTCCACCAGGATCGATGGAATATCCGGTGCCCGCAGTACGCCCAAACTGGCGGACTGCGGCTCCCTTTTATGCAAGGTCGTGACCTTGCCCATCTCGGACAGGATCTGGTTCGCCACCTGATGCGCACTGACCATCGAATGGTTCATAGATAAGTCCAGTACCGTCTGTGCCAGATAACGCTCATTTGCAGAGTCTTTGATCACCTCTGCCACGCCACCGAGTAATTCGCTGTGGCGCTCTGTTTGCTCCAACATCCGGCCCACTTCTGAGGTGGCACGACGCAATGACAGCACCCAGACTGAAGCGCCGCGCGGATGCGGTGAAGTAAAGGCGTCGGCATGCACAGAAATCAATAAGTCAGCCTGCAGGCGCCGGGCAATGTCGGTACGGCTATTCACCGGCACAAAGTAATCGCCGGTACGGACCAGGGCAGCTTTCATGCCGGGTTCGCGGTTAATCCGCTCCACCAGTTGGCGGGCAATGGGTAAGGTCAGATTTTTCTCAAAGGTGCCGGCTGGGCCAATAGAGCCGGGATCGGTGCCACCATGACCGGCATCGACCGCAATCACAATATCGCGCGCCGCTCTGATACTGGCTGGCGGCACAGGCTGTGGTGTTCGGTTTCCCGCAGAGGACGTAGCCGTAGTGCTGGCCGGTGGCGTTGTGGTAGTAGGGTTAGCCGCTACTGCGGCACTGCCAGTGCGACCCGGTAAATCGACCACCAGACGATGGCCATGCGGCGCGGCTGGCGCCAACGCAAACACATTCGGTTTTACGCCCTGCGTCAGATCCAGCACTATCCGCATCTTGCCCTGACCACCGCTACTGCGAATGCCACGGATAAGATCGGCCTGGCCCTGACTGGCCGGTAGGTTAGTATTGCCGCGGACATTACTCAAATCGATGACCAGCCGGTCGGGATTATCCAGCGTAAAATATTTAAAGTCCGGGGCCGAAGCCAGATCAAACACCACCCGGGTATTGTCTACCGTCGGCGAGATCCGAACATTCTGCACCTGGCTACTGGCCTGTGCCGCCGGTAAAGCCAGCAGACACAGTAACCACAGGCATAGCAGTGACAGCGCGTTAGTTTTTCTCATTATCCGTCAATATCGTTATTATTTTACTGCCAGGCTGACTCGCCGCCGTTAACTGCAAGATGCGCAACTCTCCCTGTTGAGTCAGCTGAATCCGCAAATCCGGTAGCGGCAAAAACCCCTCACCGCGCTCCGGCCACTCAATTAAACACAGGCTCTGTTGATTAAAGTAATCGCGGATGCCCATAAATTCCAGTTCTTCCGCATCATGCAGCCGATATAAATCAAAATGATAAAGCTGCAATTGTCCCAGCTGATAGGGCTCGACCAGGGTATAGGTTGGGCTTTTGACTGTGCCCTGGTGCCCCAACGCCTGGATCAGGCCACGGCAGAAGGTGGTTTTTCCGGCTCCGAGCGAGCCTTGTAAAAACACGACCATACCGCCCTGTAGCTGTGCCGCTAATTTAGCCGCAAACGCCAGCGTAGCCTGTTCCGACGGAAGTTGCACCACATAAGACGACACGCTAATACTCCTGACCACAGTACCCAGACAATTCGTTTGCTATGGTAACAAAGGTGGCGCGCCCTGAGCCAGAAAAACCGCTTAATTCTCCCGCTTCGACGTTGCTTTGTGGCGCAAGTTCCTCAATTACGCTGACTTTGGGTAAAAAGTTCCGTCTTATGTTACAGTTAGCGTATCTCAACCTCAGTCACTTTCAGCCGCATCTTATGGCGCTGCTGAACGGATAGCATGCAAGCAGAACAGATTAGTCAGCAAATTAAAACCTGGGCCAAAGAACTGGGCTTTCAGTCCTGTGGCATTAGCCGGCCGCAGCTGGGCGCCGAGCAGGAGGCGCGTTTGCAGCAGTGGCTGGACGCCGGTTACCATGGCGAAATGCAGTATATGGCAGAGCATGGCATGTTGCGCGCCAGACCCACCGAACTGCATCCGGGGACCTTAAGTGTGATTAGTGTACGGCTGGACTATTTGCCCAAAGCCGCCGCCTTTGCGACGAACCTGGCCGATCCCAGTCAGGCCTATATCAGCCGCTATGCGCTGGGTCGCGATTATCACAAGTTAATGCGTAACCGCTTAAAACAACTGGGACAAAAAATTGCCACCCTGATCTCGGATCTGGACTGCCGGCCCTTTGTCGATTCGGCGCCGATTTTAGAACGGCCTTTAGCGCAGCAAGCCGGTCTGGGTTGGATAGGGAAACACAGCTTGTTGCTGGCTGAAGAAGCCGGTTCCTGGTTTTTCCTCGGCGAATTGCTGGTTAATCTGGAACTTCCGGCCGACCAACCACACCCGGGCGATTGTGGCAGCTGTGTCGCCTGTATTACCAGCTGCCCAACCGGCGCTATCGTCGCACCCTATGTCGTTGATGCCCGCCGCTGTATCTCCTATCTGACAATTGAACTTAAAGACGCCATTCCAACGGAATTCAGACCCTTACTGGGCAATCGTATCTATGGTTGTGATGATTGCCAGCTGGTATGCCCGGTTAACCGGCAGGCGCCGCTAACTGAAGAGCCGGATTTTCAACGCCGGCCACAGTGGCAGGATCAATCACTGCTGGCATTATTTCAGTGGGATGAAACGACCTTCCTGCGCCTGACCGAAGGCAGTGCCATCCGGCGTATTGGTTTTGAACGCTGGCAGCGCAATCTGGCAGTGGCGCTGGGTAATGCACCCTATCAGCCAGAAATTGTCGCCACGCTTAAACAGGCACTGCCAACAGCGACGCCGCTGGTTGCCGAACATATTGAGTGGGCCTTGCAGCAACAAAAACACAAAAGCTATCTGGCGCAGAATCTGTTACCACGCAGTACCGAAAGACTGGTGCGAATTATTCAGAAGGGCTTGCCCAGAGATGCTGGCTAAGTTGCTCATCCCGCTGCACCAGCCGGGCGGCGGCCAGATCGCAGATCTGTTGTTGTCGACGACTCGATGCCTGATGCCACTCGGTAATTTCGCTGAGTAGCCGGCCGCAGCCAAGGCAACAGTCCTGTTGATCTAAACAACAATTTCGGATACAGGGGGATTTGACCATACTCAACCTCCGACCACAGCTTATCGGCACTCTTGCAGTATAGATCTTGCGCTGCTAACGCGCAGAAAATTTAACAGAAAATCTTTATCAGGCCAACATCGGCGCTAGCAGCGCAACTCGGCTCAGGCGTCAGAAACGACAAAGCAGCCGTTAGGCTGCTTTGTGTTGAATTTGGAGCGAGTTACGAGGTTCGAACTCGTGACCTCGACCTTGGCAAGGTCGCGCTCTACCAGCTGAGCTAAACTCGCATCGGGTCGCAGTGATTAACAAGGTTAATCTTGCGTTTGATGGCGCGCATTTTACAAAATCAGTCGCCCGATGCAAGGTTTTTTTCAGGGTAAACGAAAAAAATATTGGCGATAGGTGACTAATTCAGCAATCGACTCGCGGATATCATCCAGCGCCAGATGACTGCTGCTCTTTTGCACCTTCTGCAGCACCTCAGGATGCCAGCGCCGCGCCAGTTCTTTTACCGTGCTGACATCTAAATTACGGTAATGGAAGAAAGCTTCCAGCTCTGGCGCATACTCCGCCAGAAAACGCCGGTCCTGACCAATGCTGTTACCACACATCGGGGATTTGCCCTTGCTGACATACTGGCTTAAAAAAGCGATGGTTTGCTGCTCGGCCTCTGCCAGCGTCACCGTGCTGGCACGACAACGGGCAGTCAAACCGCTCTTGCCATGCTGCTCTACACACCAGGGGTCCATATTATCCAGAATCTCGTCCGCCGTCTTAATCGCAAATACCGGGCCCTCGGCCAGAATATTTAACTGACTGTCGGTAACGATGGTCGCCATTTCCAGAATGACGTCGGTTTTCGGTTCCAGGCCGGTCATTTCCAGATCCAGCCAAATCAGATTAGTATCATTTACTGCCATAGTTTCCTCAGCTATATCGAAGCCAGATGGCTTTGTCCGCGGGCGCTTTACAGGTATGATACACCCCAGAAACCAACTGTGATAGCTAAAGCCAGCAAAACGGTAAACCGTGACCAAGAAAAAACACCTGAATCAACGCCAGCATCAACGTATTGCCGACAATGAGCAGCGGCGGCTAAAACGCAGCAGCAAAGCCAGTACCAGTGACTGGGACGACGCCCTATTGCATCCGCCGGAACAGGGTCTAGTGCTTAGCCGCTTTGGTCAGCATGCCGATGTCGAAGATGCCAGCGGTGCAGTAGTGCGCTGTAATATGCGCCGCACTATCAGTTCGGTGGTCACCGGCGACGAGGTCAGCTGGCGCCGCAGCAAACAACCGACCGGCAGCATTGATGGCGTGATTGAAGCGGTGGCAGAACGGCACTCGGTACTGCTACGCCCGGATTTCTATGATGGTTTAAAACCGGTCGCCGCCAATATCGATTTAATGATTATTGTCTCCGCTATCCTGCCGGCACTGTCGTTAAATATTATCGACCGTTATCTGGTGGCCTCAGAAATCACCGGCATTAAACCACTACTGGTGATTAATAAAGTCGACTTATTACCCGAAACCGAACAACAGGCGCTTGACCAGCACCTGCAACTGTACCGGCAGATGGGCTACGCCTGTCTGCTGGTCAGTGCCAAAACCGGTCAGGGTATGGCCGAGCTGCTACAGTATCTGCATAGCGGTACCAGCATCTTTGTTGGCCAGTCGGGCGTCGGCAAGTCATCGCTGATGAATACGCTGATGCCGGGTCTGGCGGCCGCGACGCAGGAAGTATCGGAAGTATCAGGTCTGGGCCAGCATACCACGACGGTATCCCGGCTGTATCACCTGCCGGAAGGTGGCAAGCTGATTGATTCACCGGGTATTCGCGAGTTTGCACTCTGGCATTTATCGCCGGAGGAAGTGACCAACGGCTTTATCGAGTTCCGCCCCTGGCTGGGCCGTTGTAAGTTTCGCGACTGTAAGCATCTGACCGATCCGGGCTGTGCCATACAGCATGCGGTGGCAGAGGGCGAAATCAGCCCGCTACGCTACGAGAGTTACCAGAAAATCCTGCACAGTATGGCGCAGGATAAACCGCATTATTTTTAACTTTTAGTCTTTTAATACGAGTAGCTGACATCTTATGGATAAATTTAAAATCACTCTGCAATACCTGTTACCCAAGCACCTGTTATCACGTTTGGTGGGTTATCTGGCCGCAGCGAAACTGGGTTTTATCAGTCATGCCCTGATTAGCCTGTTTATCAAAGCCTATAAGATCAATATGCAGGAAGCCAGGCATGAAAAAGCCAGTGACTATGCCAGCTTTAATGAGTTCTTTACCCGGCCGCTGAAAGACGGAATCCGGCCGCTGGTCGCCGATCCTGCCATCGTCGCGCACCCGGTAGACGGTGCCATCAGCCAGCTCGGCGATATCGTCGCTGGCCAGCTGGTGCAGGCAAAAAACCACGATTACAGCCTGCAAAGTCTGCTCGGCGGTAAAGCCGAAACGGCGGAGCCTTTTGCTGGCGGTAAATTCGCTACGATTTACCTGGCGCCCAAAGATTACCACCGTATCCATATGCCGGTTAGCGGCACCCTGCGCGAGATGATCTATGTACCAGGTGAGCTATTCTCAGTAAACCCGCTGACCGCTGAAAATGTCCCGGATCTGTTTGCCCGTAATGAACGAGTAGTAACCATTTTTGATACTGAATTCGGCCCTATGGCATTGGTATTGGTTGGCGCCACTATCGTGGCCAGTATCGAAACAGTTTGGGCAGGCACCGTCACACCACCGACCGGTAAAGAGATATTTCGCTGGCAGTATCCGGCTGAGGGCTTAAACAGCATCAGGCTGGAAAAAGGTGCCGAGATGGGTCGTTTTAAACTGGGCTCTACCGTGATCCTGGCGTTCCCGCATGGCAGCATCGACTTTTTAGCTGACCAACAGCCGGGCACAGTGACCCGTATGGGCACCGCCTTTGCCAATATTAAGCCAACCAAGACGGCGGACTAAGATGCAAATTATTGCGCATCGCGGCGCCAGTGGTGAGTATCCGGAAAATACCCTGCTGGCGTTTCGCCAGGCCTTAGCCCAGGGCGCAGATGCTATCGAACTGGATGTGTTTGCGGTAGAGGGCGAACTGATTGTGATCCACGATCCGCATTTACAGCGCACCACCAATGGCAGCGGCAGTATTTACCAGCATAGCTTGGCACAACTGGCCACCATCGACGCCGGTGCCGGCGAGCCGATCCCACTTTTGTGGCAGGTGCTGCAGCTGGTACAGGGCCGCTGTTGGCTAAATATCGAATTAAAGGGCGCGGATACGCTCGATCCCTTGCTAAAGCTGCTGCAGCGCGCTGAGCGCGAGCTGAACTATGATCTTAACAGCCTGCTGATTTCCTCCTTTAATCATAAACTGCTAGCAGCCGTAAAAGCGGCGCGGCCTGAGCTAAAAACCGGTGCTCTAACGGCTTCACTGCCCACCGACAATTGCGCCTTCGCTGCGCAATTGCAAGCGTACTCAGTGCACTGTGATGCCGGTTTTATCGACGAGGCACTGGTTGCCGATGCCAAAGCCCGGCAACTACAGCTTTATGTTTATACGGTAGATGAGGCAGATGATTTAGCGCGGCTAAAGGCGCTGGGTGTCGATGGGGTTTTTACTAATTATCCGGCGCGCAGCCGCAAGCTTCTGACATAAAACCACAACCACCTGACGTAAAAAAACCTGCATTATGCAGGTTTTTTATCATCGGTTTCACAGCTATTACACTGATTGCAAAGCCGCATATTCATAATATGGGCAAACACGACGAGCGAGGCGCCAATCACCAGAATGACATGCTCGTAATCGTGGCCCCAGGCATCACGCTGCCAGTAAATAAAACCACCTAAGAACAGCGAATAAAACGGGTAGAGTTTGCGATGATAACGATGAAAGCCGATAAACAGCGTAATAAAACCCAGCACCATGGTAAATAACAGCACAAAGCCTTCAAAGGCATGGTTATGGGCGGCGGTTAAGCCCAGTAACGGTAATACAGGCAGGATCACCGGCAATAAAATACAGTGAATGGCACAGAGTGATGTGACCATAATACCGAACTTATCAAATAATAGCCTTGCCTTTGCCAGCACAACCGAACCCCTATCTTCGTTCCGAGTGTTGTCTCGAGACGATATAATATAACAAAGCACTGTAATTGCAAACCGCAGATTGCAAAGCCGCCGTCAAAAAAGTACACCGGCCACACCAGCAATAGCCAGACTATGGCATAATACGGCTACTGAAACACGAAGTGACATGATCAATGGAAAACTTGCTACAACAGTTGGATGAAAACCTGAAAGAACTTTACCGCAAGGCGTTGGATGCAGATGCTTTGCTGGAGCAGCTACAACAACAGGGCCAGGCCAAATATCAGACAGTCTTTAGTAAAGATGCCGGTTTCAAAGTCGAGAGCAACCGCTTTATGCCGTACCTGGCTGAAACCGCGGAACAGGTAGCGGCGATCCGCCATAGCCAGCAATTTAATACCAGCACACTACAGCGGGTCGTGCAACAGCTACAGCTGTTACATAAAACCCTGACTGAGTTCCGTGCAGCCGTAAAGGCGTAAGCGACACAGCCGGCAAGTTTGCCGGCTGGATGGATTACTGCGGGAAAACTGCAGTATTAGTGCGCAGTTTTCGGCGTAACGGCAGCATGCTGGGTGACGGCTGGCTGCACATTCTTAGTAAACCAGTCGTTTAGCATCACTCTTTCGTATTCAAACTCGGGTCTGGCGCTCGGCCGGCTGATGCGCTGTAAAAAGCCCATATCGCGCAAGCGCTCCTCACCACTCAGCACTTCCTCACCCCGCTGGTCACGCAACACATGACTAAAACGCACTGCCGGTGAATGTACATCTTTAATAATCCGCAGTGCCTGACCGCCAGTGCCGGCAAAGTAGTCGACATCACCCGCCAGATCGATATCGGTAATGGTCACTTGCCACTGATAACCCTCTGGCATCTGCGCCGCCATGTCGTTAAACATTTTTTCAAATGCGGTCTGTACCCGCTGTTGATAACGGCTACGGGTGTCATTGGTCGGCCGGATATCCGTAAATTTTTCCGGTTCCTGGAAGCTGACCTGCACCTCGGCAGCAGCGGCCTGGCCGATGCCCAACACCGTAATAAGGCTTAAGGCGATTAAATGATTACGCATTGTCTTTCTCCCGGTAGAAACCTTTCCTAAGATTGCGCTAAAAGTATAGATTGCGCAAAGTTTATGCAAGCTGAATAGCTAAAAAAAAGCCCCGACGTTTCCGTCAGGGCTTATTTATTTAAAATCAGCGGGTTACATCATGCCGCCCATACCACCCATGCCACCCATATCTGGCATTGGTTTTTCTTCTTTTGGCAGCTCAGTTACCATCGCTTCGGTGGTGATCATCAGCGAGCCAACAGAGGCAGCGAACTGCAGTGCAGAACGTGTGACTTTAGTTGGGTCCAGGATACCCATTTCCAGCATATCGCCGTACACGTCGGTCGCAGCGTTATAACCGTAGTTACCGCTACCTTCTTTAACCTTGTTAACCACAACTGATGGCTCTTCACCGGCGTTAGATACGATCTGACGCAGTGGCGCTTCCATTGCGCGCAGTGCGATCTTAATACCGTGCGTTTGATCTTCGTTCGCACCGGTTAAGCCAGCAAGTTTGGCCGCTACGCGCACCAGCGCTACACCACCGCCAGGCACCACGCCTTCTTCTACCGCAGCACGGGTAGCGTGTAAGGCGTCTTCTACGCGGTGTTTCTTCTCTTTCATTTCGATTTCAGTGGCGGCACCAACTTTGATTACGGCAACACCGCCAGCCAGCTTGGCCAGACGCTCTTGCAGCTTCTCTTTATCGTAGTCAGAAGTCGCTTCTTCGATTTGCTGACGGATTTGCTTCACGCGAGCGTCAATCGCCGCTTGCTCACCGGCACCATCGATAATGGTGGTGTTATCTTTAGTGATAACAACGCGCTTCGCGGTACCTAAGTCTTCCAGCGTGGCTTTTTCCAGTTCCATACCGATTTCTTCTGAAATCACAGTACCGCCAGTCAGAGTAGCGATATCCTGCAGCATCGCTTTACGACGGTCACCGAAGCCTGGTGCTTTCACGGCAGAGATTTTCACGATACCGCGCATATTGTTGACGACTAAAGTCGCTAAGGCTTCGCCTTCGACGTCTTCAGCAATAATCAGCAGTGGCTTACCTGATTTGGCTACGCCTTCCAGTACCGGCAGTAATTCGCGGATATTAGAAATTTTCTTATCCACAGTCAGGATAAAGGGGTTATCCAGTTCAACCTGGCCTGCTTCCTGGTTGTTAATAAAGTACGGAGACAGGTAACCACGGTCGAACTGCATACCTTCAACCACGTCCAGCTCGTTGTTCAGGCCCTGGCCTTCTTCAACGGTGATCACACCTTCTTTACCCACTTTGTCCATGGCATTGGCAATGATCTGGCCAATTTCATCATCAGAGTTAGCAGAGATAGTACCTACCTGCGCAATAGCTTTGCTGTCAGCACATGGCTGTGACAGGGCTTTTAATTCGGCTACGGCAGCGATGACAGCTTTGTCGATACCACGTTTTAAATCCATCGGATTCATACCGGCAGCAACGGCTTTCACACCTTCGTTAATAATGTTTTGGGCCAGCACAGTAGCAGTAGTGGTACCATCACCGGCTTCGTCATTGGCTTTAGACGCCACTTCTTTTACCATCTGGGCGCCCATATTCTCGAACTTATCTTCCAGCTCGATTTCTTTGGCAACTGACACACCGTCTTTGGTGATCAGAGGAGCACCGAACGATTTGTCCAGAATCACGTTACGGCCTTTTGGACCTAAAGTAACGCGCACAGCGTTCGCCAGAATGTTTACGCCTTTCAGCATCTTGTTACGGGCTTCATCGCCAAAACGTACGTCTTTTGCAGCCATTTTCGTATCCTTAAAAGTCGTTAATTGTTAATCAGAAAAGGGAAAGGGGAATTAATCCAGAATTACACCTAAGATATTGTCTTCTTTGGTGATCACATATTCCTGACCATCAATTTTCTCAGTGCGCTCTACATAGGCACCGAACAGAACCTTGTCGCCAACCTTAACGTCCAGTGGTTTCACATCGCCGTTATCTAAAATACGACCATTGCCCACTGCTACTACGACACCGCGCGTTGATTTTTCTGCGGAAGCACCAGTCAGAACGATGCCACCGGCAGACTTGCTCTCAGCGTCGGTACGTTTGATGATGACACGATCATGTAATGGACGAATATTCATGCTCTATCTCCTAAAGCGTTTGGGTTTTAACGTGACAGTTAAATTTTGTGTGCTCGCTATATGGGGCGAACCGAAAAAAATTCCAAGGGCCGGCAGAAAAAAATTCCGCAAAACACAGCCACGGTTTACCGTACAATGGTGCTAACCTAACAAAAAACCAAGGTCTGATATGCGCGATTATCTGCTGATCCTGTGTAACTGCCCGGATGAGGCAACGGCAACCGCCATTAGCACCCAGCTGTTACAGCAACGGCTGGTGGCCTGTGTTAACCGGCTACCCGCGGTACAATCCAGTTATATCTGGCAAGGCAAACTGGAGCAGGCGGTGGAAATTCAATTGCAACTTAAAGCGCCAAAGCGGAACTTTACCGCAATTGAGCAAGCCATAAGCGCCATTCACCCGTATGCTGTGCCGGAAATTATCGCCGTTGAGCTTTGTCAGCTGAATCAGGCTTATGCCGCCTGGATTAATGAGGTTACCTGTGATTAAACGCTGTTGTTATCTACTGCTGCTGCCCCTGCTGTTCCTGTTGCTAACCAGCACGGCGGCTGCGCAGCAGCAAAGCCCGCAAACCAGCCCGACGAATAATAATGCTGTGCTGCAAAGCCTGTTGCAGGGCCAGCCACAATTTTTACCGGTGGAACAGGCCTTTGTGCTGGACTACCGCCAGCAGGATAACGAGCTGTTGCTAAGCTGGACCATCGCCGATGGCTATTATATGTATCGCGATAAGTTTAAGTTTGGCGGCGTGGCAGTCAGCTTTTCGCATCCAAGCTATCCGGCCAGTATCAGTATTGAAGATGAATTCTTTGGCAAAACCGAAGTCTATTATCATCAGCTGCAGTTGAAGATCCCGCTGTCTGATATCGACGAAGATGCACTCTTTCGGGTGCAGTTTATGGGCTGCGCCGAAGCCGGTCTGTGTTATCCACCAACGACCATTGAAATTCCACTGACCCAGCCTGGCCAGTCTGAAACCAGCACCAGCTTAGCGACAACAGCACCGGTATCCAGCCAGTTTGGCTTATTGGAGCGCTTAAGCGAAGGCTCAGTGCTGGTGAGTCTGGGCATATTTTTCCTGCTCGGCTTAGGGCTGTCCTTTACCCCCTGCGTGTTTCCGATGTATCCGATTCTAAGTAGCATTATTGTCGGCCAGGGCCAGCGGCTGTCGACCCAACGCGCCTTTGGCTTGTCGATGTCCTATGTGCAGGGTATGGCACTGACCTACTCTCTGCTCGGACTGGTGGTCGCCAGCTTAGGCGTGAAATTCCAGGCGGCAATGCAGCATCCAGCCGTGTTAATCGTCGCTGCCGTGATCTTCGTGCTGCTGGCCTTGGCGATGTTCGGCGTCTTTAATCTGCAATTGCCAGCGCGCTGGCAGGAAAAGGTGGCTGGCGTCAGTAATAAACAACAAGGCGGCTCGCTTAAAGGCGCCTTTACCATGGGCGCATTATCCGGCTTGATTGCCTCACCCTGCACTACGGCACCGCTGTCTGCGGCACTGTTATATGTGGCGCAAAGTGGCGATCTGGCCCTTGGCGCCCTGACGCTTTATGTGCTGAGCCTGGGGATGGGTTTACCCTTGTTATTACTCGGTACCTCAGGCAGTCGCCTGCTGCCAAAAGCCGGCAACTGGATGAACGCGGTAAAAAATATCTTTGGCTTCCTGTTACTGGCCGTGCCACTGATCCTGTTAGAGCGCTTTTTACCTTTCTGGATCGTATTAGCCCTTGGCAGCGTCTTAACGCTGGCGCTGGTATTTTATTTATACCGCTTGCTGTTCAGCCTAAGCAGCGTCAACGCTAAAGCCGGTGTCGCAGTGCTGGCGCAGCTATTGTTACTGGGTATCTTCTGGCTGAATTTACAGTATTACCGCCCGGGCAGCCCGGCACTGCCGCAAGCGACGGTAAGCGCAGAAGGCGAGCATATTAATGCGCTCGGCTTTATTGTGGTAAAAGATGCCGATGAGCTGGCGCAGCAACTGCAGAAGGCGAAAGCGGCCGGTCAGTATGCATTGGTCGACCTGTATGCCGAGTGGTGCGTAGCCTGTAAAGAGTTTGAGCAATTGACCTTTCCAAGGCCGGAGGTTACCGCCCTCACCTCACAGATGCGGCTGATTAAAATTGATGTCACCCGGATGACCCGCAAAGATCAGGCGCTGCTGGATAGCTATCAGGTGTTGGGTTTACCCACCCTGCTATTTTTCGCCCCCGATGGCAGCGAGCTAACACAAAGCCGTGTCACCGGCTTTATGAATGCCAGCGCCTTTGCCAATCATTTACAGGCCATGATGCAATAATAATGACCGGCTGCAGCAAGCCAGGCTGCAGCCGAGTCCTTTCCTCTTGTCTTCCCCTTTAGGTCGCCGAGATCCTAACCATCCAGATGGCTACTGGCTGATAAGACCAGTATTTTGCTGCCATTTGCGGCGATTTCACTATAATAAGGCGCGGATCTGTCAGACAGGCATCGACAAGGTGCCCAAATTGGCCGTAAAGTGTGCATCTAACAGCTACGGCAACACTTGCTGACATCTTCCGGGAAAAGACAGGATAACTTAATTAATGACCGCGAATTTACGCATTCTGTTATTGAATGGCCCTAATCTGAATATGCTGGGTATTCGGGAGCCTGCGACCTATGGTGCCGCGACGCTGGCGCAAATTGTCGCCGGCTTGCAACAACAGGCAGCAGAGCTTAACGTGACGCTGACGGCGCTGCAATCGAATGCCGAGCATCAATTGATTGACGCCATTCAACAAAGTTATCAGCAGCAGGATTTTATTATTATCAATCCCGGAGCCTTTACCCATACCAGCATTGCGCTGCGTGATGCGCTGTTAGCAGTGGCGATTCCCTTTATCGAAGTACATTTATCCAATGTGCATGCCCGGGAAGCTTTCCGCCAACACTCTTATTTATCTGATATCGCCAAAGGGGTCATTTGTGGCCTGGGCGCCAGAGGCTACCACTATGCTCTGGATGCGGCGGTATCACTGTTACGACCACACAACCAAAATTAACTCAATCAGGCGAAAAAGATGGACATTAGAAAAATTAAAAAATTGATCGAACTGCTGGAAGAATCAGGCATTTCTGAGCTGGAAATTACCGAGGGTGAAGAGTCGGTACGTATCAGCCGTAATGGCCCGGCGCAGCACTATGCCCCAGCGCCGATGCATTATGCTGCCCCGGCTCCGGCACCTGTTGCCGCTCCTGCCGCCGCACCTGTGGCCGCCGCTCCAGCCGCTGCCCAACCTGCGGTGTCTGGTCACGTGGTTAAATCACCAATGGTCGGTTCTTTCTACCGCGCCGCTTCGCCAACCTCGAAAAACTTTGTTGAAGTCGGTCAAAGCGTAAAAGTCGGTGATACGCTCTGTATCGTCGAAGCGATGAAAATGATGAACCAAATCCAGTCTGACAAGGCCGGGGTGGTAAAAGAAATTCTGGTTGAAAACGGCGAGCCGGTAGAATTCGATCAACCGCTATTTATTATCGAATAAGATAAGGACGCACTAATGCTGGAAAAAGTCCTGATCGCAAACCGAGGCGAAATTGCGCTGCGCATTTTGCGTGCCTGCAAAGAGCTCGGGATCAAGACGGTAGCCGTGCACTCCACGGTTGACCGTAATTTAAAGCACGTGCTGCTGGCCGATGAAACCATCTGTATTGGCCCGGCACCGTCACCACAAAGCTATTTGAATATCCCCGCGCTGATCGCGGCGGCCGAAGTGACCAATGCCCAGGCCATCCACCCGGGTTACGGTTTTTTAGCCGAGCGCGCTGACTTTGCGCAGCAGGTTGAAGAAAGCGGCCTGGTCTTTATCGGCCCGCACCCGGATTCGATCCGGCTGATGGGTGATAAGGTTTCCGCCATTGAAGCAATGAAAAAAGCCGGCGTACCTTGTGTACCGGGCTCAGACGGCGCAGTCGGCGATGATGCGGCTACTAATAAAGCGATCGCGAAACGCATCGGTTACCCTATTATCGTTAAAGCTGCCGGTGGCGGTGGTGGCCGCGGTATGCGCGTGGTGCGTAGCGAAGAAGAACTGGTTAGCTCAATTGAAATGACCAAGGCCGAAGCCAAGGCCGCCTTTGGTAATGACATGGTGTATATGGAGAAATTCCTGGAAAACCCACGTCATATCGAAATTCAGGTGCTGGCGGATGGTCAGGGCAATGCGATTCACTTAGGTGAACGTGACTGTTCAATGCAGCGTCGCCATCAAAAAGTGGTGGAAGAAGCACCAGCACCGGGCATTACTCCAGAACTGCGTGCCTTTATCGGTGGCCGTTGTGTCGATGCCTGTAAGGTGATGAACTACCGCGGCGCCGGTACTTTCGAGTTCCTGTTTGAAAACGGCGAATTCTTCTTTATCGAGATGAATACCCGCATTCAGGTAGAACACCCGGTTACTGAGATGATTACCGGCGTCGACCTGATTAAAGAGCAGCTGCGCATTGCCTCTGGCATGCCACTGACCATTAAGCAGGAAGATATCGTGATCCGTGGCCATGCGGTGGAATGCCGGATTAACGCCGAAGATCCGGTTAGCTTTATTCCGTCACCAGGTAAAATCACCCGCTTCCATCCACCAGGTGGTAACGGCATCCGTTGGGATTCGCATATCTATGCCGATTACAGCGTACCGCCAAACTACGACTCCATGGTTGGCAAGCTGATTACCTACGGTGAGAGCCGTGATATCGCCATCGCCCGGATGCGTAACGCACTGGACGAGTTACTGGTCGAAGGCATTAAAACCAATATCCCACTGCATAAAGATATTATGCGCGATGCCGGTTTCTGCCAGGGCGGCACCAATATCCACTATCTGGAAAAGAAACTGGGTATTAAGTAACAACCATAACGTAAAAAGCCCCCGCCTGTTACCTGCCGGGGGCTTTTTTTATTTTATTATCACACTTTTTTGAAAACTCAGGCATTAAATCTATTAGCTCAAAGTCCTGGATCTGCGTCCAGGACTTTGTCAGCAGTCTGAGACAGCATTATTTATACTTTCTTTTTACCGTATTTATCTTTGATTAGTTAGATGATTCCCTTAACCACATTTAACACATCCTTATTTTTAGATATGTTGAAGTCAAAGCTTCTTGGTACTACATCGTTTTCAAAAATCTCACCGTATGTTTTGTTACTCCGGCTATTAACAGGGGTTAGGAATACATATTGCTTGTTATTTTTATTGGTGAATACATATATCACCATACCCTTATCTTTTTCTGACAGCTTAGGCTTGTCGTTTTCATCGCTGAATTTATCAATGTTGTAACCCGACTTTAAGAACGCTTCAACTTTTACTGATCTAGCGTAATCAAGTATGGCTCTCCTGTAGTTATTAGCTGTTTCATTTAATTTGCGATCATTGTAGTTTGCGCGATTAAATTGGCTGGTAAAGTTAGTCGCTGATTCCAGGCTTGCACGCTCTGTATTGATCTGACGGTCAAGATTTGCAATTTCGCGTTCAATTCTGGTTGGATTAATGCTTAATCTGTTAGAAGCGATGATCCGTGCATCTGATAATGCTTTTTGTGTCGTACTGACTTCCTGATTAGCTTGACGTCTCTCGCTTTGCAACTTCTCATAATCCATACCGTAGCTTATCAATGCTGGCGCTAAAGCAATTTGCGATTGATCTATCCGAGCTTCAACGCAATAGGCTACTGGAGTACCTCGATTGCTCATTACCTCAATTCGATTATCACACGGCGCGTTATTCTTTAACGCATAAGACCGATAAAAGTTTCTTGGTTCTGGTCTTGAATTAACATCGATAGGCAGATTGCTTTCCAAAACAATTTTCTTGAATTCCTCATAGAACTTTTCTTTTCGCTCGCTCATTTTGCGTTCAATGCCTTGATGCTTGCTTCTCGCTTGTTCGTGCAAGGCTAGCTCGTTTGCAGTAGCGGCATTGTAGCTTATCATTCTTTCTTGCAGCGTTTCACGCTCACCTTGAAGCTTGGTAATGTTACCGTTAATTCTTTTTGCCTCTACATCAATGTTAGATTGCACTCTCGTTCTAAGGGCTGCTAATTCACTTTCATAGACTTTTCTAATTTCTTCAATTTTTCGAAATTCATCATTTTTAAATGACACTTTATTAAGGGTTTTTAGATGACCATTTTCATCCACACCTGTGTCAAACCCTAAGCTGTTTTTTTCTTCAAACTCATTCGCTTTTTTAATGCTACTTTCAGTAACAATTACCGTGTAGCCCGTAAAGCTGTGTTTCTCTGTACTGTCGATTCTTTCAGCAAATTCGCTTTTTATACCATCAACCTTCTGGCCGCAGCCTAATAATGTTAACGCCGAAAGCGTAATTCCAAGTCCTAGTAATAATGTTTTTTTCATACAATATCGGTAAAAATACCGCTCCATCGTTAAGATTTTAGTGTCCACAAACTCTTTAAGTTTTTATTCTGAATTAATTTAATTAAAAACTCCACGTCAAATAACCAAGAATAAGCAGATTATCTGAGGGATCCCCAAAAATTCTGTAGTTAAAATAAAAAGTTAGGCGATTAGGGAACATTCATGGTAGTTCCCGATCTGATCATTCGTCAAAAGTCCCAAACCGCGGATGCTCACCATGAATGTTAAAACGATGCACGCCGATTTCCTCGGATTTGTCACCCCAAAGTACGTGACCCCCAGGGCAAGATTACGAGTGGTTATTTAATAACCATACCCATGCAGGCTTCCAGCACTGCATCCAAATAAGCCTCATTCATCAATGCCTGACGCTGCTTTCTTCTGATACTCATTTTTCGCTTCTCAGCGCGTAACATATTCAAACCAAAGTGTCGCATCGTGGCAAGATTAGTCGCTGCATTACCACGATATATCTGGCACGCATCCTCACCTAAACTCACATCCAGCACCCAGTGTAACTGGTTTTCGATACTCCAATGCTCGCGAACTGCGCTGGATAGCCGCTCGGCACTAAGCGCGGCTGAGCTGATAAAATAACGTTGTTCTAATACTGCTCGCTTGTCCTTTTCCACCCGATAGGTGGTTGCCATGCCCAAGGTTGTCAGCGCAGGCCACGCAGCTTTGAGTTTTTCCGGTAATTCACTGGCATCACATACCTGGAATTCTCGGTACTCCAAGCGCCCACGGTTCTTTTCCAGTGACTGCGCTGCAGTGTCTTTGTGCGCTTTACCCGCAAAGACTTGTTTTACTGCATCATGCAACTGCCCTTGGTTGCCTTTAACCGTCAACAGGTAGTCAGCTTCTTTATCTACTATCTGCTGCGCTATCTCTTTCTGGCATCCCATGGCATCCAAACTGACCAAGCATCCTTTAAGCTCCAGCAAGTTAAGTAGCTGAGGTATCGCCGTAATTTCGTTGCTCTTCTCGTCCGTTTTAACCTGGCCCATTACCACGCCATTGGCACTGGCAAAAGCGCTAACCATATGAATAGAAGAGCAGCGGTTTTCACCGAAATCTTCAATATCTTCCCAGCCCTCACAGCCTGCAATAACGGCACACAGCGTTAAAAACACCACGTCAAACAAGGGGTAAACGACCTTAGATGCTTGCCTTGGGTCTTCTAATTCTGAAAAGTGCTCTGCAAAAATATCGATGTTCATAAACTGGCTCCGCGCAAAAGCCAGTATCTGATCACAACGGAAAATCGCGGTCAATCAGTTATGTTAAAGTGCGCGTTAAATGTTCGTGATCTTGCCCTGACGTGACCCCAAAGTACGAGCAAAATGCGGCGTTTGGGTATACAATATCGCCCCTTTATTGGCGAGCTGAGGTTTTATCATGCCCTGGATCCAACTGCGGGTCACCACCACTGAGAAAAAAGCCGAGCAGGTCAGCGATATGCTGATGAGCTGGGGCGCCCAGGCTGTAACCTTTCTTGATGCCAAAGATACACCAATTTATGAGCCGCTGCCGGGGGAAATCCTGTACTGGGAAAATACCGTGGTAATGGGCTTATTTGATGCCGAACACCCGATGCAAAAAGTGCTGAAGCAGTTGGAAAGCACGGCGCTGTTTAAAGAAGGTCTCAGCTATAAGCTGGAACAGCTGGAAGATAAAGACTGGGAACGCGAGTGGATGGATAACTTCCACCCGATTAAATTTGGCAAGCGCTTATGGGTTTGCCCCAGTTGGCGCGATATTCCGGACCCGACTGCCGTTAATGTGCTGCTGGATCCGGGCCTGGCCTTCGGTACCGGTACCCACCCTACCACCGCACTTTGTATGCAATGGCTGGATAAGCATATCAAACCGGCACAAACCGTGGTCGATTTTGGCTGCGGCTCGGGCATTCTCGGCATTGCCGCGCTGAAACTTGGCGCCAGCCGGGTGGTCGGTATCGATATTGACCCGCAGGCGATTATGGCCTCTAAAGCCAACGCCGAGCGCAATGGCGTAGCCGGGCAAATTGAGCTGTATTTACCCAAAGATCAACCGAGCTTACAGGCCGATGTGGTGGTGGCCAATATCCTGGCCGGCCCGTTGGCGGAACTCTCGGCCGTTATCAGCGCCTATGTTAAGCCGGGCGGTTTACTGGCGTTATCCGGTATTCTGGAGAGTCAGGCACAAAGCGTCATGGCGGCCTATGCCAGCGAATTTGAGTTTGACCCTATCGCAGTACAGGAAGAATGGGTGCGCTTAAGCGCGCGGAAAATCGCCTGATTCAGGCGCAATTCAGCCGATTATGTTTTGCTGGCTACTGTTGCAAAAAACAGCAACAGTTAAATTATCTTTTAATGACATGCAGTAAATTCGCGGGTCGGTTTTTCGGAAAACACTTATTTTCAGCCTTTTAGGGAATGTCAATCCCTGAAACGGCAAAAAAAAGCAAAAATTGTTTAAAAAACAGCCTTTGCTTTAGTGGTAAAAATCCGTAAACTTAGCGCCCCTTGAGGACAGAGCCTTGGAATCAGTGGTGCGCATAGGTCCATATCAGTTAGCGAATCAGGTGATCTGCGCTCCGATGGCTGGGGTAACCGATCACACTTTTCGTGAACTCTGCCGCCGGTTTGGTGCGGCTTTAGCTGTGTCAGAGATGCTATCGAGCAATCCGCAGGTCTGGCAAAGCGAAAAGTCACAAAATCGGATGGGCCATCGCCAGGAGTCTGGTATTCGCTCGGTGCAAATTGCTGGCAGCGATCCGGAACAAATGGCTGCCGCCGCGCAGTATAACGTCGACATCGGCGCCGATATTATCGACATTAATATGGGTTGCCCGGCGAAAAAGGTGAATAAAAAGCTGGCTGGCTCAGCCCTGTTGCAATACCCGGAGCTGGTAGAGCAAATTGTGCGGGCAGTGGTACAAGCCGTTAAGGTACCGGTAACACTGAAGATCCGCACTGGCTGGGACCCGGAACATCGCAATGGCGTGCAAATCGCCCGCATTGCCGAGGATAACGGCATTCAGGCGCTGGCGGTGCATGGCCGCACCAAAGCCTGTATGTATAAAGGAGAAGCCGAGTACGACACCATTGCTGCCATTAAGCAGCAGGTGAAGATACCGGTCATCGCCAATGGTGATATAACCTCACCGGAAAAAGCGCAATTCGTGCTCGACTACACCGGCGCCGACGCCATTATGATTGGTCGCGCGGCCCAGGGTCGGCCATGGATTTTCCGGGAAGTGGTGCACTATCTGGCAACAGGGGAGAAACTGGCTGCGCCTTCGGTTAGCGAAGTGCAGCAAATCATGCTGGAACATGTGCAGGGCTTGCACCAGTTATATGGTGACTATGCCGGTGCCCGTATCGCCCGCAAACATGTGGGCTGGTACCTGGCAGAGCATGATCCGGATGGGTTATTTCGTAGTGAATTCAACGGTATTGAGCATGCCAATGTGCAGCTGGATGCCTTAAATAGCTATTTTCATAAACTAGCAGCAACCTAACGTAAAAGAGAAAAGCAATGTTTAATTCGAACGTTACTTCGCCATTTATCACTAACGCCCACGTTCAGTCTCAGGAAAAGCCACAAGCCTTATCCAGTGCCGTCCAAAAAGCTGTTGCCAACTACCTGCAACAGTTAAACGGCCAGGACGTTAACGATCTGTACGAGCTGGTATTATCTGAATTAGAGCGGCCATTACTGGAAGAAGTAATGAAATATACCCGCGGCAACCAAACCCGTGCCGCTAACCTGATGGGTATCAACCGCGGCACGCTGCGCAAAAAGTTAAAACAATACGGCATGTCATAATGCCAGGCGGGGTTGGCCCCGCTAAAAGCACCTTCGGGTGCTTTTTTATTGGCTAAACTTTAGTGACAAAATAGCAGGCTGGCAGCTGCAGCCAGCCTGAAGCAAGCAATAGCAAGCATTCGTTTCCGTGACAACCGTGACGACAACCGTGACAAAGAGAACCCGCTGATGAATACACTTCGCCCTGTGCGCCGCGCTTTATTAAGCGTATCTGATAAAACCGGTATTGTAGAATTTGCCAAAGCCCTGGCCGCAATGCAGGTTGAGATCCTGTCTACCGGTGGTACCGCCAAACTGTTGGCCGAGCATGGTATCGCCGTGATTGAAGTATCAGACTACACCGGTCATCCGGAAATTATGGATGGCCGGGTAAAAACCCTGCACCCGAAAATTCACGGCGGCATTCTGGCGCGCCGCGGCACCGACGAAGCGGTAATGGCAGCCAATAATATTGGCCCTATTGATCTGGTAGTGGTGAACCTGTATCCCTTTGCCAATACCGTAGCCAAGCCGGGTTGCACCTTGGCCGATGCGGTAGAAAATATCGATATCGGTGGCCCGACTATGGTACGTGCCGCCGCGAAAAACCATCAGGACGTTACCATTATCGTCAATGCCAGTGATTATCCGAAAGTACTGGCTGAGCTTAACGCCAATAATGGCGCCACCACCTTAGAAACCCGCTTTAGCCTGGCGATCAGCGCCTTTGAACATACTGCCCAGTACGATGGCATGATTGCCAATTACTTTGGTGCCATGTTACCGGCTTATGGCAGCGAAGAAGCCGCCAGCCGTTTCCCGCGCACCTTTAACAGCCAGTTTGTGAAAAAGCAGGACTTACGTTACGGCGAAAACAGCCACCAGCAAGCCGCCTTCTATGTCGATGCCAACGCCACTGAGGCCTCAGTTTCGACCGCGACGCAGCTGCAGGGTAAGGCGCTGTCTTACAATAATATTGCGGATACCGATGCGGCGCTGGAATGCGTGAAAGAGTTTGCCGAGCCGGCCTGCGTCATTGTCAAACACGCTAACCCTTGCGGTGTAGCGATTGGCGATAGTATTTTAGAAGCCTATAACCGCGCTTACAGCACGGATCCGACCTCGGCTTTCGGTGGCATTATTGCCTTTAACCGTGAGCTGGATGCAACTACCGCCCAAGAAATTGTAAGCCGTCAGTTTGTTGAAGTAATTATTGCCCCTAGCGCCAGCGCTGAAGCCGTTGCTGTAGTGGCGAGCAAGCCGAATGTCCGCTTATTGGTGTGTGGCGACTTTGCCGCTGCTGCGCCGGCGCTGGATATTAAACAGGTTAATGGCGGTATTTTACTGCAAGATCGCGATCAGCACCGCATCAGCGAGTCAGATCTGAAAGTGGTGACCAAACGGCAACCGACAGCGCAAGAGCTAAAAGATCTGCTGTTCTGCTGGAAGGTGGCGAAGTTTGTCAAATCCAATGCCATTGTTTATGTGAAAGACAGCATGACCATTGGTGTCGGCGCCGGCCAGATGAGCCGCGTTTATAGCGCAAAAATTGCTGGTATTAAAGCTGCAGACGAGAAACTGGAAGTAAAAGGGTCAGTGATGGCTTCAGATGCCTTCTTCCCGTTCCGCGATGGTATTGATGCCGCTGCCGCTGCCGGTATTACTGCAGTGATTCAGCCAGGTGGCTCAATGCGCGATGCGGAAGTGATTGCCGCCGCCGACGAGCACGGTATGGCGATGGTGTTTACCGGCGTGCGGCATTTCCGCCACTAAACGATTGGATAATCTGGCTGTGAACCAAATAAGCTGCTACTTTGGCAGCTTATTTATTTTTCGGCACCGGCAATAATGCCAGCGGATAGGTTGGCTCTGCCGCACCATGTTCTGGCGCAATGGCTTTACCGCAGGCCAGCATGTCAATGTGATGGCCATTTTGTTTACGAGCAGATAAGCTGATCCACTGCTGTTTAGCGGCATCCTGATAGAAAACCGAACTTGACAAAAAAATAACGCCAAAATAAAGTAAGGGCCTGCAGAGGTACCCGGCCTACCCTATTTACGGTGGTCCGTCGCGGGTAAGTTCAGCGTTCACACTCCTTGTTTTTACAGACTTAACCTGGTTAAGCCCTGTCACAGCAGTTTTCAATCGGATTATTATTTAAGGAGCCAGATGCTACTACTCTCTCTGATTTTACTGCCTTTTCTCGGTGCCGCTGTCGCTGCCTGTATGCCACAACATGCCCGTAACCGTGAAGCCTGGTTCGCAGCCATTATCGCGCTATGTGGCTTGCTACTCACGCTATCACAATATGCAGTAATCAGTGAGGGTACAGCCCTGCGTTATCAACTCAACTGGCTAAGCGCTTTTGACCTTAATTTGATTTTCCGGATGGATGGATTGGCCTGGCTATTTTCGGTGCTGATCCAAGGTATTTGTCTGCTGGTGGTGCTGTATGCCCGCTACTATATGTCACCCAAAGATCCGGTGCCGCGGTTCTTTGCCTTTTTACTGGCATTTATGGGCGCCATGCAAGGGGTAGTGCTCTCCGGTAATCTGATTCAACTCGTCATGTTCTGGGAGCTCACCAGCCTGACCTCATTCTTGCTCATAGGTTACTGGCATCACCGACCCGATGCCCGCCGCGGCGCGCGGATGGCCTTTACGGTGACCTCGATTGGTGGCCTCTGTTTACTGGTTGGTGTACTGCTGTTAGGCCATGTTGCTGGCAGCTATGATTTGGATCAGATCTTACAGCAAGCCGAGCAGATTAAAGCCCATGACTGGTATCTGCCAATCCTGATCCTGATTGCGCTGGGCGCTCTGACCAAGAGTGCCCAATTCCCTTTCCATTTCTGGTTACCCCACGCGATGGCCGCGCCTACCCCGGTGTCAGCTTATCTGCATTCGGCAACCATGGTAAAAGCCGGGGTGTTCCTGTTAATGCGGTTATGGCCGGTCTTGGCCGGCACCCCGGAATGGACCTGGATTATTGGAACTGCCGGGGTTTGTACCATGCTGATTGGTGCCTTTTTGGCGATTTTTCAGCACGATTTAAAAGGGTTACTCGCCTATTCGACGATCAGCCATCTTGGTCTGATTACCTGCTTGCTTGGTATCGGTACACCACTGGCCATGGTCGCGGCGATCTTCCATACCCTGAATCATGCAACCTTTAAAGCCTCACTGTTTATGGCGGTGGGAATTATCGACCATGAAACCGGTAGCCGCGATATGCGTAAATTATCGGGCTTACGACGGGTTCTGCCTTATACCGCTGCGCTGGCCATCGTTGCCAGCGCCGCTATGGCCGGGGTGCCATTGTTAAACGGCTTCTTATCAAAAGAAATGTTTTTCGCTGAAGCGTTAATGGTTGGCTCAGCATCAAACTGGTGGATGTCAGCCGCGGCCGTCATGATGGGTATCTTTGGTGTCGCTTACTCGTTACGCTTTATTCAGGTATTTTTTGGGCCACTGCAGACCGACGGCGGCGAAGAGGTGCACGAGCCGCCTCGCTGGATGCGCTTCCCGGTAGAGTTATTGGTCTTATGTTGTCTGGTGGTAGGCATCCTGCCAGAATTAAGTATAGGCATTCTGCTGGAAGCAGCCGCAGCCTCGGTGTTAGCAGAGCAATTACCGGAGTATAGCCTAGCGATCTGGCATGGTTTTAACCTGCCGCTCACTATGAGCATTATCGCCTTTATTGGTGGCATTGTTTTCTATCGCTGGCTGCAATTAAAATGTAATTTGCGCCAGCGAGATAAAGTCCCGCTATTCCACCGTTTAAATGGCAAAGAAAGTTACGAAGCCACTATGCTCTGGCTGGCAGCCAGTGCTGCCCGACTGGAGCGTTCACTCAGTTCACGCCGCTTGCAGCCTCAGCTGTTACTGCTCATCCTGGCAGGAATGGCGGCGGGAGCAGTCTTATTATGGTTTATGCCGACTGTTCCGGCGCAATTAACCTATACTCCCATTCACTGGCCCTTTGCTTTACTCTGGCTGGCTGGCACCGCCTGTGCTATTGCTGCGGCCTGGCAGGCAAAGTATCACCGGCTGGCAGCATTGATTCTGGTGGGCGGTACCGGTATCGTCACCAGCCTGACCTTTCTCTGGCTGTCGGCCCCGGATCTGGCACTGACGCAACTGATGGTCGAAACGGTAACGACCATCCTGTTACTGCTGGGCTTACGTTGGTTGCCGGCACGGATTTCGGCAAAAAAATTACAGTTGATTGCCAGCTCCCGCGATAAACTTCGACGCAGCCGTGACCTGTTGATCGCTATTAGCTCAGGGGTCATTCTCAGCGTAGTCAGTTACCTGATCTTGATCCAGCCTGAAAATCAAACGATAAGCCGGTTCTTTATCGAAAACTCCTTACCACTTGGTGGTGGCAGTAACGTGGTTAATGTGCTGTTGGTCGACTTCCGCAGTTTTGATACGCTGGGTGAGATTACGGTGCTGAGTATTGTGGCACTGACTGTCTATGCCCTGCTACGCCGTTTTCGGCCTGCAGCCGAAAGTATTAAACTGCCACCGCAGCAAACCAACCCGATTGATCCAGCGTCAATCCAGACGCCGGCAGAACAAGCCGGCAGTGGCTATTTGCAGGTTCCGGGCATATACATACGTTTGCTACTCCCGATTATTATCGTGGTATCGGTGTACTTCTTTATGCGGGGTCATAACTTACCCGGCGGCGGCTTTATCGCCGGCTTAATTTTTGCGGTCGGTTTAATTATTCAATACTTACTGGCTGGCACCGCCTGGGTTGAAGCTCGCTTAAAAATGCAGCCACACCGCTGGATTAGCGTTGGCCTGGGCTTAGCAGTGGTTACCGGCTTGGGAGCCTGGGTCTTTGGTCATCCGTTCCTGACAACACATACCGCGCATATCTATTTGCCAGTATTAGGAGAGCTGCATTTACCCAGCGCCTTTATCTTTGATTTAGGTGTATTTGCCGTCGTCGTAGGCACCACCATGTTAATCCTGACTGCTCTGGCTCACCAATCGGTACGTAGCCATCGGGTTCCGGGAGCAAATCCCGACGCCACTAACCTGCAACAGGAGGATCGCTAATGGAAATCATTCTGGCACTGGCGATTGGTATTTTATTTGCTTCCGGCGTCTGGTTGGTACTTCGGCCCCGTAGCTTTCAGGTCATTACGGGCTTGTTATTGCTGTCTTATGCGGTAAACCTGTTTATTTTTATTACCGGTCGGATCAGTCTGAATAAACCGCCGCTCACTCTCGATGAAACAGCACTGGACCCGGCGTTATATGCCGATCCGTTACCACAAGCGCTGGTACTGACAGCAATTGTTATCGGTTTTGCGACCACGGCGCTTTATCTGGTAGTGCTATTGGGCTCACGCGGGTTAACCGGCACCGACCACGTTGACGGTAAAGAGAAGGAAACGGACGAATGACCAGTATGTTGTCGGAAATTTTGGTCCTGCCTATTTTGCTGCCTCTGTTGACCGGTGCGGTACTGGTACTGGTCAATGAGCGTCATCACCAACTGAAATATGTATTAAATCAACTTAGCACACTGCTGTTGCTGGTGCTGGCCTGCTGGCTGTTAATCGTGACCGATGGTCCGGCTACCGGCGACGATTTGTTAGTGTATCTGGCGGCCAATTGGGTGGCGCCCTTTGGTATTGTGCTGGTTGGCGACAGGCTGGCCAGTCTGTTCCTGGTGTTGGCTGCGTTATTAGCCAACTGCGCGCTGCTGTTTTCCTACAGTCGCTGGGCTAAGCTTGGCGTACACTTTCATACATTATTTCAGCTCCTGCTGATGGGGATTAATGGCGCGGTATTAACCGGTGACCTGTTTAATCTCTTTGTTTTCTTTGAAGTTATGCTGGCAGCCTCGTATGGCCTGTTACTGCATGGTTATAACATCACCCGGATCCGGGCCGGCATGCAGTATATCGTGGTGAATCTGATTGCATCGGTGTTTTTTCTACTCGGGATTGCGCTGGTTTATGCGGCAACTGGCAGCTTGAACTTTGCCGATCTGGCGCGATTAATACCAGAACTGGCGCCGGCACAACGGCAACTGATGCATACCGGCGCTGCGATTTTGGCAGTGGCCTTTTTAACCAAAAGTGCAATGTGGCCGTTAGGTTTTTGGTTACCTACCACCTACTCAGCGGCTTCGCCACCCGTTACCGCCATGCTGGTATTACTGACCAAAATTGGGGTTTATGTGGTACTGCGCCTCAATTATCTGTGGTTTGGTGATACCGCCGGCAGCTCTGCTGGCTTTGGTAATACCATGCTGCTATATGGTGGCTTACTGACTCTGGCCTTTGGCGCTATTGGTTTATTGGCCAGTCAGGACCCGGGCCGGATTGCCAGTTACAGTGCGGTGATTTCCTCCGGTATCCTGCTGGCGTTAATTGGTTTAGGCCAAGATCTGACACTAAGTGCCATGCTATTTTATTTACTCAGCTCGACATTGGCAGTCGCGGCCTTCGTGTTACTGACCGAATTGATTGAGCGCATCTACACCCCAACCGACAGCGTATTAGCATTAAGTATGGAGTTTTTTGCACTCGATGGCGAAAAGAAGGAATCGGCCGGTGTGGTGATTCCGGCTGCGATGGCATTCCTGGGGCTGGCTTTTGCTGCCTGTGCTCTGATTATGGCCGGCTTACCGCCGTTATCCGGTTTTATTGCAAAGTTCAGTATCTTACATCAACTGCTACAAACACCAATGCACGCCAGTAGCTGGGTCTTCTTGCTACTGCTGTTTGTCGCCGGCCTGACTGCGATTATCTCGTTGATGCGTTTTGGTGTTCGCAGTTTCTGGACAGCACACAGTGCACAAAGTCCACGCCTGAAATTCAGTGAAGTCAGTCCGGTCTTATTGTTATTGCTGGTTTGCATTAATATGGCAATCTTTGCCGGTCCACTTAGTGGTTTGCTGGAGCGGGTCGCCGATGATTTAGTACAGACCAGCCGTTATATTGAGCAAGTATTACAAACGGTCGCTGTAAACCGGGAGGGTCAATGAGCCGATTCTTGCCGTCACCTATACTCTCACTGACGCTGCTGCTGATCTGGCTGCTGCTGAATCAAAGCATCGCCCCCGCCCATATCCTGTTTGGTAGTGTGTTGGCGCTGGTAGTGCCGCTTTATACGGCCCCCTTACAGCCAGTGCATAGCGGTATTCGTAAACCGCTGGTGTTATTCCGTTTATTAAGCTGGTCACTGGTGGAGATTATTCGGTCCTGCGTTAACGTCAGCCGGATTATTTTGTTTCAGCGCCAGCAAATTAACTCGCAGTTTATTCGGGTACCTCTGGATTTGCGTAATCCGGCGGGGCTGGCAGTATTGTCCTGCTTAATTAACTCGACGCCTGGCACAGTTTGGGTGGAGATTATTCCGGAGACCCACGAATTGTCGCTACATGTCTTTGATTTACATGATGCAGCTTGGTGGGTAGCTACCATTAAACAGCGCTACGAACAGCCCTTGCTGGACATTTTTGAAGCGGAGGCCAAATGATCGTTGTTTTAGAGTACAGTCTATATTTTGCGCAATGCTGCATGCTAATTGCCATGTTGTTGTGTACCTTGCGCTTAATGCGAGGCCCAACTGCACAGGATCGGGTTCTGGCGCTTGATACGCTGTGGATGGTGGTGATGCTGTTTACCCTACTGTTGGGGATCAGCTTTGCCAATTTGGTGTATTTTGAGCTGGCCATGTTAATCGCCCTGACCGGCTTTGTCTCGACCATTGCGCTGGCGAAATTTTTGATGCGCGGAGAGATTATCGAATGATGCAATTACCTGAAAGCCTGCCGCTCTGGCTCGGCATCCCGGTGGTGCTCTTACTACTGACCGGCAGTATTATTACGTTGATCGGTGCGCTTGGCTTGTATCGGCTGCCTAATTTTTATCAGCGGATCCATGGTCCGGCCATTACTATCACCTTTGGTGCAGGCTGTTTTTTAATTGCTTCTATGCTGTATTTCACTGGCCTTGAGCAACGTCCGGTGGTGCATGAACTGTTAATCACCGCATTCGTACTATTAACGGCGCCAGTCAGTGCCATGCTGATTATGCGAGCTGCGGTATACCGCGATTTACGTAACGAACGTAAAGGTAAAGAGCTCAGCGAAAATCTGCACGATAACATGCATCAATAATGCTTTAGGCACCCAGGCCAGGCATCATGATTTGGTCCTAAGCCTGGGATCCGGTATACTCCCTGCTCGGTTAATTTTTTCGGCGTAACGCATCCAATCGGATATTTTCTGTCGTCCTGAACCGTTGTAGATACGATGCGTATCGCCGAAACAGGAGGTGAAATTGGATAGTTCAACCCAAACACTACTGGATAGTGTAACGCAGGATAGTCACCTGCAATTAGTGCTGGCGCTGTCAGCTTTGTTAGTTCTGGCCTGGTTGGCCAACTTTATCGTCAAACAAATCCTGCTTAAAGGAATTTTCCGGCTACTTGGCCAACGAGCCCTGCCGGATGCTGCAACACAGCTGGCTTTTGTTGCCCGCCTGGCAAATGTGGTACCGGCCTTAGTGATCTCCACCGGTGTCAACTTAGTACCAGGGCTACCTGAGACCTTGATCACAATCGTGGCCAATGTTGCTAATGCTTTTATTGTGCTAACGATTGCGCTGGCGTTAAGTGGTTTTCTGACTATGGTCAACGGTCTTTACGAGCGACGGCCTGATGCGAAGAGCAAACCTATTAAAGGCTATATTCAGGTCGTAAAAATTCTGATTTACGCGCTGGCACTCATTCTGATTATCGCTGCGCTGTTTGATCGCTCACCGCTGATTTTGCTCTCCGGCTTAGGTGCCATGGCTGCCGTGTTGATGCTGATCTTTCAGGACACCATCCTTTCTCTGGTGGCCAGTGTACAAATCTCTTCAAACGATGTGATTCGTGTTGGCGACTGGGTTGAAATGCCTCAGCTCAATGCGGACGGCGATGTGATAGATATTGCTTTGCATACGGTGAAAGTCCAGAACTGGGATCGGACTATTACCACCATCCCGACCCGGCGCTTTATGACGGATCCCTTTAAAAACTGGCGCGGTATGCAGGAATCCGGTGGTCGGCGGATTAAACGCAGCCTGATGCTGGACCAGCAAAGTGTCAGCTTTCTGAATACCGAACAAATTCAGCGTTTAAGCCGCTTTCGTTTATTGCAGGCTTACCTTACAGAAAAGCAACACGAAATTGATGATTGGAATAAGTCTCTGGCTGAGCAAGGCAAAGAACCGGTGAATACCCGCAGGATTACTAACCTGGGCACCTTTCGTGCCTATGTGCAGCATTATCTGAAAAACCATGCCGGCATCCACCAAAATATGATTTGTATGGTCAGACAGTTAGCGCCGGGTGCAGATGGCCTGCCATTGGAGATCTACTGTTTTACTAATACCACGGCCTGGGTGAGTTATGAAAATATACAGTCGGATATTTTTGATCATTTACTGGCCATTCTGCCGGAATTTGGTTTAAGGGTTTACCAACACCCCAGTGGCATGGACGTCCGTGCGCTGCAACTTGCTGCACCACAGCCAATCGCCAATAGCGGCAATTAAGACATAAACCTGACCGGTAACGACCACTGTAAGCTGGCTGAGCCATCATCAGCCAGCTGCAGACAGGTTAAAGAGGCTTTGCGGATCTTTAATAATGGCGGCTGGCTACCGAGCAAAGCGCTGATTAACGCCGAGAAGTCCGGTTCATGCCCAACCAGCAACACCTGCTGCGGCCATGCCAATCTGGCCTGCTGCAGTGCGGTTAATGCCTGGCAGGTTGGCGTTTCCAGCGCCAGCCAATGCTGTTCCTCGGCCGACGGTAACCTTGCCACCTTACTGACGATAGCCGCCGTTTGGCTGGCTCTGGGGTAAGGGCTGCTTAGCACCAACTGCGGTGTCAGATTGTATTTCAACATAAAGTTAGCCACCTTGCGTGCCTGCCACCGGCCTTTTTCAATTAAACAGCGGTCAATATCCAACTGACCGGGGCGAATTACTTCGGCAGTGGCGTGGCGTAAGAAAAATAGGCTGGTCATAACAAAACCCTAAGTTAAAGTTGTCATGCATTAAACGCGTTTAAAATGACTTTTTTATGACGACGCAGCGATCCGAGCCATTAATTGCCGGATAAAATGCGCTTTCGCCAGATTGTACGCCTGGCGATCGTCAGCAAAATCTGCTGCAGCCTGACGTTTAATCCTGGCATACTCAGCAGCCACAAGCGGATGCTGCTGCAAATAATGACAAAATATCAGCTTCTGCCAATGCTCCGAATCGGGCGTCAGCATATGCAAATGATGGCTGCGCTGCCCCTCGGCGTTGCGTTTAATAAACCACAGATAATCAATCTCCTGCTCGCCTTTGACCTTTGGCCGCCAAAATAGTTGATATCCCTCAGCTGCCATCAATGGCGCTGCCTGGTCGCGGATCTGCGCCAGACTCGCGACTTCCACTAACAGATCGATAATGGGTTTGGCCGGCATCCCTGGGATGGCAGTACTGCCAAAATGTTCAATCCGGCCGGAAAAAAACTGTGGCCAGCGTTGTTTTAACCGCGCTGCCTCGGCAGCCGCCTGCGCTGGCCAGTCGGGCTGCCAATCGGACAGTCTCACCGGCTCAGTGCTGGCCTGCCGCCAATACTGGCTCATTTAAAAGATCCCGGATAACGAACGGAGTAAACCCTGATGTAAGGAAGGTTCGGCTTCCTGCCAGGTCAGATTAGCCTTGTTGGCAAAACCGAGCAATTTGACCTGGTATTTACGCCGATCTGTCATATTTTCCCACATCTGCTCTAGCTGGCCGCTGTCGCCCTGTACTAACCGATGTTCGCTTTGCTCCAGCACTAACGCCGGTGCCGACGGGTCCAGACGCTCTGCCACCTGAATATCCGCCAACAGGGTATAGTACTTGTCTTTGACCATTTGGTTACCGACATATTCAGCACCGGCAATCACAGCGACCGCCGCCAGTACCCGCACCACATCTTTAGTGCGGACGTCACTATCAAAATGCGTATCAGCGTAAATGACCGCTGGCGTGACACCACGTTGCCGCGGCGCTTTTGGCTCTGGCGGCGCCATCCCTGGGTGCATAAACTCGGCAATTTGTTGCTCAGTCATCGCATACTGCTCACGCAATACCTGTTGTGGTGGCTGATTGAGCACAGTACGGATATTTACCTGCAACCAATACTGAGCGGCTGCCGGAGAATTTACCAGCTGATAGCCGCGCTCGGTTAATAAGGCTGCCACATCGCGCATCAAAGGCTGCTGGTACTCGGCCGCGGTTTGCCGGATATCGAGAAACACCGTGCGCTGTTCTGGCTCCACCGGGTCCAGATAGATGGTCTGACTCATCCGCATCTGTACGTCCAGCTTCCCCTTACTGATCGAGGTATGCATGGCCGTACAACCAGTAAGCAGCCACAGTGCTGGCAGAAGCAGTACCAGCAAACGCATTTAGAACAATCCAGCCAGAGCGCGCGCCAGACCGTCGGTTAATAACGGTGCGGCCTCTTCCCACTTCAGGTTGGCCTGATTGGCTGAGCTGACCACCCGGGTCTGGTATTTACGCATATTGGTCTGTTGGGAAAAGGTACTACGGGTACTGCCGCTATCACCTTGCAATAACGTATGCTCAGAGCGCTCCTGCACCTTGCCGTCAAAGCGCTCCATAATCTGAATATCAGTGATCACGCTGTAGTACACATCCTGTACCATCGCATCCACTATGGTACCTACCGCCGCACCGGCTACCGCTGCACCAGCCGTCCCCCCTACAGAGCCACCGGTAGAACGATGGATCACCGCCCCTGTGACCGCGCCGCCGACGGCACCAGGTCCGGCAGCCAGCGCGCCCTGCGTTTCGCGGGCATTACTACGCCCTACCTGTAACACATTGGCTTGTAACCAGTAGTGCGCCCGTGACGGACTGTCAATCACCTGATAACCCCGGCTGCGCAGGCTGGCAACCACCTGTGAACGTAAATCAAACTCCGGTTTATCCGAGGTATTGCGGATATCAACAAAGACGGTGCGTTGCTCCGGTTCTACCGGCTCGAGGAAAATTGAGGAACTCATCTTGGTTTGCACATCAAGATTACGTTTCGCAACTGAGGTATGTAAAGCACCACAGGCGGTTAAACTGAGCATGGCACTGACGGCCAGCAGTAGGGTAATTTTTTTGATCATGGTTGGGTTCATCCATTCGGGCGTGTTGACTATTGCTACTTTAGCTTATTCTGACCAGCGAAACTGAATTGGCTCTGAATAAATTAGCGCCCGTAAAAATATCTGTTAGTGCGATGCAAACCTTGCTTTTAGCTTTACTTTTTTGCTGTAGCCGCTACAATACGCGCCGCTCTTTTGATTGTTCTTTATACAGCTCTTTACAAATAAGGTAATCGCTATGCATCCGATGTTAAACATCGCAATCCGTGCTGCGCGCAGCGCAGGTAATGTTATCGCCCGGGCCTGTGGCCAGCTGGACATGGTTCAGAAACTACAAAAAGGCACTAACGACTTCGTCACCAACGTTGATCGTGAAGCTGAACAGGCTATCGTGGCTGTATTAAAGAAATCCTTCCCAACCCACGGTATTGTTGGCGAAGAGCATGGCGATTACGGTAATAATGACAGCGAATTCCAATGGATTATTGATCCGCTGGATGGCACCACCAACTTTATTAAAGGCATTCCGCATTTCGCGGTCTCCATCGCCTTAAAACACCAGGGTAAATTAGATCAGGCGGTGATCTTCGATCCGCTGCGTGGTGAGCTGTTTACTGCCTCACGTGGCCGTGGCGCCCAGTTAAATGGTACCCGCATCCGGGTTAATAATTTACCGGATTTGGAAGGTACTATCCTGGCCACCGGTTTTCCGTTTAAAGCCAAACACCATTTAGACAGCTACAGTAAAATCTTTAACAGCTTCTTTGCCGATTGCGCTGATATGCGCCGTACCGGCTCGGCCGCACTGGATTTAGCCTATGTTGCGGCCGGTCGCTTTGATGGCTTCTGGGAAATCGGCTTAAAGCCATGGGATATCGCTGCCGGTGAACTGATTGTGCGTGAAGCCGGTGGTATGGTCTGTGACTTTGCCGGCGGCAATAACCATATGAAGAGCGGCAATATCGTTGCTGCCAGCCCGAAAGTGCTGCAGGCGATGGTTAAAGATATGCGCCCGCATCTGTCAGAAACGCTGGCGAAATAAAGACGCTTTAAGATATAAAAATCCGGCTGCGGCCGGATTTTTATTTGCCGCCAGTTTAACCTGGCTGATTCAAGGTTTAACCACTGGCAGATTGCGCTGCAACCAGTCCCGGTAACCACCGGCTAAACTTAGCACCTGCTGATACCCCATTTGCTGTAAGGTCTGGGCAGATAATGCGGAGCGATAGCCACCGCCGCAGTACAACACGATCTTTTGCTTCTTATCCGGTACGGTTTGCTCGATATCGCGTTCAATAATCCCCTTACCCAGATGCATCGCCTCTGGCAAGTGTCCGTCTAACCATTCATGATCTTCGCGAATATCCAGTAACACATAAGGCTCTCGATGTTGTAACAGCTCGTCAATGCTGATCTCTTTGATCTGGGCTTTGGCCGCCTCAACTAAGGCCAGAAAGCCTGGTGCATGCTGCTTACTCATCTGTTACTCCAAAAAAAATGCCAGTCGTTGACTGGCATTTTTAGCATATTTCAGCTGGAATTACAGCAGCGGCTCAGTACCTTCGCCTTCTTTTTCCGGCGGTGGCGGTGGCAGCATATCTTCGCGATTCAGCCCCAGTTGCACAGCGATACCGCTGGCAACGAAAATCGACGAATAAGTACCAATCGCAATACCGAATAACAGAGCAGTCGCGAAATTATGAATTAACGCACCGCCCATAGTGAACAGTACTATTAATACAATAATGGTCGTTAAGGAGGTGACCACCGTCCGGTTTAGGGTTGAGGTGACAGCATCATTCACGGTTTCTTCCGGTGTGGAGTCGCGTAGTTTACGGAAACTCTCACGAATGCGGTCAAATACCACTATGGTATCGTTAATCGAGTAACCGATCAGCGCCAGAATCGCCGCCAGTACCGTCAGGTCAAATTCCAGTTGTAATAACGAGAATAAGCCCAAAGTAATGATAACATCATGTGCCAGTGCTAATACCGCGCCGACGGATAGCCGCCACTCAAAGCGCATACCGACGTACAACAAAATACCCAGTAAGGCGACCAGCATCGCCAGGCCACCCTGCTCGCGCAGTTCAGCACCGACCGAAGGACCAACAAACTCAATCCGGCGCATCTCAATCTGGCTGTCACTGGTTTTCGCCAACGCAGCCATAATCTCGTTTGAGATCCGGCTTTGTTCTACACCGTCCCGGGGGGCGATACGGATCGCCACATCCTGGCTGGAACCAAAGTACTGCACCACCGCATCCGGATAGCCACTTTCAGCCAGCACAGTGCGGATCTGGCTCAGATCGGCGCTTTGGCTAAAGCCCGCTTCAATCACGGTACCACCGGTAAAGTCCAGCCCCCAGTTAATGCCTTTTACTGCCAGTAAACCGAGTGACCCCAGTACCAGCAAGGCCGACAGCATTAATGCCGGCCATTTAAAACGCATAAAGTTGATCGCTTGTTGGAAACGGAAAATTCTCACTGTGCCTCCTTACATCGGCAACGACTGTACACGACGGCCGCCCCAGAACAGATTCACCAGTAAGCGGGTACCCACTACAGCGGTGAAGATTGAGGTTAAAATACCGATGGCCAGCGTAATAGCAAAACCTTTCACCGGGCCGGTACCGATACCGAACAGGATCAGCGCGACCAGTAAGGTGGTAATGTTAGAGTCAGCGATAGTCGCGAAGGCCCGGTCGTAACCCTGATGGATCGCCTGCTGCACCGAGCGGCCTTCTGCCAGCTCTTCCCGGATCCGCTCAAAAATTAGCACGTTGGCATCAACCGCCATCCCCACTGTTAATACGATACCTGCCATACCCGGTAAGGTTAGCGTGGCCCCTGGGATCATCGACATAATACCAACGATTAACACCAGATTCGCAACCAGTGCGACGTTGGCAATCAGACCAAACACCTTGTAGTAGATCACCATAAACACTAACACGACCACCATACCCCACATAATGGCGGTCATACCCAGATCGATATTTTCCTGCCCCAGGCTTGGACCTATGGTGCGTTCTTCAATAATCTGGGTTGGTGCAATCAGCGCACCGGCGCGTAGTAACAGTGCCAGATTCTGTGCTTCGGCCGGATTACCAATACCGGTAATACGGAAACTACGACCCAGGCGGGCCTGAATAGTCGCCGCGTTAATCACTTCTTCCTGCTTGATCAGCACCGGGGTGCCGTCTGCCTGCAGCTCTTCACCCGGCTTATATTCGATAAAGACTGTGGCCATACGCCGGCCAATCGAATCACGGGTCGCTTGCGACAGCTGGTTACCGCCCTGGGCATCCAGTGAAATATTGACCTGCGGCTGACCATATTCGTCGTAACTGGAACTGGCGTTAGTGATATGCTCGCCGGTAAGCATAATGCGGTTTTCCAGCAAATATGGCTGACCATTGCGATCGTAATACAGGCTTGAGCCTGGTGGCAGGCGGCCATTTAGCGCTGCGGCTAAATCGCCCTGGTCATCCACTAAGCGAAACTCCAGCGTAGCGGTTGCCCCCAGAATTTCTTTCGCTTGCGCCGGGTCTTGTACGCCGGGTAGCTGCACGATAATACGATCGGCACCCTGACGCTGTACCAGCGGCTCGGCCACACCGATTTCATTTACCCGGTTGCGGATAATAGTAATATTCTGATTCAGCGCGTATTCGCGGATTTCACGGATGCGGTTTTCACTCAGGCTCACATTCAGGCTAAACTCAGCCGCACCATCGGTAAACACATACTCGCGATCCAGACGCGCCAATGCTGCGCGGGCAGCGGCAACATCTTCGGCCGAGCGCAGCAGAATTTGTACCTGACCCCGTTCAGTGTCAGCGGTGACCGAGCGATAACGCACCCGGGCCTCACGTAAATCGGCACGAAACGCCTGCGTCAGATCGTTGATATTCTTGTCCAGCGCGGCCTTCATATCGACTGCCATCAGGAAATGCACACCACCGCGTAAGTCCAGACCCAGCTTCATCGGGCTGGCACCGATAGCAGCCAGCCAATCCGGCGTAGTCGGCACCAGGTTTAACGCCGTCACATAATTAACATTACCCAGTAGCTCAGTGGCAACCTGACGGGCGCGCAACTGATCTTCCGCGCTGGCAAAACGGGCCAATACCTGCCCGGCTTCCAGGGTCACAGCTTTGGGCGTAATGCCTGCACTTACAAAAGCTTGCTCTAACTGCTGCCGGGTGTTTTCTGATACGGCACCACCACGGGTCGCATTAATATTCAGCGCCGGATCTTCCGGGTATAAGTTTGGCATGGCATACACCAGTGCCAACAGCAGCACCCCTACGACCAGGAGGTACCGCCAGAGCGGGTTTTGGTTTAACACTAAAAATTCCTTATCTATCCGAAGCGCAACTCAGCGCTGCAGCCAGTGCCGGGCAGTGGCTGCAGTGCTGTCTTACAGTGACTTTAAGGTGCCTTTGGGTAATACCGCCGCTACCGCTGACTTTTGCACTGTCACTTCAGTGCTGTCATTCAGCGCAATGGCGATAAAATCCTTGTCTTCGGCAATCTTGGTAATACGGCCGACTAAACCACCCTGCGTCAGCACTTCATCACCTTTGCCCAAAGCAGACATCAGGTTACGATGTTCCTTTACCCGCTTGGCTTGTGGCCGGTAAATCAGGAAATAAAAAATCAGACCAAAGGCCAGCAGCATAATGATCAGATCCCAGCCACCCCCCTGAGGTGCGGCAGCAGTGTCAGCATAAGCCTGGCTAATAAATAAACTCATTTGTATCCCCTTAGTATTGTAATGCGTTATTGGTTTGTTTCGTCGGCCAGTGCCGGCACCGGCAGGCCGCGTTTGGCATAGAAATCTGCCACAAAGTCGTCCAACTTACCAGCGGCAATAGCTGCCCGCAATCCCTGCATCAGCTTCTGATAATGGTGCAGGTTATGGATGGTATTCAGCCGTGCGCCCAGGATCTCGTTACAACGGTCCAGATGGTGTAAATATGCACGGGAATAATTTTTACAAGTGTAGCAATCACATTCTTTATCCAGTGGCGCCGTATCGTCCTTGTGCTTAGCGTTACGGATCTTGACCACACCGTCAGATACAAACAGATGGCCGTTGCGGGCATTACGGGTTGGCATCACACAATCAAACATGTCCACGCCGCGGCGTACCGCCTCAACAATATCCTCCGGCTTACCCACGCCCATCAGATAGCGTGGCTTATGTGCCGGCATCTTATCGGTGGTGTGATTCAGGATATTAATCATATCGGCTTTCGGCTCACCCACTGACAGGCCACCAATGGCGTAGCCATCAAAGCCAATCTCTTCCAGGCCTTGCAGCGAAATATCGCGCAGGTGTGGATACATGCCGCCCTGAATAATACCAAACAAGGCTGACGGGTTATCGCCATGCGCCTCTTTCGAGCGTTTGGCCCAGCGTAATGATAACTCCATCGACTTGCGCGCCTGCGGCTCAGTCGCCGGATAGGGCGTGCATTCGTCAAAAATCATCACGATATCGGAGCCAAGCGCGCGCTGCACTTGCATTGAACGCTCCGGCGTCAGCATAATTTTTTCGCCGTTAAGCGGTGAGCGGAACTTCACACCCTCTTCGGTAATTTTTCTAAGCTCGCCCAGGCTAAATACCTGAAAACCGCCCGAATCGGTCAGGATAGGCTTATGCCAGTGCATAAAGTCATGCAGATCGCCGTGCTTACGGATAATCTCGGTACCCGGACGCAGCATCAGGTGGAAGGTGTTACCCAGACAGATTTGGGCGCCGGTCGCATCCAACTCTTCCGGCGTCATACCTTTTACGGTGCCGTAGGTCCCTACCGGCATAAAGGCCGGCGTATCCACCACACCCCGTTCAAAAATCAATTGGCCGCGACGGGCTTTGCCATCGGTTGCCAGCAGTTCAAATTTCACGTTCTAACCTCTTCTGGCCGGAAAAACAGTCCGGCCTTGCCTACTCTGTTAGGGCCGGCAGCACAACGCCACCGCCCGGTGTTGCAGTATACCAGAAGACGCGCACTAACTGATAAACATGGCATCGCCGTAGGAGTAAAAGCGATACTGTTCGGCGATCGCCGTCTGATAAGCCGCCATAATATGTTCGCGCTGACTAAATGCAGAGACCAGCATAATCAGCGTTGATTCCGGCAGGTGGAAATTGGTGATTAACGCGTCCACTACCTTAAACTGATAGCCGGGGTAGATAAAGATCGCGGTATCGCCGCTATAAGGGGCGAGCGTGCCGCCATGTTGCATCGCTGCTGACTCCAGCGAGCGTACTGAAGTGGTGCCGACTGCCACCACCCGGTTACCACGAGCCTTACAGGCAGCAATGGCATCCACCACCTGCTGCTCAACCTCAAAATATTCGCTGTGCATCTTATGCTCGGTCACGCTATCAACCCGCACCGGCTGAAAGGTGCCAGCCCCGACGTGCAAGGTCACGTACGCAAACTCGATACCTTTTTGCTGTAACGCTGCCAGCAGCGGCTCGTCAAAATGTAACCCGGCTGTCGGCGCCGCCACGGCACCAGGCTTTTGGTTGTATACCGTTTGATAGCGTGCCTTATCCGCTTCGGTATCCGGTCGCGCAATATAAGGCGGTAACGGCATATGGCCCAGCCGCTCCAGCATAGTCAAAACCGGCTCTGCTGACTGGTATTCCAGTTCAAATAAACTGTCATGCCGCGCCACCATCGTTACCCGGGCGTCATTTTCCAGTATCAGCTCAGTGCCAACTTTGGGCGCCTTGCTGGCGCGGATATGTGCGAGAAAACGTGGACCAGACAACATCCGCTCAACTAACACTTCCACCTTACCACCCGAGGCTTTCTGGCCAAACAGTCGCGCCGGGATCACGCGGGTATTATTAAACACCAGCAGATCGCCCGGGTTTAGCAGCGCCAGAATATCTTTAAAAATGTGATGTGACAGCGCCCCGCTGTGCTTATTCATACAGAGCAGGCGGCTGGCAGAACGTTCGGCTTGGGGTTCACTGGCGATCAGCTGCTCTGGCAGCTCGAAACTAAAATCTTTTACTAACATAGTGCACTCTCTGGCTTTACCGGCCAATCCGGCGGGCGCTATGGTAGCAGAATTACCGTGCGGCAGCGCGTTTTTGCGTTATGCCGACCGAGGTTTAAGCTTAGGGCGTGTTGACGTTTGCTGCTTGTTTACTTGCCTTCGCGGCATTTGCTTTGCAGCACTTCGGCGATCAGGGCTGTCATTAGCTGGTAACTGCGCGCCTTACTGGAGGTCGGTCGCCAGGCTACGCCAATATCACGGTAGGCATTGCCGGTTGCGGCCGGCTGACTAATCAGTTCGGTACCTTCCAGTACACCACTGTTAATCGCCATCTGTGGCATAAAGGTGACGCCCAGTTTGTTATTCACCATCTGGGTCAGCGTATGCAAGCTGGTGGCAAAGAACGGATTCACCTTGCGGCTGTCCTCCAGCTCACAGGCCTTTACCGCATGCCCGGTTAAACAGTGTTCACGCTCCAGCAGGAAAATACTTTCATCCGGCCACTGGTTAATATCCTGATTAAAGCCACGGTCCTGCCAGTCGCGGTGTAGTACCAGATTAAACTGATCCTGTGCCAGTACTTCAGTATGCAGGGCACCGGTTTCATACGGCAGCGCTAATAGCACCATATCCAGCCGGCCTTCACTTAACGCATGCAAGGAATTATCCGAGGTGTCCTCGCGTAGCAACAGCTGCAGCTGGGGATAGCGCTCGCGACACAGCGTCATCACTTCGCCCAGCACAAAGGGCGCGATAGTCGGAATACAACCCAGCCGGAACGGTCCGGTCATCGGCTTACCCTGAGAGCGGGCAAAATCCGCCAGCTCTTCACACTGCTCGATAATATGCCGCGCCTGACGCACTACATCCTCACCCAGCGGGGTAAAAATAAAGGTTTTATGGTCCCGCTCCAGCAATTGCGCATCCATGGTTTCTTCCAGGTTAGCAATAGCAGCACTTAAAGTGGACTGTCCGATATAGCAGGCGTCGGCAGCACGGCCAAAATGCTGATGCTCATGCAGTGCCAGCAAATACTGCAGCTGTTTAATACTAGGCAGGCGTTTCATGCGATATTCCGATTAGTAAGTTGCTAATTCAGAGATTATTGCGATTAAAATACGGCAATTAGCCAACAGAGGCAAGAGGAATCAGGTACAACGCTGGTGTAACGTCGGGCAGCTGAAATAACAGAAGCGCCCTAAGGCGCTCCTGTGAGGATAGCTTACTGGCAACCAGGCTTAGCTTTTTAGCGGTGCAGCGCCTTCGATCCGTAATGCTTTTAAACGACGGCCAGAAGCCGACTCGTTAACATTCAGAATATGGTCACCGATCCGCTCCAGCCGGTTTAGCATATCGATAAAGATCACGCCGGCCCGCGGTGCATAATCGCCCTGCTCCAGCCGCAGGTAATGATTATCGCGGAACTGGTCGCGGTACTTATCAATAGCATCTTCACGTAGCAGAGCGTCTTTCATGCTAACTGCGGCCGGATCTCTGGCCACATTATCCTGCATCGTGGTGATGGCAGCTTTTAATGCCTGCATCATCTGCTGCATTTCAGCCGTCGCTGCTTCAGGCCATACCGATTCGGTTTCAACCATCCGCTCGCAGAGTTTCGCTACCTGATAATAGATATCGGCTACCCGCTCCATATCATTTATCGCCGTCTGCATAAAGCGAATGCGCTCGGTCATCCAGTGTTCCAGGTTAGTATGCTCACTGACCCGCACTAAATAATCCGAAATCTCAATTTCCAGTACGTCAGTGGCATCTTCATATTTGCGCACTTTTTCGATCAGTTTCGGCTTGTCGGCAGTGGGATCAAACAGCAACTCAGTCACCGAGTCGTGCATCTTGTCAATCACCGCAGCAAACTGCTGGATCTCTTTTTGTGCCTGAGTAATGGCCAGGCCTGGCGAAGTCATCACACCGGCACTGATATATTGCAGGTGAAACTCTTCATCCTTGCCGCCCCGATCCGGCTGGATATACTCAACAAAGCGCACCAGATACGGAATAAAGGCAAACAGGATAATCACATTCAGCACATTAAAGGAGGTATGGAATAATGACAGGCCAAGCGTCGCATTAGCACGACTTTCCGGACTACCAGCCATCAAGGACACTGGATTTTCGGTAAAGTACTGTACAGTAAAATCAATCGCATGCAATACCGGATAAATCAGTGCCATCATCCATAGCACACCGACCACATTAAAGAAGAAGTGGAAGCGGGCTGCCCGTTTTGCGTGCACGTTTCCGACCAGAGCCGCGATATTAGCGGTAACGGTAGTGCCGATATTCTCACCCAAAATCATCGCCGCCGCGATCGGGAAGGAAATCCAGCCTTCAAAAACCATCACCAGCGTAATTGCCGTTGCTGCAGAGGAGGACTGGGTTAACAGTGTCAGAACAGTACCTACCAAAACAAACAAGATCAATGACCAGTAGCCGTAGTTGGTAAAGGCATCTAAAAAGGCAAAAATTTGCGGGTTACTGTTAATATCCGGCACTGCACCCTTAATAAAATCCAGGCCGATAAACAGAATACCAAAACCGACCATCGCTTCAGCGATATTACGTAAACGGTTATTTTTCGAGAACAAAAAAGCGAAAAAGACACCGATTACCGCTACTGCTATGGTCGTAATTTTAAATTTAAAGCCAAATAGCGCCACCATCCAGGCGGTAATAGTAGTACCGATATTGGCTCCCATTATTACACCTGTAGACTGCACAAAGGTCAGTAAACCGGCGTTAACAAAGGTCACCGCCATTACGGTGGTGGTGGTAGAGGATTGTGTAATAGCGGTCGTAGCAAAACCTGTTACCACGCCGGTCAGGCGGGTGCGGGTCATACCACTTAAAATTCCTTTTAAACGATTACCGGCGATTTTCTGCAAGCCTTCGCTGAAAATCTTCATGCCGAAGATAAAAATCCCTAACGAACCAATAAGTTGCAGGAAATCAAAAAACGAATAATTCATAAATTATGCCCTGAACAGTACCAGACAACTGAAAGTCTCTTGCTCAGACAGGAGCTTTTCAGTTAGCGGGAACCACGTTTTGCAAGGTTGTGTTTCGCCGCGCATTATACTCAAAGCCCACTGTAATAAGAATGAAATATCTCTGAAATATTAGGGGTATCGAAAAAAAGCCTTTTACTTTATAACTTTAGACGCTATTTTTTGAATATTCATCAGCTGAGCACTATTTTCTGGCGCCAGCACAAACAACAATATCGGATACTAACTGAGCAGGGCAGCAAAAACCAAGGTGACAGACTAAGCTTGAGCTGGCCTAAGACAAGGGAACGAGCAGATGATCGACCTACATCAACTTTTTGATATTAGCCCTTTTCGCTGGCAGGAGATCCTTACTGCTATTGCCTGTGGTTTCGTGATTGGACTGGAGCGGCAACTGCGCGGCAAACCTGCCGGGATCCGCACCTCCATCCTTATTGTACTGGGCACTTATGTGTTTATCGCCGCCTCGATGTCGACCAATACCGAAATGACCGATCCATCCCGGATAATTGGCCAGGTAATTACCGGAGTTGGCTTTTTGGGGGCCGGCGTGATGCTAACACGGGATGGTATGGTGTTAGGCGTCACCTCTGCTGCCACTATCTGGATGTTAGCAGCGATCGGAGTTTGTATTGGCATCGGGCAAGACGTTGCGGCCATTAAGCTGTCAGTGCTGTCGGTGGTGATGCTGATTGGTATTGATATACTGGAGAACTCCAGCTCGGCACTGCGCCGGGGGGTTCATCGCAAGTACAGTGAGTGGGCTACCCGTAATGGAGGTCTATTATTTGGCCGCCGCCATGACGATAGCAGCGCAAACCGGCCAGATCCAGATGATCCGCATTAGCCGGGGCAGTTTACTATGACGAGCTGGCATTTAAGATAAGCCAACTCGTCAAAGCTTAGAGTACTTTAATTAATCACCGCGTAGTTGCTCTTCAAGCTTCTCGTGGCTGACATGACGCACTACCTTACCTTTAACAAAGAAGATAATGTATTCAGCTAAGTTCTTGCAGCGATCACCGATCCGCTCCAGCGAGCGTGCTGACCACAATACGTTCATCACTTTTGGAATTGAGCGCGGATCTTCAATCATATAGGTCATCAGCTGCCGGGTGATAGCCTCATATTCGCGGTCAATTTTCTTATCTTCCTTGTGCACCGCTAACGCCGCTTCCACGTCCATCCGGGCGAAGGCATCCAGCACATCGTGTAACATCTGCCCAACATGGCGCCCCATATTTTCCAGATTTACCAGCAAATCCTGCTGATCGCTGTTAAAGGATTCTAAGGCAACCTTAGCAATACGTTTGGTTTCATCGCCGATCCGCTCCAGATCAGAGATGCTTTTTAAAATCGACATAATTAAACGCAGATCACTGGCCGCCGGCTGGCGTTTCGCAATCATCCGGGTACATTCTTTGTCAATCTGAATTTCCCAGTCATCCACTTTCAAATCGTTGGCCATCACTTCCTGAGCCAGGTCGCTGTCGCCATTGGCGATGGCGTTCAGCGCATCAAATAACTGCCGCTCAATCAGACCACCCATTGACATCACATGGTTACGGATCTGCTCCAGTTCTTCGTTAAACTGGCTGGAAATGTGCTTTGATAAGTTCAGTTTATCCATGTGTATCATCCCCTTGTGGTCTGCTTGACCCGGTAACGCTTTAACCAAAGCGGCCGGTGATATAATCTTCCGTTTGCGCTTGCTGCGGATCGGTAAAAATCTTATTGGTGGCATCAAACTCCACCACCCGCCCCATATTCATAAAGGCAGTAAAATCGGACACCCGCGCTGCCTGCTGCATATTATGAGTCACTATCACTATAGTGTAGTGTTGTTTCAGTTCGTAGATCAGTTCTTCAATTTTCAGTGTTGAAATCGGATCCAGTGCCGATGCCGGTTCATCCAGCAGTAACACCTCCGGCTCGATGGCGATAGCGCGGGCGATCACCAGCCGTTGCTGCTGGCCACCCGACAAGGTCAGCGCATTTTCGTAGAGCCGATCTTTTACTTCCTGCCATAAGGCTGCCTTTACCAGCGCCGCCTCGACCAATTCGTCCAGCTGCCGCGGGCTATTCACCCCCTGCAAGCGTAAACCAAAGGCGACATTTTCATACACTGACTGCGGAAACGGATTCGGCTTTTGAAACACTATGCCGACCCGGCGCCGTAACTCAGCCAGGTCTATGCCATCCTGGTAGATATTTAACTGATCCAGCCAGACTTCACCCCGGGTTTCCGTGTCATCCAGCAACTCGTTCATGCGATTAAAACTGCGCAATAAACTTGACTTGCCACAACCGGACGGACCAATCAGTGCTGTCACCTTATGAGTCGGGATCTGCAGGTTGACCTGGTCCAATACCACTTTTCCAGCCAGCCTGACTGATAAATCCTGCACCGAAATTTTCACAACCCACTCCTGTTCAGAGTTTAACAAGCAATCATTACAGTTTTATGACGAGCGCTGCTGTAACTGCCGATAGTGACGGCGTAAGCGCATTGCCAGCAGATTAAGCGCGCCGATCAGCAGCAGTAACACCAGCGCAATAGCAAATACTCTGGGCTCAGCCGCATCCGCATTGGAGCTTTGCAAACCCACATCGTAAATCTGGAAGCCCAAGGTCATAATCTGTTGCTCCAGATGCAAATAGGGCCAGCTGGCGGAGACTGGTAATACTGGCGCATACTTCACGACCCCGACAAAAATCAGCGGCGCAACCTCGCCGGCCGCCCGCGATACTGCCAGGATCAAGCCGGTTAGCATCGCCGGCCGCGCCTGGGGCAAGATCAGTTTGTATAATACCTCAGCTTTGGTTGCACCCAGCGCATAGCCACCCAGCCGCAGACTTTGCGGGATCCGGGATAAGCCTTCTTCAGTGGCGACGATGACTACCGGTAAGGTTAGCAGCGCCAAAGTCAAAGACACCCAAAGTAAGCCGGGGGAGCCAAAGGTTGGTTGTGGCAACTGCCCGGCATAAAACAACTTATCAATACTGCCACCGAGTACATAGACAAAAAATCCCAGGCCAAAGACACCAAACACCACTGAGGGTACGCCGGCCAGATTATGTACGCTGAGCCGGACCAAACGTACCAGCCGGCTATCGCGGGCATACTCATGCAAATAGATGCCGGCCATAATGCCGATAGGTGCTACCAGCAGTGCCATCAACAGTACCGACAGCACAGTGCCCACTATCGCCGGCAGGATACCACCGGCGCTGTTTGCTTCCCGTGGTTCAGTGCTTAAGAATTGCCACCACTGCTTAAGATAAAGCTTTAGCTTGGCCGGCCAACTAAGCTGATTAGTCGGCAGCAGTAACAACAACTGGTTGGCCGCGACATTAAGCTGATGCCCATCGGCCAGCAGCAACTGGTAACCGTCGGCCGTCGCTGCCAGCTGCAACGCATACAGATCCCCCAACTGCTGCTCCCGCACCAGGGTCAGTTGCGGCGGTTGCTGCCATTCGGAAATCTGCGCCTGCCAGAACCAACGATAGCCGCCCTGCCCTGACGGTAAATAGCCTTGTCTTACCAGAATTCGCTCTGCCGGCGCGCTGGCATCCAAACCAGCAGCGGCCAATTGCGCAACCGACACCTGCTGCCGGCTAATCACCTCACCGGCAATCAGCCGGTTTTCGCCAGCTTGCTGATAACGGAATTGCACCAAATCCTGTGGCCAGAATAGTCCCAACCCACGCTGTAGCATCAGCCAGGACAATAACAGTACCAGCAGCAGAATCAGGGCACTGGTGAGTGCTGACAGCCAGAACCAGGCGTTGGTGTGTAGCCGCGGTTTGGTCATCCGTCTAGCCTCTGAAAGTTTCGCCGCAGTCGCTGCCGAAGCAAATCGGCCAGGGTGTTAGCGGTAAAGGTAAACACAAACAGCAGGATAGCAACCAGAAACAGCACCCGGTAATGGCTGCTATCCACTGCGGCTTCCGGTAGCTCGATGGTCAGCGCCGCGGTCAGACTGCGCAGCCCTTCAAACAGATTAAAATTAGTAATCGGCGTATTACCGGTTGCCATCAGAATAATCATGGTCTCGCCAATGGCCCGACTTAAGCCCAACATCACTGCCGCCAGAATACCGGGCACCGACAGCGGCAGGATCACCCGCTGAATAATTTGCCACGGCGTGGCACCGAGCGCTGAAGCGCCCAGCGTCAATGAACGCGGGATCTGGCTCATCACATCAAAGCAAACGCTGTAAACCAGCGGCATCACCGCCAATCCCATCGCCAAGCCAACCAGAAGCGCATTACGTTGCTGATAATCAATGCCCTGGCTGTTTAGCCAAAAACGGAAACTGCCATCAAACAGACTCAGCTGCAGCGTATGCCCCAAATATAGCGCCAGCAAGCCAACCGCTGCCAGTAACGCCAGTAGCAACAGTAATTCCCAGCCGCTGCCCGGTAATTTTTGTAATGACAGCGGCAACCTGGGCCAGAGCCAGCTTAAACCAAATACCAGCAGCGGCAGCAAGCCAAAAAAGCAAAGTAACGCCAGTAAATGTTGCTCCAGCGCCGGAGCCAGCCAGATCGCCGCCAAAAAGCCAATAATTACCGTTGGAAACAACGCCAGCAACTCAATCAGCTGACTTAGCCGGCTGCGCAGTGGTTCAGGTAAAAAGCAGCAGGTGTAAAGCGCAGCCAGCACCGCCAGTGGCACCGCCACCAACATCGCATAAAAGGCGGCCTTAAGGGTCCCCAGTGTCAAAGGTACCAGTGAGTATTTACCTTGTACCGCGGCACTGGCACTGCCGGTTTGCCAGACATATTCCGGTTGCTGCCAGCCCTCATACCATACTTGCTGCCACAAGGTGCGCCAGGAGATCTCCGGGTGCCGGTTATCGATAAGCCACTGTTGTTGCCCGCTGGCGTTACTGAACAGCAGGCGCTGATTGCCGGGTAAAAAATGCAGCTCACCTGGCTGGGTGTCTACTGCAGCCGGGCCCTGCCATAACGGCTTAGTCAGATTGGCATAGAACAAACTCAGATTACCGGCGCTATCCAGTACCGCAAAACCACTGCGCCCCTGCTCGGCAGCGATGGTCTGGATAGCGGCAGCGCGGCGGCTAAATGGTTTAACCCAGCTTAAACGTAACTGCCCCTGCTGATCTGGTAATAAAAACCACTGTTTTAGCTGGCCACTGCTGTCGCCACTGATCAAACTGCGCTGGCCGGCCAACCAGACTAAAGCGGTCAGATCGACAGTGCGATCGGTCAGACTTAAGCGCTGCAGGCAGCCTTGCTCCGCTCGCGTCCGATCCAGCAGGCAGGCTTCGCCATGACGGGCGGCTAACAGCAGATAGCGTTGCTGCGGCTCCGATAACACAAAAACCGGTTCAAACTCCGGCAACAGGGCGTGATCCGGCAGCACCACCCTGGGCGTCGTTGCCACCGGCAGCGGTTCGGCTAGCGCCTGCGGCGTACTGATGCTGACCGGTTTAAACAGTGGCAGCACTTCTGAACCCAGGTAAAAGAAGATCGCCAGTAAGGCAACGATAACACTACTGCCGGCACTGGTGATCAGCAAATACCAGAGTCGGTCCAACCAACGCCGGCGGCTAGCCCGCTGCTTATTTGTGGTTAATCGATTGTCCTGCGCTGGTATTGGCGAGTTCTGGCGCGTCATAGCTCCAGCTCCTGCCGGATCGACGCCAGCACTGAGGATGGCACCGGCACCATGCCTTCCGTTGCCAGCAGGGCCTGGCCCTCTGTGGATAATACAAAGCGTAAGAATTCGCGCTCTGCCGCTGGCAGGGCTTTGTCGGGCGCCTTGTTCAGGTAAATATACAGCATACGCGCCAGCGGGTAAGCACCGGAGGCAGCATGTTCGGCCAGCGGTAACACCGCGGCATCTTCAGTTGTTGGGCGCACAGCCAGCCATTTTACCCCGGCGATCTGTTGCCCCACTCCCGAGTAGCCAATGGCATTTATGCTCTGACTCACTGCCCGCACTACAGCCGCAGCCCCTGGCAATTGCTGAACCTGAGAGCGGAAATCGCCGTCACACAGCACTTGCTGGCGGAAAAAAGTGTAGGTTCCCGACGCCTGGTTACGGCCATAAGCCACCACTGGCCGTTGCTGCCAGACACCACTTAAACCGAGCTGTTGCCAGTTCAGAATGGGCGGCGTTGCGGCACACCAGCCATTTTGAGCATAGATCCCTTCCAGCTGCGCCATACTAATGCTGTTTAGCGGATTGTCCTGATGCACATAGATGGCCAGCATATCCAGCGCGACCGGCACTGCGGTTGGCAAATAGCCAAAGCGGCGTTCAAAGCGGGCCAGTTCAGCAGGGATCATCAGACGGCTCATCGGCCCCAGACTGGCAGTGCCTTCACTGAGCGCGACAGCGGCGGTCGCAGAGCCACTGCTCTGAATTTGCAAATTCAGTTGCGGATGACGAGCAACGAAGTGACGGCGCCAGATCATCATCATATTATGCAGCGTATCTGAACCGGCACTGGACAGGGTGCCGCTAAGCGGCGCAGCAGCAGGAGCGGCAGGCTCGCTCAGGTCGTCGCCAGCCAGGCAAGCAACTGACGCCAGCAGCAAGCCACAGCGGATTAGCCCACGCGATATAATCTGAAAAACAGCCATCTTAGAATATCTGCTCCAAAAGTCGCCTTATCTTACCCCAGAGCGCAAAAACCACCTAGGGCGTGTTGACGTTTGCTGCTTGTTTTTGCAGCCGTTTGGCTGGTGTTTATACAAGGCAGAGCTTGTGATGTGTAGTTATTCTACATGAACAAGCGATAACGCAGTAGAAACGCCAGCCAAACACTGCCCGAAGGGTTCGCGCTGGCGACGCTTTGCTCTTTGTGGCCTGCATGGATGCAGATCAGGGGCGAGAGCAGGACGCGGTAGCTTCACTCGTCACTTATTTAGAATAACTAAACCGGGTACCGCGTACTGCGCTCCTCGTTTCGCGATCAAAGCGCCGCCAGTGCGAACAAAATCTAAGCAGCAAGCGTCAACACGCCCTCAAGCAGTAAATAAAAATTCACAGCTGGCTTTAAAAACAAAAAGTTGCCGCTACACTCTATACAACAATCAGGAACAAAGGCGTTGTCATTCAGAGGAAGCAGTATGAAGCAGTTGGTACTCACCATTATCGGTAAAGATAAAGCCGGCTTAGTTGAACAATTATCGCGCGTAATTAATGAACATAAAGGCAACTGGATGGCCAGTAACCTGAGCCATCTGGCGGGCTTTTTTGCCGGTATAGTGCAGATTGAAGTCGCCGAGCAGGATCTTGATACCCTAACCTCGGCGTTGGCAGGCATCAAAGATCTGGATATCCGGGTGCAGCAAGGCGAAGACAGTACTCTGGATAAAGGTCAGCAGTTACGTTTTGTGATTACCGGCAATGATCGCCCCGGCATTGTCAGAGAGCTATCGACCATTCTTAGCCATAAAGGTGCCAATATTGTTGCCTTTGAAAGCAGCAAACAAAGTGCGCCCAATTGGGGCTCGCCATTATTTCATGCCCTTGCCACCATTCAGCTACCGGCTGGTATCGAGCGGGATGAAGTGACGGCCGCGCTGGAAGCCATTGCTACTGATATCGTTGTCGATCTGGAGTAAAAAAACCTCGCCACAGGAATGCCCTGTCATCGCTCTGTCATAAAACTGACATAGAGTGAAATCCAGGCAGTAAGCAGGAGCACACTATATGGAATCGTCCTCACCACAAACAGCGGCACTTGAGTATCCGCTGTTTCCGCGCGAACTCAGTTGGCTGGCGTTTAACGGCCGGGTGTTACAGGAAGCTGCCGACACCCGCAATCCACCGATTGAACGTTTGCGTTTTCTGGGTATTTACTCTAATAACCTCGATGAGTTTTTCCGGGTGCGGGTGGCAGATGTTAAACGCCGCATCCTGCTGAAGAAATACCAAACCTACGAGCACGAAGATGCTGAGCAGCTGTTGTTAGAAATCCAAAACCAGGTGCTGCAACTGGGTAAGCAGTTTAATAAAATCTATCTCGATATCCAGCTGGAGCTGCGCAAGCACAATATTGAGCTGATTGACGACAGTAAGTTAACGGAGCTGCAATCGGCCTGGGTGCGCGCCTTTTTTAATAATGAAGTAAAGAAGCATATCTCGCCGATCATCCTCTCCAGTACCGATGCCTCGCTGGGTAAAATTCTGGAAGATAACACCACCTATCTGATGGTGGAAATGACCGGTAGCCACAAACCGGAATATGCGATAGTGCAGGTACCAACCGATGAAGTATCACGCTTTATTGAATTGCCACTGCATCTGAATACGCGCAAGAAAAACGGCCATTACCGGCGCCAGATTTTGCTGCTGGACGATATTATCAACCATTGTGTCGCCGATTTGTTCCAGGGTTTCTTTGAGTTTGACAGTATTTGCGCTTTCTCGCTGAAGCTGACACGGGATGCGGAATACAATATCAGTGATACGCTGGACCAAAGCTTAATCGACAAGATGTCCAAGGGGATCCGGCAACGGCTGAAGTCAGAGCCGACCCGCCTGGTGTACGATGCCGCCATGCCAGAGCAGATGCTGAAAGTGCTGACCAAACAGCTGGGCACCGGCTCAATGGATGCGCTGATCGCCGGTAGCCGCTACCGCAACTTTAAAGACTTTATCGGCTTTCCGAATCTGGGCCACCAGAGTATGGAGTTTCCGCCGCTGCCACCTTTACCCAGCCCGGACTTTGAACAGCACCCAACCACCTTCGATGCCATTCGTAACAGCGATATCCTGTTGTATTATCCGTACCACAGCTTTGGCTATTTTACTGAGTGGGTACGCCAGGCTTCGTTCGACCCTAAAGTCACCCATATCCGCATTACTATGTACCGGGTCGCCAAACAATCGCGGGTGATCCATGCCTTACTGGACGCGGTGCGCAACGGTAAAAAGGTCACCGTAGTGGTCGAGCTGAAAGCGCGCTTTGACGAAGAAAACAATATCAACTGGGCACGTAAGATGACCGATGCCGGTATTGAAGTGATCTTCGGCCAGACCACGCTGAAAATTCACTCCAAGATTTGCTTAATCACCCGGCTGGAAAAAGGCAAACCGGTGCGCTACGGCCATATTGGCAGCGGTAATTTTAACGAGAAAACCGCCCGTATCTATACCGATATGAGCCTCTTTACTTGTCATCCTGACATCACCGCCGAAATTGAGCAGGTATTTGAGTTTATCCAGTACTCGTACCGGCCCTTTGTGTTTAACCATCTGATTGTCTCGCCCACCTGGAGCCGACCCAAGTTACAACAGCTGATCCAGCGCGAAATCGACTTTGCTGTCAGCGGCCGCAAAGCTGAAATCTTTCTGAAGGTGAATAACCTGGTAGACGAAGACATTGTCCAGTTACTGTATAAAGCCAGTCAGGCTGGGGTAAAGATCCGGATGATTATCCGCGGCATGTGCTCACTGGTACCTGGTATTCCGGGTAAGAGTCAGAATATTAAAGTACTGAGTATCCTCGACCGCTTTCTGGAACACGCCCGGGTTTATGTATTTCACAATGGCGGTGATACTGATCTTTATATCTCATCTGCCGACTGGATGACCCGGAATATCGACCAGCGGGTGGAAGTGGGAGTACCGATCCTGGATGCGAAAATCAAACAAACCGTACTGACCACGCTGGATATTCAGTGGCGGGATAACGTGAAAGCCCGTATTATTGATGCTAAGCAAAGCAATCCATACGTCAAGCGTGGCAATAAACGGAACATCCGTTCGCAGCAAAGTATTTACGAATTCTTTGCCAGCCAGAGCCAACTGACGCAGCAACAGGCAGATCCGGAATTTTGATAACCACCCCACAACAGGACAACGCCGCCAGTGCCTATATGGCGGCAGTGGACCTGGGCTCGAACAGCTTTCATATGGTGATCGCCCGCATAGTGCAGGGCGATATTCAACTGCTACATCGTGAAAAACAAAAGGTACAACTGGCCGAAGGTTTAAACGACGATCTGGTCCTAAGTGAAGAGGCCATTGAACGCGGCCTGACGGTATTACGGCAATTTGCCGATACGCTGCAACCCTTCGCGCCGCAATCGGTGCGGGTCATCGCAACCTATACCCTGCGCCGGGCAAAGAATGCGGCAACGTTTTTACGCCGCGCCAAAACCTTATTTCCGTTCCCAATCGAAGTGATTTCCGGGCAGGAAGAAGCCCGCTTTATTTATCAGGGCGTGGCGCATTTTGAACATTTCGATGGTAAGCGCCTGGTGATGGATATCGGTGGCGGTAGTACCGAATTTGCCATTGGTGAGGGCAGTCAGCCATTACGGCTGGCCAGTCGTAATATGGGTTGTGTCAGCTATGCCAAAACCCATTTCGGGGCCGGTAAAATCAGTAGCCGCCGTTTTCAACGTGCTATCGTTCAGGCCGAACAGGAATTAGAACCTATTGTCAGCAGCTTCCGCGCCAGCGGTTGGCAGCAAGCCGTGGGTACCTCCGGCACCATTAAAACCATTCGCGATATTGTGGTCGGGCTGGGCTGGAGTCAGGGACCGCTGGAGCTGACACAGCTGTTACAGCTAAAAGACTATCTGCAGAAGTTTGACAGCTGTGATGAACTGCAGCTTACCGGCCTAACCGAAGATCGTAAGCTGTTAATCTGCTCCGGCTTAAGTATCCTGATCGCCGCCTTCCAGATGTTGCAAATTGAGCAACTGGTTTATGTCGATGCGGCGCTGCGCGAAGGCGTGCTGTATGAAATGACCGATAGGTTGCAGCATCTGGATATCCGCGAGCAAAGTATCCAGAGCCTGGTGCAGCGCTATGCAATCGATCAGGCGCAGGCCGAGCGGGTAAAACAGACCGCCTTGCAGCTGCTGGCACAGGTAAAAGACAGCTGGCAACTGACCGACGAAGCTGCGCTACTACTCGGTTTTGCCGCCACTGTGTACGAAATTGGCTTACAGATTAACTCCTCTGGTGTGCAGAAACACTCGGCCTATATTCTGCAAAACGCTAACCTGCCCGGCTTTAACCAGGAACAGCAACAATTGTTGGCCTGTCTGGTGCGTTTTCACCGCCGGAAAATCCGGGCTGATGAAATCCCCTACTTCAGCCTGTACGAATTGCCGCTGGTGATAAACCTGCTGGTGCTGCTGCGTTTGGCGGTGCTGCTGAATCAGAAACGCCGGGATGAGTTTTTACCCGAATTACAGGCCAGCGCCCGGGTACAGTCACTGCAACTGCAGCTGCCGTTGAGTTGGTTACAGCAACAAACCGTGCTGGCAGCCGATCTGCAGCAGGAGCAGAAAAGTCTGAAGAAAATTGCCTTTAAACTGGACATCCCGGCGCTGCAGGATCTGAACGATGCTCAGCTCAATCAGGACGCAGTCTGATGTGCCGCTGCCCCTGGCTGGACCTGAGTAAGCCAGACTATGTCGCCTACCATGATACGGAATGGGGCGTGCCGGTACTTGATGATAATACCTTGTTCGAGTATCTGACGCTGGAAGCGGCCCAGGCCGGCTTGAGTTGGTATACAGTACTAAAGAAGCGGCAACATTACCGTCAGGCCTTTGCGGGTTTTGATCCGGTGCAAGTCGCCGCCTTTACTGAGCAGGATGCCGCGCGCTTATTGCAAAACCCAGGCTTAATCCGCAACCGCCTAAAAATTGCCGCCGCTATCAATAACGCCGCCCGTTTTCTGGAAGTGCAGCAGGAGTTTGGCAGCTTTGCCCGTTATCAGTGGCAATTTGTCAATTATCAGCCGCTGTTAAATCAACGCCAGACCCTGGCCGATTATCCGGCGCGCACGGCCGAGTCCGATGCGTTTAGCGCCGATTTAAAACGCCGCGGCTTTAAGTTTGTTGGCTCGACCATTATATACGCCCATATGCAGGCCTGTGGTATGGTCAATGACCACAGTATCGATTGTTTCCGCTACCCGCAGCTGATACAACAGGTCGCTAGTCTGGACCTGCGCTCAGCCCTCGGCCTTACTTCACCTTAAATTTAGCGCGCTTTTTCGGCGTCTGAGCACCCAGCACCAATTCGGGTGGCAAGGCAAAGGAAAAGGTACTGCCTTGGCCGGGTTCAGAGAAAATCAGCAGCTGGCTGTTATGGCGGGATAACACATGTTTGACAATCGATAAGCCAAGGCCGGTACCGCCGGTATTGCGCGCCCGAGCCTGATCAACGCGATAAAAGCGTTCCGTTAAGCGTTTTAAATGCTGCGGCGCTATGCCTTCGCCATTATCGGTGACAGTGAAGAGTGCGCGCTGGCCATCACGCTGCCAGCTAACCTGGATCACGCCGCCCGGCGGCGTATATTTAATAGCATTGGTCACCAGATTTGAGAAGGCACTGCGTAGCTCCTCTGGCGCACCGGTCACTTTAAGCTCAGGATCAATCTCAAACTGCAGGCTATGTTGTTTGTCGCGGTTCAGCGTCTCAGCTTCCTGCTGGATCAGAGCCAACATCGCCGGTACATCCACTTCCTGATCAAATTGCACCCGGGCCGCAGCTTCAATCCGTGACAGCGTCAATAGTTGCTGCACCAGACTGTCCATGCGCCGGGTTTGTTCCAGCATCACGCCATGCGCCTTTTGCCAGATCGGCGCTGCCGGCTGGGCACTGCCATCCATCATTTCCAGATAGCCCTGCAGCACCGTCAGCGGCGTGCGCAACTCGTGCGAGACATTGGCAACAAAGTCTTTGCGAATTTGCTCCAGCTGCTTCAGCTGGGTAATATCGCGGACAATCAACAGAAACTGCGCCTTGCCATAAGGCATCATTTTACATTCCAGCATAATGCTGGACGTGGTCGGTGACATCACTTCCAGCGGCTGCTGAAAGTTGCGCTGCTTCAGATACTGATGAAACTCCGGTGAGCGGATCAGGTTATCAATCCGCTGCCCTTCGTCGCTGGGCCAACGCAGGCCAACCAACAGCTGGGCTAACTTATTACACCAGATAATATTCCAGTCTTCATTCAGCACCACCACGGCCTCCGGCAGTGCTTCCGCGCCGTCGCGAAAGCGCCGTACCAGAGTTCGTAATTCTTTGCGTTTACGCCGCTCCCGCCGCTGCTGGAAATAAATACCGTCGAAGATTTGCTGCCAGCTGCCATCACCAGCCGGTGGCGTCAGTTTACGATCGCGCCACAGCCACTTATCAAGCAGAAAGATATGTTTGTATTGCCACAGCAGGTGGCCAAGGGTCATCAGCAACAAAGCCAATAACAGATGGCCAAACAACAGGCCGGCAAAGGCGGCTGCACCGTAATACAGCGACACCTTGGCCAGGATCTGTCGCTTAGACAGCAACAGGCGCATCAGAAGTTACTTCGCAGAGAAACGGTAACCAGAGCCGCGTACCGTTTGCACCAGCCGGTCATGACCGCTGGGCGAAATGGCTTTACGTAAGCGGCGGATATGCACATCAACGGTCCGATCCTCAACGTAGACATTGGTACCCCAGACATGATCCAATAATTGCTCGCGGCTGTAAACCCGTTCCGGATGGGTCATAAAGAAATGTAGCAAGCGGAATTCTGTTGGCCCCATATCCAGTGCCTGATCGGCAGCATTAACCCGATGTGAAATCGGATCCAGGCGCAGTCCTTGCACTTCTATCACATCGTCCAGACTGGTCGGTGCCACGCGGCGGATCACAGCTTTAATCCGCGCCATCAATTCTTTTGGTGAGAAAGGTTTGGTCACATAATCATCAGCGCCCACTTCCAGACCGCGCACCTTATCTTCTTCTTCGCCACGGGCAGTGATCATTATAATCGGTATATTACGGGTCACGTCGTGTTGCTTAATTTTCTTGGCGATCTGGATACCACTGCCGCCAGGCAACATCCAGTCTAGTAAGATTAAATCAGGATAGGGTTCAACCAATTGATTGATTGCCGCATCAAAGCTGTCGGCGGTATAGGGCTGATAGCCGTTTTGTTCCAGCACAAAACACAGCATATCGCGGATTGGGGCTTCATCTTCAACAACCAGTATTCGTCTTGACATAGTTCGCTAGCCTGTTAATAAAACTTTGCCCTATTATCAAAGCATAATATGACAGTTTTATGAAAACCGCGAATAAAGCCACCAGAAACAGCTGAATAATCAGTAGTTATCTGCAGCCTATAAACAAAAAAACCCCGCCAACAGGCGGGGTAAGATAATGCTAGGGCTTGTTGACGTTTGCTGGTTAGATTTTGTTCGTCTGGCGGTGTTTTGATCGCGAAACGAGGAGTGCGGTTTAGTTATTCTAAATAAACGACGAGTGACAAAGAGCAAAGCGCCGCCAGACGAACCCTTCGGGCAGCGTGTGGCTGGCATTTCTACTGCGTTATCGCTTGTTCATGTAGAATAACTACACATCACAAGCTCTGCCTTGTATAAATACCAGCCACTCAGCTGCAAAAACAACCAGCAAACGTCAACAAGCCCTACTGAACAGCAGATTAGAAATTGTACACCACGCCCAGTGACAGCGCTTTAGCGTCCTGACCAGTAACGGTATTCAGCTGGGTATCACGGCCACCGGCAGTAACGCGGAAGTTTGCATTGTCGTCATTTGACGTCACGGCGTAAGCAGCATACAGCGTTAAAGCACGACCGAAGTTACGATCAACACCAAACACAAACATATTGGCACCTGATTCGGCTACGTCATTCTTACCGGCAACATAGTACTGGCCACGCAGAGTGTAATCACCCATCTTGTAGCTGGTACCCAGACCGTAAACATTGCGGTCACCGCCAGGTACATCGCTGGCAGTTTGATACATACCTGAAACGCGCAGATCTGAGGTCAGGTCATAGTACAACCCAACACGTACAGCATTCGGATCTAAATCGTTAGTCCCTTCAAAGGTCTCATAAGCCACAGCAGCATAGAAGCCTTTCACTTCATAACTTACTGACATACTGTAAGACTCTTGAATATTGTCTACCGTAGCGCCAGTGTTGTTATGTGGCGTGTAGTGGAAATCAAATACGAAGTCACCAAATTTTGGTGAAGTATAGGCCACGCCGTTTCTGTAACGCTCGTCAAAGACGTTACCGATGTTAGCGTTGGTTGCGCCAGCAGTAGAAGTACGGGTCAGGTTACGGATATCACCTACGCGGTCACCAAACATATCCACTTTACCACGCACGTTTTTCAGTGGGGTGTCAAACTGACCGATACGCACAGTACCAAAACCGCCTTTTAAGCCGACGAAAGAATCGCGTGAAGCCCAGTTACCTGAACCTTCGTCAAAACGGATATTCTGTTCAATTTGCATAAAGGCTTCTAAACCGCCATCCAGCTCATGCTTGGCACGGAAACCTAAACGGCTGGAGTTGCTTGATACGTTAGTACCGCTGTCTACACCGTTATCCAGTGAATCAACTGACAGGTGAGCGCGGCCGTAGATCTGTACCGTGTTAGCCAGAGCCGGGGTCGCCATTACTGAACACAGTGCGGCGGCAACTAAACTTAATTTGATGGTTTTCATGGAACTCTCCTGATTAGCTTTTTATTGGTATGCTGAACACGGGACTTATTATCAGTAACAAAGATGTCAGTAATGTGGCTCTTGCATGAAGCTTTTATGACAAAGGCCGGATAACCGGCCTTTGGAGATAGCGAGATAAAACAAAAACTTAACCGTAACGACCGGTAATATAGTCTTCGGTTCTTTTCTGTGTCGGGTTGGTGAAGACGTCGTTGGTACCACCAATTTCAATCAGATTACCCAGGTGGAAGAACGCAGTACGGTCTGATACCCGCGCCGCCTGTTGCATATTGTGCGTCACAATCACGATAGTAAAGTTCTGCTTTAACTCGGTGATCAGCTCCTCGATAATTGAGGTCGCAATAGGATCCAGCGCTGAACACGGCTCATCCATTAAAATCACTTCCGGGCTGACCGCGATAGTACGCGCGATACATAGACGCTGCTGCTGACCGCCTGACAGACCGGTACCCGGTTGATTTAAACGATCTTTAACTTCATCCCATAAACCGGCGCGGCGCAGACTGGATTCAACCACATCATCCAGATCCGATTTTTTGCTGGCCAAACCATGTAACTTCGGGCCATAAGCAATATTTTCATAAATCGATTTCGGGAAAGGGTTAGGCTTTTGGAACACCATACCGACCTGAGCCCGCAGCTGCACCACATCCAGTGACGGCGCATAAATATCCTGGCCATCCAGTGCAATTTCTCCGGTTACCCGGCAGCTGTCGATGGTATCGTTCATCCGGTTTAAACAGCGTAAAAAGGTCGATTTACCACAGCCTGACGGGCCGATAAAGGCAATCACTTCATTCTCCACAATATCCATATCCACGCCGTGGATGGCCTGGTTGCTGCCGTAAAATACTTTGACATCACGGGCCGTCATTTTAATTTTTTGGCCGGCTTCATTAACTTTTGCAGTAGTCATACTTAATTCCTGTATTCAAAAACGGTTAGGCGGGCCAACTGTTACCAACGCACTTCAAAACGACGACGTAACCAGATTGCCAGACCATTTAAGGTCAGCATTAATCCCAGTAACACAATAATGGCGGCTGAGGTTCTGGCTTCAAAGAAATTCCGCAGCTCATTACCCTGCCATAAATAAATCTGTACCGGTAGCGCCGTAGACTGTTCCATCGCGCTGGACGGCACTGAAGCGACGAAGGATTTCATGCCAATTAGCAGTAAAGGTGCACTTTCACCCAGCGCCTGGGCGACACCGATAATGGCACCGGTGAGGATGCCTGGAATCGCCAGCGGTAACACATGGTGAAATACCGCCTGAGTTTTTGACGCCCCCAGGCCTAAAGCTGCCTGACGAATTGACGGCGGAATAGCTTTTAACGTCGAGCGGGTCGCAATAATCACCGTGGGTAAGGTCATCAAACTCAATACCAGGCCACCAACAAAGGGGGCTGACATCGGCAGATTAAACCAGCCGATAAAGATCGAGGCACCCAGTAAACCAAATACAATAGAAGGTACAGCTGCCAGGTTGTTAATATTAACTTCCACCAAATCGGTAAACTTATTTTTGGGTGCAAACTCTTCCAGATAGATTGCCGCCGCCACGCCCATAGGTACCGATAGCAGGATAACAATCAGCATCATATACAGTGAACCCATAAAGGCACCGGCTAAACCGGCCGAGGCCAGTGAGCTGCGTGAATCAGGGTTCATAAACAGGGCCCAGCTAAAGCGATTCTGAATCACGCCTTCCGCTTTCAGACTTTCAACCCACTCCCGCATCTTTGGACTTAACTGCTGCTTCTCATCCGGTAAGCTGCGATCGATATTGCCTTTTAACCAGACATCAATATTGGCATCGGTTAATAAAAACAGCTTTTGGGTTTGCCCGATAATAGCGGGGTTAGCAATAACTCTATCCCGCAGCGCAAAACGCTCGCCTGAGGTCACAATACGCGCCAAATCCCGCCGATGCTGCGCGCCGTCCGGAATCACCTTTAGCAGGGCATCCTGAATTAAGCGGTTAAAATTGACCATCCCGACTTCAGAGCGCCAGGCCAGATGCCGTTGCTCAAAAGCCTGTGGCGATTCGCCGGCCTGCAGCACCGGTTGTTCACTGATCTTGACCACTGCCGGGTCAAAGTGGATCTCCAGCTCAATACCATGCTGCCAGAACGCCGGTAAGCCTTTAGAGAAGATATTGATAAAGAGTAAGGCGACTAACAGTAAGCTGATGCCTACCGCCGTCATACCGGCAAAACGAAATAGCTTTTCCTGACGGTGCCTTTTCTTTAATGAGCGCACTACCTGCTGCTGTACCGGGCTGGCGCTATAAGTTGAAGACGCAGAAGTCTGCACAGTTTTCATAAGCTATTACTCGTATTGTTCACGGTATTTACGGACGATCACCAAAGCGACGATATTCAGTAACAGGGTAATCACAAACAAGGTTAAACCGAGCGCAAAGGCCACTAATGATTGCGGGCTGGCAAAATCATTATCACCTGTTAACTGGTTCACAATGGTTACGGTTACCGTCGATACGGCTTCAAAGGGGTTCGCAGTTAACGACGGGCTGTTACCTGCCGCCAGCACTACTATCATAGTTTCACCAATGGCGCGGCTGGCTGCCAGTAATACGGCGCCAACGATCCCAGGCAATGCTGCAGGTAGTACTACCTTGCGGATAGTTTCGGACTTAGTCGCACCCAAACCTAAGGAGCCGTCGCGCAGCGCTTTGGGTACCTGAGTAATAATGTCATCAGATAATGAGGAGATAAAAGGGATAATCATAATTCCCATTACCACACCGGCAGTCAGGGCAGAGGTAGCGCGGATGGTAAGTCCCAGCATCTGCCCCAAATCGGCTAAATAGGGCCCTACCACCACTAAAGCAAAGAAGCCATAGACAATGGTCGGGATACCGGCCAATACCTCGATAATAGGTTTTACGGTGTCACGCACCTTTTTCGGCGCATACTCGGCCATATAGATAGCCACCATTAAACCTAGTGGAATCGCCACTAATAACGCAATACCGGCGACCAGCATAGTGCCTGATAACAATGGTAATAAACCAAAGCTGCCCTGACTCCCGGTCAGGGAGCCGTCGGCAACACCAGCGGTGGAGAAACGCGGATTCCAGGTGGTACCAAAAAAGAAATCGCTGGGCTTAATAAAGCTAAAAAACTTCAGCGTTTCGCCAACCATCGACAGCACGATACCGATAGTGGTTAAAATTGCGATGGTTGAACAGATCAGTAAGGTCGCCATTAAGGCTTTCTCGACCTGATGCCGGGCGCGTAATGACGGCCGGATTTTCTGATAACTGACCAGCAAACCCAAAGCACCGATAATAAACATCAGCGCCGTTAGTAACAGCGTACTTTTTTGCTGCAGCGCGGTCAGATAATTAGCCGCACTAATCTCCCAATCCGCCGCTTCGCTTAATACCGCAAAATTGGTGGCAAGATTGCTGATACGACGCAGTAATACCTGAGCCTGCTCACCGCTGTCCAGTATCTCAGCAGGTAAGGATGCCAACACCAGTTGCTGGATCACTGCCGGCGAAAACCAATTCCACAACAGCATCACAAACAACGGCGGTAGTACCGCCCAAAGCCCAACCATCATGCCGTAATGATGGGGCCGTGAGTGCAGGCTGGCACTATTCTGGCCACCAGCCAGTTTACGGCTGCGCTGCATGCCTAGCTGATAGGCTACCGCCAGCAATACCAGCAAAATAATTATAAGTGACAAGTTATTCATCAGTGCTCCGCTACTGATCGTCAGATAATCCACTGATACTAGCTTAAAGTATCAAGATTGCACTTTTATGACAAAGTGACGCAAACGAAAAAAGGCGCCCTAAGGCGCCTTAGCGTAATATCGGATATTACAGAGATTTTTTGCTGCGGATAGTTTGCAGAACTTCAGCACGCTCAGCATCAGCCAGTGGGATCAGACCTGCAGCTTCCAGTGGACTACCGAAGCCTGAAGTCGCTTCAGACACGTGGAACTCAGCATATTCCTGCAGACCTGGGATCACGCCGATATGCTGGCCTTTTACATAGAAAAACAGCGGGCGAGATACCGGGTAAGTACCCGCGATAATGTTATCGATAGTTGGTACGATACCGCTTACGGTAGCCACTTTAATACGGTCACGGTTGCTTTCATAGAAGCTTAAACCGAATACACCGACTGCATCTTTCTGGGCCTGTAAACGGGCCAGAGTTTCAGTGTAGTCACCAGCGATTTCAACTACACGGCCGTCAGTACGCATCGCTAAACAGAAGTTATTCTGGTCAGCAGATGGCATGGCTTTTACTTCTGGCAGCGTCTTACAACCGTCCAGAATCACTTTCTCTTCATATACTTCACGGGTACCGTGGTTTGAACCAGGGATAGCTAACAGAATTGCCTGATCTGGCAGTGACTTGTCGATTTGTGACCAGCGAGTGTATGGGTTAGCAACCATCTGGCCATTTTGTGGTACCTGAGCGGCCTGAGCCAGGAATACGTGCACCGGCTGCAGAGCAAAAGTACCGGCATCAATGCGTGACGCAAAGACGATACCATCGTAGCCGATCTTCACTTCGATAACTTCTGTCACACCATTGGCTTTACAGCTGTCCAGCTCGGCAGGACGGATAGCGCGTGATGAGTTAGCGATATCAATAGTGTTAGTGCCAACGCCCTGACAGAATTGACGTAAACCACCGCCAGAACCACCTGAACCAACAACCGGTGTTTTGAACTGAGCAAAGCTGTTACCAAACTCTTCAGCAGCGATAGAAGAGAACGGCAGTACAGTTGATGAACCGGCGATTTGAATAGTATCGCGGGTAGCTTGCGCCTGAGCGGCAAAGCTCAGTGATACGGCAGTGGCCAGAACCAGTTTAGTTAAGTTTTTGATTTTCATTTAATCATTCCTCAAAGTGGACGTTTCAATTTGTACGGGCTTAGTCTGCTTGCTTTTTATTTCAGCAATATGACAATAGAAAACTTTTTCTCAGTTAGTGCGAAATTGTTGCCAGCCACGCTCTAACTCCGCGGCCAGCGCAGTCAGTTCTTCTGCCGCCTGCGACGACTGACTGGCGCCCTGATGTAATTGCTGGCTGGCTTGATGCATGGCCGCAATGCCAGACACAAAGCGGCCGGCGGTTTGCTGCTGCTCGGTTGCCCTGGCCTGCTCAACACTGTCTTTGGCTTGTACATCGGCCTGTGCAATGCTGGAATCATTCAAAATTTTGATGAGCAGCGCATCATCACCGACAAAGCCTATCCAGTCCTGATAATGTTTAACGGCTTTGGCAAAGGCCGCATCCAAAGCCGCAAAGGCCTCTTCATCCGTCGGCGATTTTATCGTACGCTGCTCACTAAAACCTTGCCATTGCGTCGCAGCTTCAGCCAGTAGCGCCTGCACGCTGCTACGGGTCGCCTCGGCCGAAGACCAGCCGGATTTATATTGCTGCACCTCGCTAAACGCCTGCTGTTGCAGAATTTTTTGACTTTGCATAACACCAGTCAGGATCGCCAGGTGCTCATGATACAGGCGGTTAAACAGCTGGTCCTTGCTGTTAGCGGCCTGAAAAGATGCCACCAAAACCAGCAGCAACAAACCCAGGGGTACCAGTCCCAATACCAGCACCCGGCTGGCGATGGTAGAGAAATTAAACATAGTGAGGACCTGCATCGGAGTGAAACTTGCGGCAACTTAACAGCTAAGTGTGTCTTTTTTATGACAGCAGCAATCCTTACGCAGGGATCCACGGCAGTAAGCGTAAAGTATATACTTGCTGCTACGCCTGCCTGACCGTCAAAACGTCAGGCAATTAACCAAGGATTTCCTATGCATAAACCCATTATCGTCATCACCGGAGCCGCGCAGCGTGTTGGCCTGGCACTGGCGTTAGACCTACAACAGGCCGGTTATCAGGTGGTGGCCAGCTACCGTAGTGAGCGACCGGGGCTGGCACAACTTAAAGCCGCCGGCGTGCTAACCTACCAATGCGATCTGACCGATCTAAATAGCCTGGCGGATTTTATCAGCCAGCTGCAGCAGCTTGGTCCACTGCGGGCGCTGATCCATAATGCCTCGGACTGGCGCAAGGATCCGCCGGCAACTGCAGACTCCTTGTTGGCGCAACTGCAAGCAGAAGCAGAAAGCTTTGATTATTTGCAGCAAATTCATGCCCGTACGCCCTACTTGCTTAACCGTGCGCTGCAGCCACAACTGCAGCTCAGTGAGCAGGCCGATATTATTCAGCTGAGTGATTTTGTAGCCAGTGTTGGCAGTAGCAAACATATTGCCTATGCAGCGTCCAAGGCCGCGCTAGAGAACCTGACCCTGTCTTTTGCCCGGCAATTTGCACCAAAGATTAAAGTTAATACCATAGCGCCGGCGCTACTGATGTTTAATGCCGGTGATGCCGAGGAATATAAACAGCAGGCTTTGCAAAAGTCGTTGTTACAGTGTGAACCCGGGGCACAGGAAGTGGTAACAGCAGTACGCTATATTCTGGACAGCCGCTATCTGACCGGACGGGTACTGGCGCTGGATGGCGGCCGGCATTTAAATTTACCCTGAGTTTCGCGTAAACCCCAACGCAACACTGAAGTTTAGACGCGGCGCACACAAAAACGCCGGCAGCAGGCCGGCGTTTATCCTCAAGGCGTTAGCTTAAACCTTTTTCACCCAGGCAGCACACCAGCCTTCTGAGGCGACTAATTTGCCCGGGAAAATGGCGCAAGGCCGCCATTCCTGGCCATCTTCACCCTGAATCAGGTTACAGTTACTGCATTTCTGACCTTCCACTTCCGACTTGTGGGTATAGCGCATCGCTGCCGCTAAAGGGTCATCCAGCTTTAATTGCTCAGCGGCAAAGGCTCTGAGCGTGACACCGCCCAGCGTCATACCAATGACGGTACCGGCTGAGATTTTGAAAAAGTTACGACGGTTAATATTATTCATTCGAACACTCCTGCATTGTAGTAAGGGCCGCTGGCCGTTGCCGGCTAACGCTGGTCTGCCCTGATTATCATACTGAGGATCCGTCTTTGCGGATTTGATAAGTATCAACTTAAGTTCGGCTTTTTAACCATAACAGCTATAGCGATACCCGGTGTAGGGTAGCAGACAATGGCCCGGGCTGCGACCAGGCGGGACAGCTACGCGGCAGAAAGATTGCCAGCTGTGGCCTTTTTACGGCACACTAGCAACACCCCAGCGCCTGAACTCGCTCTGGCGCCCACTTCTGACTTATAAGAATAATATATGCAAGAAACCACTGTTTTGATCACCAACGATGCCGTCGTTCTTGGCCTGCTGGCGCTGATCCTGGGGCTGGTGTTTTATACCAGTCACAGTGCTAACCGCTACTGTAAAGCTTTTTATCGTTATGTCCCTGCCCTGCTGCTTTGCTACTTTATTCCGTCACTGCTAAACAGCTTTGGCATTATTGATGGGGAAGGCTCGGCCCTGTACAAGATGGCATCGCGCTATTTATTACCGGCCAGTCTGGTATTGCTGACGCTGAGTGTCGACTTTAAAGCCATTATTGGCCTTGGCCCGAAAGCGCTGATTATGTTTCTTACCGGCACCCTGGGGATTATTATTGGCGGTCCACTGGCACTTTTGATGCTGGGTAGCCTGTACCCGGAAGCACTGGGCGGTGATATCTGGCGTGGCATGAGTACTATCGCCGGTAGCTGGATTGGTGGTGGCGCCAATCAGGCCGCGATGAAAGAAGTGTTTGAAGTTGATGGCAGCATTTTCTCGGTGATGATTACCGTGGATGTCATAGTGGCTAATGTCTGGATGGCGGTGCTGTTGCTGATGGCCAGTCGCGCCAGCTATTTCGACCAGAAAACCGGTGCCGACACCAGTGCTATTCGTCATCTACAACAGAAGATCGAGAATTATCAGGCTCAGCATGCGCGCATTCCGACCATGCATGATCTGATGCTGATCTTTGCCGTCGCCTTTGGCGTGACCGGTTTTTCACATTTAATTGCCGATATCGTTGCGCCCTGGATTGGCCGCGAAGCACCGGTGCTGGCAGACTATAGCCTGGCCAGTACCTTCTTCTGGCTGGTGGTGGTAGCCACCACCGTTGGCCTGATCCTGTCCGCAACCCGGGTCAGACAACTCGAGGCAGTAGGCGCCTCTAAAGTCGGCAGTGCTTTTTTGTATATCCTGGTAGCGACTATCGGTATGCATATGGATGTGACCGCCATTTTAGACTATCCCCTGATGTTTGTAGTCGGTATCGTCTGGATGGCCTTTCATGCCGGCCTGATGTTACTGGTAGCGAAATTGATTAAGGCACCGCTGTTTTATATGGCAGTGGGCAGCCAGGCGAATGTCGGTGGCGCGGCGTCGGCACCGGTGGTCGCTGCCGCCTTTCATCCATCGTTGGCGCCGGTGGGTGTACTGCTGGCGATCCTCGGTTATGGCCTGGGTACCTATGGCGCCTATCTGTGTGGCTTATTACTGCGGATGGTGGCACCTTAAAGCCTTGTTATTAGCACCGATAAAACAAAGCCCCGCGTTAAGCGGGGCTTTTTTATGTCACAGCAAAGCGCTTACTCTGACTGACGGCTGGCGCGTTTACGCTCGTTCTCGGTCAGGTGCTTTTTGCGAATGCGGATCGATTTTGGTGTGACTTCAACCAGTTCGTCGTCATCGATAAATTCCAGTGCGCTTTCCAGCGTCAGCTTGATCGGTGGCGTCAGGGTTAAGGCTTCGTCGGTGCCGGCAGCCCGGATGTTGGTCAGCTGCTTACCTTTTAAACAGTTAACGGTCAGGTCATTGCTGCGGCTATGAATACCGATAATCTGGCCTTCGTACACTTCGTCAGCATGGCTGGTAAACAAGCGGCCACGCTCCTGCAGCGTAAACAGCGCATAAGCCAGCGCTTTACCGGTCGCGTTAGAGATCAGTACGCCGTTGTTACGCTGACCGATGTTACCGCCTTTAAAGTCACCGTAGTGGTCAAAAGTATGGTACATCAGACCGGTGCCAGAAGTCAGCGTCATAAACTCGGTACGGAAACCGATTAAACCGCGGCTTGGCATCACGAAGTCCATCCGGATCCGGCCTTTGCCATCCGGTTGCATATCGGTCATTTCGGCCTTACGCTCACCCATCTTCTCCATGATTGAGCCCTGATGCTGCTCTTCCACGTCGATGGTCACTACTTCAAACGGTTCCTGCTTCACGCCATCGACCATTTTCATGATCACTTCCGGCCGTGATACCGCTAATTCAAAGCCTTCGCGACGCATATTTTCAATTAATACGCCCAGGTGCAGTTCACCGCGGCCTGAAACCCGGAATTTATCGCCGTCTTCGGTTTCTTCTACTCGCAGTGCCACGTTATGCTTCAGCTCGTTGTTCAGGCGCTCCAAAATTTGGCGCGAAGTGACAAACTTACCTTCTTTACCAGCAAACGGCGAGGTATTGACCTGGAAGGTCATGGTTACGGTCGGTTCATCAACCTGTAACGCCGGTAAAGCTTCAACCTTACTTGGGGCACAGATGGTATCAGAGATTTTCAGCTCACCTAAACCGGTAAAAGCCACGATATCCCCAGCGGTGGCTTCCAGCGTTTCATGCCGTTCTAAGCCTAAATAACCGAATACCTGACCAACCTTACCGTTACGCTTGCTACCGTCCGCGCCAACAATGGTGACCTGTTGGTTTGGCTTTAAAGTACCGCGTTTAATCCGGCCGATACCAATAATACCCAGGTAGCTGGAGTAATCCAGTTGCGATACCTGCACCTGAGTTTCACCTTCCAGCTCAACCTTTGGTGGCTCAACATATTTCACGATGGCTTCGAACAGATCGGTAATATCGTCTTTCTTCACATCGGCTTCTAACGATGCCCAGCCATTTAAGCCTGAGGCATATACAATTGGGAAATCCAGTTGCTCATCTGAGGCACCCAGATTGTCGAACAGATCGAATACTTGATCGATAACCCAGTTGACCCGTGCACCCGGCTTATCAACTTTGTTGATGACTACGATTGGCTTTAAACCGTGGGCAAAGGCTTTTTGCGTCACAAAGCGGGTTTGTGGCATTGGGCCTTCAACGGCATCAACCAGCAGTAATACCGAGTCTGCCATAGAGAGTACCCGCTCTACCTCACCACCGAAGTCGGCGTGGCCAGGGGTATCCAGGATATTGATCTGATAGCCATTCCAGCGTACAGACGTATTTTTTGCCAGGATGGTAATACCCCGCTCAGATTCCTGAGCATTGGAGTCCATGATCCGCTCCTGCAGCTTGGCGCGCGAATCCAGGGTACCGGATTGCTGCAACAGCTTATCAACCATAGTAGTTTTACCGTGGTCAACGTGGGCGATAATGGCAATATTACGAAGCTTGTCGATGGATGACGCTGTGACGCTCATGAATAACTATCCTCTGTGTGGCACTAGATGACCAGAATGACCACCAGGCGAACGCAAATAAAAACTAAAGGGCGCATATTCTACTCTGTTTTCGCGCCGAAACAAAAAACTCCTGCAAGCATTTCGGTATTTTTTTTCGGCAGCCCCTTTTCGCCGCCGATAATTGACTACACTGAAACGGGTTAGCTTTAGCACCATTATGAAGCGCTTGCGCACCAAGTTGGTGCAACACTAAGGCTTGGCGCAGCAGCCTTGCAAATTAAACCAATTAAATACAACACCTTAAGATATTGGCATATATCTGGCATTTAACAGGGCAACCAACCGGATATTTGCTCAAAATGGGTCACTTGGAGGAATACATGTCTGTAGAAAACGTACTGAAATTAATCAAAGAGAACGAGGTTAAATTTGTTGACCTGCGTTTTACCGATACTAAAGGTAAAGAGCAGCATGTAACGGTACCGGTCAGCCAGATCTCAGAGAGCACCTTTGAAGACGGCAAGATGTTTGATGGTTCTTCTATCATGGGCTGGAAAGGTATCAATGACTCAGACATGATCCTGTTACCGGACCCAACCACTGCCGTGCTGGACCCGTTTTTTGAAGAAACCACGCTGAATATCACCTGCGACGTCATTGAACCAAGCACTATGCAAGGTTATGACCGCGATCCACGTTCTATCGCCAAACGTGCCGAAGACTATCTGAAGTCAACCGGTATTGCCGATACCGTGCTGTTTGGCCCGGAACCAGAATTCTTTATGTTCGACGATATTCGTTTCGAAACCAATATGTCGGGCTCATTCTTTAAAATTAACTCTACGGAAGCCGCCTGGAACTCAGGTACCGCTTACGAAGAGGGTAACAAGGGCCACCGTCCGGGCGTTAAAGGCGGTTACTTCCCGTTACCACCGGTAGACTCAGGCCATGACATCCGTAGCGCCATGTGTATGGTGCTGGAAGAAATGGGTCAGGTAGTCGAAGCTCACCACCATGAAGTCGCCACTGCCGGTCAGAACGAAATCGCGACCCGTTTCAATACCTTAACCAAAAAAGCCGATGAAATTCAGCAGTTAAAGTATGTGATCCATAACGTGGCACACCTGTATGGCAAAACTGTTACCTTTATGCCAAAACCACTGGTTGGCGATAACGGTTCAGGTATGCACTGTCACCAGTCACTGGCTAAAGACGGCGTCAACCTGTTTGCTGGTGATAAATATGCCGGTTTATCTGAGCTGGCGCTGTACTACATTGGCGGTATTATCAAACACGCTAAAGCGCTGAACGCCTTTACTAACCCGTCAACCAACTCGTACAAGCGTCTGGTTCCGCACTTTGAAGCCCCGGTGATGCTGGCTTACTCTGCCCGTAACCGTTCTGCGTCAATCCGGATCCCGCTGGTACCAAGCGCCAAAGCCCGTCGTATTGAGTGTCGTTTCCCGGATCCGGCCGCTAACCCATATCTGGCCTTTGCTGCCCAGTTAATGGCCGGTATTGACGGTATTCAGAATAAGATCCACCCAGGCGATGCGATGGATAAAGATCTGTACGATCTGCCAGCAGAAGAAGCAGCTAACATTCCACAGGTTGCTACCTCGCTGGATGAGGCCCTGAACGAGCTGGATAAAAACCGCGCCATCTTCACCAAGGGCGGCGTAATGTCAGACGATATGATTGATGCTTACATCGCTATCAAGCGCGCCGAAGCCCGCAAAGTATCGATGGCAGTACATCCACTGGAATTTGAACTGTACTACAGCGTTTAAGTAAATGGCGGCAAGCCAGCGTTACTAATTCCTTAGTATTAAAACAAAAAGCTCACTCCGGTGAGCTTTTTTTGTAGAAAAGTTAACGCTTTCCAGCTAAAGTTAATCTGATCGTCAGGATGACATTTTAGGCATGGTAACCATGAAACTGCGGACACTGCTACTGCTGATAACTTTACTTGCGCTGCACGGCTTCGTAGCGGCTCAGGAAAAACGTATCTATGTGACCCGCGATGCCAATGGCGTAGTGATCTTCTCCGATAGTCCAACCCCCGGTGCCGAAGAAATTACCCTGACTGTGCGCCCCAATCTGATGGATCCGGTGGATACCCGGATGCCAGATAAAAAGCCCGCCGAACCCGAACCTTTTAAAGTCAGTATTATCCAGCCGGAAGAGCAAGGTACGGTGCGCGACAACACTGGCTCAGTTTATATTGAAGGCCGGATCACACCGCGTTTTCAACGCGGCTTCAGAGTGCGGCTGGTATTCGACGGTCTGGCTTATGGCGAGCCACAAAACAGCGCCGTCTTTGTACTACGCGATGTTGACCGCGGCGCCCATACTATTCAATTAGAACTCCTCGACCAAAACGGCAAGCTAATTGCAATAAGTCCTGTCACAACCTTTTATTTGCATCGGGCCAGCGTAATTTCACCAAATTAGTGCAAAGCCAGTGTAATCCGACTTCAGTCGGGCTAAACTGCCGCTCAAAAGCACCGATTTGGTGCAAAGGAGGGGTATGACAGCACACGCAAGCAGCCAGGGCTTGACCGAGCAGCTCACCACTGCAGTACTGGTGTTGGATAGCCAGTTACAGATTTGTTATTTCAATACCGCCAGCTGTGCGGTATTAGGGCTGGGCGAAAAACGTCTGGCGCAACATTATTTTCCGGCCTTATTCCAGCATCTGGATTTAAAAGCCAGCCACTTACACAATGCTTTATTGCACCGCCAATCCTTTAGTGTTGGCGATGTACAGGCGGTGACTATCGACGGCCGCCTGTTACTGCTGGATATTGCGGTAACCCTGCTGGAGCAGGAACAGCCGCAGTTGTTGCTGGAACTGCGACAAGTCGAGCAGCAGCGCAAGATTAGTATGGAAAATTTGCAACAACACCAACATCTGGCTGCCCGCGAGCTGGTACGCAATCTGGCACATGAAATTAAAAACCCGCTCGGCGGCCTGCGTGGCGCGGCACAATTGCTGGAAGAGTCGCTGAATAACGAACAAAAAGAGTACACCCAGCTAATCATTGCCCAGGCCGACCGCTTGCGCAATCTGGTGGACCGCTTACTGGGCCCGTACCGGCCACCGCAGCGTATCCTGAGCAATTTACATCAGATGGCCGAGCAGGTACTGCAACTGGCGCAAATTGATAATCCAGCGCCGATCCGCTTTCACCGCGACTATGATCCCAGTATTCCGGATTTTTACTTTGACCCTGAGCTGTTACAGCAGGCGCTGCTGAATATCGTGCGTAATGCCCAGCAAGCATTGCAGGACGGCGGCGATATTACGTTGCAAAGCCGTATTCTGTCGCAGCACACCCTGCACGGCAAAAGATACAAACTGGTCGCCTGTATCAAAGTGATTGATAACGGGCCGGGGATCCCGGCGGAGATCCGCGATACCCTATTCTATCCGATGGTCAGCGGCAAAGCCGGCGGCACCGGCCTTGGTCTGTCCATCGCGCAAACCCTGATCCATCAACAACGTGGCTGGATCGACTGCGAAAGCTGGCCCGGTCACACCGCCTTTATGCTTTATCTGCCAATTTCAGACTATGAGGAAGCACCATGAAACAGGATGTCTGGATCATTGACGATGATAATTCTATTCGCTGGGTACTGGAAAAGGCGCTGAGCCGCAGTGCCATTGACTGCGAAAGTTTTGCCTCAGCCGATCTGATGTTACAGCGGCTGGAATATGAACAGCCGGCGGTCGTGGTATCCGATATCCGGATGCCGGGTACCGATGGGATGGAACTGTTAAGCCGTTTACAGCAACTGAGCCCGGAACTGCCGGTGATCATTATGACGGCGCATTCGGATCTGGACAGTGCGGTCAACGCCTTTAAACGGGGCGCCTTCGAGTATCTGCCGAAACCCTTTGACGTGAACGATGCCGTCAGCCTGATCAGCCGCGCGCTGGAGCACAGCAAAAACCGGCGCGCCAAACAGCAGCCGGCAGCACCGCTGCTCAGTACCGAAATTATTGGCGAAGCGCCGGCGATGCAGGAAGTGTTTCGAGCCATCGGCCGCCTGGCCCGTTCCAGTATCAGTGTGCTGATTAATGGCCAGTCCGGCACCGGTAAAGAACTGGTGGCGCGGGCGCTGCATAAACACAGTCCACGGCATGAACAGCCTTTTATCGCGCTGAATATGGCCGCAATCCCGAAGGATCTGATCGAGTCTGAGCTCTTTGGTCATGAAAAGGGCGCCTTTACCGGTGCCCAGAATGCCCGTAAAGGCCGCTTTGAGCAGGCCGATGGCGGAACCCTGTTTCTGGATGAAATCGGCGATATGCCGCTGGACGTACAAACCCGGCTGCTGCGGGTGCTGGCCGATGGCCAGTTTTACCGGGTCGGAGGCCATCAACCGGTAAACGTCGATGTGCGGATCATTGCCGCGACCCACCAGGATTTAGAGCAACTGGCGGCGCAGGGCAAGTTCCGGGAAGACTTATTCCACCGCTTAAATGTGATCCGTATTCATCTGCCGTCCCTGAAAGATCGCCGCGAAGATATCGGTAAACTAGCACGACATTTTTTACAGCAAGCGGCGACCGAGCTGAATGTGGAAGCCAAAACGCTAAGTAAGGAAGCTGAGCAGGTGCTGACCCGGCTTGACTGGCCGGGCAATGTGCGGCAACTGGAAAATACCTGTCGCTGGTTAACCGTGATGGCCAGTGGCAAGCATATCGTGGTGGCGGACTTACCGCCGGAATTACTGCAGCAACCGAAAACTCAGCCAAAGCTGAGTAGCGCGGAGGGCCATACCGATTGGCAAAGTTTATTAGCAGCCTGGGTTAGCGAGCGCCTGGCAGCGGGTCAGGATAATATTCTGGACGAAGCCGCACCGGCCTTTGAGAAAATTGTACTGGAACAGGCGCTGCGTTATACACACGGCCATAAACAGGAAGCGGCCCGCAAACTGGGTTGGGGCCGCAATACGTTAACCCGCAAGCTGAAAGAGCTGGGGGTAGAATAGCTGCCTGAGCGGGTTGACGTTTAGCCCGCGTTCGCCGGCTGCCGGGCTTTGCGTTCTTTACGCTCGCCCGAATGCTGACGCCATGGTTTGCCCTCGCCGCTTTGGCGTTGGCTACGCAGCTCTGCCAATTGCTGCCGTTGTTCCGGCGTTAAAATCTGATGGATTTGATGCTGTAACTTTAAGCGCGCTAACTGGTGCTGCTCACGCTGCTCTGCACGCTGTGCCAGCAGTTGTTGCGCCGCCAGCTCGTCAAACTGTGGCGCGTCCAGCAGCTGTTGCATGGCTTCTGGATTACGCTGTTGTTGCCGGGCTTCGCGATGTTGCTGCATCAAACTCTGGATTTGTGCCCGCTGTTCAGCACTCAGATCCAATTGCTTTAATGGCAGCATAGTGCGCTCATGCCGCTGTCCCTCACCCTGCCAGCCTTTGCCAGGATGCGCCAGCGCCAGTGGGCTGCTTAACAGTAATACAGTACTTAAGGTCAAAATTAAGGTATTCGTTTTCATCATCTGCACTCCGCTTGGTTGACGCTTTCAGTTTAGCGCCGCTATTGCAAAGCAACGCAAAGCCAGCGTAAAGGTTCTGTAAAGGCCCTGACATTGCCCAGTCAAGCACGTAAACTGCAATTGTGATCACCTTTGAGGTATAAGATGCCGAAAATTCTGATGATTGACGACGATGTTGAGCTGACCCGCTTAGTGGCGGAGTATCTGGCATTAGATGGCTTCGAGTTTCTGGCAGTGCATGACGGCGAGCAGGGCCTGCAACAGGCCGCCAGTGCCGGTTGCGACCTGATCCTGCTGGATGTGATGTTACCCAAACTGGATGGCTTGTCCGTTCTGAAAGCGCTACGCCAGGGCCCCTACTGCCCGGTACTAATGTTAACGGCACGCGGTGACGATATTGATCGCATCCTCGGTTTAGAGTTGGGAGCCGATGACTACCTGGCTAAGCCCTTTAATCCACGCGAACTGGTAGCCCGGATCAAAGCCATTCTGCGCCGGATCGAATTATTACAGCAAGACGCGCCGCAGCAAGCCAGCGTGTTGGAGCTGAATGCCGTTAAACTCAATAGTCAGAACCGTCAGGTCAGCTGTAATCAGCAGCCGGTCACACTCACCGCGACGGAATTTCAGATTTTGGAGCAGCTGATGCGCCGCGCCGGCGAAATTGTCAGTAAGGATGAATTAAGCCGCCTGGTACTGGGGCGGCGGCTGCAGCAGTATGATCGCAGTCTGGATATGCATATCAGTAATATCCGCAAAAAGCTGGCGCAACATAGCGACAGCGAAAAAATCCAGACCCTGCGTGGCAGTGGCTATTTATTTCTGACGCAGGGTAACGGATGAACTGGCAACACTTAAACCCGTTAAACTCGCTGGCCGGCCGGATCTTCCTCTGGTTCTGGCTGGTATTGCTGTTGACCGTGGCTTTAACTTTAGTGCTGTCGCGCCAGCTGATGGAAGATACCGAGATCCGGCGGCTACCACCCGGGGTGATCCAGCAACTGCAGCAACAGCTACAGCCCTTGCGGCAAAGTCAATCCGCTGCTGAGCTGCTACAGCGCCTGGCCGCGCACGGCGAAGCACGCTGGGTGGTGGTGCAAACGGCGGATAATCAAGTGCTGACGCCGACACTGCTACCGCGCAACTTTAACCAGAACTGGCTGGCTGAGCTAAATCAGCTGAACCGGCCACGCTTGCTACGCCACAATAATACTCATCTGGCCGGCCCCTTTATGCTGCAGCTTGGCGAACAGCAACTGGCGCTATATCAGCTACGGCAACGGCCGGCGCAGCCCTGGTGGCGCCTGAGCAGCCTGTCACAGCCGCTGCTGATCCTGCTGCTGGTGCTGATCTCCGCGGCCGCCAGCTTTGCGTTAGCCATTTCAATCTCGCGGCCACTGCGCGAGCTGGTGCAACAAAACCTGCAATTTGCCAGCGGCAAACTCGATAGCCGGGTGCAGCGGCTGGCCAGACGCCCGGATGAATTGGGACAACTGGGCCGTAGCTTTAATACCATGGCTGAACAAATCAGTGCTCTGCTACATAATCAGCAGCGGCTGATGCGGGATATCTCGCATGAGTTGCGTTCGCCGCTGGCCAGAGCCCAACTGGCAATAGCGCTGAGTGAACGCCAGCAGGATCTGCAGCAGTTGCCGCGCTTAAAAAGCGAATTGGAACGGCTGGAAGCCATGCTGGATGAATTACTGACCTTCAGTAAGCTGGACGCCGGCCAGTATCAACTGGAGCGCCACCCGCTGGATTTGGTCGCTCTGGCCGAGGAAGTACTGAGTATTAATCAGCTGGAAGCCGATGCCAAACAACAACAGCTGGTGCTGCAGGCTCCCGAACAGCTATGGCTGGAAGGCGACAGCCGTTTGCTGGGCCGGGCACTGGAGAATATTGTCCGTAATGCGATGAAATACAGTCCGTCCGGCAGCCAGATTAATTGCACCATAAAGGTGCATGACACTCAGGCACAGCTGAGTATCAGCGATCAGGGCCCGGGCTTGGCCAGTGACCAACTGGAGCAAATTTTTCAGCCGTTTTACCGCGTTAGCCACAGCCGCGATAGCCAAACCGGCGGTACTGGTCTGGGGCTGGCTATTGTGGCCCAGATCATCCGCCAGCATCAGGGGCAGGTCAGCGCCAGCAATGTCAGTAGTGGCGGTTTGCAGATTAATGTTACACTGCCCCTTACCTGAACCAAGCCGTTACCCTGTCTGCCGATGACTCAAGCTTTTCCCGATATTCAGCAACTGGCCACTGAAACCGACCTCAGTGAGCACTGGCAAAGCCGCTTGCTGCCATTCTGGCAGCAGCTGCAGCATGGCGTTTTAAGCGGTAGCGGCGATGTGCCACTGGCCTATAGCTATCATCGTAACCCCGCCGCCAGCACGGCCTGGGTGATCAGCAGTGGCCGCATTGAAACGGCGATTAAATACAGTGAATTGATGCTGGAACTGGTTAACGCCGGTTACAGTGTTTATATCATCGATCATCGCGGTCAGGGCCGCTCTGGCCGCTTACTGGCCGATCCGCAACCCGGTTATGTCGAGAGCTTTGCGCATTATCAGCAGGATCTGGCACAGTTTTTACAGCACATCGTCGAGCCTGGCGGCCATCAGCGGCATCTGCTGCTCGGTCACTCTATGGGCTGTGCCATCGCAGCGGGTTTACTCACTGCTGAGCCCTGGCAGCGCTGGTGGCGTTTTTTCGATGCCGCGGTCTTCTGCTCTCCGATGTTGGGGATCCATAGCGGACCTGTGCCAACCCGGGTCGCTGAAGGCCTGGCGCTGGCTTATTGCCGCAAGCTCAGAGCTGAGCCAGCAGCTCAGGCTGGCTATTTCCCAGGCCAGCAAGCCTATCAGGCCAAGCCTTTTGCCGGTAATGATTTAACCTCCAGCCCGGCGCGCTATCAGGCGCTGCGCGATTGCTATCAGCGTGAGCCAGAGTTGCAACTGGGCGGTGTCAGTTGCCAGTGGCTGGTGCAGGCGATCCTGGCCATGCGCCAGCTCAGGCGGGATGTAGTACATTGCCAGACCCCGCTGTTATTGCTACAGGGCAGTGCCGATAAGGTGGTGGCCAATGGTGCACAACGGCAGTGGTTCGATGCACTGCCCGCCGCTTTACCCAAGGCGCTGTATAGCCTGAATGGCGGCAGGCATGAGCTGTTAATGGAGCAGGATGCGATCCGCCAACAGGTGCTGGCGGCCATTAATCAGTTTTTACAGCAACTAAGTCATGGCAGCGAAAAGGCCCTTTAAAGTCCGCCCGGATATCCCAGCTGCCGCCACGCCTCATAGCTGACAATAGCCACACTGTTCGACAGATTCAGACTGCGGGCGCCCGCCTGCATCGGGATCCGCAATTTCTGCTCTGCCGGCAGACTATCGCGTACACTGTCCGGTAAGCCACTGGTTTCCGAGCCAAACAGCAACACATCGTCCGGCTGAAAGCTAACCTGATGATAAAAGCGCGTCCCCTTGGTAGTGATCGCAAAAATCCGCCGCCCCTGCATGGCGCTTAAAAACTGCGGATAATCCGGATAACGGCTGACATTGGCCAAATCATGGTAATCCAGCCCGGCCCGCCGCAACTTTTTTTCTTCAAAATCAAAACCCATTGGCTCGATAATATGCAAGCGGCAGCCATTGTTGGCGGCCAGACGGATAATATTGCCGGTATTGGGGGCGATTTGTGGCTGAAATAGCGCCAGATGTAACATTCATTAAGCTCCGGTTTTTATTTCGTGTTAGCTCTTGTCCTGTAGGTAACAAAGCAACTATATTTAACAGTGGTTATTAATTGAACAAGGAATGTGTGCCCATGCTGTTGCTCACCCCGGGCCTTTGGTTATTGTTGCTGAGCTGGTCTTTCCCCGCTGCCGCCGAACAAAGTGTTATTGAAGGCAGTTTCTTATTAACGCTGGCGGCACTTGGTGTACTCAGCCTGGCGCTGGCCCTAACCTGGCTTAGTTTAACACGCCGCAGCCGCGCACTGGATGCCCAGCGCCAGGATTTTCAGCAATTACTGGCCGAGACCCCGGGTGCCATCGCTATTCTGGATCGCAATCTGGCAGTACGAAATGCCAGCAGTTCGTTAAAAAGCCTGTTAAAAGAGCAGGATAACAGCAGTGTCAGTATCAGTTTGCCGCTATTTGCCGATGCCGATGGCCAACATGCACTGGACCTTACGCTGAAACAGCAACTGCGACAGCAAGGCTTTTGGCACGGCGAAGCCTGGCTTAAAAACGAACGTCATTGTGAGGCCTTCAAGCTAAGTATCCATACCTTGCGCCAGCAGAGCAGTAAAGAACCGCGCTATATGTTGTACGGCCAGAATATCACCCATCTACGTAGCCAGAGTGCGCGGCAACAACAGCAAGTGTTACGTGATGACAGTACCTTACTTCCGAACCAACTGTTGTTTACTGAACAATTACGGCAGGCAATCCTAAGCTGTGACGAACATTACCCCAGTGTCGCCCTGCTATTAGTCCAGCTCAGGACCAGCCCGACCGCCACTATGGATGCCACCCCTGATGAGTCTCAGCTCATCGAAGCGGCAAAACGTTTACAACTGCTGGTATCCGATAAATTAGTGCTGGCACGCTATCAAAGTGACTGCTTTGCGATTCTGGTGCCACCGCATCTGTGCCAAACCAACAGTACCATCCTGCTTAATCAGCTGGCACATAAAATTATTGCTGGCTTCCGACAAGCTGATCCTGATGCTGCTTACGCTAATCTGAGGTTAGCAATAGGTATCAGCTGCAGTCCAAATGATGGTGAAGATGCGACCAACTTAATCAACAGTGCGGAGCGGGCACTACGACTGGCCAGCCAGCAGCAGGACCATGCTCTTTGTTTTGCCGACAGTGGCAGCCAGCAGCAGGCACCGGATTATCTGGCACTGGAAAGCGAGCTGTACCGCAGTGCAGCCCAGGGAGAGTTTGAACTGTTTTATCAGCCCAAGTTTAGTATCAGCAGTAACCGAATCGCTGGTTTCGAGGCCTTATTGCGCTGGCCCAGCCCGCGTCGCGGCATGCTGCCACCACCGACCTTTCTGCCGCTGGTTGAGGAAACCGGCCTGATTATCAATCTGGATCGGCTGGTATTTCGCAAAGCCTGTAAACAAGTTAGTTATTGGCAACAAACCGCGCTGATGCGCGGCCGGCTGGCACTGAATATTTCAGCCCAGCAGTTTGCCCAAACCGATTTCATCCGTTTTATGCAGGATACGCTCAGCGAGTTTGAGCTGAGCGCCAGTTTGTTTGAGCTGGAGCTACCGGAAGCGATTTTTAATCACCCGACTATCTGGCTGCGTGAGCGCTTACACAGCCTGGAGCGCATGGGGTTCCGGGTCCTGCTCGACAATTTCGGTGATGGTATAGCATCGCTGAATCAGCTAAGACAATTTCCGTTACACGGCGTCAAACTGGCACCCTCGCTGGTGCGTTATATTGAGCAGCAGGAACAACAACGTAATATCTGCGCCACCCTGATCCGATTAGCGGGCTATTTGCAGTTGGATGTGATTGCCACCAATATCGAAACTGAAATGCAGGCGTACCTGCTGCATGTGATGGGCTGCGACTGTCAGCAAGGACATCGCTTCAGCCGGGCGGTGCCGGCTGAGGATATCGGACAACTATTACTAAAAGAAAATCAGCTGCTGAATAATCAGCGGCAGCTGGCTAACTGATCTCGTCTTTACGCTCGCGGCCCAGTAGATCCTGGGCTGCCAGCTTGACGTTTTTCCCTTGATATAACACCTGATAGATCTGCTCAGTGATCGGCATTTCAACGCCAACCCGCTGCGCCAGATTAAACACCTCTTTGGCGTTACGGAAACCTTCCACCACCTGACCGATCGCCTGCATCGCCTCTTCGACCCCTTTGCCCTGCCCCAACAGCAAGCCAAAGCGGCGGTTACGTGACTGATTATCGGTACAGGTTAATACCAGATCACCCAGCCCGGCCATACCCATAAAGGTATCCTTTTGCGCGCCCATGGCACAGCCAAGACGACACATTTCAGCCAGCCCCCGGGTGATCAGAGCTGTGCGGGCATTAGCACCGAAGCCAATACCATCGGCCATGCCGGCACCAATGGCGATCACGTTCTTCACCGCGCCCCCAAGTTGCACACCAATAAAGTCGCTATTGGTATAGACGCGGAAAGTACGGGCACAATGTAGCAGATCAGACAGCTGTTTGATAAAAGCCGGATCGGCAGAAGATAACGAGATAGCAGTGGGTAAACCAGCAGCCATTTCTTTGGCAAAGGTGGGCCCGGACAGAACCGCCAGCGAGACCTGCTCACCGAGGATCTCACGGGCGACATCCTGCAATAAGCGACCAGTTTCCGGCTCCAGACCTTTGGTTGCCCAGGCAACCCGGGCATCCGCAGCCAGTAAAGGCTTAATCTGTCGCAGGGTTTCAGCAAAGGCGTGGCTGGGCACCACTACCAGGATATCGCGGCTTTGTTGCACGGCATGCGCCAAATCCGCTGTCACTTCCAGGGTCGGCGGCAGTGGAATATCCGGCAGGTATTTCTGATTCAGCCGTTGCTGCTGCATCTGCGCCATTTCGGCAGCATTGCGGCCCCACAGCGTAATAGGGTTACCATTGCGGGCCAGACAAATGGCAAGGGCAGTGCCGTAAGACCCTGCCCCTAATACCGTGATCGCAGAAGCGCTGCTCATTAAGCGTTCAGTTGCTGAGTTTCGGCCTGACGCTGTTGCAGATACTGTGCAAATAAGGCGTCAAAGTTAACCGGTGCCAGATTCAGCTGTGGGAAGGTACCACGGTTAACCAGGTTAGACACCGCTTCCCGTGCGTACGGGAACAGAATGTTCGGACAGAATGCCGCCAGCATATGCGCCATTTGCGGCTCTTCTAAAGCACCGATAGAGAAAATACCTGCTTGTTGTACTTCACACAGGAAGGCAGTTTCTTCACCAACAGTGGTAGTCACGGTCAGTGACAGGATAACCTGATAAACATTGTCTTCCAGCTTTTCGCTGCGGGTATCTAAATCCAGTTTAACTTCCGGCTTCCACTCTTTGCGGAAAATCGCAGGGGCATTTGGCGCTTCAAAAGAAATGTCTTTTACGAAGATGCGTTGAATTGCAAACTGTAAACCCTGTGCAGCCTGTTCTGCTGCGATGCCATTGGCTTGTTGTTCTGCCATGATAAATCCTGTTTAGTTATGCTTGTAATAATGAATCGAGTTTGCCCTGGTTATCCAGAGCAACCATATCGTCACAGCCACCTATGTGCTGATCACCAATAAAGATCTGCGGCACTGTGGTGCGGCCATTCGCCCGGCTAATCATCTCATCCCGGCGCTCAGGGTGAAGATCGATGCGGATCTCCTGATAAGCCACCTGCTTTTCACGCAATAAGCCTACCGCTCTGACACAGTAGGGGCAATATGCTTTAGTGTAAATAACAACGTCTGCCATGCTTACCTCTTTGCTTTGACAACCGGCAAACTGGCACCGGTCCAGGCATTCATACCGCCCTGCAGCACTGAAACCTGAGTAAAACCTTGCTTAGACAGGGTTGCCGCGGCTTTTTGCGCACTGACACCCATCTGACACACTACTATAATGGGCGTATCTTTTTGCTTTTCAAGGCCAGACAACTGCAGATTAGCAATTTGCTCCTGCTTAACGTTCCGGGCGTCGGTAATATGCCCCTTGCGGAAATCGTCCTCACTGCGAATATCCAGTAGCACGGCATTTTCACGGTTCACTTTTAACGTCAGTTCGGTCGGGCTGACCGCTTTCACCGGTGACAATTTCGACTTTAACCAGCCACCGATAATCAGTACCACTAACACCAGCCAGATCATGCTGAGCAGCAGATGATTTCCAATAAATTCGATCATTTGGTCCATAGGGCAAAATTTCTTCTGGTTGAGATTAAAAACAGCGCTGAGTATACCGATTTTATCGAAAATCGACAGCTAAAAAACCGCTCAGCCGGTTAGTACCGGCGGCTAACGGCGAATCATCACTGGTGCAAAAGCAAAAAAACGGTAAGATAAGCGCATTATTCCACCACCTTTGTAATCTGTTAAGGGAGATGCTATGTCCGCACCGAAAAAACCCCTGGTTTTATTAATTCTGGATGGATGGGGCTACCGTGAGGAACAACAGCATAATGCGATCGCCCAGGCCAACACCCCGGTAATGGATGCCTTATGGCAACAGTATCCACACACCCTGATTTCCGGCTCTGGCCTGGATGTCGGTTTGCCTGACGGGCAAATGGGAAACTCCGAGGTTGGCCATGTCAATCTTGGCTCGGGCCGGGTGGTCTATCAGGACTTTACCCGCATTACCAAAGCCATCGCCGATGGTGATTTTTATCAGAATCCGGTGCTGGTGCAAGCGGTAGATGCCGCTGTCAGTCAGGGCAAAGCCGTGCATCTGATGGGCTTGCTGTCACCGGGAGGCGTGCATAGCCATGAAGAACATTTACTGGCAATGGTGCAACTGGCTGAGCAACGTGGCGCGACCCAGGTGTATCTGCATGCCTTTTTGGATGGCCGCGACACCCCGCCTCGCAGTGCCGCCGCCTCGCTGGCGCTGTTTGAACAGCACTTTGCGCAAAGTGGTAAAGGTCAGATCGCGTCCATTATCGGCCGTTACTACGCGATGGACCGTGACAAACGCTGGGACCGGGTAGAACAAGCTTATAATCTGCTGACGCAAGGTCAGGCCGCGTATCGCTTTAACTCGGCCAGTGACGCCTTGCAAGCCGCCTATCAGCGTGATGAGAACGATGAGTTTGTCAAAGCCTCTGCCATTTTGAATGCTGCCGGCGAACCAATTCACTTACAGGACGGCGATGCGCTGATCTTTATGAATTTCCGCGCAGACCGGGCCCGTCAGTTTACCCGCGCCTTTGTCGATGCTGATTTCAATGGCTTTGTCCGCCAGGCGCAACCGAAGTTAAGCCAGTTTGTGATGCTGACCGAATATGCTGCTGATATTGCGGCGCCCTGCGCTTACCCGCCGGAAAGTTTGAACAATGTGCTGGGTGAATGGCTGGCTAAGCATCAGAAAACCCAGCTGCGGATCTCCGAAACCGAAAAATATGCGCATGTGACTTTCTTTTTCAGTGGCGGTCGCGAAGAGCTGTTTGCCGGCGAAGAGCGGATCCTGGTGCCGTCACCACAGGTCGCCACCTATGACCTGCAACCGGAAATGAGCTCGGAAGAACTGACTGACAAGTTAGTCGCCGCCATTCACAGCGGTAAGTTTGATGTGATTATCTGTAACTATCCGAACGGCGATATGGTCGGTCATACCGGCATTATGTCAGCTGCGGTCAAGGCCGTTGAAGCGGTTGACCGTAGTATTGGCCGGGTGGTTGCAGCCTTACAACAGGTTGGTGGTGAGTGCCTGATCACCGCAGATCACGGTAATGCCGAACAAATGCAGGACCCGGATTCTGGCCAGGCCCATACCGCCCATACCAGTGATCCTGTGCCGCTGATCTATGTCGGCCGCCCGGCTACGGCAGTGGAAGGTGGCATCCTCAGCGATATCGCCCCGACCATGCTGCAGCTGATGGGTATGCCGATCCCCGCCGAGATGACCGGCAAAGTCCTGATGCAATTGCGTTAATGTCAAAGCGCTTGCCTTACCTGTTCGCAGGCTGTTTCTGGCTCAGCCTGCTGTCCACAGCCACGTCTGCCCAGCAGACGCCGCAGGCTGAGCGGGAATTACAGCAGCTACAGCAACAAATCAAGCAAACCGAGCAGCAAGTCCGGCAACAACGCCGTCAATTGCAACAGGCGGAGCAGCGGTTGCAGGCCGCAGACAAAGCCCTGGCGGAAGCCGCGCGTAAACTCAGGGACACTCAGGGCCGCCAGCAACGGCTGGAGCGGGAAAGTGCTAACCTGAACCGGCAGCAACAGCAATTGCAGCAACAACTGGCAGAGCAGCAGCAATTATTGGCTGAACAACTAAAAAGTGCCTACAGCCTTGGTCAGCACGATTACTCGCGCTTGCTGTTAAACCAACAGGATACCGGCAAGCTGGAACGGGTGCTGACCTATTATCAGTACTTTAATCAGGCCAGATTACGTCAGCTAGCTCAAATCAATCATACCGTCAGTGAACTGGAGCAGGTCAAACAGCAACTGGCCAATCAACAGCAGCAGTTACAAACCGAACTCAGTGCCCTGCAACAACAACAGCAACAACTGAGCGAAGCCCGCGGTAGCCAGCAGGCGTCCGTCAATGAATTGCAGGCGCTGTTAAAGCAGCAGGGTAATCAGCTTAGTTATCTGCGGCAAAACGAAACCACGCTGCAAAATACCATCAACGAACTACGTCGTCTGGCGGAGCGTAATCGCGATCTGTCAGGGCTGACCGCAGGTCGGGGCAAGTATCCCTGGCCGCTGCGTGGTCGGGTATTGCAGCGCTTTGGGCAAAACCGCCAAGGTGGCCTGGCCTCACGCGGTATCCTGATCCAGGGGGTAAGCGGTGCTAATGTGCAGAGCATCGCGGATGGCCGGGTGATCTACGCCGACTGGCTAAAAGGCTATGGCTGGGTGATTGTGGTTGACCACGGTAAAGGCTTTATGAGCCTGTATGGCCATAACCAGAGTTTACTGAAGCAGCCCGGTGACAATGTGCGCGCCGGTGATGCCATTGCTCAGGTTGGCGCCAGTGGTGGTCAGGCAGACCCGGGGTTGTATTTTGAAATCCGGGAAAAAGGCGAAGCGGTTAACCCGTTAAATTGGCTGGGCGCACAATAAAAAACTTGCACCCGACTAAGGCTGTCCTATAACCTGAATGGGTGAGGTTAATATCAGGTTTTTCAGTATGCTGCGCATGACAAGCGGAAAACCGGAGCAATAAAAGGAATCCTAGTGCGACTGCTGCGTCTGTTATGTCTGAGCCTGTGCTGTCTGAGTTTACCGCTACTGGCCAGCCCCCGGATTGCGATCATTATCGATGATATTGGTTATCAACGCGCCGATCTGAAGATGGTGGAGCTGCCGCATGCGCTAACCTATGCCGTTCTGCCGCATACTCCCTATGGCCGGCAAGCCGCCAGACAAGCCGCTCAGGCGAAAAAAGATGTGATGCTGCATATGCCGATGGAAGCCAGCCAGCAAAATGCGCTGGGGCCGGGCGCGCTGACCCGCAATATGAGCCGCCAGCAAATTCATCATACCCTGCAGCAGGCGCTGGCAGATATCCCATACGCCATTGGCATTAACAACCATATGGGAAGTCTGTTTACCGCGCTGGAGCAGCCAATGGACTGGACCATGGAGTACCTGCAGCAGCGCCGGTTGTTCTTTGTCGACAGCCTGACCACCCCACAAAGTACCGCCAAAAAGTACGCCAGCCAGCATGGCGTGACGCTGCTGTCGCGGCATGTATTTTTAGACAATGAGTTAAGCGAAGCGGCGCTGGAGCGGCAGTTTAAACAATTACTGCAAATTGCCCGCCGCCATCAGGTCGCGATTGCGATTGGTCATCCGTACCCGGAAACCTATCGCTTTCTAAAACACCGCTTGCCGCAGTTGCAGGCAGAAGGCATTGAGCTGGTGGGGATCTCGGCGTTACTGCCACAGGAACATCAGGTGATAGCGGCAGGTGTGACCGCACCGGCGATCGCGGCACCACAGGAAGAATAATCACGACCTAATAAAAAACGGCGCTGCGGCGCCGTTTTTTGTCAGTCTGCTTTGACTATTAGTGTTGTAATACCTGCTGCAGCTTTTTCATCGCATTTTTCTCCAGCTGCCGCACCCGCTCAGCCGAGACCTGATAGCGATCGGCCAGCTCCTGCAGGGTTAGCTTCTGATTATCCAGCCAACGGGCACGTACGATATCCTGGCTGCGATCATCCAGGGTGCGAATCGCCGCCTGTAACCGATCCACTGCTGCGGTATCCCACTGATCATCGGCAACCTGCGCCGCCAGATCAGAACTTTTATCTTCCAGATAGTATACCGGCGCCGTATAGGCCTGCTCGTCATCTTCATCCGGCGCATCGAATGGCATATCATAGTTGCTCATCCGAGCTTCCATTTCACGCACTTCGTGCTCAGCCACACCCAGCGACTCAGCAACCTGCTGCACTTCCTGCTGATTAAACCAGCCCAGATGCTTTTTGGCCTTACGCAGATTAAAGAACAGTTTGCGCTGTGCCTTAGTGGTGGCAATTTTAACGATGCGCCAGTTTTTTAGCACATATTCATGAATTTCGGCTTTAATCCAGTGCACGGCGAAAGACACCAGGCGCACGCCTACCGCCGGATCAAAGCGCTTTACCGCTTTCATCAGGCCAATATTACCTTCCTGAATTAAATCGCTGATTGGCAGGCCATAACCGGCATAGCTGCGGGCGATATGCACCACAAAACGCAGATGCGACATAATCAACTGGCGCGCCGCTTCTAAATCACCGTCTTGCTGCAGGCGTTCGGCCAGACCGCGCTCTTCTTCAGCGCTCAGCATCGGGATAGTACTGACGGCATGGGTGTAAGCCTCCAGACTGCCGCTGGCTGCTACCGTAAGGGGCATGTAAGCTGATTTCGTCATGGTATTGCTTATCCTGTGTTGAACTAAGTGAGCTGATATTAGCACTCTTTGACTGAGAGTGCTAATACTAGTTGCAACTCTTTATAGATCTGGTTTTTATAAGATAAGCAATTTTTATAACCAGCTGTCAGCTTAGCCGCAGCGGGCTCAAGACGGCTCAATGGCCCGTAAATGACGGCGTACCGACAGATAGGATCCCATTACTCCGAGTAGGATCGCCAGTAACAGCAAGCCGCCGAACTCATGCAGACTCATTGCCTGTAACTGAAAATCGCTCTGGTACAGGCTGCTGATGCTGGCAATGGCGCTGCGCAACCACCAGAGTAAGGCTTCGGTGACCAGAAAGGCCAATAGCCCACCAAAGACGCCGAACCAAAGCCCGGTATAAAGAAAAGGTCGCTGAATAAAAGCATCGGTCGCGCCGACCAGCTTCATCACTTCAATTTCATCGCGCTTATTAATAATTGATAAGCGGATGGTATTGCTGACAATCAATAACACGGCACTGAGTAACAGCAGACCAATGGCCACCACCGCTTGCTGTAACAGCAGCACCAACGCATCCAGCCGTTGCAGCCATTCCAGATCCAGCTTGGCAAACTCGACTATCCGCTCTTTTTCCAGCTGCTGTTGTAACTGCCGGGCGGCAGCAGGTTCAGTATGCACCGGTAGCACCACCAGCACATCCGGCAGCGGGTTGTCGGTCAGATAATTCAGCGCCGCGCCAAAGCCGGATGCCTCGCGAAATTCTGCCATCGCCGCCTCTTTACTGATATGCCGCACGCCGACGATCTGACTGTCTGCTTCAAGAATGGTTTTCAGGCTCTGCACTTGCTGTGGTGTCGCGGTGTCACGGATAAACAGATTGATTTCTGCCGCCTTGGCAAAGCCCCCACTAATTTGCTGCACATTCTTGACCAGCAGGTGCAGCGTCGTTGGCAGCGTCAGGCTCAATCCCAGTACCGCTATCGTCATCAGTGAGGAACCCGGGGTACGCCAAAGCTCCCCCAAACTAAATACCGCCTGGCGGATATGGTGCACAAAAAACATCACAACACGCTGTATCGCATTAACGCGGCTGGCCTTAGCACCATGGGCCCGGCTGCTGAACAAAATACTCATAGCGGCTCCTGTGCTGGCATCAGGCCATCATTAATCATCCGGCCCTGCTTTAACGTCAGGGTGCGGTAACGCATCCGGGCAATCAGCCCCAAATCATGGGTTGCCACCAGCACCGAGACGCCAACCTGATTAAAGGCTTCAAACACCCGCATAATGTCGCGTGACAGTTCCGGATCCAGGTTACCGGTTGGCTCGTCAGCCAGTAGTAACGGCGGCTTATTAACCACGGCCCTGGCGATACCAACCCGCTGCTGCTCACCGCCTGATAAGGTCTGTGGTAGACAGCGCTGCTTATCCAGTAAACCGACCTTATCCAGCGCGGCGTGCACCCGTTTTACCATTTCCTTACCGGTAAAACCTTCAATCACCAGCGGCAAAGCCACATTATCAAATACGGTATGGTTCATCAGCAGCCGGTGATTCTGGTAAATAATGCCGACATCGCGCCGGACATAAGGAATTTGACTGCGTTTTAAGCGGCTAAGATCGATATTGTTAATCATCACCCGGCCAGTGCTGGGGCGTTCAATCATGCTGATCAGTTTCAGGATAGTACTTTTACCTGCGCCGGAGTGGCCGGTCAGAAACACCATTTCGCCTTTAGCGATACGAAAGTTAATCCGCTCCAGTGCCACAAAGCCACCCGGATAGCTTTTACTTACCTGATCAAACTGCAGCATAGCGGTTATTCCTTGTTAAACAGCGCCCGGATAAAGTCCTGGGCCTGGAACTGCCGCAGGTCATCGATGGCTTCCCCTACCCCGATAAAACGGATCGGCACCTTAAACTGATCGGCAATCGCAAAGATCACCCCGCCTTTGGCGGTACCATCCAGCTTGGTCAAACTAATACCGGTCAGAGGGACCGCTTCGTTAAAAAGTTTGGCCTGACTCAGCGCATTCTGGCCGGTGCCGGCATCCAGCGTCAGCATCACTTCGTGTGGTGCCGCCGGTTCAATCTTTTGCAATACCCGGACAATCTTTTTCAGCTCTTCCATCAGGTGTGCTTTATTTTGTAAGCGGCCGGCGGTATCAGCGATCAGCACATCGACTTTACGGGCTTTGGCCGCCTGATAAGCATCAAAAATCACTGAGGCGCTATCCGCGCCGGTATGCTGGGCAATCACCGGGATCTGATTACGTTCGCCCCACACCTGCAGCTGCTCCACCGCGGCGGCCCGGAAGGTATCGCCAGCCGCCAGCATCACGGTTTTGCCCTGCTGCTTAAACTGCTGTGCCATCTTACCGATAGTCGTGGTTTTACCAACACCGTTTACCCCGACCATCAGGATCACAAAGGGGCCGTCACTGGCTTCAGGTTGCAGTGGCTGTTCCACGTGCTGCAACAACTCGGCCATATCCTGCTGCAGTTTTTCATACAGCAGACCGGCGTCTTTCAGTGCCTTGCGATCAGCATGGCTGGTTAACTGTTTAATCAGCTTCTGGGTCGTATCCATACCGACGTCAGCCAGCAGTAACTGCGTTTCCAGCTCTTCGTACAGCTCGTCATCAATTTTCTTGCCAACGAACAGTGAGGCTAAACCAGCCCCCAGATTCAGACTGGTTTTCGCCAGTCCCTGCTTTAAGCGGGCAAACAGACCTGGCTTTTTCGGGTTATCCAAGATCGGGTTAACCTTGGGTGCTGCGGCCTCTGTCGGTGCTGCTGGCGCTGGTGCAGCGGTAACCAGCGCCGGACTGCTGTCTGCCTGCTGTGCGGCGGCCGGACTTTCCTGGGCTGGCAGGTCGGCCTCAGGCGCATCCGTTACTGGCGCCGCCGATACTGCTGTATCAGCAACCGGCGTAGCAGCGGCTGAGGTTTCCGTTGTTGCTGTCGCGTTAGCGGCCGTAGACTCAGGCTGAGTTGCCGTGTCCGGTGCATCTGATGGCTTCTTACCAAAACCAAGCCAGGAAAAGAGTTTATTCTGTTTTGTCATATGCAGTTAGGTCAGAGCTGAAAACTAGGATAAAATTGGCCTTATACTAACACCTTTATCTGTCAGGCAAAAACGAATCAATGAAACAATCGAGCAGTCGTGGTAGTGCAGGCGGCCCCAGCGGTTTCGTCAGAATCATCAGTGGCAAATGGCGGGGTAAAAAGCTGCCGGTAGCCGATGCCGCGGGCCTCAGACCCACGACCGATCGCGTTAAGGAAACCCTGTTTAACTGGCTGATGCAGGATACGGCACAAAGTACGGTGCTGGATTGTTTTGCCGGTAGCGGTAGCCTGGGTTTAGAGGCACTGTCACGCTACGCTGCTTATCTGACACTGGTAGAAAAAGCGCCGGCATTGGCGCGGCAGCTGCAGCAACATCTGAAAGCGTTAGCAGCGAGCAATGCTGAGGTGGTTAATGCCGATTGTCTGCAATGGCTGCAGCGCCCGGCACAGCGGCAATATAATCTGGTGTTGATCGACCCGCCATTCCGGCAGGGCTTGGCACTGCCTTGCTGTCTGGCGTTAGAGCAACAGGGCTGGCTGACAGACAGCGCCCTGATCTATCTGGAAACCGAGAAAGAACTGGCATTAGGAACCATACCCGCCAACTGGCAGCTGCTAAAGGAAAAGGTTGCCGGCCAGCTGGCCTATCGCCTCTTTCTGCGCCATAGTAGCCGCTAAATAAGGTTACTCTGTCTCCGGGCTAAGCTCCATACCGAGGTTAGTTAGCCCCTGCTCTTTGACCCAGGCTTTTAACTGCTGCATTTGTCCGCGGCCGATCCGCGTCATAGGTTTGACCAGTTCGATTAGCTCCGCCAGACACTCCATCTCGTATTGCATCAAGGGGTGATCCCGCACCAGCTTTTTCAGCTCAGCTTCGGTGGTAATATCCGCGTCTTCCGCTTCATATTCAATCAGCCGGGCCACGGTGGCCTGCGAAATCTTCGCCACATTAATAAATTCGGCGGCATCCTGTTCGCGGATGCCATTGAGCATCATATCCAGCGCCGTGGCGCAATCAACCGCCGGATAGACCCCGAACATATCGTAATGATTGACCTCAGGCGTCGCCAGCTCCAGTTCTTCCGCCAGGCGCTCGAAATTGATTTTCGCTTTCGGTACCGTCAGCCACTCCCAGCACAGATCAAGAATTTTGCGCACCAACACCGGATCGCCGAACTGACTGACTTCGCTAAACAGTTGATAATTCGGTAACATCCGCTCCAGCAAACTGGCAGCAATTGCCGCCTGCTGCGCCAGATTAAGTTCGCGCATCTGCTGAAAGTTATTGGCTTTTTGTTTCATAGCATTCCTAAAAAAGAGTGTTCCTGTCAAAAAAATAGCAGGCTAGCCGGCCTGCTTTGGCGCCTATTATGGCATGGTCGACAGCTGACGCTGTGCATATTCAAATTTCAGCTTGTATTCGGTCAGCCGGCTTTGCAGATCGGATAAGGCCGCCTGATGCTCTTCCTGGCCTTTGGCTAATTCCTGCCGCAGCACCCGAATGGTCTCCCGGGCCTGATCCGCTTCCAGCTGCTGTTTCTCGACTGTGACCTCCAGCCGCAAGCGGGCCTGTTGCAGCAGTAAATCCTGCCGCTCCAGCTGTTCCCGTAATTGCTGCTCACTGGCGGCCAGTTGCTGTAATTGGGCAAGCTGTTCGCTTTGTTGCTGATTCAGCACCTGATTTTCTTCCTGCAATTGCAGATACATCTGCTGCTTAAATTGCAGTTTCTGCCCCAGCTCTGTCTGCTGCTCAGTCAATTGCTGTATCAGCTGGCGTTGTGACTCAAACTCAGCCTGTACCAGCTCCAGTTGCTGCTGTAATGACGCCCCCTGAGCCGCCAGCTCGTCAGCCTTTTGTTGTTCAGCGGCAACAGCTGCTGCCGCTTGTTGTTTATGCTGCTGCAGCTGTTCGGTCAGTTCAGTCAGTTTCTGTTCGGCTTCTGCCTGGGCGGCTGCCGCTTGCTGCTCACGCTGTTGTAGCTGTTCGGTTAATTCCACCAGTTTCTGCTCAGCGTCTGCCTGGGTGGCGGTAACCTGCTGTTCGCGCTGCTGTAGCTGCTCGCTAAGCGCCGCCAGTTTCTGTTCGGCTTCCGCCTGGATGGCCAGCGCTTGCTGTTCACGCTGTTGTAGCTGTTCGGTTAATTCCGCCAGTTTCTGTTCGGCTTCTGCCTGTGCCGTAGCTGCGTGTTGTTCGTGTTGCTGCAGCTGCGCAGTGGTCTGCGCCAGTTGTTGTTGCAGCTCGGTTACTTTTTGCTGTTCAGCACTCAGCGTACTGGCAGTGCCAACACTGGCTGCAGCCAGCTGCTGCTCCAGCTCTGCCACCTTTTGCCGTTCCGCCGCATAAGCGGTATCGGCCACGGTCAGTGCCTCCTGCTGCACCTGCATTGCCTGTTGCAGCTCGGCTAACTGTTGCTGCAACTGACCAGCCATTTGCTGTTCTGAGGCGTGTTGTTCTGCCGCACTGGCTTGTTGTTGCTGCAACCCGGCTAACTGCGCTTCTAATTGCTGCAGTCTTTGCCGTAATTGCTGATTTTGCCGTTCCTGTTCCTGTAACAGCCGCGGATCGGCAGCAGGTGCCGGCACGGCCAACTCCAGCTGCTGCCGGCTTTGTTGCCAATCTTTGTAGAGTTTTTGATAAGCCTGTTCGTGGGCGATAAGCCGCTGCTGCCATTGGGCATCCAGCGCAGTTTGCATTTGTTGCAGCCAGAGTTGCTGCTGTTGCTGTAACTGGGTGGCAAAGCTGGCCAGTGCATCAGACAGGGCGGCTGAGGCCTGTTGACTGACTGCTTCAGGTTCAGCTCTGGTTGGCGTTTTATCCTTTGTTTTCATTATTATCTCGTAAAATCTGCCGTTACAGGCTGGCAATACACTATGCTAAGTGTAATAGCAGCACGCATGCAATGCTAACTTCTTAGCAGCATCAAGTCAGTGACTCCTGTCTGGCTGGGTAATTTGCTGTGCCAGCCGGAACTTAGTTTGCTTGCCGGCGTCAAAATATGCAAGTCGCCGCCGGGTTGATCGCAGAAATGGCTGGCGTAGTATAGTAAGATATCAAGGCTAAGTTGATTGAGATGGCGGTAGTTATGAATAAGCAGCATTCTTCCTGGCTCTGGCGCGGCATTCTGCTCGCCTCAGCCTTGTGGTTAACAGCCTGTGCCTCAGGTCCTAAAGTGCGAACCGATCAGGCGCCGAACGTCGATCTGAGTAGTTATCAAACCTTTGGCTTTATGTCCGAATTGGCAACTGATCGCGCCGGCTATACCAGCCTGGTGACCCAGCACCTGAAAGCCGCTATTACGGCGGAGATGACAGCGCGCGGTTACCGGCTAAGCGATGATCCACAGCTGTTGATTAACTTTAACTCTAACGTGGCCCAGCGTTCCGAAGTGCGCAGCACCACTTCACCCAGTCTGCATCCGTACAGCTACTATTATTATCGCCGTGGTCTGTATGCGCCTTTCCCCTACTATCAAACCGATGTGGAAACGGTGCATTACCGCGTTGGTACCGTAAATATTGATTTAGTGGATGCCAGCCGTAAGCAACTGGTGTGGGAAGGGATCGCCGAGGGCGTATTAAGCCAGCAGGATCTGCAGCAACCACGCGAGTCCACCGCGCGGGTCGTCAATCATATTTTTCAGCAGTTTCCAGGCCGCCGTTAAATGCGCTCAGCGCTGTTGAGCCCACAACGGGCTCAACGGCACAATGCCCGATACTATTACAACTTAGCTGCCAACTCTGCAACCTGCTGCTTTAACGGCGTACAGTCCGCACTGGCATCGGTTTGTTGGATCGATAACGTCAGCTCTGCCACCTTCAAGCCAAACTTATGCATCGTGGTGCGGTTAATCAGATTTTGCGGATCAATCAGATATAGCCAGTCTTTAACCGTCACATCCAGGGTGCTACCATCGTAAGGGATGCGCAACACATATTGCCAATACAACGCATTACCGGCCAGTTGGCCGCTGGCTTCCCCTACCACGTCACCGGCCGTACCACTGATTTTGCCTGAACTGTCCTGCTGCAGCCGCCAGTGCCGCTGCTCGATACGGCCGTCACTAAAATAGAACACCTCGTACAGGTCGCCACGGCCTTGTTGCCACTCGCCACAAAGATCCGCGGTAAAGCGTAGCGTCTGGCGGCCACGCCAGTCGTGTAGCACGCCATAGGCGCGGCCACTGCCAGCGAAGAACTCATCCAGTTTTAATACCGGCGTTTGTTGCCGGTAGTCCAGTACAGTTTTGCTGCAAGCGGTCAGCAGCAGTGTCGCCGCTAGTAAAGCGATGCGCATGGTCAATCCTCCTGTTTCTTACGTTGCTGATACGCGAGTCTCTATGAGCTGGCTCACTGCTATGGCAAACTATGTCCGTTACCGCTTTTGGAGTCATTATGTCAGCGCCAACCGCAACCGACTGGGACAGCATTATCACCCCCTTCTATCAGCAGGGCTGGGTTTGGCTACCCACTTTTTTACCCGAGCCGCTAACCTCTGCGCTATTGGAGGATTTGCAGCAGCAGCCGCTACGCGCGGCAGGCGTGGGCCGCCAGGCCGCGCATTTGCAGGATCAACAGATCCGGCGCGACCACACCGCCTGGCTGGACGCCAGTACGCCAGCACAACAGCAGTATCTGGCACTGATGCAGCAATTGCAGCAGGTATTTAACCAACGCTGTCTACTCGGCCTGTTTGATTTTGAATGCCACTATGCGCGTTATCAAAGCGGTGACTTTTATCAGAAGCATCTGGACGCCTTTCAGGGCCGCTCCAACCGGGTGCTGACCACGGTTACCTATCTTAACAGCGTCACTGAAGGTGGCGCTCTGGCATTGTATGACGAGCAGGATCAGTTGATCCGGCAGTTTCAGCCAGCAGCCGGCGGGTTAATTGTATTTGAGAGTGAGCGCTTTCCACATGAAGTGCTGCCGGCCAGCAGCCCGCGCTTTAGCATCGCCGGCTGGTTTCGGCGCAATAACAGCCTGAATGGCCTGATTGACCCCAGCCGCTAAGCGGCTGTCAGTCGCGCACTAAGCTGAGCTGACTGCCGACCGTCAAGCCGCGGGCGGCAAACCAGCCGCGCGGTTTCTCCAGGGCGGCAATCACCGGGCCTTCCGAGCTGACAATGCTTTCATCATAAGGCTCAAGTGGCTTAATACTCTGGATCTGCCAGTTGGCATCAATAAAGGCGACATCCAGCTCCAGACCGGTATTACGCATCCACAAACTTATTGACTCCGGCGCCGTGTATAACAGCAGCATACCCGGCTCGGCACTTTGCTGAAACATCAGACCGCGGGCTCGTAACGCCGGCGTATCGGCCAGTTGCACCGCAACTTGCTGCCCGGCAAAGGCGATCTGGGCCCTGCCAAACGGCGGCTCTGCCTGCACGCTGCAGCAACCCGCTAACAGCAGTAAACTAAGTAAATAGGCTTTCATATCAGTGCTCTTTCCAGTTAATTATGAATGATTCAGTCGGAATTAAAATGCCCTCAGGCTAGGCGCTTGTTTGCAGGTTTAGTGGCGCTAAATCAAAAACAAGCAACGACGTCTGAGGGCATTTTAAACCGACCCTGCGGGCGTTTGCCCGGGCTTCCAATGCCGCGTTGTCTCGTCTTGACAGAGCGCCACTATGCCTTCGACGAGTCGCCTTGCCTTGAAAGCCCGGGCAAACGCTGAACACGTCATAATTAACTGGAAAGAGCACTATACTCCCACCGCCACCCCGACAAACAGCAGCATACCAACATAATGGTTATCCAGGAACGCGGCAAAGGCGCCCTGAGGCCCCTTCGTCGCCCGGTAGTGCTGCCAGGCAAAAGCCGGCACACAGAGCGCCAGGGCTAAAAAGAACGGCCAGCCCAGTGCCAGCGTTTGCCCAAGCAATGCCAACAGGCCCAAAAAGCCGAGTTGCAACAGCGCTATCACCGGCTGGGCATAACGGCCAAACAACACCGCCGTCGATTTAATACCGGCCTTAAGATCATCGTCACGGTCGACCAGCGCATAAAAGGTATCATAGGCCACTGTCCACAGCAGATTCGCCAGATACAGCCACCAGGCATACAGCGGTACCTCGCCCTGCAGCGCCATAAAGGCCATCGGGATCCCCCAGCTATAGGCCGCACCCAATACCAGCTGTGGCAGATGGGTGTAGCGTTTCATAAAGGGATAGCTGCTGGCCAGCAGCACGGCCACCAGCGCAAGCAGTTGGGTTTGCCGGTTTAAGAACAGCAGTAAGCTGGCAGCCAGTAACAGCAACAGCAGAAACAGCTGCAGCGCTTCAACCGGCTGTAGCTGGCCACTGGCCAGTGGCCGGGCTTTAGTGCGGCTAACCTGACCATCAAAATGGCGATCGGCATAATCATTGATCACACAACCTGCTGAGCGCATTAACAGCACGCCGAGGCTAAAGATCAGCCAGTAATCGAGAGGCGGGATCCCATCCGCAGCAAGCCATAATGCCCACCAGGTAGGCCATAGCAGCAGATAGGTGCCGATCGGCTTATCCAGCCGCATCAATTGCCAGTAGGCCTGGCGTCGTTGCCAGCTTAGCGTTGTCATAGCGTCTCCACCACCGGCAGAAAAACCTCTGCCACTAATAAGGGCGCACCGGCTACCGAAAACACGGAGCGTCTGGCCCAATATTCACCCGCAGCGATCTCTGCGCTTGGCCGCGGCAGGCTAAGCCGGGCAATTTCAATCGGACTGCGTTGCAAATCCGGATACTGAAACAACAACTCGCCCAATGGCTGTTCCCCGAGGGCAGCCAGCTGCTGCAAGCGTTGTTGGCTGGACTGCGGGATCCAACTCTGGGCATAGACGGCCGCTTGTTGATCGCACCACATTAACACCTCGCGGCGGGTACAAAGGCTACTGGCCGGCAGCAGCGACTGTAAGGTCTGCGGCAGTGGCAAAGATTGCTCCGCCAGCAACTGCAGCCGGAATTGCTGACAGTGCGCTTTTAAACGGGCGGTCAGTGACGCCGGCTCCAACAGCCAGGGTAACAAAGTAGCCGGTGCCTTACTGGCATCAGCCTGTTGCCAGGGTTCAGCACAGGCCGCCAGCGAAAATACTGCTGTCATCAGTTAGTCGGGTTCAGAATGCAAAAATTGCCGCATTATAGCAAGGGCAGGAATTTTTTTAAGCGGCAATTCGTTTAACTATTCTTTACCCGGCCATTCGCCTAACTTTTTTAAGTCGGCAATTCGCCTAACTAAGAGACTGCTGATATGATTATCAGAAATCCGCTCCGATGAGGAAAGCTAACGTTGCGCGTATTACTGCCCCTGATCTTTGCACCACTGCTGTTATTAACAGCGCTGCCTGCCCAAGCACAGCAAAATGTGCCTGAGGTGGTGTATTACGGCTTTGACCCGGATATCGTCACCAACTATGTCACCGAAAACCGCCGCACCCTGGGTTACTTGCGGGTGTCAGTAGAGCTGATGTTACCCAGCCGGGATATGCTGAAAACCATCGAGTACCATGAGCCACTGATCCTGGATACCATTATTGGCATTCTGAGTAAGCAATCGGAAGAGAAGGTCAAATCCCTGCATGGGCGCGAAGAGATCCGACTGATTATTCTGGAACAGCTGCAACAGGTGCTACGCCGGGAAACCGGACAGCCGATGGTGCAGGATGTGTTGTTTACCAAATATCTGTATCAGTAACGGCAGAGCCTGCCGTTACTGCCAGCTGAATTATTGATGCCGCCGGTCCCGGCTTAACCAGGCCCAGAGTAAGCCACAGCCCAAGCCGCCCAGATGCGCCCAGTTCGCCATATTAACCCACAGCAGATCGAAGAAGCCCAGCAGCAACCACAGCAACATAAAGCCAAACAGACCATGCCCCAACTGATAGCGCTGGCGACCGCTTAATACATCACTCAGGTAGCAATAGCCCACCAGCGCATACACTACCCCGGATAAGCCACCAAAATTGGGACCGGCCAGTGCCAGTTGCAAGCCATTGGAAATCACCGCACTGCTCAGCGTCAGTTGCAATAAAAAGCCACTGCCTCTGAAGCGTTCGATTTTGGCGCCCAACAAGCCCCACCAGGCCAGATTAAACACCAGATGCGTCAGTGAGAAATGCAGTAATATCGGAGTAAGCCAACGCCAGAGCTCTGCATTATTGGTTAACAGCAGTGCCTGAGCGGCCGCGCGAAAATCCAGCTGTTGCCAGCCATAGACCGCCAGCGTCAGCGCAACCAGCAGCAGAGTTAGCGGCAGTTGGCGCCACAGCTGCTTGGACGGCAGCCGGATCGATGGCTCAAGTTGCACACTGTTACTCTGTTGCCAGGCTGCCGCCTGATAACGCGGATGATCCGGCTCACGGATAAATTCCGTCAACAGGGCTTCCACTTGCGGCAACTGCGCGCTGTCGGCCAGCAGCAGTGTCAGCTCGCCTTCCAGCTGCAGCTGCACCGTCAGCCCCTGACTGGTGCAGTAATCGGCAAATAACAGCGCCGCCGGCTGGGCCCGAAACTCCGCAACCTTAGTCAGCATCAGGCGTCACTGTGCCCGCTGACAACAGGCTGCTGGGTGCGCCAGCTCTCAACGCCGCCATCCATACTGTACACCTGTTCGTAGCCCTGCTCTGCCAGATAACGCGCCGCGCCCTGACTGGAATTACCGTGATAACACACTACGACCACCGGCTGTTCAAATGGCACCTGGCGCATAAACTGGCCCAGGCTGGTGTTGGTCAAATGAAAGGCGCCCGCAATATGACCACTGGCAAAACTTTGTTCGTCGCGGATATCGGCAATTACTGCCTGCTGGGCTAATAAATCCAGCGTTTCTGCCACTGAAATACGTTTAAAATCACTCATAGCTACTCCCGGTGCAAGGCCGTTATCATACCGCAGGTTGCCGCACTTTAGTACTAATCCGGCGAAATCCGGCTGCAGACACTGGACAGAAGGTTAAACTTTCATTAACAATACACCTTGATATCCTGTAAGGAGCTTAAAATGACGTTACTGATAATTCTGGCCTTGCTGGCGGCGGTGGTATTTTACCTGATCAGCATCTTTAACCAGCTGGTTAAACTGAAAAACCGTTTTCAGAATGCTTTTGCGCAAATCGAAGTACAACTTAAGCGCCGTTATGATCTGATCCCCAACCTGGTGGAAACTGCCAAAGCCTATATGCAGCATGAGCGCGAAACGCTGGAAGCCGTGATCGCCGCCCGTAATGCCGCGCTAGCCGGGCTGAAAGTGGCCGCCAATAACCCGGGCGATGCCGGTGCCATCAGCCAGTTAGCCCAGGCCGAAGGCGCGCTGCAAGGTGCAATGAGCCGCTTTAGTATGGTGATGGAAGCTTATCCGGACCTGAAAGCCAGCGCCAATATGCAGCAGCTGTCAGAAGAGCTGACCAGCACCGAAAATCGTGTTGCTTTTGCCCGTCAGGCCTTTAATGATGCGGTAACCGAATATAACACCTACAAGCAAAGCTTCCCGCCGATGTTCTTTGCCGCCAGCTTTGGCCACAAACAGGATGCCAAGCTGCTGGAATTCGCTGACAGCGCGCAAATTCAGCAGGCTCCCAAAGTCAGCTTTTAAGCAATGGCGAGCAATTTCTTCCAGCAACAGGATCTGGCCCGGCGCAATACCCGGGTCCTGATCACGCTGTTCGCTTTGGCGGTGCTGGCGCTGATCATCCTGACCAATCTGCTGGTGATGCTGAGTTTCAGCCTGTTTCAGGGTGGCCCGGTACAACTGCCATGGGAAGTGATCAGCAGCATCAGCCTGGTGGTACTTGCCGTGGTGGGCCTGGCGATTATGGCCAAGTGGCAGCAACTGAAACTGGGCGGCCGCAGTGTAGCCGAAGCGCTTGGCGGGGTGCGTCTGAAACCGGATGCTCAAGATCCGCTGCAGCGCCGGTTACTGAATGTGGTAGAGGAGATGGCGCTGGCAGCTAACCTGCCGGTGCCACCGGTTTATCTGCTGGCCGAACGCGGCATTAACGCCTTTGCTGCCGGTTACAGCCCGGCCGATGCGGTTATTGGCGTCACTCAGGGCGCGCTGGAGCAACTTAGCCGCGACGAACTGCAGGGCGTGATCGCCCATGAATTCAGCCATATTCTGAACGGCGATATGCGCATGAATATCCGGCTGATCGCGGTGCTGAATGGCATCTTATTTATCGGCCATCTTGGTTATTACCTGTTACGCGCCGGCCGTGGCGCCAGCTATGCCCGCTCCAGACGCAATAATAATGATGGTGCCGGCGCCATTATGCTGCTGGGGCTTGGCCTGGTCGTGATCGGCTATCTCGGTTCGTTTTTTGGTAATCTGATTAAGGCTGCCGTCAGCCGGCAGCGCGAGTACCTGGCCGATGCTTCGGCGGTACAGTTTAGCCGTAATCCAAGCGGTATTGCCGGCGCCTTAAAGCGCATTGGTGGTCATCAATACGGCGCCAAAGTACAACACGCCAATGCCGATGAAGTCAGCCATTTATTTTTTGGCGAAGCGCTAAGCCGCTGGGTGGCGATCTTTGCTACCCATCCGCCGCTTGAAAAACGTATTCGCCGGCTGGATCCAAGCTGGAATGGCCGTTATCCAAGCAGCCAACAGCCAGTCAAACCCACTGTATCCCAGACCCCGGAGCAACCGCAGGAGCGCCAGCGTCGCGCCATGCTGGCCGCTATCCCGGTGCTGCTAAGCCAAAGCAGCCATCAAACCCGTCCGGCACAGGCTATCGCCTGTGCGCTATTACTCAGAACTGAGCAGCTAGCCAACCAACTGGCCCAGATTAAAGCCTATGGCGGCAGCCAGTTGCTGGCCGAAGTTGATCAACTCTCCGATGCGGTACAACGCCTGGCCCTGCCACAGCAGGTGCAGTTGTTGCAAATGTCGGTGCCAGCGTTAAAGCAGCTGAGTGAGTCAGAGTTCCGCGCCTTCGATAAGTTACTGCGACAACTGGCCGGTAACACGCCGGATCTGGCACAGTGGCTTAGCTTAAGTTTGCTGGAGCATGTGGTGGCCAGTGAATTCGACAGCAAAGAACTGGTTCGCCAGTATAACCGCCAAAGCCTGGCCGACCTGTTGCCCGCCCTGCTGCCCTTGCTCAGCGCCGTTGCCAGCGCCGCCGGTGACAGCAATAAGCAGCAAGCCTGGCAGGCCGCGCTAAATGCGCTGCAACTGCCAGCGGATACCACGGCACCTCAGGTAGACTTTAGCCGCCTGGATCAGGCATTGCGGCCGCTACTGAGTGCGGCTCCGGCAATCAAACAACAGGTCTGGCAGAGCATCCTGGCAGCAGTCGCTGCTGATCAGGCGGCAACGGCCGCAGAGCAGGGCTTACTTAACCTGCTGGCGTTACTGCTGGAGCTGCCGGTGCCGCTGACTGCGGATTTCCACTAGCCGGGCCGGCAATTGCGGTTAAATCGCTACAAGATCCGGCCAGAGGGCTTTAGTGCAGCTCCGACCTCAGGTAGAATAGCCGCTTGTTTAGCAAGCCGGGGTCGCCATGTCTGATAATCGTTTGTTCCTGTTGTACGATCCGTCGTTCGACGAAATGGATGCCGAAGGCTGCCCGGGTTTTGGCTATGTGCTGCTGTTTTCCGAGCAGGATGCCGAACAATTTACCCCGGGTGAAAACCCCAGCTGCGCCGCTGTTTCAATGCTGTTTACCGATCATGCCGATGGCAGCATCAGCGGTGACTTATTAGGCTGGGCGCATCTGGATGATCCGGTATTTCAGCGCTATCCGCTCGGGCATTTTCTCGCCTTAATGGAGCAAGCCGCCCAGGTGGCGATTAATGCCTACCGTCAGGTGCATCAGGTACCGGATAAGCTGGTGGCGGTGCATTTAGCAGACGACGACCTGCTGCAATTTGATGTGCAGTTTCTCGACCTGCAGCTCACTGATCAGCAGGCAGAAACGCAACTGGCACAGCAATTAATGCTGGGCCGGCCTTACCTCGATTCGTAAATCCTTAGTTCTGATTAGCGGCGCACGACAAAAGGCATACCCAAAAGTGCACAACCGGGAGTAAAGCAGATGGTAAAAGCAATCGATATGAGCCTGGTTGAGCATGCGCTGCAGGGCTTTACCATTCCGCCACAACCCCAGGTACTGCGGCATATCCAGCAACAACTGAATGCTGCCGAACCGGACTTAAACCGTATTGCTTCGCTGATTGCGCTGGATATCGGTATTGCCGGCTTTACGCTCAAGGTAGTCAACTCGGCCTACTTTGGGCTGCGCAATAAAATTACCTCGGTGGAGCAAGCCTGCCGCTATCTGGGATTAAACCGGGTAGTGATGCTGGTACGCAGTGTACTGCTGCGCTTTACGCTGGAAGAAGGCCGCCAGGATGAGTTTAGCCGCAAGCTCTGGACCAATGCCCTGCATACCGCCACCCTGGCGATGACACTGGCGAAACAGCTGAATTTTGATCAGCAGTGCCAGGACGATTGTTACTCACTGGGGCTATTTCGCAACGCCGGCATGGCACTGATTAGCCAACAGGCGCCGCAATATGCCACTGTGCTGCAGCAAGGTTTGCTGCAACAGCAGGCGGTCAGCAGTATTGAAGAGCAGCATTTTCATACCAGCCATGAAGTGCTGGGCTATCTGATTGCCGAATCCTGGGGTCTAACCCAGACACTGTGTAATATTATTGCCTATCACCACAGCCCGGCGCTGTTGCTGGAAACCGATAACCAGGCCGAACATCAGCGCTTTGCCATTTTAAAAATTGCCGAATTTTTCAGTGGTGAAAGCCGGCAGCTGTTTCAGGTTAATCTGGATCCGGAATGGCAGCTACATCAAAGCCGTATTCTGGATGTGTTGGAGCTGGAGCCGCTGCAATTGCCGGAGCTAGCCGAGCTGTTGCACCGCCAGGAACTGCGCACCATCTATAGCGTTTAAGGCGGCTTTATGGCCCACCACAAAACCACCCTGCCGCAAAAAATCTGCCCGGTGTGCCAGTTAGCTTTTAGCTGGCGCAAAAAGTGGCAGCGTAACTGGGATGACGTGCGCTACTGCTCTGAGCGCTGCCGCCGGCAACGCCAGCATGCGCACGCCAGCTCGCCGCAAGACAGCAACTAAATGAAGCAAAACAGTAACTAAATGAAAATCGTACTGGCCCCGATGGAGGGCGTGGTTGATCACCTGATGCGCGAGATGCTGACGCAAATTGGCGGCTATGACTTGTGCATTACCGAATTTGTGCGGGTGGTGGACCAAAAACTGCCGGCCCGGGTGTTTACCCGGCTGTGCCCGGAACTGCTGCAAGGTGGTAAAACCCGCGCCGGCACCCCGGTACGGGTGCAATTATTGGGGCAGGAACCACACTGGCTGGCCGAAAATGCAGCGCGGGCGGTGGAACTGGGCTCACCCGGCGTCGATCTGAATTTTGGTTGCCCGGCAAAAGCAGTGAATAAAAGCCGCGGCGGCGCCGTGCTGTTAAAAGAAACCGAGACCCTGTATCGGATCGTAAAAACGGTGCGCGACGCAGTGCCAGCGCAGTTCCCGGTCAGCGCCAAAATTCGGCTCGGTTATGACGATACCAGTCTTGCGCTTGACAATGCTAAAGCCATTGCCGAGGCCGGCGCCAGCAGCCTGGCGATCCATGCCCGCACCAAAAGCGATGGGTACCGGCCACCGGCGTACTGGCCCTGGATTGCCAAAATAAAGCAGCAGGTAAAAATACCGCTGGTTGCCAACGGCGAGATCTGGAATGCCGAGCAGGCGCTGCTCTGTCAGCAGCAAAGTCAGTGCCAGGATATTATGCTTGGCCGCGGCGCGCTGGCGATGCCCAATCTGGCGCGGCACATCCGTGATCAGGCCGCCCCACTGCCCTGGCCAGAGGTGCTGGCGTTATTGATGCACTATTCCGAATTTGAAATTGCCGGCGATAAAGGCAAATATTACGCTAACCGGGTAAAGCAATGGTTTAGTTACCTGAAACTGCAATACCCCGAGGCGCAGCAGTTATTTAGCCAACTGCGCTTACTGACCAAAAGCCGGGATATTTTGCAGTTACTTGAGCAACAACGCAGCGACCAGGAGGCCACATGACGCAGGGCAGTCTGATTTGCCTGGGTACCGGCATTATGCTGGGCGCCCATCTGGACCCGCTTAGCCGCAACTATATCGCTGCTGCCGATGTGGTCTTTGTGCTAATGGCCGATGCGTTAACCGAGCAATGGTTACTGGAAATGCACCCGGACGCCCGCTCACTGCAGCCTTATTATCATCAGGGGCCATCACGCCAGCATAGCTATCAGCTAATGGTTGAGGCGATGCTGGCTGAAGTCGTAGCCGGTAAAAAGGTGGTTGGCGCCTTTTATGGTCATCCGGGGGTCTTTGCCTGGGTACCGCATCAGGCAGTGAAGCAGGCGCAGCAACAAGGTTATTTTAGCCGGATGCTACCGGCGATCTCAGCCGAAGACTGTCTGTATGCCGATCTGGGGATTGACCCGGGCCGCTATGGTTGCCAGCTGTACGAATGCAGCCAGTTTATGTTTTATCAGCGCACTATCGATACCGCCGCCTACCTTATTTTATGGCAACTGGGTGTTGCCGGCGACCGCAGTCTGGCACGCTTTGCCACCCCCGGCCAATACCGGCAGCTGTTAAGCGACTATTTATGCCGTTTTTATCCGCCGGCACATCAGGTTACCCTGTATGAAGCGGCCAGCCTGCCGACCCAGCAAGCCCGCATTGAGCATTTGCCTCTATCAGAGCTGGCACAGGCCACTGTCAGCGGTAAAACCACACTGGTGATCCCGCCCTGTAGCGCGCTACAGGCCAATACGGAGCTGCTGCAACAATTGGCCGCACTGGATCAGGCAACAGATGTTAGCCGTTAACGGCACCAGCCAACCCGGCCTGACGTTACAGGCTCTTGACCCTGCGGCCGAGCCACTATTTCTGGCGTTATTTTGCGAACCCCAGGTAATGCGGCATATCGGTCCGGCACTAAGCATAACGCAGGCGCGGGCGCGTTTTAATACGCTGCTACAGCACCTGCAGCAGCCTGCCTCTTTGCCTGTGACCACAGCGACAACCACCAGCTGGCCGGCAGCGTACTTTCAGGTACAACTGGCCGGAGTGGGCGCTATCGGGCTGGCGATGTTATTACCGGGCGCCAATGCCAGCGAGGCTGAGCTTGGCCGTATGTTGTTACCTGCCTGGCAACAGCAGGGGCTCGGCACCCAACTTAGCCGATTGTTGATTGCGCAGGCCGGGTGTCTGGGCGGAATTGAAACCCTGAGCAAAAGGATCCAGCAGCAAAATCTCGCCGCCCTGCATTCGGCAGCCAAGCTGGGGTTTAAGGTCAGTGCCGAACTAGCGGATGGCTTTTTACGGCTAAGCCGGCCACTTAAGCTGAACCCGGCGGAAGAATCCCGAAAATAAAACCAAAGGCCCCTTGCTGCTGTCATAAAAACTGCCTACATTAGACATATCGACCTTTAATTACCGAGCCCTGCTAATGTCTACTTTATCCGAGCAACTACTAAGCCTGGCACTTACGCCGCTCTGGCAGCCCAGCGTCGAATCCGATAATGCTGCGCTACTGGCTTCGCTTAATACGGCAGAGCAGGCATTATTGCGGGAAAAGATTATCTGTTTTGTCTACACACCTGAGCCTGAAAACCCAGAGGAAAAAGAAGAAACAGAGGAAACAGGAAATCCTAATCCACAAACTCCGACTCCAAGCGATGACAAAGAAAACTTATCGTCAATTCGGCTAGCCGGTTAGAGAATGAAGGTCCTCGCTTTTAGGTGTTTTTTGCTTCTAGCACTAGCAGTTGCTAATGTACCAGCTCTTGCCAGCGATTTTAGTCAACACTTAGAGCAACTGAACGACCTAAGGCTCAAAGATCGCAATCAGTTCCAAGGAAATGTCAGGCAGCTATATGAAAATACTGACAAAACTACGCTAAGTAACACTGAGCTGGGTCATTTGTTATTACTAACTGCTTGGGACCATGTACTTACTGGAGATTTTGAGCGCGCCTTAAATCAACTCGAACAAGTTGATACGAATATAAGTCCGGAACTTGAATTAAAAGTAAGTAGCTTAAAAACAAACATTTATGTTTTAAGCTATCGATATAGTGATGCATTCCTACAAGCGGAACAAGTTTTAGTTTCTCTACCAACGATAAGAGAGCCTTCTCTTTACACCCAAGTAGCAGGTCCTCTTATTCTTCTTTATAACAACGTTGAGAGATTTGAGCTAGTTAATCAGCTTATTGACCAAGGTCTAAGAATTACTTCCGATAATGCTTTGCGCTGTCGGTTGATAGCTCCGAAACTACAAGGTGCATATAAAACTAAAAATTTCCAACAATACTCACTAGATTTCGACTCAACACACTCACTCTGCGAACTCGCCAACGAAGTTATTTTCTCACTACTAATTATCCGCAACCATATGTTCTATTTACTGGAACAACAGCAAGCCGCTGCTGCCCTGGCGTTTTATCAGCAGTATTATTCTCAGGTTGAACAGATTAATTATCCGATTTTAACCGCAGGTTTTAACGCCGCCGCCGCAGAAGCGCTATTACAACAGGGCGAGTTGGCTGCGGCCAATGAGCTGGCGCAGCGCGCTGAGCAAAGTTTACCGGGCGATCGGAATGATCCGGCGGTGCTGAGTACCTACCGGGTACTAACGCTGCTGGCGCAGGCGGAGCGTAACTTTGACAACCTGCTGCGTTATAGCGAAAAACGCCGTGATACCGAGCTGGCAATTGCCAGAGAAAAAGCCTCGCAGCAATTGGCTTACCAGCTGGCCAGTGGCGAAGCCCGTCTGAAAGAGCAACGGATCCAGCTATTGGATAAAGATAATGAACTGCTTACGCTGGAACGTAATTTATATCAGCAGCAGGCGGAAAATCGCTATTTAATGCTATTACTGATTGGTAGCCTGAGTTTAATCCTTGGCTTACTGACCTACCGTGGCCTGACCCGCAGTAAGCGTTATCGCAAAATGGCCGAGTTTGACCAACTTACCGGCATTAGCAACCGTTATCATTTTACCGAGCAGGCGAAGCAGGAAATTACCCATTGCATCCGGGCGCAGCGGCCGGTAGCGCTGATCCTGTTTGATTTGGACCACTTTAAACAAATTAATGACCGTTTTGGTCATGCCGCCGGCGACTGGACCTTGCAACAGGTGGTGCTAAGTTGCCGCAACTTTATCCGGCATAGCGATATTTTTGGCCGTATTGGTGGCGAAGAGTTTGTGATCCTGCTGACAGACTGCACGGCCGAGCAGGCGGTGATGCTGGCTGATATTTGTCGTACCGCACTGGCAGATATTGATACCAGTGGTTATCAGCAGCAATTTAAAGTGACCGCCAGCTTTGGTGTAGCAGACAGCAATCAGGCCGGTTACGATTTAAGTGCGCTGCTGGCAGCAGCTGATGCTGCGATGTACCAGGCCAAACAGCAGGGACGTAATCAGGTGTACTGCCCCGCCACAGCGGACGGGGCTGTTTAAGCCGGGGCTTAAGACCAGTTTAGGATCACCTTACCTGACTGGCCTGAGCACATAATTTCAAAGCCTTCTTTATAGTTTTCCATCGGCATTTCGTGGGTAATAATCGGGCTTAAATCCAGACCAGACTGAATTAAGCTCGCCATCTTATACCAGGTTTCAAACATTTCCCGGCCGTAGATGCCTTTAATTACCAGGCCTTTAAAGATGACCTTATTCCAGTCAATCGCCATGGTCGATGGTGGAATGCCCAGCATGGCAATCTTACCGCCATGGTTCATGGTATCCAGCATGCTGTTAAAGGCTGCCGGTACGCCAGACATCTCCAGACCAACATCAAAGCCTTCGGTCATGCCCAGTTCCTGCATCACGTCTTTCAAGTTCTGTTTGCTGACATCAACGGCGCGGCTGGCACCCATTTTCAGCGCCAGCTCAAGCCGGTATGGGTTGACATCGGTTACCACCACATGCCGGGCACCAACATGGCGCGCGACTGCGGCCGCCATAATACCGATAGGGCCAGCCCCGGTGATCAGCACATCTTCACCCACCAGATCAAAAGACAGGGCGGTATGTACGGCATTGCCAAAGGGGTCAAAGATCGCCGCGATATTATCCGGGATATTGTCCGGCAGCTTAAAGGCGTTATAAGCCGGGATCACCAGATACTCAGCAAAAGAGCCGGTACGGTTTACCCCCACACCAATGGTATTACGGCATAAATGCACGCGGCCGGCGCGGCAGTTACGGCAGTAGCCGCAGGTAATATGGCCTTCACCGGAGACACGGTCACCCAATTTAAAGCCGCGCACTTCTGAGCCCATGCCTTCAATGACGCCGACATATTCATGGCCAACTACCATGCCATGCGGAATGGTGTTCTGCGCCCATTCATCCCATTTGTAGATATGTACGTCTGTGCCACAGATGGCGGTTTTTCTGATCTTGATCAGGACATCGTTTGGCCCCACTTCCGGTTTCTCAACCTCGGTTTGCCAAATACCCGGTTCTGCTTTTAATTTTGCTAATGCTTTCATTATTACGCCCCGCCTTATGCGATCACGCCCATGTCTTTACCAATACGGATAAAGGCCGCAATGGCTTTATCCAGCTGCTCTTTTGTATGTGCCGCTGAAATCTGGGTGCGGATCCGCGCCTGGCCTTTTGGTACTACCGGGAAGGAGAAGCCAACCACATAGATGCCCTCGGCCAGCATCCGTTTCGCCATTTCGGCAGCCACCTTGGCATCACCCAGCATGACCGGAATAATCGCATGATCTTTACCGGCCAGCGTAAAGCCGGCAGCGGTCATCTGCTCGCGGAAATAATTGGCGTTTTGCCACAGCTTTTCCCGCAGTGCGCCGCCCTGCTCCAGCATCTCCAGCACCCTAATTGACGCCGTAACAATAGAAGGTGCTAAGGAGTTTGAGAACAGATATGGCCGTGAACGCTGGCGCAGCCATTCGATAATTTCTTTTTTACCTGAGGTATAACCACCGGAGGCACCGCCCAGCGCCTTGCCCAGGGTGCCGGTAATAATATCGACTCTGTCCATCACGTCACAGTATTCGTGGGTGCCGCGGCCATTTTTACCCACAAAACCCACGGCATGGCTATCGTCAACCATTACCATGGCGTTGTATTTATCGGCCAGATCACACACCGCTTTTAAGTCGGCAATCACGCCATCCATGGAGAACACACCATCAGTGGCAATCAGCTTAAAACGGGCGCCATCGGCATCGGCCTGCTGCAGCTGGGCTTCCAGCTCGGCCATATTGTTATTGGCATAACGGTAGCGTTTGGCTTTACACAGCCGCACGCCGTCAATAATGGAAGCATGGTTCAGTGCATCCGAGATCACCGCATCTTCAGCACCGAGGATGGTTTCAAACAAACCGCCATTGGCATCAAAGCAGGAAGAGTACAGGATGGTATCTTCGGTACCTAAAAAGGCACTAATTTTTGCTTCCAGCTGTTTATGGATATCCTGGGTACCACAGATAAACCGCACTGAGGCGACACCAAAGCCGTGGCTTTGCAGGCCCTGCTGCGCGGCAGCAATCAGTTCGAGGTTATTGGCCAGGCCCAGATAGTTATTGGCACAAAAGTTTAGTACCTGCTCGCTGCCAACGGTAACGCTGGCTTGTTGTTGTGAGCTGATAATACGTTCTGCTTTGTACAGACCTTCTGCTTTCACCTCTTCGATTTGTTGTTGTAGATGGTGCAGAAAAGCGCCATTGCGCATAAAGCCTCCTCTGGCAATGTAGGCGGGTAAGTTGATTTGACGCGCTATTGTACTTTCTAGCGGCCCTTGCTGCAGCGATTATACCGAAGATTAGCGGGGCTTGCCTGCCCCGCTTGTAAAGAATTGGCTACAAATCGGCCGCTGCCTGATCTGTTCCGACCAGCTGACTATAGTAGTGCTGCAGTTGCAGCATATCGGCGCGGGCGGCAGCGGTGGCATAGGGCTTAAATAATAGCAGTACTTTCAGGACGCCACGGTACAGGTTGGCCTGATTCACTTCGGCCTGTGGCGCCTGGGTTTTCAGATAGCTGATCCAGAAGGTAACCAGCAGTTTGATATTGTGCGCCAGATCGCGGATATCGGCCTCATCGACTGCAATGACGCCCTGGGCTTTTAAGGCTTTAATTACCGTCATCACCCGCGCCAGTACGCCCTGCTGCACCTGCAGGTAATCCTGTTGCAAGGCCGGATCCCGTGACAGGATATCCGGCAGATTGGCGTAGAAAAAATGAAACCGCCACATCAGCTCAAATACGATATCCAGATAATCAGTCAGGGCATCCAGCGGCCTGGCTTGGGCTGAAGGCGGTTTAATCCGCGTTTCCAGCAGCTTGGTATATTCACGGAAAATATGCCGGATAATGTCTTCTTTATTGCGGAAGTGGTAATACAGGTTGCCGGGGCTGATGCCCAGATGGGCTGCAATATGGTTAGTGGTAACCTGACGCTCACCAACCTCATTAAATAACGCAATACTGGCTTGAATAATCCGGTCTTTGGTTCTGAGCTTCTTTTCCATTGCGAACTGCAGGCTTCTTTTTTTAGGCGGTTATTTTGCTATAGTAACGCCAAATTGACGTTAAATGCCAGCAAGCTCTGCGCTGGCCCTGACAGGAACTGCTTTTGATGCATATTCGTGCGATTTACCCCGGTACCTTCGATCCTTTAACCAATGGCCACGCTGATATTGTACTGCGTGCCGCGCGGCTATTTGAAACCGTAATTGTTGCGGTAGCTGCCAACCCCAGCAAACAGCCGTTATTTAGCCTGGATGAGCGGGTCGCGCTGGCCCGGCAGGCCTTTGCCGACTGCCAGAATGTGTCAGTAATTGGGTTTTCTGGTCTGCTGGCTGATTTTGCCAAAAGCCAGCAGGCACAGGTGCTGATCCGCGGTGTACGGGCGGTAGCAGACTATGAGTACGAATTTCAGCTGGCCAGTATGAACCGCTCGTTAAACCCGGAGCTGGACAGTATTTTTATGACGCCGTCGGAGAAAAACACCTTTATCTCGTCGACCTTGGTTAAAGAAGTGTGCCGGCATGGCGGCGATGTCGCCAGCTTTGTCCCCGAGCATGTGAAACAGGCCTTACTGGCAAAGTTTGGCCGCGCTTAGTCACGCTTAGCCGCGTTTAACAGTATGCGATAGCCACCAACGCAAAACGGCAGCCGAGGCTGCCGTTGCTGTTTGCCGATAACGCTTAGGCCTTAGCGGCTTCTTCGCGCTCAGCCAGTTTTTGTACCAGCTTCTGCGTATGCTGCAGTGACATCAGGTGCGCATAAATTGCCGTCAGATAACCCAGCTTACGCAGTTCGAGGAAGGTTTCGTCGCTCAGCTCATTCAGCTTTTGATCGTCGACCATATGGATGCCGTTGATATTGCGCTTTTCTTCGTTGATGGTAACTGTTAATACCTGCTCTTTCAGCAGACCCAGGCTTTTTAGTTTTTCCATAAACACCTGCGTCATCTGGGCATAATCAACGTACTCGCCCATTTGCTGCTTGCGCACAGTTAAAAACTCACTTTCGCTGCCATCATCGTTAAACAGCGGGAAGCCTTCGGCTTCATTTACCCGCTCTGAGGCTTCATCAATCGCCACCATCAGGCGGTCACTTTCCGGTGCTTCCTGTACCAGCACCAGCGGATAGTTACGCACTACGCGCGGTACGTACATGGCTTGCCATTTATCATCAACCAGCATCAGGTTTTGCTGCGACGCCAGGCCCAGTAACACAACCGGCTGGAAACGCTCAGTTTGCTGATCTTTAACAAACACTACCGGGAACTCGGCACCGGCTACCACAAATTCATGTACTACTACCGGCAGCATATGTTCCTGCGCGATATGGCTAAAAGGCCGCACTGAGCTGATTTTGGTTTTCGCGTGTTTTTCTTTGTGCAACCCTACAACTTTATTCTGTTCCATAAACGACTCTGTTCTCTGAATTTTTTCTCTAATTGCCCGCCGGTCGCGGGCGCCTGTAGCAGATCGGCAGCGCTTTCGGGCCAGTTTAGCGAGCAGCTGACCGCGCAATCTGCCCGTGTTATATCACAGCTTTATGACCACAGTAAGACCCTGTTGCCTATTACTGCGTGAATTCATAATAGGTCGGTGAGCCCGGACCAACCGGCAGCCCCAGTAAAAACACCCAGATATAAAACAGCACCACCCAACCGATAAAGAAAATCATGGTATAGGGCAGCATGGTAGCAATCAGGGTACCTATACCTAGGTCTTTCTTATAGCGGGCAGCCACAGCCAGGATCAGGCCAAAATAGCTCATCATCGGGGTGATAAGGTTGGTTACCGAATCGCCAATGCGGTAAGCAGCCTGGATCACTTCGGGCGAGTAGCCAACAATCATTAGCATCGGTACAAAGATGGGGGCAAAAATTGCCCACTGTGCCGAGGCCGAGCCCAGCGACAGGTTAACAATGGCGCACATCGCAATAAAGAACACAAACAGCATCGGGCCGGTTAAACCGATATCCTGTAGTAAGTTCGCACCTTTCACCGCCAGAATGGCCCCCAGATTCGACCAGCCAAAAAAGGCCACAAACTGCGCCGCAAAAAATACCAGCACGATATAGAGCCCCATCGAGCTGATGCTTTTCGCCATCGCATTAATCACATCACGGTCGGTTTGCATGGTGCCGACCACCTTGCCATAAACAAAGCCCGGAATAGCAAAGGACACAAAGATAAACACCACTATGCCTTTTAAGAAAGGCGAATCGGCGACTAAGCCGGTATCCGGGTGGCGCAGCACACCATCGGCCGGCACCACGCTAAGTGCCAATAGCAAACAAATACCGAGAAAAGCTAAACCGGCCAGCTTTAAGCCCTTACGCTCCTGCGCACTAAGCTGTTCCAGCTTTTGCTCGCCCAAATCGACGGCAGCTTCACTCACGTTATATTTGCCCAGTTTCGGCTCAACAATTTTTTCGGTGACAAAGGCGCCCAGACCAGCAATAACGAAGGTACTGGCAATCATAAAGAACCAGTTTGCTTCCGGGCCCACCACATAGTTTGGGTCAATCAGATTGGCTGCCGAAGTGGTAAAGCCGGCTAGTAACGGGTCGACAGTGCCGATAAAGAGATTAGCGCTGTAGCCACCGGATACGCCGGCAAAGGCCGCCGCTAAGCCCGCCAGCGGATGGCGCCCCAGCGAGTGGAAAATCACAGCCGCCATCGGGATTAGTACCACATAGCCCAGCTCAGAAGCAGTATTCGAGATAATACCGGCAAAGACTATAGTCACTGTGACCATACGCTTAGAGGCATTCATCACCAGGCCGCGCATGGCGGCGGAAATCAGACCCGAATGCTCAGCAATACTGACCCCCAGTAACGCAACCAGCACCACGCCCAGTGGCGGGAAGTTGGTAAAGTTGGTGACCAGATTCGAGACAATACGCTGCAAGCCATCAACATTCATCAGGCTGACTACCCGGATCATGCCATCGGCGGCGCGCCCGGCAGTGCCTTCCGGGCGGGGATCGACAGCACTAAAATCAAAGTAACCGGCAATACCGCTACCAATCACCACAGCCAGCGCAAAGCAGGCAAACAGCGTAACCGGATGCGGTAATAAATTACCTAAAAATTCTACGGTATCGAGAAAGCGGGTAAACCAGCCACGTTGTTCCGGGGCGCCTTGCGGCGTCCTGCTGGTAGTTGTCATAGGTGTATCCTCTTGGTCTGCGGCTTGGCGCTGTCTTAGCAGGCCTTTGTTTTAGCTTCGGTTTATCGCAATATCAGCCGTATGATACCCACCCGGTATCACGATAAGAGCCTTAATTGAAGCGCGTAAAAATCTTACAAAGCGGCTAAATCTACCACAGGTCGCCCGCTTAGCAAAGTCGCTAACGCTGATGTGGCAAGCCTGAGCGGGCAGCGGCCAGGATACCCGACACTCAAACATAGCACTAAAGTACCGTTGAGTAACGGCGCCGGCTTTTTTAGTATCAAACCATAGCAGTTAAGCGGAGAGTGATTATGCAGGTTGTTATTACAGGCGCGACCGGCGGCATTGGTTTTGCTGTGGCAGAGGCTTTTGCCAAGGCACAGCACCAGGTGGTGTTGGCCGATTTGGACGAAAAGTTATTAACCGAAAAGGCTGCGCAGTTACAGGCACAGGGCTATCAAGCCGATTATTGTGTGCTGGATGTGACTAATCCGGAGCAGATTGCCGACTGCGCGGCGCGCTTTCCGGCCGATATTCTGGTCAATAATGCCGGAATTCAACATGTGGCACGGCTGGAGGATTTTCCTCCGGAAAAGTGGCAGCTGCTAATTGAGGTCATGCTGACCGGGCCGGCGATGTTAACCCGTGCCATGTTGCCGCAAATGCGCGCCAACAACTTTGGCCGGGTAATTAATATCGGCTCTATTCATGCTTTGGTGGCCTCGCCGTTTAAATCGGCCTATGTTGCCGCCAAGCACGGTTTACTTGGTTTTAGTAAAGTCGTGGCACTGGAGAATGCCGACTGTAACTTTACCATTAATACCATTTGCCCGGCTTATGTAAAAACGCCGCTGGTGGAAAAGCAAATTGCGGCCCAGGCCAAAGAGCATAACCTGACCGAACAACAGGTCGTGGAGCAGATCATGCTAGCGCCAATGCCGCAAAAAGCCTTTATTGATGTCAGTGAAATTGCCCAGACCGCGCTGTTTTTATGCCAGGACGCCGCCAAACATATCACCGCGCAAACGCTGGTATTGGACGGCGGCTGGACGGCGCGCTAGCAAGTTGCGCGCTTATTCGGCACAATCAGCCAATACTCTGAGATGAATTCTGCGGCTGAAATGATTCAAAACGCCAGCGGCATCGGTCTGGCGATCCTTGCCGCCATTTCACTACTCTACTTATTGGTGCTGTATTCGGTGGGCTTATTTGGCCGCCGGGTCAGCGCCCATCACCCTTTGGCGCCCTGGGTGTTTAGCCTGGCGCTGTCAATTTACTGTACCTCCTGGGCCTTTTATGGTGTTACCGCACAAGCTGTGGTTAATGGCTGGTGGCTGCCACCCACCTATATCGGCTCTTTTATCCTGTTTTGGTTTGGTTTTAAGTTAGTCGCACGTATTGCCATTGCCTGCCGGCGCTACCGTATTACCTCTATTGCCGATTTTATCGCTACCCGTTTTGGCCATTCCCGCTTACTGGCCATCTTAATAACGGTGATTCTGTTTTTAGCCGTAATGCCCTATGTCGCGTTGCAACTGCAGGCCGTCGCAACCAGCATTAATACCTTAGTTGGCAGCACCACCGGCGAATATTGGTATACCGATACCGGGCTTTATGTTTGCTTGTGGATGGCCGTGTTTGCCATGCTATTTGTCAGCCGCAGCGCCAAAGCGCATCAACCCAACCCCGGCCTGATGACAGCTATTGCCTTTGAGTCGTTAATTAAGCTATTGGCCCTACTGGCGATTGGTGCCTTTGTGGTCTGGGGCATGTTTGACGGCTTTGCGGATATTTTTAGCCGGGCGGCTGATAACAGCGCGGTACAGAATATTCAGCAACAAGCCCTGCCAGCCCACACTTACTGGGTGCATGTGTTACTCGGTTTTGCCGCTACACTCTGTCTACCACGGCAATTCCACGTCAGCTTTGTTGAGAACCAGCGCCTGAGCCATTTACGCAGCGCGCGCTGGCTATTTCCGTTATATCTGCTGTTAATGGGTATTTTTACCCTGCCGCTGGGTCTGGCCGGGGTGATGCTGCTGGGTGAACAAGCAAATATTGATCTGGTGGTTTTACAATTACCGCTGGCCGCCAACCGCACCGATATCGCCTTATTGGCTTATCTGGGCGGCTTCTCTGCTGCAACCAGTATGGTGGTCGTAGCGACAGTGGTACTGGGGATCCTGATTACCAACGAATTACTGGTGCCACTGTTGTTCCGGCGCAGTAAACTGGATACCGCCGCGCAAAACCCGATAAAAATTGCTACCTTACGCAGGCTGGCAATGCTATTTGTGTTGCTGCTGGGCTTTATTTATTACCGCGCTATCGGCAGTGGTACTGGTCTGGCACAGCTTGGCCTGACTGCTTTTGCTCTGGTTGCCCAGCTGGCACCCGTGTTAATTATGAGTTTGCTATCACGGCGCATCAACCGCAGCGGCGCTATTGCCGGCTTGCTAAGTGGCGCACTGCTCTGGGCTTATATTCTGCTGTTTCCAGAGTTAGTACGCGCCGGCATTATCAGCAGTAGCATCCCGCAGCAAGGCTTGTTCGGCCTGACCATGTTGGCACCACAGCATTTGTTTGGCTGGCAGGGCGATAGCATTACACTGGGAGTAGTGCTGAGTTTAAGTGTTAATAGCCTGATGATTTTAGTGGTCAGTCAGTTAACCCAAACCGGACTGGGTGAATATTTGCAAAGTGGCCGCTTTCTGCGCAGCAGCAAAGAACCCGCACCAAAGCCACAACAACAACTCAGTTTTGAAGAGTGCTATCTGCTGGTGCGCCGTTTTGCCGGTGAGCGTGAGGCACAGCGTTTACTGCAACGCAACCTGCGCGAACGCGAACCGGATTTACAGCGCCAGGCATCCGCCAATTTTATTCAGGCCACTGAGCGTAGCTTAGCTGCGGTATTAGGTGGCGCCTCAATGCGCCTGGTGATGGGCGCAATTGGCCGTCACGCCCGCCTACCGATGGAGACAGTCGAACGCTTTGTTGATGAAGCCGGACAGGTGTTTCGTTTTAACCAGAGCTTGCTGCTGTCAACCATTGATAATATCAGCCAGGGGATCGCCGTCGTAGACGCCGACCAGCGGCTAATAGCCTGGAACCCACGCTATATTGAGATGTTTAGTTATCCACCTGGCATGGTTGAAGTGGGTAAGCCTGTGGCCGAGCTGATTCGCTTTAACTTGCAGCGCGGTCTGATTGATTCGGCCGATATTGAAGCTGAGGTGCAAAAACGGATTGGCTATTTACGCCAGGGCAGCCCCTATAAAGTGCAGCGCCGGCAGCAAGATGGCCGGGTGCTGGAAATTCAGGGCAATCCGTTGCCCGGTGGTGGCTTTGTTACCACCTATACTGATGTCAGCTCTTTTATTGCTGTGCAGCAACAGCTGGAGCAAAGTAATCAATTACTGGAGCAACGGGTAGCAACACGCACCAGCGAACTGCAGCAACTCAATGATCAATTGCAAAAAACCCAGCGCCAGCTGGAAGCCAGCACCCAGGCCAAAACCCGGTTTTTTGCCGCGGCCGGCCATGACTTAATGCAACCTTTTAACGCTGCAGCCCTATTCGCCAGCCTGTTGCGCCAAAAAATCGCCGAGCCAGAGCTAAGGCAATTAACTGATAACCTGAGCCAGTCGCTAAATTCAGCAGAGGAGCTGCTAACTGCCATTCTTGATCTGACTAAACTGGATTCCGGGGTGGTTAAACCGCATCATCAACCTGTGGCCGTGGCGCAGTTACTACAGGATCTGGCCCGCGATGCAGCCGTACTCGCCGAACGTAAAGGGCTAAGGTTTAAGCTGCATAGCAGCAAGTTAGTGGTAAATACCGACCGGAAACTGCTAAAACGGGTGTTACAGAATTTATTAGCCAATGCCATTCGTTATACCGAAAGTGGCCGTGTGATCCTCGGCGTAAAACGCACTGGCCACACCTTAAGGCTCTGCGTACTGGATAGCGGCGTTGGCATTGCCACCGCCGATCAGCAGCGGATTTTTGAAGAGTTTCAACAAGGCAGCCAGCCGGATCAAAAAGGCCTGGGCCTGGGTCTGGCAATTGCCCATCGCATCAGTACTATTCTGGATCATCCACTGCAGCTGCAATCGGTACAGGGCCGCGGCAGTTGCTTTAGCGTTACCCTGCCGCTGATCAGCGGTAGCACTGCGGTCAGCGTTAGCCCGGCACTTAGCAACGATATCAGCGCCAGCTTTAACGGCAAAAAAATCCTGCTGCTGGATAACGAACCCCAGTTGTTATATGCCGTACAAAGCCTGCTGCAAAGCTGGCAGTGTGAAGTGCGGGCGTTATCACAACCGGCTGAGGTACTGGCTGCGCTGCAACACGGGTTTCAGCCCGATCTGTGCCTTTTTGACTACCACCTGGATAATAATGCCACCGGCATTGAGGTCGCTAATCAACTTAGTGCCCATTTTGCGCTGACTGCCCCCGTTATTATTCACTCCGCCGATCATGATCAGCAAATCCGCGAGCTGGCACTCAATAGCGGTTATTACTTTTTATTAAAACCGTTAAAGCCGGTGGCGCTAAAGCGCTTGTTTCAGCGGTTATTGAAATAAAACGCCCTCCTTAAGCACCATGCTTTATAAACCGTTAAGTTTTATCGGTTCTACTTTTTATAAATTATTATTCTTAGATGCTCCTTTACCACTCACAAATTAACGCCTATAAATTAATCACCATTAATTAACTTATTTATCACAAATGACAGGAAATAACCTTTTCCGGCTTGCCGCGGTTAAACAGCAAGCAAACCGGCTGGAAGGCGACGTCATCATAGCCCAGCCGCTCAGCGGTACTGTGCTTACCGCCAGCCTGGTTGCAATAGTCGGCAGTTTAATTAGCTTTCTGGCGCTGGCTGACTTTAACCGCAAAGAAACCGTAACCGGCTATCTGCAGCCTACCGCGGGTTTAGCCAAAGTCTACGCCGGACGCACTGGCGTAATTAGCCAGGTCTTGGTCCGGGATGGCAGTGAAGTCGCGGCCGGTACGCCACTGCTACTGATTCAATTTCCCGATCAATTGGCAGAAGGTGAGTAAGCGTCCGGCGAACACATCTTTTATTTGCTAACTGATCACGCATCATAGTGCTCACTGTTGCCAACTGTGAGACTTATGAATGACAGCTTTAAAACACCCCGATGTGCGCCGGGTCTTTTCCCCTGAGTTTAAATGGCAGATTGTCCGAGAATCCAAAGAGCGTACACTGTCCGTTTCTGAATTAGCCCGCAAATACGATGTGAACACCAACCAGGTATTTCGCTGGATGCGTGAAGCTGAGGCGGGTCAGGCTTTGTGGGTCAGACGCGCTAAAGGTGAACCGGATGCGCCTGTAGCTGCTTCAGCTTTTCTACCTGTCAGCGTCCGCCCGGCTAATGCAGCAGCCCCCGTTTTGCCTAAAGCTGCCATCACGGTGTCATTTCGAAGTGGTCATCAGTTGATGTTGCACGAGGCGACACCGGCCCTGTTAGCGCAACTGGTGGCAGCGTTATCATGATGATGTTATCGCGTGATGTGCGTATCTGGCTGTGTGCGGGTTTCACCGATATGCGCAAAGGGTTTGATGGCCTGGCTGCCATGGCGCAGCACGTCCTGCAAAAAGACCCTTTCAGTGGTCATGTGTTTGTCTTTCGCGGACGGCGTAGTGACCGGGTGAAATTACTGTGGTGGGATGGTCAGGGCTTGTGTTTATTCTACAAGCGTCTTGAGCAGGGACAGTTCGTCTGGCCTGTCGCAAAATCCGGTGCTGTGCATTTAACCCAAGCGGAGTTAGCGCTACTGCTTGAAGGCTTAGACTGGCGTCCGCCCGCCAGAAAAAATACGCCAAAAAACACAGCTTAAATACAATTAATCAATGAGTTA
>NZ_ALAB01000004.1 GCF_000280055.1 Alishewanella aestuarii B11 | reverse complement strand
AAGCAAATCCATCAACTGGAATTGCAGTTAGAAGAGCTGGAGATGCAGACGGCCGCCTTACCGAAACTTACCGATGGCGCTGTCGAAGAGAAAGCCACTGCGCGTCGTCGTGTGACCTTACCGGCACAGTTACCACGTGAAGAAAAGCGTGTTGATGCACCTTGCCAGTGTCCGGCATGTCAGGGCGAATTAACCCATATCGGTGAGGATGTCTCTGAAATGTTGGATGTCGTACCCGCATCTTATCGGGTTATCCGCATTGTACGCCCTAAGTTCAGCTGCCAGCACTGCGACACGCTGGTACAAGGTCAGGCTCCGGAGCGGGTGATTAAAAAAGGCCTGGCCAGCGCAGCATTGCTGACACAAGTGATTGTCGATAAATACCTCGACCATCAACCACTGTACCGTCAGGCTGAGCGGATGGAGCGGGAAGGCATTGATATCGAGCGCTCGACGCTGGCAGACTGGGTTGGTCAATCCGGTGCATTATTAACGCCCCTAGCTGAGGCGATTGGACGCCATGTCAAAGCCGGTCAACATATCTATGCGGATGACACGACCGCGCCAACCTTATCACCAGGAAAAGGCCGCACGCAAACCGGTCGCTATTGGACGTATGTGCGTGATGGTCGTTCCTGGGGCGATACCACACCGCCTGCCGTGTGGCTGCAATACAGTGAAGATAGAAAAAGTCTGCACCCCACTGCCCATTTAACCGGGTATAAAGGTTCGCTGCAGGCTGATGCCTATGCCGGTTACAATGCCTTATACCAAAACCACATCACCCAGCATGGTTGTTGGGCCCATGTGCGGCGTAAGTTCTATGACATTACCCAATCCGGCCCGTCCCCCTTGGCAGAAGAAGCCCTGACCATAATCCAATCACTGTATGTGATTGAGAAACAGGCGCGAGGCCAACCACCGGATGAACGACAGCGCCTGCGAAGTCTGCAGGCAAAACCTATCCTGGTACAGTTTAACAACTGGTTACAGACAACCCTGCGCACCTTATCAAAAGGCTCTGCGTTGTCTAAAGCTATCCAATATGCACTAAAGCAATGGGACGCGTTGGTGGCGTACGTGGATAATGGTTATGCTGAGATAGATAACAACAGTGCGGAGCGGTCATTACGGCCCATCGCCCTGGGTCGGAAAAACTACCTGTTTGCCGGCTCTGTTGGCGGAGGGGAACGGGCCGCCGTGCTGTATTCGATACTTGGCACCGCCAAGCTCAATGGCATCAATCCCAATGCGTATTTAACTGCCGTGTTAAAACGTATCGGTAATCATCCGATCAACCGCATTGATGAACTGTTACCCTGGAACATCGACTTATCTGTCCAGCCAGGTGATGCGATCTAAGACACTAAGTGTCCACTAAAAATTAAGTGGACACTTAAATTAGAACACCTACCTGTGATCGCCGGACGCTTACGAAGGTGAGAGCCTGGTCCAGAGTCTGCAAGCGAGTTTGCAATCGCAACAACAGCTATTACAGCAGCGGCGGCAACAACTTGCACAGCAATTTACGCAACAACAACAGGAATTGCAGCAACGTCAGTTCCTGCAACAACGGTTATTAGCCGAGCAGTGGCAACAGCTGCAATTGTTACAACAACGCTGGCAATTGCAGCAACAAAGACTGGAGCGTCTTACCGCGCTGGCGGACAGCGGTGCCATCAGCAAGCTGGACTTACAACTACAACAAGAAACCACCCTGCAAATCCAGCAACAATTAGCTGAGCTCAATGGCAGCCGGCAGCAGCTGCTGGCAAATCAGGCGCAGTTGGACGGCCAGTTGCAACGTTTACCGACCGAACATCAGCAACAACTCAGCCTGCTTGAGAGCGAGCATAGTCGCCTTGAGCAACAACAACTGGAACTTCAAGGGCGTCAGCAGCTACTGCTGAGCGCACCCGTTGCCGGCCGGGTGACAAACCTAATCGCTGAACCCGGCAAGACTATTGCCGCGCAGCAGCCGTTACTCACTATCCTGCCCTCAGGTACAGCTTTGGAAGCCGTCTTATTGGTACCAACCCGGGCTTTTGGTTTTGTAGAACCCGGTCAACGCACCCGGTTACGCTTTGAGGCTTTTCCCTACCAACGCTTTGGTATTTATGAAGGTGAAGTAACCCAGACCGGTCAGGCCATTCTATTACCTAATGAATTAGACATGCCAGTGCCCATCCAGGAACCGGTGTACCGGGTCGCAGTGGCACTGGAGAGTCAGGAGATCCGCGCTTACGGCAGCAGCGTCCCGCTGCAATCGGGCATGCTGCTAAGCGCAGATATCGTGCTGGAGCAACGCAGCTTACTCAGCTGGTTACTTGAGCCGATTAGCAGCCTGAGAGGCAGGCTGTAATAACTTAACCCACTCAAGGAGAAATAGTATGCAAGAATTAACTTTTGAGCAAGTTGAAGAAGTCAGCGGTGGTGCAGTAGTCAATCCACTTACAATCGGATTTGCAACAGGCGCTGCAGGCAACATGCTCTCAGCGTATCAAAATGGTGCTTCAGCAAGCGGAATAGCAATGGCTGGAGTCGCTGGTGGACTAGCTGGATTAGCAGGTGGATTGGCAACAGTAACCACTGGTTTTGTAAAGGCGGCCTGGGCCTTTAGGGCAGTTGGTATTCAAGCTGTCGCTGGTGTAGCCGGGAATAATTAAGTATTAGTCTAAAAGCCTCTACTGTGTTAGAGGCTTTGTATTATTAGAAAGAGGACCCAGTAAAAAAGGAGCTCTAAATGTTCAAATATAATTTTCTTGATTCTGAATGGAGCGAACTACGAAAACTCGGTTTAATAAAATTCTCTTTTCAATACGGAGTTCTTCGCTGGGGAGTTTTTATGTTTATAGTGATGACCTCTTTTAACTATTTCTTCTTAAATATTGGCGAAAAAAGTTTTACGTTATTCCTAATACGACACGGTTTCATATGGTTTGTTCTTGGCTTTATCTATGGCTTAGCAATCTTTTTCTCACGAGATAAGCAGTTTAGACAAAGTCATAATCTAAAATGAGGCTTTGCTACCAATCCGAAGCCGCTGAATGCGGCCTTGCCTGTATGGCTATGGTTGCTAATCACCATGGCCATCAGCTGGATTTAACCACCCTACGCAACCGCTATAGCGTGTCGTTAAAAGGCGCTAATCTGCAACAGCTAATGCAGCTGGCAAATCAGTTGGGCTTAACACCGCGCGCGTTGAAGTTGGATTTAGACGATTTAAAAAATCTGCGTACTCCCTGTATTTTACATTGGGAGATGAACCACTTTGTGGTGCTAAAAAAAGTGCATCGCAAGGGTATTACCATTCTTGACCCTGCCATGGGTGAACGCCGGGTTAGCTTAGCCGATGTGGATAAAGCCTTTACCGGTGTGGCGCTGGAGCTCACGCCCAGTACGGAATTTAAAAAAATCGATGAGCGGGTGCGTTTAGGCTTAACCGCTTTCTGGAGCAAGGAGCAAGGCTTGGTACCCTCTCTTACCAAGCTGTTTATATTATCGCTATTACTGCAAGTCTTTGTCTTAGCGGCACCTTACTATACGCAACTCGTTGTCGACGAAGTATTGATTAGCCAGGATAAACCCTTGCTGGTGGTGCTTGCACTGGGCTTTGGCTTACTGATGCTGCTACAGGTGCTGACGCAAACCCTGCGTGGTTGGGTAGTGCTGCATTTAGGCTCGGTAATGAGCGTGCAAATGGCCGCTAATTTAATGCGCCATCTAGTAAACCTACCGCTTAGCTTTTTTGAAAAACGCCATATGGGCGATGTGGTATCGCGCTTTGGTTCACTTAATGCCGTCCGCGAGCTACTGACTAATAGCCTGGTTGAAGGTGTGATTGATGGTATTATGGCCATTACCGTACTGATTATGATGTATCTTTATAGCCCAAAGCTAAGCCTGGTGGTGGGTATTGCAGTATTACTATATGGCTTATTGCGCTGGGCATTATACCGCCCACTTCACCAACTTACCGAAGCCAGTATCGTCGCCGCCGCGAAAGAGCAAAGTAACTTTATGGAAACGGTGCGCGGCATGCAGAGTATTAAGCTATTTGGCCTGCAAACCCAACGCTTAAATATCTGGCAAAACCGTTTTGCTGATGCGGTTAATCAGAATTATCGGCTCGGTAAATGGCAAATCTCTTACGGCACTATGAATCAGCTACTGTTTGGTCTTGAGAACATTCTGGTGGTGTATTTGGCCGCCTTGACGGTTATGACTGGCGACATGTCAGTCGGGATGTTATTTGCCTTTATGGCGTATAAAAACCAGTTTACCAACCGCACCGCCGCGTTAATTGATAAAGTGGTAGCAATTAAAATGACCCGACTGCATTTAGACCGCTTAGCCGATATTGCGCTTACCGAGAAAGAAGATGAAGGCAGTGCTAGTGATAGCCGCGCGCTAAGCGGTCAGTTAAGTTTAACAGCAATTCGTTTTCGTTATGCCAGCAATGATCCGCTGCTATTTAACGATTTAACCCTCAGCGTTAAAGCCGGTGAAAATATCGCCATTATTGGTCCCTCCGGCTGCGGCAAAACCAGCTTATTAAAAATTATGTTGGGGTTATTACCACCAGAAAGCGGCAAGGTCGAAGTTGATGGTATCGATATCCGCCACCTTGGCCTGCGCCATTACCGCAGCCAAATCGCCGCCGTAATGCAGGATGACCAATTGATGTCGGGCACTTTAGCCGAGAATATCAGCTTTTTTGACCCTGAATGTCAGCTGGAACAGGTTTACGCTGCCGCGCAGCTGGCGGGGATCCATCAGGATATACTGGCGATGCCGATGGGTTATAACAGTTTGGTGGGCGATATGGGCAGTTCGCTCTCTGGCGGCCAGAAGCAGCGTATTTTGCTGGCGCGGGCGTTATATCGGCAACCGAAAATTCTGTTTTTGGACGAAGCGACCAACCATTTGGATCTGCAACTAGAGCAGTATGTGAATCAGGCAGTGCAGCAGCTGAAAATGACGCGGATTATTATTGCGCATCGTCCGCAAACGATAGCGGCCGCCGAGCGGATTTTGCTGTTAGATCAAGGCCAGCTGGTAGATATTACTGAGCAATGGCGGCAGCATCCGCATACCAACCTCTAACCGGATTGACGTACGTAAAGCTGCCGTTAGCGCTGGCCTTATTCAGACCAGCGCTTAAAAGTCGGCGCGCTTATCACGCCAGCATGGTGCCCTGCTCGTCTAATTTCTGATGCCAGGATAATGCTTCTGCTAACAAATGCGGTGTATGGCCGCCTTTGGCACAGGCGCGGTCAAAATAATCTTGCAGCGCCGCTTTATACATAGGATCGGCACAATGTTCGATAACGACTCTGGCCCGCTCCCGTGGCGCTAAACCACGTAAATCTGCCAGGCCATGCTCTGTCACCAAAATATCCACATCATGCTCGGTATGATCAACATGACTAACAAAAGGCACAACTGACGAAATGGCACCATTTTTAGCGGTGGCTTTGGTAACGAAGATAGCCAAATGCGCATTGCGGGCAAAGTCGCCGGAACCACCAATGCCGTTCATCATTTTGGTGCCACAAACGTGAGTCGAGTTCACATTGCCATAGATATCAAACTCCAGCGCGGTGTTAATCGCAATAATCCCCAAGCGACGCACTAACTCCGGGTGGTTGGAAATTTCCTGCGGCCTTAACACTAACTTATCTTTGTAGCGCTCTAAGTTCGAAAACACATCTTTATTACGCCGCTCAGACAGCGTAATAGAACTGCCAGAGGCAAATTGCAGCTTACCGGCATCCAGTAAATCGAAGGTGGAATCCTGTAACACTTCTGAGTACATCTGCAGGTTTTCAAACGACGAATTTAATAAGCCGCACATTACTGCATTGGCAATATTACCAATCCCAGCCTGCAACGGCCCCAGATTCGGAGCCAATCGCCCGGCTGCAACTTCCTGCTCAAAAAAAGCGACCAAATGTGAGGCGATTGCCGCCGTTTCTGCATCTGGCGGCGTCACTGTTGACGGAGAGTCAGTCTGTTGCGTAAAGACAATCCCGACAATTTTTGCCGGATCGATGGGGATAGCAATGCTGCCAATCCGGTCATTCACTTTAACTAATGGCAGTGGCGTGCGGCTTGGCCGATAGCTTGGAATATAAATATCGTGCAGCCCTTCCAGATTGGCATTATGCGAGGTATTGATTTCAACAATAATCTGTTTGGCAAAGATCGCGAAACTGGCTGAGTTACCGACCGAGGTCGTCGGCACAATATGGCCCTGCTCAGTGATCGCAACGGCTTCAATAACCGCCAGATCCGGCAGACGTAATTGATGATTACGCAGTTGCTCCACCGTTTCGGATAAATGCTGGTCAATAAACATCACCTGACCATTGTTAATGGCTTTGCGCAGGGTATTATCGACCTGAAATGGCATCCGTCGTGCCAGTACGCCTGCTTCTGTCAGCTTTTTATCTAAATCGTTGCCCAGCGAGGCCCCGGTCATCAGCGAGATCTTTAATGGCGAGCGCAATGCTCTCGCTGCTAATGCCGCCGGTACCGCTTTAGCTTCACCGGCACGGGTAAACCCGCTCATACCAACGGTCATACCGTCGCTAATTAATTCCGCCGCCTGTTCGGCTGACATAATTTTATCGTGAAGGGTGCTAAGTCTGATCCGCTCTAACTGCATGTTCTGGGCTCCGGGCTGAAAAAGTTGCCATTTTAGGCACCGCCCAGGCGACTGCCCAGCACAAAAACAGAAAATTAGACTTAAGTCTAACAGTAGAAGGCTACCCCTGCTCTGGCAGGCGCAATTTATCGAACAGGATACCGGCTAGAGTGCGGTTATTGACGTTTAACTTGCGTAAAATTGCCGACACATGCTGCTTGATCGTGGTTTCCTGCACCTGCATCTCATAAGCAATTTGTTTGTTTAACAAACCATCAGCGATCATCTTTAGCACGCGGAATTGTTGTGGGGTGAGTTGCTCCAAGCGCTGCGCAAAGTCGTTATCGATCAGCGGCCGGGCATTTTTGACATCATCAGATAACTCGGCAGGGATCCAGCTATCGCCATTTAATACCGCATTAATCGCCTCTGATAACACATCCAAGGGTGCCGATTTTGGAATATAAGCGCCAGCACCCAGAGTTAGGGCCTGTTTAATAATCACCGGATCTTCTTCCGCTGAGACCATAACCACCGGCACATCCGGATATTCGGTGCGCAGTGCCGTCAAACCGGTAAAACCTTCAGAGCCAGGCATTTTTAAATCAAGGAAAATCAGATGAGTATCAGGGTGTTGGCGTAACAGCGGCCAAACTTGTTGCATGGTTTGCGCTTGTAATAATAAGGCATCGCTACCCAGAATCGCAGCACAAGCCTGTGATAGGGCAACGCGGAACAGCGGGTGATCATCAGCGATAATGGCAATCATAAAATTCGTGTTGGGAGTTTTACCCAATAATGAACCGGGGCTTACGCCCCGGCAAGGTTTTTTTTGTTAAAAACGGTAACCAACGCTCAGACTAAAGGTCCGTGGGTCAATATAGAAACCCAGTACGGAGTTATCCAATAACGCACCAGCAAAGTTGTAACCTGCGATTCGGGCCTGTTTATCGCCGATATTCTTCGCTTGCAGCGACACATCCCAATGGCCATCGTTGGAATACCAGGTTACACCGGCATTAAACAAGGTGTAGCCACCGTAGTCCAGTAGTGACGGGGTTTCAAAAATCTGCGTCGCACCACGATGCGCCATATTGCCGGTAAATACCATCTCACCAAAACTGGTCGCCACACTATAAGTACCTGCCAGGGTTGCAGCCAGCTCTGGTGTATTGGCAAATGACCACGAGTCAGAAACATCAATTATCTGCTGTGTCTCATTGTTAAACCATTCTACCTCATTAAATTTGGCATCGACATAACCAATAATTAGGCTAAGATTAAAGTCGCGGGTCGCGGCAAAGGTGGCTTCAATTTCCGCACCGTTAATATCGGCGTTTGCGGCATTTAATACTTGAGAACCAACAGTCACTGAACCATTCAGCTCAACTTGTCGTTGCACTGTAACATGCATATCTTCGTATTTAGACATAAACAATGCGGCATTTAAACGTAAACGTTGATCCAGCCACTCACTCTTCATACCCAGCTCAAAGGTATCAACGGTTTCCTCCTGGTATGGCTTATCTGCGTCAGGGTTCGCAGCTAAATTTGCCCGCATATCAAAACCACCAGACTTAAAGCCGTTGGTGTAGCTACCGTATAACATAAGATCACGGCTGTGCTGATATTCAACACCGGCGCGTGGTGAGAAATGACTAAAGCTGGCACTGTCAGTAAAGTCTGTTTGTACACCAATTGGCGTACCACCCGTTTGGCGTGGGAACTTATAACCGCTGTAGACATAACGGTATACCGATGCATCTTTATCATCTTTGGTGTAGCGACCACCTAAGGTCACAGACCATTTCTCATCGAGCTGATATGAACCCTGTGAATAGAAGGCGGTACTGTCAGTATCGACACAGCCACCATTTACAGTCGTCGATAAGCCATACACTACCTGACCAAAAGCACCACAAGCTTCACCGCTGTAATAGTACAGGCCGCTGGCAACTTTCAACCGCTCACCGGTATACAGGAATTGTAACTCTTGCGAGGTTTGCTCATCTTCATAGAAAGCCGGGATATCCAGCGTAGGGAAAGAGGTTGAGTCAAAATCGATATTGGTATCCGTTACGCCTTCGCGCTTGGCAGTGATCGACTTGATAGTCCAGTTGTCATTCACATCCCAGGTTAAGGTTAATGATTGACCTTCCGTTTCAACTTTGTTTTCTACCGGCATACTGATGTTCGCATCATACACCTTGGTTGGGCGGGTATCCGTTGGCGCCAAAGCGCTGGGGAATAAGCGGAAACCACCGCGTGGATTTGAATCGTCAACCGTTTTATCTGCAGCCAGATTCACGCGGAAATTGTCGGCGACATTCCATTGCAGGCTGAGCCGGCCGGACATTAAATCTTTGTTGTAGTTTTCATCGCCGGTGTTTAAAAATTTACCAAAACCATCGCGGTTAAAGCTGGCGAAAGCACCGCTGACAAATACCGTATCACTCAAACCAGTTTGACCTGAAATCTTAACGTCACGCTGGTTATAACTACCCAGGGTTCCCCGCAGCGCTAACTGATTATCGCCGGTTAAGGTCTTAGTCACATATTTCACCGCACCACCAATGGTATTACGGCCATACAGTGTACCCTGCGGGCCACGTAATACTTCAACCCGCTCTACGTCATACACATCCAGCGCCGCACCTTGTGGCCGCGCCAGATACACGTCATCAATATAGATACCGACGCCAGGTTCAAAGCCCCACAGTGGGTCCTGCTGACCAATACCACGGATATAAGCGGTCAGGGTGCTGTTAGTACCGCGCGACACTTGTAAGGTGGTGTTTGGTGAGTATTGCTGCACCGACGTAATATTATCTATACCGCGTTGTGCCAGTTGCTCTTCCCCCAGAGAGGTCACTGCGACCGGCACGGTTTGCAGGTTTTCCACGGTACGGCGGGCAGTGACTTCAATCCGCTCCAGTTTCACCGCTTCGTCATCGGTGTTGGCCGTGTCCTGAGCCAGTACCGGGAAGGCTAAACAGCTACTGACAGCCAGAGCCAGCATACTGGGTTTAAGATTGCTTGCATAAGCGGCGCGATTTTTCGTCTTATTGTTGTTGGCCATACCAGGCCCTCCTGTTGGGTCGATGTGTTGCTGTCTGGTTTTTAGTTGCCGAAACATCAGTTCCGGTTTTGTTATGTTCATAGAGTAGCCGCGATTGCTGAATTATTAACCTGTACCTTAGTACTATGGCTGTCCCCGCCAGACTGTATCAGACTAGAAAAAAACAAGAACAAGGATTATCCGATGTTAAGTTTATTCGGTTTACTACTGGGCCTGGGTTTGCTGATCGTGCTGACCATGCGCGGTTTCAATTTATTTATCACCGCCCCGCTCTGTGCCTTGTTGGTGGCGCTAACCAATGGTATCCCGTTCTGGCAAGTCGCCGACAAGGTAGATTTCGTGCATGGCTATATGGCAGGCTTTTCTGGCTTTGTTGCGGCCTGGTTCTTAATGTTTCTGCTTGGTTCCTTGTTCGGCAAACTGATGGAACATACTGGCGCTGCCGATGCGGTGGCACTGGCGATTGTCAAACGATTGGGGCACACCCGGGCAGTACTGGCCATTGTGTTGGCCTGTGCAGTGTTGACCTATGGTGGCGTCAGCTTATTTGTGGTGGCATTTTCGGCCTACCCGATGGCAGTCAGCTTATTTAAAGGCGCCAATCTGCCACGACGCTTTATTCCGGCGGCACTGGCGCTTGGCTCAGTTACCTTTACCATGACCTCGGCCGGATCACCGGAGATACAAAACTGGATCCCTATTCCCTATTTAGGCACTACACCCTACGCCGGCTGGGAAGTCAGTTTAGTGGTAGCGGCTTTTATGGCAGTCGGTGGCTACTACGCCTTAATGTGGATGATTAAAAGCGCCGTTGCCAGGGGCGAACATTTTATCGCCCGTCCGACCGATCCGGAATTAAGTGATAAACCGCTGCCGCACTGGCTGACTGGCTTGATCCCACTGTTAGTGGTTTTGGTTACGTCTTTTCTGCTGCATGACAGTTTACAACAAGCCGCGCTGATTATTGCACTGGCGGGCGGCGTCGTTAGCCTGTATTTGCTGAACTTCCGCTTTTTGCATAACCCGGCGGCCGCCACCAACGAAGGGGTACTGGGTGCGCTAATGGCCATCGGTAATACCGCCGCCGTGGTCGGCTTTGGTGGCGTAGCTAAACTGACTCCGGCCTTTAGTCAGGTGGTAGATTATATGACGCGTCTGCCCGGCCCGGAGTTAATTGGTGCCGCCGTTGCGGTTAGCGCCATTGCCGGCCTGACGGGCTCTGCCTCGGGCGGTCAGGTTATCGCACTGCCGGAAATTGCCCCGACCTACCTGGATCGCGGTGTCGATGCCGAGCAATTACACCGGGTGGTGGCGATTTCATCTGGTGCGCTGGATTCCCTGCCGCATAACGGTTATGTCGTGACCACTATCCGTGCTATCTGTGGCGAGAGTCACCAAAACGCCTACTGGCCGGTGGCGGTAGTCAGCGTGCTGATGCCCCTATTCGGCGTTGCGCTGGCGATTCTGTTATTTCAATGGTTTTAATGGAGTAAATTGATGACTGCACTGTGCCGCGTTCTGGCCGCGCTGTTCCTGCTATTAAGTCCGCTGTTAAGCTATGGCGAAATACTGCTGGTTCAAAAGCAAGCCTTTGAAATCGCCGACTTTACCACCCAGTCAGGCAAAACGATCAGCCCGGTACGGGTTGGCTGGGAGGCTTACGGCACGCTGAATGCTGACAAATCGAACGCCATCCTGATTACCCACTTTTTCTCGGGTACCTCACATGCTGCCGGCAAATATCAGCCGGAAGACGCGGTAGCCGGTTATTGGGATGCCATTATTGGCCCGGGTAAAGCTATTGATACTAATAAGTTTTATGTAATCAGCGTCGATACCCTCGTTAACGCTAATGTGTTTGATCCCAATGTGATTACCACTGGCCCGGCAACCATTAACCCCGCCACGGGCAAACCCTGGGGGCTGAGTTTCCCGGTGGTGACTATTGCCGATTTTGTCGAAGTACAGCGCCAGCTGCTAGACAGCCTGGGGATCCAGAAATTACACGCCGTTATTGGCGCCTCGATGGGCTCCTTTCAGGCGATTGAATGGGCGGTTCGTTATCCGGAGCGGGTTGAACGGCTGATCCCGGTGATTGGCAGTGCCTATCTGGATGCCTGGGCCGCAGTGCGCTTAGAGCGCTGGGCCTATCCTATTAAGCAGGATCCGGCCTGGCGTAACGGGAACTACTATGAGCATGGCCAACCACGGCAGGGTTTAACCACGGCGGTCGCCTATATTACTCAGGATGCGCTCTATCCCACAGCTTTTAATCAGCGCTATCCAGCACCAGCCAGTGATGCAGCGCCACATCAGGATATCCGTGCTCCCTTTTCAGCCTGGCAGCAGCTGATGACGCAGGCGGCGGAGCGCAGCAAACTGCAGGATGCCAACCATATTCTGTATCTGGTACGCGCCTCGCAATTGTATCGTGCTGGTATGGGTGATAACTGGCAACAAGCGCTGCAACAGGTTAAAGCGAAAACGCTGTTCCTGCCAGCCAGCGGCGACCAGTTGCTGCTACCGACGATGTCGCAGCACAGTGCCGCTGCGATGCCACCGGCGGCACAGGTGCAATATGCTGAGATCCCCGGTGACTATGGGCATCTGGACGGCGTCTTTAATATTCAGGCGGTGAGTGCCAAGATCGCAGCTTTTCTGAACTAACCCTCAGCTGCAACTTTGATGCTGAGATAATTTTTCTTCCTGGCGGTGCGGCTTGGCTTAGCGCACCTTTTTTTCAGTTTAAACCACTAACCACGCTTAAAGTGCGCGGAAACAGCACCAGGTGATCCAGATCCAGACGGATGCCAATCTGCTCACCAATAGCATGGTTATGATGGCTCAGCGCCAGACAATAGACCAATTCGCCACCAGTAAGCGCCAGCGTATACAGGATATGTGAGCCACGAAAGGCCTTATCGGCAACAGTGGCCTGAATCGCACTTTCATCATCGTGCACAATATCGTCCGGCCGGATCAGGACATCAACCTGGTCGCCCGCCTGCACATCCGGCAAATAGCGCTGACGGAAGATGCCAAGGCAGGTTTCCACCCGTTGCTGATCCAACATAGTGCCCGGTAACATTACTCCGCGGCCAACAAAGTCGGCGACAAAGCGGCTGGCCGGACGGTGGTACAATTCGTACGGCGTTGCCCATTGCTGCAGCTGACCATGTTGCATCACGCCAATCATATCGGCCATGGCAAAGGCTTCAAACTGATCATGGGTTACCAGTACCGCAGTAATCTGTAGCTGTTTTAAAATTTTACGGATATCGCGCGCCAGCACTTCACGAAACTCAGCATCCAGACTGGAGAAAGGCTCATCCAACAGCAGAACTTTCGGCTCCGGAGCCAGCGCCCGCGCCAGCGCCACCCGTTGTTGCTGGCCACCGGATAACTGATGGATATAACGCTCCCCCAGATCCGGCAAACCAACCAGCTGCAGCAGTTGCTTTACTTTAGCGGCCTTGTCGGCCTTACTGAGCTGCTGTAAGCCAAAACTGATATTGTCGGCCACGGTCAGATGCGGAAACAGCGCAAAATCCTGAAACACCATGCCAATTTTCCGTTGCTCGGGCGCCAGCTGCTGGTTTGCACTACTCACCGTTTGCCCTTGTAGACGAATTTGTCCGCTCTGCGGCGCTTCAAAGCCGGCAATTGCGCGCAAAATAGTGGTTTTGCCGCAGCCTGAAGGGCCGACTAAACAGCCGATCTGCCCCTCTGCCAGCGAAAACGAAATGTCTTTTACTACGGTATGCCGGCCATAAGCGATAGCCAGCTGCTCTAATGCCAACATTATTCTGTTCCTTGCATACGCCGCTCAGTAGAGCGCGCCAGTAAGATCACCGGTAACAAGCCAACCAGCACTATCGCAAGTGCGGGTAAGGCCGCGTCGGCCAGGCGTTCATCAGAAGCCAGTTCATGCGCCCTGACCGCCAGAGTATTAAAGTTAAAGGGCCTTAAGATCAGCGTGGCCGGTAATTCTTTTAACACATCAACAAATACCAGCAGCAGCGCGGTAAAAACACTGCCCTTTAATAATGGCACATGCACCTTACGCAATACCTGCAGCGGACTATAGCCCATAGAGCGGGCGGCGTTATCCATATTGGGTTTGATCCGGGCCAAACCGGCCTCAATACCATGTAAGGATACCGCCAGAAAGCGCACACTGTAGGCCAGCAACAGTGCCGCAAGGGTGCCGGATAACAACAAGCCGGTACGGATGCCAAACCATTGCTCGGCCAGCAGATCGACATGACGGTCAAACCAGGCCAATGGGATCATCACGCCAATAGCGATAACAGTACCCGGGACCGCATAGCCCAGCGCCGCCAGTTGCACCGGTAAGCGCACCAGCGGATCGCGTCTTAATCGTTTGGCGTAGGCGAACAACAACGCCAGTAGCACCGATAACAACGCGGCCATCGCCGCCAGGGAAAAGCTATTCCACACCAGCTGCCAGAAATTGGCATTCAGGGTCCGCTGCCAGTTGGTCAGTGCCCAGCTGAGTAAGCGCCAGGCCGGTAAGATAAAACCCAGTACCACCGGTGATAAACATAGCGCCAACAACGTCAGCTGCCGCAAGGGCCCAACCCGCCTAAGCGCCGGCGCACTGTGCTTTTGGCCCTGATGATAATAGCGGACTTTGCGGCGTGACCATTTTTCCAGTAACAGCAAAAACAGCACAAAGCTGGTCAATAATGCCGCCAGCTGGGCGGCCGCCTGGGCGCTGCCCATACCAAACCAGGTGCGGAAAATACCGGTGGTAAAGGTTGGTACGCCAAAATACTGCACTGTGCCATAGTCGGCAAAGGCTTCCATCATCGCCAGTGCCATGCCGGTTAAAATGGCCGGCCGGGCCAGCGGTAAAGCCACCTTCCAGAAATGCTGCCGCGGAGTCAGGCCAAGCGTGCGGCTGGCTTCCAGCAAAGACGCCGATTGTTCAGCAAAGGCGTTGCGCGCCAGCATATAAACATAGGGATAAAGTACCAGCGCCAGCATCAGAATAGCGCCACCGAGTGAGCGGATCTCCGGAAACCAATAATCGCCAAAAGACCAGCCAAACCAGGAACGGAGCTGACTTTGTACCGGCCCGGCAAAATCCAGCATGCCAGTATAGGTGTAAGCGATAATATAGGCCGGCATCGCCAGTGGCAGCAGCAACAGCCATTGCAGATAGCGGCGGCCAAAAAATTGATACTGACTGATCAGCCAGGCGCTGCCGGTACCGATTAACAGCGCCCCCAGACCGGTGCCGCCAGCCAGCAGCAAAGAGTTCACCACATAGTCGGCCAGCACAGTTTGACGCAGATGCCGCCAGATCTCGGTTTGCGGCTCCAACCAGCTGGCAAAGATAATAATAACAGGCAGGGCTAATAATAACGCGGGCAGTAATACTGCCCAGCGCCAACGATCAAACAACAGTGATTTTAGCAAGGGGTTAGTCCCCCTTGCTCTGGCGGTATAATGTTAGCGCCAGCCAGCACGATCCATAACGCGGATTGCCTCGGCATTAAGTTCACCTAACTGCTCCAGCTCTAAATTGTCTGCTTTAAAGGTGCCAAAACCTTCAAGAAGCGTGCTGATTTTCACATCAGCGCGAATTGGATATTCATGGTTCGCTTCAGCATACCAGTGTTGTGCTGCCGGCTGTACCATATACTCCAGCAATTTCACCGCATTCTGTTTATTTGGTGAAAAAGTCGCCACACCGGCACCGGAAATATTGATATGAGCGCCATTACCCTGCTGATCCGGCCAGAACACTTTGACTTTAGACGCCGCAGCCTGCTCGGCTGGATCAGCCAACATTCCAGCCAGATAGTAAGTATTCGCTAAGGCAATATCACAGACTCCGGCTGCCGCCGCTTTAATTTGATCACGGTCGCCACCACGCGGTGGCTGGGCAAAGTTCGCCACCAGACCACGCGCCCAGGCTTCGGCCTTTGCTACGCCGTCATGCGCAATAATGGCGGCAATATGCGACTGGTTATAGACATTGTTGGATGAACGCACGCAAATCTTGCCTTTCCACTTCGGATCGGCCAGATCAGCCATGGTTGATAACTGCTTCGGATCAACCTTACCTTCGACATACATGATTGGCCGGGCGCGCACGGTCAGGCCATACCACACCCCAGCCGGATCACGCAGATTAGCCGGGATCTGTTGTTGTAAGGTGTCAGAAGATACGGCCTGCAATACGCCCTGCTGCTTAGCGCGGGCTAAACGGCCAACATCGGTGGTTAACAGCACATCGGCCGGACTATTGCGACCCTCGCTGCTGATGCGGGTGATCAGTTCATCAGCATTGCCGGTAATTAAGTTGACCTTGATCCCGGTTTCAGCAGTAAATTTGTCCAGTAACGGCTTGATTAACTCCTCCTGTCGGGCGGAGTAAACATTCACTTCAGCCGCAAAAGCAGCACTGGTGTGTAAGGCACAGGATGCCAGGCTAGCGGCAACCAATAACAGCATTTTATTTAGTTTCATCACAGCTCCGCACTAGGTAATAACGATTGCGCACATCTAAACATAAACAAGAACAATTCTCAATAATAAACTATGCGCTGGCGCAACTTTTCCGCTGATTTACCTGGCCCGAGCGGTGAATTAACGCTATCTTACATAAGGTAAAGCTAAACTGGAGTCAAAAATGCAAGCAAATGTTGGCGGTATTGATAAGGTAGTACGCATTATTGTTGGTGTGGTGTTGATTGCAGCGGCCGCCACCAGCATGATTGGCTGGTGGGGTTGGCTGGGCGTGATCCCGTTGCTTACAGGATTATTTAATTTCTGTCCGGCTTATACTCTGCTGGGTATTAAAACCTGTAAGCTGTCATAGTGCTTACTCGCTAAACCTGTCGTTATGGGCTTTAAAATCCGGTATCTGACGCTGGTAGTCCTGCTGGTACAAACTGGAATGGATAATAAAGTCTGCGGTGGCGATATTACAAGCCACCGGAATATTCCAGACCACGGCCAGCCGGATCAAGGCCTTAACATCCGGGTCGTGCGGCTGAGATGACAGCGGATCCCAGAAAAAGATCAGCCAGTCGATTTGCTGTTCGGCAATTAAAGCGCCGATTTGCTGGTCACCGCCCAGCGGACCACTGGCCAGACACTGCACCTGCTGTTGTAAGCGCTCACTAATCAGTTTGCCGGTGGTACCGGTTGCTACCAGTTTTTTATCGGCAAAAAACTGCCGGTGCCGGTCGATCCAATCCAGTAAAGCGGCTTTTTTGCCATCATGCGCGACCAGCGCTATGGTTTTCATCTCTACAATTTCCTTTAGCTGCCTGTTGTGCTTGACCTTACACCCAAAAAAAAGCCCCGACAAGCGGGGCAAAACAACCAAGGTCCACGTATAACATCATTATTGGTCAGGTGTCAGGCGGCACACTGTGTCTGGCCTGACGACCTGTAACCACATCATTCTTTGCGCGCTGGCTTAATTCGCCTCGACAATGCGTTTCATTGCTGTCATATAGCCGCGTAATTTTTTACCTACCACTTCCACCGGATGCTGGCGGATAGCTTCATTGACGGCAATCAGCTTCAGGTTATCGACACCATTCTGACTGCTGCTTAAGCCCTTGCCGATATATTCACTACTTAAACTATTTACCTTATCGCGCAGCAAAGGTACTGCAGCATGAGCAAACAGGTAGTTACCGTACTCAGCCGTATCCGAAATCACCACGTTCATTTCATATAAGCGCTTACGGGCGATGGTATTGGCAATTAATGGCGTTTCATGCAGCGACTCATAGTAAGCCGACTCTTCGATAATGCCGGCATCGACCATGGTTTCAAAGGCCAGCTCGACGCCGGCTTTTACCATCGCCACTAACAGGATGCCGCGGTCAAAATATTCTTGTTCGCTGATCTGCTCGCTGGATACCGGCGCCTGTTCAAAGCCCGAGTCACGGGTTTGCTCACGCCAGGTCAGCAGGTTTTTATCATCATTAGCCCAGTCTGCCATCATAGTGCGGGAGAACTCGCCACTGATAATGTCGTCCATATGTTTCTCAAACAGCGGACGTAAGGTGCCTTTTAACTCTTCTGCCAGATCATAAGCTTTGATCTTGGCCGGATTGCTCAGCCGGTCCATCATATTGGTGATGCCGCCGTGCTTTAACGCTTCGGTTACGGTTTCCCAGCCATACTGAATCAGTTTGGCGGCATAACCGGCTTCCATACCATCGGCAACCATCTTGTCAAAGGCCAGAATCGCGCCGGTTTGCAACATGCCACACAGAATGGTCTGTTCGCCCATTAAATCGGATTTTACTTCGGCAACGAAGGAGGACTCTAATACCCCGGCCCGATCACCGCCAGTCGCGGCAGCATAGGCTTTGGCAATTTCCAGCCCCTGACCTTTAGGATCGTTCTCCGGATGCACTGCTATTAAGGTCGGCACGCCGAAGCCGCGCTTATATTCTTCCCGCACTTCGGTGCCCGGACACTTAGGTGCCACCATAATCACTGTAATATCAGGCCGGATCTGCTTACCCTCTTCGACAATATTAAAGCCGTGCGAGTAAGCCAGGGTCGCGCCCTGCTTCATCAGAGGCATAATGGCATCTACTACGCTGCTATGCTGCTTATCCGGGGTCAGGTTTAATACCAGATCGGCACCTGGAATTAACTGCTGATAAGTGCCGACAGTAAAACCATTGCTACTGGCTTTCTGGTAAGAAGCCCGCTTTTCAGCGATGGCCTCGTCACGCAGCGCATAGCTGATGTTTAACCCCGAGTCGCGCATATTCAAGCCCTGATTAAGGCCCTGCGCGCCACAACCGACGATCACAATATTCCAATCTTTGATAAAGCTGCAGCCGTTAGCGAACTCAGCTTTGTCCATAAAACGGCACTGGCCTAACTGGCGTAACTGCTGGCGTAAATTTAAGGTATTAAAGTAATTGCTCATCGTCAGTTCCAACATTCGTGCTGTGGCTGTTGCCAACAGGAGCAGCGGGGTTTTCATCAGGGATGCGCTGCTTTGATGAAATTAGTCTATAACGCGACTTTTATTGCGTGAAGTGATATATTTTCAATACTGCATTTCATATTCTGCAATAAAGATGGATATCCGTAGCGCACAACTGTTTTTACATCTGGCCAGCAGCCTGAATTATGCCCGCACCAGCGAGCAAATGTTTGTTAGCCCCTCCACCCTGACCCGGGTGATCCAACGGCTGGAAGAAGAGCTTGGCAGCAGCTTATTTGAACGCGATAACAGAACAGTGAAACTGACCACGGCCGGCAACCGCTTTCAACGCTTTGTAAGGCTGTGGCTGGATGAATGGCATCAGCTGCAACTGGATTTACAGCTAGCCAGCAGCGAGCTTAGCGGTACCTTAAGGATTTACTGTACCGTTACCGCCAGCTATAGCCATCTGCCGGCGCTGCTGGATAAATTTCGCCTGCACTGCCCAAAGGCAGAAATTCAGCTGAGTACCGGTGATGCGGCGCAGGCTATTGACCGCATTAAGCAGGATGAAGCCGATGTTGCTATCGCCGCCCGCCCGGAGCAGCTGCCAACTACCATGTACTTTCAAAGCATTGCCAGCCTGCCGGTGCGGTTGATTGCACCTGTGATCCCGTGCCGGGTTAATGATTTACTGGCCGGTGCAGAGGTAAACTGGAATGAGATACCGCTGATCCTGCCCGAGCATGGTCCGGCGCGCAGTCGTTTTGACCGTTGGCTGAAAGACTGCAATATTAACCCGGCTGTGGTGGCCAAGGTTGATGGCCACGAAGCCCTGGTGTCGATGGTGGCATTAGGCAGCGGTGTCAGCATAGTGCCGGATCCGGTGTTGCAGCATAGCCCGGTAAAAGAGCGGGTACGGGTGTTGGAACATCAATATCCGTTTCAGCCGTTTGACCTGGGGATCTGTATGCTGGCAAAACGGCAGCAGGAACCGCTGATCAAAAGCTTTTGGCAGCTGGCGCAAAAAAACTGACAGCCAATGTTGGTCACACCGGCATCGCGCCAACTTTGCAGCAGCTAAAACAAGATTGGAAATACCTAACAGGATAAGATGCATAAAGCCGGGAAACCCGGCTTTATTGACTTACATTACTTCACAACTTTCAGGTGGCTGCCGCGCCCCGGCTTCGGCGGCTCTGGCGGCAAGTCATCCGGCGTAGCATCAGAAACAAAATCCTGATCATCCTCTTCGTCTTCTTCAAGCGTAAAGACAGTGCCGGCACCGTTTTCACGGGCATAGATAGCCAGCACGGCTTTTACCGGAATCGACAGCGCAAAAGGCTGACCACTAAAGCGGGCATTAAAGGTGATTAACTCATTGCCCAGCTGCAGATTACCAATGGCAGAAGGCAGAATATTCAGCACGATCTGACCATTTTGCACAAATTGCTGCGGCACCTTGACCGCCGGATAGGTTGCATCGACCACCAGATAAGGCGTGCACTTGTTATCGACTATCCAGTCGTAAAAGGCGCGCAATAAATAGGGCCGGTTGGCCGTCATCTTTTGCATCAGAGCGGCATCCCCTTACGAATTTCGCGCTCAGCTTCTGTTAACGAGGCCTGGAACGCATCGCGTTCAAAAATGCGGTTCATATAGGTTTTCAGTTGTTTGCTACCGCTGCCGTTTAACTCAATACCCAGTAAAGGTAAGCGCCACAGCAACACAGCCATATAACAGTCAACCAGGCCAAACTCTTCACTCATAAAAAACGGCGCTTCACTAAACAGCGGTGCAATCGACAGCAGTCCTTCTTTTAACTCCTGACGCGCAATAGCCGCTTCGTCATCACCCTGCAGAATTTTCTCTGCCAGGCTGTACCAGTCATGTTTGATACGGTACATCATTAAACGTGCCTGGCCACGGGCAACCGGATAAACCGGCATCAGTGGTGGATGCGGGAAGCGCTCGTCCAGGTACTCCATAATGATATCTGCCTGATACAGCGCCAGTTCGCGATCCAGTAAGGTTGGCAGGCTGCCATAGGGGTTAACTTCGTAAAGATCTTCCGGCACGTTGTCCGGCGTTACCTGGAGAATATCAACCGTTACGCCTTTTTCCGCTAGCACTATGCGGACCTGATGACTACACATATCATCAACAGCTGAAAATAATGTCATCACAGGGCGTTTATTGGCAATGATCGCCATCTATTCCTCCGGTACAGTTAAAACGGCAAGGGGGCACAAGGCCCCCGATAGTAACTATTTTAAAAACAAATGCTTAGTGAACATCTTTCCAATATTCTTTCTTCAGCAGGTAAGCCAGCACGAAGAAGATCAATAAGAAGATCATCACCTTGATCCCCAGAGAGCGGGCTTCCAGTTTGGTTGGCTCGCCGGTGTAAACCATATAGTTCACCAGATCAGCCACTGCGCGATCATACTCTTCCGGACTCAGCTCACCGCTGCCGTCAGTACGGATACCAACGTAGACTTCTTTCGGCTGACCATCCACCAAGCGGGTTTCATACGCCTGATAAGGTACGCCTTGCAACTCTTGCAGCACATGCGGCATACCCACCAACGGGAATACCTTGTTGTTAACACCAAACGGACGGCTGTCATCAACATAGAAGGTACGCAGATAAGTATATAACCAATCAGCACCGCGCACCCGGGCAACGTTAGTCAGATCCGGTGGTAATACGCCGAAGGAATTTTCAGCATAGTCCGCAGGCATCGCATTAGTAATATGATCACCGACTTTTTCACCGGTAAACATCAGATGCTCCATGCCCAGCTCTTCCGGAATACCCAGATCCCGGAAAGTGCGTGAATAGCGTTGGTACTGCATCTGGTGACAACCCAGGCAATAGTTCTGGAATAACTTGGCACCATTTTGTAATGATGCTTTATCCCGCAGATCGATTGGCGCCTTGTCCAGCGGAATCGTTGGGCCTGCCGCCATTGCCAGCGATGAGGCTAATAACGCAACAGCAGAAAGTAACTTTTTCATCATCAGGTTAACCTCACTGGCAGTGGTTTGGTTTTCTCATTTTTACTGTATAACCACAGCAAACCGAAGAACGCGAAATAGGTAAATGAGAAGATCTGTGACAACACGGTATAAGTTGGTGTCGCAGGTAGCACACCCAGAATACCCAGCGCTACAAAGCTGATGCAGAACATCACCAGATTCCAGCGGTGCAGTTCACAACGGTAACGCACAGAGCGTACCTTGCCACGGTCAATCCACGGCAGTAATGCCAGTGCCAGGATGGCCAGGAACATCGCGATAGCGCCTAATAACGGATCCGGAATAGCACGTAAGATGGCATAGAATGGTGTGAAGTACCAAACCGGCGCGATATGCTCAGGTGTCTTCATTGGGTTAGCCACTTCAAAGTTTGGCGGTTCCAGGAAGAAACCACCGCCCTCAGGCACAAAGAAGATCACAAAAGCAAAGGCTAACAGGAAGCCGGCAACACCCACTAAGTCTTTTACCGTGTAGTACGGGTGGAATGGAATCGCATCGACAATCACTTTCTTGCCACCTTTGGTGAAATACTGGTGGAAAGTAAACTTTTTGTCGGCTTCAGTCAGTTCAACAGAACCATCGTTATCGCGTTTGATATCGATACCGTCCGGGTTGTTCGAACCCACTTCATGCAGGGCCATAATGTGCAGGAACACCAGGATCACCAACACCAGTGGTAAGGCAATAACATGCAGCGCAAAGAAACGGTTTAAGGTGGCACCAGAGATAACATAGTCACCGCGGATCCACAGCGTTAAATCATCGCCAATAAACGGAATAACACCGAAGATCGAGATAATTACCTGCGCACCCCAGAACGACATCTGGCCCCATGGCAGCATATAACCCATGAAAGCTTCTGCCATCAGAACTAAGAAGATCAGCATACCGAAGATCCACAGCAGTTCGCGTGGCTTCTGGTAAGAGCCGTACATCATACCGCGCAGCATATGCAGGTAGACCACGACGAAGAAGGCAGAGGCACCGGTTGAATGCATATAACGCAGTAACCAGCCGTACTCGACATCACGCATGATGTATTCGATAGAGGCAAAAGCACCTTCGGCTGATGGCTCATAGTTCATGGTCAGCCAGATACCGGTGACGATCTGGTTTACCAGCACTAACATCGCCAGCGAGCCGAAAAAGTACCAGAAGTTAAAGTTTTTTGGTGCCGGATACTGCATCACATGCAGGTTCATCTTATCCATAAAGGGTAAGCGGTACTCAATCCAGCTCATAATATTCTTAAACATCAGGCAGCCCCCTCGTCTTCACCGATCAGCACGGTGTTGTCATCGATAAACATATACGGAGGAATCATCAGGTTGGTTGGGGCAGGTACGTTCTGGAACACCCGGCCAGCCATGTCAAAACGGGAACCGTGGCAAGGACAGAAGAAACCAGAGCGGATGCCTTCAACCTGTGCCGCAAAGTCACTTGGCAGATAGGTTGGTGAACAGCCCAGGTGAGTACAGATCCCGACGGCAATAAAAATTTCCGGCTTGATGGAACGATGACGGTTTTGGGCGTAAGCAGGCTGTTGCGGCTCCTTGGAACCTGGATCCCGTAAGCGGTTCTCGGTATCGGCCAGTTGGGCCAGCATTTCTTCGGTACGCTTTACGATCCACACCGGGCGACCACGCCACTCTACGCGGATTAGTTGCCCATCTTCGAGTTTACTGATGTCAGCACTAACTGCCGCACCGGCTTGTTTAGCCCGTTCACTCGGATTCCAGGACGCAATAAAGGGCACAGCAGCTCCTATGGCACCAACGCCCCCCACAACAGAGGTTGCAATGGTCAGGAAGCGGCGGCGACCATGATCTACAGGCGCATTGCTCATCCACTCATCTCCACATTGAAACGCTTAACGATTAAAAATTAAGCGGCTGAAATTCAGCATTATTATAATTACAAAATATTGCCGATCATAATGAAAAGCCTTGCGTTGCACAAGGATTAAGGCGCGCTGAACACCTAATATCTTAGTCTGATTGTAAAGTCGCAGTGCCAGCTCATCACGGTTGCTAACCAAATTGCCCCGGCAGGCAAAAAAAAACCCGGTAATACCGGGTTTTTCTGTACAAAACGAAATTAACGCTTTGAGTACTGTGGACGTTTACGTGCTTTACGCAGACCCACTTTCTTACGCTCAACCTGACGGGCGTCACGGGTAACGAAGCCAGCTTTACGCAGGGCTGGACGCAGTGACTCGTCAAATTCCATCAGTGCACGGGTGATACCGTGACGGATAGCGCCGGCCTGACCAGAAATACCACCGCCTTTAACAGTGATGTACAGGTCAAACTTTTCTACCATATCAACCAGTTCTAACGGCTGCTTTACTACCATGCAGGCAGTTTCACGGCCGAAGTACTCTTTCAGGCCACGTTGGTTAACAACGATGTTACCTGAACCAGCTTTTAAGAAAACACGCGCCGTTGAGCTTTTACGACGACCAGTTCCGTAGTATTGATTCTGTGCCATGTTATGCTCCGATTAAATATCTAAAACTTGCGGTTGCTGAGCAGCGTGCTGATGCTCTGCGCCGGCGTAAACTTTTAACTTACGGAACATAGCGCGACCCAGTGGGCCTTTAGGCAACATGCCTTTGATAGCTGATTCCAGAACCATTTCCGGCTTCTTAGCAATCAACTTCTCGAAGTTGATTTCTTTGATACCGCCTGGGAAACCAGTGTGCGAGTAATACATTTTCGCCTGAGCTTTGTTACCGGTAACAACCACTTTGTCAGCGTTTACCACGATGATGTAGTCACCAGTGTCAACGTGCGGCGTGAATTCCGGCTTATGCTTACCACGCAGACGCGCAGCGATCTCAGTAGCGATACGACCTAATGTCTTACCGTTTGCATCAACAACGTACCAGTCGCGAGTTACGCTTTCTGGTTTTGCAGTAAAAGTTTTCATTAAACTCATTCCAAAATAACTAAAGTTACACCTGACAAAGTGCAGGGCTGATGCACAGTGTCGTTATCGCACCCCTTCGAATGCAAAAACTGCCGGGCTAACGGCAGTATAAGGCTGTAACGTTGGCCGGGCGCGGATTATATATTAAACAGCAATAAAGATCAGCAGTCTGACGCGAAATTTTTTAGCTTAGGGTAAATGTTCGCTGGCCAGATAATCATGCGACTGCATTTCCTGTAACCGGCTGATACAGCGTTTAAATTCAAAACTGAGTAAACCGCCCTGATATAGCTGTTCCAGCGGTACCGCGGCCGAGATAATTAACTTAACGTGCCGCTCATAAAACTCGTCTACCAGCGCAATAAAGCGGCGCGCCACATCGTCATTATGCTGCCCCATGGGCTGCACACCGGATAACAGCACGGTATGGTATAACTTGCTCAATTCCATATAGTCATACTGACTACGGGCGGTTTCACACAGCTCATAAAAACTAAACCAGACAATGCCATCGGCCTCGGCCCGGGTTTGCAGTTTACGGTTCGCCACTTCGATACTGACCGCGCTTTGCCGCGGCTCAACTGACAGCGCCAGAAAGTACTGCTCCAGATTAGTATCAGCTTGCGGGTCAAGTGGGTAGTGATAAATCTCGGCTTGTTCCAGGGTGCGTAGCCGATAATCAATACCGCTGTCGACATTAACCACCTTGGTGAAGCGTTTTATCAGTTCAATTGCCGGCAAAAAGCGCGCCCGCTGCAGGCCATTGCGATACAGGCCATCGGGTTCAATATTTGAGGTTGCCACCAGCGTGATACCGCGGGCGAACAGTGCCTGCATTAACGTGCCCAGGATCATCGCATCGGTAATATCAGAGACAAAGAACTCATCAAAACAGATAATATCGGTTTGCGCCTTAAAGCGATCGGCCACTTTTTCCAGCGGATCACTGACGCCTTTCAGCTGTTTTAATTCTTCATGCACCCGGTGCATAAAACGGTGGAAGTGCACGCGTAGCTTGCGCTCGCCTGGCAGGCATTCGTAGAAGGTATCCACCAGATAGGTTTTACCACGCCCGACACCGCCCCAAAAATATAAACCCAGCAATGGCTGCGGTAGCTGCACCTTACCACTCAAGCGCTGCCATAAACTGGGTTTATAGGGCGGGCGGTTGATATAGTCTTCAAACAGGCGCTGCAGTTGCTTAACCGCAAACTCCTGCGCAGCATCATAATGAAAATCAGCACGTTTCAGATCTTGCTGATATTTTTCCAGTGGCGTCATAAGTTTTACTTGAAAGTCTGCTGGTTAACCTCTAATTAAGGTTCATAATCTTAACATGCCTTACCACCTTGTATAAGAAGTTAGGGTAGACTACGCCATATTTTTGTAATTAAGGAGTTAGCATGGACTTAACGACGTCTCTGGTCTGGTTAGTTGTTGGCATCATCGTCGGTGGCGTAACCACCCGTTTAATCAGTATCCGCCAATTCGGGCAAAGCAAGTTACAGCAGGAACTGGATGAAAGTAAGAAACAGTTGGCGCAATATCGCCAGGATGTGTCTGAACATCTGGACACCACGCACCAGTTAATGAGTCAGCTGCAGGATAACTACGCCAAGATCGCCCGTCATGTGCAGCAATCCAAGATGCAACTGGTTGAGCAACCGGTTAATCCGCGGGATGAAATTAATTTCTTTTCGGCCGACACCCACCGCCAGATCAAACAGTCGTTACATCAGCTGGATGAGCGTCGCCGTCAGCACTCGGTAACGGAACAGCAACCACGCGACTACTCCGGTGAGGCCAGCGGGCTGATTAAGGAAAAACCGCGTAAGGACGACTAAGTTCGTCCTTTACAGCAATAAATTTCGGCGATTAATTCAGAACTTTTTTATCTAAAACGCCTCTTAGTCTCACCTTTTCTTGAGGAGTCTATCAGACGATGAATAAAAAACTGTCTTTGCTTAGCGCTGCAGTTTTTGCAGCATTCACCCTCACTGCGGTAACGCCGGCGAATGCCGCCCTACCCTTTTTAAACCGCGCCAATCAGCAGGAAATGCCGACCCTGGCGCCGATGCTGGAACAAGCAACGCCAGCCGTAGTTTATATTTCAGTGGCTGGTAGTCGCGAAGTCCGGCAGCGGGTACCCGATGCATTCCGGCATTTCTTTGGGCCGCGCGGTCCGGGTGAACTGCGTGAAGAGCGGCCGTTCCGTGGCCTGGGTTCCGGCGTAATTATTGATGCCGCCAAAGGCTATATTGTTACCAATAACCATGTGGTACAGGACGCCAGCGAAATTCAGGTACGGCTGAAAGACGGCCGCACCTTTACCGCGAAAAAACTCGGTGCCGATCCGGAAAGCGATATCGCACTGTTACAGATTGAAGCCAAAGATCTGGTGCAACTGCCCCTAGCTGACTCTGATCAATTACGGGTTGGTGACTTTGCCATCGCCATTGGTAACCCCTTTGGACTGGAGCAAACCGTAACCTCCGGTATCATCAGTTCACTTAGCCGCAGTGGCCTGAACCGCGGTGATGCCTTTGAAGACTTTATTCAGACCGATGCCGCTATCAACAGCGGTAACTCGGGCGGCGCTCTGGTGAATCTGCGTGGTGAGCTGATCGGTATTAATACTGCTATCCTTGGCCCCAACGGCGGCAATATTGGTATTGGTTTCGCCATTCCCAGCAATATGATGAAAAATCTGGTTGATCAGATCCTGGAATTTGGTGAAGTGCGCCGTGGCAGCCTTGGTGTGCGTGGCTCCAATGTCACAGCTGAATTGACTAAAGCGTTAAATCTGAACGTCAACCGTGGCGCCTTTGTCGGTGAAGTCTTGCCCGACAGTGCGGCCGCCAAGGCGGGGCTGCAATCCGGCGATGTGATTGTCAGCATTAACAGCAACCGCATTCAGAGTTTTGATGAGTTGCGCGCCAAAATTGCTACCCTGGGTGCCGGTCGGGAAGTGACGCTTGGCGTACTGCGGGATGGCCGTGAGCGTAATATCAAAGTTACCTTGCAAGAGGCGGCCAGCACCACAGTTGAAGCGACTGAGCTGCACCCAATGCTCAGAGGGGCCACCCTCAGTAATACCGAGCGCGGCATTGAAATTACCGCAATTGAGGCCAATTCAGCCGCTGCGCAGGTGGGTTTACGCCAGGGCGACCTGATTATTGGCGTTAACCGGCAACGCGTTAGCAATATGAATGAGCTACGCCGTTTACTGGAACAACGTGACGGCGGTGTGGCGGCGCTGAATATCCAGCGCGGAGATAGCCTGCTCTATATCCTGATCCGCTAAAAATCTTGGCGGGCAACAGTCGCTTAGCGCTACTGTCTGCCCGCTTTTAATGCTATGCTAGCGCTATTAATTCTCGTTCAGAAATGAAACTGTGCGCACCAGCCTGCTGTTTATCCTGCGAAGCATTGCCTATGGCTTGGCCCTGGCATTTATCCTGGTTTGGTTTTTCCCGAACCTGGCCGGTATCAGCTTGCCCAGTTTCCAGTCCCAGGCTGAAGAACAAAGCACTGCGCCGGTATCCTATAGTCGTGCTGTAAGAAGGGCGGCGCCGGCCGTCGTCAATGTCTACACCCGTAGCCGGATTGTCGATCCCCGTTCGCTGCGTCCACGCACTATTGAGCGGCAAGAACTGGGCTCAGGCGTCATTATGTCGGCTGAAGGCTATATTCTGACCAACTATCATGTTGTTTATGGCGCCGACCATATTGAAGTAGCGCTACAGGATGGCCGCTGGCTGGAAGCCGTGTTAATTGGTCAGGATGAAATCTCCGATTTAGCTGTGCTGTACGTGCAGGCAGATAATCTGCCGGTGATCCCCCAAGATCCGGCGATTGAGCCCCAGGTTGGCGATCTGGTGCTGGCCATTGGCAACCCGCTCAATTTAGGCCAGACTATCACTCAGGGCATTATCAGCGCTAATGGCAATACTGGTTTGAGCTCACGCGGTTATCCGGATTTTATGCGGATGGACGCTGCCATCAACAAAGGGAACTCAGGGGGCGCCCTGGTGAACAGTAATGGTGTGCTGGTTGGCATTAATGCGGCAGCCTTTCAGGTACAAAATCAGGACATTCAGGGCATCTTTTTTGCCGTGCCTTACCAGTTGGCGCGCAATATTATGGAAAAACTGATCAAATATGGCCGGGTTACCCGCAGCTACCTTGGCGTGTCTGGCGAGGCAGTGGTGAACTCTGCCGGTGATCGTCTGTTTTCTACCGGACAACCGCTGTACGGTTTAATGCTAACTGAAGTCGCCGCAGGCGGCCCGGCTGCCGTAGCAGGCTTACAAAGCGGGGATATTATTCTGGAAATTGCTGGCCAACAATTCGCTGATATGCGCCAGGCGATGAATTTTATCGCGGAAACTGCGCCTGATACTGAACTACCTTTCACTATTGATCGTGGCGGTCAGCGCCTGACTATCGTGACCACAGTGCGGGAACAACGCCGCCGTTAAACTACTTTGCGCACGCTGATATAGCGCTGCCGCTAAGCGGCAAACATCAGTGCCATACAAAGCGTCGCCAAAAAAATACCCGGCTCAAACCGGGTATTTTTCGTTGGCTAAACAACTCGCTATCAGGCGTTAATCCGCTCGATATGCGCGCCCAGCCGCTGCAGCTTGTCTTCGATGCGCTCGTAGCCGCGATCAATATGATAGATCCGATCGACAACAGTGGTACCCTGCGCCACCAAACCAGCAATGACCAGACTGGCCGAAGCACGCAGATCGGTTGCCATCACCTGAGCCGCGGTCAGCGAAGGGCTGTGCTGACAAACAGCGGTATTGCCCTCCAGACGAATACGGGCGCCCATGCGCTGTAATTCAGGTACGTGCATAAAGCGGTTTTCAAAGATCGTTTCCGTGACCATACCCACGCCTTCGGCAACCACGTTTAGCACAGTAAATTGCGCCTGCATATCGGTTGGAAAGCCAGGATGCGGTACCGTTTTCACATCAACTGAATTCAGCTTGCGGCCCGTCATATTCAGGCGGATCCAGTCTTCACCTGTGGTGACCTCGGCGCCGGCTTCACGCAATTTCTCCAATACCACTTCCAGATCGGCTGGCGCGGCATTGCGACAAATAATATCGCCTTTGGTGACGGCAGCAGCAACCAGGAAGGTGCCGGTTTCAATGCGATCCGGCAGTACCTTATGCTGACCACCATGCAATGCTGGCACCCCTTCGATCACCAGCGTATCGGTACCGGCACCACTGATTTTCGCACCATGACTGTTCAGATAGACCGCCAAATCGACCACTTCCGGCTCGCGGGCTGCATTCTCAATAATGGTTTTGCCATCTGCCAGTACGGCGGCCATCATCAGGTTCTCAGTACCGGTTACGCTGACCATATCCATTACGATATGTGCCGCCTTTAAACGGCTGGCGCGGGCTTTGATATAGCCGTTCTCAACGGTAATTTCTGCCCCCATCTTGCGCAGACCATCGATATGCAGGTTAACCGGCCGGGCGCCGATAGCGCAGCCACCAGGCAAGGACACTTCTGCCTGGCCAAAGCGCGTCAGTAACGGGCCCAGTGCCAGAATAGAGGCACGCATGGTTTTAACCAGCTCGTAAGGCGCAAACTGATTGCTGATGGCACTGGCGTCAACGCTAACCACGTCGTTTTGATGTGAGACCTTGGCACCGAAAAGTTGCAACAGCTTCAGGGTGGTTTCGATATCTTTTAAGCGTGGTACATTGCTGATAGTCGTTGGCTGCTCCGCCAACAAACTTGCGAATAAAATTGGCAGGGCGGCATTTTTAGCGCCGGAGATCACGACCTCTCCCTGCAGAGGGCCGTTGGCGGTAACAAGAAACTGTTGCATAGAAAATCTCAGAACGGAGGATTGAGTAACTTTTCTCTACGCCATTGCTCTGGCGTAAAGGCTTTAATACTGAGCGCGTGAATACTGCCATCAGCAATGGCTTGCATCAAAGGTGCGTAGACCATTTGCTGTTGCTTAACGCGACTTAACCCATCAAAACAGCTGCCGACGGCGGTGACTGCATAATGCGAACCTTCTGCTTTGACATACACTTCACTCAGCTGCAGCTCGGTTTGCAGCAGCTGTTCAATCTGTTGTAACTCCATCTGAGCACCTTAATCGACTATCGGCAATAGATCGGCAACGGCGCTAACTCGTGCCAATGACAGGAGTTGTGCCGGAGCCTGGCGGATCTGCAACTGCAGATCCCGCTGTTGTGCCAGCGCCAGCTGTTCGATCAGCCAGGCTAACCCGGCTGAGTCTACATTGGTTAGGGCGGAGAAATCAAAAACAACCTGCCCTGATAAGCTTTTTAACAGCGTAAAAGGCAAATAGTCGAGCAGGGTTTCCCGATCCAGCTCACCGCGAAAAACGAGAACCTGCCCCTGCTGGGTAATGGTTAGTGCCACAATTTACTCCGCCGTACCAGCTGGCTCAGCTTCCGGGATCTTCACCGGATCTTTGGCTTTTTCGCGCAACATCACGGTTACCCGCTCCAAGCCTTGCTGGCGGATTAAATTACTTAACTCAGCACGCTTGCTATCCAGTAATGAGATACCTTCGGCAATCATATCGATCACCAGCCAGGTTTCCGCATTACGCGGCCGGCGTAATTTAAAATCAATCACAATATCCGGCTTGCCCGGATCAATGACCCGGGTACGTACTGTGGTGATCAGGTTATTGCCAATGGCGCGTGATGGCTCAATCATCACCTTCTGCTCTTTATAGTAAGTTAAAGCACCAGCATAAGAGCCAATCATATACTGCTCAAAAGCACTGACAAACTCATTAAAGGCTTCTTGATTGGCACGGATATCTACGCTGCGGCCGACAATAGTGGCAGCGGCATAGCGGCTATCGACATAGGGCAGCAGCTCTTCAATGACGATAGTGCGCAGATGCTCTAAATCCTGCTGGATCAGTGGCTGATCAGCCTTGATCCGACTAAAGGTTTTATCGGCAACCACTTCAATCAGTTTGTTCGGATCGCTAAAGGTTTCCGTTGCCTGCGCCGGCGCTAACCAGAGCGTGGTAACCGCAAGCAGGGCTGTAAGATTTTTCAGTAAGGCGTTCATTAGTTCCCCCGGTTAAATAAAAACTGACCAATTAACTCTTCCAGCACGATGGCAGAACGGGTGTCTTCAATCATGTCGCCATCTGCCAGCATCTCGACCGTATCGTCGACAAAGCCCGGTATCAAGCCAATATACTGCTCACCTAACAGACCTGAAGTCAGGATGGCAACCGAGCTGGTTTCCGGAAAGTTGCTGTATTCGGTATTAATCGCCAGGCGAACCACCGGCGTGTAAGTGACCCGATCCAGCTCGATCGAGCTGACACGACCTACGATGACGCCACCGACTTTGACCGGTGACCGCACTTTCAGACCACCTATGTTGTCGAATTTAGCGAACAGGGTATAGGTTTGCGAATTACCGCCAAAGCCGGTATCCGCTACCCGTAACGCCAACATCACAAAGGCGGCAAACGCCAGCACAATAAAGCCACCTACCAGTATTTCCATTTTACGTGTGGTCATCTTTTATCCACCAAACATTACTGCAGTTAATATGAAATCAAAACCCAAAACAGCCAGCGACGCCGTCACTACCGTCTCAGTCGTCGCCCGGCTGATCCCCTCAGAGGTTGGCACGGCATCATAGCCTTTGTGTAAAGCAATCCAGATCACCACCAGCGCAAACACCAGACTTTTAATGACACCATTCATCACATCCTGATACAAATCGACATTAGCCTGCATCGCTGACCAGTAGCTACCGGCATCAACACCTAACCATTCCACACCTACCAGGTGGCCACCTAAGATACCAACAGCATTAAAAATTAATGCTAACAATGGCATACAGATCACACCGGCCCAGAACCTTGGGGCGATAATACGGCGTAAAGGATCGACAGCCATCATTTCCATACTGGACAGCTGTTCCGTCGCCTTCATCAGGCCGATCTCGGCCGTTAAAGCACTACCCGCCCGACCGGCAAACAACAAGGCTGTCACCACCGGGCCGAGTTCACGCAGTAAACTGAGCGAAACCAAAGGCCCAAGCATGCCCTCAGCGCCAAACTTCACCAGTACGTTGTACCCCTGCAGTGCCAGTACCATACCGATAAAGAGGCCTGATACCAGAATAATCAGCAGTGAAAGAACCCCTATCACATAGAGCTGTTTCACCAGTAGCGGAAAGCCCTTGCGGAAGTCTGGCTTACCCAGTAAGGCACCAAACAACATCAAGCCGGCGCGGCCAAAACCGGCTACTGTGCTGATGGTGCTATGACCTATTCGTTGTAATCTGTCAGCAATCACCTTGTCAGCTCCATTAATTCATCCTGATAGGCCGCGGCTTTAAAGTGGAAAGGTACCGGACCATCTGCTTCACCGCGCAGGAACTGTTGCACCAGCGGCGAAGGGTCATTACGTAGTTGTTCCGGAGTGCCCTCACCAATCACCGTTTTATCCGCCACCACATAGACATAATCAGCGATACTCATCACTTCAGTCACATCGTGCGATACCACTACTGAGGTCAGACCCAGTGCATTATTCAGCTCACGGATCAGACGGACAATCACGCCCATCGAAATCGGATCCTGCCCGGCAAAGGGCTCATCGTACATAATCAGCTCAGGATCAAGTGCTATGGCCCTGGCCAGCGCCGCACGGCGTGCCATACCACCGGACAATTCAGCTGGCATCAAGTCACGGGCACCCCGTAAGCCAACAGCTTCCAGCTTCATCAGCACAATGCGGCGGATCAGCGACTCCGGTAGCTTGGTATGTTCGCGCAGCGGAAAGGCCACGTTGTCAAAAACGGTCATTTCGGTAAACAAGGCACCGCTTTGAAACAGCATGCTCATTTTTTTGCGCGCCTGATACAGCTCGCTGCGTGACAGGCGAGGAATATCCCGGCCTTCAAACAGAATTTTCCCACTGTCAGGTTTGAGCTGGCCGCCAATCAGCTTGAGCAGTGTGGTTTTGCCAATGCCACTTGGCCCCATAATGGCAGTGACCTTACCGCGCTGCACCTGCATATTCATGGCCCGGTAGATCGGGCGATCACCGCGCGAAAAGCTTAGCCCCTGAATATCTATTAATATCTCAGACAACATCGTTCTCCATGAATTAACCGTGATACCGGCTACGGCTAACTTAAGTGTCAGACTGGCATGTTTACATACATAACTGTATGTTTGCAATCATTGCCAGACGTCAAGGTTGTATTATTGTAAACGGAATCACCTGCGGAGTGGTTACAAAAATTCGTAACAAAGTATGCGCAAATTCGAAAAGCCGTACCTGACTGCACTAAAGCCGAGGTTTTTTTGCATTTGTTGACAAGAAGCGGGAAAATACCTGCTCGTTGTTTACACCTAAAACCGGACACTATGATATCACCTTTGTCGTTAGCCATCATCTTTGTTATCGTCGGCCTGGTCTTGTTGATTTGGAGCGCCGACCGTTTTGTCTATGGTGCTTCTTCAATTGCCCGTAATAGCGGTATCTCGCCAATGATTATCGGCTTAACCATCGTTGCCATGGGTTCATCCGCCCCGGAAATGCTGGTTTCCGCCACTGCTGCCGCTCAGGGCCGGTTAGATACCTCGGTCGGCAACGCCCTGGGTTCAAACATCACCAATATCCTGCTGGTGATTGGCGTCGCAGCCTTACTTAAACCTATTGCTGTCGCCTCTCTTACCCTGAAACGCGAATTTCCAATGTTGCTGCTGTTTACCTTTCTGGGCTTTTACTTAATATCAGACCATAACTTAACGCGGGCTGAAGGCTTGATATTACTGGGGTGCTTTGTTGGTTTTATCGCCACACTGGTGTATTGGGGTAAACATGCCACGCCAGACGATCCGTTAATTGCCGAAATTGAAGCGGAATTGCCGGAACCGACCTCCAACGTTAAAGCCATTTTCTGGATCGTCGCCGGTTTAGTATTGCTGTTGGCCAGTTCGCAACTGCTGGTTCATGGTGCAGTCACTATTGCCCGCTATGCTGGCTTAAGCGATCTGGTGATTGGTTTAACCATTATTGCCATCGGCACCAGCCTGCCAGAACTGGCAGCCAGTGTGATTGGTATTTTAAAAGGTGAAGATGATTTAGCGCTGGGTAATATTATCGGCTCCAATATCTTTAATATTTTAGCGGTGCTGGGCTTAGGCGCAGTAATTGGCCCGGGCAGCCTGGATATTAACGCAGGTACCCGTGATAGCTATGTGATGATTGCTGCTACCCTGCTGATGTTGCTGATGTCACTGCGACTTGGGCGTCAGCAACGGATTAACCGGCTGGAAGGTGGTCTATTGCTAAGCGGCTTTGTCGGTTATCAATATTTATTATTTACTCAACTTGCGTAAGACAGGAACTATGGCCTCTCAGACTTTTCGTGATCAGGCACTGCAAGTACTGCGAATAGAAGCTCAGGCGGTGCAGCAACTGGAACAATACCTTGATCAGCACTTTGAACGTGCCTGCCAGCTGATTCTGGACGCCAGCGGCAAGGTCATTGTCAGTGGTATTGGTAAGTCAGGTCATATTGCCAATAAGATCGCAGCGACTCTGGCTTCGACCGGTACGCCGGCGTTTTTTGTCCATCCCGGAGAAGCCAGCCATGGCGATCTGGGCATGCTTTCAGCCGGTGATATTATGATTGCCATTTCAAACTCCGGCGAAACAGCGGAAGTCTTGACCATAGTACCGGTGATCAAACGCCTGGGTATTCCGCTGATTGCGATGACCGGTAAACCTGACTCTACTCTGGCACAAGTTGCCGATGTGCATATCTGTGTCGCTGTAGCACAGGAAGCCTGCCCACTGGGTTTAGCACCAACCGCCAGTACTACCGCCACCCTTGCTATGGGTGATGCCATTGCCGTCGCGGTGCTGGATGCCAGAGGCTTTTCTGCTGATGATTTCGCGCTGTCACACCCCGGTGGAAGTCTCGGCCGCAAGCTGTTGCTGCGCCTGTCAGATATTATGCATCAGGGCGAGCAGGTCCCTATCGTTGCCCGGCAAGCCAGTATTAAAGACGCCTTACTGGAGATATCAAAGAAAGGCCTGGGGATGACCACTATCGTCAATCCCGATGGCAGTTTGGCCGGTATTTTCACGGATGGTGATTTGCGACGTATTCTGGACCAACGCCTGGATATCCATACCGTAGCCATTGAACAGGTTATGACGGCGAATTGCATTACTGCCAAAGCCGATATGTTAGCGGCAGAAGCACTGAACATTATGCAGCAAAAGAAGATTAACGGCTTGATCGTAGTCGATGAGCAGCGCCAGCCGGTGGGCGCCTTAAATATGCATGATTTATTAAAAGCCGGGGTGCTATAAATGGAGCTGTATCAGCAACTTTATCAACCACTCAGTGACCAGCAAGCAAACCTGGCCCGTCAAATCCGCCTATTAATATGTGATGTGGATGGCGTATTCTCGGATGGCAGGATCTATCTTGGCAACGCCGGCGAAGAGTTAAAAGCGTTTCACACCCGCGATGGCTATGGCATCAAAGCATTGCGCCAGGCCGGTATTGAGGTGGCGGTCATCACCGGCCGGCGTTCAGCTATTGTAGAACAGCGCATGAAGGCGCTGACTGTACAGTACATCTATCAGGGCCAGGAAAATAAAATGGCCGCCTTTGCGGAAATTCTGGCACTGTTGCAACTTCAGCCAGATCAGGTTGCCTATATAGGTGATGATCTGGCCGACTGGCAGGTAATGCAGCACTGTGGCCTGGCTGTCGCTGTGCGGGATGCCCATCCCTATCTGCAACAACAGGCGCACCTTTGCACCAGTTTACCCGGTGGCTATGGCGCGGTACGGGAACTGTGTGATTTGTTACTGATTGCACAGCAGCGCTTTCTGCAATTTGATGGTAGCAGCACATGAGAAAGTTTTTCGTATTAAGTGTCACTGCCCTGGTACTGCTTGCGGCCTACTTATGGTTTGCGCCGCAAGGCGGCGATACCGATCGTCAGGCCGACCGCGAATTCCTGCCCGATTATATTGCGGAAAACCTGACCTTGCGTGTTTATGACCAGCAGGGCTATATTGCGGATCATCTGCAAGCCAAACGGCTGGAACATTTCGAGCAACTGGGTTTTACGCAGTTTGAATTGCCGCGCTACACCCTGTTTAACGATGAACATCAAGCCGCTTGGGAAATCAGCAGTCAGCAAGGTATTTGGTTTCCGGAAGATAAAATTATTCTGGAACAGCAAGTCCTGCTCAGAAATTTGCTGCCTGGCGAGTTTATTGAACAGGTTGAAACAGCCTCATTACAAATGCTGTTGCCAGAAAAAACGCTGCAAACGCATGAGCGGGTGCGGCTTAGCGGACCAGGCTTTTATATTCTGGGCATCGGCCTGCAGGCCGACCTCACGGCACAACATTTAGTGCTGCAAAAACATCTGGAAACGGTATACGCCAATGAAAACTAAGTTATTAATCGCTGCAGTATTTTTTAGTTCGCAAGCTCTGGCAGCGACGAAGCCAGATCATACTTTGCCGATTGCGATTAACGCAGATAATACTGAGGCGTCCATTCGCGATAATATCGCGGTTTACGTCAACAATGTCGAAGTCACCCAAGGCTCCTTGCTAATCAAAGCCGATAAGCTGGAGATCAATGCCAGTGCCGGTAAAGGTAATGAGGTGTTTATTTTTACCGGTCGTCCGGCTACCTATTCCCAATTACTGGAAGGCGACCGGCCGGTAACGGCTCAGGCGAATGAGATCCGCTACGATTTGGCCAGCCGGACCCTGACGCTGACTGCGGATGCCGAGCTTACCCAAAGCGGTTCTCTGGTGCGTGGTGATGTGATTCGTTATAACATCGAGTTACAACAGTTAACGGCCGGCAGTGAACAAAACCGGCGGGTAACCACCATTTTCACGCCGGAAACCAAGGAAAATCAATGAAGTTAGTGGTTTCACATCTGGCCAAAAGCTATAAAGGCCGGCAGGTGGTAAAAGATGTCAGTCTGGAAGTCAAAGCAGGTCAGATCGTTGGCTTGTTGGGACCCAATGGTGCCGGCAAAACCACCACTTTTTATATGATTGTTGGTCTGGTGCCATCCGATAAAGGTCAGATCACGTTAAACGAGCAAGATATCACCTTCGCCCCTATTCATCAGCGGGCCAGGGCGGGTATTGGTTATTTACCGCAGGAAAGTTCGATTTTCCGCAAATTGACGGTATACGACAATTTGCTGGCAATTCTGGAAACCCGAAAGGAACTTAACCGGCAGCAACGGGAAGAAATCGCCGATGACTTGCTGGAAGAATTTCATATCGGGCATATTAAGAATAGTCTTGGCATGGCGCTGTCTGGTGGTGAGCGGCGGCGGGTAGAGATCGCACGCGCCCTGGCCGCAGATCCGGCTTTTATTTTGCTGGATGAGCCCTTTGCCGGCGTGGACCCGATTTCGGTGCTGGATATTAAAAAAATTATTCAGCACCTATGCCAGCGCGGCATCGGGGTACTGATCACTGACCATAATGTGCGGGAAACCCTCGATGTCTGCGAAATAGCCTATATTGTCAGTCATGGTGAATTAATTGCCGCCGGCTCGCCGCAGGATGTGTTAGCGAATCAACAGGTCCGCGATGTATACCTGGGTGAGCAATTCAGGCTATAGTAGGGCAATCAGCGTCAAGTCCTCCACCCGCTGACACGGAAGGCGCAATAAGGCGGCACAGACCGCAGCCACTTCCAGGATGGAGGGGATATACTCAGGAGAGAATCAGACTTACATGAAGCCGTCTTTACAACTTCGCCTCGGTCAACAGCTAACAATGACGCCGCAGCTGCAGCAAGCGATCCGCTTATTGCAGCTTTCCACCATTGAGCTGCAGCAGGAAATTCAGGAAGCGCTGGATGCCAACCCCTTGCTTGAGCCCGACGACGACTTCGAACCGGGCACGCCCGAGACCGACCTGAGCCTGTCGAATATCAACCGTGAAGAAAGCAGCGGGTCAACGTCTGACAGTGAAGACTACCAGGCTGGTAATGACGATTATCCGGAATTTAATGACGTTAGTGAGCGCGATACCAGCGAGGCAATGGCCGAGCAGAATATCCAGGAAGACTTACCACTGGACAATAACTGGGACGATTTAGTCAGTGCCGCCCCGGTCAGCAATGGCGCTCTGCCAGACGAGGATCTGGTATATCAGGGCGAAACCACTGAAACCTTGCAGGATTATTTGCGTTGGCAAATGGACCTTACCCCTTTTTCTGAGACAGACCGCGCCATTGCCGAAGTCATTATTGAAGCCGTCGATGAAGCCGGTTTACTGACCATAGATGTGGAAGATATCTTAGCCTCACTGCAGCTGCCGGATGTCGAAGCCGATGAAGTCGAGGCTGTATTAAAACGGATCCAATTGTTTGACCCTGTCGGTGTGGCGGCCCGCTCAGTGAAAGAGTGCTTGCTGATCCAGCTACGGCAGTTTGATCCTGCCACCCCCTATTTAAATGATGCAAAACAAATAATCAGCGAATATACCGACTTTTTAGCTAACCGGGACTTTCGTTCTTTGATGCGGGTGACTAAACTCAAAGAAGATGAGTTAAAAGAAGTGATGCGCCTGATCCACAGCCTGAACCCGCGCCCCGGCGCCGATGTGATCAGGCAGGAACAGCAATATGTGATTCCTGATGTAGTGGTTACCAAGGTTAAAGGTCGTTGGCAGGTGGAGCTGAATCCGGATGCCATGCCCAAAGTGAAAATCAACCAGCAGTATGCTGCGCTGTCCAGAACGGTCAGAAGCAGTGCCGACAGCCAGTTTATCCGCTCACATCTGCAGGAGGCGAAATGGTTTTTGAAAAGTCTGGAAAGCCGCAACGAAACCTTGCTAAAGGTCGCCAACTGTATCGTGCAACAGCAACAAGCCTTTTTTGAGCATGGCGAAGAGGCCATGAAACCCATGGTATTAAATGATGTGGCAGAAATGGTAAGTATGCATGAGTCAACAATTTCCCGGGTTACTACCCAAAAGTATATGCATACGCCGCGCGGAATTTTTGAACTTAAATTCTTCTTCTCCAGTCATGTTAGTACAGAGAGTGGTGGTGAATGTTCATCTACCGCCATCCGTGCCTTTATTAAGAAATTGGTGGCAGCAGAGAACCCGGCTAAGCCACTGAGTGACAGTAAGATGGCAGAAATCTTATCCGAACAGGGGATCAATGTCGCAAGGCGTACCATCGCCAAGTACCGTGAATCGCTGTTTATTGCGCCATCTAATCAACGAAAGACCTTGCTGTAAGTGTCTTAACAAGAAGGAAGAGTCTATGCAAATCAACTTAACTGGCCGTCATGTAGAAATTACCGACTCTCTGAGAGAATATGTAGACAGTAAATTTTCCAAGCTGGAGCGTCATTTCGAGAATATCAATAACGTGCATGTTATTCTGAACGTGGAAAAACTGAAGCAAATCGCTGAAGCCAAAGTACATTTAAATGGCGGTGAAGTCTTTGCGGTGTCAGAAGATGAAAATATGTATGCTGCAATTGACCAGTTAATTGATAAACTGGACCGGCAAGTCATTAAACACAAAGAAAAGTTGTCGCGACACTAACCATGATAAATTTAAGCGCTATGCTGGAGAAGAACTGCACCAAGAGTGCAGTTCTTTTTAACAGCAAAAAACGGATCCTCGAATATATTGCCGAACTGGCTCATCAACAGCTGCCAGAGATGTCTGAGTACAGCATTCTGGAAGCCCTGATGACCCGGGAAAAGTTGGGTTCAACCGGTATTGGTGGTGGTATTGCCATTCCCCATGGCAAGCTGGACTGCGTTACCTCACCGATCCTGATATTTGTGGTAAGCCAGGATCCGATCCCCTTTGACGCTATCGATAACCAGGGCGTCGATATTTTTTGTGCCATCCTGATCCCGAAAGATCAGTGTCAGGCTCACTTAACTACACTTTCTGGTATTGCAAAACTGCTGACTCAAAAAGATCTGACCAAAAAGATCCGACATGCCAGTTCTGATCAGGAGCTGTATCAGTTATTAATGGACTATAGCCAACAAACGGGTGAAAAATGAAACTGCTGGTAGTCAGTGGCCGCTCAGGTTCAGGAAAATCGGTGGCGCTGAGAGTAATGGAAGATTTGGGCTACTACTGCGTCGACAATATTCCGGTTAATTTATTACCGACTCTCGCTAATGCGGTGATGGGTCAGTATGAGCGGGTTGCCGTCAGTATTGACGTACGTAATCTGCCGAATGAACCGGAAGAGCTGGCGGAGATCCTGTCTTACCTGCCGCGTAAGCTGGAACTGACTATCCTGTATCTGGATGCGGACCACACTACCCTGATTAAACGCTTTAGCGAAACCCGGCGTTTACATCCGCTATCTCACCAGGCGATGTCACTGGATGAAGCGATCTCCCGCGAACAGCAACTGTTAGATCCTATTGCCAGCCGCGCCGATCTCTATATTGATACCACTGACCTTAACGTACACCAACTGGCAGAAGTATTGCGTGAACGGATCCTTGGCCAGAAAACCGGTCGCCTGGTGATCCTGTTTGAGTCCTTTGGCTTTAAATATGGCATTCCCAAGGATGCCGACTTTGTGTTTGATGCCCGTTTTCTGCCCAATCCGCATTGGGAACCAGAGTTAAAGCCCCTGACGGGTCTGGATCAGCCAGTAAAGGACTATCTGGCGGCAGAAGCCATAGTAGGTAAATATATCTGGCAAATTAACAGCTTTATCAGCAGTTGGTTGCCGCATCTGGAGCGTAATAGCCGCAGCTACCTGACGATCGCTATCGGTTGCACCGGTGGCCAACACCGTTCGGTTTATATCGCGGAAAGTCTGGCGGAAAGCTATCGCAGTCAACGTGATGATGTGCAAATCCGGCACCGGGAGTTAAAACGTCATCATGGCCGCTAAACTCAGTCAACAGGTTACCATCATCAATCAGCTGGGGTTACATGCCAGGGCTGCCACTAAGTTGGTACAACTGTGCCAGAAATTTTCGGCTAAGGTTGAACTGATGCAGGATGACGGTAAAACCGCCGATGCCGGTAGTGTGCTGGCACTGCTGATGCTGGCCAGTAGCAAGGGCAAAACCCTGACTGTTACCACTGAAGGGCCTGATGCTGCAGCAGCGCTAGAGGCGATAGTGGCGTTAATAGACGCCGGCTTTGACGAGCTCTGAACCGGCGATTTCGGCCGGTTTTTCTTTATTCCCTCCTCTAAATCTGCTACCTTTACTGCCTTGTTCAGTTTTTTTAATTGAAAATTAGTAGCTTGAACTACTCTTAAACAGCAATCCGCGCCACGCCGGGGTGCGTATCAACCGCAATTTCAGGCTATCTAAACAGGAGTAGCTTATGTTAAATGTGGTCCTCTCGATCTTTTTGCTCGCCTGTATCGCGCCACATCTGTATCGACTGCTCGGTAAACATACTGGTCTGGTGCTAGCGTTGTTACCCGCTACGCTATTTATCTATTTCGCCAGCCAACTCAGTGCCGTCAGCCAGGGGCAGCCGCTGCTGCAAAGCTGGCCATGGTTTCCGGGGCTGGGTATTCAGCTCAGCTTTATGCTGGATGGCTTGTCGTTACTCTTTGCCTTACTGATCACCGGTATCGGCACCTTTATCCTCTGCTATGCCGGCCAATATCTGCAAGGGCATCCGGCACTGGGGCGCTTTTTTTTATTCTTGCTCAGCTTTATGGGCGCCATGCTCGGCCTGGTATTATCCGATAATCTGATCACCTTATTTGTGTTCTGGGAACTGACCACCGTCAGCTCCTTTATGCTGATTGGCTTTAATCACGAAGATAGCGAGTCACGCCAAAAAGCCCATCAGGGGTTGATGGTAACAGTGCTGGGTGGTTTGGCGCTGATGACAGGGCTGATTATGCTGGGTATGGCCGCGGGCAGCTATCAACTGAGTGATGTGCTGCAACAGGATTTGACCGGTCACAGCCTCTATCTACCGATGCTGATCCTGATCCTGCTGGGAGCCTTTACCAAATCAGCGCAAACACCTTTTCATTTCTGGCTACCGAATGCGATGGCAGCGCCGACACCGGTAAGTGCTTACTTACACTCTGCAACTATGGTAAAGGCCGGGGTTTATCTGCTGGCGCGCCTGCAACCCAGCCTGGGAGGCAGTGAAGTCTGGTTGCTGACCTTAAGTGCAGTGGGAGCACTCACTATGCTGACCGGTATTTTCCTGGCCAGCCGCGCCACCGGCATCAAAAAAGTGTTGGCCTATTCCACTGTGATGGCGCTGGGTACCCTCACCATGTTACTGGGGTTAGGTACCGAAAAGGCGGCGCTGGCCGCAGTCACCTTCTTATTGGCGCATGCGCTGTATAAAGGGGCACTGTTTATGATTGCCGGTATTCTCGACCATGAAGCCGGCATTAAGGACTTTGAGAAAGCATCCGGCTTACGTAAGCTGATGCCGCGCACTACCCTGGTTGCGGTAGTGGCGGCTCTGTCTCTGGCCGGAGTGATCCCGCTATTTGGTTTTGTCGGTAAAGAGCTGCTGCTGGAGGCAGTGTTAAGCGGCTCGCAGTGGCAGTTGGGACTAACCGCCGCTACGGTACTGGCGAATATCTTTGTGGTGCTGGTTGCTGCGCTGTTGGCGATTAAACCCTGGTTTGGTCAGGCGTTACCGACACCTAAGCCGGCGCATGATCCGGGCTGGCAAATGTTAGCCGGGCCCGCCGTACTCGCTACGCTTGGCTTAATTTTCGGTCTGTTACCGATGCTGCCGGACCAGTATTTATTAAATGCGGCAGCAACCGCGGTCTATGGCCAACCTATTAGCGGTTATCTGGCACTGTGGCATGGCATTAACCTGCCATTAATGCTTAGCCTTGGCAGTCTGGTGTTGGGTTTATTACTATTCCGCTTCTGGCAGCCGTGGCGCAAACTTACCGCCGTGGTGGAGACGCTGAGTAAAGCCGGGCCGGAAGCCGGCTACAACAAACTGATGGCAGCGCTGGTCAGCTTTGCCGCCTGGCAAACCCGGGTGCTACAGAACGGTTATTTACGCAATTATCTGCTGACGACGATGGCGACAGTGGTACTGTTGGTCGGCTGGGCGATGCTAAGGCTGGAGCACTTTGAGCTAAACTGGCAATTTAGCGATGTCCGGGTGCAGGAAGCCGTGATTTTTCTGGTCTTGCTAACCACCATTATCAGCGCTGTGGTACTGAATTCTTTCCTTGGCGTGGTGGCGCTGCTTGGCGCTCTGGGTTTTGCGGTGGCGCTGATTTATGTGTTCTTTAGCGCGGTCGATGTCGGTATTACCCAGGTGTTGGTCGAAACCATCACTGTGTTGCTGCTGGTGTTGGTACTGTACCGGTTACCCGAATTCCGTCGCCTATCTTCCACCGCCCACCGTGCCCGCGACGCCCTGATCGCAATTGCCAGTGGCACCGTTATTACCCTGTTGATTTTGCTGGTTACCGCCTCCCGCTCCATGGAAGGGATAGCCGGATACTTTCTGGAGAAAAGCGTCCCCGAAGGCTATGGCCGCAATGTGGTTAACGTGATCCTGGTTGATTTCCGGGCCCTGGATACGCTGGGCGAGATTTTCGTATTAGCGCTGGTGGCGATCGGGGTCTATGCCATGGTACACCTGCGAACCGGCGCCAAGCCGGTAACTAATGCCGATAAAAGGTTGACCGCCGAGCAAAAGCGGCAACAATCTGTTAAAGGAGAGCTGTAATGAGCCGTCAGTTTAATATGCGCTCACTGATCCTGAGCACCGGCACCACTATTATATTGCCGCTATTGTTATTGTTTTCTTTGTTCTTGCTGTTACGCGGTCACAATGAACCCGGCGGTGGCTTTATTGGTGGTCTGGTGGCCGCAGCAGCTATCGCCTTAAAATTATTTGCCGATGATTACCCCTCTGCCAAAGCCCTGCTCAGGGTGCATCCGCTGCAACTGGTTGGCATTGGCCTGGCTTTGGCAGCTTTATCTTCACTGCCCTCGTTGTTGGTAGGCGATAACTTCTTTACTGCTCAATGGTGGACACTGCCACTGCCAATTTTTGGTGATTTAAAACTCAGCACGCCGCTGATCTTCGATATCGGTGTTTTTCTTGGCGTGATTGGTACTGTGCTTACCGTTATCTTTACTCTGGTGGAGGCTGAACACTAATGACCACCCTGATGGCTATTCTGATTGGCTGCCTCTATGCCGCCGCCATTTATATGATGCTGCGCCGCTCAATGGTAAAGCTGTTAATCGGTCTGATCTTATTGTCGAACGCGGCAAACTTGCTAATTTTCACCGTCGCTGGCCTGGAACGTGGCGTGCCGCCACTGATTGCTAAAGGTGCAGAAACAGTGGTCGGTGGCTCGGCTGACCCATTAGCACAAGCGTTAATTCTCACCGCTATCGTTATTGGTTTCGGTGTACTGGCTTTTGCCGTGGTATTGCTGCACCGTGCCTATGAGGTGATCCGTACCGACGATATGAACGAAATGAAAGGGACCGACTAATGGATATGTCAGTTCTGATTGCGTTACCGGTGATTATTCCGCTGATTATCGGCGCCCTGTCGTTGGTGGCGCTTAATAACCATGGTGTACAGCGTATTCTGGGCGTACTGGGCACAGCTGCAGTGCTGGTCGCGGCGATAGTACTGATTTGGCAAACCTGGCTTAACGGCATTAAGGTGCTGGAGGTGGGTTCCTGGCCAGCGCCCTTTGGCATAGTGCTGGTGTCGGATTTACTGGGTGCCATTATGGTGTTGCTGGCCGCCATTACCGGCTTCGCCACCGCAGTTTACAGCCTGAAAACGGTGCGTAAGCGCTTTGAGCGCTTTGGCTACTACCCGCTGTTACACCTGCTGCTGGCCGGCGTGAACGGTGCCTTTTTAACCGGCGATATTTTCAACCTCTACGTCTGGTTTGAAGTCTTGCTGGTGGCCTCTTTTGCACTGCTGATCCAGGGCGGCGAGCGGGCACAAATGGAAGGCGCCATCAAATATGTGACGCTCAACCTGTTGTCCTCTGCTCTGTTCCTGACCGCGATCGGCCTGTTGTATGGTCTGGTCGGCTCGCTGAATATGGCGGATATCGCAGTACGGTTGCAGCAGGTTGAAGATCCGAAAATGGTAACGCTGGTGGCAATGCTGTTTTTGATCGCTTTCTCGATCAAGGCGGCGGCCTTCCCGCTGTTTTTCTGGTTGCCGGCCTCTTATCACACGCCTCAGGTTGCCGTGTCAGCGGTGTTTGCCGGCCTGCTCACCAAGGTCGGAGTTTATGCGCTGTACCGGGTATTTACGCTGATGTTTACCGGCGAAGTCGACTTTACGCATCAGATCCTGCTGTGGATGGCGGTCTTTACCATGCTAACCGGGGTGCTGGGAGCAGCATCGCAGTATGAAGTGCGCCGCATCCTCAGTTTCCATATTATCAGCCAGATTGGTTATATGATGCTTGGCCTGGCGCTCTTTACGCCGCTGGCACTGATTGGCGGGGTGTTCTATATCATGCACCATATTATCGTGAAGGCGAACCTGTTCTTTGTCGCCGGTATGATGTACCGGCTGGGTGGCAGTTTTGAATTAAAGCAGCTGGGTGGACTTTATAAGAAACACCCTGGACTGGCGCTACTCTTTATGATCCCGGCGTTTTCTCTGGCCGGGGTGCCGCCGCTCTCCGGCTTTTTCGCCAAGTTTATTCTGATTAAAGCCGGTGTCGAAGCACAAGCCTGGTGGGCGGTGGCCATAGCGCTGTTTGTTGGTCTCTTTACCTTGTTCTCAATGATCAAGATCTGGAATGAGGCGTTCTGGAAGAAAGCGCCAGAGCCAGCAATTGAAGTGCCGGCACCGTACCGCAATACTGCCCTGTACTGGACCACCGGTCTGCTGGCGGCGATGACAGTGGCCATTGGTATCTTTGCCCAGCCAATCTATGTGCTGGCCGAAACCGCCGCGCAGCAGTTACTGGAGCCGCAGCGCTATATTGAGGCTGTGTTGGGAGGCGCGAAATGAATCCATTATTAGCCAATCTGGTAATGGCCCTGATCTGGGCCGCCCTGACCGATACCATGAGTGGTGTCGGCTTGCTGGTCGGCTTTATCGTGTCTTATCTGGTGTTGATCTTCGTTTTTCGCGGTCAGCCAGAGGTGCGTAAATACAGGTTACAGGTACCACGTTTACTGAATTTTATGCTGTTCTTTACCAAAGAACTGATTATGGCCAACCTGAAGGTGGCCTGGGACGTGCTGACACCGACCAATTTGATGAAACCCGGCGTTATCGCGATGCCGCTTCGGGCAGAAACCGATATGGAAATTACCATGGTGGCCAATGCCATCACGTTAACACCAGGGTCACTGAGTCTGGACGTGTCAACCGATCGCAAGGTGCTCTATGTGCATGTAATGTACCTGTACGATGAGCAACAGGTGATGTCTGAGCTAAAACGGATGGAAGCAAAAATTTTAAGGGTGATGCGATGAATAGCATTTTGGATTATGCCGTGCTGGCCGGCTTTGTCATTCTGGGGTTAGCCTTACTGTTAGCCATGGTAAGGCTGCTACGTGGCCCGAGCCTGCCGGACCGGGTCGTGGCACTGGAACTGATCGCCTCTATCACCGTCGGTGTTATCGGTCTTTATGCCATCCGTAGTGGTAAAGACGCCTATATTGATGTCACCATGGTGCTGGCGCTTACCGCCTTTTTAACCGCCATTGGGTTTGCCCGTTATCTGGAACGAGGAGGTCAACGCCATGATCAGTGAACTACTTGCCGCCATTTTCTTATTGGCCGGTTGCCTGTTTATGCTGGTAGCCGCACTCGGCGTGTTCCGGATGCCAGACCTGCTGACCCGAATGCACGCCACCACCAAATCCGGGGTCTTGGGTGCCGGTTTAATTATGTGTGCCGTGATGCTGTTCTTCGGTGAAAGCAGTGTCACCTTAAAGGCGCTAGCGGTGATGGCTTTTACCACCCTCACCTCGCCGATTGCCGCCCATACTATAGGCCGCGCCGGCTACTTTATCGGTGTGCCACTGTGGGAGAAAACCTTAAAAGACGAGCTGCAAGGCTGTTATGATGAGCAAAGCCATACGCTTCGCAGTCAGGAAGCGTCGGACACCGAGCAGAAGAGTTAAGTTAGGCTAACGCCGGATTAATCATTAATCATCCGGCGTTTCACTTCTATTGCCCTCTTTACTGGCAAACGCCTGGCCGCGTTTTAATTCCTGTTCGCCCTGGGTATGTTCCACCGCTTTTAAACGGTGGTGCAGTGCCGTTTTAATCAACATATGAGCACTGACCGGCGCTGTGATCAGTAAAAAGATGGTGATCAGCATTTCATGCACGCTCAGCGTTTCCGGTGACATACTGAAATAGAAAATCGAGCCCAATAAGATCCCTCCCATGCCAAGGGTCGTGGCCTTAGTTGGGCCGTGCAAGCGGGTAAAGAAATCCGGCATCCGTACCAGACCAATAGAGCCAATCAACACAAAGCTGCCGCCGAGTAATAAAAAGAAGGCAACAGCCCACTCAAGCCAATGGTTCATGCTTCCTCCTATTCAATAATGTCGCCACGAAGTAAGAACTTACATACCGCGACGGTACTCACAAAACCAATCATCGCAATCAGCAGCGCCGCTTCAAAATACAGCGGCGAGCCCATCAGCAAGCCATAAAGGATAATCAGCGCGATACTGTTGATATACATGGTATCCAGCGCCAGGATCCGATCGGGCAGGCTGGGACCACGCATCAGCCGCCATAGATTAAGCAGCAATGCCAGGCTAATCATCCCGAACACTAAAAAAATCACCTGCGCTAACATTGGAAGATCTCCTTCAGTGGTGCTTCATAGCGGCTTTTGATGGTGGCAATCAGCTCGGCTTCATTATCCATATCCAAGACGTGGATCAGTAACCAGCGCTGTGGCAGCGGTTCGTCGGGTGCCAGATGCTCGATGCTGGGGTAAATATCGGCACTTACCGTTCCCGGGGTCATCGATACTGACGCTGCGAGAATGGTCAGCGGTAAATTATGTTGTAAATCCAGCGGGATCCGGACAAAGGCAGGGCGCAGCTTCTTAACAGGTCCCAGGATCAACACCGCCACCTGTGCATTAGCGGTAATAATGTCGGCAAACACCCGCAGAATATAACGCAGCGCCAGGCCCGGGCGTTCAATTAATGGCTGCGGATCGCGGAAGCGGTAACAGATCCAGGGAATACCAATCGCCAATACTGTTGCAAAAAACAAATGCAGCAGCGCCAGACTCTGGTTCAGCAATAACCAGATCACAAATAACAGCAGGCTACGATAAGGCGTCGGCAACCAGCTAAAGCGGGGTGTCATTCTCATGGTAAGACTCCTGAGCCGGGAAGAATGCTTTGGATGGTACCCAGCACATCTGCCAGTTGGCGGGCGGCAGCAAAGCTAAGTTCTGTCAGTGGGCCGGCGAATACCATTAGCAGCAGGCTGGCACTGAGTAACCATAACACGGCAAATAATTGTAAAGGTTGCACCCGCTCTTCGGCTTTTTGCATACCACTTACCCGCCAGAACAGGGTACTACCGGCACGTGACAGACCAATCAGTACTAATAGGCTGGATAACAACAGAATAGCCCACAGCCAGTATTGACCATTGGCGCCAAAGGCCGCCTGCAGCAGCATCACCTTGCCGATAAAGCCTGATAACGGCGGTAGGCCAGCGACAGAAATAGCACACAGCACAAAGAGCGTGCCCAACAACACCGGTTGATTCACCCGCCGCGCGGCGACCAGTCGATCCTGTGCCTTGCCACGCTGGGTCGCAATCAAATCTGCCAGCAGGAATAAGGCGCCACAGATCAAGGTCGAGTGTACGGTGTAATACAGTACCGCAGCATGGGCAGCGGTATTTTGTACTGCCACCAGCACCACCAGACTGCCAACCGAAACCAGCACCAGATTGGCAACCAGCTTACGGAAATCCTGACTGGCCAGCACACCAATGGCGCCAAGCAGCATCGTCGCTAAGCCAAAGGGCCACAACCAACTGTTCGCTAACCCTTGTAGTGGGCCAGCTTGCTCGCCAAAAATGGTGGTAAACACCCGCAGCAGTGCATAAACACCAATCTTGGTCATTACCGCAAACAGGGCGGCAACAGGCGCCGAGGCGGAGGCATAGGTAGCCGGTAACCAGAACTGCAGCGGCAAAATAGCCGCCTTCAGCGCAAAGACTATCAACAGCATTAAGGCGCCGGCTTTAACCAGCATCAGGTTATCATCCGGCAACTGGGTGACTTTCAGTGCCATGTCGGCAATATTCAGCGTGCCCAGGGTACCGTACAGGATCGCCAGGGCCAGCAAGAACACTGCCGAGCCGGTCAAGTTTAGTATCACATAATGCACAGTCGCACGGGTTTTATTTTTGCCACCGGCATGGATCAACAACGCATAGGAAGCAATCAGCAGGACTTCAAAAAATACGAACAGGTTAAACAGGTCGCCGGTAAGGAAGGCGCCGTTAATCCCCATTAGTTGGAACTGAAACAGCGGGTGGAAGAATGAGCCTTTTTCATCTTCACCGGCACTGCCATAGCTGATGGCGCCCAGAGCCAGAAAGGCAGTTAGACACAGCATAATGCAGCTGACCAGATCAGCCACCATTATGATACCAAAAGGCGGTTGCCAATTCCCAAGGGCGTAAAATGTCAGCCCTTGCTGCTGAATAGTGAGCAATAAGACGACGGATACCACCAGCAGCAATGCAGTGGCGATCATACTGAGCCAACGCCGGCGCTGTGGTGAATAGTGGATTGGCGGCAGCATAATCAGCAGCGCCGTTAAAAACGGCAGTAATATCGGCACCAGGATCAAATGATTCATTTGGTGCGCTCCCGCTTGGCGTGACGCGGCGCCGGCATACTGCCATCCACGTGGTCATTCCCCAGATCGGCGCGGGCCCGGATCGCCAGGATCACTAAAAAGGCTGTCATCGCAAAACCTATTACTATCGCGGTTAATACCAAGGCCTGTGGCAAAGGATCCGCGTAATTGTCGGACGTTCCCAGTACCACTGCACCTTTCAGATTTAAGCGGCCGGAGGCAAAGATAAACAAATTGACCGCATAAGACAGCATGGTCAAACCTACCACGACCGGGAAGGTACGGCCACGCAGCATTAAAAACACGCCACAGGCGGTTAAAAAACCGATACATAAGGCAAACAGGGTTTCCATTACAATTGCTCCTTATGAGTTGGCCGGTACGAGGTGGTCATCTTACCCAGGCTGGCCAGGATCAGCAGGGTCGCGCCAACAACAGTGACATAGACGCCCAAATCAAAAGCAATAGCACTGGCCAGTTCGATTTCTCCAAATAGCGGTAACTGGAAGTAGTCGAACCAGGACGTCAGATAAGGGCGGCCAAACAGCCAGCTTGCTAACCCGGTCATAAAGGCAATCAATAGACCCACTGCCACCACCCGCTGATACTCGATATTCATCCGCGCTTTAACCCAGTCCACCCCTTGCGAGATATAGAGCAGGATAATGGCCACCGCAGTAATCAAGCCGGCGATAAAGCCACCACCCGGCAGGTTATGCCCACGGAAGAAAATATAGATAGACACCATCAGCGCCAGCGGCAGGATACTCTGGGCCACGGTGGCCAAGAGTAACGGGTGCCGCTCTCGGGCCCAGGGCCGGCCTTCGCCGTCGCTGCTGGGTTTAAATACCGGAATACGGGTTAGTAATTTAAAGATCCCCAGCGCAGCAATCCCCAGTACCGCGATTTCACCCAGCGTATCAAAGCCGCGGAAATCGACCAGGATCACGTTCACCACATTGGTGCCGCCACCGCCGGTTTTGGCATTGGCAATAAAGAAATCAGAAATGGTGGTAAAGGGCCGCGTCATAATGGCATAGCTTAGGCTACCGACAATAATACCGACCAGAGAGGCCAGCCCCAGATCCCGTACCACCTTAGATGGCTCAGATTGTTTCGGCGTTTTATGTGGCAGGAAGAACAGTGCCAGCATTAGCAGAATAATGGTCACCACTTCCACACTTAATTGTGTCAGTGCCAGATCGGGGGCCGAAAAGCGGGTAAAGGCAATCGACACCATCAGGCCCACCACTGAAATCATCAGTAAGGCCACGACCCGTTTGCGATGCCAGACCACAGTGGCAAAGGCACTGATCAGCAGCATAGCGGCACCGGTCGCATTAACCGCATCGATGGGAATTTCCGCCCGGCCGCCGCCCAGCGCATCCATCTGGATCAGCGGCAAGCCGGCCAGGATCACAAAGGCGGTTAACAGCAGCGCCATATAACGCTGCAGCGAACCATTATCAATCCAGTTATACAGTTTTTCGGCGCTGCGGGTCAGCTGTTTCATCAGCTGCTCAAAAATATTCAGTGTATCGACACCAGGTAGCGCACTCTGAAAATCAAACAGTTGCTTGCGTTTTACATACATCAGCACACCACCGGCCAGCGCGATGGCACTCATCAGCAGCGGCAGATTAAAGCCATGCCAGATCGCCAGGCTGTACTCCGGTAAATTACCGGCGAGCACCGCACTGGCTGCGCTATTTAATAAACCGCCAACCAACATCGCGGGTGCTATCCCAACCAGAATACAGAGCACTACCAGCACCTCAACCGGTAAGCGCATATAGCGCGGCGGCTCATGCGGCGTCTTGGTCAGTCCTTTCGGCTGACCATTAAAGAACACGTCATGAATTAAGCGTAACGAATACGCGACCGAGAAAACCGCCGCCACCGTTGCCAGTAGCGGAATAATCCAGGATAAGGCGCCCAGCAGGTGCTGTTGCAATGTTTCGGCGAAAAACATTTCCTTTGACAGGAAACCATTCAGCAGCGGCACCCCGGCCATGGCCGCAGCGGCCACCATCATCAGGGTTGCGGTGATCGGCATAAACTGCCACAGACCATTTAGGCGCCGCATATCGCGCGAACCGGATTCATGGTCAATAATACCGGCGGCCATAAAGAGTGAGGCTTTAAAGGTCGCGTGGTTAATAATATGAAAAACGCCGGCCACCGCCGCCAGCGGCGCATTCAGACCAAACAATAAGGTGATCAACCCCAGATGGCTGATGGTGGAATAGGCCAGCAGGCCCTTTAAATCATGTTTAAACAGCGCCAGATAAGCACCAACCAACAAAGTCGTCAGGCCGGTTAAGCTAACCAGCAAGAACCAGAGCTCAGTGCCCGACAACGCTGGGTAAAAGCGCGCCAGCAGAAAGATACCGGCTTTAACCATAGTAGCAGAGTGCAGATAGGCACTGACCGGCGTCGGGGCCGCCATGGCATTGGGTAACCAGAAATGAAACGGGAACTGTGCTGACTTGGTAAAACAGCCCAGTAAGAACAGCACCAGCAGCAGCGGATACAGACTGTGTTGCTGAATTAAGGCTCCCTGCTCTAAGATATCAGCCAGTTGGTAACTGCCGGCAATATTGCCCAGCAGTAAAAATGCCGCTAACAAACAAAGCCCGCCACCACCGGTAATGGTTAATGCCATGCGAGCGCCACGGCGCGCTTCAGACTTATGCCACCAGAAGCTGATCAGTAAAAAGGAACTGATGCTGGTGAGCTCCCAAAACAACCAGATTTGCAGAATATTACCCGACAGCACTATCCCCAGCATCGCCGTCATAAACAGCATCAGAAAGCTGTAGAAACGCGGCATCGAGTCCTGCTCAGACAGATAATAACGGGCATACAGAATAATCAGCAGGCCAATGGCCAGGATCAGTAAGGAAAACAGGTACGCCAGGCCGTCCAGCCGGATGGTCAGATCCAGCCCCAGCAGCGGGATCCATTGCCATTGCTGCAACAATACCTCGCCGGAAAACACGCTTTGAGTGGTGCTTAATAAGATCGCCAGCGCCAGCGCTGGCGCCGCCGCGGTACCCCAGGCATTACGGCTGCGGGATTGTTTGGCCAGCAATAACGGCACCAGGGTCCCCAGCATCGGTAGCAGCAAAATCCATAACACATTCATAGCGCAGTAAGTTCCTGTAAGTGATTAAGTGGCTGACCTGAGTAACAGCAGCACCCCGCCACCCTTACGACAGCAGCTGGTACCGATTTGACTTCAGCATAGAGGATGTCTGGGAATTCCGACATGACAGGTAAAATAATTTATTATTATGCTTATAGTTATACCTGTAGCGCTGAAAAAAGTCTATCGCTGGCAGGCTAAAGCGAGGCAGGGAGCGCGAAATGCAGGGGCAACGACCGGCAATGCAGCCGTTGCCCAAAACGTAGCGGTTATTTTGCCAGCAGATTCAGAATAAAGGCATATTCTTCAGCCGTTTCCGCCAGACGGGCAAAACGCCCTGACTTACCACCGTGTCCGGCTTCCATATTGGTGCGGAACAGCAAGGGGTTGTTGTCGGTTTTCAGCTCGCGCAGGCGGGCGACCCACTTTGCCGGCTCAAAATATTGCACCTGGGAGTCATGTAAACCTGTGGTCACCAGCATAGCCGGATAGGCCTGAGCAGAAACCTGATCATAGGGCGAGTACGACAGCATATAATCGTAAAAAGGTTGCTGTTTCGGGTTACCCCATTCATCAAACTCGTTGGTGGTCAGTGGAATGCTTTCATCCAGCATGGTAGTCACCACATCGACGAACGGCACATGTGCGACCAGCGCCCGGTATTTCTGCGGTGCCATATTCGCCACTGCACCCATTAGCAAACCGCCGGCGCTGCCACCCATACCAATCACCTTATCTTTGGCGGCATATTTTTCGGCTACCAGATGGTCGGTAACGGCAATAAAATCAGTAAAGGTATTGATTTTATTCAGCAGTTTACCCTGCTCATACCAATGCCGGCCCATTTCCTGCCCGCCACGGATATGGGCTATGGCATAAACAAAGCCGCGGTCCACCAGCGATAATACGCTGGCCCGGAACCAGGGATCCATCGACATGCCATAAGAGCCATAGGCATATTGATACAGGGGGGCAGAGCCATCCCGTTTAAAGCCTTTGCGATACAGCAGTGATACCGGGATCCGGGTACCATCCTGCGCCGTTGCCCATACCCGCTCTGTCACATAGTTGGCTTTATCGAAGCCACCTAACACTTCCTGTTGTTTCAACAGCGTCTTCTCACCGCTTGCCATATCCAGCTGATAGACGCTGGGCGGCGTGGTCAAAGAGGTATAGGTATAACGCAGCAGAGTGGTATTCTGCTCGGCATTCATGTCAAAGCCGGTTACATACGCCGCTTCATCAGAGCTGATATAATAGGCTTTGCTAGGATCCTGCCATGGCATCACCCGGATCCGCTGTAAACCGTCACTGCGCTCACTGATCGCCAGATAATCATTAAACAGCTCAAAATTCTGGATAAAAATCTGCTCGCTATGCGCCAGCAGTGGCTGCCAGTGCGTGCGATCACCGATTTTATCAGCCGCTACTGTCATCAGCCGATAGTTCGGCGCTTCCCAGTCAGTACGGATAATCCAGCGGCCGTTCAAATGCTCAGCGCCGTACTTAAAATCACGCTGTCTTGGCGCTAGCACCTGAAACTGACCATCAGTTTTAGCCGCATCCAATACTCTGATCTCGTCAGATACGGTACTACCAAGCTGAATCATTACATAGCGGTTATCCTGACTATTGCTGACCCACATATAGAAACTGTTGTCTGACTCTTCATAAACCAGCGCCGCTTTGGCCGGGTCCTGACCCAAGGTATGCCGCAGCACCTTGTTACTAAGCAAGGTCACCGGATCATTCTGTACCACAAACAGCTGTTTACTATCCGCCGACCAGGCAATGGCTGCCGAGAGCCCGCTTAAGGAATCCGTTAATTCCTGGCCGGTACGCAGGTCCCGTATCCGCAGCGTATACTGACGCCGGCCATTCAGATCTTCCATATAGGCCAGTAACTGTTGGTCCGGGCTGATCGCCAGATTAGCGACCTGATAGAAATCCTTGCCCTCGGCCAGTTGATTCACATCCAGCAACACTTGTTCAGCGCCGCCGCTCGCCGCCTTACGGGCGTAGATCGGATACTCTTTACCGGTTTCATAGCGGCTGTAGTACAGGTAATCGCCTTTGCGATAAGGGACAGAGCTATCATCCTGCTTTACCCGACCAATAATTTCTTCGGTCAGTTGCGTCGTCAGTTGTTGGTAGCCCGCACTATATTGACGGTACCAGGCATTTTCCTGCTCTAAATACGCCAGGACTTTTGGCTCAGAACGCGTATCATCACGCAGCCAATAATAAGGGTCGTTACGGGTACCATGGGGTGAGACCACCTGAAAATCCACTTTGGCGGCTCGTGGCGCCTCCGTTAATACTGCTGAGCTGGCCATCACCGGAACGCTGAGGATGGCAACAAACCACAGCAGCGGCTGTTTCAGAAACATTTTAACCTCGCTTTGCTTTCGTTAATAAACACATTTTCATTTAGCACGTTTTTTTAACCCGCTACCAGCAAAAAAATGTAAAACACTGTAACATCCGACCTGGCAGCCCTTGCAGCATGACTTATACTGATGCAAAGTAGCTGCTGATCGCAAATAATAAGAAAAACGGGAGAGTCAAAATGGGTTTATTAACCACTGAACAAGTGGCAGAGGTATTGGGTATTCCGGTGATCCGGGTCGAACGCTTAACCCGCGAACACCTATTGGTGCCAGCGGAAAAAGATGCCAGTGGTAAACCGATGTTTGCCGAAGAAGACGTCAAACGCTACAAGGTGTTAGCGGAACGGCTCGGTGGTCTCTGATTGCAGTAACTGCTGTAATCTCTGCTGCCAACTGTTTGCCCTTTCGTGCAGGGCAGGCGTGGCCTGATACCAAAGCCAGCAAAAGCCACTATACAGGCATTTTGCCAGTCGCAGGCGTTGTGGCAAGGTCGCTGCCAAACGCTCTGCGGTATGCCGGTCCGGATAGCGCCGCTGTGCGCTATATTGGTTCAACAATCTTTGCTGCTGCGCTGTTGTCAGCTCAAAATGCAGCATAATCGCCGCCAAATCAAAGCTGTTGTCGCACAGCTGACTATACTCAAAATCCAGTAACCAGATTTTATTGCCATTCCACAGCAGGTTATCGGCGTGCAGATCCAGATGACAGAGCACCAGATCCGTTGCCATCCCCGCTAATTGCTCAGCACATTGTTGTAACGCTGCAAAAAGGTCAGCAGCGGGTTGCAGGGTACTCTGCTGTCCCTGAGCCAGTAGTTGCCGCAGGTAACTGGCAGGCTGCAATAGTGGCGTTTGCACCCTTAGGTTATGCAAAATCGCCAACGTATCCGCCAGCAAGCTCAAACGACTGTCGGTAAGCGTAAGCGGCTCGCCACCGGGAAGAAACTCCGAAATCAGCAGTTGCTGATGGTTATGCAGCAGCAAAGGTGTGGCAGCGATCTGTTTAGCGGCAGCAGCCTGTTGGCAACGAAACTCCTGCTGCCGGCATATACCAAGTTGGCGGGCATAGCGCCGCAGCACATATTCGCCACGCGCAGTACGCAGATAGTAGTTCAGATTACTCTGGCCGGCAGCCAGGGGCCGGATCTCCAGCGGCGGGTGCTGCTGAAAAAACTCCAGTTGTTCGCAAAGCTGCCTTACAGCGTCTTGCTGTGCAATGTCAGCTGCAGTTGATAATGGCTGCGCCATGCAAAATATCCCACTACGGCAATAATGGTATACAGCATAAACAACGCGGTCAGAAAATACAGATGTTTTTGCGCATAGATAAAGATCGACACGGCATCAATCACCACCCAGTATAGCCAGTTTGATAACAGCTTTTTCGCGACCAGCCAGGTGGCTACCAGGCTAAAGGCTGTGGTTTGAGCATCCAGATAGGCAAAGTCAGCCCGGGTATAATTGGCCATCAGGTAGCCTAATGCCAGACCGCCCATGGCGGTCAGGCTGATCAGTAATAAATGACGCTGCCAGGCCCATTCAAACACGGTATGAGCCTGCCCGGGTTGCTGCTTCAGTTGCTGCCAGCGCCACCAACCATACAAGGCCATACCGGCATAATACAGATGCAGCAGCGCATCGGATAACAACGCAGAATCCCACATCACATGAGTAAAAAGTAAGGTGCTGAGCAAGGCCGCCGGCCAACACCAGATGCTCTGCTTCAGGGCCAGTAACACATAGGCTATCGCCAGTACCGTCGCCACCAGCTCGATACTGTGTAACAGTTGCCAGTCGGCAATCAGCTTGCTCAGCAGTTCATTCATGGCCGCAAATCACCGGGAATAAACTTACAGACAAACACCAGCTTACCGTAGTGCTCCATCGACCAGCGCATACAACGCTGTAAGGCTTGCATCACAGCGTCGTATTCACCAAAGATCTGGGTGCTCATGGTATTGGTCAGCACTTCAATCTCCGTCTCCTGCGCTAACTGCCCAAGAAAGGCCAGAATAGGGCCTTTATAATCCTCGGCCAGCGGATACTTACTAATTTCAACTGAGAGTTGCATTCGAACCTCCATTAGAAGCTATAGCTGATAGTGGCACCGAAGCGGCGCGGTTCAGCAAACTGTTCATAAACATGGGGCGCATATTCATCACGGGGATCATTGCCAAAATAGAATCCCCGCACCCCAACATCTTTATCCAGCGCATTGCGCAGCCATACTGCCAGCTCCCACTGTGCCAGCTGATAGCCAAGCTGCAGATTCAGCAGTTGGCTGCTACCGGCTTTAGCATTATGACCATCTGAGTAGTAGAAACCACTGTTGCCCTGCACGCCCGCTTGCAGCGTCAGCTGTTCAGTCAGATACCAGTCGGCACCGACACTGTAGTTAACACGTGGCGCATGCGCCTGATCGCGGCCGGTCATATCCAGGCCACTGTCGGTCTGGTAACGACCCAATTTGCTTTGCAAATAGCCAAGATTGACAAAAAGTTGTGTACTTGGTGACAACAGCAGTCGGGTTTCGGCCTCCAGACCATAGTTACGGCCACTGGCAGCATTATCGATAAAACCGGCAAACTCCGGGCCCAGATCCGGATTTAACCAACCCTTAACCTGCATATCATCCCGCCACATATAAAACGCAGCCACCCGGGTGGTTAAACTGCCATCGGCAGCACTACCCTTGACGCCAAACTCAGCATTGAGCAAGCTCTCTGACTTAAAGCTGGCTTTTTCAGCCAGTTGCGCAAAACGATCTTCGCCGGCTCTCGCCAGAGCCTCACCATTGATCCCGCCCACCTTATAACCGCGTGATAACAAGCCATACAGCATCGCTTGCTGATTCAGCTGATAGTTCAGGCTGATTTTACCGCCCCACAGGGTTTCGTTCGGGCGTAAACTAATATTACCCGAGTCCAGATAATCATCGCGGTAGCGCTCGACACGTCCACCCAGCACCAGCGTCAGCTTGTCGGTCAGTGGGCTTTGGGTTTCAGCATAAAGCGCCAGATTACGCCGCTCCAGGCTGCTATCAAAATAACGCCAGCGACTCTCGGCCCGGCGTAATCGCGACAGAGACAGGTCGCGTTGACTGGCATAAAGCCCAACAACCCAATCAGTTTGCCCCCATAGCTGGCCGTCGGTTTTAGAGGTTAGCCGGTAATCCAGCGTCCATTGTTCACGGCCGCGCAGGTAACGATCCTGATAGGAGTAACCCCAGGGATGGATACCAACATAACTCCAGTCTTCATCAAAGCCATAATCCGAATCCGCGTTCAGATAGCTCAGCTGGGTAAACATATCCGCCAGCGCCAGCCCATGGTAGTCGGCTGTCACAGCTACTGCTTTGCTACGTAATTTGTCCTGCCCGGGCTCATCGGATAAGGTGGTGCGGTTACGATCCAGTGAAAAGGCGTCGTAACCATTTTGCTGATCAATCAAATGCGCGGTAAAGCCGAGTTTCAGCTCAGCTAACGCCTGATAATCAAGGCGCAGCCGGGCAGTAAATTCATCCAGATTATTGGTGTCATCGCGGTTCAGATAGGCATTGTTTATAAAACCCGCTGATTTATTCTGATCCAGCGTCAGGCTGTACGCCAGCTGTTCACTGATCGGCGCACTATAGACCCCGGTTAACTGCCAGCTATCGTAGTTAGCCACAGTGGCACTGACCTTCCCTTCCGCCACGGCGCTAGGCGCCTTACTGGTCAGATTTACCATGCCAGCCAGCGCATTGGTACCAAAACGGGTGGCTTCCGGGCCACGGAAGATTTCCAGTTGCTCCGGATGCGCCAGACTGCTGATCCCCAAGCCGGCATAGTCGATGCCATCAATCAGAATGCCCACCGATGGGTTAATCACATCAATAAATTCGCTGCGCTCGCCAATACCCCGCACCTGTAAAAAACGGCCACGGGACGCCCCGGCAGCAAAGTTGACATTGGCGAATTGCCGCAGTGCGTCATCCAGGTGTTGTACCGACTGGCGCTGTAAATCCTGCTCGGATAAAACCGCCACACTGCCCGCCAGACGTTGCAGATCCTGTTGCCGGAAATCGCCTTTTACCGTGATATGTTCAAGTTCAGCTTCGGTTGCGCTGACCGCTATGGCAGCGCTTAACGCCAGAGATAATGCAGAAATACGAAACAGCATGTGATCAACTCCGAATAGATGTAGCGGATCACACAGCATGGCTCAGGACACGAAAGTCACAGGCACGCTTTTTGGGGAGTTAGCACCATCCCTCCGCCGGTATGATCCGGATCAGGTTCTAAGGGTTTACCAAAACGGCATCTCAGCACACCTCCGAATATTTCAGAAGGGCACCCCTTGGTTGCGCTGGCAGTCTAGAGGACTTATTACCAAAATTCAAGCGGCAAAAGAGCAAGCCTGCCCTAGCGCCACTGTTGTAGCTGATTAATATTTTCCGTCAGAGTTTGCACCAAATTAGCCGCCGGGATTGGTCTGGCAAATAAATAGCCCTGGCCCTGATCACATTGGTGTTGCAGTAAGCTTTTTGCCTGGGCCTGGGTTTCCACGCCTTCCGCCACGACCTGTAAGCCCAGCTTGCGGACCATGGCAATAGTCGAGGTAATGATGTCGTAGTCGGCCTGATTATCCAGCATGCCAAATACAAAGCTCTTATCAATTTTGATGGTATCTACCGGCAGTTGCCGTAAATAACTGAGCGAAGAATAGCCAGTACCAAAGTCATCAATCGCCAGGGCAAAGCCCTGGGCTTTCAGGCGTTGCATACTATTGATCGTCTCGGTCAGGTTTTTCGCCAGCATACTCTCAGTAAGTTCAAACTCAAAATCCGCAGCGTTCAGCTGATATTTCTGCAGTAACTGCTCCAGCACCACCGGTAAGCCCGGATCAGTTAATTGTGCCGGCGACAGATTAATGGCCAGCTGCAAGTCGCCCAGCCCAGCCTGACGTAAGCCAGCCATCAGGCTAAAGCCCTGTTCGATAACCCAGTAGCCAACCGGGATCATTAACTGCGCATATTCCAGCACCGAGATAAATTCGTCTGGCGGCACCAGACCCCGGCTTGGACTTTGCCAACGTAACAATGCTTCCAACCCGACCAATTTCCGGTCGGCTAGACGGATTTTCGGCTGCAAATGTAAGTCAAACTGCTGCAAACTCAGCGCCAGCTTCAAATCCTGCTCTAATGCCAAACGATCCTGGAACGCATCAAACATCTGTTGGCTATAGAAATGCCAGCAACCGCCGCCGCGAGCCTTAGCCTGATACATAGCAAGGTCGGCCTGACGCACCAGATCATCCGGTTTCAGGCTGGCATCCCGGCTGCTACTGATACCAACACTAACATTCAACTGATATTCCTCGCCCTGTAAATGCATCGGTTGCCGGAATACCACAACCAACCGTGCCGCCAACTGCTCCAGTTGCTGCAGATCGGCCGCTTCGGTGACCACCACAAATTCGTCACCGCCAAAACGACAGGCTAAGTCGGTTTTTTGCAGCACGGCCCGTAAGCGCTGTGCCGCTTCAATTAACAATTGATCGCCCTGCTCATGGCCGCGAATATCGTTTACGCGTTTAAACTGGTCCAGATCAAGAAAGAACAGTCCGAGAAAGTGCCCGGTCGGTGTTAAGGCGGCCAGCCGCTTTTTCAGCTGGAACTGCAACATATTGCGATTCGCCAGACCGGTTAGCAGGTCAAACATCGCCATATTTTCCAGCTCACGGGTTTGGGTCAGTACGTCATGTTGCAGCTGCTCCAACTGAAAGCTCAGGGTCTGACTGACTTCACTTAAGCGATCAACCTCATCGACCAGCAGCGGGCTTTTCACCGGTAAGGCGGCCCGAAACGCCTTAAACTGATGTTCAGCCAACAGTGGTAGCACCCGGGATACTTTTAATAAGCGACCGGTCAGGCGGCGGGTTAACCAGTAGGTTAACCAGGCGAACAGCAAAAAGCACAGTGAGGCCATACCGATCAATTGCCAGCGAAATTGCTGGTTAGCCCTCTGATAGGCACTGAGATCTTCCAGCAACAATAAGGCATACTGTTGCCCTTGCTGTTCAGTCAGAGGTAAAGAGTATATGTAGAACGGGCTTTGATCGGTATTAAACAGTCCGATGGTGCCGTTCAGCTTTGAAAAGGCGGCAACAGGAGCACGTGAAGTGGCAGACAAAATTCGGGTGTCCTGACCATCAGTCGCGACGATCATGATTTCACTACGTAATGCCTGCCCCATTGCGACGACAATATCAGCCAGTGTTTGACTGGCAATTAATACGCCGACCTGGCCATCGCGATCTGATAACGGCAGACTGACCAGAGTACTGCAGTGCTCTACACAGTAACTGCGGGTAACAGGCCGTTGTTGTTGCCTGGTCTGGATTACCATCTCTGCCAGCACGGCCGGCAGTGCACCGGTTGCGAATACTGGCTCAGCTTGATCGGGTGCAAAAAACCACAGCGCTTCAATATTCAGGTATAGGCTAAAGCTGTCATAACGCTGTTGCAGAGCCTCGGTAAACTGACTAAACCCTTGTTGCGTTGGTAGTTGCATTAGTTCGGCAAAGCTATCAAACCAGGCTTGTAACTGGCTATGCAATAGTTGTTGATACTGGCTAAAATGCTGCTCAACCTGCTGCTTTAACTGTTGCTGGGTTGCAAAGCTATCATTGAGACGCTGTACAGAGATAGAGGTGATCACGATCAGCAGCACCAGCATCAATACCAGCGTCAGTGCCAGGATCTTCGACGGGAAGCTTAGAAAGCGCATCAGAACCAATACATCAGTTGTAATGCCCACAACTGCCAGTAACGCTGCTGATTTCTGCTCAGATCCGGCACCAGACTGGGTGACAAACGGCCAGTACCATCGACCCAGTGTTGCTCTGCCTGCAGGCGTAGATTTGGCGCCAGATCGTAACTAAACCCCAGCATCAGGCTTTGCTGATAGCCAAAATAAGCCGGCACACCGAGCTGTTCCAGGCTACTGCCGCGTTTATCATGCTTGTTACGGGTTAAATAATCGACCGTTGCCAGTGCAGATAAGCCCCCGCTAAAACGATAACGGGCCGATAAATATCCGCCCAGACCGTGCAGCGTTTCGGTAAATACCGGCAGATAAAAGCCATTTACCGACATCCGCTCTTGCATCAACTCAGAAGCAAACTCCCAGTTTTCCAACTGGTACCGCCAATTGAGCATCACCCGCTGTAAAATCACCTCGCTGGCAACAAAAACATCAGGATTGCCCGGGTTGTAACTGAATTCGGAATCCAGTAACGACAACCCATAACTGGCCTGACTGCCAGTCCCCTGCCAAAACACACTGGCCTGATGCACATACTTTTGCTCCGCCTTACCCTGGATCTGCGGACTTAGTAAAATACGACTTTGATCGCGACTGATTTTGGTCGCACCATAACTCCAGTTATATTCCAGTTCTCCGGCCGGGTGCTGCCAATATCCCTTTAAACCAATACCATCACTGGCCACGGCAATGTCGCGAAACGCATCGTAATAAACGGATTGCGGCAAGATGATGCTGGGGCGGGTAAAGGGCACATCACGGGTGCTGGAAAATAACCAGTGCTGGTTTTTGTAACGGCCGACATAGAGATTGATCTGATGGTCAAAGCGCTCGACCAGACTAAAATCCAAAAACAGATAATCCAGTCGGGCGCCCTGCGGATAACGATTACCGCCATCCAGATAAACAACCTGACCAGCAAGCCGCCAGCGATCTGAAAGCTGCCACTTAGCGTTTAAGCCAAGCTCACTCAACGCTGATGACACCTTACCGGAGTTGTTAATCGCGTTGGAATTTTCTGACTGCGCCAGCCCCTGTGCAATAAAGCCATGCCATTCTACACTGGCTGAGGCAGTGGTATGAGCGGATAACGCCAGCATTGCCGCGGCTGACCAATTAGTTTTCATACGGTGTCACCACTTTTAATTCAGCCGTGCCGGTACCGGCGGGCAGATAGCCAATAGCGCCGGGAGTTTGAGAAAGAGCGGTACGCAATTCATCTACCGACGCCAGCAGTAGTGGCGAACCACCGATACCTGAATAGCGTTGTCGGTGCCAGATTGCGTCCAGTTGATAAGGGAACATCTTCAGAAATTTACGGGTAAACGCCTGATGCAACTCATGATCAGAGGCTAGTACCAGAACCTGAATGCTCTGGCCATCAGACCAGCGGGTTTGCCGCATGGTAAAGATTGCTCGTAGCTGGGCGGTGCTGAGCTGAGTGTCAGTCACCGCGGCATGTACTACGACCTCAACCGCCCGGCAGGGCAGCGTCAGCAGCAGACAACAACAGAGCACAAACCACAATCTCATCGCATATCCGTTTAAACAAGCATTTTTACTCAGCCACGAAAATGCCGGTCAATGACCGGCATTTTCTGCAACTTAATCGCCTAATATGCTTAAGATATTGAATACACGATACATGCGCAATAGTACCTTTGGGTTGTTACCAACCGATAAAAAAATTTACAACCCCAGATACCAGGTAGCAATTGAAAAATACAACACTACCCCAGCCACATCCGCAATGGATGTGATCAGTGGGCCACTGGCGGTGGCCGGGTCCAGATTAAAGCGGCTCAGTAAAAACGGCAGCGACATGCCGATTAAACTACCCACCAACACTACCAACATCATGGTAGAGGCCACAACGACAGCAATATCTGCACCACCGCGCCAGAAGCCCAGGCCAACCACAGCCGCAGACATCGTCAAACCCAGCAAACCTGCGACTAAACATTCTTTACCCAACAAATAGCCCCAGTCGCGCAGCTTGATATCACCGGTGGCCAGCGCCCGAACCATAAGGGTGCCGGATTGTGCGCCAGCGTTACCGCTACTGGCAATCAGTAACGGCAAAAAGAATAATAAGGCCAGATAACTGGAAATGGTTTCTTCATAAAAGGCGATACCGGCACCGGAAAAAATATTGCCAAACACCAGCACCACCAACCAGAATACCCGCTTGCGGTACAGCAGGCCGATACCCGCCTCTTTCACGCTACTTTCCAGCTTGCCGATAGTGGCGGTTTTGTGGAAGTCTTCAGTGGCCTCTTCTTCTGCGACATCCATTGCATCGTCGTAGGTAACAATACCGACCATCTGCTCCAGCTCATTCACGATAGGCAGGGCCAGTAAGTCATACTTGGCAATCAAGGCGGCCACTTCTTCCTGCGGCATTTCAACGCTGGCACAGATCGGATCGTGATTCATTAAATCATCAACCCGCATACTGACCGGTGCCAGTATCAGGTCACGTAAACTGACAACACCAATTAGCTTACGCGCTTTATCTACAACATAGGCAGAATAGATAGTTTCTTTATCCGGCGCTTCACGGCGAAGTACTTCAATCGCCTCCCGCACGGTCAACTCCGGCTGCAGGATTGCGTAATCCGACGTCATAATAGCACCGGCGGTGCCCTCCTCGTAAGACGTCAGACGCAGCAGATCCTCACGTTCAGCCTGAGCCAGTGCCGGTAATAAGGTATCACGCTGTTCATCAGTTAAGCGGTTAAACAGATCGGCGCGTTCATCAGACGACATTTGCCGGATAATCGGCGAGAGTTTACGACGACTGACGCTAATCGCCAGTTTAACCTGCTGCTCTGCCGGTAAATAACCAAAGACTTCCGCTTGTTCAGCTCGCGGCAAAGCAGTGAGCAAGGTCCATAAATCTTGTGGTGGAAATTCAGTTAACGCGGCGGCATAGTCAGCCGGATGCACATCTTCCAGCTGGTCACGAAGCAAATGTACCGTGTCGTGCTCAAGGGCGGCACTTAAGGTTTCGATAAGAACGGGTAATTCCATAACGGCCTCTTATCAGCTCGGGCGCTTGATAAGAGACATTATAGCGTCAGCTTATTAAGCGCAGATTAATTCGAATCTTGGGAATATGCAGGCTAGGCCTGCTACTGGGTAAGTCCATAAAGGATGCAAACTCCACAAGGGTAAGGGTTAAGTTGCCAGGTAAAGACTGGCTAAATTGCTGGTTATTTTATAGTTTAACTTAGCTTAACTCAACCTGAGCGGGAAAAAGTTTTCTGGTGCAACTGCGACTTTCTGCTAGCATAGGGGTCACCAACAGGAGTGTATTATGTCAACATCTGAGCACGCTTCACCTTTACAGTGGTGGTTACCTCAGGCACTAGAGCTTGAGCAATGCTGGCAAGTCGCTATAGGTCCACTTACCTTATACCTAAAGCGTAATTTGCAGGAATGGTTGTTTAGCTTCGAGCGCGATAATGAATCAGAACTGCAATGCAGATTAGAAAGCAACGGTGCGGTCTGTTTACCTGAATTACTCGCCACACAGCGCTTTATGTTCCGCAACAGCCCTACTACTTTTCAGCTTAAACCCAAACTACTGGATCGGTCCGTGGTAATTAAAACCCGGCAGCGGGTAAGTATTCCCCCCGGAGAAAACAGTGTGTTTTACATTAGCTCACCGGTGGTGATCGATATCACAGTGCAACAACCTGCATTGAGTTTGCTCCAGCTCCCTGTGCAACGTTTATCTGATACCTGGTTTGGGCCACCAACGCATCAGGGGGAGCTTTGCTACGCCGATAAAACTCAGGCCAGACACTGTTTAGAGGAAATTCCGCCACGCCCGCACCGGGCAATCACTGCTGTGACCATTGAAAACCGCTCCACAGCCATATTAACCTTGGATAAGCTAAGTATTCCTTTACCCTATCTGGCACTGTATGGTCATCAGGACGGCAGCTTATGGACCGATCCGATAGTATTAAGACATGAAAACCTGCAAAGCCTGAGCCACTTTCAACTGGGTCAAACCTTACCAGTAGGTTTGACCAGCCAACAGCAACTCGCACCGGCGCAGTTTAAAACGGATTCCAGAGGCCTGGTCCGTGCGTTCACCGACATTTTTCAGCACTAAGGAGTTGCTATGCTAGACAAACTCTGGCTATTTTTAAATTCACCTACTGTGATAAATGGCTTGCAAGCACTGTTATTTGTCAGCATTGGCTTTGTGTTGGCGCGCCAGGTGTCACGGGCTGCCGAAAAACTGATCAGTAAAAACTTTTCCCGCCATCATGCCGCACTGTTTAAACGTCTGATTTACTGGCTCATCCTGGCATTATTCAGCGCATCGGCATTACATCAGTTGGGCTTTTCGCTGGGCGTGTTACTCGGGGCCGCTGGGGTACTATCTGTCGCTATTGGCTTTGCCTCACAAACATCTGCCTCAAACCTGATTAGCGGCCTGTTTTTAATTGGCGAGCAACCTTTTCAGGTCGGTGATGTGATTAAAGTGGGTAATACTACCGGTGAGGTGCTGTCGATCGATTTACTTTCTGTAAAACTGCGTACCTTTGATAATCTCTTTGTAAGGCTGCCGAATGAAAGCCTGATTAAATCTGAAGTGACTAATCTGACCCGGTTCCCGATCCGGCGGTTTGATATATTGTTGGGCGTCGCCTATAAAGAAAATATCTCCAAAGTACGACAAGTGTTGTTTTCCGTTGCTGAGAACAATCCGTTATGTCTGGATGAACCGGCGCCAGCGTTTTTATTCACCGGCTTTGGCGATTCAGCACTGAATCTGCAATTTTCAGTGTGGAGTACGTCAGAAAATTTCCGGGCTTTGCGTAATAGTTTGCAAGAGGAGATCAAACTCGCCTTTGAAGCAGAAAATATTGAAATACCCTATCCACAACGTACGGTATATCTTTCGGCCGAGGGCATGACGCCAATGCAATTTACAAGCGGCACTGCCAGTAGCGAGGCAAAATCCGGACGCAGTTAAAGGGAGAAGTGTAATGTGGCGTCAGTTTGGTCTGCTCGGTATCGGTCTGTGCAGTCTGCCCCTTGCGGCAGATTGTCAGTCTGACTTCGATCCGACAAAACTAAAAACACGCCAACCGATAATTGCTACAATTCAATTTCAACAAGAAAACGTCTTTGATCTTGATGAGCCTGGTATATTCTGGCTACATCGCTTTGCTAACCACACCCACATTATTACCACCGAACAAACCATCCGCGATGACTTACTGTTTCTGCAGGATGCCCCGCTGAACCTATCAGAGCTGGCCGAGACCGAGCGTCTATTACGTAGCCGCCGTTATCTGCGTGATGCCAGGGTAGAGGTTGTACAGTATTGCCCTGGAGCGAATACCGCGACCGTGCGCGTCACCACCTGGGATAACTGGTCACTCCTGCCAAAAATCGATTTTTCCAGCGAGGGGGGTGAAACCAAGTACTCGCTAGGTGTTGCCGAAGATAACCTGCTGGGTTCAGGTAATCAGATCCAGCTTGATTACGCCAAAGACAGTGAGCGTAGTGGTTACTTACTTAGCTTCGCTAGCCCAAATATCTTTGGTAGCCACTGGAACACCCTGCTTAGCTATGCCGATAACTCGGATGGTGAAAATTATCGCTTCGCAGTACAGCGGCCGTTCTACCGGCTGGATTCGAACTGGGCCTTTAATGCTGACCTGGTAAAAAACAAAGAGCAGGTCACTGATTACTTATTATCGGAAACCGTTAACGAATATAACCGCACCCGGCACCAGTTTGATGCTTCTGCCGGTTTTAAATTGGCACTGCGCGGTCACACCATCCAACGGCTCAATATTGGTATGCAACTGGAGGATGTTGATTTTAATGAACTGGACAGTACGGTTTTAAGCTTGCCTGAACAGCGCAACCTGTCTTACCTTTATCTGGAATACCAGTTACTGCAGGACGACTTCTACAAGCTGTTTAATATCAATCAGTTTAACCGGGTAGAGGATATTAATGCCGGCTGGCAACTGCGGCTGCGGTTGGGCTTAATGCAACCCTGGCTGGGCGCCGATGAAGATGGTTTAAGGCTGGAAGCGGAGGTAAGCAAAGCCTGGCAACTGAACGACCGCACCTGGCTCTTTTCAGATCTGGCCTATCAACAGCTGGACTGGCAGCAGCGCAAGCAAGAGTTGTGGCATCTGGGTTTACAGCTTAATCATCAGCTCAACGCCCGCAATAGTCTGGTCGGCAGTATCTCCGCCGAACGCGGCCGCAACTTGTTTGCCGACGAAGCGCTGTATCTCGGCGGCGATAGTGGCCTGCGCGCCTTCCCGCTGTATTATCAGCGTGGCGATAACCGCATGGTGGCCACCGCAGAGTATCGCCATTATACCGACTGGAATTTATGGCAGATTTTTGATGTCGGCTTTGCCGCCTTTGGTGATGTCGGCCGCAGCTGGGGCGGCCGCTCCGCAGAGGATTTGGCCGCATTAAACGGTAAAGCCGGTATCGATGATGAAATTCTGTTTGGCCTGGGCGTCGGCATTCGCTTGCTGTCCAGCCACTCCAGCCGCGGCACCATGATTCATCTGGATCTGACGCGGCCAATCAGTGATAACCCGGATCTCGGCAGCTGGCAGTGGCGTGTGACTGCCAAGCGCCGTTTTTAACACTGCGCCAGACTAAAATCTAAGCAGCAAACGTCAACACGCCCTAGTTCTTTTGCAGCAACGGCTGACAGAGCGGGCAAAATACCGTACTGCGCTGGCCCAACCGCACTTCTGACAGCGCAGTATCGCAGTTAACGCACGGCTGGCCACCACGGCCGTATACCAATAACTCCTGTTTAAAATAGCCGGGCTTACCGTCTACCTGACTAAAATCACGCAGCGTGGTGCCGCCCTGCACTATTGCCGCCGTCAGGGTTTCTTTGACGATGGTACAGAGCAATGCCAACTTATCAGCACTGACGTCGCGCGCCGGTTGCTGTGGATTAATACCAGCTTTAAATAAGGCTTCATTGGCATAAATATTCCCAACACCCACCACCACATGGTTATCCATTAATACCAGTTTGATCGCGCTGCCGCGGCGCTGACAAGCCTGGATCAGGGTTTCCGCAGTAAAGTCGGCCGTTAATGGCTCAGGCCCTAACTGGGCCAGCAACGGATGTTGCTCGCCTTGTGCCTGCCACAGCACGGCACCAAAGCGCCGGGTATCGTTTAAGCGCAGTGCAGTACCGTTTGCAAATAGCAAATCCAGATGATCATGTTTACCCGGCGCCAGATCCGCCGGTACCACCTTTAAATGCCCCGACATCCCCAAATGCAGAATAATACTGCCGCCGGGCAAATCGAGCAGTAAATACTTGGCGCGCCGTCTTACCGCTAAAATCGGTTGCTGCTGTTGCTGCAGCACCTCATCCGGCACCCACCAACGCAACTGACGCTGCCGGGCGACAACCTTGGTTAGCTGTTGTCCTTGCAAATGCGGGCTGATCCCCAAACGCGAGACCTCAACTTCAGGTAACTCTGGCATCTTATACTCCGGTATTAAGGGCGTGTTGACGTTTGCTGCTTGTTTTT
>NZ_ALAB01000003.1 GCF_000280055.1 Alishewanella aestuarii B11 | reverse complement strand
ACGCTGGCGGCACTTTGCTCTTTGTCACTCGTCACTTATTTAGAATAACTAAACCGCGCTCCTCGTTTCGCGATCAAAGCGCCGCCAGTGCGAACAAAATCTAAGCAGCAAACGACAACACGCCCTAGGTTATGCTCTAAGGGGTTAATCAATTAAAAACAGCAGCCGTGCCTGTGCGGCAGGCAGCAAATAAAGCTGGGGCTGCCCTACCTGTTGTAGTAAATAATCCTGCTGTGCGGGATAGAGCAACCAGATGGTAGGTGCAAACTCGCCGGCCAGCTGCACACTGGCCTGGGCAACCGGCGCCTGAGTGGGCTTGGTAGCACCAACGGCTGGCTGCAGGGGTGTATAGAGCCAGGCATTCAGCATTTGCTGGGCACTGACACTGCTGTTGCTGCGTGGTTGCAACTGCCATTGCCCGGCCGCCTGCACTAAACGCACCTCTCCTACCGCAATACTCAGCAGCTGCGATTGTTCCGGTAATAAGCTGCTTGTCGTAGGTGCCTGACCGGTACCCCGCCAGTCATACAGACTAAACATCAGTAACAGCACTATAAAAATCAGCACATTATTCCAGTTACGGCGTGACAGTTTCAGCATAATGATATGAGCAGAAGAACGCAGCGGTTCGTTATTGATAAGGCGTGGTGCAGATAGTAACGGCAGCAGGGCTAAAAAGCAAAAACCCGGCAGTGCCGGGTTTCTGGGGTTCGATTACTTGATTTTCGCTTCTTTGAAAATCACGTGCTTACGCACTTTAGGATCGAACTTTTTGATTTCCATCTTTTCTGGCATAGTGCGCTTGTTCTTCGTTGTCGTGTAGAAGAAGCCAGTGCCAGCAGAAGAAACTAAACGGATTTTATCGCGCATTTGTTAATTCCTTATACCTTGTGACCGTTAGCACGAACTTCTGCTAATACAGCGTCGATACCTTTCTTGTCAATGATACGCATACCCTTGGTAGAGGTACGTAAAGTGACGAAACGGTTTTCGCTTTCAACCCAGAAACGGTGCGTTTGCAGGTTAGGCAGGAAACGGCGCTTAGTCGCGTTGTTGGCGTGCGAACGACGGTTACCTACCATCGGACCTTTGCCAGTTACTTGGCATACTCTAGACATGTCAATATTTCTCCAAAATTACGTCAGCTCGAGCTATCTTTCACCCTTCTGGCCTTGAAGGTTGCCCCGAAAATGGATGAGGGCGCACTTTATACACGAAAGTACGGTTAAACTCAAGACAAATTCATTTTCCCGGCCAGCGGGCAGCGCTGCGAAAACGCCTTGCATCGAGACTCACGCCGGGCTGTATTCAGGTTTGCTGCCTGCTACAACCAGCCACGCTCTGCAAAAGACACCACTTCCGCATCCCCTACCACAAAATGGTCCAGCACCCGGATATCAACCAGTGCTAAAGCCTGGGTCAGGCGCTCCGTTATTGCCCGGTCGGCGCGGCTTGGCTCAGCCACCCCAGAGGGGTGATTATGCGCCAGAATAACGGCGGCGGCATTATGCTTCAAAGCGTGCTGAACTACAATACGCGGGTACACCGGGGAGGCATCAATAGTGCCGTAAAATAATGGCTCGGAGCCAATCATACGATGTTGATTATCAAGGTAAAGTACCAGAAAGACTTCGCGTAGTTCACCGCTCAGCTGATGGGCTAAATATTTTCGCACTACCGCAGGCTCTGAGCAGACCGTATCGCGTTTTAACTGTTGCTGTAAAAAACGCCGACTTAACTCCAGTACCGCCTGCAACTGCACATACTTGGCTTCACCTAAACCGCGGGCATTACAAAACTCGCTGCGACTGGCGCCGAGCAAGGCGCGTAAATCACCAAACTGCTGCAACAACTGCCTGGCCAGACTCACCGCGTCGGTACCGGCAATACCGGTGCGTAAGAAAATCGCCAGTAGCTCCGCATCCGATAAGGTGGCCGGCCCCAATGTTAACAGTTTCTCCCGTGGTCGCTCACTGAGCGGCCAGTCTGTAATTGCCATCCTGACCTCCTGTTGTTGATGTTGTCAGCGCTTAGCAGCTGAACGGGTGCTGAATTGGAGTTTCCGTGCTATCTTATGCCGACCGAGGCTGGAGCAGGACCAGAAATCATGTTGCAAACCCTTGCTGATAAACGCATTTTACTTGGCATTAGCGGCGGTATTGCTGCCTATAAAAGTGCCGATCTGGTGCGGCGCTTAACCGAACGCGGCGCCGACGTCCGGGTTATCCTGACCAGCGCGGCGCAGGAGTTTATTACCCCACTAACGCTGCAAGCCGTCTCCGGTAATCCGGTTAGCCACAGCCTGCTCGACCCGGCCGCAGAAGCGGCGATGGGCCATATTGAACTGGCCAAATGGGCCGACCTAATACTGATTGCCCCGGCCAGTGCCGATGTGATTGCCCGGCTGGCGCATGGCTTAGCCAATGATCTGCTTACTACCTGTGTACTTGCCAGTAGCGCCCCGATTGCGGTAGCGCCGGCGATGAATCAGCAGATGTATAAAAATATAGCTACCCAAAAGAATCTCGCAACATTAAAAGAACATAATTTTCACATCTTCGGCCCGGGCGTGGGTGCGCAGGCCTGTGGTGATACTGGCGCTGGTCGCATGTTAGAACCGCTGGAGCTGGTCGCACTGACCGAGCAATTATTTAGCCCGGTCAAAAATCTGCAAGGTTTACGCATTACCATTACCGCCGGCCCGACCCGCGAAGCTATTGATCCGGTGCGCTATATCAGTAATCACAGCTCTGGCAAGATGGGCTTTGCGCTGGCTCAGGCCGCTGCGGCTATGGGCGCCAAGGTCACGCTGATTAGCGGCCCGGTGCAACTTGCTACCCCCGCCGGCGTAACACGGATTGATGTGCAAAGTGCCGAGCAGATGCATCAGGCGGCGCTATCTGCCGCGGTGCAATCGGATATTTTTATTGGCTGTGCCGCTGTCGCCGACTATCGGGTAGCGGAAATCGCGGCCGATAAACTGAAGAAAGGCGCCGAAGCTGAGATGCAGCTGACGCTGGTAAAAAATCCGGACATTATTGCCGCCGTCGCCGCCCTGCCGCAGCAGCGGCCCTTTACCGTCGGCTTTGCCGCCGAAACCCGTAACGTACTGGAATATGCGCGGCAAAAGCTGCTGAATAAGCGGCTGGATATGATTTGTGCCAATGATGTATCGGCCAGCGATCGTGGCTTTAACAGCGATGACAATGCCCTTAGCGTGATCTGGCGCGGCGGCGAGCTGGATTTGCCAAAGGCACCAAAGCAACAGTTAGCCACACAGCTGATCACCCTGATCAGCGAACATTATAAAAACTAAATTCTTAACTTAATAACGCAGCGAAGCAGTAAAACCGATGAAAAAAGCTATAGATCTGAAAATTCTCGACCCGCGGATCGGCCGCGACTTTCCGTTACCAGCCTATGCCACTCCCGGCTCAGCGGGCCTGGATTTACGTGCTTGTCTGGAGCAAACACTGGTACTGGCACCGGGCCAAACCGTGCTGATCCCAACCGGTATTGCCATTCATATTGGCGATGCCAACCTGTGCGCAACCATCCTGCCGCGCTCGGGCCTGGGGCATAAACATGGCATCGTACTTGGCAATCTGGTGGGGCTGATTGATTCGGACTATCAGGGGCCCTTGATGGTGTCGATGTGGAACCGCGGCAGCGACAGCTTTAGCATTGAACCGGGCGACCGCATTGCCCAGCTGGTATTTATGCCGGTGGTACAGGCCGAATTTAATCTGGTCGAGGGCTTTGACAGCTCAGAGCGTGGTGAAGGTGGCTTTGGTCACTCTGGCAAGCAGTAAGGGCGCGAAAGCGTCCCTACTTCTGAATTAGCTAAGGATCTGAGCAGTCGCATGGCAACAATAAAAAAATCAAACCGTAAAGAAGATATCCTGCAGGCGTTAGCGGCAATGCTACAAAGCCACAGCAATGGCCAGCGCATTACTACCGCCGCCCTGGCAGAGCAGGTTGGCGTGTCGGAAGCGGCGCTGTACCGGCATTTCCCCAGCAAGGCGCGGATGTACGAAGGGCTGATAGAATTTATTGAAGATACGCTGCTATCGCGCATTAATGCCATAACCGAAGAGCACAAGGATACCCAAACCCGTATCAGTCTGATGCTGCAACTGGTACTGGTATTTGCCGAGCGTAACCCGGGCTTTTGCCGTATTTTGACCGGTGACGCGCTACAGGGCGAGCAAGAGCGCCTGCTGGAGCGCGTCGCAGCGCTGTTTGAAAGGCTGGAAACCCAGTTTAAACAGTGTTTGCGCGAGCGCAAATTACGGGAAGGTAAAAGCTTTACTATCGATGAGGCGGAGCTGGCAAACCTGCTGCTGGCCACCATAGAAGGCAAGATCAGCCAGTTTGTCCGTTCCGGCTTTAAACGCCTGCCAACCCAGTATTGGGCGGCGCAGTGGGCGTTACTCGAGCAAAGCCTGTTTGCGTAATGCTGTCTTGGTGAGTGCGGCTGTGCTACCTAAGGCACCCGCGACAGTGCTGACGTCGCTATAACAGCATCAGGCCAGTTTCTGCCACAGTGCCGCGCCCCAAACCAGCGCTACTATCACTAAACTGACAAAAACCGCTGCCGAACCCATATCCTTGGCCCGGCCAGATAGCTCATGCCGCTCTAAACCTACCCGATCGGTTAATGACTCAATGGCCGAATTCAGTAACTCCACTACCAGAACCAGGCACCATACCGCCAGCAGCAGGGCAAACTGCGCCACTGAGTCGGCCAACCAGATGGCAGCAGGGATGGCAAGCAGCGTGAGCGTCGCTTCCTGGCGAAAGGCCGACTCATAGCGCCAGCTGGCACTAAAACCCTGCATTGAACAACGAGCCGCTTTAATAATGCGCCCGATGCCAGTCCCATTTGGTTTTTGCATACTTAATCCTATTCCCTGTTGCTAATGCTAATACCTGCAATAATGCGCCAATGCTGGGCGCAAACAACGCGGCCAGCAAAGAGCTGGCCGCAGATAAGAGATTTAATCAGGCTATACCGTACTGGGCACGGTAGGCTTTTACCGCCGCCAGGTGCTCGGCCTGCTCAGGCTTGTCTGCCAGATAGCTAATCAGATCCGGCAGGCTGATAATTGAAATCACCTTAGTGTTGAAGTCGCGCTCGACTTCCTGGATCGCCGACAACTCACCCTGACCGCGCTCCTGCCGGTCCAGTGCAATCAGCACGCCGGTCAGCTCTGCGCCCTGCGCCTGGATCAGCTGCATAGATTCGCGGATCGCCGTACCGGCAGTGATCACATCATCCACCAGCATAATACGGCCTTTTAATGCTGCGCCGACTAAATTACCGCCTTCACCATGGGTTTTGGCTTCTTTGCGGTTAAAGCAGTATGGCAGGTCGCGCTGATAGTGCTCGGCCAACGCCACAGCAGTGGTAGTAGCAATAGGAATGCCTTTATAAGCCGGGCCAAACAGCACATCAAATTCGATACCCGAGTCCTGCAGCGCAGCCGCATAAAAGCGGCCCAGTTTTGCCAGATCGCCACCGGTATTAAATAAGCCGGCATTAAAAAAATACGGGCTAATCCGGCCAGATTTCAGCGTAAAGCTACCAAATTTCAGTACATTGCGTGATAACGCAAACTCAATAAATTCCCGTTGAAAGGCTTTCATCGTTACTCCTTCGCCAATACCCGTTTTTGCTCGGCCACAATCTCAGTAATGGCCGCCGCACCCAGCTCCAGCATTTGCTGCATCTGCGCAAAACTAAAGGGCGCCTCTTCGGCGGTGCCCTGAATTTCAATCACTTCGCCCTGCTCGGTCATCACCAGATTCATATCGGTTTCGGCAGCCGAATCTTCAGCATAATCCAGATCAGCAACGGCTGTACCCTGATAGATCCCCACCGACACCGCCGCCACCATATAACGCAGCGGGTTCTTTTTAATCAGGCCTTTGGCCAGCATAAAGTTCAGCGCGTCAACCAGTGCGACACAGGCACCGGTAATCGAAGCAGTACGGGTACCGCCATCAGCCTGAATCACATCACAGTCGATGGTAATGGTATTTTCGCCAAGCAGGCTTAAATCCACAGCGGTGCGCAGAGCGCGGCCAATCAGGCGCTGAATTTCCATAGTACGACCACCCTGCTTACCCCGGGCCGCTTCCCGGTCATTGCGGCTATGCGTCGCGCGCGGCAGCATGCCGTATTCCGCGGTAATCCAACCCTGGCCCTTGCCTTTTAAAAAACGTGGTACGCCTTCGGTAACACTGGCGGTACAGATCACCTTGGTATTGCCAAACTCAACTAACACTGAGCCTTCGGCATGGGCAGTGAACTGACGGGTAAAAGCGAGCGGGCGGATTTGACTGGCGGTACGGCCACTTGGACGCATTGGGCTACTCCTGACTGATAAATTAGCCACCATTATAGGGGCTATAGCCGCTGACGGCTATCTTTGTAACAGCTGACTTCGGCTTTAAACCCAGCGCAAGGCCGTGCCTAAGGCCGCGCTTAAGCGCCATAATTTACGAATTTGGCAGCATGCCCCCAAATTTGCCAAACTCAGGTATACTCCCATTTATTTGCCGTTTTGGAACCGCCTTATGATCCACAGTATGACCGCCTTCGCCCGCCACGAAACCAAAGCCAGCTGGGGCACCGCCCAGTGGGAGATCCGCTCGGTTAACCAGCGTTATTTAGAGTCCTACTTTCGCTTACCAGAACAGTTCCGCGGTTTAGAAAGCCTGCTGCGCGACAAGCTGCGCAACAACCTGCAACGCGGCAAAATTGAGGTGAATTTACGCTATCAGGCCAATCAGGCCGCCGGCGAACTGCAATTAAATGACATCTTTGCCGAACAACTGCTGCAAAAAGCGCAGCAATTACTGCAAAAAGCACCGCAAGCGACGCTAAATATTGCCGATATCCTGCGCTGGCCCGGCGTAATGGAAACGCCTAGTGAAGATCTCGACACCCTGCAAGCTGAGCTGCTGGCCGGTTTCGATGCCGCCTTACAAGACTTTTTAGCCGGCCGCGGCCGCGAAGGCGCCGCCATTGAAGAGATGATCCAGCAGCGTTTAACCGCCATTAGCGAGCAAGTCGCTTTTGTGCGCAGCCACTTACCGCAAGCGATGCAATGGCAACGCGACCGTATTACCAGCCGTTTAAATGAAATTAAAGCTGACCTGGACCAGGGCCGCCTGGAGCAAGAAATGGCGTTTTTAGCCTCAAAATCCGACGTTGCCGAAGAGCTGGACCGCCTCGACGCCCACATCAAAGAAACCCGCCACACCCTAAAAAAAGGCGGCGCCTGCGGCCGTCGCTTAGACTTTATGATGCAGGAATTTAACCGCGAAGCGAATACGCTATCCTCTAAAGCCATCAGCACGGAAATTACCAATGCAGCGGTGGAGTTAAAGGTGTTAATTGAGCAGATGCGGGAGCAGATCCAAAACATCGAATAATGTCTACGGGCATCCGCATTTATCCCCTTAACCAATAAAAGTGATCGGCGCTAACATAGATAGCGCCGACACAACTTGCCATGCCACTGCTAAGCTATTTGGCCATCAAACCGGCAAGAAGAAGCAACCACCGAACAATTCAGAATAAACAGTAGCGGCAATTGAACCGCTGCCTGCAAACCGAAACCTTCAATTTTCGAATAATGCGAAAACTTGACATTTTTTCGAATGTTGCGAATAATTTCCCAGTATTCAATTTTTAAGGTAATTTACCATGCAAGCCTATGAACAACTTCCGACGGCACAAGAGGCGGCACTCGCCAAGCTTTGTAGCCAGGAACTGGCGGCCGTCATAGAAACTAAACTGGATGTACAATCGCTTGCTCTGAGCTCACCAGATGGTCAACTAAAGCAAGTTGAGATCCCTGTCAGTGCGCTTCGACTGATGGTAAACATTCTCACCGAATTGGGTGAAGGTAATACTGTCAAGCTGGTACCAATCCATGCGGAACTTACTACTCAGGAAGCGGCGGACCTATTAAACGTATCTCGGCCCACGTTAATTAAGCTACTTGATGAAGGCGCGCTGCCATTCCATCGCACGGGCAATCGCAGAAAAGTACGCTTTAATGATTTACGGCGCTACCAAAGCCAGTTAGAAGCGCAGCGATTACTGGCGCTAGATGAGCTTACTCAACTCGATCAGGAATTAGGACTGGGCTATTAATGAGTTCGAACTATACCGTAGTGTTTGATGCCTGCGTGTTGTACCCTGCGCCATTAAGAAGCCTCTTAATGTATCTTGCATTAAGCGGCCAGTTTAGAGCCCGTTGGTCTGCTGATATTCAAGACGAGTGGATCAGAAACTTGCTGGTAACCAGAGCAGACTTAACCCGG
>NZ_ALAB01000002.1 GCF_000280055.1 Alishewanella aestuarii B11 | reverse complement strand
CTTTGCCCTAGTAAACTTAAGCAAGGACGCACTGCCAGCGCCGGATGTGCCGCGTGCGCTAACGTCTCTTGCACCCACTGCTGTGTATAAATACCGATTGAAGCGGCCCATTTCAGGAGCCGCTCCGGTGACCATTCCAGCATCACTTTATGGTGATCGGGCATATGTGCCATGTCACAGGTATGCTGCCCTTTACGGTGGCTGCGCGGGTGCTCTGCAACCACTTGCCCATGATGGTAAATCACGATGGTTTGCGCTCTGATGTGCGCCTCCAATCGCTTACCAACCAAGGCGTAAGGCACGGAGTAATAATGCTTTTCGATATCAACATGGTAATCCTTACCTGCCAACACCCGTTGGATTTTGGTGTACTCGTAGGGGAAACGGGGTAACGGTTGTAAGGCCGGTGCATCCAGATCGTTAAACAGGGATGCCCGGCAACCAGGTAACTTCTGGAAGGGCTTTTTATTGAGCTTTATAAGCAACTCGGCGATACGCTGATTCAGATGCGCCAGACTGTGGAAGATCTCATGACGTAATACCGCCAGGATCCAGCGCGTGACCACCTGCACACCGACTTCAGCCTTGGATTTATCTTTGGGTTTACGTGGCCTGGCAGGCATGATGGCAGTGCCGAAGTGGGCTGCCAGCATTTGATAGGTGGGATTGAGATCCGGATCAGTATTGCGAGCCACGCTGACCGCACTTTTTAAGCAATCGGGTACCACTAACTGTGGTACGCCACCGAAGAACTCAAAGGCCCGTTTATGGCTCATGATCCAGTCTTCCAACTGTTGTGAACGGGTGGCTTCGGCGAAGGTGTAATTGGACGCACCCAACACCGCCACGAAGATCTGCGCACGGCAGGTAATTTCACCGGTATCAGGATCAACTATCGGCATGGTTTGGCCGCAGTAATCAACAAACAGCTTTTCACCCGCAAGGTGCGTTTGTCGCATAGAGGGCTGCAATACGGCTGCCCACTCTTTATAAAGACGGCAGAAGTGGTTGTAACTGTAGTGCTGTTCAGGGCTTCGTTCAGCATACTCCTGCCACAGCAGCTCTAAGGTGACGCCTTTACGGCCAGGGGCTTTGAGTTCCTGATAGACACCCGCCCAGTTAGGCAGCGGTTTATGCTGGGTTTTATGCACAACAACTGTTTTAAGGAAAGCACGCTCGAGCGTGGCATCATCCCATATTGGAGCCAGTGGCCAGTCAGTGATACCCAGCTGTGCCGCCCGATTCACATAATAGGAGACGGTGCTCGCCGAGATAGTGAGGCTAAGGGCAATCTGACGATGTGTCAGCTTCCCCTGATACTTGCAACGCAGAATTTCTTTTAGTTTTCTCACAGAAATGGGCCTCGCAGACATGTACTTTCCTCAGCAATAACAGATAGAAAGTACGGGTTTAACGAAGCGGGAGAGAAAAGTCACGTAATAACATTGATGCCGATCGCACGTTACCATGAGTGCCAAAAAGTGATCGGTATGAGATGTTATTGTGTGATCGGCATGGATGTTATTGGCTGATCGGCTTGAATGTTATTGAGTGATCGCCATGCGTGAAAATATGCACCCGGACCCAACTTGAAAAAGTACGCGATTTAATGGACCTACATGTACCTGGTTCATTAGTGACAAACTACCAACCGTTGATTCCATCAATAACACTACCAGATGAAAACGATCGACACGTTGTAGCTGCTGCTATTCAAACCCGCGCAGAAGCAATTGTCACTTTTAACTTAAAAGATTTTCCAGACCAATCCCTAAGGCAATACGGCCTTAAAGCACTGCACCCTGATGACTTTATAACCGATCTGATGGAATTGAATATTGGGGCTGTTTTGGAGGCGGTAAGACGGCATAGAGCAAGCCTAAAAAATCCGCCTTTTACTGCGGAAGAATATCTGGACTGCCTGCTAAAGCAAAAACTGCCGGAAACAGTAACAAGGTTAAGCCCATTTAAGCTACTATTTTAACGCTTTGAGCCGCACTCAACCCGCAACTGCATTTCACGTAACGAAATTTTGCGGTTAAAACGTCCTGTTACAATAACTGTGGCATTTACAGGAACCTGAGTGGTTTCACCTTTGTTGTAGCGCACAATTTCATCTGATGGCTGCCAGGCAACACCTAACCGCTCTAGGGCTTGCTCTGATACTGCCTTAAAACCACCATTAGATGCCAACATAGGTTTACCTGTGATACTGCTGATCCGTGCCTTAGCATATAAGCCATAACCAATTTTCAATAGCTTACCCTCAGCCACTAACTCTCGAAGTGCCCGCCCTACCTGATCATAGCCACCCAATTGCTCAAAATCAGCTCGCAGAAAAACATCCTGCTGAGTGCGACTAATTTGCTGCTCAACCTGTTGCTTTAAACTTAACTTTGGCACAAGGCACCTCCGGCATTTCTTGGCAGCAGCTTAGCAAAAATACGGCACTTTGTTGTACAAGCTCGCAGTTGCCAGGCTTGCCTGATTTAGGTGAATACGCTAGCTAATCTACTCACACAGTGAGGCGAATAGTAAGGTTAATCACCTCATCAGACGCACTAAGAAAATTCTAAGTATCGTTAGACAGGCTTCACATCCCCATATCAAACCTGGTTTTGGGCGAACCATTACTGAGTAACTCCGATGCCATCGCACTGACTTCGGCCTGCACATAAGCCCAATATTCCGGGTTATCCACCGTACGCTCCTTGATCTGACTTGGGATAAAACGGCTCATCTCCATATTAAAATCAGCAAGTACTTCATCATCTTGCTGTAACTTTTTGATCTGCAGCTCGAGCGCGGTTCTAAAGTCGTCTTTATGTTTATTTCTTGCCGCTAATTTTTTTCTACCAGTTCTTTTGATAGCGCTACGCCTCGTTGTTTGATCCAGACGATATCCCAGATATCTCGCGGTTTAATTCTTCTAGCCCGATAAGCGACGGCAATAAATTTATCTGCCAACGTTTCCTGCAATGATTGCACCGGCACCAAAATCCCCTCGGTGGGTACCACGATATTGTAATGGTTTAACAAGGGCCTTTTTTCAATGTCGAATGACGGGATGGCGCAGAAATCTCTATTCATGCTCCAGCATATGCAGATTGCGCTGACAGTATTTCAGGTCGGTCAGCGCTTGTTCGATATTGGCACGATACATTTTAATGTCAGGGTCAAAATACAGATTAGCGGCAAGCTGCTCGACAGGCCTTTTGGTGTGGGTGAACTCAATCACGCCATAAGGCGTGGCAAAGGTGCCGCTTCTACCTTTTGTCACTACGGTAACCCTGTCCATCATCACTTGCGAAATCTCACCAGTATGGCTTAGCTGACTTTCCAGGCTGATATAACTCAGTTCATCGCTGCGCAATTTTTTGATGATTTTATAAATTGCTGTTTCAGGCTCTGGCGGCGTTAGCACACTTTCGTATAACCCTTGGGCCACTCTCCTAAGCTGACCTTTTTTTACCCGGTCGGCCAGAAATTTCGTAAAGGCGGGTGTGTATGGCTCACCTAACATAAAAGCAAGCTCTGCAGTGTTGTGAATGCCGCCGCCAGCCTTTACCGCGTTAGCAAAAACCAGTAATAATTTGTCAGATTTTGACATAGGTGCACACCAAATAACCAAATACGTAATAAAGTGTAGATGAAAACGGAAAATCGTCAATCGAGTGGTGCGACTAATTATCTCAGGTACCTGCTATTAGATGTTTTGTAGCCGTTTCAACAACGCCTTCCGGCTAGCATTGCTGGCGATAAATCGCTTAAAAAGACGTGCAAACTCCTCGGTTTGCCCTTTCAACTGGTAAGCCTCGGCAAGTTGCTGTAAATAGCGCGCTGCTTGATCATAGCCACTGGCACACGAACGATTTGCCTCCATTTGTGCCTTTTGCCAGAAATGCTCGCGTTGCTGGTATAGCTGTGACAGCTGCGCTTCCTTCTCCGCTTTTTCTTTGGCTTGTTTTTGCGACAGCGAAGCGGCTTGTTCTTGCTTGAATTGTGTTTCAGCCTGCTCTATGTATGGTGTAATTCTTTCAGCACTTAGCCAGTGTTGATAAGTCTCTTGCTTGATTTGCGTTTTTGAGGTCATTGCCAAGGTTTGCTGCCGCGTTAACTGCCCCTGCTCAAACAGCAGTTGTAACAGATTGTCTTTTTCTTGCTCAGATAGTTGACTAAGCCAAACATCAATTTGTAATTGAGACTGCTTCGGCTGATGGCCAGGGTTAGACGCTAGCGTTAGCGCCAACGCCTTAACCAAAGGCAGAGGAATATCAAACAACGCTGCAAAGGCTACTTGCGAGTTGCTTAGATTGTTGAAATCAAAATGAATCAGTGGCACTGCAGCCAATTCATCATTGCAATCTAATTCTTTGAGCCAGACGAAATACAGCAGACGCCAATCACCTTGCAGCAATTCGCTTCGAAGGGTGGCCAAATGCTGAAAAAAATCAGCTGCCTGCTCGTCATCTAAATAGTCGTCATACTCTTCTGTTGAGAAAACCAACATCTGCCATTGGTCAGTTTCGTAAACATTAAAACAATAGGCTGTAATCTGCATTAATTCGTCAGGCAAAGTGCCTGCAGGTAGCTTAATGTAAGCATTTATCGAGCCCCAATCAGCGTAATAAAAGCCAATATCGAAATAATCCAGCACAACGTCGCAGGGTTCTGCCCTTAAACCACTATAGTGATAATAAACTTGAAAAGAAGTTGCGGTAATTTCGGCACGGCTTGAAATTTGCTTCAACGCATGGCGTTGCCTGCTGTCTAAAAATCCATCCAGACACTCAAATCGATAATATTGATATTCGCTCACAAATCACCACCTACAACCGCCATTTTGTACCCCATTGCCTTGTAACTTTTCTCCCGCTTAGCAAACATACGCTGCAGCATTGGAATATAAGTATCAACGTAATCATGAATTGTCACCAGAATTTTACCATCAACTTCACGGTGGATCCTGCCGGCGTACTGCGCTAGGGCTCCCTTCCAGGCGATTGGCATAGCGAGAAACAAGGTATCTAGCCTTGGTAAGTCAAAGCCCTCACCAACATACTTGCCGGTTGCTACTACAACCTTCGCTGAAGAAAGTCGCTCATTGGCGCTTTTGCGCTCAGCGGCTTTCATCGCGCCTGTAAGGATGACTGAATCAATCCCTTGCTCTTGCAGCAGCCTGTTAATTTGTTGCGCATGTTCGCGTCGCTCAGTTAACACCAGTGGATGCCTACTTGCGTTAACGCTTTGCACCACATCTGCCACAATTCGATTAGTGCGCGTTTCATTTTCCATAATCAGCCGATACACATCAGCTACTTTTGGTCGCTCTTCGGTCAGTAACGCGTGCTGCTTTGTATCTTGCAGCTGATGCACCTGCACCTGCTGCTCAAATTGTTCATCAGTCTGTGATTTGACTTTGTGCCGGATAGGGCCTGCCGCCATAAATATGATTTTCTGATGGCCATCTTGTCTGTCTGGCGTTGCCGTGAGCCCCAGTACATATTTCGCTCGCACCTCGTTTAACACCATTTCAAATCGCGGGGCTGAAACATGATGGCATTCGTCTACGATAACGTGGCCATAATCTTTTACCAGCGGCAGAACGGTGTTGTCTTTAAGATTAATTAGGCTTTGATAGGTCGCAATATCAATTACGCCCGAAGGCTTTCTTTTACCACCAGCAATCATACCTATTTCAACTTCAGGTAAGAATGAGCTTAGACGTTCCCGCCATTGCTCAAGTAACTGGCGGCTATGTACCAGAATTAACGTATTGACTTTACGCTTCACGATAATACCAATCGCTGTTACCGTTTTGCCAAACGCAGTAGGGGCATGCAAAGTACCGGTATCGTGCTTGGTCATCTCCTTCACTGCAACTTTCTGATTTGGTCTAAACGTCATCAACGGTTTTAGAGCAACAAGCTTTTTACCTGCAGTACGCTTGTCATCAATAAGCACGGCTATTTTGCTCTCAGTGAGCAAAGCAATCGCCTCATCCAAACAGCCTCTTGGCAGCGATAGATAGCCCTGCTCCATGCGTGCACACGAAATAAATCTTGGGATACCATTAGTTGAAAAACGCAGTGCCTGAGTTTTAAAGAATACGGGGTTAGAAAAACTGGCAAAGCGTTTAAGTCGTGCTGCCAGAACATTGGGTAGCGTATCCAACTTAAAATACACTCTGTCAGCCAGTGTCACCGTCAATTGGGTTGGCGGATTAGCCAGTAGTAATGGCTCCGGTTTTGCGCTGGTTTCCCAGGGTGGACGACTATCAGGCACGTGTTGCTCTTTTTGCAGCAACGTATTTGAGGATAGCTGGCTGAGTAGCTGGGTTAGTTCTTGTTGTTTCAGCCGTTTTATTTGCGCAAGGTGCTGCCACTGATCGGCTATCAATTTCAGTTCCAGATCAACAAATGAGCTGTTACCTGCTTGCCTGGCTTCACGCTGCAGTGGTAGCGCAATTAAATTACCAAAACCACCCTCTGGTAACACATCCTGATTGGGGAATAATCTGTCGTAGGAGTCAAACGACAGGTTAGGATAGCTTTCCATAGCTTTATCGAGCAGTGCAAACCCAAGTAACCGAGCGTCACTTGCTGGTACGCTATCTTCAAAAAAGATCCAAAGGTGTGCACCCTGTCCGGAGCGGGATATTTCAATTACGTGGGGGATGGCTAAGTCCAGGCAGACTTTTGCAATTGCCTTAACCTCGTCTTGCCAGTGGCCTTTATCAAAATCGACAGCCAACAAATAGCAGGTGTTGTCTTGAAGTAACGGATACAAACCAACCACCTGTTGACCTGACAGATGGCGGTAAATAACCTGATCGTTTAACTCACTAAATCGCCGATGCTGGCAGTCCATACACTTAATGTGGGGTTTGTTACAAATCCCCTGCACCCACTCGTTGTTACAAGCAACCGAATACCCTGCCCGCCCCTGTTGGTTTTGCCAACGATTGGCAAAAATATCCTGACGCCCACGAAATAGATTACGAAAAATAGCAATCTTCTGCGTTGGGGTTAAATTTGAGCCATTATCATCGACAGGCGTTACCCTGAGTAAAGCTTCCTTATGAGCCAATAAATTACGTTTTTCATGCTCAATTTCTGCCAATCTGGCATCGATAGACGCAACACTTTCGAAGTGTTTAGGATCAGTTTGATTTATCGACATCAGAGAACCCAATCCACTCAATACTTACAGGCGAGCTTAAAACAGTTGAGACTTCTGAATGCATGAAATTTTTCAATAGTTTAAGGATTTAATACTAAGAGCCACGTTCAACATGCAACTGCATCTCACGCAACGAAATTTTGCGGTTAAAACGTCTTTTTACTATACAATTGCTCAAAATCAGCCCGCAAAAAAACATCCTGCGTGGTGAGACTGATTTGTTGCTCAACCTGTTGCTTTAAACTTAACTTTAGCACAAGGCACCTCCGGCATAACATTGCCTAAGCTTAGCAAAAATACGACACTTTGCTAGGCAATTCATAAACAACGAATTAGCATATCTATAGTGGCGCACATAGATAGCGCCGACACAACTAACCACGCCATATCAATTTTTTATTTTGCCAATAAATTTTCAATTAACCGAATTAAGGTCTGCTTTTCCTGCGGATCAGATTCAGCCACCAACAAGGTAATAGCAGCCAAGCCTGTATCATTAATAACAGCTTGATAGTGTTCATTAAACAATCGTTTGTTTCTATTCAAAAAATCAACAAATAAAAATGCTGCGCTTCGTTTGTTACCATCGCTAAACGGGTGATTTTTCACCACAAAATACAACAAATGTGCAGCTTTACTTTCAATGCTGGGATAAGCGGCATCGCCAAATACCGTCTGTTGTAAATTGCCCCAAATACTGGCCAAACCGTCTTGTCGCTCCTTGCCAAACAAAGCGGTAGCTTCACCTCTCGCTATAAGTTTTGCTTTTAATTGCGCCAACGCCGCCCTGGCATCAGCTAGCGGGGTTAACTGGCCGCCCGGTTCACCTTTTGGCTGTTGCAACAAACCTTCGTCGTATTGTTGTAGCCATAAAAAAGTTTGCGTATAGCTGGTCAGAATATCGACTAGGCCAGCACCAAACTCACTGTTATAAGGCAAGGCTGCCGCCCGTTTAACCAGTTGCAGTGCTTTTTCCAGTTCTGCGGCATTTTGGTTTAAACGCTGCTCATTTAAACTATAACCTTTTATTAAGTGTTGCTTCAGGGTGGCAGTGGCCCATTGCCGAAAGCGGGTAGCATTACCTGAGTTAACCCTATACCCCACAGAGATGATAGCGTCCAGATTATAGAATTGGGTGTTGTAGGTTTTGCCGTCTGTGGCAGTATGTTCCAAAATGGAACATACTGCATGTTGCTGCAGTTCACCAGACTTAAAAATATTTGCTAAGTGCTTGGTGATAGCTGGGCGTTTGGTGGCAAATAGCTGCGCCATTTGCGCTTGAGACAACCACAGAGTTTCATGTTGCAACTGCACATTTAGTTGCAAACTACCGTCTTCATTTTGATAAATCTGTAGTTCACTCATTAACTTATTCTCGATTGTTGCTTGTTAAATCCAACCAGCCTTTAGAAGCTCGTTAGAATATTTGGAGTAGCTTGCCCTCAGCCGCTAACTCTCGAAGTCCCGCCCTACCTGATCATAGCCACCCAATTGCGCAAAATCAGCACGCAGAAAACATCCTCGCTATTGCGAGATCACATACCGGGTACTTCTTCCCCCAGCAGCGGTTTTCACCAAACACCCCATTTCTACCAACTGTGCCAAATGCCGGCTGGCGGTTGCCGGGCTGACTTTAGCTACTTTGCCATATTGGCTATTGCTGATGCCGTCGCTGAAGTCGCCATCCAGTAACCGGTTTAGTACTTTCATTTGCTCTTTAGTCAGTTGGGTTTGATCTACCCGTTGCCAGAAGCGCGTTTTTAGTAGCGTTTGTTCGATATCAGCCAGCACCTGCTTCAGGCTAGCGGCTAGCGTGTCGAGAAACCAAACTAACCAGGCAGTGATATCAATATCGCCTTTTTGGCTTTGCTCAAGAATACCGTAGTAACTGCTTCGCCTTTCCAGGATAGCAACCGACATGGCATAAAAGCGGATCGACTGATGTTCGGCCTGCGCCAGCGCCAGATCGGTCAACAGCCTGGCCAAGCGGCCATTGCCATCCTCCAGCGGATGGAGTGTGATAAACCAGAAATGCGCAATACCTGCGCGTAGCAGCGGGTCTAACTTGGCATCATCCCGCGAGCGGTTAAACCAGTCGATAAAGCAATTAAGCTCGCCTTCCAAAACTTCACGTGGTGGTGCTTCGAAATGCACTTTAGGGCGGTCGATTCTGCCTGAGACAACCTGCATCGGCTCGTTACCGCGCAGCTGCCCGCCCTGCACTCTCTGCCCAATCTGCCATCTCTCTAATAGCGAACTGTCGGTCGGAAATAGCCAGGAGTGCCACTGTAATAATCGCTCCAGCGTTAATGGCTGCTGCCAATTACCGATAGCATCTGTCACCATCGTAGCAAGGCCATCCGATTGTGCTGTTGTTGCAACGCTTTGTTGCTCATCAATACCTAGCTTTCGGGCTAATGATGAACGCACCACGCTATGGTTAAGTCGCTCTCCCTCAATGGCGCTAGAGGTAAGGATATTGGCAAGCATGGTATCCAGTGCAGCCTGCTGGTTATCCTGCACACCCATTTTGCCCAGCAGTACGCCTTGCAAAAAGTGCAGCTCACGTAACTTAGGCGTTAGTGCAGCATGATCATAACGAAAGACTTGTGACGCCTTTTGCTGACGGCCGGGCCAATCGGGTTGTTGCCAGATCCACATAGGCAAGGCTCCTACTGATTGAGGTGAATACGTTGCACAATCTACTCACACAATGAGGTGAATAGCAAGATTAATCACCTTAGAAATCGTTAGTGGAGCTGATAATTGATCAATGCTACATATTAACCAGGTGAATGCAGCTAATGCCAGACACCTCTTATGGTCAAACTTGCCAGTACCCGGTTTTGTCGGAGCCTATGCGTTTTAATTGGTTGTTTTGTTGTAGCTTGCTAATTGCTCGGCCTATGGTGCGTAGGTCTTTTCCTATCATATCGGCTAATTGCTGGCGCGTTAAGTGCGGATTGTGTTGCAGCAATAACATAATCGCATCAAGCGTTTTCAAGCCAGCAATATTTACAGGGGCATTTACGGAGGCGTTTACAGGGGCGTTTCTTACCAAAGCTTGAGCCAAAGTTTTCGCAATAGTGCTTAGCATAAAATGAATAAAAACCGTGCTATCAGCTTGCTCATCTGCCTGTTCCAGGGCTTGATAATACTGTGCTTGATGATCTTTAATCATACTTTCTAGGGGTAAGGATAAAAACAGCGGGTGCCATTGCGATAAAATTAAGGTTTGCCACAAACGTCCCATACGGCCATTGCCATCAGCAAAGGGGTGAATAAATTCAAATTCGTAGTGAAATACGCAGCTGGTGATTAAAGGATGATCTTTTGCCTGCTGCAACCATTGCATTAAATCAGCCATTAAGCCGGAAACTTTATGTGCTGGTGGTGCTACATGATGAACTTCACCGCCTTTGTGGATACCTACCGCCTTATGCCGAAACTGCCCAGCCGAAGTTAGAATATCTGCCATCATTAAGCCGTGGGCGGCGAGTAAATCGTCCAGGCTGTGGGCTTTAAAATGAACCAGAGCCTCATAAGCCGCTATTGCCCCTTTCACTTCTGCCAGCTCACGAACGCTTCCCAAAACCGGCTTACCTTCAATTATGGCGGTAATTTGCTCCTCGCTCAGCGTATTACCCTCAATAGCTAGGGTGCCAGTAATGGTTTTTATTCGGTTTTGCTTGCGCAATTGTGGCGACACGTTAAGCACACTGGCATTTAACAGGCCCACCTGCTCGCTAATGTTTGCCACCAAATTCACAATATCTGCGGTAATGGTAAATGGTGGAATATAACTCATACCTTTTTCCTTTTGCTACGCAAACAAATACTAAGAGCCACGTTCAACATGCAACTGCATCTCACGCAAAGAAATTTTACGATTGAAACGTTTTTTTACGATAACTTTGGCATTCACCGGAACCTGAGTGGTTTCACCTTTGTTGTAGCGCACAAGTTCATCTGATGGCTGCCAGGCAACACCTAACCGCTCCAGGGCTTGCTCTGATACGGCCTTAAAACCGCCGTTAGATGCCAGCATAGGTTTACCTGTGATGCTGCTGATCCGGGCTTTAGCATATAAGCCATAACCAATTTTCAGTAGCTTACCCTCAGCCACTAACTCTCGAAGTGCCCGTCCTACCTGATCATAGCCACCCAATTGCTCAAAATCAGCGCGCAGAAAAACATCTTGCTTGGTGCGACTAATCTGTTGCTCAACCTGTTGCTTTAAACTTAACTTTAGCACAAGGCACCTCCGGCATAACATTGCCTAAGCTTAGCAAAAATACGACAAACCCCCAAGCAAAAATACGACACTTTGCTAGGCACTTCGTAAACAACGCATTAGCATATCTATAGTGGCTATAGATGTTTCCTGTTATTGAAGTGACAACTGAAGCATAATAAAAACGGTGGGTAAAGTGGCGGGTAAAATAGCAAAAACACCAACAACTTCAAACTCAAACCACTGATTTAAAAAATAAACTTACAATCTATAAGTAGATCCAAATATTGAATAACTTTTCCACTCTTCAATGATCGAATAAAAAGCCCTGCTATTTACCTGCAAATACAGGGCTTTTATCTAATACAACTCAGCAATTAATCACCACTACCGGTTATTAATTTAAAAAATCTTTCATTAACCGCATATAATCACCGTTATCAGTGATTATATTTGAAATTTCTCTCCCCCCAGGGTGAGATTACGAGTGGTCATTTAATAACCATACTCATTCCAGCTTCAAGCACCGCATCCAAATAAGCCTCATTCATCAATGCCTGACGCTGCTTTCTTCTGATACTCATTTTTCGCTTCTCAGCGCGTAACATATTCAAACCAAAGTGTCGCATCGTGGCAAGATTAGTCGCTGCATTACCACGATATATCTGGCAAGCATCCTCACCTAAGCTTACATCCAGCACCCAGTGTAACTGGTTTTCGATACTCCAATGCTCGCGAACTGCGCTGGCTAGCCGCTCGGCACTAAGAACGGCTGAGCTGATAAAATAACGCTGTTCTAATACGGCTCGCTTGTGCTTTTCCACCCGGTAAGTCGTTGCCATGCCAAGGGTTGTCAGCCCTGGCCACGCAGCTTTGAGTTTTTCCGGTAATTCACTGGCATCACATACCTGGAATTCACGGTACTCCAAGCGCCCACGGTTCTTTTCTAGTGACTGCGCGGCAGTATCTTTGTGCGCTTTACCCGCAAAGGCTTGTTTTACGGCATCATGCAGCTGTCCTTGGTTGCCTTTAACCGTCAACAGGTAGTCGGCTTCTTTATCTACTATCTGCTGCGCTATCTCTTTCTGGCATCCCATGGCATCCAAACTGACCAAGCATCCTTTAAGCTCCAGCAAGTTAAGTAGCTGAGGTATCGCCGTAATTTCGTTGCTCTTCTCGTCCGTTTTAACCTGGCCCATTACCACGCCATTGGCACTGGCAAAAGCGCTAACCATATGAATAGAAGAGCAGCGGTCTTCGCGGTTGTAAGAGCTGCGCAACGTTTTGCCGTCAATCGCTACCACCTGACCATCAGTAAGCTCTGTACAAGCCTGCATCCAACTGGCAAAGCAACGCTGTAAAGCTTCGCTGTCCAGCAATGACATCACCCGTGCGATAGTGTCGTGTACCGGCAAGCCCAGTTTGAAAAAACCATGTTCTTGCAACCAGTCAAAGCGGTTTTCACCGAAATCTTCAATATCTTCCCAGCCCTCACAGCCTGCGATAACGGCACACAGCGTTAAAAATACCACGTCAAACAAGGGGTAAACGACCTTAGATGCTTGCCTTGGGTCTTCTAATTCTGAAAAGTGCTCTGCAAAAATATCGATGTTCATAAACTGGCTCCGCGTAAAAGCCAGTATCTGATCACAACGGAAGATCGCGGTCAATCAGTTATGTTAAAGTGCGCGTTAAATGTTCGTGATCTTGCCCTGTCTCTCCCCCTCTTTATCATCATCAATTGTGGATTAATAGCTAAAGCAGAGCCAACATCATGGCAAAGAAAGTCACAGCTTCAAACATGCCGAATTCAGTATTTATCGAAAATGCCGAAATATTAGGGCAACTGATTAAAGCAAAGCGGACAGAACTCGGTATTAAATTAGCCGACTGTGCGGCGCTATGTGGGGTCGGCATTAACACCTTATCACGTATTGAAAACGGCAACGCCAATTGCACTTTAGCCGCAGTTTTCTCTGTGTTAAACGGCTTGGGAATTAAGCTAACATCGAAAGAGCTGACGACAGCAGCGAATTCCTCCTCAGCTGAAAGAAAGTGGGTTTGATATCAGCTTAGCCTCAGCTATAAAGGGCTATCTGTGAAAAACAGTAGCACAGACAACTCTAAAACCAATACTAGCCTCTTGGTCTGACCAGTGCTAAGCTAGCACTTTACTAGCAGCATTTTCGGAAAAATGGAGTGGTTATGGCGGTATCGTTACGTAAAGCGAATTGGTTTTTAAAGCTGTTTGCCTGGCGCTATATTCCGCTGATTGGCTTTTGCTCGCCCAAAATTATCCGCATGGATGACAAAACCGTTGAAGTGACGATGCCGCATAAATGGCGCACCAAAAACCATCTGGGCAGTATCTATTTTGGTGCCCTTGCTATTGGTGCCGATCTGGCGGGTGCTTTTTTGGTATTTACCAAAGCCAAGGCGCGGGGTGTAAACGCTAACTTTGCTTTTAAAGATGTGGAAGGTAAATTTTTAAAACGTCCGGAAGGTCGGGTGCATTTTATTAGCCATGATGGCGATGTGATTGACCAGATGCTGGATGAGTCTATCGCGACCGGCGAGCGGGTCAATCGCCCGGTGTCGGTAATCGTAACCTGCCCGGAAAAAAATGGTGACGACGTGATGGCGAGTTTTACCCTTACCTTGTCAATTAAAGCCAAAGCGAAAAAATCTTAACTGACGCGCCAGTTTGCACCGGCAAGCTGGCCACAGTAAACTTAGCCTATTCCTATTTAGCTAAGGTATTCCCCGTGATCGATCACAGCATGCAGCAATTAAGCGGCAACCTGTTTATTATTTCGGCGCCCAGTGGCGCCGGCAAATCGACGCTGATCCAGGCGCTGCTAAAGCGTTACAGCGATATGCGCTTAAGTGTGTCGCATACCACCCGTGCGCCACGAGCAGGCGAGCAGGATGGCGTGCATTATCACTTCACCACTATTCCCGATTTTCAGCAGCGTATCGCCAACGGCGAATTTTTAGAAAGTGCCGAGGTATTCGGTAACTACTATGGCACCTCAGCACAGGCTATTCGCAAGTTACTCAGTCAGGGTATCGATGTGTTTCTTGATATTGACTGGCAGGGCGCACAACAAATCCGCGCCAAGGTGGCCGGTACTATTGGTATCTTTATTTTGCCGCCCAGTCTCGACGCGTTGCAGCAGCGGCTGACCCATCGCGCTACTGATAGCGCCGACGTCATCGCCAAACGTATGGCCCAGGCCCAAAGCGAAATGTCGCATGCCTTCGAATATGACTATCTGATTATTAATGACCAGTTAGAGCAAGCTTACAATGAGCTGGAGCGCATCGTACTGGCGCAGCGTAACCGCTTTAGTAGCCAGGCTCACCGGCAGCAGGCTTTGCTGGAACAACTGTTGGCGAAAGCAGCAAAATAGCGTACACTATGCGGTCTTGTAATACCTGTATTAACACTGAATTATTCCGGAGTGCTGAATGGCTCGCGTAACCGTTGAAGATGCTGTAGATAAAATTGGTAACCGTTTTGACTTAATTCTGGTTGCAGCACGCCGTGCTCGTCAGCTGTCAGTGGAAGGCAAAGAACCCATGGTTGACCGTGAAAACGACAAACCAACTGTGGTTGCACTGCGCGAAATTGAAAAAGGCTTTATTACTCAGAGCATCCTGGACCAACAGGAGCGCCGCGATCAGTTACAGCAAGAAGCCTCTGAAATGGCTGCCGTTGCTGCCATTATCGGCTCAGATCAGTAAAAAAAAGCCTGCCAAATTGCTGCCAACGGCCTTTCTGCCGTTGGCATTCGCCAAATTTACACGTATATTCTAAGCTTAAACAGCATATTATCTATCAACTATGCTGTGTTCGTTTGGAGATCCCGTGTATCTGTTTGAAGGTCTGAAAAATCAGATAAGTGCGTATCTGCCCCCGGAGCAGGTTAATCTGGTACAACAGGCCTATGTGGTTGCCAGAGATGCACATGCACCGCAGTTTCGCTCTAGCGGTGAGCCCTACATTACCCACCCGGTAGCGGTCACCAGTATTCTGGCCGAGATGAAACTCGACCACGAAACACTGATGGCCGCCCTACTACATGATGTGATTGAAGACACCCCGGTTACTAAAGAAGATCTTACCCGCTTATTCGGCGCCACCGTAGCCGAGCTGGTACAGGGTGTTAGCAAACTCGATAAAGTAAAATTTAAAGATATCAAAGAGTTTGAAACCACCAACCTGCAAAAAATGTTTATGGCGATGACCCAGGATATCCGGGTTATTCTGATTAAACTGGCCGATCGCACCCACAATATGCGCACCCTAGGGGCGTTAAAACCAGAAAAACGCCGCCGTATTGCCAAAGAAACCTTAGAACTATACGCGCCGATCGCCAACCGCCTGGGTATTCATAACATCAAAAATGAGCTGGAAGACTGGGGTTTTCAGGCGCTATACCCAATGCGTTACCGTGCTCTTAGCTCAGCGGTTAAACAGGCGCGCGGTAACCGCCGTGAATTGCTGGAAAAAGTGCAGCAGGATATCCGCAACCGCATTCAACAAACGGGTATTCCGGCTGAGGTCAGTGGCCGCGAAAAACATCTGTACAGCATCTACCGCAAAATGAAAAACAAAGAGCTGATGTTCAATGATGTAATGGATATCTATGCGTTTCGGGTCGTGGTCGACAGTATCGATAACTGCTACCGCACCCTGGGGGTAATGCACAACCTGTTTAAACCGATTGAAAGCCGCTTTAAAGACTATATCGCTATTCCAAAGCAAAACGGCTATCAGTCGCTACATACTTCGTTGATTGGTCCGCACGGTATTCCGGTAGAAATTCAGATGCGCACCCGCGAAATGGATGAAATGGCCGACAAAGGTATTGCCGCGCACTGGATGTATAAGGTCAACGGCGAAGTGCGTGAGTCTACCGCCCAAATCCGCGCCCAGCGCTGGATGCAAAGCTTGCTGGAATTACAGCAAAGCGCCGGTAACAGCCAGGAATTTGTCGAAAATGTGAAATCCGAGCTGTATCCGGACGAACTCTATGTCTTCACGCCGAAAGGCCGCATCGTCGAGCTGCCCATTGGCGCCACCGCAGTCGATTTTGCTTATGCGGTACATACCGATATCGGTAATAAATGTGTTGGCGCTAAGGTCGACCGCCGGCCTTACTCGCTAAGCAAACCACTGGAAACCGGGCAAACGGTCGAAATTATTACCAGCCCCGGCGGTAAGCCTAATGCCAACTGGTTAAACTATGTGGTCACCAGCCGCGCTATTTTAGGTATCCGCAATTACCTTAAAAAACAACAGCAAAACGAAGCTGTTAGCCTGGGTAAACGCTTACTGACGTCCGCTTTGGGTACAGTGAAACTGGAAGAGATTAGCCAGGAGCGGATTGAGCAGGTCCTTACCAACTTACAACAACCAACACTGGATGCACTATATAGCGAAATCGGCCTCGGTAACCAATTACCGATCGCCATTGCCCGCCGCTTATTGGGTGAGTTTGATAGCGATGAGCCGCAAAGTAAGGCGCCGGCTACCCCCAAAGGCAATACCTTTATCGTCGGCTCCGAAGGTATGTTGGTCACCTTTGCCAAGTGTTGCCGGCCGATACCCGGCGATCCTATCGTCGCCAATGCCACACCGGGCAAAGGTCTTAACGTGCACCGCGCTGAGTGCCGTAATATCAAAGGCTGGGAACGTGAACCGGCAAGGTTCTTCCCGGTACGTTGGGATAATACGACGGAGAAACAGTTCCTGTGTGATATCCGGGTGTTTATTCTGAATAAACAAGGCGTGCTGGCAAAACTGACCACGATGATCGCCACTCAGGACTCCAATATTCAGGATTTATCGACTGAAGATCGCGATACCGGCGAATATGTGATAAAAATCACCCTCTCGGTAAAAGATCGGGTACATCTGGCCAATGTGATGCGCAAAATCCGCGTGATGCCCGATGTGCAAAAAGTTTACAGAAGGAAATAAGCGTTCATGTCAAAAGTGATTATCCGTACTGATGCCGCGCCAGCGGCCATCGGCACCTACAGCCAGGCGGTAAAAATTGGCACTACCGTGTATTTGTCCGGCCAGATCCCATTAGTGCCAGCTACGATGCAAATGGTGTCAGAAGATTTTACCGAGCAAACCCATCAGGTGTTTAAAAACTTAAGCGCGGTGTGTGAAGCTGCCGGCGGCACTCTGAATAATATGGTGAAGGTAAATATCTTTTTAACTGACTTAAGCCAGTTTGCGACAGTTAACCAGATTATGAGCCAGTACTACCAGGAACCATATCCGGCGCGGGCGGCGGTACAAGTTAGCGCTTTGCCACGCGGTGCGCAAATTGAAATCGACGGCGTGATGGAAGTGCCGTCTACCTACTAGCCTCTACCTACTTAGGCCCGGTTTTGAGCCAGACCCGTCTTGATAATATCGCCATTTCAGCCATTAAGGGCGTTGGCAGCAAGGTTGCTGAACGCCTGGCGAAACTGGCGATTTTTAGCATTCAGGACATCTTATTTCACCTGCCGCTGCGTTACGAAGATCGTACCCGACTGTATCCGATTGCCGACTTAATGCCGCTGTTGCACGCCACAGTGCAGGGCGAGGTACAAAGCAGCGAGGTGCATTTTGGTAAAAGACGCAGCTGGCTGGTTACCGTGAAAGATGGCAGCGGCAGCATGACGCTGCGGTTTTTTCATTTTTCGGCGGCACAAAAAAATGCCGTGGTAAAAGGCAGCCGCTTACGTTGCTTTGGCGAGGTCAAGCGCGGCCCGCGCGGTTTGGAAATGCTGCATCCGGAATACAAAGTATTACAGGATGAGGCCTTGGAGCTGCAAGTCGCCGAAACCCTGACGCCAATTTACCCGACCACCGAAGGCTTAAAACAAGCCACCTGGCGCAATCTCACGGATGCCGCCCTGACTTACCTGAAGCAATATGCACCAACCGAATATTTACCGGCCGAGCTGATGCGCCAACCCTGGTCGCTGGCCGAGGCACTGCATTATATTCACCGCCCGCCGCCGGATGCACAGCTTACGCTGTTAGAAGCAGGCAAGCACCCGGCGCAGCAGCGGCTGATTTTAGAAGAGCTGATTGCGCAGCAGCTGAGTATGTATCAGCTACGTAGTCAGGGTCAGCAACAGCAGGCGGTAGCATTGCCCGCACCGGCAAAACTACTCAACGACTTTTTAAACCAACTGCCGTTTCAGCCCACCGGCGCCCAGCAGCGGGTGGTGGCAGAGATTCAGGGGGATCTCGCCAAACCGCTGCCGATGCTGCGCTTGGTACAGGGCGATGTTGGTTCCGGTAAAACGTTGGTTGCGGCGCTGGCGGCATTAACGGCTATTGGCAATGGCTATCAGGTAGCGTTAATGGCACCCACCGAGCTGCTGGCTGAACAGCATGCATTAAATTTTCAGCGCTGGTTTGCACCGCTCGGTATTCAGTTAGCCTGGTTGGGCGGTAAAAGCAAAGGTAAGGCGCGTGAGCAGAGTCTGGCTGCGATCGGCGATGGCAGTGCCCAAATGGTGCTGGGTACCCATGCGCTGTTTCAGCAACAGGTCGAATTTAAACAACTGGCGCTGGTGATTATCGATGAGCAGCACCGCTTTGGCGTACATCAGCGCCTGGCACTGCGTGAAAAAGGCGGCATCGCCGGCCATTATCCGCATCAGTTGGTGATGACGGCAACGCCAATTCCTCGCACCCTGGCGATGACGGCTTATGCCGATCTGGATACCTCGATAATTGATGAACTACCACCGGGCCGTACGCCGGTGACTACCGTCGCCATTCCGGATAGCCGCCGCGATGAAGTGATTGCGCGGGTCAAGCAGGTGGTAACCGAACAACAACGCCAGGCATACTGGGTTTGCACCTTAATTGAAGAGTCGGAAGCGCTGCAATGCCAGGCCGCGGAAGATACCGCAACAATGCTACAGCAAGCGCTGCCAGAGCTAAAAATTGGCCTGGTGCATGGCCGCTTAAAAAGCGCTGAAAAGCAGCAAATTATGCAAAGCTTTAGCAGTGGTGAACTGGATTTATTGGTCGCCACTACCGTGATTGAGGTGGGTGTCGATGTGCCCAACGCCAGCCTGATGATTATCGAAAACCCTGAGCGGCTGGGCCTGGCGCAGCTGCATCAGCTGCGCGGCCGGGTTGGCCGGGGTAGCGCCGTATCGCATTGTGTGCTGTTATATCATGCACCGCTGTCGCGCACGGCACAGGCACGCTTGTCAGTGCTGCGCGAAAGTAACGACGGCTTTGTTATTGCACAGCGCGATTTGGAAATTCGCGGTCCCGGCGAGCTGCTCGGCACCCGGCAAACCGGTTTAATGCAGTTTAAAATTGCTGACCTAACCCGCGACAGAGAGTTACTGCCACAAGCACGGCAACTGGCGGCAATAATGTGGCAACAACACCGGCCGGCCAGCCTGCAACTAATTAAACGCTGGCTCGCCAACAAAGAAATTTACGGCCACGCCTAACCTTCGGTAACCTTCGGTATCTGACCCCGAACCTTGTTCGGCCAAGGAGATCTCCATGCAACAACTTACCCCCTATCAAATCCGCCAGCTGTGTCGCAGCGGTGAGTTTGCCAGCAATACCTCGGGTCTAGCGCCGGGCTTTGTGCAGGCCAATATGGCGATTATCCCTGCCGCTTATGCCGCCGACTTCCTGCAGTTTTGTCACTTTAACCCCAAACCCTGCCCGCTGCTGGGTATGGCGGCTCGTCCTGGTGCTGTCGATCTGCCGCAGCTGGCACAGGATTTAGATATTCGCACCGACTTACCGCGCTACCGCATTTTTCGCCATGGCGAACTGGTCGATGAGGTCACTGATCTGACTACCGTCTGGCGCGATGATCTGGTGACCTTTTTAATCGGCTGTTCTTTTTCATTTGAAGAAGCATTACTGGCTGATGGCCTGGAAATTCGCAATATCACCGAGCGGGTCAATGTACCGATGTATCGCACTAACCTGGCCTGTCAGAGTGCCGGGGTATTTAGCGGCAATATGGTGGTTAGTATGCGACCAATGAAACCGGCCGATGCGATTCGCGCTATTCAGATTTGCTCGCGCTTTCCGCAAGTACATGGCGCGCCGGTGCATTTTGGCGATCCGGCGGCTATCGGTATTCGGGATATCAACCAGCCAGATTATGGTGATGCGGTCACGATTAAACCCGGTGAAGTGCCAGTATTCTGGGCCTGTGGTGTTACCCCGCAGGTAGCGATTGCCAATGCCAAACTGGATTTTTGTATTAGCCATGCGCCCGGGCATATGCTGGTAACCGATTTAACCAACAGTAAACTGGCGGTGCTCTAGGATCTGACCCCGAACAAAGTTCGGGGTCAGATCCGCCAGGTCACCATAAATCAGGCGCGCAGCGTTCTGCAGACGATGTTACCGCGACCGCTGTTTTTAGCCTGATACAGCGCCTTGTCGGCCAGTAACAGCAAATCATCGTTCGCGCCCTGCCCGGTCACAGCGATACCAATGCTGATACCGTGTTTGTCACCAAAAGGGCTGGCCTGATAACTTTGCTGAATGCGGCTGGCCACGTCTTGCGCTTCCAGACGCTGACAGCCTGGCAACACCAGTAAAAATTCATCACCACCTAAACGCGCGGCAAAATCATAATCGCGGGTATGTTGCTGTAAAATTGCCCCCAACGCCTGCAAGGCTTCATCGCCCGCCTGATGACCAAAGTTATCATTCAGTTGTTTAAAATTATCAAAGTCCAGCGCAATCACCGCTATCTGCTTTTGATCGGTGTCGACTTCGGTACAGCGCTGCCAGAAATCAGCAAAACCACGCCGGTTTAATAAGCCGGTTAAGGGGTCACGTTCGGCCAGGGCTTTTAAAGAGTCGCGGTCCTGATAGGCAAGCTGTAAACGCTGGCGGGTAAACTGGAGCCGCTGCTGCAATTTAACTAAACGCTGCCATTGTGCCAAGGTCCAGGATACGGCTTCGGCAATCAGCTGCAGTTGTTCGTGTTGGGCCGAAGTTAAATGCTGATCGCGAGTACTGGCACCACAAACAGTACCAATGATTTTCTCCTGATGCTGCACCGGCACGGCAAAAAAGGTATTCATGCCCAGGGCCGCCCCAGCGCTTAGCGGATAGTGCTGTTTAATCTCGTTGTCTTGCCAGTGCTCGTCATTAAACAGCAGCCGGCACATCGAGTCTTGCCAGTCGATTTCACTGCCCTCGACAACGCCAATTTCACCATCACCCACTACTACGGCCACTTGTTGGCGCGCCAAAATAGGGTCAATATAGGTGACGAAAGCGGTTTCCAGCCCGGTAATTTTACATACCAGTTGCATTAGCGGCAGTAACGCCTGCTTTAAATCCTTAATTCTGCTATCAAACCGCGCATTGCTCATACTGCCTCTAAGCTCCTGCCGTAGCGTCTACCTATTAAAGCACAACTTGTTACTCACTGTTCAGATATTTTCAACAAAGACAAAGTTCATGGAATACTTTATTCCGCTATGAAATGCATAAAGAATTTTTTATTAGAACAGCGCTACCAACCTCTGGACAAGGCGGGGCCAGTCGCGCAAACTAGACCAGGATCTGACCCCGAAGCGGGCTTCGGGGTCAGATCCACCAAGTCAAGCCAGCCACGACCGGAGAGCCCAATGTCACAACCTCGCCCTGCCTTATTACTCAACTGTGATCTCGGTGAAAGCTTCGGTAGCTGGACTATGGGGTTAGATGAGCAGGCCATGCCCCATATCGACCTGGCCAATATTGCTTGCGGCTTTCACGGCGGCGATCCTGATGTGATGGCGCGCACCCTTAAGCTGGCCAAACACCATCAGGTTACCATCGGCGCCCATCCGTCTTATCCTGATTTACAAGGCTTTGGCCGGCGTAGTATGCAATGCTCCGCCAGCGAAATCATTAATCTTATTCACTATCAGGTTGCCGCGCTGGATGGCATGGCGCAAAACCAGGGCCTAGCGCTAAGCTACATTAAACCGCACGGCGCCCTGTATAACGATATGATGGCCAAAGCTGAGGTTTGGCAAGCGGTACTGCAAGCGGTTGCCAGTTACCATAAACCCCTGAAGCTGATGATTTTAGCCACCGCCAATGCCGCCGATTATCAGCAACAAGCGGCGGCTGCCGGGGTAAGCTTATTACTGGAAGCCTTTGCTGACCGCCGCTATACCGACGCCGGCAAACTGACACCACGCAGCCAACCCGGCGCGGTACTGCACGGTGCCGAGGTGCTGGCGCAGGTACGACAACTGCTGGAGCAGGGCACTGTTACCACCGACAGCGGTAAGGCGCTGCCACTGACTGCCGACACCCTCTGCGTGCATGGCGACAATATCGCAGCCATCACCCAGCTGACCGAAATCCGGGAGTTACTGCGCCAATGGCAATAACACCACCACAACTACGGCTGGAGCTGGCCGGCGAAAACGCTTTTATCCTGTATCTGGAGCCGCAACAAATCAGCCCGGCTACTGCCGCTGCCGTACAGTATTACTGTTCGCTGCTAACCCCCCTGTTGGGGCAGCACCTCACTGAACTGCTGCCATCTTACGCCTCGGTATTAGTGCAATTTAATCCGCTAACCCACAGCCACCTTAGCTTGCAGCCCTTGCTAAACCAGGTGTTACAGGCGAAAGCCGCTGCTGCTGGCCAACTGGTGCAGCAAAGCAGCAAAATTGTCGAACTGCCGGTTTGGTACAGTGCGCAAAGCGGCGCGGATTTGCTTAGCGTCGCCAAGGCGAAAAACCTCACCCCCGATGAAGTAATACAACTGCACAGCAGCCAAAGCTACCAGGTGTATGCCATTGGTTTTGCACCGGGCTTTGCCTACTTAGGTGAATTGCCGGCCGAACTGGCCATGCCGCGCCTGAGCAGCCCAAGAGCCAAAGTGCCGGCCGGTGCCGTCGCCATAGCCGATCGGCAAACTGCGGTCTATCCTGCGGCCTCACCGGGTGGCTGGCATTTATTAGGCTTGTGTCCAATTCGGATGTTTAACCCGCAGCAACAACCGGCGATGCCGGTCGCGGTCGGCGATCAGGTGCGCTTTATACCGGTTAGCGAGCGGGAGTTTCAGCTACTCGGAGGCGCCTTATGACTCAGCCAAACCACAGCGCCTGCCTGAAAATCATTAGTCCCGGCACCTTAAGCCTGTTACAGGATGCCGGCCGCTTTGGCATGACGGCCCTGGGCCTGACCCAGGGCGGCCCCTTGGATGGCCATAGTTTTGCCTGGGCTAATGCCTTAGTCGGTAACCCACTACACAGCACTGTTATTGAACATAGCATTGGCGGTTTAATCGTGCAGGCGACTGCCGGCTGTACCGTCGCCGTTACCGGTGCCGTGCTGCCCCTGCGGCTAAATGGTAAAGCCGTCGCCTGCTGGCAAGCCATTAGCTTAAAAGCCGGCGATGAACTGGAGCTGGGTTATATGACGCAGGGCTTGCGCGCTTATCTGGCCGTTAGCGGCGGTTTTGCGGTAGCGTTGCAATTTGGTAGCAGCGCCACCGTAATGCGGGAAGGCGTAGGCGGCCTGCATCAGGACGGCAGCAAACTGGTGGCAGGCGATCAGATCCCACTGGCCGGGCAAGCCACACTGCCTGCGTTATCCACACCGGATCCACAAGTACAACAATTTAGCCTGCCGCCACTTGCCAGCGCAGCAGCGCTTACCAAGGCAGAGCAAAAGCAAGCCGGCGCCAGCACAGTGCTAAGCCTGCGCTTACTGGAAGGCTATCAGCACCATTTATTTAGCACCGTTGAGCGCGCCCGTTTTTATCTTAACCCCTATCAGGTAAGCACCCATTGTGATCGGATGGGCTATAAACTCAGTGGCAGTGCTATTAGTTGTAGTAGTCGCGCTTTATTGTCTGAGGGTATTAGTCTGGGTGCAGTACAAATTCCACCCGATGGCCAACCGATAGTGCTGCTCAATGATCGCCAAACCCTCGGTGGCTATCCGAAAATAGGCACTGTGCTGAGTCTGGACTGCTGGCGACTGGCACAAACGCCACCCGGCAGCCTGGTACAATTTAGCCCGCTGGATAGTTATCAGGTGCATAATGCCCTGGCTCTCTATCGGGCCAGGTTTTCGCCTGCAGCCAAAGCAGCCCACCCGCAGCATGCCGCTACGCAGGAACCGTTATGACGCTATCCCAACCTACCGCACCCGCCAGCAAAGTGGCCGATTTTATCGCCCTCAGCCGGCAAATTGAGCTGCTGCTTACCGCCCGCAACCTGCGAGGTATGCAGCAGGTACAGCAACAGCTACGCCCCGGCTATATATTGCGCGCGGCGCGGCTGTTTAACCTGCCGGCCGGCAGTACCCTTTTAATCGGCACCGGCTTTCCGGTGCTGGATACCTTTGAAACCGACGGCCCGGTGGGTGCCATTGCGCTGTACCAGGCAGCCCAGGCACTTAATTTAAAACCATATCTGGTATGCGGCAAACCGCTGTTCTCGTTATTAGCGCAGCATTATCAATGTGCCGAGCTACCGGTGAATCAACTGCAGGGGCGGGTGGCGCAGGCCCGGCAACTACTGCAGCAACTTAAGCCGGCACTGGTGTTATCGATTGAACGGCCGGGGCTGAGTGCAGCCGGTATTTATGTGAATATGCGCGGTGAAGATATCTCGGCGCGCTGCGCCAGTTTTGATGATCTATTAAATTTAGCCCCCTGCCCCACGCTGGCTATTGGCGATGGTGGTAACGAAATTGGCATGGGCAATGTGCAAGCGGCACTGGCCGGCTTAAATATTACCCCCAGCATTACCGAATGCGACGAATTAGTGGTAGCTGATGTGTCAAACTGGGCGGCCTGGGGTATTATTGCCATGCTAAGTGTGCTGCGGGGCCGCGATTTACTGGCCAACGCCAATTTACTGCCTTTGCTACAGTTTTTAACCGCTAATGGCTGTATCGATGGTGTAACACGGCAGAGCACCTTAACCGAAGATGGCCTGCCCTATCAGGCCGGCGAACAGTTAATTCAGCAATTACAGGCGCTGGTGCAACCTTATATTAGTGAGCCAGACAACGTGGCGCCTGACTAACAGCAGATCCAACATCCGACACGAGAGCCTTATGAGTACAGTATTTTTAAACGGCCAGTTTCTGCCGGCCAACGAAGCCCGCATCTCACCGATGGACCGTGGCTTTCTATTTGGTGATGGTATCTACGAAGTTATCCCCTCTTATCAGGGCCGCTTTGTTGGCTTTGGCCCGCATATCAGCCGCCTGCATGACGGTTTGGCGGCACTGAGCATTCAACACGGCATGACGGCAGCGGCCTGGCGCGAGCTTTGCGATAAACTGCTCGAACTCAATCGCCCGGCACTGGGTGATAACCTGGCAGTCTATATTCAGGTTAGCCGCGGTGCTGATACCAAACGCAATCATGCTTTTCCCAGCGGTATCAGCCCCACCATCTTTGCCTATGCCTTCGCCATTGCCGCCGAACCGGTGCCGGATAAAGCCAAAGTGCCTACTTACTCGGTTATTACCGGTAACGACCTGCGCTGGCAGCGCTGCCATATTAAATCCACCTCGTTACTGGGCAATGTGCTGCACTATCAGCAAGGGGTTGAGCAGGGCGCGCAGGAAATACTGCTGTTTGATCGCGACGCCAACCTGACTGAAGGCGCGGCAGTGAATGTATTTGTGGTAAAAAACGGCGAAATTGCTACCCCGCCACTAAGTAATAAGCTGCTGCCGGGTATTACCCGCTTATTATTACTGGAAATTCTGCGCCAGCATTCGGATTTAAACGTGGTGGAGCGCGAGATTAGTTACGACGAAGTTTTGGCTGCCGATGAAATCTGGCTAACCAGCTCCAGTAAAGAAATTGCGCCGGTACTCAGCGTTAATGGCCGGCCAGTGGGCAATGGTGCTGTGGGGGATATGTGGCTGGCGGCGCAGCGGTTGTTTAGTGAATATAAGTATAGTGTTGAGTGTTGAGTGTTGAGTGTTGAGTGTTGAATGTTGAATTGCAGGATAGTGCTTTGGTATTAGTCTAAAAGTGATGTAATAGCCGGCAAAACCGTATAAATAATGAGCTTACGCAATTAATTAGCAAAAAGCGGTAAAAGGGCGAAAATTTTTCTTGCGGTTTAGCTAAAAGCATCCAGAATAGATATTAGCCCGTGCGGCTAAAAAACTCAGGAGATGTAAAAAATGATTAATGTACAACGTGCAAAACAACAGGGTTTTACCCTTATCGAATTAATGATCGTAGTAGCGATCATTGGTATTTTGGCGGCGGTGGCTTTGCCGGCTTATAATAATTACACTATTCGCTCTGCTAACAACTCATGTTTAGCTGAAGCAACTGCACATGTTAGAGCAGGTCTTGCACATGTTTCAGAAACAGGTACTGATTTCGCTGCTGGCACATTTAGTCGTTGTACCGCTTTACCAGCTATCACCTCTCCAATAGCAGCTGGTGCTACTGAAACATTTACACCTGTTGCTCCTGGTGGCGGTACAGTAACATGTCGTTTAGACAGCGGTAGCTGTACTCACACTCCTTAATCTTCAAACTTATAAAATTTGAAGTTAGTCTTTAAAATGAAACCCGCTTCGTGCGGGTTTGTTTTTAGCGAGTCCCGGTTAAAGCGATTGCAGACCGTTGTTTGCATAGGGTTATCGTCACTCACCGGGTTGGAACCTTCGGGGTTAAACCTTCGGGGAACCTTGGGTAACCTTCGGGGTCAGATACCGAATAACAAAACCTTCGAATCTTCGGGGTCAGATACCGAATAACAAGCCCGCCTCGTGCGGGTTTGTTTTTTGGGCGCGTTAAATTGGCTAACCCTACCGCTAATGCGGTGTGTTAAGAACCTTCGGGGTCAGACCTTCGGGGTCAGATACCGAACAACAAGCTCTTAGCGCACTTACGCTGGTAAAAACGTCTGATAAATTCATTTGAACCCACAGCAAAATGTGCCGCCTCCATAAACGCCCAGCATAGATAGCGGTTTCCGCATTTGCGATTCCCTTCGCCTTTTTTCTTACCGTTGGACTCACGCTTTGAGTTAACCATGCGAGCGTAAGAAGCAAAATTACCACAACTGTCAAAACGCGATATATCGCCGGTTTCCAAAAAGATTGTCATAGACAGAATATCGCCAACCCCTGCCATGGTTTTTAGTAAATTAAAGGCTTTACATGGTTTGAGTTGGCGTAGCAGCTCTTTTTCAACCACTTCAATTTGTTGCTCCAGCGTGTGCATGACGGCACAGTTTGCTTGGATTGCTAATCGCTGCTCAGGAAGTAGTGGCAAATCCGTAATATGCTCAGATGTCCATTTTTTAATGGTAGTGCTGGGGATATCCTGGCCACAATTACGGACAAGCAGGTTCTTAATAGAGAGCAGCTGGGTCGTTCTTTGCCGAACCAATTGCGCACGTTTACGTGCCAAATCACGCAGTAACCTTCGGGGTCAGATACCGAAGAAGAACCTTCCAACCTTCAACCTTACAACCTTAACCTTCGGTAACCTTCGGGGTCAGATACCGAACAACAACCTTCGGGGTCAGATACCGAACAACAAGCCGAACCTTCGGGGTCAGAACCTTCGGGGTCAGATACCGAACCACAAGCCCGCCCAGAACGAACCTTCGGGGTCAGATACCGAACCACAAGCCCGCCTCGTGCGGGTTTGTTTTTTCTGGCGCGTGGCATAGTCTAATGCCAGTAGTTAATGACTATCAGGCAGGGCAAAAGCCATCGCAGTACCTGGGTTATAATACCGCTGCTGCATATCGTAACGTTCGGGGTCAGATACCGAACAACCGTCGGGGTCAGATACCGAATCACGTGCAATCACATCCCTAACTTTCGGGGTCACCCATTAGATTCTCAAGATGGGGTCCAAGATTGGGGTCAGGTCTTGCCTTTTGCCCTAACTCCCAAACCGCGATACTGCGCTCTCCAACTCACAAACCAGCGTGGCGTTTTTGTGAGTTGGGGCTTAGGGTCATATGCCGAGCCGTTGCAGCAGGCAGCCAGTGACAAAGGCTAAGGGTAGATTACCTGACCAATGCGACTGATATGCTCGAGCAATGCCGGATTCTGAATATCGGATAGCAGTTGTATATCTACCTGGAATGGCAAATCACTATCATCAAACGCCAGCATTAACTCTGCCAATCTATGCCTGTCGAGCGCTTGGCCCGTTACCGCCAGATCAATATCACTGCGTTCGTGCATGGTACCTTTAGCACGGGAACCAAAAATAATTACCGATTCAATTGCCGGGAACTGCTTTAAAATACCCAGCAATTCAGCATACTGTCGCTGCGACAAACCAAACTGCTGATTCATCCCTGCCCCTGAACGATTTCTGCTAATAGCCCAAGTTGCCACTCCGTTAACATTGGCAAATAGTCGCTGGCAATGGCTTGCAACACCAGTTCAAACTTAGCGCTGTCATAGGTATGGCTCATTAAGTTACGATCCCCGATCATGCGCAGCCATACCTCCGCATCGGCGATATATTTAGCCTGATAGGCCAATCTGACGACGGCGCGTGGTGAAATTTGGTCGATAACCAAACCATCATGCTCCATTTTGTCTTTCAGTACCTTCCATGCCAGTTCAAAAGTAAATTCAAAGCGCTGAATAATTCCCTCTTTCTCAAGCTGATTTAATTGCTTGAGATCCTGATCCATCGCCTCGCGTAATAGACCAAAGGCGCGCTGAAAGTTCTGAAAACGTTGCTGCCAGCGGATATCCTGCATCGTTATTCCCCGTTCAAACATTATTGGCGGAGTATAGCTGAACCTTCGGGGTCAGAGAACCTTCTAACGTTTAATCTGAACCTTCGGGGTCACCCATTAGCCTCTCGGTGTCAATAGCGTAACCAAACCCGCGCGCACGCCAGTGCGCGTATCTTTTATTCCTCGTAAACCAATAACCTTCGCATTTTAGTTCTCGTTGGTGGTTGCGCGTGTATCGCACCAGTCACCCATCAGGATCAAGGCTCTGGACTCACTGCGTCCGGCCCATGGCTACTTGTAGCCCCAGAAAACCCTCTGTTCTCCAACCTTCGGGGTCAGATACCGAAGAAGAACCTTCGGGGTCAGATACCGAACAACAAGCCCGCCTCGTGCGGGTTTGTTTTTTTCTCAACCTTCGGGGTCACCCATTAGCCTCTCGGTGTCTAGAACCTTCGGGGTCAGATACCGAACCACAAGCCCGCCTCGTGCGGGTTTGTTTTTTCTGGCGCGTGGCATAGTCTAATGCCAGTAGTTAATGACTATCAGGCAGGGCAAAAGCCATCGCAGTACCTGGGTTATAATACCGCTGCTGCATATAAATTAGTACAGCGTACGATCCCAATCAGCATGATTGCCCAAACTTAGTCCCGCAGGGCAATATTTCTGTATGAAACTCAGCAGCACGATACACGAGTCTTAGCTTTGTAGATCCTGCAGAATCTGAACAAGCTTATGCACATGCGTACTGGGATTATCTGTTTGAATACGTTGGCTTTCTTGCAAAGCCCTTTCGGCGAAGCGCTTTGCTTGTTCCAATTGAGCAATAAGGCCGGAGAATATCTTTCGGCTACCTTTCTCGTAATCCGGGATGTACTTCTTTAGTTCCGTTAGAACCTGATTACCAGAACTATTCCCGGGTAGCGCTGTATAAGGTCGAGTTGTATAAACAAAATGCAATAGTAGCCAATACTCAAAGCAAGGAACTGAGTTAATCACAAAATAGACATCTCGCGGCGTAGACGATGCTATGGTATTTAAAGCTTGTTCGTAGGTGCGATGGCCATCTTTATCAAAAACGCAATAGACCTGTTCAAACGGATCGCCAGCATCTTTCTCTTCCCGGAAGCGCTGCTTTGCAAAGTTGACGATACTCATTGGATCAGAACCACAATCACCTCGAACTTCAACATTAACCGTGTTAAGACGATAATGTTCACGGGCGTTTTCAAAATAATTTGGCTCTGTTTTTTCACCCTCACAGACAATCAGAATTTTTTTGTAAGCTTCTCGGCGTGCAGTTCTTCTTTGAAGATCTTTCGCATTTTTTGCCTTTCGCTTATGAAATAAGTTATCCGTGCCCACAAAATATCCCTCTTAAAAGGCTAAGCGAATGTTCTTAACAAAGGGTAAAGCACCATAACGCCCAGAAAGATAAGCAAGTTCCAGATTTTCGCGACCTTTTCTTGGACTAAAATCGGTTAAAGGATAGAGCTTCGAGGCTTGAGTAGCATCTTTCTCGCAAAACCACACCTGATCCCGACGAAATACCTCTTGGTTTAAAATAGAGGTTTCATGAGTAGTGAAGACCAACTGCGCATTTTTTGAGTTGATTTTTGGATTATGAAATAACTCGACCAAAAAACGAACTAATCTTGGATGCAAATTATCATGCAACTCATCAATAAATAGCACATGGCCATTTTCCAGGCTGTCAATCCAAGGCCCGGCAAATGAAAACAACTTTTGAGTTCCATCAGACTCATCGTCAAAATCAAAGATAACTGAATTTCCCTCGCTATCTTTATGAATGGTTTTGATCTCTCGAATTTTCTCTCCCTTCATTTCACCGGCGATCATATTTCTTAATGATTCAGGCATTTCATCAGGAAGCTCGTTAAGATCAAACGGCCTTGTTTCAATCATAATGTCGTCAATATTAATATCAGCTGCGTTAAGAAAATCCATCACCTTGGATTTTTCTTCACTTTCACACAACTTTGCACTGAATAACGGTCCCCATCCACCAACATTAGCCAAACGAAGTTTGCTCTTAAACCAGTCAAATACCGGTTGCAGCTGCTCACTGTTCAGTTGCACAGCTGTTGAAAGAAACAGGGCATTGTCACGTGTAGATTTTTGCCATAGCTGTTTTTCTCCAGTCAGGTTATTACCAAGTTCCCATTCAAACCGGTTTTGCTCTGCCATCCAAACACGAGTAAACCAGCGTTGGGCACGCCCTTTAGGATAAGCCAACAACCACTCCTCATGAATCTGTTCAGGTGTTGCTGAAAATCCATATTGATAGCGTACACCCTCCACCAAAAACGTTACTTCAAACTCACTTGGTGCCTGGCGAGTTTCTGGTGAAAGGCGGAATGGTGTGACAGGCAAACGATCACCTCGCTGCCGGCTAGTAGCAGACTCAAGCACGACATGCTTCATCGTTTGCAAAGCACGTAGAAAATTAGATTTTCCGCTAGCATTAGGACCGTAAATCGCAGCCGAACGAAGCAGTTCAAGTTCGTTGACAGAAGTAACTTTAAAGGAGTTTGATACTGCTAGTTCATCACCCGAACCTTTTACTAGACTAAAGGTTTGAGTGCCATTCAACGAGCGGAAATTTGCAACGTTCATCTCAATTAACATTGAGCTCTCCAAAAGTAAGGCATTTGACAATAATGGTCAAAATTTAGCATAAGAATATAATCAAAGCCATTAAAATGCCCATTTTTGGCAAAAACAACCAAAATAAATCATTAAATAGATTTGAATAGAGTTTACATGCAAAAGTGAGCTACAAATTACGAGAATAACCCACTGCCACCTTTAGCTGACGGAAGAACCTTCGGGGTCAGATACCGAACCACAAGCCCGCCTCGTGCGGGTTTGTTTTTTCTGGTGTGTTAAATTGGCTAATCCTACCGCTAATGCGGTGTGTTAATAGCTATCAGGCATCGTATTAACAAGCGTGGTGACGGAGACCGCTTAACGCCAAGACAAATTGTCAATAAGCTGCTAACCTTTGCTTTATGAAAGCCATCAATTGGAATGCGGACAAGAATCATCTGCTGATGACTGAACGTAATTTGTCATTTGAAGATGTGCTATTTTCAATGCGCCAGGGCTTAATTCTGGATTTGAGGTAAATTCTATGCACGATCCAAAATATACCGCTGATGAACAGGACCTTATCAATGATTTTGTGGCAGAAGAGCTGATTTCAGATTTTTCCCCTGAGCGGAAAAATGCACTAATGCAACTCGCTGCCAATAATATCGAACAAGACCGAAAAATCAGTGTGCGGATTTCGGTACGTGATTTGGAAGTTATCCAGCGGCGAGCCCTCGAGCAAGGACTACCTTATCAATCGTTGGTAAGTAGCATCCTGCATAAATATGTCTCTGGTGCTTTTAAAGAGGTAGAGCGCTGAACCTTTTTTCGGGGTCAGATACCGAACAACAAGCCCGCCTCGTGCGGGTTTGTTTTTAGTGAGTGGGCCGGTCGTAACGCTCGCGTAGCTGGCCAACAGGCTGGGCCTTACAGTTGTATTTTCTGGAATGAACCTTCGGGGGCAGATACCGAATCTCGATCCAGATTATTTTCTTTTCAAAAGAAGGGATTAGATAGTTAAGGAGAGCGTTGCGCGTCCGTGGCAGCTTTTAGTAGCGCATCCCAATCATCCGGGGGATTCCCTGACTTGAGCATCTTTGCAAACACCTTGTAAGCATCCGACTTACTGTCGTAGGCTCGTTTGCTGTCTTCATCATTGACCCAAGCATAAACAATAATTTTCGATTCAAGATGATAACGAAAGAATAGCCGATACTGCTGAAAAAATTTGGCACGAAACCAATGTTTATTGTGGCCTCCTAATGTCGTCCCTTGGCGATAATCTGGCAAAGTTGGATCTTGGGGAATAATCTCAAAAGCCAGCTTATAGATTGCTGCTAACCGCTTCGCGTCGTTTTTCTTAATGTAGCCTTGTGGATCTTTTGCTTTTAATGCCTCTACTTTGTCTTGCAACCTTTGGTACTGCTGTGCAAAAAGAGGATGGGTAAATAGCGTCCAACCATTAACCACTATCGGAACATTGTCTGGCAAAGTTATTCATCCTCATCAGACAAGGCTGCATCCAAATCCACTTCTACCCCAGTGACCAGCGATGCCACGCTCTGACGCATACTCGCTGATAAGGGTTGTAACTTTTCAGGGTGCTTTTGCATATCAACAGCCAAAAAGGATAAAAATTGGTCCAGCACAGGATCAGTATCCGCAGTATCAGCTCGTTGCATCAGCACGCTGCCATCAGATTGGATGATGTATTTAATCTTATCTTTCTTATCCAGATGCAATGCCTGACGCACAGAACTTGGTACTGTTGTCTGGAAACGATCTGTCAATGTTGATTCTGCCTCCAAAGCCATTTGTGTAAACATGATACTCTCCGCAGGTTGAAGCTGGCTAATAACGGCAAGTTTAGTCGCAAAGCGAAGGTAATGCAAATGCATTGCCTATCGTTGGAGTCAAACCTTCGGGGTCAGATACCGAACCACAAGCCCGCCTCGTGGAGTCTTTGGGGTCAGGTCTTGCTTTTTGCCCCAAATCCCAAACTGCGATACTGAACTATCAAACCCCCAGAGCTCTGTTAATTTTAAGCTGCAACAGACCAATGATCGTCAACTTCTTCCAGTTTTAATTGAATACTTTGTGCTGCAGCTTGGGCTTCAGTATCTGCGAGTAAATCCAGAAAGTAGCTAACCGGGTTATTCTTTTGCTGGCTTTCCATATACAGTGAACGTAAAGCTGCATCTGTGGTTCTGGGAATACTTGACTCGCCTTTCTCATAGCGAGCGATCGTTTGTTCCGTCACACCGAAACGTGTTCCCAACGTTTTTTGCGATACGTTCATTTCAATGCGCAGGAACCTAAATTCCTGATGAGTTAGCGGTTTTGGACTATCGATAATAGCGTTAGCAATAGTTTTGTGCAGACCGTTCATGTCGTCAATGCTGGTGTATTCCTCACCGTCCAATGTCTCTACGGTAAAGCCATTAACCAGATACACGTTCGGCAAGCCACTTTCAGTGTAATGATACATAGAGATCTCCTTAACTAATCCAAACTGTCACAAGGACAGAGCTTGGTGAATGCTGATGATTTTTCAGCGCAACAGCCAGTTCTATCATTGTCCCCGCCGCCATCCCTTTTAGATTGAATTTCCAGTCGCCATTCGTTTCCTGATACGGTCCTTCACGGAATACAGAATGTCTGCTTTTCAACAGCGTCAATATTTGACCGGTAGTTACATCTCGTTCCTGCATCCGCTCTTTGACGTGTTTACTCCAGCGGATCCTGTCCGTGTGATGTTCAGCCAAATTATTGATGATCTGCCTGGCCGTTCCTTCTGTCAGAGGAAACTCATCTACTCCTTGAGGTTCAGTGTTGCTCATGAATCACCTATCAAGTTGACACCTATCATTCTGATAGGCTGCATGCGCATTGTCAATCATTGTTATCCACTCACTCCTCAAACCTTCGGGGTCACCCATCAGGATCAAGGCTCTGGACTCACTGCGTCCGGCCCCCGGCTACTTGTAGCCCCAGAAAACTCTCTGTTCTCCCGCCTGTCCAAGAGATGCAGCTTTGCTGCGACAGAATCATGGTTTTAAACCAACCCCTTTATGGCTCAGGCAGCAGGCGATGTTACAGCAAACAAGGTAAAATCATCGAACAAACCTTAATGACGTTACATGCACTACAGTTTATGGTCAGCTATTTAGACCAGTTTGACCTGATGCTGGTTTAAACGTCCGTTCATCGCTATAATAAAAATTGAATATTTATGGTTTCAGCACGTTTATCTATATTGGAGCGACTATGCCAACTTGCTGGATCATCGCAGGGCCGAATGGAGCGGGTAAAACTACCTTTGCGATGGAGTTTTTACCAGAAGTCGCCAAATGCCATAATTTTATTAACGCAGATTTAATAGCGGCAGGCTTGTCACCATTAGCACCAGAGAAAGAGTTACTGAATGCCAGCAGGTTATTTCTTGCAGAAATACAAAACCGTATTAAAGCGAGAGCATCATTTGCATTTGAAACAACTCTGTCAGGCCGCACTTATTTGAAATTAATAAAACAATTGCAAGCGGATGGCTGGAAAGTAGAATTGATCTATCTTGCTCTTCCAAATAGTGATATATCACAGCTCCGTGTTGCTGAACGTGTAAAACATGGCGGTCATAACATACCGCTACGTGATATCAAACGTCGCTTTCCGCGAAGTTTGGTTAACTTGCTATTACATTACTCGCCTTTGGTTGATCACTGCCAATGTTATATGAACGCCGATGATGAGCCTGTGCTTATATTTGAACAGCAAGGCCAAGTTCGTCTCATTAAAGAGCCTACTCTTTTTGATGTTTTAATTCAGGGAGCTGCTTATGACTAGCCAAGATGTTGGAAAATATACAGTTGAAGACACACATAATGCTTTACGTAATGCGGTTCGTAAAGCGTTAGAGAGAAAAAAGAAACTTGGTCATTACAGTGTAATGTGGCAAGCTAACCGACTGGTTCTTGAGGGGCCAGACGCACCCGTTTTAACAAAACCTTCGGGGTCAGATACCGAATAACAAGCCCGCCTCGTGCGGGTTTGTTTTTCTTTGTAATCTCAGCGTCTCAATTTGCTTAAACCACTTTGTGTATGTACACTAAGTGCATGAATATCACCTATGATCCACAAAAAAATCTGAGGAATCAGACTGAACGCGGGATTTCACTGTCCGAGGCAGCAAACCTGGACTGGGATTCCTGGTTAGGTGCTGAAGACGTGCGTCGAGATTATGGTGAAGTGCGTTATCGTGGCTATGCCATTATGCCGGCTGAAAACAGGCTGTACTGTGTGGTACATACTCATCGGGAAGATGCCATCCGCATTATCAGCTTACGTAAAGCGAATAGCAGAGAGGTCGCATTATATGAAGCAACAAAACAGACAACTTAATCGGCCAACGCCGGAAGAGGATCAGCAAATTAACGAAATGATAGCTGCTGATACAGATGATTTTGAAGCAACAGCCGATGACTTTGCGCAGTTTCAGCCACTGGCCAAAATGGGCCGCCCTAAAGCTGCGGTTAAAAAAGAAAGCGTAACGATTCGTTTGTCGCCTGAAGTGGTGGGTTATTTCCGTGCCAGTGGAAAAGGATGGCAAACAAGGCTTGAACAGGCACTGAAAGATTATATGCAATCACACCCCTGACCTTGGGACCTTCGGGGTCAGATACTGAACAGCAAGCCAACCTGCGTGGGGCACTTAAACCAAAACTTGAAAAACCAAGTTATTTAAACAATATTTAACATTATTTAAATAACAAAACCGTTATGCCGCGACAACCACGTTTTAGCTTACCCGGGTATGCACAACATATTATTCAGCGGGGCAACAATCGTCAGGTCTGTTTTTTCACCAGGCAGGATTACACTGTTTACCTTGAAAGGCTGCAACACTATGCCCAGCAGCATCAGGTCGCTATCCATGCCTTTGTACTGATGACGAATCATGTACACTTACTGGCAACCCCGCAGTTAGAAAATAGCCTGAGCCTGATGATGCAAGACTTGGGGCGTTATTATGTGCGGTACATAAATAAAAGCTATGGCAGAACCGGTACTCTCTGGGAAGGGAGATATAAAGCAACCTTGGTTGATAATGATCGCTATGCTTTAGCAGTTAGCCGTTATATTGAACTTAATCCAGTTAGAGCCGGTATGGTTGATCATCCTGCAGCTTATCCATGGTCAAGCTATCAGGCGAATGCATTAGGTAAAACCATTCAACTTTGGCAGCCATTACCGGCCTATTTGGTTTTGGGTGAGACTGCAGCACAACGTCAACAAAGTTACCGAGAGCTTTTTTCACAACCTTTTTCGGATAAAGCGTTGGCGGAAATACGCTTAGCCAGCCAGGGTGAGTGGGTTCTTGGCAGTGAACACTTCAAACAGCAGATAAATGCGCAGCTTAATGTACAGAGATCAATCACACCAAGCAGAAAACAACCTACTTATTCGGAACCGGTCAATGAAGAGACTTAGGTGTTAGATCCCGAAGAAGCTCCCGCTTGCTCACTCAGGTTTTTGTTACTACAATAACTGATGTAACATCGAAAATTCGGATGCACATTTGCTCATTACTTACGATCCTGAAAAAAATCAGCGAAATATTAGGCATTTTGGATGGCCGCGTGCATGCTTTGGTGTTTACACTAATTCCAGATGGCATTCGGGTTATCAGTTTTCGAAAGGCCAATAAAAGAGAGGTACAGCGCTATGGCACAGTTAAATAGACCATTAACTACAGAAGATGGCGAGCTGCGTGACGATCTGACGAAAGAAGAGCTGGATCGTTTCAAACCCGCATCTGACGTTTTACCGGCAAAAGTACTGGCACAATTAAATCGTGGTGGTCGTCCTATATCTGATAACCCTAAAGTGTCGACGACAGTTCGTTTTGATGCAGATGTTTTAGCTGCTTTCAAAGCAACCGGAAAAGGCTGGCAAACCCGGATGAATAATGCACTTAAAGAGTGGCTGGCAACGCATTAAAAGACTTTCGGACCTTCGGGGTCACCCATTAGCCTCCCGGTGTCAATAGTGTAACCGAACCCGCGCGCGCAAGTGCGCGTATCTTTTCGCCCTGCAAGCCCAAAACCTTCGCAATTTAGTTCTCGTTGCTGGTTGCGATAGTTCGCACCAGTCACCCATCAGGATCAAGGCTCTAAACTCACTGCGTTCGGCCCCTGGCTACTTGTGGCCCCCGAAAACCCTCTGTTCTCCCGTCTGTCCAGGTGATGTAGCTGTAGGTATACCATAAGAGCATGTTGAAAAGCTGCGCTTGAAGCGCAACACTTTGGTGTGTATATTTACTACACAACAGCAAGTAAGGGTATTGCTATGGTAGCCAACAGCCAGGTAACCAGCCACAAAAAGCGCACCAACCTCTCTATTGATAGTCAGTTATTGCTCGAGGCAAAGCTATTGGGTATTAATGTCTCGCAAGCTGCAGAAGCCGGGCTTGCACAAGCTGTTAAACTGCAAAAACAGCAGCGCTGGCTTAAAGATAATAGCCAAGCAATTGAAAGCTCAAATGATTTTGTTACTCAGCATGGCTTACCGCTTGCAGAGTACCGGCATTTCTAATGGCCCGCTTCGATGTCTATCTAACCAGTAGTAGCGGTTACTTACTAGATGTGCAAACAGATTTACTGGCTGGTCTGAACACCCGTGTAGTTGTGCCACTACTGCCTCTGGACAATGCACCTAAAGCGGCCAAACGCTTAAATCCTATTTTTGACATTAACAATCAAGCGTTTCTGATGGCAACGCAGTTTATGGCAGCCGTACCAGAGGCCGAATTGAAGCAGAAAGTTGGCAGTCTGATTGACCATCAACAAGAAGTATCTGAAGCGCTGGATATGCTGTTTGTTGGTTTTTAACCTTTTAAAGCTTCCGAAGGTTGGGTCCACCATTAGCCTCTCGGCGTCTATAGCAAACCTTCGGAGGCAAATACCGAACAATAAGCCAGGCAGTAAAATAGCGGGTTTAATCTTAGACACCGCTTGACAGCAAGTGGAAGTAAAAACGATTAAACAAAAAGAATTCAATGTTATGCGGCTTTGCTTTTTCCTAAGGAAGGGATCACTATCGCAAAATCGTCTCCGGTATAGCAAGCATACCGGAGACAGAGCCTAATACTTCTATACGTTACAGTGGATTACGGCGACGACGCAGCAATAGCAAACCAGAAGACAGCAGTAATAAGGTGAACGGAGCTGAAACTGGGCCAACTGGCGTACCATTAATAGTTACCGCATCAATCGCCAGGCCAGACTGGAAATTGTTGTCAGACCAGTTTACCACACCAAACTCCAGAAAGTAGCTGCCAGTATTGGCAATACTAAAGCTGGTATTTACCCAACCGGTATAGCCACAGCCAGCATTAAAACGGGTACCCGAAGAACTGCCTAATGGTGACCACACAGGTGCACCAGAAATAATTGGAACTGTTAATGGGTCAAGAGTGACACTGGGTGCAGGCATACTAAAGCCTGGTACTACAGAACCATTTGGTGTGGTTCGGGCCGTAAATAACAGCGCAACCTGATTGGCACTGCTATCCAATAAACGCGCCCAGGCGCAGTCACCATAGCCGGAACAGTCTGAAGTGATATAGTTAAAAGAGAAGCTTAGTACATCATCGACGCCGGCATTAAATAAGCCAAAGCGTAATACTGAGCCATTTTGCGGGCTACCAGATCCACCGACACCCGCCAAACTTAAGCCTACAACCCCACCAGAGCTAGAAACCCAGGCATAGTTACTACCACCGTTTGGTGCCAGAGTGACTACGCCGTCAGCGCCACTGGCGCCACAGCTACCCTGACAAGACCAGCTGGCTGGAATACCGATATCAAATACCGGTGCTGCTTGTACCGCACCTTACGCGGTCAGTAACAGCGAAGCTGCTACTGTAAATTGTGCTATTTTGATTTCATTTTTAGGTGTCAGCTTATTTAACGAAATCTACAACACCATTAGCACCCACCAAACTAAGAAATTGATATTAATCAACAATTTTAATTGGCATGCTTCTGGCATTGTATTGATAACACGACCTAACTCCCATTTAAAAGGACTTTATATGAACTTAAAAACGCTTTGCCTCGGTGCCTGCCTGACTATTTTTACTGCTTTACCTGCTTCAGCTGCTATTGTTAGTGGTTTCGACAGTGCCACTTTAGCCCGCAATGACGATGGCTCAACCGGTTTGGTCGATCTGGGTTTTAGCGCAAATTTTTTCGGCGTTAACTTTACCCAGCTGTATGTCAATAATAACGGTAACGTGACTTTTGACAGTGCACTCAGCACCTTTACCCCTTTTAACCTGACTGCAACCAACCGGCAAATTATTGCGCCCTTTTTTGCTGACGTTGATACCCGCAATAGCGGTAACCCTGTGACTTATGGTCAGGGTTTATGGGATGGCCGTAACGCCTTTGGCGTAAACTGGATTGATGTTGATTACTTCTCTAGCTCGGCTGCACATAGCAATAAAAATAGCTTTCAGCTGATCCTGGTTGATCGCTCTGATATTGGCGTGGGTGATTTTGATATTATTTTTAACTACGACAAAATTCAGTGGGAAACCGGTACTGCCAGTGGTGGTAATGCGGATGGCTTGGGCGGCAACTCTGCGCGGGCTGGCTTCTCTAATGGTACCGGTCTGGCCGGCACTTTTTTTGAGCTAACCGGTTCAGCCATTAACGGCGCCTTTTTAGATGGCGGCCCTAATGCACTGATTAGCAACCGCCTGAATAGCAATCTTGATGGTCGTTATATCTTTAATGCCCGTAATGGCAGTATTGATCCGACACCTAATCCGGTACCGGCTCCAGCCAGCCTGGCCTTACTTGCTGCGGGCTTGTTGTTATTGCGGCGCCAATCAGGTCGTTAGTCTCAGGCTTGTTAATACGGCTGAAATCATGCAAACCGATGCAGTGTTAGTAAAATGCTGCATCGGTTCTTCATTTTTTGCCGCCAAGTCTTTGGGGTCAGGTCTTGCTTTTTGCCCCAAATCCCAAACTGCGATACTGAACTATCAAACCCCCAGAGCTCTGTTAATTTTAAGCTGCAACAGACCAATGATCGTCAACTTCTTCCAGTTTTAATTGAATACTTTGTGCTGCAGCTTGGGCTTCAGTATCTGCGAGTAAATCCAGAAAGTAGCTAACCGGGTTATTCTTTTGCTGGCTTTCCATATACAGTGAACGTAAAGCTGCATCTGTGGTTCTGGGGAAACCTTCGGGAAACCTTCGGGGTCAGATACCGAAGAGAATCCCTATCTTGATCACCTTAGTTTTTGTTACTACAATAACTGATATAACATTGAAGATTCGGATGCAATTTTGCACATTACTTACGATCCTGAAAAAAATCAGCGTAACATTAATGAGCGAGGTTTAGCTTTTGATGATGCGGTATTTTTTGAGTTTGCCACAGCATTAATTGCAAAGGATGATCGCAAAGAGTACGGAGAAATACGCTACTCAGCATTAGGCATTTTGGATGGCCGCGTGCATGCTTTGGTGTTTACACTAATTCCAGATGGCATTCGGGTTATCAGTTTTCGAAAGGCCAATAAAAGAGAGGTACAGCGCTATGGCACAGTTAAATAGACCATTAACTACAGAAGATGGCGAGCTGCGTGACGATCTGACGAAAGAAGAGCTGGATCGTTTCAAACCCGCATCTGACGTTTTACCGGCAAAAGTACTGGCACAATTAAATCGTGGTGGTCGTCCTATATCTGATAACCCTAAAGTGTCGACGACAGTTCGTTTTGATGCAGATGTTTTAGCTGCTTTCAAAGCAACCGGAAAAGGCTGGCAAACCCGGATGAATAATGCACTAAAAGAGTGGCTGGCTACGCATTAACCTTCGGGGTCAGATACCGGACTAGATCAGATACCGAACCATGTTCTTGTTTTATCCTGGAACAGGAATCACTATCGCAGATTCGTCTCCGGCACAGCAAGCATACCGGAGACTCAGCCTAATACCGGCAAGCTCTACAGCAGATTACGGCGACGACGCAGCATTAGCAAGCCAGAAGACAGCAGTAATAAGGTAAAGGGAGCTGATACTGCACCAACGGGCGTACCATTAATAGTTACAGCATCAATGGCTAGGCCAGACTGGAAATCGTTATCGCTCCAGTTGACGACACCAAACTCCAGAAAGTAGCTGCCCGTATTAGCAATACTAAAGCTGGTATTTACCCAACCGGTATAACCACAGCCAGAATTAAAACAGGTACCAGAAGAGGCGCCTAAGGGTGACCAGACCGGCGCGCCACTAATAATTGGTACTGTTAACGGATCTAATGTCACACTGGGTACCGGCATATTAAAGCCTGGCACAACAGAACCATTTGGTGTAGTCCGGGCCGTAAATAACAATGCGACCTGATTGGTACTGCTATCTAATAAACGCGCCCAGGCGTAGTCAGCAAAGCCGGCGCCGTCTGAGGTGATATAATTAAAGGAGAAGCGCAGTACATCATCAACGCTGGCATTAAACAAACCAGAGCGTAATACTGAGCCATTCTGCGGGCTACCAGAACCACCAACACCGGCTAAGCCTACACCTGCGACGCCGCCAGAGGTAGAAACCCAGGCATAGTTATTACCACCGTTTGGCGCCAGAGTGACGACGCCGTCAGCGCCACTGGCACCGCAACTACCCTGACAAGACCAGCTAGCCGGAATACCGATATCAAATACCGGTGCCGCCTGTGCTGCGCCCGAGGCGGCGAGCAGCAGCGAGGCTGCGATTGAAACTTTTGCTACTTTTGAGTTCATTTTTGCATCCTTGTTAAAAAAGCAGCAATGCAAAGCAAAAACTAAGCCAACCAAAATTAAAAAATTAGATGGCTGTTTTTATTGAATTTAATTAAACACGCTAACCAAGTAACCCGGCGTCATGTCAGGCAATGTAAATAAAGCTGACATTATTGCTAATTCCAGGAAAGGCGGCTTGCACTACTCGAGGCATATTTCGCTAACTAGTATTAAAACTACCGCTAAGTGGAGACACTTTATCTGATCTTACTTGAACTTAGCGGAAAAATTACGCACATTAGTAAGTGTTAAAATCATCGGTCCAGGGATGGCTATGTCAGACTCCTTACAGCTTTTATTTGAAGAAAGCCCCACAGTTAGCGGTAATAATAAAGATTGGCTTAGTCATATTAAAATTGGCCAGCGTTTCGACCTTGAACTGCTAAGCCAACGTAAAATCCGCTGCCTCTGCGAACTACTGGGTTATCGAGCCGGTAAATATGTGCTTTTTCGCCTGGAAGAAGACGCCGTGCCGGATGCGTTACTGGTCACAGGCTTACCTTTGGTTTGCCGATTTCTGGTTGAAGATGCGCTGGGCGAGTGCTTTGCTTTTCGCAGCGAACTGCTACATATTACCCGCTTTCCGGATAAAGTGATCCTGATTAACTTTCCGCAAACCGTGCAGCGCAGAGCCTTGCGCAACGAAAAGCGCAGCAGTATTTATCTTAATGCCAACTTGCAACTTTATCTTGGACAAGCCAGCAAGCCTGCTGTCGTACCTGGCCAAATTATCGATATTTCGAAAAATGGCTGTCGCTTTCTATTTAGCACCACCTATAAGCCGGAGCAGATCCGCCTTGCGGATGTCATTATTCAGCTTGCCGATACGCAGGCCGGCTCAACACAAACCCTAAGTGGTACGATACGCAATGCCAGAATAGATGAGTATGGCCTGACTGCCGGGATCCAGTTCGCTACCCCACAAACTGCCTTGGTTAACAAACTGGCCGATATTAATCCGGCTGCTGCGGGCTTGGCACTTCAATACCGCCTGGCTGGTCAACCCGATATTCCGTCCTGAGGCTGCCGCGGTCAAAGTACCGCTGAAAGACTGGCATAACCCAAAGTGCCAGCTACACTAAAGGTAACATCAAAACCTGTAAGGAGTTTTGCTATGCGCAGTCTTCCTTTAACGCTGGTTCTACTGTTAACACTCTTTTTGCTGGCTTGCCAGCCAGCAGCTGAACATAACAAGGTCGAAGATACAACAAGCACAGTTGCCGCCCAACCTGTGCCGGGCTGCATCCTTAGAGCAGGCTTTGACGCCTGGGAGCCCTATCACTATCTTGGTCAGGGCGAACAAGCGCAAGGGTTGGATATTGAAATTTTGCAAGCAGTTGCTGCAGAGCTTAACTGTGAGCTAACACTGCAACAAGATACCTGGGCTGCCTTGCTGGCGCGCTTACAAAGCGGCGAACTTGATATTTTACCCGGTGCCTCGCGCAGTACCGAACGTGAGCGCTACGCCTGGTTTGCCGGTCCCTACCGGCAAGAACAGTTTGTGCTGTATGGCCGTACTGAAGCCACACTAAATTTCCCTAATGTGCTGGCCCTGGTGGCTGCAGGCCATAAGGTTGGCCTGGTCAGCGGCTATTATTATGGCGCTGAGATTGATGAGTTATTAGGGCAGCAACCCGATGCTTTTGTCAGTGCTCAACTTAGTGAATTAAATATGGCGCGTTTACTGGATGAGGAAATCAGCGCCCTATTGGAAGACAGTATGGTCGCTACTGCCATCTTGCGCCGCAAAGGGCTGGATCGCTATATTAGCGCCACCGCTATCAGTTTGCCGGCTTCGGATGTCTATCTGATGCTAAGCAAAGCCAGTATGGGTGAGGCGCAGCTACAGGAGATTACTGCCGCCGTCAGCCGCTTACAACAAAATGGCAAGCTAACACAGCTAATCCGGCAATATCAGCGCTAACTCCGACTGAAACATGCTGGAAGCAATTTAACTGATTTTTTTACACTTTAACATTTACAGCACAGCCCGCGTAATAGCAGGCTGTGCCAGCAGGGATCAATATAGCAGTAAACCTTGAATAACTAAGGGATACTGGCATAATCAGACGTATCTGATAATTGAATATTTTCTGGGATATATAGCCGGTTATGGCAGTAAATACCAACTCTACCTTACTTAAGCGCTTAATTCAGCAGGGCTTTATCGATGGCGATAAAGCGCAGCGGCTGGTGGTAGAAAAATCCCGCCAATACAAAACATTACCAGAACTTCTCATCGCTGAAAAATTACTGGATGCCAATACGCTGGCCGAAGTGGCGGCCAGTGTTGGTAATCATCTGACCTTAGATCTGGAGCATTTTAACCCTGCTTCAATTCCCGATGAGCTGCGTAACGAAAAGCTAACCCGCAAAACCGATATGCTGCCACTCAGCAAGCGTGGCCGTACTATGTACCTGGCAGTAGTTGACCCGACCAATATCGCCGCCATCGAAGACTTTGAATTTAACGCCGGCATGAATGCTGAAGTCGTGGTAGTTAACTACGATAAGCTACATAAACTGGTCGAAAAACTCTTTGAAAATGCCTATAACAGCCTGGGTGGCGGGGATAGTGACTGGGATCTCTCCGCTATGGGTGTGGTGGAAGAGGCTGATGACGAGGGCGTTTCTGCGCAGCCTGATAAAGAAGACCAGCCGATTATTACCTTTATCAATAAAATTCTGTTGGATGCTATCCGCAAAGGCGCGTCCGATTTGCACTTTGAACCCTATGAAAAAGCCTATCGCATTCGCTTTCGGATTGATGGCATTTTAAATGAAATCGCCAGCCCACCCGTTGCCTTGGCAACCCGTTTATCGGCACGGTTAAAGGTAATGTCGCGACTGGATATTGCAGAAAAACGTATTCCGCAGGATGGCCGGATTAAACTTAAACTCTCCGCCAAAAAATCGATTGATTTTCGCGTTAGCACCCTGCCAACGCTGTGGGGAGAGAAAATTGTAATGCGGATCCTCGACTCTGACAGTGCGATGCTGGGCATTGATGTGCTGGGTTATGAGCCGGAGCAAAAACAGCGTTATCTTGATGCGCTGGCGCAGCCGCAAGGGATGATCCTGGTTACCGGTCCTACCGGTAGCGGTAAAACGGTATCGCTATATACCGGCTTAAATATTCTGAATACTGAAGAAACCAATATTTCCACCGCGGAAGATCCAGTCGAAATTAACCTGCCGGGGATTAACCAGGTACAGGTTAATCCGCGCGCCGGTCTGACCTTTGCCTCAGCCCTGAAAGCGTTTTTACGGCAAGATCCTGATGTGGTGATGGTGGGGGAAATCCGGGATTTGGAAACCGCTGAAATCGCCATTAAAGCGGCGCAAACTGGCCACCTGGTATTATCGACGCTGCATACCAACTCCGCACCAGAAACGTTAACCCGCTTACTGAATATGGGCGTACCAGCCTATAACGTGGCCAGCTCGGTCTCGCTGATTATTGCACAGCGGCTGGCCCGCCGGCTCTGTCCCAAGTGTAAGCAGCCGGAGCATATTCCGCCGGCCGAGCTAATTCGCCAGGGTTTTCGCGAAGATCAGCTGGACAAAATAACCATTTTCAAACCTGTTGGCTGTGAGCATTGTACCGGCGGCTATAAAGGCCGGGTCGGTATTTATGAAGTGATGCCAATTAGCCCGAAGATGGCCGATATTATTATGGAAAACGGTAATTCATTGGATATTGCCAGCCAGGCCCAGCTTGAAGGCATTAATAACCTGCGCCAATCCGGCCTGATTAAAGCCGCGGCCGGCGTAACCAGTCTGGCCGAAGTAAACCGGGTGACGAAAGGCTAAAGGTTTGTTATAAGGTAGCTTTTGGCCACTATACTCTAGTTATTCAGGCGGTTCGCGCATACAAGGAATCAGCAAATGGCGCAGTCAACAAAATATAAAATTAAAGAACTGCAGGTCTTTCTCTATAAAGGGATTAACCGCAAAGGCGATAAGCGAAATGGCGAAATAAAAGCCACCAGTATTGCTGAAGCCAAAGCATTGCTACGCCAGCAAGGTGTCACCCCTTCTGCGGTGAAGAAAAAGCCGAAATCACTCTTTGGTGACGAAAAACGTATTAGCGCCATGGATATCGCGGTGGTGACCCGGCAAATTGCAACTATGTTGGGTGCAGGGGTACCGCTGGTGCAATCTATTGATCTGATTGCTAATGGCTCGGATAATAAAAGTTTACGGGCGCTGATGCAAAAAATCTCGGTAAAAATTCAGGCTGGCTTACCGCTATCCGATACCTTACGCGAACACCCCAAGTATTTTGATGATCTGTACTGTGATTTAGTTAAATCCGGTGAGCAATCCGGTGCTTTAGATAAAATCTTTGACCGTATCGCCATCTATAAAGAAAAAGCGGAAGCGTTAAAATCGAAGATTAAAAAAGCGATGTTTTATCCTGCTGCCGTTATGGTTGTCGCAGGTATTGTTACGTCTATATTATTAATTTTTGTCGTACCACAATTTGCCGAGATTTTTGGTAGCTTTGGTGCCGAACTGCCGGCCTTTACCCTGTTTGTATTGGGGATTTCCGAGCTAATGCAGCAATATTGGTGGGTAGTGTTGGCTGCAGTAGTAATTGCCGCTTACCTTACTGCCAAAGGTTATCGTAATAGCCTGAAATTTCGTACCGGCTGTGATGCGATGCTATTAAAGGCACCAATTTTTGGCATGATTCTAAATAAGGCAGCTGTTGCCCGCTTCGCCCGTACCTTATCGACCACCTTTGCTGCCGGCGTGCCCCTAATCGAAGCGCTGGAATCTGCCGCCGGTGCCTCCGGCAATGAAATTTATAAAAAAGCCATTTTGGATATCCGGGATGAAGTATCTTCCGGTAACCAAATGCATTTTGCGATGAAACAGACTAACCAGTTCCCGGAAATGGTAGTACAAATGGTCTCAATTGGTGAAGAATCCGGCTCACTGGATAGTATGTTGGCCAAGGTGGCCAATATTTATGAACAGGAAGTTGATGATGCTGTCGATGGCCTGACGGCGCTGCTTGAGCCGCTAATTATGGCCGTGCTAGGCGTGATTATCGGTGGTCTGATTATTGCGATGTATCTGCCAATCTTCCAGATGGGTAATATTGTCTGATGATGGAGCTGATTAACTTACTTACCGCTAATATGGCAGTGTTTCTGTTACTGGTGTTTATCTTCAGTTTAATGATTGGCAGCTTTTTAAATGTCGTAATTTACCGGCTACCCAAGATGATGGAGCTGGAATGGCAAAGCGAATTTCAGGCCTATTTTCAACCAGAGAGCCAAAGTGCCGCACCCGCCCGCTATAATCTGGCGGTACCGCGCTCGGCCTGCCCCAGTTGCCATACCCCTATTGCGGCGCGGGATAATATCCCGCTGTTAAGCTATCTGTTATTAAAAGGTCGCTGCCGGCATTGTCAGGCGCCAATTAGCCTGCGTTATCCGGCGGTAGAGCTGCTGACCGCACTATTAGCAACCCTGGTTGCCTGGCAGTTTGGCCCTAGCTTGACTACCTTGGTGTTAGTTATTGTTACCTTTGGTTTGGTGGCGCTCACCTTTATTGATATTGATAAGATGCTGCTACCCGATCAGCTTACTCTGCCGCTGCTGTGGTTAGCCCTGCTATTTAGCCTGACCGATGCAGCCCTGGTAGACCCTGCCAGCGCCATTGTCGGTGCTGCGGCCGGTTATCTTAGCCTCTGGTCAGTCTATTGGGCCTTTAAGCTGCTTACCGGCAAAGAAGGTATGGGCTATGGTGATTTTAAACTACTGGCGGTATTTGGTGCCCTGCTTGGCTGGCAACAACTGCCACTGATTATTTTATTGTCCTCTCTGGTTGGCGCAGTGATCGGTGCCTCGATGCTGGTAATTCAGGGTAAAGATAAAGCCACCCCTATTCCATTTGGCCCCTATATTGCTGCCGCCGGTTGGATTGCCCTGTTGTGGGGTGAACAACTGACTAACGCTTACCTGGCCTATCTGGGCTTATGAGTGCGGTTACCGGCAAGCTGCTGATTGGCCTGACCGGTGGTATCGGCAGTGGTAAAAGTACTGTTGCCGAGGCATTCCGGGAGCTGGGTGCCGGCTATGTCGACGCCGATCAGGTAGCACGGCAGGTGGTCGCACCAGGTTCTGTCTGCCTGCAGCGCATTGTTGAGCACTTTGGCCCGCAGATCCTGAATAGCGATGCCAGTCTTAATCGCCCACTGCTGCGCCAGCTGATTTTTAGCGATGCCGCAGAAAAACTCTGGTTGGAACAATTACTGCACCCGGCGATCCGCGAGCAGCTGTTTCAGCAATTAAAACAGTTAACCACGCCCTATGCGCTGCTGGTGGCGCCATTGCTGCTGGAGAACCAGCTGGATCAATTTACCGATCGGGTGTTGGTAGTAGATATTAGCGAGCAAACCCAGCTAAGCCGCACCATGACACGGGATCAGAACAGTGCTGAACAGGTAAAAGCCATTATGGCGAGCCAGCTTAGTCGTAGTGCCAGACTGGCGCGGGCCGATGATTTGCTGGACAATAACGGCAGCCTGGCGCAACTTATTGAACAAATTCAGCATTTACATGAAAAATATCTTGAACTTAGCCAGGAAATAAGACACAAAGAGCAGTATGACTGCTGAAATAGTATACGAACATCCGCTGAATAATAAAATCCGTACCTATCTGCGGATTGAGCATCTGTTTACCCAATTGTCAGCGCTGGGCCAGCAAGGCGGTGAAGCGCAGCAGCTCAGTTTCTTTACTACCCTGTTTGCGCTGATTGATGTGCTGGATCGCTCAGATATAAAACCCGATCTACTAAAAGATTTAGAGCGCTGCGAGAGTCAGCTGGTGCTCTGGTCACGCCATCCCTCAGTATCCGATCAGAAGTTACAGCCCTTACTGCAGCAAGCGCTGCGCTTTCAAACCGAATTACTCCGCGCCGGTAAATTAGCCCAGGCGTTAAAAGAAGATAAGTTTTTGGCACCGTTACGCCAGCGTTTTGCGCTGCCCGGCGGTTGTTGCTATTTTGATGTACCGCAACTGCAATACTGGCTTAGCCTGCCAGAGGCCGAACAGCGACAGCAATTTAACGACTGGCTAGCCCAGCTCGCGCTGACCGAGCAGGCGCTGGCCTTTGTGCTGAATTTTATCCGCCAGCGCGGCGAATTTACACCAATTGAAGCAGAGAATGGTTTCTTTCAGCAAAACGCTGAACAATATGAGTTGCTGCGGATTAAATATAGCCACGCCTGTTGTTCCTTCCCCACCGTCAGCGGTAACAGGTACCGCTATGCGATCCGTTTTATGCAATTATCAGAGCAAGACGGCCGAAGCGCCTGCGCTGAATCGGTTCAATTCCAGCTCGCCTGCTGCTAAACCTGCGCCATCCGACAAATTCTGCTAGAATCGCTGCTGTTGTCTGAAAGGAGCCGTTATGACTGCGACCGTATTATGTCCAACTTGCCAAAAGACAGTTGTCTGGTCTGATGTTTCACCGTTTCGCCCGTTTTGCTCTGAGCGCTGTAAGTTAATTGATTTGGGCGACTGGGCAGCGGAAAACCACCGCATAGCCGATAAAAGCAGTATTGATCCTGAGTTGTCAGAGCAATTTCTGGCTGAACTGGAGCAGGAGATGCAGGCAGCGGATAACCGCTTTTTTAAAGACTAAGACAGCAGGTCAGGCGAACTGCTGTTGCAAGCGGGTAACGATAGGTTGGTTGGCGTCAGGTAGCGCCAGAGTGTTCAGCTGCTGTATCGGTACCCAAAGCAGTGGCTGACCTTCAGCGCCATGCGGTTCGCCACTAAAGGCGGTAACCAGATAAATATCCAGCAACACTTCCCGCTCCGGATAATCATGGCTCAGTTGCATCAAAGGCTCAGCCGACGTGACTGTAATGCCGATTTCCTCCTGCAGCTCACGCCCCAGCGCGGATAACACCGACTCACCTTGTTCTAACTTACCGCCGGGAAACTCCCAGCGATCGCCCTGATGCTTGCTGGCATGGCGCTTCGCCAGCAGCACCTGCTGTTGCTGCAGGATCACACCCACAGCAACATGCAACCTGGGCTTAGCTGAGCTGACCATGGCAGTGCTTATACTTTTTGCCGGAACCACAAGGACAGGGATCGTTACGGCCAACCTTCATCCCATCCCGATATACCGGGGCTGTACCACGTACGCTGTCTGGCAGCTCACCGCCGACTTGCTCGGCTTCAGCATGCTGATACTGGTGTGGTACCTGCTCGGCTTTACGACGCTGCGCCTCGACTGCCTCGACATCTTCCGAAGCACGAACCTGCACCCGGCTTAGAATACCAATCACGTCCAGCTTCAGGTTTTCCAGCATCGTCGTAAAGAGCTCAAAGGCTTCGCGCTTGTATTCCTGTTTCGGGTTCTTCTGCGCGTAGCCGCGCAGGTTAATGCCCTGGCGCAGGTGATCCATCGCCGCCAGATGTTCTTTCCAGTGGCTATCCAGACTTTGCAGCATTATCGCTTTTTCGAACTGCCGCAGCACCTGCTCACCAACCATCTGCTCTTTCAGTGCATAGGCCGCAGCCACATCCTGCTGAATACGCTCACGCAGTTTTTCTTCAAACAGTTTTTTATCGTCTTTCAGCCACTGACCAACCGGTAACTCGACGCCGAAATCCGCCTGTAAACGTTGTTCCAGGCCCGGGATATCCCACATTTCGTCCAGCGATTGTGGCGGGATATATTCGTTAATGACCCGCTCTACCACGTCTTCCCGGATCGCATTAATCGTATCAGCGATATCAGTAGCATCCAGCAGGTCATTGCGCTGCTCGTACACCACTTTACGCTGATCGTTAGCCACATCATCAAATTCCAGCAGCTGTTTACGGATATCAAAGTTACGCGCTTCGACTTTGCGCTGCGCATTTTCGATCGCCCGGCTAACCCAGGGATGCTCGATAGCCTCACCCGGTGCCATACCCAGACGGCGCATCATGCCCGCCATGCGATCTGAGGCGAAAATCCGCATCAGCGCATCTTCCAGTGACAGATAGAAGCGTGATGAACCCGGGTCGCCTTGCCGGCCGGCACGGCCACGCAGCTGGTTATCGATACGGCGCGATTCATGCCGCTCAGTACCTATGATATGTAAGCCACCCGCGGCGATCACCGCATCATGCCGCTGTTGCCAGTCGGTACGGGTTTTTTCGATCAGTTCACTGCTGGCATCAGGTCCCAGCGCTTTTAATTCTGCTTGTAAGCTACCACCGAGCACGATATCGGTACCGCGGCCGGCCATATTAGTCGCGATGGTAACGGTGCCAGGACGACCAGCGTCGGCAATAATCTGCGCCTCGTTGGCGTGGAACTTGGCGTTCAGTACCTGATGCTTAATTTTGGCTTTATTCAGCAGGCTGGATAAATATTCTGAGCTTTCAATTGAGGCGGTACCCACCAGTACCGGCCGGCCAGCATCGCGCGCCTGAAGCACATCGGCGATAATGGCGTTATATTTATCTTCGGCGGTCAGATAGACCAGATCTGCCATATCATCGCGCACCATTGGCTTATTGGTCGGTACCACGATGGTTTCCAGACCATAGATTTGCTGGAATTCAAAGGCTTCAGTATCGGCAGTACCGGTCATACCGGCCAGCTTGTCGTATAAACGGAAATAGTTCTGGAAAGTAATTGAAGCCAGCGTCTGGTTCTCGTTCTGGATCCGTACGCCTTCTTTAGCTTCCACCGCCTGGTGCAGGCCCTCAGACCAGCGCCGGCCTTCCATAGTACGGCCGGTATGCTCGTCAACAATCACGATTTCGCCGTCTTTTACCACATAATCCACATCGCGTTTAAACAGCTGATGGGCACGTAAGGCAGCGTAAACGTGGTGCAACAAGGTAATATTGGCCGCAGAGAACAGGGTATCGTGTTCGGCGATCAGTCCCTGCTCACGCAGCATATCTTCTACTTTGATTTGGCCTTGCTCGGTCAGGTACACCTGGCGCGCTTTCTCATCCACCGTAAAGTGGCCGTCACCATGTTTGCCTTCTTCGTCTTCTTTATCCTGCTTTTCCAGCAGCGGCACCAGCTTATTAATTTGCTTATACAGCTCAGAACTGTCTTCGGCCGGGCCTGAAATAATCAGCGGCGTACGGGCTTCGTCAATCAGAATGGAGTCAACTTCGTCGATAATGGCATAGGCAAGATCGCGTTGTACGCGGTCTTGCGGCGAAAACGCCATATTATCGCGCAGATAGTCAAAACCGAATTCGTTATTGGTACCATAGGTAATGTCAGCGGCGTAAGCTTGTTGCTTTTCATGGTGTGCCATCCCCGGCACGTTTACGCCAACAGTTAGCCCCAGGAAGGTAAATAAGGGTTCGTTGGTTTGGGCGTCGCGCTTCGCCAGATAGTCGTTAACGGTGATCACATGCACCGATTTACCACTTAAGGCATTCAGGTAGGCTGGCAGGGTCGCGGTCAGGGTTTTACCCTCACCAGTACGCATTTCTGAGATCTTGCCCTGATGCAGTACCATACCACCAATCAACTGCACGTCGAAATGGCGCATATTGAACACCCGCTTACTGGCTTCACGCACTGTTGCAAAGGCTTCCGGCAGGATGTCATCCAAAGTAGCGCCGGCCTGAACCCGCTGCTTAAATTCGCTGGTTTTTTCTTTTAGTTGTTCGTCACTCAGCTTGGTAAACTGCTCTTCCAGGGCATTAATCTGAAGCACAGTTTTTTTGAGTTTCTTTAAAAAGCGGTCGTTACGGCTGCCAATCAATTTGGCGAAGAGTTTTCCAAACATTATCCCAATACCATTCTTAGTTGAAACTGCCAGCCCCAGCCGGCATTACTTGCCCTGAGTGTTGCTGCAGCCCTGGCTTCGCCAGTGTTATTCGTATGCTGTGACCCGCGCAGCAGGCCAGTACCGGCAGATGTTAGCAGGATATGGCGCTATTGACAGTGCCTTTCAAGGGCAAAGCTATGGCCACCACTAAAAAACTGCTAAACTGCAGCTTCAGTCTGCCAGGTCAATGATCCGATGAAACGTTATAATCACAAACCGGAAGATCTTTCTCATTTACTGAGCAACAGTCCACTGGCCACAGTGCAACAGCAATACAGCCTGTTACAGCAATTTAATACCGAACTCGCCGCCCTGCTCCAATTACCGGACCTGGGGTTTTGTCAGGTGGTGAATCTGAAAGACGGACGAGCAGTGATCCTGTGCAGCTCAGCAGCCTGGGCTACCCGACTGAAAATGCAGCGCGACGCCATTTTAGCCAATTTCCGGCAAAAAATCTTGCCTGATTTAGCGGGTCTTGACATTGAGGTTTCGCCAAATGGGCAAAATAGCAGGTTTAGTGTGCAGGAGACGGCCGCTAAGCCTTATCAGCACAGCAAAACAGCGCTGAGCGAGCAAACCAGACAGCAATTATCAAAGTTAGCAGAACAAACGGCAGGGCCGCTGCAACAAGCATTACAACGCCTGTTGCAGGGGAAGAACTAGGGCGTATTGACCTTTGCTGCTTGCTTTTGCAGCCGTTTGGCTGGTGTTTATACAAGGCAGAGCTTGTGATGTGTAGTTATTCTACATGAACAAGCGATAACGCAGTAGAAACGCCAGCCAAACGCTGCCCGAAGGGTTCGCACTGGCGACGCTTTGCTCTTTGTCACTCGTCACTTATTTAGAATAACTAAACTGCGCTCCTCGTTTCGCGATCAAAGCGCCGCCAGTGCGAACAAACCTAAGCAGCAAAGGTCAATACGCCCTGGTGATTTAGGCCAGTTGCGGCGCCAGATAGGAGATTGGCAGCTCGGCTTTATCGTCAAAGGTGGCAAATTCCCAGTTTTCCTGATTAGCCAGTACCGCAGCCAACAGCTGGTTGTTTAGCGCATGCCCGGTCTTAAAGGATTTGAACTCACCCAGAATACTGTAGCCAGCCATGTAAAGGTCACCAATGGCATCCAGGATCTTGTGCTTGATAAATTCGTCTTCGTAGCGCAAGCCATCCTGATTTAATACACGGTACTCATCCAGTACCACCGCATTATCCATACTACCGCCCAGCGCCAGATTATTCGCCCGCAGATACTCAACTTCATGCAGGAAACCGAAAGTACGGGCACGGCTGATTTCTTTAATAAAGGCGGCAGCTGAGAAATCCATCACCAGATGCTGTGTGGTTTCAGAGATCACCGGATGGTTAAAACTGATGGCAAAGTCCAGCTTAAAGCCATTGTAAGGCTTAAACTCGGCCCATTTATCGCCATCTTCAACCCGAACCGGCCGCTTGATGCGGATAAACTTTTTCGCCAGCCGCTGTTCGCTGATGCCAGCTTCCAGCAACAGGTAAACAAAAGGATTGGCGCTACCGTCCATAATCGGAATTTCCGGGGCATCAACATCAATCACCAGATTGTCGATGCCAAGTCCAGCGATAGCGGCCATTAAATGTTCTGTAGTAGACAGGCGCACGCCCTGCTCATTGATTAAACAGGTACACATGACCGTATCACCCACCAGAGAGGGGGTGATTTTAAAGTCAACTACCGGGTCCAGATCAACACGACGGAAAATAATTCCCGTGTTATCAGGCGCAGGCCGGAGAGTAAGCGTAACCTTTTCACCTTTGTGTAATCCAACACCGACGGTGCTGACGATTTGGCTGATGGTACGTTGTTTAATCATAATTTTATCCTGCTCATTATCTAAGCAAACAAAATGGGCGCGCAGCATAACACATGCAAGACACTATGCCAAATAGTGACTGAACAGCGGATGAACTGCATCTGCTGCCTGACGCCTGTCTACCGCGCAACAACGCGGACCTTAGTCCGCTTGTTTACGCAAGAACGCCGGGATATCAAAAATATCGATACCGCCGCCTTTCACTTCCGGTTGTACCTTAGGCTGTAACATTTCTTCGCGTTGCACTGCTGGCTGCGGTGCACTTTGCCGCATGGTATTACCATGTTGTACATAACCGTGGTTCACCGGCTCAGGGCGGTGAGTTGGCACCAGGCTGATATCCGGCTTGCGATCAGCACCAATACCAGTTGCAACTACAGTAACCCGCAGCTCATCACGCATTTCCGGATCAATTACGGCACCGACAACCACAGTCGCATTTTCAGACGCGAAGGCTTTTACGGCGTTACCGACCGTTTCAAACTCTTCGATACTGATATCCAGACCCGCAGTGATGTTAACCAGAATGCCCTTAGCGCCAGACAAATCAATATCTTCCAGCAGCGGGCTGGAAATGGCTTGCTCGGCGGCTTCTTCGGCACGGTCCGGGCCAGTAGCACGGCCAGTACCCATCATCGCAGTGCCCATTTCCGACATTACTGTACGTACGTCGGCAAAGTCCACGTTGATCAGACCCGGCCGGGTAATTAACTCGGCAATACCCTGTACTGCGCCCAATAATACGTTGTTCGCAGCTTTAAACGCATCCAGCAAGCTCGTGCCCTTGCCTAGTACTTTTAATAACTTGTCGTTCGGGATGGTGATCAATGAATCGACATGTTGGCTTAGTTCGCTGATCCCTTCGTCGGCAAAGGCACTGCGCTTTTTACCTTCGAACGGGAATGGCTTGGTCACTACGGCAACCGTCAGGATCCCCAGTTCTTTCGCCACTTCGGCAACGATAGGTGCCGCCCCGGTACCAGTACCACCGCCCATGCCAGCAGCGATAAATACCATATCTGCGCCCTGCAGGGTTTTCTTGATGGTTTCCCGATCTTCCTCAGCAGAACGACGCCCGATCTCCGGATTGGCGCCGGCACCCAGACCTTTTGTCACACCCGCGCCTAACTGCAGGGTGACATTGGCTGAGGAATTACGCAGCGCCTGGGCATCGGTATTGGCAGCAATAAACTCTACCCCTTCGATATTACTGGCGACCATATATTCCACGGCGTTACCGCCGCCACCGCCAACCCCTACTACTTTAATGACAGCTTCTTCGCTGTGGTTTTCCATTAACTCAAACATAGCTCTCTCTCCGTTTTTTTACGCTTACTTAAAATTGACCATTAAACCAGCTGCTGATCTTTTTCAGCCAGCCGCTAACAGATTCCCGGCTCTGACCGGCAGCTTTTTGCTGGCTGCGCACATCTTTGCCATAAAGTAATAAGCCAATGACGCTGGCATAAGCCGGATCACTGACATAATCCCGTAGTCCGGTAACATGCATCGGATAACCGAGTCGTACCGGCATCTGGAAAATATCTTCTGCAAACTCGACCGCACCTTCCATCTTGGCGGTACCACCGGTTAGCACCAAACCGGCAGCAATTTGCTCTTCCAAACCACTGGAGCGGATTTCTTCCAACACCAGTTCAAACAATTCCTGGTAACGCGGCTCTACCACTTCTGCCAGCGTATGACGCGACATAGAACGAGCTGGGCGGCCACCGACACTGGGTACTTCGATACTTTCTTCTTTCCCCACCATACTGCGCAGGGCACAGGCATACTGCACCTTAATGTCTTCAGCATGGCTGATTGGTGTGCGGAAAATCTTGGCAATATCGCTGGTCACCTGATTACCGGCCACCGGGATCACTGCGGTATGCCGCAGAGCACCATTGGTGAAGATGGCGATATCAATGGTACCGCCACCGATGTCAACCACGCAGACGCCGAGCTCTTTCTCATCATCAGTCAGTACCGCATAACTGGACGCCAGGGCGCTGAAAATCAGTTGATCAACCTGTAAGCCGCAACGCTCGACACACTTTTCAATATTCTTCGCCATATCATTGGCGCAGGTGATGATATGGGCACGGGCCTCCATCCGTACACCCGACATGCCAACCGGGCTTTTAATACCTTCCTGCATATCAACCGAAAACTCTTGCGGTAACACATGCAGCATCCGGCGCTCGGCAGAGATCGGTACCGACTTGGCAGCATGGATCACGCTGGCCACATCATCGGCCGTGACCTCGGTATCATTGATCGGTACCATCCCGCTTTCGTTCTGGCAGCGGATATGCTTACCGGTGATCCCCAGATACACCGAGGAGACCTGGCAATCGGCCATCAGTTCGGCCTCGTTAATGGCGCGTTGCACCGCCTGCACCACCAGGTTCAGATCGTTGACGCCACCTTTATCCATACCCCGCGAGGCATGAGTGCCGACGCCGACGATGCTTAACTGGTTGTCGGCGGTGATCTCACCCACTACCGCCTTTATCTGGGCGGTGCCGATATCCAGACCAACAATCAAATCCCGTTCTGCTGACTTTGTCATGTTTTTCTCTTAGTGTCTGTTACTGCATAGCGCACGGCAATACCCGTGTCATAACGTAAATCCACCTCAGCCATCCCGGCCTGGTGCTGTTGCATCGTCGGGTACAACTCAATAAAGCGTTGTAACCGCTTCAGCGTATCTTCGCGGCCCAGCTGCAAACTCAGGCCATCGGCCAGTTCCAGCCGCCAGGCAAAGCGTTCGGTTAAATACACTTTTTGCACATCAAACTGATGCAGCGCCATTAACTGCTGCATGCGGCCGAACATGTTCAGGGCATCCTGCTCGGTCCCATCCGGACCGTACAGCCAGGGCAAGGGTTGGTTCAGTTGTTGTATTGGGGCAGCAAACACCTGCCCTTTCTCGTTCAGTAACTGCTCACCATTCCAAATTGCTACCGGCTGCTGTTCCGTTACCACCACCACCAGCGTATCAGGCCAAAGTTTGCGCACGGCACTCTGATACACCCATGGTTGCTGTTGCAGGAACTGCTGCACCTGATCCACGTCCACCCGAAAAAAATTACCCACATATTCCTGATGCAAGCGCTGCTGCAGGCTGTTGACATCCAACTGCTGAAACTTGCCATACAACCGTACCTGCGAAATCGGCGCACTTTGTTGATCCCGTACCCAGTTGCGCACCTCGGCAATCAGATACAGTAAAAACAATATCGAACAGACAAAGAACACCAGGCCCAGCACAAACTCGGTGCGGCTGCGTGGTGTGATCTGCGTCTGCTCAGCTTTCATCCATTAGCTCCGGGCGCTGTCAGCTTGTTGTAAAATCGCCAGTACTAATTGCTGGAAGCTATAACCGGCCGCCTTGGCCGCCATAGGTACCAGCGATTTCTCAGTCATTCCCGGTACAGTGTTCACTTCCAGTAAATAGTGCTGTCCGCTCTGATCCAGCATCAGATCAACCCTACCCCAGCCACTGGCACCTACCGCTTTAAAAGCGGCCAGCGCGCTTTGCTGCATTGCCGCGGTAAGCTCCGCCGTCAATGGCGCCGGACACAGATACTCGGTACTATTGGCCTGATATTTGGCTTCGTAATCATAAAACGCGCGCGGCGTGCGCATTTCAACTATCGGTAATACCTGGTCATTTAAAATGGCAATGGTAAATTCCCGGCCGTCAATCCAACGCTCAACCAGCACTTCCTGATCATATTGATGGGCGGTGGCGATAGCCGTTGCCAGCTCCGCCGCATTGCTGGCCGCACTCATGCCAATGCTGGAGCCTTCATTAGCAGGTTTAACCATCACCTTACCGCCGAGCTGTTGCAACATGGCGGCATAATCGGTATCGCCCGGACGCACTACTAAGAAAGGTGCTGTTGGTAAGCCCTGCGCCTGAAACAGCCATTTACAGCGAATTTTATCCATCGCCAGCGCTGAGCCCAGCACGCCGCTGCCGGTATAGGGTAATCCCAGTTGCTGTAAAGCACCTTGCATGGTGCCATCTTCACCACCACGACCATGTAGCACGATAAAGACTTTATCGGCGCTCAGGCTGGCCAGTGGTTGTTCCTTCGGATCAAAAGCAAAGGCATTGATACCGGCATCCTGCAACGCCGCTAATACTGCCTTACCGGAGCGCAGCGACACCTCGCGCTCTGCCGAGCGGCCACCAAACATCACGGCAACTTTTGCATTCTGGCTCATTGCGCAGCTCCTTTGGTTGCTTTTAACTGTTCAATATCGAGTTGCATGGCAGCCAGCTGTTTCACCAGGCTACCAATATTGCCGGCACCTTGTGTCAGCACCACATCACCATCCTGTAATACTTCTGCCAGACTGGCTGCCAAATCTGCCGGTTGTGCAACATAGATCGGCTCCAGTTGGCCACGGGCGCGAATAGAGCGCGCCAGGCTGCGACTGTCAGCGCCAGCTATCGGTGCTTCACCGGCAGCATACACTTCCAGCAGCAACAACGTATCCACTTCTGACAGAACCCGGGCAAAGTCATCATAGAGATCACGGGTGCGGGTATAGCGGTGTGGCTGATAACACATTACCAGACGGCGCTGGGGCCAGGCACTGCGCACAGCAGCAACAGTAGCGGCCACTTCGGTCGGGTGATGACCATAATCATCTAACAGCAGCACCTTACCACGGCCGGTATCAAATTCGCCGTATTGTTGAAAACGCCGGCCTATGCCTTCGAATTTACTTAATGCCGCCAGAATTGCCTGCTCTGCAATGCCCTCATCCTGCGCCAGCGCAAATACCGCTGTGGCATTGAGTGCATTATGCCGGCCCGGTAAATTCAGACTGATCTCACGCTGATTGCCGGCCGGATCGGTGATCACAAATTGGCTGCGGGTACCTTGCTGGCTAAATTCACTGATCCGGTAATCCGCATCTTCGCTAAAGCCATAGGTCAGCACAGTACGACCAATTTGCGGGATCAGGCCGCGTAGCACCGCATCATCCAGGCAGACAACCGCTAAGCCGTAAAACGGCAGATTATGCAAAAACTCCAGGTAAGTGGCTTTTAGCTTCTCAAAGTCACCCTGATAGGTATCCATATGGTCGGCTTCGATATTAGTAATTACCGTCGCCATCGGCTGTAAATGTAAAAAGGAGGCATCACTTTCGTCGGCTTCGGCAATCAGATAGCGCCCGGCGCCAAGCCGGGCGTTAGAGCCGGCAGAATTTAACAAGCCACCAATCACAAAGGTCGGATCGGCACCGGCTTCAGCAAAAACAGACGCCATTAAACTGGTGGTCGTGGTTTTACCGTGCGTGCCGGCGATGGCGATGCCATGGCGAAAGCGCATCAATTCACCTAACATTTCTGCCCGGCGCACCACCGGGATCCGCTGTTCGCGCGCCGCAGCCACCTCCGGGTTTTCCTGTTTGATGGCGCTGGAAACCACCACCACACTGGCGCCCTGGACATGACTGGCGGCATGACCAAACACTATCTCAGCCCCCAGGCTGATTAAACGCTCGGTTACTGCACCTGGTGCGATATCAGAGCCGCTGACTTTATAGCCTTCGTTTAGCAGCACCTCGGCAATACCGCCCATACCGGCGCCACCGATGCCAACAAAATGGATCCGTTCGACCCGGCGCATGGCCTGTTTTTTCTGTTGCAGTGTCGTAATCATACTACTTGTCCTGTTACTTGCCGGCATAAGGTCACCACCTCTGCCGCTGCATTATCGAGCGCAAAAGCCCGGGCTTTATCTGCCCGGCGCTGCAGCTCGGTTTTATCTGTTAAAGCGCCGGCCAGTAATGGCACTATACCCGGCTGTGTCAGCTGATTTTGCGGTACTAGCCAGGCAGCATCGACACTGGTCAGACTACGCGCATTGGCGGTCTGATGATCGTCAATGGCGGTGGGCAGCGGCACAAAGATGGCGGCAATGCCGGCGGCGGCCACTTCACTTACCGTCAGTGCACCAGCGCGGCAAATCACCACATCGGCCCAGCGATAGGCAGCGGCCATATCTTTGATAAAGGCCTCAACTTCAACCGTCATGCCAAGCTGACGTAGTGGTTGGTAAGCGGCATCGACCGTATCGCGCATGGCTTCACCTGTCTGGTGCCAGACCGCAACTTGCCCCTGCCTAGCCAGCTGCGCCAGTTGCGCTGGTAATTGTTCATTCAGCGCTTTGGCGCCGAGGCTGCCTCCGACCACCAGTACCCGCAGCTCGGGATTCTGTTGCCGGCCAAGACGGCAATTAATCACTTCATTGCGTACCGGATTGCCAACCAGCTGCTGTTTCACCGACTCGGCAAAGGCCTGCGGAAAGGCTACCAGCACCTTAACGGCGAGCTGTGCCAACAGTTTATTAGTGCTGCCCGGTACCGCATTCTGCTCGTGGATCAACAAGGGGATGCCGCTTAAGCGTGCCGCCAGACCACCAGGACCACTGGCATAACCACCAAAGCCCAATACCAGTGTCGGTTGCAATTGTTTAACCAGGCGTTTGGCCTGCAGCAGTGCTTTGACCAGCATCCAGGGTGCCAGCAACTTACTGCGCCAACCTTTACCGCGTAACCCAGCCACCTCAATCGGGTAAAAGGGTAAACCGAATTCCGGCACCAGCCGTGCTTCCATCCGATCTGCAGTACCGAGCCAGGCGATGTCCCAACCATCGGCCTGCAGCGCTCTGGCCACCGCCAGCGCCGGGAAAATATGGCCACCGGTACCACCGGCCATAATCAGTGCCAGAGGTTTAGTCATGCTTACCTCCACTCACTGCTTGTTTACCCTGTAATCTGACTTCAAAATCAATCCGCAGCAGCAAGGCTGCAGCCATCAGCATAATAATCAGGCTACTGCCACCATAGCTGACAAAGGGCAAGGTCATACCTTTGGTTGGTAGCAAACCACTGGCCATACCGGCATTGACCGCCGTTTGAAAGCCAATCCAGATCGCCAGGGCGTAGGCCAGAAAACCATGGAAACTCATGCCTTTTTGTAGCGCCCGGCTGCCCATCAATAAAGCGCGGAATACCATCAGGAACAACAGGCTGAGGAGCAACGCCACACCGAAGAAACCGGTTTCTTCGGCAATCACCGAAATAATAAAGTCGGTATGGGCTTCCGGCAGGTATTCCAGCTTCTGAATACTGTTACCCAGCCCCTGACCAGACCAGCCGCCACGGCCAAAGGCCATTAACGACTGGGTTAACTGATAGCCGCTGCCAAAAGGATCGGCCCAGGGATCGAGGAAGGCCGTCACCCGACGCCAGCGATACTCGCTGTAAAATATCAACACCGCGATCGCCGCCAGACCGGTGAGGATCAGTGCAATAAACTGCCAGAGCTTGGCACCGGCCAAAAACAACAGCACTACCGCCGTCGCAAACATCACGATAACGGTTCCTAAGTCAGGCTGCATCAGCAGTAACACCGCCACGACAAACAGCATAAGCAGTGGCTTTAAAAAACCCATCAGGTTTTCCCGTACTTCTTCATGCCGGCGCACCAGATAGCTGGCCAGGTAGGAGAAAAAGAATAACTTCGCCGGCTCAGCACCCTGAATATTAATCGGGCCTAACGCCAGCCAACGGGTAGAACCATTGACGTTTTTACCAAAAATCAATACCGCAACCAGTAAGGCCAGGGCAGCAAATAACAGCTGCATATTGTAAGTGTGCCAGAAACTGACCGGTAAACGGGTCACGACATAGGCTGCGGTAAAACCCATCACCATATAAATTAAATGCCGGATGGTAAAGTGCAGCGGATTGCCATAGAGCCGCTCTGCTACCGGGATCGAGGCACTGGTCACCATCACCAGACCAAAGGCCAGCACCAGCAGCAATGCGGTCAGGAACACATTGTCAAAGGTGCCCTCGTCTCGGGCTTGCCACCAGGCATCCAAACGTGGCAAGGGGTTAAAACGTGCTGGCAGGGTTAAGGCTTTCATGGCTTTAACTCCCGGACTGCAGCCGCGAACTGCTCACCGCGATCGGCATAACTTTTAAACATATCCAGGCTGGCGCAGGCCGGCGACAACAACACCATATCACCGGGTTTCGTCAGACTGGCCGCTGTTTTTACCGCCTGCTGCAGCGTTTTTACCTGAATGCTGTCAGGTAACAGTGCCGCAAGCGCCGGACCATCCTGCCCCAGCGTAATCAGTTGCTGCACATCGCGCTGCAGCGCCGGTTGCAATTCAGTCAGATCAGCGCCCTTGGCATCACCGCCGGCAATCAGGATCAGCTTGCCTTTGACACTGCTACGCAGTCCGGCCAACGCAGCCAGGGTTGCGCCGATATTGGTGCCCTTGGAATCGTTGACCCAGCGTACGCCGTTTCGCTCCAGCACCAGCTCACAACGATGCGCCAGGCCACGGAAGGTTTTTAATGTGGTGGCAATCGCCTCGCGGCTGGCACCTGCCGCTAAAGCTAAGGCTGCAGCAGCCAGCGCATTAAACTGGTTATGTTTGCCAAATAAACTCAGCTCAGATACCGGCAACAATGGCGCCCCGGCGACCAGCAGATACTCCTGCTGCTGATGCTGCACTATACCATAGCCACTGCCGGTATCCTGTAAGCTCAAACCAAGCCGTGGCCCGGAGGTTGCCGGCAGCGTCAGGTTATCTTCCGCGTTGTAAACCGCCAACGCGCTGTGCTGATAAATACGTTGCTTGGCGGCAGCGTAATCGGCCAAATCGTTATAGCGGTCGAGGTGGTCGGCACTGACATTCAGGTTAGCCGCGGCAACGAGCTGTAAACTGTCGGTTGTTTCCAGCTGAAAGCTGGATAATTCCAGCACATAGACCTCTGCGCTTGGCTCCGCCAGCGCATCCAATACCGGCAAACCGATATTGCCAGCGGCCAGCGCTTTGATACCACTTTGCTGTAACATCGCTTCGGTCAGGCGGGTGACGGTAGATTTGCCATTAGAACCTGTTATTGCCACCACAGGTTTAGTGTTGAAACGGGCAAAGAGTTCGACATCCCCCAGCACTGTCGCACCCTGCAGGCGGGCAAAACGCAGCGCCGGATGCTTAACTGATAAGCCGGGGCTGACAATAATCAGCTCCATCTGTGCCAGACGGTTGGCATCTAGCTCACCTAAATAGATACCATCTACCTTTTCCGGTGCGATCTGTTCCAGCCCGGCCGGTTGCTTACGGGTATCCATTAACACCGGCTTCAGACCTTTTGACAGCAAAAAACGCACCGTGGCCAGACCTGATTGGCCCAGCCCGACGACAGCGATACGTTTAGCAGTCAACAAATCTGGCATAACTTCTTATCTCAGTTTCAGGGTGGCTAACCCTACCAGCACAAAGATGATCGACAGGATCCAGAAGCGCACGATCACCCGTGGCTCCGGCCAGCCCTTTAATTCGTAATGGTGATGGATTGGCGCCATCCGGAAAATCCGCTGTTTGCGCAGTTTGTAGGAGCCCACTTGCAGGATCACCGACAGGGTTTCCATCACAAAGATCCCGCCCATAATAAACAGCACGATTTCTTGCCGTACCAGAATGGCAATCACGCCAAGCACCGCACCCAGCGCTAGGGAACCGACATCGCCCATAAACACCAGCGCCGGGTAGGTGTTAAACCAAAGGAAACCTAAACCTGCACCAATAAGGGCGGCGCAGAACACGACCAGCTCCCCGGCATAAGGTAGGAAAGGAATATTCAGATAGTTGGCAAAGTTCACGTTACCGCTGGCATAGGCAATAATGGCAAAGGCGCCGGCGACCATAATAGTCGGCACTATGGCCAGACCATCCAGACCGTCGGTCAGATTGACGGCATTACTGGTGCCGACAATCACAAAATAGGCCAACGCAATAAACAGTAAGCCCAGCTGTGGCATCACCTCTTTGAAAAAAGGCAATAGCAGCGCAGTTTCTGCCGGCCGCTCAGCCGTGGCATAAAGGAAAAACGCGGTTAACAGCGCAAATACCGATTGCCAGAAGTACTTCCAGCGCGCGATCAGACCCTTGGGATCCTTGCGGATCACTTTGCGGTAATCATCAATAAAGCCGATGGTGCCAAAGCTGACCAGCACAAACAGCACCACCCAGATGTATTTATTGCTCAGGTTGGCCCATAACAAGGTAGAAATCAGAATTGAACCCAGGATCAACAGTCCGCCCATCGTCGGGGTGCCTTTCTTCGAGAAATGGCTCTCCGGACCGTCATTGCGTACTACCTGCCCAATCTGCATCCGCTGCAAGGCGGCGATCAGCTTGGGCCCAAGGTACAGGCTGAGTAACAAGGCGGTTAATACGCCCAAAATCGCCCGGAATGTCAGATAACTGATCACATTAAAGGCGCTGATATACTGTGTTAAATACTCTGCTAACCACACTAACATGGCTGAGTCTCCTGCTGACAACGTTCTAGCAAGTCCTGTACAACCTTTTCCATTCTCGCGCTGCGTGAACCTTTCACCAGGAGCGTAACGTCTTGTTGACCGGCAATGATTGGCAGCAAATGCTCGACCAGCGTTTGCTGTTGACTAAAATGGGCACCAGTAACACCAAAGCGGTCACTGGCGCTCTGTGATAACACACCAACAGTGAATAACAGATTAATACCGGCTTTTTTGGCATAGTCGCCAATCTGTTCGTGGTATAAACGGGCGTCAGCACCCAACTCCCCCATATCACCGAGTAACAGGCCACGGAAGCCAGAATAGCTGGCCAGCAAGTCAATGGCCGCTTTTACTGATTCCACATTCGCATTGTAGGTATCGTCAATAATTTTCAGACCGGCTTTGGGCGTCAGCAAATTAGTACGGCCTTTAACCGCTTGCATCCCGAGCAGGCCGCGCTGTACTTGCTGTAAATTCAGGCCCAGTCCGAGGGCGGCTGCCGCAGCGGCCAGCGCATTAGCAACATTATGCCGGCCGGGGATTTTCAGCTGGATTTGCGCGTTGCCCTGCGGGCTATGTAACAGAAAATGCGCACAACCACTGGCATCCAGACGAATGTCAGAGGCATAAAAATCTGCTGCCGGATTTTGTAAACTAAAGGTCTGGCAGGCTTGCTGTCTGACCTGCGCCAGCCAGTAATCGCTAAAATCACTGTCCAGTGACACTACGGCGCTGCCGGTATCGGTTAAACCACTGTAAATTTCTGCTTTAGCACGGGCTACGCCATAAACGTCGCCAAAGCCCTCCAGATGCGATGCGGCGGCATTGGTGATCAAGGCGACATCCGGCTTCACCAGCGCCGTGGTATAAGCTACCTCGCCGGGATGGTTGGCCCCCAGTTCAAGTACCGCATATTGGTGTTCCGGCATTAACCGCAATAGGGTCAGGGGCACACCGATGTCATTATTAAAATTACCCGCAGTCGCCAATACCGGTCCTTGCTGGCTTAGGATCGCTGCCAGCATTTCTTTTACCGTGGTTTTACCGGCACTACCGGTAATCGCCACCGTTTTTGGCGCCAGCCGTTGTTTCAGGGCCGCGCCAATCTGCCCCAAAGCTATGCGGCCATCCGGTACCAGAATATAAGGCAGGGCAACCGGCGGCTGTTGATTGCAAATCAGCGCTACCGCACCCTTTGCCGCCACCTCAGCTAAAAACTGATTGCCATCAAAATTCGGGCCCTTTAACGCCAAAAACAGCGCTGCACCTTCCAGGGTGCGGCTGTCGGTGCTGATGCTTTCAATCAGCCGGTCTTCGCCGACTAATGGGGCCTGCAGAATGGTTGCCAACTCGGATAAATGGAGCGGGATCATAGGGCCATCTCCCGTTGCAGTTGCTGCACATAGGCGCGTTCGTCATAGTGCAGCGCAGTCTGGCCAATAATTTGCTCGGTTTCATGGCCCTTACCGGCAAGCAGCACTATGTCGCCAGCCTGAGCCTGCGCCACTGCTAACTTAATGGCAGAACGGCGATCCGGCTCCAGCACATAACAGTGATCATTACTAAAGCCGGCAGCGATATCCTGCAATATCTGCAGCGGATCTTCGGTACGCGGGTTATCCGAAGTCAGAATCACATGATCAGATAACAGCTCAGCAAGTTGCCCCATCAAAGGTCTCTTGCCTTTGTCGCGATCACCACCACAGCCAAAGACGGTCCACAGATGGTTACTGCAGTGGGCGCGCAGCGCCAGTAAGGTTTGCCGCAATGCATCCGGGGTATGGGCATAATCGACTACTACAGTGGCGCCGGTTTTAAACGGAAATTGCTCCATCCGCCCGGCGACAGCTTTCAGCTTGGCGGCTGCCTGTAACAGTGCGGCTAATGGCTGCCCCAGCGCCTGCAGACAACGTATCGCCGCCAGCGCATTCTGCACATTAAATTCGCCTAGTAGCGGTAATTGCAACTGATAATGCACACCGTCAGCCTGTAGCTCGCAGTAAATGCCTTGCTCATTTGGCGCCGCGCACTGATAGGTCAGAGCGGCAGGGTCGTTACAGTCCGCGGTTTTGCCATAAGCAAACACCGGGATCTGGCAATTGGTGGCATAGATGCGACCGGTTTCATCAGACAGATTCAGCACCGCCAACCGGCTTTGCGACTGTTGAAACAATAATGCTTTAGCCTCAGCATAGGCCTGCATACTACCGTGATAATCCAGATGATCCCGGCTCAGGTTAGTGAAGACGGCGGCCGCGAACTCCAGGCCGGCAACCCGCTGCTGCACTAAGGCATGAGATGACACCTCCATCGCCACCAGACATACACCACTGGCCAGCATTTCGGCGAAAATCCGCTGCAAATCAACAAAGTGCGGCGTGGTATTTTTTAATGGCGTTAATTGCTGCCAGGAACCATAGCCGAGGGTACCGATAATGGCGCTTTTCAGTCCAAGCTGCTCTGCCAACTGCGCGATAAAACTGCAGACCGAGGACTTACCATTAGTGCCGGTCACTCCCACCAACGTCAGCTGTTGTTGCGGGTGACCATAGAAACTGGCTGCCAACTCGGGTAACACTGTATTCAGCTCGGGTAATACCTGAATCCGCGGATCGCTGTAACTACCGGTATGGGTAAGTACCAGGGCTGCGCCTTGTGCCAGCGCCTGACTGATAAAATGCTGACCATCGGTATGGGTACCCGGCAGGGCAATAAAGACATCATTTGTTTGCACCTGACGGCTATCAATGCGCAAATCCGCCAGTGTGCACTCCGGCACCTGGGGGCACTGCGCTGCTAACCAGACTTTACTGTTAACCGGCATTTTGTGTACTCCTTACGGCAGAGATCCTGGGCCGGCTTTGCGCATCCGGCGGTAAGTTCAGTAACTGCATGGCAGCACCCATAATCTGGGAAAATACCGGGGCCGCGATTTCACCACCGTGGTAGAAATCACCGGCCGGCTCGTTAATCACCACCACTGTTACCAAGCGTGGATTACTGATTGGGCCAACACCGGCAAAGGAGGCGATATAGTCATTACCGTAACCACCAGCGACGGCTTTACGGGCAGTACCGGTTTTGCCACCGACGCGGTAACCCGGAATTTGTGCCCGGGTTGCAGTGCCGCCGGGCGCAATACTGCTTTCCATCATTTCTAACATCGCCAGCGCATATTCTTGTTTTAATACCCGCTCACCTGGTTCAGGCTGCTCCACTTTCAGAATGCTCAGTGGCCGGTTGACCCCGCCATTGCCAATGGTGGCATAGGCTCTGGCCAGCTGTACTGCAGTGACGGATAAGCCATAGCCATAAGAGAAGGTGGCGCGTTCAAAATCAGACCAACGCTGACGGAAACTGAAAATACCGCTACTTTCGCCGGTTAGGCCGGTGCCGGTATCCTGACCCAGGCCCAGATTACTGTATAAGCCAATGACATTTTGATGCGGGATCTGTAACACCAGACGGGCCACGCCCATATTACTGGACTTTTGAATGATACCGCCCAGGCTCAAGCTGCCATAGTTATTCGGATCCCGCACCCAGCTGCCGCCAATCCGCATTACGCCGGGGCTAACATCGACCATGCTATCCAATTTGGCGTTGCCAAATTCCAGCGCACTGAGTACCGCCAGTGGTTTCATCGTAGAACCGGGCTCAAAGGTATCGGTGATGGCGCGATTGCGGAAACGATGCACCGGCGTATTGCGGCGGTTATTCGGGTTAAACGACGGGCTGTTGACCATCGCCAGGATCTCGCCGGTATGCACATCGACCACCACGGCAGAGCCGGAAGCTGCGCCATGCGCCAGCACGGCTTTTTTCAGCTCGCGATAAGCGACCGCCTGGATCCGCTGATCGATACTCAGCACAACATCCGCCGGCTCCTGTGACGCTTCACGCTCCAGCACTTCAATTTCGCGGCCTTTGGCGTCTTTACGAAACACTTTGCGCCCGGCGGTACCGGTTAATAAGTCGTTAAACCGCTTCTCGATACCCTCAACACCGACATCGTCAATATTGGTAAAACCAATCAACTGCGCTGCAACTTCTCCCGCCGGATAAAAGCGCCGCGATTCCTGACGGAAGTGGATTCCAGGCACCTTTAATTTGCGCACATACTCCACTACGGCAGGATTTACCTGACGCTGCAAATAGACAAAGCGCCGACTCGGGTTATCACCAATCCGCTGTAATAATTGTTGCGGCGTCATTTGCAGAATTTCAGCCAGCGCATGCCAGCGCCGTTCATCGGCTGCGGCATTGCGTTCGATCACTTCTTTCGGATCGGCCCAGATCGCCTCCACCGGCACGCTGACCGCTAACGCCTGGCCATGCCGATCGAGGATCATACCGCGCATCACCTTGTCGGATTCAATCCGTAAGGTACGCAGGTCGCCCTGAGTGACCAACATATCCGGCTCCAGCACTTGCAACCAGGCTGCGCGGGCAACCAGTGCCACAAAGACCGCGCTTAAGCTGAGCATCACAAAAGCAAACCGCCAACCCAACACTGTCGGGTGCTTCCTGGTTTTTGCCTGGGCTTTCGCTACGGGCCGCTTCATGGTTGCCTCACCGTGATATCCCGATTGCCGCTCGGTCTTTCCATATTCAGTTGCCGGCGGGCAATTTCTTCCACCCGGCTATGCTCGGCCAGCGCCCGCTGCTCCAGCAACAGGTTGCGCCACTCGGTATCCAGCTGATCACGCTGCTGGTAATTCTGATCCTGCTGGATCGTTAATTGCCGGTTTAAATGCGCCATCTGCACCACGGCCAGGCCGGTTAACACACAAGCCAATAACAACAACAGCACCAGCTTGCGCTGCTGCCATTGTTGTCTGATTTGAGTAGATAACCGGATCTCGCTCATCAGCCAGTCCTCTCAGCGATCCGTAGCACCGCACTACGGGCGCGCGGGTTGACCGCCAATTCAGCATCAGATGGCATGATGGCCTTGCCGATCAGTTTTAACGGCACCTCTTGTTGCAGCTGGGCATTCGTCAGCGGCAAACCACGCGGCACCGCTTCAGGCTTGGAATGACGCCGCATAAACTGTTTCACCAGCCGATCCTCCAGCGAGTGAAAGCTGATGACACACAGGCGGCCAGCGGGTTTAAGTGCCGCCATAGCGCCCTGCAGTGCCAGATTCACTTGCTCCAGCTCACTGTTGATATAGATGCGGATCGCCTGAAAGCTGCGGGTAGCCGGGTGCTTTTTCTCTTTGGCACTCTTGGGCACCGCGCGGCTAATCAGGTCAGCCAGCTGGCCGGTACGGGTTAACGGCTGCTCGGCGCGGCTATTAACAATGCTGTTGGCAATGCGCCAGGCAAACTTTTCTTCGCCATATTCACGCAACACAAAACTGATATCTTCAACATCAGCACTGGCTAACCACTCGGCGGCTGACAAACCACTGGTCGGATCCATTCGCATATCCAGTGGACCATCACGCATAAAACTAAAACCACGCTCAGCTTCATCCAGTTGTGGGGAAGAAACGCCAAGATCCAATAAAATACCGTCGATTTTGCCAAAAATAGCCAGAGATTCGGCAATGTTCGCCAGGGCGGCAAAGGGGCTGTGGGTGATATGAAAACGCGCATCAGCTTGCAGTGGGGCTGCGGCAGCGATGGCGGCAGGATCGCGATCTATGGCATACAGCCGGCCTTGCGGGCCCAGCTGTTTCAGGATTTCCCGGCTGTGACCACCGCGGCCGAAGGTGCCATCCAGATAGATGCCATCAGCCTTGATCGCCAGGCCTGTCAACGTTTCCGCCAACAGTACCGAAATATGCTCAGTTGTGGTCATTTACAGTACAAAATCCTGTAAGCGTTCGGATAACTCCACCGAGCCAGCTTGCGCCTGTTCCAGCTCAATATCAGCGGCCAGACGGTCTTGCCAGGTGGTTTCATCCCAGATTTCAAATTTATTGAGTTGGCCCACCAAACGGATATTTTTGCCCAGGCTGGCATGCTGCCTTAAAAAGGCTGGCAGCAGGATCCGGCCGCTTTTATCCATATCGCATTCGGTGGCGTTACCCAGCAAAATGCGCTGTAAACGGCGCTCCTGCGGGTTCAAACTGGAGAGTGACTGCAATTTTTCTTCGATTTCTTCCCACTCTGCCAGCGGAAACAGTAATAAACAGGGATCATGCAGGTCGATGGTACAGATCAATTGCCCCTGATTTTCAGACAAAAGGCGGTCGCGGTAACGCGCTGGCAGCGCTAACCGGCCCTTGTCATCTAATGTCAGTGTGAATGATCCACGAAACATCGTTGTTTGCCTGTATTAAGTGTTAACGGTCGTTAAAGTGGCGCTAAATGGCGTGGCAGTGACACCTTAGTTATCCCACTAAGCGCGTTCTGCACTCCAAAATGATCCACAATTACCCACTTATCCCCACAATGAGACAGTTTAGGGTGCCACTTCGGCACCTGTCAAGGTAAAAACAGCATCACAGATCGAATAAGATCCCGCTAATTTCGCGGCTTGGAGGAAGTAAATGATTTAGTGGGAAATTAAATCGCTGCGGCAACGGAATAGTGAAACTTGCTATTGCGGAATAAATTATTCAATATAAAACCTCTGTCCAGACTGGCCAGCACATTATGAGGCGCCATCCGATGCTTAGTCTGTTGAAAATAAAAGGAATGTTAGACCAACTTTCTGCCAGCGAGCGTAAGTTGGCAGACTTTATTCTGGATAACTCCAACCTGTTACGCGACTATTCGTCACAGCAACTGGCGGATGCGGTTGGGATCAGCCAGTCCAGCGTGGTGAAATTTTGCCAGAAACTGGGTTATAAAGGCTACCCCGATCTAAAGCTGGCGATCACGGAAGCGGTGGTCACTGCCACCACCCTGCAACGGGAAGCACCGGAAAATAATGCTGAACTTAGTGGCCTGGCGCAGTTAGCAGAGCAACTGCAGCAGAGTTTATGGCAAGGCCTGCGCGGCTTGCTGACCATCAACCCGGAAAGCCGGCTGCAGCAAGCGGCCAAGTTGCTACAACAAGCACGGCAAATTCTGTTGGCTGGCAGTGCGCATTCCGCGGTAGTCGCGGCTGATATGCAAAGCCGCTTACTGGAGCTGGGTAAACTGGCGCTGTTTCACAGTGATCCGGCGGTCAGTTTACAATTGGCCCGCACCCTGCCCGAGGGCAGTATCGTACTGCTGATTTCTGATAGTGGTGAGAATGCGGATTTACTGCGGCTGGAGAAATATGCCAAACGCCGGCAATTGCAGATCATCTCCCTGACCCGTTTTCAAACCAGTGCGCAAAGTGCGGTGGCTGACGTGACCTTATTTACATTGGATACCGAAACCGATGAACATTTGGCGCGGCTGGTCACCCAGCAAGCACAGCAGCATCTGTGTCATTTACTCTATTTGTTACTTTGCCAAAGCCCCAGTTACCGCCAGCATATTACTGAGCATAATAAGCTGCTGGCGTTGCTGGAAAAGAGTTAGTTTAACCACTCCAGGCCATCAATCGCAGTGACGCCCAGACCCGGCGCCTCACCTATGGTGATATCCGGGCCGTTAAAGTTCACACTGCAATGCACCGGATTAAAGGCACAGAGCGAGGGCCCATCCAGGTCGACCTTGGTAATCACATCCGCTTTCGCCACCGCAACATGCACCGCCGCTGCGACACTGATACTGCTCTCCAGCATACAACCGATCATGCACTGCATATCGTAGAAGGAGCAAATATCGGCGATCTTAATGGCGTTGGAAATACCACCGGTTTTCATCAGCTTTATATTGATGATATCGGCGGCCCGCATCTTGATAAGCTCAATCACCTCGCGCGGGCCAAAGCTGCTTTCATCGGCCATCACCGGCGTATGAACCCGCTCGGTAATATATTTTAGCCCTTCCAGATCGTAGTATTTCACCGGTTGCTCCACCAGCTCTAACCGCACCCCGGCATCTTCCAGCTTATGCAGCGCATAAACGGCTTCTTTGGCAGTCCAGCCCTGATTGGCATCCAGCCGGATCAAAGCTTTGCCAGCCACTGCATTATAAATAGCTTTTACCCGCTCTATATCGACGCCGATATCCTTACCCACCTTAACTTTCAGGGTTTCAAAGCCATTGGCGACCGCATCCAGTGAATCTGCGACCATCTTATCGATATAATCGACACTGATGGTAATGTCGGTGGTCAGCCGCGGCACGCCACCGCCGAGCACCTTATACAGTGGCGCCTGATAGGATTGCGCGAACAAATCATACACCGCCATCTCAACAGCCGCCTTGGCGCTGTAATTTTTCATAATACAGCCTTGGATCAGCCGGATAATATGATTTAAATCACTAATCTCCTGCCCCAACAGCTTGGGTTTGATTACGGTACGGATCGCTTCGATGATGGAGCCATGAATATCACCGGTGATCACCGCCGTTGCCGGTGCCTCTCCATAGCCCAGATGGCCGGTATCGGTTTCTACCACCACCACCACATCTTCAATCTGATTCACTGTCCGCAATGCCGTTTTGAATGGCGTCTTTAGCGGCACCCGTAGCATGCCCAGCCGGATATCGGTAATTTTCATGCGCACCTCGGTTAACGCAGCGATTTAATATTATACAGCCGGTGCAGATAACTCTGCTCTGCTGTCAGATAAAGCGGAGTCAGGGGTGTTACAGCCACTCCGTTCAAGGTACCGCGATAAAAACGACCATCCTGTTGGTAATAGGCCAGATCAAATACCGAATGCAGCACAAAGGGCTCACCGCCACTTTCGCCCAGATAGATCATCACATGGCCGGGGCGATACAGCAAATCACCGACCTGTGCTGACTTTAGCAACGCCAATTTGTCCGCCACCGGTAAATCTTCGGCAAAACGCCGGTTTTGCCCAAAGTCTCCATAACCTTGCTCACCGGAATTACGCGGCATCAGCAGACCAAAGGTACGGAACACATCGACCAGCAAGCCGGTACAATCAACACTGTTATAGTCATAGCCCCAGCCATATCGCTGCCCGAGGTATTTAAACGCCTGGCGCAGCAGCTGCTCTGTGGTGTATGGCAGGTAGCCCACCGACACGTCCTGGTTGCGCGCAATCAAGGCTGGCACCAGCTCTAGGTTGCCATCCGCGCCCCGTATGGGTAGCTGTACAATATAGCTGGCATGCGGATTCTGGCCATAAATACTGTGCCCCTGACTGGCGGCAGTTAGTAGCGGTAGCCGCACCCCCATATCCAGTTGCAGCTCAGAAATAGCGGCCAGCTCTGGGTTGAAATTAGTGTGCGCTCTGGCGCCGGTGATTACCAGAAAGGGTTCAGCTGCAGCATAGGCTAATACCTGTTGCCTTTCGCCGATCGCGAGCGCTGAGGTTTCTACCCAGCCGGTGTAATGATAGTTCTGAACCAGTGACCATTGCTGGTCCGCGGTTTGGTGTAACACCGCCAGCGGCTCACCGACGAAGACGGCAGTTTCCTGCAGGCGGTTTAAATCCAGCGCCATGGCGTCATTAAAGATCCGCAGTTTCGTCGGAAAGGCTAACAGCAAGCTGCGTCGGGTGACCAGGGCAAACCGCGTCGGATTAATCTCAGCAATGCCATCGCGATTCAGAGCAGCTTGCAGTGGCAACCAATCTGCTTCAACCAGCGCCCGGCCATCGGCAAAAAAGCGCGCACTGCCCGGAATACTGCTAACCTTATTCAACCGCTCTAACAACTGCTCGCGGGAATGACTAAGCGGGATTTCGGCGATGGGTTGCATTTCTGGCTGCACGGCAAAGGTGCGCTGATTAAAAGCCTGGATTTGTTGCGCGTCGAGCAGTAGTTGCTGAGCTTCTGGCAGTTTCGTCAGCCAGTAGTCTGCGCTTAGATGCTGTTGCTGTAGTAGCGGAATGTCAGACTGCCAGTCCGGGGTTTGGGCACGGCCACTACCCGGCAACAATAATGGCAGCATCATCAGCCAAAAACAGGTGCTTACAGCCAGTATTCTGTTCAACCCAGACTCCGTCGGAATGAAATATTCCTGAATTTGTTATTTTTTAGCATAAATTATTTTCAAAACCAACAAAAGATTGCTATGTTAATTTTGTGCAGAAAATCTACATCCCTGCACAGCGCCGCACGGCTAAGCAGCGTAACGATGAAATAATTATAAAGGGTGTAATATCCAGGAGAGATTGCAATGAAGTTGAACAGGCTCATTCAGTCCATTGCCCTTGCCGGCTTGGGCTCATCAGTCGTCATGGCGCAGGACACAGCAGTTCCGGACGCCGAGGATGCAAAAGTAGAACGGATCCGGGTTACCGGTTCCAGCATTAAAAGAACCAATATCGAAGGTTCGCTGCCGCTGACCGTATTTAGCAAAGCGGAAATCGATGCTCAGGGTATTACCTCCGCAGAACAGCTATTAATGCAGCTGAATATCGCCGGTAACGCGTCAGATAACCTGGCCAGTAATGGCGGTATCGTCTCAGAAGAGCAGCGCGGTAATAATGGTGTATCCGGTGCCAACCTGCGTGGTCAGGGCGCAGATGCGACACTGGTGCTGTTAAACGGCCGCCGGGTGGCAACGCACGGGTTAAAAGGTCGGGCAGTAGATTTGAATTCAATCCCTTTTGCAGCGCTGGAACGGGTTGAAGTACTGCGTGATGGTGCTTCTGCCATGTACGGTACCGATGCCATCGGTGGTGTTATCAACTTTATCACCAAGAAAGATTATACCGGCGCTGAAGTTTCGGCCTTTGCCGATACGACTGAAGCCGGTGGCGGTAATATCTATCGTACTAACCTGTTACTCGGTGCCGGTGATATTAATAAAGATGGCTGGAACGTGTTTGGTACTCTGAGCTACAAGAAAAATGAGACGCTGGAGGGTACCGATCGTGCTTTCTCCAATACTTTCCAGCCGGAGCGTGGTTTATCACCCGATACCCGCGGTACCCCTTTTGCAACAGTATTTAACCGGCCGGCGGCAGAACGCAACCTGATCGGTACCGGTTTACGCGATCCACGTGATGGCCTGAATATGATTGCCATTAACATTCTGGATTTACCAGGCGGTTTAGGTTGTGAAAATGGCGGTCCGAATATGGGCCCTTATGATGAGCGGCTCTGGAGTTCGATTTCGTCACGTTATGCCTGTGCCTGGGATTATCCTGCCGCCGCGCGGATCCAGCAGCCAATGGATAGTCTGGATTTTATCAGCCGGGCTTCTTTCAAGCTTAGTGATGAGCATATGGCGTACTTTGAGTTTGTTGGCTCAAAAGTTGATGTCAGCAAGGCGTTTGAACCCAACCAAATCTCTCCGGGTGCCGTTTTTAACCGGAGCACCTGGTATCCGGTAACAGGGGCATCGTATAACTTAATTTATACCGCACTGGCAAACTACTTTGGCACCAGCCAACTAAACTATGGCGAACCTATTGCCTACCGTTGGCGCTGTATGGCATGCGGACCACGGCAGATTGATACCGAAACCAAATCTTACCGCATTAATGCTGCATTCGAAGGCATTATTAGTGCTTTTGACTGGGACTATGCCGTCGGCTTATCCCGCGCCTCCAGTACCTCCAACTCGGTGCTGGCCAGCGGCTATCATTACACTGATGCTTTACAGCAGGTACTGGGTAGCGGTTTAATCAACCCTTTCCTGTTGCCGGGACAACGCCAGTCTGATGCCGGTATGGCAGCCTTACAAGCCGCGTCTGCTGACGGTGTACGCTTGTATGACGGTGAGTCACTGATGACACAGCTGGATGCGACCTTTACTGGCGGTTTAGGTTTCGAACTACCAGGTGGTGAAATTCAGGCTGCGATCGGTACCGACTTACGCCGCGAGGAGTTTAAGTTTAACGGTGACCAACGCTCACAGATGCGGCCGATCTTTAACGCGCCTTTCGATAACGCCAACGTGCTGGATAAAGTCAGCCGCGATATTAAGGCCGTGTTTGTCGAGTTCTATGTGCCACTGCTGGACAGTCTGGATATCAGCCTGGCCGGTCGTTACGACAAGTATGATGGCTTTGGTAGCACCACTAACCCGAAAATCAGCTTTAACTATCGCCCGATAGAAGAAGTGATGATCCGCGGTGCCTTTAGTACCGGCTTTAAAGTGCCTTCCTTTAACCAGTTATTTAACGGTAATACCGAGTCGCAGTATACCGGCTTAGATCTGGCTGACCCGGCAACTTGTCCGGGCGCAGTCGCCAGTGAGACCATTCCGGGTTGTGCCTCGATCCGGCCGGTGGAGATTTTTGGTGGTAAGCCAGACCTGAAACCGGAAGAATCAGAGCAGAAGAGTTTCGGTGTGGTGGTTGCGCCCTTTGATAACTTTAACTTTAGCGTGGACTGGTGGGAAATTGAACGTACCGATACCATTCGCTCTGCACCACGGGATGTGCTGATCAACAACTACGAGGTATTCCAGTCAAACTGGATCCGGGATAGTAATGGCCAGATCGTCGCCATCGACCGCCGTTTTATTAACTCAGGCGGCACCCTGACCCGTGGTATTGAAATTGATGCTAACCTGACCGGTGATTTCGCTAATGGCAAATGGCGCCTGAACCTGAACGGAAGTTATATTGATACCTTTAAAACTAAAGGGCTGGAAATTCTGCCCTATAGCGATAACCTGGTTGGCGAGTATGTACGTTACTTTAACTTACCGATTAAGTGGAAACATACGCTGAATCTGAGCTATGTGAAGGGTGACTGGACCCATAACCTGACCCAGATCTACCGCGATGGCTACAAAGATGAGTTACCGGTTAGTGTGCGTAATGGTAGCTATATTCCAAGTGGCTGGAATCCAAATGTCAGTAGTTATACCACCTATAACTACAGCATGACCTACAGTGGTTTTGATAACCTGAGCTTTACCTTCGGCATCAAAAACCTGTTTGATCAGGACCCACCGTTTACCGCGCATCAGAACGACTTTGCTGCCGGTGCCGCCTGGGAACCACGGATTGCCGACCCACGGGGTCGTGCCTATACCTTGTTGCTGGAATACAAATTTATGTAATGCAGCTTAAATGCTAAAAGCCCGCGCAACTTGCGCGGGCTTTTTTTGAGATGTGGAGTCAGCCGGTAAGCCGGGTTCTGTGCTCTGTTGCCAGAGTGGCAATCATTCCTCTAGGACTTAGGTCACCCTAAGCCTCCAGCAATCTACCCGCCCCCAACGCGGGCCGCGCCATAGGGGGCCTATTTGATCTTGCTCCGGGTGGAGTTTACCGTGCCACGAACTGTTACCAGTCGCGCGGTGCGCTCTTACCGCACCCTTTCACCCTTACCTGATCCCAACTGTAAACAGCTGGGCCATCGGCGGTTTGCTCTCTGTTGCACTGGTCGTAGGCTCGCGCCTCCCAGGCGTTACCTGGCACCCTGCCCTGTGGAGCCCGGACTTTCCTCCCCTTGCTTGCGCAAGCAGCGATTGCCCTGGCCGACTCCGTGGTGGATTATACGCGAGAATCGCGTTAAGGGCTAACGCTAATCTGTTTGCCAACTCAGCGCCAACTGATAGAGCGCATTTTTCTTTTCGTTATGAATTTGTGCCGCCAGCGCGGCTGCCTGCTTCAGCGGCAACTCAGCGAGCAGGATTTTTAGCGTACGTTGCACTTCCTCACTGACCGCCTCATCGGCTTTCGCTGGTGCCGGTGCAATCATCAGCACCATTTCGCCCTGGCAGCGCTGCGGATCCTCCGTCAGCCAGCTACTGATCTCTGCTGCAGTGCCACAGGCAAAATGCTCAAAGGTTTTTGTTAGTTCTTTTGCCAGCACCAGTTGACGCTCGGCCCCGAACACCGCGACCACATCTTGCAGCGTATCCAGAATGCGTCGCGCTGTGTCATAACAAATAATGGTGCCACCGGCGGCGGGTACCTCGGCTAACTGGTTTTGCCGTTGCGTCGATTTCGGTGCTAAAAAACCGATAAACTGAAACTTATCGGTAGGCAGGCCGGCAGCGCAGAGTGCGGTGATAAGTGCACAAGGCCCGGGGATAGGTACTACCGGCACACCGGCATCCCGACACTGCCGTACCAGACTGTAGCCCGGGTCGCTGATCAGCGGTGTACCGGCATCGGAAATCAGTGCCACCTCTTCACCCGCCAGGCATTTTTCAATAATGCTGGCGGCGCGCTGTTTCTCGTTATGGTCATGCAAGGCGAATAAACGGTTGCTAATTCCCAGATGCTGTAACAGCTTACCACTGTGGCGGGTATCTTCAGCGGCGATACAGCTAACCTGCTGTAAGGTGCAGATTGCGCGTTGGCTGATATCGTCCAGATTGCCGATTGGCGTGGCTACAACATAAAGTGAGCCGATTTGTTTAGTCATAAGTCGCTATTTCATTGAGCTTAACGGGTAGTGTCAGTAAGATACCACTATTAACACCTTATGGTACTGTGCATTGTGAAAACCAGCAAACTGAAGCCTGTATTCCTGTTGTCCTGCGCCACACTTTTAAGCAGCTGCGCGCAAACACCGGCCCCATCTGAACTGGAAGTCAGCGCTGTCGAGCGTCCGCAAGTTGTCGCACCGACTAAGCCTGCCCCCTCGGTAACGCCGAGTGCAGATAGCGCCGAGTCGCTATTACAGCAAGCAGCCAGCGAAAACGGCGAACGGCAGCAACGCCTACTGCTACGTGCCTCACGCCAGGCCCTGGCAGAGCAAAATGCCGAACTGGCACTGGCCATCAGCGATAGCCTGCAGCTGAGCGAAACAACCGCTATCCGCTCGGCGAATCAATTACCATTATTGCAAGCCTATCTGGCACATAGCGAACTGAGTCTGGCTGAACGTTTAGTCCAGAATACCAATCCGGCTCAGCTGCCGCTGGCAGATTGGCCGGCATTTTTGTGGGCCAGCGCCAGCCTGTATCAGCAATTGGGCCGCAGCTATGCTGCTGCCCGTGCCTTACTGCAATTGGATCAACTGCTAGCCGACAGCCGCCAGGCTGAACCCGGTTATCCGGAGTTACAGGCGCAACTCTGGCAGCAGCTCAGTAATCTGGATAATACCGAGCTGAACAACCTGAAAGTAGGCGCCAGTCAACGCAGTCTCGGCTGGCTGAATTTGCTGGAGCTGGTACGCAACTACCTGGGAGCGCCGCAGCAACTGCAATTTGCACTGGCCGATTGGCAGCAGCGCTATCCGCAGCTGCCGTCACTGCGCGAGCTACCGGCGAATTTACAACAGCAACTGGCGTTAGAGCCCTATCAACCGCGCAAGATTGCGGTATTACTGCCTTTTAGCGGCCAGTTCAGTCAGCCGGCCCGGGCCATTCAATATGGCTTGTTAGCCGCTGCGGCTCAGAACCAGACCTCTGAGCGCCAATTACTGTTTTTTGATAGCCAGCAACCGATGGCAGCGCTGCAGCAACAACTTGCCACTGCGGGTGTCGATTTTGTCATAGGGCCACTATTGCGGGATCAGGTTGATGCCATCAGCCAACTACAGGACTGGCGTTACCCGACGCTGTTTTTGAACAGCCGCGACAGCAGCCGGCAGCCTCAGGCTGATCGTTTTTACTTTGCGCTGAATATGGAAGATGAAGCCTCACAGATGGCACAGCTATTCGCCCGTAAAAATTATCAACGGCCAGTTGTGATCAGTGCCCGCAATGCCATTAGCCAGCGTATGCTGCAGCAGTTTAGCCGGCAGTGGCAACAACTTGGCTTTGCGGCACCGGAAAATTACGAATTTACTGCCCGTGACGAGCTGGAAGCGCTGGTCACCCGGCTGTTAGAAACCGACGCCAGCCGCGAGCGTATTCGTCAGATCTCAGGCCTGATCAGCGGCAAGGTCGAAAGCGAACCGCACAGCCGGCGCGATATTGACGCCATTTATCTGATTGCCGATCCGGTACAAACCCGGATGTTTAAACCCTTTCTGGACGTCTCCGTCAGCCAGCATGGCCCACGCTTACCGATTTACGCCAGCTCCCGCAGCTATACCGTTGGCGGTGATGCCAATGATCTGCGTGATTTAAATGGCCTGACCTTTACTGAAACGCCCTGGTTACTGGGTGAGCAACATATTCTGGCGGTACGCGAGCAGTACCTGCAGCTATTTCCGGAGCAGGATGAAAGCCTGCAACGCTTATTTGCGATGGGCTTTGACGCCTACCAGCTGGTGGGCAGCCTGAAACAGCAACAGCAATTACCGTCTTTAAGCTTCCCCGGCTTTACCGGCCGCCTCAGCGTGCTGAGTGACGGCAGCATCAGCCGGCAACTCAGCTGGGCCAGCTACCAAAGCAACCGTCTGGTTGCGGTGCAGGAGCCTTAAACACCTTGAATCAGCAGCAGGGAGCCTACTACGAGCAACTGGCCGCCAGTAACCTGCAACAGCAGGGGTTACAACTGGTGGCACAGAACTTTCAGTGCAAAGCCGGCGAAATTGACCTGGTGATGCGGCAAGGCTCCTGCTGGGTCTTTGTTGAAGTAAAATACCGGGCCAGCCAAGCCTTTGGTGGCGCCCTGGCAGCCGTAACCTATAGCAAACAACAAAAGGTCCGCCGTGCGGTACAGTGGTATTGTCAATTACACCGTTTAAGTGAACAACCTTGCCGGATCGATGTCTTAGCCGTGCAAGGCCCGGCGCCATACCAATACCAGTGGCTGCAAAATGCCTTTAGTTAACAGGAATCAGGATGCAGGAACATATCAGACATCTGTTTAGTGAAAATATCCAAACCATGATTGCCACCAGCGAGGCGCTGGCCGGCCCGATTGAAAGCAGTGCTTTACTGTTGGTGGACGCTCTGATTAATGGCGGCAAGGTAATTTGCTGTGGCGAGGGTGCCTCCCGCAGCCTGGCCAGCCATTTCGCCCAATTATTGTTAGATCAGTTTGAAACCGAACGCCCTTGCCTGCCGGCCTTTGCCTTGCAGGCGGATGCATCCAGCTTGCAACCGGGTAACCAGCAAAACCATGATTATCTGGCGCGTCAGGTGCGCGCCCTGGGGCAAGCGGCGGATGTGTTGGTGGTGATTTCACTCAACGGCGCTGAGCAAAGCCTGATCCGGGCTACCGAAGCAGCCTTAACCAAAGATATGAAAGTGATCGCGCTGACCGTGGATAACAGCAGCGAGTTATCCGGTTTGCTTAATCAGCAGGATGTGGAATTAAAGGTGCCGGCGCATCGCCCGGCGCGGGTAGTGGAGTGTTACACCTTCCTGTTACATTGTGTCTGCGAATTAATTGATATGACGCTGTTTCCACAGCAAGGAGAGTTCTGATGGCTAAATTATTACCGTTACTGGCTGCATTGTTAGTACTACAAGGCTGTGCTGCTGCCGTTGTTGCCGGAGGCGCTACTGCGGTGACCTCAGCCCATGACAGACGCACCCTGGGTTCACAGATTGACGATAATAGCATAGTGATTAAGGCGCGCCGGGCGCTGAGTGACGATCAGCTGACCGCCAAAGGCAGCAATATTAATATCACCAGCTATAACGGCGTGGTATTGCTTACCGGGCAGACCCGCAGCGAACAAATTAAAGAGCAGGCGCAGCGTCTGGTGCAGGATATTCCGAGCGTAAAGGTGGTGCATAACCAAATCCGGCTGGGCAACAATACCTCCATGACCACCCGCACCCGCGATAGCTGGATTGCGACTAAGGTAAAAACACAGTTGCTGGCAGATGAGCGGGTCAGCGGCCTGAATATTCGCGTGGTCACCGAAAACCAGGAAGTGTTTCTGATGGGGTTAGTTGGTGGCGCTGAGGCCGATCGCGCTGTGGATATTGCCCGTAATGTCGAAGGTGTAGTGCGGGTAATTAAAGCCTTTGAAAACCCGTAACATAACTTAACACACCCGGCGGCTCTATCACGCAGCCGGGTACTGTGCTAACGCCCAGCTCGTTTCACGCTCGAAACACCATCAGACGAACAAAATCCAACCTGCCAGGATTAACACTCCTGCAAGGCTTTTAGGATCTTGGAATGAAACTCGCGGTGTTTCAGGATCAGCAGCACCAGCACCGTAACCACCATAAACAAAGCGGCATCAATAAACCAGGTCAGGGCCGCGAGCGAAAAATAAATCGCTCTTAAACCATAGTTAAAAGAGTGTCCGGCCTGATCAATCACCTTAGCAGTGCGGTTGGCATAGAGCTGTTGCTCTTCCGGCGTCAGGGCTTTACCATCCGGCGCGGCACCAATCAGCACGCCGCCAAAACCATACTGCCGTAACGACCAGGTAAACTGGAAAAAAGCAAACACATAAATAAAGGCCAATAACAGGATTTTCAGCTGGATTTGCATTTCCGACTGCACACTCCACGGGATCAGGCCGCTGAGCATGGTACTGAGTCGCTCACTGGAAGTCAGCACTGTCAGTAAACCCGCCAGGATCAGCAAACAGCTGGAGGCAAAAAACGACACATTGCGCTCCAGAGTAGAGATCAAGCCGACATCGGCCATCTTATTATCCCGGCGCAGCATCTGCTGCATCCAGTCATTGCGTTTGCGGCGCATTTCAAATGATAAACAGGTCGCCGTTTTCGCTCTTTTCTTGGCATACAGCGTATAACCAGACCAAACTACACTGAACCAGAGCACCGCTATTATATCCAGCCAACTCAGCATCTTTGCCTCTCTATCACTAACACCTGAGCGCTATTGTAGCACTTTAGCCGACCAGATAGGTGCCGGTACCGAGCGCAATATGCAAGCCTTGCTCGTTATGCAGCTCCATGCGGCATACTGCGACCTTGTTACCGGCCCGGATCACCCGCGCCGTGGCAATAAACTCGTCACCACGACCGGGCCGCAGATAGTCGGTACGAATATCAATGGTACTCATCTTACCAAAGCGCTCTGCCAGCTCAGCCGGCGCCACGCTGCTAACCCGTCCCAGGGCACTGGCAACGGCCATTAAGCCGCCGGCCACATCCAGTACCGAGGCAATCACGCCGCCATGCAGAATTTGCTGTAACGGGTTACCGACCAGCTGCGCTGACCAACGGAAACGCACTTCAGCCCCCTCCTCATCAAAGCGGGTAACCGTTAGGCCCAGTAGTTTGTTAAACGGCATTTCGTTAAAGGCGGCAGCGATATAGTTAAGTAGTTGTTCCGGCGTCATTTTCAGCTCAGTGGTAAGACCTTTTCTGCCAGTGTAGCGGCAAAGGTGGCCGCTGCAAAGCCAATGCCGCTGTAAAACTCAGGCTTTTCTGCATACAATAGGCGTTTTTTCTGAGGTGGATTTCGGGTGTCAGAACAACTGCTGGCAGTATTAAAGCAAAGCTTCGGTTACAGCAGCTGGCGTAGCGGTCAGCAGGAGATTATCTCGGCTGTGCTGCAGGGCCGGGATTGCTTTGTGTTATTGCCCACCGGCGGCGGTAAGTCACTCTGTTATCAGTTGCCTGCTCTGCAATTGCCCGGCGTAACCCTGGTCGTATCGCCGCTGATGTCGCTGATGAAAGATCAGGTCGATAGCCTGCGCGCCAACGGTATTGCCGCAGCCTATGTCAACAGCAGTCTGAGCCGGGAAGCGGTATTGGACGTGCTGAATCAGCTGCGTTATGGCGAACTGAAACTGCTGTATGTCGCACCCGAGCGTTTGCTGCAACCGAGCTTTCTGGAGCGCTTGCAGGAGGTTGGCGTCAGCCTGTTTGCCATTGACGAGGCCCACTGTATCTCGCAGTGGGGCCATGATTTCCGGCCCGACTATATGGCCTTGTCGCAGCTGAAACAACGCTTTCCCGGTGTGCCCTTTATTGCTCTGACCGCTACCGCCGATCCGGCGACTCAGCAGGATATTCTGCAGCAACTGGGGTTAAGCAACCCTTATATTCATCGTGGTAGCTTTGACCGGCCGAATATCCGCTATACGGTACAGGAAAAATTCCGCCCGCTGGAACAACTATTGGCTTACCTGAAGCAACAGGAAAATCAGAGCGGTATTATTTACTGTAGCTCCCGGCGTAAAGTCGATGAACTGACCGCGCAACTGCAGGAACGGGGTTATAAAGTCGCGGCCTACCACGCCGGCCATGACTCAACCGAACGGCAACGGGTGCAGGATGCCTTCAAGCGTGACGATATCAACCTGATTGTCGCCACCGTGGCCTTTGGCATGGGGGTCGATAAGCCGAATATCCGTTTTGTGGTGCATTTTGAATTGCCACGCACCATTGAAGCCTATTATCAGGAAACGGGCCGCGCCGGTCGGGATGGTGTGGCGGCAGAGGCCGTGCTGCTGTTTGATCCGGCAGATATCGGCCGGATGAAGCGCTGGCTGGAAGCTGAAGAAAACCCGGGCCGGGCCGAAGTGGTATGGCAGCGCTTTTTATCGATGGCCGCCTTTGCAGAAGCGCAAACCTGTCGCCGGCTGGTACTGCTGAATTACTTTGGTGAAGCGCGGCAACAGGCCTGCGGCAACTGCGATATCTGCCTGAACCCACCACAACAATTTGATGGCACCGAGCTGGCGCAACAAGCGCTATCCTGCGTGTACCGGGTTGGTCAGAATTTCGGTTTACATCATGTGATTGAGGTACTACGCGGTGGCCAGACGCAGAAAATTCTCGATTTTGGTCATGACAAGGTCTCGACCTGGGGCCTGGGCAAAGCACTGAGTCACGATTATTGGCTGAGTATCTTCCGTCAGCTGATCCATTTTGGCTTATTACAACAGGATATCAGCCATCATTCAGTACTGCGGCTGTTACCGGCAGCGCGGCCGGTACTGCGCGGTGAGCAACAGTTATCTCTGGCAGTACCCAGGCTACAAAGCGTGGCGAAAGCCCCGGCGAAACTGGCCAATCAGAATTATGACCGTCAGCTGTTTGCCCGGCTCAGGGCACTGCGCAAAAGGATCGCTGAGCGCGATGATGTGCCGCCCTTTGTGGTATTCAGCGACGCCACCCTGATTGATATGTGCCAGAAACTGCCGACCGATAATGCTGGTATGCTGGCGGTAAGCGGCGTTGGCTATACCAAGCTCGGCCGCTATGGCGCCGACTTTCTGACCGAAATTAACGACTACTTAGCGGCCGAATTGCCTGCAGGCGGTAAGCTGGCGTAAAAGGCAGCGATATCGGCGATATCCTGCTCTGACAGTCCGCTTGCCATCGGTGACATCACCGCATGGCGGCGCTCACCATCGCGGTAGGCTTTAATCGCCAGCTGCAAGTATTTCACTTTCTGACCAGCCAGATTCGGGTACTCGGCAATCACCGCTATACCATCAGCGCCATGACAGGCCACGCAGACCGCGGCTTTTTGCCGGCCCTGCTCAATATCAGCCGCCAACGCTGGCCAGGCTAAGGCCAACAACAGTAACAGAACATGCTTGTACATTAGGATCCCTCTGTTTATTATCATTATCACCCTATTAATCCGCAAACTGGCCTGCTGCTCAAGCCATCTGCACGTCTATTCCGGAGTTTCTTTTGCTGCTGTGGTTATGCCGTTTCACCTGTCTGCTGCTGGCCCTGGTCTTTAGCCAGCAAAGCTACGCTATTGAGCAGCCTCTGGCAGAGCAACTGTTACAGCGCTCCATAGTGGTACCCCAGGTGCAGTATCAGATTACGGCGGTGGAACTCAGTGCCGAAGAATTAGTGCGGGACCGGGCGCTGTTTCACCAGTTTAATGATTTACCTGCCGGCAAGGCCACGCTCAGAGTCACAGCACAACAAGCACTCTGGTTGCTGGTGCAACTGAACAATCCGTTTCCAGAAACCTGGCAAGCCTGGCTACATTACCCATTTTTACCGGCAGATCGCCTCAGCTTTTACCAATTACAACCAGAAATCCCCAGCGCCCAGCTATTGGGTAAAACCGGTAGTTTGTTGCCATACAGCGAGCGCGCCCTGCCGGTACGGGGTTATGTACAATCCATTTCTCTGGAGGCCAATGGCAGCGCAACCTTATTGTTGAAAATTCAGGATGCCTCCTTGCTAGGCACTGAGCTCAGGCTAGCCAGTTTACCGATCTTACTGGCCGAGGCGCAGCAACAGCTGTTGGAAGATGCCTTACTCAGTGGCGTATTATTGTTGCTGGTTTTAACCACCCTGTATTGCAGTTGGTTACAGCGTAATACAGCGCTGTGTTTTCTGGCCGGCTTCTATCTGAGCTTTGCGCTGGTATTGGGTATTTTAAACGGGCTGGCTTTTAATCAGTTATGGCCGGTTTACCCTGAGCTCAACCCGGTGATTCTCTATATTGCAGTCGGCAGTTGCCTGCTCTGTTTAACCCTGTTTAGCCGCCGTAGTCTGCTGCAATATGCTGGCTCCAGAGCCAGACAACTCAATATGCTGGCTGCTGCGGCAGCCTTGCTACTGATCTTTAGCCCCTTATTTGCCAGCGGCCCGCTGAAGCTGCAGCTGCTGTTCGTCAGTGTCAGCGTAACCCTGAGCATCGTTATTATTCAGGCCATCTATATCAGCCTGACCACTGAGCTGAAGGCCGCTCCCCGCTACGCCCTACAAGCGACGCTCGGCACTTTTTGCCTGCTGTTTGTGCAAACCCGCTACCTGTCGGGGTTTGCCGAGTGGTTAAATCTGGCTATTTTTTTGCTGTTAGTCTCCAGTGCCTTGCTGTTGCAGCCGGCACGGTCACAGCACCTCAACTGACGATTTTTACAACAGCCTATTGCGTAGCAGCCATCCGGCACACTAAAATGCGCCGGCGGCAAGTCGCCGTTTCACGACTACAATTCATTAATAGTTATTTCGTTCGGAGTCTTTATGCAACGACTGCGTGAGTTATCGCGTCGTGTTGAGGCTGTGTATGGCGAAATGGCGGACACCTTTTCCGGTTATCAACGTGCCAGCGGCCTAACCTGCCGTGACAGTTGTGGTGAGTGTTGCACTCAAACCACCATTGAGGCGACGGTGCTGGAAGCGTTGCCGCTGGCATTACACCTGTTTGATCAGGGTAAAGCAGAGCAGACACTGACACAACTCGAAGAGTTACCAGAGGTATCTGGCTGCTTTTTTTATCAGCGTTTATCCTTTGATGGTAAACAAGGCCATTGTACTGTGTATCAGCAAAGACCCAGTATTTGCCGGATGTTTGGCGCGGCCGGCTATCGCGACAAACAAGGCCAGGCTGCACTGTCGGTCTGCAAGGTGATTAAAGCGGATAAACTGGAGAAATATCAGCAACATTTAATTATGCTGACCGCTAATCCACCGCCAATGATGATGAGCATTAAAGAGCAAGTCAGCCAATTGGATTACGAGCTGGGCAATAAACACTACCCGATTAACCAGGCCTTTAAACTGGCGCTGGAAAAGGTGCTGTTAAAAGCCTATTACAGCAGTTTTGACGGCGAGCAAATCGCCTGATTTAACTGAATTAATCTAAATTAAGCAGACCGCATGCCGGGCTAGCAAACCCGGCATGCACTTTTCATCCCCGAGCCAACCAGGCTCAGGTTTAAAACCCGGCCAGCACAATCTTACCTATTGCCTTACCGCTCTCTAACAGCGCATGCGCCTGCTTTAAATTTTCCGCATTAATCTTGCCGAAGCTCTGCTTGAGCGTGGTATTAATCTGGCCCTGCTCAATCAGGCGGCTAAGATCGGTCAGAATTTGATGTTGGGTCAGCAGATCCGGTGTGCTAAACAGCGAGCGGGTGAACATAAACTCCCAGTGCAGCGAAATACTCTTTTGTTTGAGCGGCATAATATCAAGACCGCCAACCGGATCATCAATTAATGCCAGCTTGCCTTGTGGCGCCAGCAACTGCACCAGCTCAGCATAGTGCTGATCAGTTTGGGTCAGGCTGGCAACGTGGCTGACCGCCTGGATCCCCAACTGCTGTAGCTGCGGTATTAATGGCTGATTGTGGTTAACCACATAGTGCGCTCCGAGCTCTTGCACCCACAGCTGACTCTCCGGCCGGGACGCCGTCGCTACTATCGTCACTGTCGTCAGTTGGCGGGCCAGCTGCACCAGTATAGAGCCGACACCACCGGCCGCACCTGTTACCAGTAATACCGGCTTTGGATGTTTTAAGCTGGGCGTCGCCAGCTCGAGGCGATCAAACAACAGCTCCCAGGCTGTCAGGGCGGTAAGCGGTAAGGCCGCCGCCTGTTCAAAGCTCAGATTCGCTGGCATCTTACCCACGATCCGTTCATCGACCAGCTGATATTCGGCGTTTGAGCCCTGTCGCTGCAATGCCCCGGCATAATACACCCGATCACCGGGCGCAAAGCGGCTAACCTGCTCACCTACCGCGACCACTTCACCGGCGGCATCCCAGCCCAGCACCTTATATTCACCGGCGGCGGGCGTGACTCTCTTGCGGATCTTGGTATCCACCGGATTAACCGAAACCGCTGCCACCCTAACCAAAATATCGTGGCCTGCGGCGACCGGAGTGGCTAACTCGATATCCAATAACGACGCCGGCTCGCTAATGGCCAGTGATTGCTGATAACCGACTGCTTTCATCTTAGATGCTCCCGTTAACTGGTGAAATGGACGTGATTAACGCCTGTTGCTGTGTCAGGATCTGTAACTGCGCCTGCAATAAAGTTAAGCGCTCGGCCACAGTAGCGGTAACTGGCCGCACACCGATTTTCAGGCCCAGTACTGTTAAGTGTTCAACCGGGCTGGCTGCCTTTAGCGCCGCGGCAACCTCCTGCTCGGTCAGCCAGGAACAGGCCGAGCCCAACTCAGGTGCCTGGGTATTACGGATCGGTTGATGACTGTCGCGCCAGGCACCATAGGCACTGTCTTCGCCGGAGACGCCGGAAAACATCAGACCGGCCAGCAGCCCTGCGTCTTTTGCCGCCTGAATGTGTGCAATAGCCGCAGCGGGATCACGACCTTCAAATACCGAACGCCCCCAGTTAATCACCACGCCAACCGGGGCAGCACCCTGCTGTTTTAACTGACTTAAGACGGCAAGCTCATCGCTCAGGCTCAAAAAGCCCTTAGATGGCAACTGCGGTGGCAGATAGGCATCACAATGCTCGACCAGCAGCTGGGCACCCTGCCAGTCCCAACTGAGCAGCTGCTGCATCGACGCCATAAAGCAGGCGGCACTACCTGCAACCTTGTCCCGTGCCGGCGCTGTGTGCAGCATGATAGCTTTAACCGCCTGTCGCCCCAGATGCTGATTTAACTTCAGAATCGCCTGGCGGGCGGCCTGCATAAAGTCGAGTGCCGCCTGGCGCCCCGCCGGATCGGTCGATGCCAGCCCGAAGCCGGGCTGAGTCGCCAGTGCATTCATCACCCCGGGAATAGTCGTAAATACATAATCCCAGTGCGGCGCCAGATGCTGTAAAAACCAGGCATCATCATGCTGATGCAGTTGCCCGAGAAAGGGATGCTCTAGTCCTTTGACCTCTGCTAAGCCTGCCAGCCCACGATAATAGTCGGCCTCCAGCTGCGCGTCCCAACCGCTGACATTGGCCGAAGCGGCATAAGCACCAAGAAAATATCCCATGTTGTTCCATCGCTTAACCTGTGATGTCATTATCATAACCTGATTAGGCGAAAAGTCGCAGCCTGTTAGCCGCTCATCGGTTAGCATCTGCCGCGCGGCGCCGGATAATTGTGGTAGGCCGCGAAAATCCGTACACTGCACTCTCCCGCTTTTAACGTTAAGGTTGTTGTATGAAGTTCTTATACCTGCTGTTACCGCTTGCGCTGCTGGCAGCCTGCTCACCCCAAACACCACCGGTCAGTGAGGCCCTTAGTACAGACGCTGCCACCCCGGCGCGGATCTTTACCAGTGGTAAGCATTATCAGGTATTGAGCAAGCCGCTCACCGAGCCGGCCGCGCAGCAAGGCTTAACCGAATATTTCTGGCTCGGTTGTCCGCATTGTCAGAACTTTGAACCCTTATTAAAAGCTTATCTGGCTGAGCGGCCACAAGTCTCGCTGCTGCGCCGCCATCCGGCTTTAGGCGAGCGCTGGGCTTTTGATGCCAGTGTGTTTTATGCTTTGCAATTAGGGGGCAACGCTGCCCTGACGGATGCGCTCTTTACGCTGTACCGAGACACCCGGGTAGAGAAAAACCAGCTCCCTGATCTGGCAGCTATCAATGCCTTCTTGGCGCAGCATCAGCTGGATAGCAACGCCTTTAGTGAACTGGCAAACTCAGAGCAGGCACGGGCGCTAATGGAGCAGGCTAACCGCGAGATGTTGGATAACCGTATTCAGGGCGTGCCGGCGATTGTGGTAAAGGGTAAGTATCTGGTCGGTACTGAGTTACCGGACGATATTCAGTCAAATGAAGATTATTTTCAGCTATTGGATTATCTGCTGCAAAAAGACTAACGCAGCGCACCTAAGCTGAAACCTCTGCAGCTTAGGCTGTCAGACGCAATGTTAGCGCCAGAGCAAAACAGGCCGGATTAATCGTCCGGCCCGCTTAGCGTAAACACCAGATGTTTACGTAAATCTTTTAGCACAAAACCCTTTTTCAGCATTAACGCACTCAGCCGCTTTTGCCACAGCAATAACTGTGGCTGTGCTGCCTCTAACTGTGCCTGTTCAGCAAATTGCAGCCGCACCAGCAAAGACCCCGGAAAGGCTTCATATTCCATACTAAACCAGGCCTGCACTACGCCAGATAATTCCGCCAGCGCCTGCTGCTCCAGACTGGTCACCGCCGCCATTACGGCGGCCTGTTGTTTAAGTTGTACTTTAGAAAGTTTTTTCATCTTGCTTCTTATTCAACAATACTGCCCGGCGACCCAGCCGGAGCTCCAGGCCCATTGGAAATTGTAGCCACCGAGCCAACCGGTAACATCGACTACCTCGCCGATAAAATACAGACCCGGCTGCTTTTTTGCCTCCATCGTTTTGGACGACAGCTCATCGGTGTCCACGCCACCTAAGGTCACTTCAGCTGTGCGGTAGCCTTCGGTGCCATTCGGTTTAAAAATATAGTGCTGCAGACTGTCGACCAGCCGCTCAATACTTTTTGGATTTAGCGCTTTCAGCGGCTGATTTTGAAACACATTAAGCTCTAATAATTTCTCCACCAACCGCTTAGGTAGCACCCGTGACAGCGCGGTTTTTAGTTCCTGCGCTGGATGCTGTTGCTGCAGCTCGGTGAGCAGTGTGGTTAAGTCCTGGCCTGCCACCAGGTTAATCGTCAGCTCATCGCCGGGTTGCCAATAGTTGGAGATTTGCAAAATTGCCGGGCCACTTAGGCCGCGATGGGTAAACAGCATATCTTCCGGAAACAGCACCTCATTGGCCTCGGCGGTCACCGGCAGCGACACCCCGCTGATTTCTTCAAACACCGCTTTATCGGCCGGTTGCCAGGTTAGCGGTACCAAGCCGGCGCGCAGTGGCAGCACCTTTAAGCCAAATTGCTCAGCCAGTTGGTAACCAAAGGCGGTAGCACCGAGATTAGGCAGGCTTAGGCCGCCGCTGGCAATTACCAGGCTTTGGCACTGCCGGCTAAGCTGTGGCGTAACAACCTGATACTGACCATCCTGATAGCTAACCGTCGTGATCTCCTGCTGTAGTGCAATCTGCACCCCGGCTTTATCACACTCCTGTTGCAGCATCTCAACGATATCTTTGGCGCTGTCATCACAAAACAGCTGGCCCAGAGTTTTCTCGTGGTAGGCAATGCCATATTGCTGCACCAGCGCAATAAAATCCCACTGCGTGTAGCGACTGAGTGCCGACTTACAAAAATGGCGGTTTTGCGATAAATAATTGGCCGGGCTGGCATAGATATTGGTGAAATTACAACGGCCACCACCCGACATCAGAATTTTGCGGCCGATGCGTTTGCCATTATCCAGTACTAAGGTTTTACGACCACGCTTCGCTGCTTCAATGGCGCAAAATAAGCCGGCCGCACCCGCGCCAACGACGATAACATCCCACTGCTGCATCTTAGTTGCGCTCCGCCACAGAGCTACGCGACTGCTGATAACCGGCTAACAGCGCTGCCCAGTCCGTATCCTGCCAGTGGAACACGGCGAGTTTACCGCGCTCTTTATTGAAGGAGCGCAGCAGACGCGCTAAATTCTGCTCAGTCCACGGTCCCGGCTCGCGGCGCTCGCATTTATCAAAATCAATCAGCCAGACCTTGCCAGCGCTATCCAGCATAATATTGCGACAATTCAGATCCGAATGATAAACCCCCAGCCGGTGCATTTGTGCGATCGCCTGGCCCACAGCCTGCCATTCCTCGGCAGTCATGGCCCTTTGCTGCAAAATCGCCGCCAGATCTTTACTGTCGGGAATAAGCTCAATCAGTAAGTCAGCGCGATAAATTAAACCACTACGCTGATACCGCGCGGCTACCGGTCTTGGCACCGCCAGGCCCTGCGCACGCATCCAGCTTAATAACTGGTATTCTTGCATCGCCCGGCTTTGTGCCACCGGCTGCAGCCAGAATTGATCATGCAGCAGCTTGCCGACCAGGCCGCCACGGTAATAATGCCGCAGCACCAGTTTATGCCCGCCATGTTGGACAAAATAGGCGGTATTGCGGCCGCTGGAGCTGCCAATCACCGCTTGTTGCTGTTGCCACCAGGCACTTTGAAACTGCTCAGCGGCGATCTCAGTAAAAAACGCCGGATCGTACCAATAGCTGGCGTTACCGGCTTGCTTAGTCTGATAGGCTGACGTGTGCGCTAAAGGCTGGCTTGGCATAAGGGTTCCTGCAACAAAAAGGTTGATAGCATCCAGGGTACGCGCCGTGGCGCCCTGCTGCCGGGAGAAAAACTGTTGGGCACGTTGCCCGAGCTGTTGACGTAAGCTGACATCGCTAAGCAGCTGACAACAGCTGGCAAACAGCTGCTCACTATCGGCTACCAGCACCACGGCCTGCTGTTGCTGCAGCTGCCGGTACGCCTCATTAAAATTAAAAATATGCGGCCCGCTTTGTACTGCCTTGCCAAAGCAAATGGCTTCCAGCGGATTATGGCCGCCGCGCTCGATTAAACTGCCACCGATAAACACCAGATCGGCCAGCTGATACCAGACCAGCAGCTCGCCCATCGAATCACCGACCGCAATTTCGGTGTCTGCTCCGGGTAACTGCCCGCTACTGCGGCGCCAGACGCTATACCCCTGGGCTTGCGCCAGCTGTGCGACCTTGTCAAAACGCTCCGGATGGCGTGGTACCAGTAACAGTAATAACTGCGGGAAGCGCTGTTTTAAGCGTGGATAAAGCGCCAGTAACTGCTCATCCTCACCGGCATGGGTACTGGCAGCGACCCATACCAGCCGCGTTTTTAATAGCGGCGAAAATTGCGTTACCAGCTGCGCGGTTTGCGCTGGGATCGCCAGTTCAAACTTTAGATTACCCGTCACTTGCAGGGTATTACCAAAACCCAGCGCCCGAAAGCGGCGGGCGCTGGCGCGATCCTGGGTTAATAACAGGCTGATATTATTCAGTAACGGCCGGGTTAAGGCACTAAAACGACGATACCCCTTAGCTGAGCGGGTCGATAAACGGGCATTAACGACCACCACCGGAATGTGTCGCTTTCGGCAAGCAGCGAGTAAGTTAGGCCACAGCTCTGTTTCCACAATCACCAGCAGCTTTGGCTGAAGCGCGTCTAAAAAGCGCCGGACACTGCCGGGATAATCCAGTGGCAAATAGCAGTGCTGTACAGTGTTGCCAAAGCGGCTACTGATGGTCGCCGAACCCGTTGGGGTCGTGCCGGTGACGGTCAGCGGCAGGGTCGGATATTGCTGTTGCAGCTGCTTAATCAAAGGTGTAGCGGCAATAGTTTCGCCCACTGAGACCGCATGCACCACTATGCCGCCTGCTTGCAACCCACGTTTTTTTAAACCCAAGCTAAAACGCTCAAGCAGACGCTGCCGGTACGCCGGGTCCTTGCGTGCACGCCAAACAAAATACAGCAGCAGCAACGGCAACAGTAAATAGAGTCCGAGTTGGTAAAGCGCCAGACTAAACCGAGTCACTTAGGCTTCCCGGTGCTTTCTAACCGCGACAGCAAGCTGAATACACAGGTTTTCGTACTGCTGATTCATCCGCTCGCGACTAAATTCGGTCAAGGCCCGGGCTCGGCCGGCGTCAGCCAATGATTGCTGCTGCTCAGCACTCAGTAAACAGGTTTTGAGTAGCTGCGCCATCGCCGAAACGTCATTTTCTGCCACTAACCAGCCATCTTCCCCATGCTTGATCACTTCCTGAATGCCCGGCACTTTACTGCCGATCGCGATACACCCCGCAGCCATCCCTTCTAACAACGCCAGAGGCATACCCTCGTAATGTGAACTTAACATTGCGATCTGGTTTTGTTGCAACAACTCCGGAACATTCCTTACCACACCTAAAAACTTCACCTGCTCGCTAATATCGAGTTGCTGCGCCAGTTTTTCCAGTGGCTTACGATGCAAGGCTTTACCTCCACCGGCCAGCAATAACTCCGGCGCTAAACCTTCCGCTTTGAGTAACGCTAGAGCCCGAAACAAGGTCGCATGGTCTTTTTGTTTTGAAAAACGCGCCACCATAACGATATTGGGTGCGCGTTCTGTCAGGAGAGGAACCGGAGTCTGAAATGGCTGGGTGTTGATGCCATTAGAGATTGCATAACAGCGCTCAACGGGCATACCTTGTGCGAGCAACACAGCTTTCACACCCTCAGAACACCCAACTATTGCGGCAGTTCGCTGGCTCAACCAACGTGACTGCGCTAAGCGCCACCAATTGTAACGCTCTCGGGTATTATGTTCGACATGGATTAATACCGGAACCTTGGCCAATAGTCCGGCATAGCGGCCCCACAAATGCTCACTAAAACCATGCGCTACCAATACATCAGGCTGCTGCTGTTGACATAACTTTACTAATGCCCAAATCGTTGCAATCTTACTCCAACCCGGTACTACGACTACCGGAACGCCTTGCTGCTGCAGCTCGGCAATACGCGCTGGGTCGCCGCGACGTTTTTTGCGCAGCACCAAGGTCGGGCTCAGTTGCTCAGAGTTCAGCGCTGCACGCACCAACGAAATAGCTACCTGTGTTGCACCTCCGGAAAAACCACCGGTAACAAAATGCAAAACCTTAAGTTTCGTTGAGCAAGACATCATACTACTGTCAGACACAATTACTCCGATAACTTGCGGGCCTTAAGAAAGGACTTAAGACCATAGGTTCTCAAATTGAAAAACTGGCTTTGAAAAAAGTAGCTTAGTCGATTCTTAAAGAACAACCACTGCTTTTTATCCGCTTTATCTCGAGTATAGATGTTGCTATCAAAACTATGTTCCGGGCAAAAGGGCTGTGGCGAAATGCCCAGTGCTTTTATACCCAGAGCAAAGTGATATTGCAGCATAACGTCAACAGGTCGATAGAATGGAACCGCCTTATCCAGCAGTAATTGCGCGCCTGCCAAACTTACAAATTGTGCAACAGTAGAAACCGGATGTTTTTTGTAATGAACCAAGGAAAACCCTGCCCCTAGCGCTTTACGCTGTATAACCGGCTGAGCTTTGTTTGGCATCGCCAGCTTAATATAATGCCACTGCTCTTTGAGTTGGCTAATCTCATTAACTAGAGCGGGGAGATCGCATTGCACTACAAAATCATCTTCCAAAATCAGCGCAAAATCGAGTTGCTGTGCCACGATTTGCTGCCAACACCTTATATGGCTGATATAACAGCCTTTCTCTCCGGGCTTCAAGAGTTTGTGATAATGCTGTTGGTTCAGAGTGAGCAAATAATATTGGTTTAGCTCCTCTTCACTCATTCTACTTCCATCTGCCGCACTTAATCGCTCTACCGGCAGATCGGGCCAAGCAGCTAACTGAGCGACGGCGTGCTGGTATCGCTCGACTGAGCGATCCAAATTGATGATAAATATTTTAAAGTTCATAAGCGGCCTTACTGCCACATATCTTTAACCCACTGCACCGGCAGTACGCGGCGGTACCACTTACCACTGACGCCGGCGATAGCATCCGGCGGATTCGGCTTACCATGGAAAGCGACAATCTTAGCTCCTTTAGGTATGGTAGCAGGCTTAAACCAGTTCATAATGCCTTTTGGCAAGCAATGGCGTTTAAAGCTAACACACCAGCCTTCCGGCCAGTACTGCAGTTTTCCTTGCCGCGCCAGATTCTGAGTCACAAACTCTTGCTCATTGCGTACCTTAGCCAACTCACGGTCTTTATGGTTTTTCAATAACTCAATCAGATCGCTGTGTGCTCCAATCTCATAACGATATACAGAGGTATTACCAGTATCGTCAGACTTGTCCCACTCTTTTATAACGAAGAATTCGCCCTGCGGTTGAAAGAAGCAATCGATATTGTCAACAATCACCACATCGAGATCGATAAATAACGTAGGGCCGCTGAGGTCGTAAAGCGGGTCAGCAAAACTGGTAACCTTTAGCCAACCGTGGCCAAAGCTCCAGGGCTGACGCTCATCAAAATCTTTGAAACCAACTGCAGGTATGGGTTTCACTTCAATCTTGCTATCAATTCCTACACTATCATCAGTTAGGCAAACAAAGCGAAATGGCAATGTGAGGTTGCGGCTAACCATCGAGTGCAGCTTATTTACGTATTCAGGGCCATATTTTTTACCCCATTTGATACATAGTACGTTTACTGTTGTCATAAATTCCTCGGCACTAGACGCCAGTTTTTGGGCTTTGCCCATACTTTGTTACCTGTTTGGAACGTTTCTTACTTAAAATGCGCTGCTTCTTACCTAAGATAAATGCAGACAGCGGGTTATGGCTAATCGCATACCGAAGCTGAGCAAAAACCCTGAATTTATTCTTAAAGCTGCTTCGGCTAATATCCAGTTCAGGATACATTTCCGCCAACTTGCGTACATCATTCGCCGGGTGCAAGTCGGGGTTTTTCTTGTATAACTCCCCACCTACCGGCCGGGTATGCACGACCGTTACAGCGTCAATTACTGCGATTCTATCGTCCGCACTTAACAAATGAGGCCACAGATTGTCGAGCCCCCATCCAGAGGGACTCTGTTTAAAAGTATGTCGCAGGGTTTGCAGAGCTTTCGCTGAAAAGACGGGAGCCATCACTTCAATAAAGTTAGTCAGACGTAACGCCGAATTATGTTGCACCAGTAAGCTGGAATGCGAAAAGTACGAATCCATACTAAGCGCCGGCTGGGCAAGCGCTAAATCGAAAGCCAGCATAAAACTAAACAAACGGTTTATTTCACTCGCATTTATTAGCAAATCATCATCCGGGAACCATACTGCTTTGTACTGACTAATCAGGTGCCAGTTCTGCTCTACAATACGGCCAATCTCCGGCCATTTACCGCCTTTTGCCTGTTCATAGTAAGTCGCTTGATCGCGATACTTTTGTGGTTCATCACCAAAATAACTCAGAAATACATCAAACATTGGTGCACCGTCTTGTAACCAATGTGGATGCAAAGAACGATCGCCAACACGGGCAACGATTAAGAAAGGCTTTATCATCAAAAACATCCGTTACAGTGGTGAAATGACAAAAACCGGCATAGCTTGCTTGGCGGCCTGTGTCTGTAAAAAGGTTTTGGCAGTTTGTAGGGCTTCGTCAATGGTGACGTCCATATCCAAATAGCGATAAGTCCCTAATCTACCGACGAAAGTAATAGCCTGCTCTTGCTGCGCCAGTGCCACATAATCAGATAACAGCTGCTTATCGTTAACTAAACGTACCGGGTAGTATGGTTCATCATCTTGAGTCGCCTGACGACTGTATTCAGCAAAACACACTGTATCCGCATGCTGTTCCCAAGGCGCAAAGTGCTTATGTTCGCTAATGCGGGTGTAAAGGATCTCTGGATCGCAGTAATTGATAACTGCTGTGCCCTGATAATCACCGCTGGCACGAATCTCTTTGAACTCCAGCGTACGATAGGGTAAGTGGCCTAAACTAAAATCAAAGTAGGCATCTAAGGGCCCAGACCAAAATACGTGATCAAAGTCTGCACACTTTGCGCGGCTTAACTTCGTTTCCAGATGAACAGTGATATTCGGATGGTCCAGCAGCTTTTCAACTAAAGGGGTGTAACCGTGCTCGGGCATCCCCTGAAATTGATGATTAAAATAATTATCATCATAGTTAAAACGTAGCGGTAAGCGTTTCAAAATACTGGCTGGAAGCTCTGTTGGTGATAAACCCCATTGCTTTTGTGTGTAGCCCGCAAAAAACGCTCGGTACAAAGCCTCTCCAACAAACTTCATAGCTTGCTGCTCAAAAGTTTCTGGCTCTGCAATGCTATTATCAGCTTGCTGACGAATAAACTCAGCTGCTTCTGTTGGAGACATGGCCTTACCAAAAAACTGATTAATGGTGTGCAAATTAATTGGTAACGAATAAATTTTGCCACCCGCATTCGCTTTGACGCGATTGACATAAGGTTTAAAGACGCTAAGTTGATTTACATAGCGCCAAACATGTTCTTTATCGGTATGAAAAATATGAGGGCCATATTTATGAACCATCACACCGCTTAGGGCGTCACGGGCAGAAAAACAGTTACCAGCGATATGCGAGCGAGGCTCAAACACCGCAACCTTATAACCCGCTTGCGCCAATTCATTCGCAATAATAGCGCCGGAAAACCCCGCCCCAGCAATACCGATTGATTTCAAACTATTTTTCCTATAACAACAGTTAAGAATTTAACTGGCCGCGTCATCTTGCGGCCAGCTGTCATTGCAGAGAGTTATTATAACGCAGCCAATAGCACTTCGGCTTTACTGACTTCAAAGGTTTTTGGTGGTTCGACATTTAGCAGGGTAACAACACCATTCTCGACAATCATCGCATAACGCTGCGACCGCAAACCACCAAAGTCGGCCGTTTCCATCGTTAGGCCAATGGCTTTATGAAAGCTGCCACCACCGTCGGCTAAAAAGGTAATTTCTTCCGCGTTCTGGCTATCAGCCCAGGCTTTCATCACAAAGGCATCGTTGACGGCGGTACAAACGATAGTGTCCACGCCTTTGGCTTTAATTTGATCGGCCAGCGCAATATAGCCTGGCAAATGCGCGGCAGAACAGGTTGGTGTGAAAGCACCCGGTACAGCAAATAACACCACCTTTTTGCCGGCGAAAATCTCGCTGGTAGTGGGGTTTTTCATGCCATCGGCTGTTAATTGTGAGAAGCTGACTTCTGGTAATCTATCGCCTACTTTAATCATTGCTTATTCCTTAGTGCGCCATAGCGCAAAGCTATTAAATTAATATCAGGCAATCGCCTGATTTATATACACATCAAAGCGGTTATTCTTGCCCTTTACCACTAGCTGCGGGCTTTGCTGCGCCAGTACTTCGGCATAACCGGGGCGCTTTACCACCACCCGGTAGCGCGCCAGCTGTAATGCCGGCGCCAGCAGTGCATCAGCATCGGAATCACTGCCCACCACATCATGAAAGGCGCGCATTTCTTTTTTAACCAGCGCCGATTTTTCGCGTGGCGGGAACATCGGATCCAGATAGACCACATCGGCTGGCGGCAGTTCCGTCAGCGCCTGCAATGCCGGAGCAAAATGCAGTTGCATGCGCGCCGCGAGGTCTGCTGTCGCCGGATTGGCCGCGGCACGGCGCAAACCATCATACAGCAGAGCCGCCACCAGTGGATTGCGCTCCACCAAGGTCACAGCGGCACCGAGATTGGCCAGCACTAAGGCATCACGCCCTAAACCGGCGGTAGCATCAATAATACTCAGGTTACGCTTTTTACTCAGGCCACAAGCTTTAGCAATGGCTTCGTCTTTGCCACCACCAAACTGGCGCCGGTAACTGGCCGCACCGCTGGCAAAATCGACCAGAATATCGCCCTGCTTTGGTAAGTCGGCATGGCGCAATACCAGCGCCTGATCTGCCCAGCAGAGGTACCAACCAGCGGGCTCAGTAATAACGGTTAACGGGAAACGCTGTTGTAGCTCATCGGCATAGTCTGCCGGTAAGGAGGTGAGCAATACACTCATTGCTGCATCCCGGCATAGTTTTCGCCAATACTCAGCGCTATGGTTTGACTAATTTGCTGCAAACTTAGTCCGGATTCCTGCTGCCATTGGTTAAACTGCTGTTGGATCTGTTGCAGGCTCTTTTTACTGCTGCTACTGCCGTCAAAAACACCATAGGCTTTCAGATAGGCTTCAATATCCTGAGTCAGCAAAAAGGTATCTTTACCGATGGCACGCAGCGCATAAGGACCGGTATTGCCACCCAGCCGGGCGCCATGCTTTTTCAAATAAGCCCAAAGCCCGACAATATCGCTTGCTGGCCAGTTCGCGATAAAGTTCGCAAAGCTGCCATGCTCACGCTGCAGATGATAAATCATCAATGCATTATCACGGATGGTAAACACCTTGCTTAAATTGCGGATAATCCGGGGATCCTGCGCTTTTTGCTCCAGCATTTCATCACTGAGTAGCAGCATTTTTTCGATATCAAAGTCGAAAAACACTTCACAAAAACCCGGCCATTTTTGCCGCACCACCCGCCAGACAAAGCCCGACTGAAAAATTTTCTTGGTCAGCTCGGCTAACAGCAGATTATCCGGTAAGGCCGAGAGTTCTGCAGTAGTGCGTGGTTCACTCAGCAAAGCACGCAGCGCCGCCGGGCCGCCTTTACGGGCCTCGGCGCGCTGTAAGATCAGTTTAAAAGATTCTGCCTGACGCAAGCGTCTAACCTCGATCGTGGCCGTGTCTGTAACGGCCCTTAGCGTTGGAAGGATTAATAGGTTACTTCATTAACCAGCGTACATTGACCGTTAACAAGTTGCACCTGCGGCTTAGGCACCACTGCACAGTCGGACATCCGGCCCAGCCGCAGATTCTCAGCCTCTGCCGCCTGATTATAGGCTTCCAGTTTCTTTAACAGTGCCGCCTGGTCCTTACCTTTGGTCGAGACCGCAACATATTCCGCCGGCCCACCACAAGGCTTATGCCCCAGCGGTAATACCAGACACTGCTGTACATTGTCGGCGCTTTTATCGGCAATCAACGCCAGCACTTCGCGGCGCAGCTCGTTGACGTCAGCGACTTGCTCAATTTGACTCATCAGTTGCTTCCTCGCTTGTGTCGCTTTTATTGGGTCTCGCTGCGGATCAATGGCTTCTACCAGCGGCGCCGGTGCAACCCGGGCTTCACCGCTGCCGGCCGCCTGTTGGCAGGCGCTGAGTGTTAAGGCTGCCGTCGCCAACAACAACGGGAAAAGCTTGCGCGGAATTAGCTTGCTCATAGATTGTCCTTAAAGTAATACGGTATCCAGTTTAACTGGCGATGCCCATATGTCGCAGCAAGGCCTCATTTGATGGCTCACGACCACGGAAACCTTTAAATAGCTCCATCGGCTCAGCACTGCCACCTCGCTCTAAAATCCAGTGCAGGAAATCCTGGCCGGTTTGCGGGTTAAATACGCCTTCTTCTTCAAAACGGCTAAAAGCATCGGCCGATAACACTTCGGCCCACAGGTAACTATAATAGCCTGCGGCATAGCCACCGGCAAAGATATGACCAAAACTGTGTTGAAAACGGTTAAAGCGTGGCGGCACTATCACCGATACCTGGCTGCGCACCTCATCCAGCAAGTGTTGTACCCTACCGCCCAGCGCCGGATCGTACTCGGCATGCAGCCGCATATCAAACAGGGCAAACTCCAGTTGCCGCACTAAAAACAGCGCCGACTGAAAATTCTTCGCCGCCAGCATTTTTTGCAGCAAGTCGGCCGGCAGTGGCTCGCCGCTTTCATAATGGCCGGAGATCAGCTGTAACGCCTCGGGCGCCCAGCACCAGTTTTCTAAAAACTGGCTTGGTAACTCCACCGCATCCCAGGCCACGCCATTAATACCGGCCACCGCAGCGGCATCGACCTGGGTTAGCATATGATGCAAACCATGACCAAACTCATGGAACAGTGTAATCACTTCATCGTGGGTAAAGAGGGCCGGCTTGCCACCGACCGGCTTATTAAAGTTACAGGTCAGATAGGCAACCGGCGTTTGCAACTGGCCATCGGCCAGCCAGCGCCGGCCACGGCAATCATCCATCCAGGCACCACCGCGTTTTTTGCTGCGGGCATACAAATCCAGATAAAAGCTACCGCGCAAGCTGCCATCGGCGGCGAAAATATCATAAAACTGTACATCCGGGTGCCAGACATCGACCCCGTCACGCGCCGCAATCCGAATACCAAACAGTTTTTCTAACACGGTAAATAAGCCCGGCACCACCTTAGTAGCCGGGAAATAAGGCCGTAACTGCTCATCCGATATCGCGTAACGGGCCTGCTTCAGTTTTTCCGAATAATAACTGATATCCCAGGCATTTAAGCTACTTACACCGAATTCACTCTGGGCAAACGCTCGTAACTCAGCTAGGTCACGCTCGGCTTGAGGTTTGGCACGACGCGCTAAATCGGTTAGAAAGTCCAGCACCTGCGCCGGGCTCTGTGCCATCTTAGTCGCCAGCGACTCTTCGGCGGCATTATTAAAATCCAGCAGCTGCGCCAGTTCATGTTTTAAGGCCAGGGTTTCTTCAATAATGGCGCTGTTATCAAACTGTCCAGCCGTCGGGCCCTGATCAGACGCGCGGGTACAGTAGGCGCTGTACATTGTTTCGCGCAGGGCCGCATTATCGGCATAGGTCATTACCGCGATATAGCTGGGGAATTCCAGCGTAAATACCCAACCGTTTAGCTCACGGCTTTGCGCCTCTTCGGCCGCCGCGATGCGTGCATCTTCCGGCAAGCCAGCGAGTTCAGCCTCATCGGTGACGTGCTTAAACCAGGCCTGAGTTGCATCCAGCGTATTATTGGAAAAGGTAGAGCTTAATTCCGACAGCCGACTTTGGATCTCGCCATAGCGCTGCTTTTTCTGCTCTGGCAAACCGATACCGGATAACTTAAAGTCACGCAGCGCATTGGTCACCACCTTTTGTTGCGCGGTCGTCAAACCGGCAAACTCCAGACTTTGCGCCAGCGCCTGATACTTTTGATAAAGGCCCTCATGCTGCCCCAGCCAGGTACTAAAATCAGATAACAGCGGCAAACAGCTCTCGTAAGCCGCTCGCAGCTCCGGGCTGTTGGCCACAGAGTTTAAATGCGATACCGGTGACCAGAGCTTATTTAGCCGATCCGAGCCCTGCTCCAACTGCTCCACTATCGTCTGCCAACTGATCTCGCTACTGGCGACCACCTGCTCAACCACGGCTCTGGCGTCACGGATCGCCTGCTCCACCGCAGGTTTTATCTGCTCGGGCTGAATTTTCGAAAAGGGTGGTAAGTCAGTAAAGCTAAGTAACGGATTATCGCTCATGGCGCTCATTGGCAGGGTTCCTGTAAAGTATTCTATTGTGAATATGTTGGGGTCGGCGGGCACTTTGTCAAGCGCCAGTGCCCCATCTTTGGTTATTCCTGTAGCTTTACGCTTGTATTGGGCGCGGGTTAGCCCTATATCTGCTCTATCTATCAACCTGAGTTAGGGTTTAACCTTAAATCTGGTTCAGTCTTTACCCTATTAACTGACAGGCCCTGTTATGACTCGTCATTATGATTATCTTGCCATTGGTGCCGGTAGCGGCGGTATCGCCTCAGCCAACCGCGCCGCCCAACGTGGCGCTAAAGCAGCTGTTATTGAAGCCAAAGCCGTAGGTGGTACCTGTGTTAATGTCGGCTGCGTCCCGAAAAAGGTCATGTGGTACGGTGCCCATATTGCTGAAGCGGTAAAATATAGCCCCAGCTATGGTTTTAACCTGCAGCAACAGGGCTTTGCCTGGGACACACTGGTCAAAAATCGTGAAGCCTATATTGAGCGTATTCATGGTGCCTATCAGCGTGGTTTTGCCAGTAATGGCGTGGAACTGATCCAGGGCTTTGCCCGTTTTGTCGACCACAGAACAGTGGAAGTCAACGGTGAGCGCATTACCGCCGATCATATCACTATTGCCGTTGGCGGCCGCCCGACCAAACCTGATATTCCGGGAGCTGAACTGGGTATCGACTCCGACGGCTTTTTTGCCCTGACGCAACAACCTACCAAAGCAGTCGTCGTCGGGGCCGGCTATATCGCGGTAGAAATCGCCGGGGTGTTGCATGCCCTTGGCACTGAAACGCATTTATTAGTGCGGGGCGATCGGCCACTACGCAGCTTTGATCGCGATATTACCGACGCCCTGCTCAGCCGGATGCAGCAGGATGAACTGCAATTGCATACCGAAGCCGAGGTAGCGAAAGTGGAAGCCGCCGGCGAAGGCCGGCTAACGGTTTATCTGAAAAATGGCAGTATCCTGTTTAATGTCGATTGTCTGATCTGGGCCATTGGCCGTGAACCGGCAACCGATCAGCTTAACCTGGCTGCCGCCGGTGTGGTGGCAGATAGCGAAGGCTATATCCGCACCGATGCCTATCAAAATACCAATGTACCGGGCATTTATGCCGTCGGTGATATTACCGGCGAAGCACAACTGACGCCGGTGGCAGTAAAAGCTGGCCGTATGCTGGCCGAGCGCCTATTTAACCCGGCTATGCCGGATGCGAAAATGGACTATTCGCTAATCCCCACTATCGTCTTTAGCCACCCGCCGATTGGCACTATTGGTCTGACCGAACAGCAAGCCATAGCGCAGTATGGCAAAGAGCAAATTAAAGTGTATCGCTCCAGCTTTGCGGCGATGTATAACGCCATTACCCCGCACCGCGCCCTCAGTACCTTTAAACTGGTGTGCTTAGGGCCGGAAGAAAAAGTCATTGGCCTGCATGGCATTGGCGAGGGCATGGACGAGGTGCTGCAGGGCTTTGCCGTTGCCATTAAAATGGGCGCTACCAAGGCTGACTTTGATGCCACCGTCGCGCTGCATCCAACCTCGGCGGAAGAGTTCGTGACCATGCGCTAGTGCGCCGGCATTAACAGGGCTGGCGCCTGCCTTTGTTTGGCCCGCTAGCCGAACTGACACGACATTTACCCTGCTTTTTATATCAGTTAGCAGCCTAACTGAAGTGGCCGGGCGGCCATAAAAAAATCCCCCCGCAGTGTCTGCCGGAGGGATCTTGTGCTGTGTTAACCGTGACTATTGCTTAGCCATCTTGCGCTGGAACTCTGCGATATCGGTCACGACTTGCTGATTCGGTAGTGTTGCGAACGGCTGCTCCCGGAAGCTGGTACCACGCATTTGCACCGATAAGCGGGCGGCCTGCGGGTTAAGCAGCGTTTGCTGGTAGAAATCCTGCACATCTTTTAAGGTTACCTGCTCCACAGCCGCAATCAGTTGCTGCTTGGAATCGAAGTCAAAGCGCTCGCGATACCAGTCACTGACTAAAGGTCCCATTTCTTCCTGCAGATTTTTTGGTGGCTCGTTCAGACTAATCAGCAAGCTTTGCTTTAAGGTAGCAAATTGCTCCGGCGTGACCTGTTGCAGGGTTTGCCAATACTGCTGTTTAAATTCCTCAAAGCGCTGCTGCATATCAGCCGGGCCCTTGACCGGGGTCTGAATGTACAAACCAAAACCGGTGTAATCGTTCAGATCAATCGCCGTACCACCCACCGCATAAGCTAATTGCTCTTCGGTACGAAGTTTGTCAAACGCCTGATTGGAGAAGTGCGAAGCCAACACACTGGCCGCTGCCCGGCTTGCCATCCCTTTAACCGGATGTACATGCATATCCACTAAGGCCACGTCTGTGACATCAATATCACGCTGCAGGGTAATCACATCACCCGGCTTGGGTAACCAGAACGGGCTTTGCGTGTAAGGCGTTACGGTACGCTCAGCCGGTAAGGCGGCCTGTAACTTACTGACCAGAGTTTGCACATCCTGCTTATCGTAATTACCAAAAGCAAACACCCGTACCTGATTTTGCTGCAGTGTACTGGCGATAAATTGCTGCAAATCTGCCGCCGTCATCGCCTGAGCTGTCGCAATTAACTGCTCCGGATTATAGCTGCCGCCACGATACAGGCTGTTAAAGGCCCAGAATGCCTGACGGAATGGTACCTGCCGGGTTTGGTTTGCCAGGCCCCGCACATAGCGATCAACCGCTTGCGCATAACCGTCCGCCGTGATCTTCGGTGTTAAACCGGCTAATAACTGCTCCAGTAACAGCGGCTGCTTATCGGTAAAGCCGTCCAGGTTTAAAATCAGGCCATTACCATCATTTAACCAAACATCCATGCCGGCAGCACTGGCTTCGGTGCGAAGTGCACTTTGCTCCAGGCTATACAGATCACGCCACAGCGCAAAGGCGACGCGGGCTTTAATATCCTGCTGTGCCGCCGGGCTATTCAGCACGATATCCAGCCGGCCTTTAGGTTGGTCGGCAAACGCCTGGCTTGGATATAACCAGGCCTTAATGCCCGGCTGCTCGACAACCAGCTCAGGTTTTTGCTGCGCGCTACGGGCTTTGATGGCGAAGCTTTCCGGTAATAAGCGGTTGACCATCGGCAGGTTCAACGCCACCAGCGGTTGTTGCCAGGCGGCTTTTTCTTCGGCAGTGATATCAACGATTTTATATTTACCGACATGGCGGATCAGTTCGCTGTCATGTGGCTCCTGCTTGCTGATATACCACACCCGCAGATTGGCCGGTGTCAGCTGGGTTAACACATCATTGATGGCCTCTGCATCAAAACGCTCGTAAATATAGGGCGCTGCCACCACATGTTTTACCGGCAGCTTTAACATCGAGGCGGTTAAACCGGCAACGTAGCCAAAACCATCGGTTTTCTCAAGAAACTGGAACTGATTGGCCAGGCTGGTTTTGATCTCGTTATAGTATTTGCTATCGACACCCTGCTGCTTAATCAGATCCAGATACTGCATCACCACCGCTGTGATGGCTTCCCGCTGCTGCATACCGGCATCAGTCAGGTTCATATCTATCGCCAGGGTACCGTAGTTACCATAGAGATCCGGGGTCACCGAGACATTAAAGCTGGAAACCAGGCCCGCCGCTTTTAGCTGAGCGGCGGCAGTACCCGGCATTTCAGAACGTAACAAATACGCAATAAATTCATTGGGTTTAACCGCATACTGCTCGCTGTTGTTACGGATGGTAAAATCTAACCGCAGCTGTTTCACATCCTGATTTGGTACATAGTGAATGCGCTTAGCACCAAACAGGCTATTATCCAGTTCTGCTGTTACCTTTGGGATCTCAATATCTTTATTGACGATCTCACCAAAATGCTTACGCGCCAGTAGCTCCATCTCCGCCAGTGGCAAATTACTAATCAGCGCCAGCTTCATATTATTGGCCGAGTAGTACTTATCAAAATAAGCCAGCATTTCATCATGCAGCTTGCTACCGGGCTTGTCGCTCAGACTTTCCAGGCTGCCCGCCAGAAAACGGTTTGACGGGTGCTCGCCAAACATCCGGCGCATTAGCTCAAACTGGGCCAGGAAATCCTGTTCACGGCGCATCGATTGCTCGGCATTGACGGCGTTGCGCTCTTTATCTGAATACTCAGGATAGAATTTCGGACTTTTAAAGAAGTCAGAAAAACGATCTAAGGCCTCATCAAAGGCCTGATTGTTGATCTGCAGCATATAGTTGGTGATATCAAGCCAGGTATAGGCATTAGCAGCACCATTGTGCTGACTGACAAAGTTGCTGTATTCCGCCGGATCCGGGTAGCGTTCAGTGCCCATAAACAGCATATGCTCCAGATAATGCGCCAGGCCCTGCTGTGTCATCGGGTCTTGCAACATGCCGGCACCGACGCTCAGCGACACCGCTGAATTCTCAGTGGTTGGATCCGATACCAGGATCACCTCAATTTTATTCGGCAGGGTCAGGGTTTTATACTGGCGTTGATCGTTAGGGCTAACCAGAATCGCGGTAGCTTGTTGTTGCTCGACAGCGGTTCCTTGTGACACCGGTTGTTGCTGGGCACAGCCAGTGATTACAGCTAAAGCTACTGCACTGACAATAAAGAGTTTTTTCATTTTGCGGATCCTTCTACCGAAAAAATGTAAAAAATACGTAGCCTGATACTAACGAAAACGCTAATAACACGCCAGTCTGAGCGGTAGCGGATTTGTAAGAAAATATGTCACAAGGGCGGCAGCACTAAGCTGCAGAAGCACCATTGCCGTTCAGCAAGCCGTCCGGCAATGGTGTATCGAGGATGGAGGGGGTTAGAAACTTAAGCGTAAACCCAGTACCAACTGTCGTCCCGGCAGAGGCGCGTCTTCCTTAATAAAGGAGCTGTGCACAAAGCCCAGGCGATTGGTCAGGTTTTGCACCTTGGCAAAGGCCATCACTTCCTGTTGCTGCCAGTCGAAGTAATAGTTCAGGCCCGCTTCCAGTAGAGTATAGCCTGCGGTCGCGCTTTCATTTTCGGCCAGCCGGTTTTGTTTACCATAGTGCGTCAGTCCAAGCTGCCCGCCCCAGCTATCTGCCCGATACGCATACTCGGCGCCTAAACGGTAGGACGGAACCCGTGGTAAATAACCACCATCGCGTAAACGGGCGACCACGGTATCACCGATCAGCGTAACTTGATGCTCAGGGGTAATTTGCCAGCTAATACTGGCTTCCATACCATGTAAACGGGCATCTTGCTGCTGATATTGGTAAGCGGCAAAATCAGCAATCTCAAAACCAAGATTGGCTAAAAAGGCGTAATTATCTATTTGATTGTAAAACAGATTAACATTAGTGCTGATATTGGCAAATTGCCCGCGCCAACCTAAATCAATGTTATTGGCCTGCTCAGCGCTGGCTAGCGCCGGATTATGCACAATTTGCGTCGCGCCGTTACTATTGCTCACCTCGTAGCCTACGCCAATCTCGTAAGAGCGGGTGCCGATATGAATGCCGTTAGCGTAGAGTTCATTGGCGGCAGGTGCTCGCTGAGCCTGGCTGTAAGATAAGGTCAGCTGCTGATTTGGCATAACATCGTAAACCGCGCCAAAAGACCAGCTAAACAAATTAAATTTTTGTTTTAGATCACGGCTGCCCAGGCTGTCGGTTAGCTCATAGGCCTGATGCGTGAGCTGCTCGTAGCGGCTACCAAATTCCAGCTTAATGACACCAAAGCGTTTTTCATGCAGCATAAAGAGGGCATGGCTGTCAGTATCAGTGTTTGGCGTAAAGGTTTCCTCGCCTAAGGCCTGATAATCCCGCAAATTAGCATGATAACCAACAATACCGCGCCAGCTGTCTGCCAGTTCATAGGTTGCTGTAGTACGTAGCTCCAGAGCTTCACTTAAAAACTCAGTACCCGGCTCACCCTCTTCAAATTCAGCATGATCATAATCGGTAAAGGCAATATCAGCAGTAACACTTTGCCACAGGCTGTTCACTGGCCGATATTCCGCTGCCAGAGCAACCCGCCGCTGATTAAGCTTAATATATTCACCTTCTTCCTCTGCTGCAGCAGGGCCTTCCGGTAAGCCGTATTCCGTTTTTATGATGCCATAGCTAACACCAACAAAGCCTTGCTCGGCAATATAGCTGGAGCCGATATTCAGCACCTGATGCTCTGACCAGGAGTTTTGCAAGCGCTTACTGCTATCCCCCTCATCGTTTTGATATAAAGGTACGCGATAGTCATTGCCTTTACGCACATTGCCATCAAGGTGCCAGGCAAACTGCTCTGCGCCATTATCATGGGCAAAGCTTAAGCTACGATCACTGGCGGCAGTACCAAATCGGGTTTGGATCACGGTATCGCTGTGCTGTGGCCTTTGCTGTGGGATCCGGTTATCGACCACGTTGATCACGCCACCTATGGCACCACTGCCATAGAGCAAAGTGGCAGGGCCACGTAGTACTTCGATTTGCTGTGCCGTTACTGCATCGGCGGTAATAGTATGATCTGGCCCTTCACGCGACACATCGCCGGTGCCCATGCCGTTATGCACCACCTGCACCCGTGCACCATCCAGACCGCGAATTACCGGCCTCGAGGCCACCGGGCCATAATAATTGGCATGTACGCCCACTTCGTATTTTAGCGTTTCGCCAATACTGACGTCGGTGCGGCGCAGCAGCTCTTCACCGCTTAATACCGAAACCGGACCGGCCATTTCGACGACTTCGCGCTTTAAACCTGAAGCGCGCACTTCAATACGTTCCACTTTAGCAGCAGCCTCTGAAGCAATGGCCTCTGACTGCTCCGCATACGCAACCTGGCTATGTACCAGCACCGTCACTACGGCTAACGAGATTTTGGCTAGTCTAAACATCACAATTTATTCACCTTCTAAGAGTTGCCGCATACTAAAGTGCAGCGCAATGCGCTGCAAGCTCTGTTCGATTAACACCAGAAAAACCAGGGCTATAAGCTTGTTAGCCGTGCAAGCTGGAGTAAGCGCTAATTTGCGCAAAGTGCTTGGCCCTGAACAGCAATGTGATAATATCACATTATTGTTCAGCTCGCAGACCGTACTATGTTGCAACTATCCTCTGAAATCAGCCCTTCATCGCTAATTGAGATCACCTCGGCTCACCTTAGCAACCCTGGGAACGATTTAGATTATGTGGGTATGCAAGATATTGATTTACCCAGCACGCAATTTCCTATGTTCTCAATTGAATTCAAGCATCAGGACAGCTTGCATCCCCACGATGCAGTTGCCCGGCTTGCAACAGGAGTAAAGATATGACTGCCGAATATCTGAGCCAACGCGCAGAGCAGCATGCCAGGCTGCTCGCCTCGCCAGACGAAGACTATATGAATGAAGAACAACTCGAATTTTTTAAAGGGTATTTACTCGATTTAAAACAACGCACTATGTTGCATGTCGATGAACTAAAACAGCAGCTTAGTAGCCCACCAGAGCTTAGTGATGAAGTTGATCGGGCGCAATATGAAGAAGAGTCGAGGCTTAGCCTGCGCATTATGGATCGCGAGCGTAAGCTATTACCGAAAATTGATCAGGCGCTAACGCGCATCGCCCGCAAGGAATTCGGTTACTGCCTGGAAACGGGTGAGCCTATTGGTTTGGCGCGCTTATTTATCAGGCCGGTCTCGGAATACTGCGCCGATGTCAAACTACTGCACGAAGGCGCTGAGAAACATTTTTATGACGAATAACACCCGTTTACCGGTATTTTTACTGACTGGCTTTTTAGGCAGTGGCAAAACCACCTTATTAAACCAGCTGGTAAAACAGCCAGAGCTGGCCAGAACCCTGATTATTATTAATGAGTTTGGCACTGTCAGCCTGGATCATTTACTGGTCAGCCATGCCAGTGACGATACGATTATCGAATTGGCCAGTGGCTGCTTATGCTGCACCATCCGAGGCGATCTGGCTAAAACCTTGCGTGATATTCACTGGCGCTTCTCCCGCCAGGGCGAGCGCAGTTTCGATCGGGTGATTATTGAAACCACGGGCCTGGCTGAGCCAGCACCTATTATGCATACCCTGATGACGGATATTACCCTCGCCTCCAAATACCGGCTACAAGGTGTTATTACCACACTCGACACCCTGCATGCTGCCGCAACCCTGGACCGGCATCCGGAATCGCAAAAGCAGGTGGCGGTAGCAGATTTGTTGCTACTAACTAAAACCGATTTACAAGCTGAGCCAACACCAAAGCTGGCGCAGCTTACTGCACGGTTAAAGCAGCTTAATCCGGCCGCTCAGATCAGAACCATCCAGCAAGGCAACTTAGAACCACAAGCGCTGCTGAGTCTTGACCATATTGAACCTCAGCAAAGCACTATCCCACTGCGGCAATGGCTAAACAGTGCCGCCTTTTCACTGACCAGCCTGAGTGACACTGTGCCGGGGCAACTTGCCAGTCTCAGCGCGCCCAGTACCACGCTTAGCCAGAATGATCCCAACCGCCATAATGATCATATCAAGACGCATTGCTTTACGCTGCCACAAGCCATTACACCAGGTCGGCTGGAAGGCTGGCTTAATATCCTGATGCAATTAATGGGCTCGAATATGCTCAGGGTGAAGGGCATTGTTAATGTCGTGGGGCACTCCGGCCCTGTGGTGATCCATGGGGTGCAACATATCTTTCATCCGGCGGCCTTTTTAACTGCCTGGCCTGACGCTGACCGGCAAACCCGTTTGGTATTTATTACCTATGATATCGAGCGGGAAACACTGGCCAGAACCATAGAAACCTTTTTGCTTTAAGCCCAAGGCGGTGAAACAGCGTGTTTGCCGCTTCCCCCTCCCTATTAAGGAGCAATTTGATGGCAAGTGCTTTTCTTAAACAAATACAGCAAAAACATGCCGATCTCTTGATTCGGAATGGACAGCTGGTCACACCGGCCGGCATTATTCAGGCAGATCTGGCGGTGGTTGCCGGCAAGATTGCCGCTATCGGCGCCAGCGGCTGGACCTTTACCGAACAATTGGACGCCACTGGTCTGCACCTATTACCCGGCGCTATCGATACGCAGGTGCATTTTCGTGAACCGGGTTTAACCCATAAAGAAGATATTGCGCACGGCAGTAAGGGCGCTGTGTTGGGCGGCGTTACCGGCTTCTTCGAGATGCCGAATACCAATCCACTGACCTTGTCTGCCGCTTGCCTGCAAGCGAAACTCGATATCGCAGCCCAAAACAGCTACTGCAACTATGCCTTTTATATCGGTGGCAGCGCCGCAAATTTGGGACAATTAGCCCAATTAGAGCAGCTACCGGGCTGTGCCGGTATTAAGGTATTTATGGGGAGCTCCTTTGGCGACTTACTGGCAGAGCAAGACGAACTGCTGTTAAGCATTTTACAGGATGGTAAGCGGCGGGTAGCGATCCATGCCGAGGATGAAGCGCGCTTAAGAGCACGCAAACCGTTAACCGCTAATGATGTTTGTAATCATACAGTCTGGCGCGATAGCGAAAGTGCCTTCCTGGCCACACAACGAATTGTGGCACTGGCCCAGCAAGCCAGGCGCCCGCTGCATATCCTGCATGTGTCGACCGCGGAGGAAATGCAGTATCTGGCAGCCTTTAAACACTGGCTAACGGTCGAGACCACGCCTCATCATTTGTCACTGGTGGCACCGGATTGCTATCAGCAATTAGGCAGCCTGGCACAGATGAATCCGCCGGTACGGGAAGCCTGGCATCAAGCCGCGCTGTGGCAGGGGATCAGCGATGGCACTGTCGATATCCTCGGTAGCGATCATGCCCCCCATACACTGGCAGAGAAAGCCAGAAGCTATCCGGATTCTCCCAGCGGTATGACCGGGGTACAAACCCTGCTGCCGATAATGTTGAATCACGTTGCTGCAGGGCGCCTGAGTCTATTAAGATTGGTTGATTTAATCAGCAGCAATCCGGCACAGATCTTTGGTTTAATCGGCAAAGGCCGGCTAGCCGTGGGCTATGATGCCGATTTAACGCTGGTTGATTTAGCGGCACAACGTCAGATCGACAACAGCTGGATTGCCAGTAAAGTCGGTTGGACGCCCTATCATGGTACAAGAGTAACCGGCTGGCCTATTGCTACCCTAATTAACGGCAAACTGGTGATGCACAGTGATCAGGTGCAGGGGCAGCCGCAAGGGCAAGCCTTTCGTTTTGCAGAAACCTTTGAGCAGGAGTTTTGATGAAAAAACATTTTGTACTACCACTACTTAGTGCGGTTGTAATCATTGCCGGTTGCGGCAAAGCCCCCGAACCCAGCCTGTCGCAAAATGCCGGTGGCCATCAAAGTACAGCACAGGTTGAATTTCAGGCTGAGCAGTTAAGCCGGCATATCCAACAACTGGCCAGTGATGCCTTTTTAGGCCGCCAGCCGGGTACCGAGGGCGAAACTCTTACCGTCGATTATCTGGTACAACAATTCCAACAACTGGGCTTACAAGCCGGTAATAATGACAGCTTTACTCAGGCTGTACCCTATATGCAGGTCACGAATATCGGTCAGCCGCAAGTCCGTTTAACCGGCAGTGCTAATGGCTGGCAACCGCAGGTAGGCACAGATATCGTGGTTAGCTCCCGTACCGGGCAAACAGAGGTAAATCTGAGTGCCAGCGATATTATGTTTGCCGGCTATGGCGTGGTTGCTCCCGAGTATCAATGGCATGATTTCGCGGCACTGGATGCCAAAGGTAAAACGGTTATCGTGCTGGTAAATGATCCAGGCTTTGCCAGTAAAGATCCCGCCTTATTTAAAGGCGAGGAGATGACCTACTATGGCCGCTGGACCTACAAATATGAAGAATGTGCCCGGCAACAAGCCGCAGCCTGTTTAATTGTGCACGATACCGCAGCTGCCGGTTATGGCTTTAATGTGGTGCAAAATATGATGCAGCGCGCCCAATTTGATTTAGCCAATAATCAAAGTGCCAAAACACCGGTGATCGGCTGGCTCTCTACTGAAGGTGCTGAGCAGTTATTCGCCAGCGCCGGTTTAGATTTTCAGGCGCTGAAGACCCGTGCCGCCCAACCAGGTTTTCAGGCGGTCGCCTTGGAAGGCCATCAGCTGAGTGCCAGCATCAAGCTAGATGTGCAGACCGGCCGCTCGAATAACGTGTTAGCTGCCTTACCCGGCAAAAGCCGTGCAGACGAATGGTTAGTGGTAACCGCGCATTGGGATCACCTCGGAGCCATTCCAAAAGAGGATGGGGCGCTAGCGATTTACAATGGCGCCATTGATAACGCCGGTGGGGTTGCCGCCTTGTTAGCTATCGCAGAGCAAGCCGTTGCTCAGGGCGGTTTTGAGCGCTCAGTGCTGTTTTTAGTGATCACGCTGGAAGAATCAGGCTTGCTCGGTACCAAGCACTATGTTGCCAATCCCACAGTGCCATTAGCACAGATTGTCGCTAACATTAATATCGATGCCCTACTCCCAGTGCCCGAAACCCGTGATATCTGGATCATCGGTTTAGGACAATCCGAGCTGGATGATGTTGTCAGATTTCAGGCCGCTAAGCAGCAACGGGTGGTGATAGGCAATCCTGAAGTTGAAAAAGGCTTTTTCTACCGTTCAGATCAGTTTGCTTTTGCCCAGGTCGGTATTCCAGGACTCTTTATGGGGCCGGGAACCGACAGCCTGCAGGGTGGAAAAGCGGTAGGTGAAGCGGCTTTGCAAGCCACTCAGGCGCGCTACCATACGCCGGATGATATCTTTACCCCGGATTGGGACTTTGGTGCCTTACTGCAAGACACTCAGCTGCATTATTTGGTACTGGAAGATCTAGCCAATAGCGGGCAATGGCCAAATTGGTCAACGCAAAGTGAGTTTTATCAGCTTGGACAGCAATTAAGACAAACAAGGCAGTAAGCACCTTCCCTTCAACGTCCCCTGCGGCTCACACCGAGTAGTTCCAGCACTGCGACAATTTGTCGCAGTGCTTTACCGCTAAATCTATCTATCATAACCCCATAGAAAACGGAGTTATTAGATGATTTTAGTCACCTAGGCGCCAACGGCAGCCAATACAAAAGTTGAAACAAAAGTAAAATAGTAATGCATTGTTGCCGGCGTCAGGGCTTCACCTGCTGCATTAACAAAGGGTACGCCCTGCGCCTGAGCAAACACCTTGGCATTCACACCAATAATCACATCAACAGGCAGACCTAAAAGAAAAGCCAAACAGACTCAATAACTAATCTAATTACCCTGTCTTTACTCACCCGCTATTACAAAGAGCTATACAAATCAATGTTGGCGGGATTAAAGCACTGGGCACTGAATTTATCTTACGGCAGCACAATAACCATATTCATCTGGCTGCCAACAAAACAACAAATGTCTACTATTGAACATTTGCTACAGCCAACCTATACTTGGCATAAGTCCCTTATCGCGACGAGGAGCTCCCCATGCGCCTTTCCATCGAAGTTACCCCGGCACAGCATCAGCGCCTGAAAGCCGCCGCAGCCCTGCAAGGCAAATCCATCAAGGACTATGTACTTGAGCGCACACTGCCTAATGGTGATGAAGAAAGCGCCCTGAAAGCGCTGGAAACCTTTCTGGCGCCGCGCATCCAGGCTGCCGAACAGGGTAAGTTTGCCACCCGCACGGTTGACGAGATTTTTGCCGAGGCTGAACGGGAAAAGGGTTAACAACAATGCTGCCCTATGTGCTTACCGCCGACGCAGAACAAGACCTGCTGGAAGTGGCACGCTATACCCTGGACCATTGGGGCAGCGACATGCTGAAACAGTACCGGGACGGCCTTAAAGAGGCCTTCCATGCCATTGCTACCAAAGCGCTACCAGGTAGATCTTTCTCAAGCACTTTCCCTCACCTTTTAGTGGCAAAATACCGATACCACTATATTTTTTATATACAGGGTGCATCCCCCAAACCAGTGATTATCGGTATCATCCATGAACGCCGGGATATTGTGACTCGGCTGAAAGAGCGATTGGGTTAAGATCGCCGTCAGAATGCTGACCGCTCAATGTTATGTCCCTAACAGTGTGAAGCGGAGTCCACCTAACTTAATTCATATCTGCTGCTCCAGTTCCCTTGGCACAGTGATCTGCTACTTGTGGGCGTAGATTTGCACCATTTCCCCTGATTAGTCTGTTTACTCGGTCTTTGCTAAGCCGCTATCGCGAAATCTATTGGCTATAGACTTGCCACTCAGGCAGGTTATAATTGATATACTATAACATTGCAAAGCAACGCACAGGCTATTCCATGACCACAGCATTACCTGTAACGGTGTTATCCGGTTTTCTCGGCGCCGGTAAAACCACCTTACTGAACCATATTCTGCATAACCGCGATGGTCTGCGTATTGCGGTGATCGTTAATGATATGAGTGAAATCAATATTGATGCCGCCCAGGTTAATAAAGAAGTCAGCCTGAACCGTGCCGAAGAAAAGCTGATCGAGATGAGCAATGGCTGTATTTGTTGCACCCTGCGCGAAGATTTATTACTGGAAATTGGCAAACTGGCGCAAGAGCGGCGTTTTGACTATCTGGTAATTGAATCGACCGGGATTTCCGAGCCACTGCCGATTGCCGAAACCTTTACCTTTGAACATGAAGACGGCAGGCGGCGCAGGCGCCAGGCTGGTTACAGGAGCTACGCGGTGAGCATACGCCAGAAACCGAAGAATATGGCATCAGGCCGGTGGCATTGCCCGCTATGGCATGGCCAGGTTGTTCTGGCAGGCGGTACCGCGCGACGAGTGGCCGGACGATGCCGAATCGCAGGCTGCAATTTTAGCGCAATTTCATGATCCCTTTGGCGATTGCCGGCAGGAACTGGTGTTTATTGGCCAGCAACTCAACCAGGCCGCCCTGCGACAGCAATTGCAGGATGCGCCGGGTAAGGACGACTTTATCGCCGATCTGGCGTTACAACAACGCCCGGGGGCAGCAGCTACAGCAAGCTGATGTCGCACTCCTTAAAGGCAGTGGCTGGGAAAATATGGCCACCTATGCCATTAGCCATCGCTCACCGGCACTGGCAGCACCTCGCCTGCTACTGACTTTAGATCCGGTTTGGCAAGACTGAGCACGTTAACCTGATTTTCATGATCCGCCTCACTGAAAGCTCTATACTGATCGCTAAATTGACCAGATAGGCAGCGCAGCATGTTTTTACGAAAGTTGGCAGTCTCGCTCTGTGTGCTGCTAAGCATTATTCTGCTGCAGGCGGGCATGGCGTTTTGGGCACAGCAAAATTCCGAGTTCCATACCGAACGCAACCGGGTCGCCAACCAAATGCTGGCGGAATTTATTTCATTACGTGCGGACAAGCAGAGACTGAAAGTATGGCTAGCCGAGTACCTGCTTACAGAAGACGCTAATACCCAGTTTCGTGACACTTTGTTTGCTCGAATGCAGCAACAACTGACAACGTTAGAGCAGTTGGCCATTCGCGATCAACTTTACCACACCACTGAAACCGACTTACAACATACTATGCAGCAGGTTAAGGTGATTTCACTATTGCAAACCAATCTGCAAACGCTAGAACAGGCCCTGAAAACCCGCGAAATTGCCCGCTACAAAGATGATGCTGAACGCTGGACCGCACTAATCAGTTTATTTGATAAAATTCAGGACACCGATCTGGCAGAATTGCTGCAACAAGCTATCGCAGGGCAACGTCAGCGGGCGCAAAGCACCGAAAGCGATGCTCTGAGAGCAGTACAAAGTGTCAAACGTACCACTATTCTGATTAGCCTACTGGGCTTGATACTAGCGGTTATGTTGGGTTTTTATCTGGCGCGCGCGTTAAGCCGGCCACTACAATCGCTGCTGGATGGCACTAAGCAGCTGCAGCAGGGGCATTTTGAATACCGCATTGCTGAGCAGGGCCCGGGCGAATTTGCTGAACTAGCGCGCCAGTTTAATCTGATGTCCGGCTATATTGCTGACTATGCCAAACGCGAAAAACAAAGCCAGCTGGCGGCCGAGCAACTGGTTGCCGAGCGCACCAGTCAGTTACAGCAGGCCCTGGACCAGTTACATCAGGCCGAGTACCGACAAAAGCAACTGCTAGCAGACATTAGCCATGAGCTGAGAACACCGGCGACCAGTATTCAGGGTGAGGCAGAAATCAGCTTACGCGGTCAGCCGAAAAGCACCAGCGACTATCAGGACGCCTTTAGCCGGATCCTCAGTGCCAGCCAGCAACTTAGCCGTCGGATTGACGACTTACTGCTGCTGGCACGCGGTGAGGATCGCCTGCGTCAGGTACAGCTGCATACCAAACCGCTGGCACAGTTTATTCAGCAAAGTATCAGCACGATACAGCAATGGTTACCGGCCGCGGTGCCACTACATACTGATATTTCAGGTCGCACGGCCGATCCACTTTACCTGTTGGTCGACGACGAAAAATTTTCTGCCGTGCTACGTATTATTGTCGATAACGCCCGGCAATATGCCAAAGACAGTCCGGCGCTGAATCTGAAATTCTGTGCTACTGAGACCGAGTTACAGCTGACGCTGGCGGATCAGGGTATCGGGATCCAGCCGGATGAAATCGCCCAGGTCTTTGCCCGTCACTACCGCAGCTCTGCCGCCCGACAGGCCAGGCCGGATGGCCTGGGTATCGGCCTTTGTATTGCCAAAGATATTATGGAAGCTCATGATGGCAGCATCCGCCTGTCAGCGAACCAACCGCGTGGTACCTGCGTAACGCTAACCTTACCGCTGTTTCCGGGAGTGAATGATGAAGATTCTGATCGTTGAAGATGATGATAAGGTTGCCGCTTTTCTGGCCCGCGGCCTGAAGGCTGAGGGCTATCTGACGCAGGTAATTACCAATGGTCGGGATGTGTTGGAGGCTGTACGTCAGTTCGAGCCGGATATCATCGTGCTGGATCGGATGCTGCCGCAGGTGGACGGCCTGACCCTTTGTCAGCAATTGCGCAGCCAGCAGGTTAATGCCCGCATCCTGATGCTATCGGCGTTATCGGAAGTTGAAGAGCGGGTAAAGGGCCTACGCTGTGGCGCAGATGACTACCTCGGCAAGCCGTTTCATTTCGAGGAATTATTAGCCCGGATTGAAAGTCTGGCCAAACGGGGCTTAAGCCCGGTACAAAGCCGTCAGCTGCAGGTTGCCGATTTACTGTTAGATTTAGACACCATGCGGGTGCAGCGGGCCGGCCGTGATTTACTGCTTACCGCCAAAGAGCTGGCGATCCTGGAGCTGCTGATGGCTAATAGCGGTAAAGTTTACAGCCGCGAGCGGATCCTGACCAATGTTTGGGGGCTGAACGAAGATCCGCTGACCAATATCGTGGATGTGTATATGGCCCGGCTGCGTAAAAAAGTGGACGAGCACCATCCGCAAAAACTGTTACACACCCGCCGCGGTCTGGGCTATTGCCTGCAGGCCGAGTAAACCTTAGCCTTCTGCTGTCACGGGCTGTTATCTTTTGCGACAAAAAAGGCTGGTAAGCAGAGGCGCCTTACCAGCCAAAAGCCATGATGGGAACTCAGGAGGGGATGTTGTTGCCTTTAGTTTGCGCTAAAAGGCAGGGAGGAATGATGTAACACGATCCGCAGCGCACCCTGGTCATCTTTTTTAAAACCCCAGGTTTTATCGACAGTGGTCACCTCGCCGGCCGCATTGGTCAGCATCACATGCCCCATCGTCAACGCCAGATCGCCGTTAATATGCACCGCCGCATTGCGGAACTGATAACCTTGCCAGCCTTTCAGGGCAAAACCACTGTCATCAGCAAAGGCGCTGTTACCGCCGACAAAGTATGCCAGGGCGCCATCGTAGCTGGTGCGGAAAGTCTGCTCACCGCTGGCCAGCGTCGGTTTAAACAATACCGGGCCCAGGTTATAGCCATAAGCCGCATCCAGCACCTCGCGCGCCCGACTGGTCGCCTGGTCGCGACCACCTTGCTGATAAGCCTGACTAATACTGATCAGCGCCTCACCCCAGGCCTGCTGTGCGGCCTGCAGTTCAGCTTCGGTAATGACGTTTTTATAACCGGGTGCCGCCTGCACTGCGGCGGCCAGTAAAAAACTGGCAGTAAAGAATGATAATTTTGCTGTTTTCATCGTTTTACCTTTTTAGTCAGGCCCGACTCCGCAGGCACCAAGTTTGTTGTTAACTGCTGTGCATATTAAAGCGCTGCGATGAACAAAACGGTCTGACTAAGATGAAAAAGCCACAGTGTTTAGATTAAATTAACCTGAAAATCCAGCGGTGCTTGTGCAAATGAAACCCGGCAAAGGCTGACAACAACGTAGCCGTTGGGATAAAGCGCAAATCGAGTAGGAGGCGGGATCACTCCCGCCGTCCTCTCACACCACCGTACGTGCGGTTCCGCATACGGCGGTTCATGTTAACACTGGAACTGCCGGTGGCAATCCAGCAGTGATGCTAGTCCAGCTTTCTGGAACAGACTTTTCTTGTATGCCTGATTCATGTGGCTGGCTCCCGAGTTCCACCACGCTCCACGTTGATTACAAGCTGACACCCACGCCCTGACTTCATCAAGACCCGCTTTCATTAGCTTTGTGGCTCGGGTGTAAGGTCGCTTCCATTGTCGCCATAACAAGCAACGTAGTTTGCGCCTTATCCAACCATCCAGCTCCTCAAGCACGCCTTTGACTTCAGTCAGGCGGAAGTAGCTTATCCATCCTCGCAGCACCGGTGTTAATTCACTGATAACCTTTGCCACTGACTTTGAGCCGTTTCCCGTAGTCAGACTTCTGATTTTAACTTTCAGCCTGTCTACGCTGCTTGGCGCAATTTTCAGTCGCACGACCTGGTGCTTGGTGAAGCTGTATCCCAGGAACTTACGCTCCCAGGGCCTGGCGACCGCGCTCTTCTGCTCATTCACCTGCAGCTTCAATGTTTTCTCTAAGAATTCACTGATGCTGCAAAGTACCTGCTCGCCTGCCTTTTGACTACTGACATAGATATTGCAGTCATCCGCATAGCGGCAGAAGCTGTGTCCGCGCCGTTCAAGTTCCTTGTCCAGTTCGTCCAGCAGGATATTTGATAGCAGTGGGGACAGTGGTCCGCCTTGTGGCATACCCTTATCGCGTTTCAACACACCCTGCTCATCTACCATCTCTGCTTTCAGGTATCGGCGGATGAGTTTGAGTAACCGGCCATCTTTGATAATTCGGGCTAACCTCGACATCAGGATGTCGTGATCTACCCGGTCAAAGAACTTCTCTAAATCCATATCCACAACCCAGCGCTTGCCGCTATGGATGTATTGCTGCGCTTGGCGCACAGCTTGCCATGCATTGCGGTTTGGTCTGAAGCCATAACTGGAGTGTGAGAATCCGGGCTCAACATGAGGGGTGAGCACTTGCGCTATCGCTTGCTGGATGAGTCTGTCTACCACGGTCGGTATGCCCAGTGTCCTTATCCCGCCATTTGGCTTGGGAATATCGACTTTGCGTATCCTCCGTGGCAGATAGCTCCCCGTTATCAGTGCTTCTCTGACACTTGGCCAGTGTGCTTTCAGCCACGGCTTCAACGCCGATACACTCAGGTTATCAACCCCTGCTGCACCCTTGTTTTCCACCACTCGCTGATACGCCAGCATCAGGTTATCTCGGGTTATCACCGCTTCCATCGTCAACGGTACTTCCGCTTTCGTTCGCTCATTGGCCGCCGTGTTAATTTCAGCACCATAATGCAGCGTCGGCGAGTTCTGCTCGCATCTGCTATTCATGGCCGCAGTTTCCTGCGCTTGTGCATCATCAATCAACATCGAGGTCCAATGTCCTAATCGCGGTTAAACATGTTCAGCCCTTCATGCTGTCGGTTTTCAGCACTACTACGGCCTCGGCTGACTTCTGATGGCCCGTCCCAACACCTTCCGATGTCAGTAGCACTTTGGCAGACCATCAGACCTCCCGGGGTAATTCGCGCGACCTTCCTGCTTATGCCTGTCGGCTTTACGTTGCAGCATTCCGTGCAAGTATTGGGCTTTAGTGATATATGCCACCTCACCCTGCTGCCACGCCTAAACCGCTTCCTGTTCGTCAGGCCAGCATTTTGCCTTCGGCTTCCTTCAGATTTCACCTCGCGGTGAACACCCTTGCCGTTCGGCTAACACTTCCCCTTGCCCGGTGTGAAGAGGACTTTCACCTCCAAGTCACCTGCTAACCACCACAGTCAGCAGATAGCGCCGGTCAAGGCGCTGCGCGCCATGCCCGGCGCACCATAAAAAAGCCGCTGCAGTTGCAGCGGCCAAACCCACCAGGAAGTTAGGGTGTTAATTAATGGTCGTGATGATCATCTGCCGGCTCAGCAATACCCAGCCACGTAATACGGTGTGGTGTAAAGTTTAGCTGTTTGCGGCTTTTGATTTCTGCATCATGCACATCCACCGTAATCAGCTCTTTGCGGATCGGATCGGTGATATAAACTTTGTCATCGGCCGCCGAAATCGCTAATTGGAAACGGGCCCCTGCCGGTAACAGGCTCAGATCAGCGTTCGATACTGCAACTTTAGCCGCATAGGTAAAGGCACTTTGGCCAGCGTGGGCATGACCATGGTAGTTAAAAATGGTCAGTTGGCCGGTGTTATCCAGCAGGACAAACTTCTCAGCACCATCGGCAAAGCCATAGCCCCAGATCGCGTTAGCGGCACCTGGCTGCCAATCCAGCTTTTCCATTTTGACATCTTCAGCGTCAATCGCGAACACCTGAGCACCTGCTAAACCAATAAAATGCTCTGCCTCTTTGTCACCGACCAGGGTGCCAATACGCAGCGACCCGGTAAAGTCGGCGGTATTCGCCAGCTTACTGGCAGTAAAGGTATTTCCATTCTGTTCAATCAGCAATACACCATCCGAACAACCAAAGGCCACAAAATCATGATTCTGTGCGCTGCCGTGTAAGTTAGGGCAGTTTTCGGCAAAGACTTGTTCCTGATGGAAATGATCACCGTGACGTTTATACAGTGCCACCTGACTTGGCAGGGTAGTGCTGCTGTTTACATCGCGCAGAGTACTGACTAAAAACTCACCCCGTGCCTGCGCTGCACCATGCTGGTGAGTCGTTAAGGTTAATTTCGGATAGTCAGTGCGATCTTCACCAATATCAGCATCGGTTAACACCGCGACACTGGCAGGCGCACCTGTTGCGGCATTACCATCGAAAAATACCGCCAATTGGCCCGGAGCCTGCTGAAAGTGTGTCGGTCTGACGCCAGTTAACTGAAACGGCATAAAACGTGGCGCTTCCTGATAATCATGCAGATGGTCGACATGGTCTTCCTGCCATAAACCACCATCAATAAAGTTCACCAGATCCTGGGTACGTTGTACCACAGCTGCATAGCGGTAATCGCCACTGGCATAAAGATCACTGGGTGTCGCACTGACCATAAAGGTGTTCAGTTCGGTTTTAGCGGGTAACTCTAAGATTTGCACGAAAGGGTTATCAATCGCGGTTAACACTAACCGGCCTACCGGATTCACCTTATCATGGTCATGATCATGACCCGGCCGCTCAATAACAATCGGCTCCTGCTCGTTAATATTAATTGTCGTATCTCCACAAGCCGCAAGCAAAGCTGCGGCTACGGCCACGGCAACAGTCCGGGTCGGTGTTAGATAACGCATAGTGTCTTCCTCTGATACTCGAGCCCTGTCGCCAGGGCCCCTAATTGTTGATTAAAGTTAGAATGAACCTCTAAGGCCAATAGCAAAGCTACGACCTGGGAGTGGTGTGATGTCACGTAAGAAGGAGGTATGAACCAGCGCCAGCTCATCGGTCAGGTTCTGCGCTTTCAGATACGCCACCAGATCCTGCGAACCTAAGTTAAAGCGATAGCTCACACTGGCATCAACCAGGGTGTACCCCGCAGAAGCCTGCTCGAATTCAGCGATTTTATCCTGCCGGAAGTAACGGCTGATACTGAGATCAGCATCAAAATGATTACCCTGATACGCTAGCTCGGTCATCAAACGCATTGGTGGTGTGCGTGGTAACTCACCACCAGCGCGCAGCCGGGCCCGAATATAGTCGCCCTGAATGGTCAGCCGATACGGTGCGCTGATTTGCCAGATAAACTGAGCTTCAAAGCCGTGCAAATCAACGTCTTCGTTAACGTACAGATAAACCGGCAATTCACCGCCATGGTCGTGGCCACCATGATCATGATCGCCATGGTCATGACCATCATGCTCATCCTCGTGCTGGTGGCTATATTCGGCAAATAAGCCGGTGTTACGTTGATAGAAGTAATTATCAACCCGGTTGTAGAAGGCATTTAGTACTAAACCAAAATCACCACCAAACTTGCGGAACGTCAGGTCCAGATTGCGTGATTTTTCTAACTCAAAGCCGTCCCGGTTTAACTCAAAGCCATCCCGATCGGCATTGAGACGGAATAACGAGCCGATTTCATAACTGCGAGTCCCCAGGTGAGGACCAAAGGAGAACAACTCAGCCGCACTCGGCGCCCGCTCAGCCTGGGATAAGGATAAACCAAGGTTATATCCCTCAGCAAAGTCCCAGACCACACCGGCAGATAAACTGACTGGCGTGTATTTATTCTCGACACCAAACACACGGATGATCTCAACACCGCCATGATCATGGTCATGATCGTGGTCGTGATGGTCATCGTCATGGCCATGAATGTCCAGTTCCGGCAGCAGCACCCGGTCAGCGCTAATCTTTACCCGTTCAGCGCGGGCGCCCAGCTGCAACAATACCGGGCCAAAATGACGCTCAGCCATCCAACCCAAGGCCAACATGGTAGATTCAGATGGTGGCGTAAAGGCCTCGCTGCCAACCGCCTCGAAATCGCTGAATTTATAGTGCAGACTCAGGCCGCCTTTCCAGTCGTATACCGGCTGGTGGAATAACTCGAAACGGGCTTCGTGACTCTTGTTGCGGAACACCGTACTGACAAAACCGTCTTCAATCTCAGCATGCTGATAATCGGTATAGGCCAGACGACTATTCAGCTGACGTAGCCAGGGATTGTCAAAAAACAGCTCGCTTTGTAGCTGCAGCCGATCCTGCTTTTTATCGGCATAGACCAGCTCTTCGTCATGCTCAGCGTGATCTTCTTCGCCACCATGGCTATGACCAGGGATACCATATTCCCGCTCTAAACGACCGTATGACAGCCCGACAAAGCCATTATCTAACAAGCGACTGCCACCAACGGTAAAGCCTTTGCTGGTGCTGAAGGTGTTCGCAATGCGACGACCGTGCTCATCATGCTCATCAGCATGGTCGTGATCATGATCGTGCTCGTCCTGGCGGTGCATCCAATCGTGCGGTGCCTTGTAATTAATGCTGTCGCGCCAGAAACCATCCAGATAAACCGCATAATCCTGATTGCCATTAACCAGTGAGCCGGCAACCAGCTTCGCTGAGTCGACGCTTTGTAGCTCGGTGAGCCACTCAGCACGCGGCGTGCTATCTGTCGGGATCCGATCATCGACCACATTGACTACACCGCCGATGGCGCCACTGCCATAGAACAAGGTCGCCGGGCCGCGCAATACTTCAATTTGGGTTGCGGTACTGGTTTCTGTCGCCACACTGTGGTCCGGGCCGATACGTGAGGCATCACCGGCATCGAGACCATTTTGCATAATCAGTACCCGCGGGCCATCCAGGCCACGGATAATCGGGCTGCTGGTAACACCGCCATGGAAATTCGAATGCACACCAACTTCTTTACTCAGCGTATCGCCCAGCGAGGTAGTTTGTTGCATCTTTAACCGATCACCTGCTAACACGCTGACTGGCAGGGCGGATTCTGTTACTGAGGCATGTAACGGGCTGGCCGTGACATCAATAATTTCAAAGCTGCTTGGCGTCAGCTGCAGTTCCACATCGGTTAACCCAGCTGCCGGAACAGATAATTTCACGTTGCTGTGACCAAAACGACGGGCCGCCAGATGCAACTCTACTTCCCGCACTGGTACATTGCGCAATGTAAAGCGACCAAATTCGTCAGTGCGTGTTTTGGCCGCGGCGCCAATAACATCAACTTCAGCATTGGCAACGGGCTGCCCTTTAGGATCTTTCACTACACCGCTAATGGTATTGGCTTGTGCTGTGGCGCTATGCAAGGCCGCTGCTATGGTTAGGGCTATCGCACTCTGCTTGATCATTGGTCCTTAACTCCAGGATTGGCTCAAAATGTTATATCGTAACAATATACAACTTTTGTGATGATATAACAATGCAGGGGTTTAATGATGTGCGTTTAACAGATGTAAAACCTCGATAAACACCATACCGACTGCTACACAGGAGATTTGCAAACCCAAGACTCTGATATTTACCGGCCGCTGCAATCTGGGCAATAAATCGAATAATGCAATGTAAATAAAGCCCCCGGCCGTAATAGCCAACAAGGTTGCTACCGGCAAAGTTAGGATCTGGCCCAAACTCAACACCAAAGCGGCACCGATAAAAACAGTGCTCGCCGCCAGCAAATTCAAGCCAACTGCCTTTTTCAAACTCGCGCCCGCCGCCACCAAAATGGCGGTATCACTGATTTCCTGGGGCAATTCATGCAGCAGAATCGCCAGCGTCGTCGCCCAACCCAAGGCCGGATCTAACAGAAAGCTGGTCGCAATCAGGGCGCCGTCAATCAGATTATGCAGAGCATCAACACTCAGGCTTACCCAGCCAAAACTGGCCATGGCTGGCGGATAAGCGCGGTGAAAAACGCGATGCTGCCAGTTGAGTCCCCGCTCGAAAAGAAAGAATACGCCCAGCCCTACGACCAGCCAGCTTAGAACGGGCCAGACCGTCGCCGAACTGGCAAGGGCTTCGGGTAATAAGTGAAAAAGCGCATCAGCAAGCAATACGCCGATGGCCACCGCTAACAACCAAGGGATAACGCTGTGCAGCAGGCTACCGAACAACCGCAGCAACAAGCCACCACTTAGCGATACCAAACAAACCAGGAAACAGGCAAAGACGATCTGCAGCATAAGACACCAAATTGTGATAATATAACATTTCACTTGCTAGTGTAGCCGATGCTGCTGCCTGACACAAATTATTAATGATAACTATTTGCATTTACAAAAAGCCGCGCTATACTCTCTGCAACGGATTAAGAGCCGGTCATGGATGGCATCTCTCTGGTCTTTGTGGCTCGTCCTGCATTGTTCGGGCAAGCTTGCTTGCCCTTTTTTTGGAGGAAAATTAATTATGCCATTGCTGGCAGCCGGATCCCTGAAGAAAGCGCTTGGTATCCTGGCCGAATGCTGGCCATCGTTACGCAGCAACAGCTCGCCCGCCCCCTGTCAACAACAGGTGTTATTTCCACCTGCTGCCGGTTGGCAACATTTACGCATTCTCGGTTATCGCTGTCTGGCTGAACATAGCGCGGGGTACGAGTTTATGCTGAAGCTGGAATCGCCATCAGAGAGGCTTGTATTGCCAACACTGCTGGAATTACAACCTCAGAATAGCTATAGCCAGGTGGCACTCTGGTTAACCCGACTCAGACTTAGTGGCTGTCAGATAGTACAGTTTGCACGGCAACGGGTGCCGCTCTGTCAGGCTCTTTCCTGTGTTGATTTAACTCAAGCCTGTCAAATACCGGCATCAGCGCTAAATGACTGGCTGGCCAGCCAGCCCAGGCTAATAGCGGGACGTTTTCAGGTGTTAGAATCTTGGGATACGGACGACAGCCTCAACCTGCACTGTGTCACCACAGATTGCGTGTCTCGCGCCTGCTATCACTGGCTGCAGCAACAGGCGATTCGGTTTCAATTAATCTATATCCGCTGCGGATGAGATTAACTTTGCTGCGTGTGGCGACTCGCAGCAAAGCCTCTCAATGACTTATCCTTGACGTGCCTTGAAACGCGGATTGGTTTTGCAGATCACGTACAATTTGCCGCGTCGTTTTACAACCTGACAGTCTGGGTGGCGATTTTTTGCTGTTTTTAACGAAGCGAGTATCTTCATTTTGTGCCACCTTTGACGTAACGGCCAAATTTCTTATCAAAATTCGCTGAACGCCCTTCATTACTCACCTGCTTTTGCTTACCGGTATAGTAAGGGTGGGAGGCGCTGGAAATATCCAAAGTAACATAAGGATAAGTTTTGCCGTCAGTCCAGGTGTGAGTGCGGGTGGTTTTAATGGTCGAGCCAACTAAAAAGAACGTATCTACCGCCATATCATGAAATAGTACCGGACGATACTCGGGGTGTATTGCAGGTTTCATAACAATCTCCGTGTAAAGATCAATCTAATCCTGCATTTTAAATGCAAATAATTATCACTACAATAAATATATGCGATATTGTCACACTTTAGCCAAACTGACTATCCAGCAATAGCATCAGAATAAAGCCTAGTAACAAGCCCAGCGTTGCCGACAGTTCATGTCCCTGCCGGTGTGACTCCGGAATAATTTCGTGGCTAATCACAAACAACATTGCCCCGGCAGCCAGCGCCAGCCCCCAGGGTAAAAAGACGCTCGCTGTCACCAATACACTAGCTCCCAACACTGCCATAATCGGTTCTGTCAGGCCGGATAGACTCCCCACCAGTACCGCGGTTCGCCGCCGGTAGCCAACCGCCAGCAGCGCCATTGCAATGACTAAACCTTCTGGCAGATCCTGAATAGCGATACCCATGGCCAAGGCTGTGGCGCCCACCGCTTCACCACCGGCATAGGCCGCGCCGATCGCGAGTCCTTCCGGGATGTTGTGTAACATTATCGCCAGCACAAATAACCAGCTACGCTTTAGTGCCAACGCCTGCTGCCCCTCAGAGCCTTTGATAAAATGTTCGTGTGGGATCAGTCGCTCTAACAGCAGCAGCAATGCCATACCTGAAACTAAGGCCAGCGCCAGATAGTAATGGCCAAAAGCGCTACTGTATTGAGTAAACAGCGTTTGCGCAGGTAGCAATAACGAAAAGATACTGGCGGCGAGCATGACACCACCACCAAATCCCAACATCGCGGCATTACTTCTGGCCGACAGCCTTGCTGAGACTAAAGCAGGCAAAGTCCCCAATGCCGTCGCTGCCGCTGCGATCAACCCGGCATAAAAGGCGTAACGCACTGCCGGCTGTTGCTGCAGTAACAGCACGAACTGGCTTAACCCATAAGCCGTGCCAGCCAGCAGGATGGTCCAGCCGCTTAGCCGGCGCAGCACAGAACGGGCGGGAAGTACCTGTTGCATGGCTAATTACTCCGCTAACTCAAAGCGTTTTGCGACTTCTGCCCAGTTCATGACTTCAAAAAAGGCCGCCACATAATCAGGTCTTTTATTTTGGTATTTCAGGTAATAGGCATGCTCCCAAACGTCAAGGCCGAGCAGCGGAATTAGCCCTTCCATCAGCGGACTGTCCTGATTCGCGGTACTGGTCACCATTAAGCGCCCTTCTTCTGTCATCACTAGCCAGGCCCAGCCGCTGCCAAAACGACTGATAGCCGCCTGGATGAATTGCTGTTTAAAGGCGGCAAAGCTATCAAAATCACATTGAATGGCTTTGGCCAGTTCACCTTTAGGTTCTCCACCGCCATCGGGTGACATAACCTGCCAGAACAAGGCGTGGTTGGCATGCCCGCCACCATGATTTCTTACTGCAGTCTGAATCGATACCGGTAGCATGGCAATATTCAGCAACAACGCATTCAGAGTCCAGTCAGCGTACTCAGTATCGGCAAGCGCCTGATTTAAGCCGTTAACATAGCTCTGATGGTGGCGCTGATGATGAATTTGCATGGTCTGACTATCAATATAAGGCTCCAGTGCATCATAAGCATAGAGCAAAGCAGGTAGTTGGAACGGCATCTTGCACTCCTTTTTGTCGTATTGAAAATCATTATCATTTGCAAAAAGATAAAAGGCAAGCCAAACTGGTGGTTATTACCTGCCAAAGGAGGACTACAGATGTGTTGGTTAGAGGATTGGAAAAGATTGCGTTGCCGGCTCAGGCATGAACAGTGCCGGCATGCTTTGGATTGTCACCGCTGCCTGCAACACAGCTCAGCGGTACTATTCGAGATGGCGAGTACTGCTATCCATTAGAGCTGCGATTGCAGATAATTCTCTAATCCCAGAAGTTTAATCAGGCGGAGTTGCTGCTCCAGCCAATGCGCGTGATCATTTTCGGTATCGTCCAGCAGCCCCTGCAGGATATTACGCGTCACAAAATCCTGTTCCTGTTCACACAAGGCCATGCTTTGTTTCAGCAGCTTTTGCACCGCATACTCAACATTCAGATCATTCTGCAACATCTGCGGCACCGTCTGCCCGACCTGAATGGCATCGCGTTTGCTCATATCCGGCGTGCCGCCGAGAAAGATAATGCGCTCAATCAGCGCCGAAGCGTGACCTTTTTCATCGTCGAACTCGTGATCGATGCGCTCAAACAGCTTGTGCAGGCCCCAGTCGTGATACATTCTGGAGTGAATAAAATATTGATCCATTGCCGCCAGCTCATTAGCGAGCAACAAATTCAGGGCACTGATTACCTTCGGACTACCCTGCATTATTCACCTCCCAGCTGCGCTTGCAGATAATTGGCTAATCCCATCACCGTAATTTGATGCTGTTGCGTTTCCAGCCAGTCCAGATGTTCTTCTTCATACTCCAGGATTTCCGTTAACAGATCCCGGCTAACATAGTCCTGCAAACTCTCACACAGTGCTATCGCTTCCTTTAATAACGGCAATTGCTCCAGCTGAAAATCCTGATCGCATTGCAGCATCTCCGGCGTATCTTCACCAATCCTGAGCTTACCCAGCGCCTGCAAATTCGGTAACCCTTCCAGCATCAGAATACGCTCAATCAGTTCGTCGGCTTGCTTCATATCTTTGATAGATTTCTTGTAGCAAACATCATTCAGGGCTTTTAGCCCCCAGTTTTTATAGATCCTGGCGTGCAGAAAATACTGATTAATAGAGGTTAATTCGGCAGTCAGTACTTCATTCAATTTGCTGAGTACCTGTGGATGACCGTGCATAGCAGACTCCGGCTAGATTAAAAGCAGGCTTTAAGCTTAGTTCAAACCGTGCAGTTAAGCAAAATTATGTTTAATATCAGCAATATGTAATTAAGAATGCTTTGCATTTCTACTGTCAACCAGGCTCAGCACAGCCCTCCGTCCTGTAAATCTGCAACCAATCGCAAGTTGCTTCGCAGCGCTGGCATTTAACGTTATGGTAAGCATAAGATTTTCATTATCGACCTTGGACAACATTATGCGACTATCCTGCTACGCCCTGCCCCTTTTGCTGGGTTTGGGTTTAACACTAGGCCCCGCGCTACCGGCGCTGGCTAACAACAAAACCGAAGCCATCAGTATCGACGCCGATAGTGTGGTGGTTACCGAACACCGCACGCAGATTAACGGCCAAAGGATCAGCTACAAAGCTTATACCGGTACCCAGCCGGTGTGGGATGACAATGGCCATCCCACTGCTACGCTGTTTTATACCTACTATCAGCGCACTGATATTAAGGATAACAGCAAGCGCCCCTTGCTGATTTCGTTTAACGGTGGTCCGGGCTCGGCATCAGTTTGGATGCATATCGCCTACACCGGCCCCAAAGCGTTGATTATTGATAGCGAAGGCTACCCTATTCAGCCATACGGCGTAAAAACCAACCCTTACTCGGTACTCGATGTCGCCGATATCGTCTTTGTAAATCCGGTTAATACCGGTTATTCGCGTGTCCTGCCCGGGCCAGACGGTAAAATGCCATCCCGTGAACAACAACAGAAAATGTTCTTTGGCGTCAATGCTGACGTTAACTACCTTGCCGGCTGGATCAACAGCTTTGTCACCCGCTACGAGCGCTGGCCGTCGCCTAAATTTCTGATTGGTGAGAGCTATGGCACTACCCGGGTCGCCGGTTTGGCGCTGGCACTGCAAAACAATCAGTGGATGTATTTAAATGGTGTGATCCTGGTGTCGCCGACCGATATTGGCATTGAACGTCAGGGCCCGGTCAAGGCTGCCAATCGCCTGCCATACTTTGCCGCGACGGCCTGGTATCACCAAGCCCTGCCGGCCGATCTACAACAAAAAGATCTGTATGATATTCTGCCGGAAGTTGAAAACTTTACGCTGAACGAATACCTGCCAGCACTGGCCCGCGGCAATTCGCTGCCGGCACAGGACAAGCAACGTATTGCCGAGCAGGTTAGCCGTTATTCCGGTATCAGCGTGCAGAATGTGCTGCGTTCTAATCTGGATATCAGCACCAGCTACTTCTGGAAAGAGCTATTACGCGACCGTGGTCAAACCGTTGGCCGGCTGGATTCACGTTATCTGGGGATCGATAAAAATGATGTCGGTGCCAGCCCGGACTACTGGGCCGAGCTGACCTCCTGGTTACATTCTTTTACCCCGGCAATTAATCACTATCTGCGCACTGAGCTGAATTATAAAACCGATATTAAGTACAATATGTTCGGCAATGTGCACCCGTGGGACCGCAGTAACGACAATACCGGTGAAAACCTGCGCCAGGCGATGGCACAAAACCCCTATCTGCGGGTGCTGACGCAGGCAGGTTATTACGACGGCGCCACTAACTACTTTGATGCTAAGTACAATATGTGGCAGCTGGACCCGAGCGGTAAAATGAAAGATCGCCTCAGCTTCAAAGGCTACCGCAGCGGCCATATGATGTATTTACGCTATGAAGATTTAAAGAAATCAAATGATGATCTGCGCGAGTTTATCCTGCAATCATTACCCGCTGCTGGCCAGCCCGCTAAATACTAAACCGTAATTGTTACTGCCGAGTGCCGTCAGTATTTGAAACAGAAGCCCCCGCAACAGCGGGGGCTTTTTTAGGTCTGAGATCTACGGTAACTCACTTAGTCTGCCAGTTCCTGTTCGGCGCTTTGCTGTTTGGCTAACAGGGTTTGTTGCTCCATCTGCGCCGTCAGCTGCTTCACCCGGGCAGCAAAAGCGGCCTTGGATTCTGCTGGTACCGGACGCGCCAATGGGATATGCGCGGTCATCGGATTTACCGGTCTGTTATTCACATGCAGCTCATAATGTAAATGTGGTCCGGTGGAGCGCCCGGTATTGCCGGATAAGGCAATACGCTGTCCCCGCGTCACTCGTTGCCCACGCTGAACCAAAAAGCGGCTTAAGTGCAGGTAGCGGGTTTTATAGTTACCAAAATGCTGGATCTCAATGTACTTACCAGCAAACGGATGGTTTTCAATCCGGGTCACTACCCCGTCGGCCGGTGCAATAATCGGCGTCCCGATCGGTAACGGAAAATCGGTACCATTGTGCGGCGACACCCGTTGCGTAATAGGGTGCAGACGGCGTGGATTAAAGTGTGAGCTAACCCGGACCTGGCTAGCCAGAGGTAAGCGCGAAAAAGCCCGCTCCAGACTATCGCCATTGGCATCATAGTACTGGCCGTCGTCATGCATAAAGGCGGTTAACGTCTGACGCCGGTTTAGAATACGGATGCCTTCAATCCGGCTTAAGCCCGTACTTTCTTCACCAACAAAGTTTTCACTGCGCAATACCTGAAACTGGGCTCCGGCTTGCAAGTCGCGGGCGAAATTAATCCGCTCTTTAAATAATTGATTAATATTGTAAATATCAGCATCATTCAAACCAGCTCGCTGGGCTGAAGCGTAAAAGCTGCCAAAGACTTCACCCACCAGAATCGTATTTTGCCATACTCCTTCATCCAGCAGTTCCTGATAACTGAATTCATCGGCGGCTTCACGTTTATACAGCACTTTCTTGCCGGCATGCACATACAACTCCATGCTCTGTAGCTGGCCATTTTCATCCAGCTGCAGGGTCAGACGATTACCGGGGCGCAGTACGTCTAACGCCAGCAAGGACTCGTCTGCCGCCATCACCTGCTGTACAGTTTGGTAGTTCAGGCCATAGCGGGCAAAGATCCGGCTCAGGCTATCACCGGCACGGATATTATAAACTTTGATAAAGGGATCTTCGGCGGGTGCAATATGCAACTGGCTTTGCAACCAGGCGGTAAGCTCGGCCACCGGAAATTGCTGCAGCTGCTGGGGCCCATGTTGTAGCCCCATACCCAGCATTAACGGCATAAAGCCCAGGCTACTCTGTGTTGGCTTAGGCTGCGGCCAGGCGAGCAACACGCTCAAGCCCAGCGCACAGCCCAGCATCAACCGTTGATGCAGCACGGGCACACGGTCCCGGAATTGTTGAATTAAACTGTTCGGCATGAATTAAATCGTAATCATTATTCTAATTTTAGTGTGGATGGCGCTGGCGCAACCTGCTATCAGCGGCGGCCGACTCTGGCTACCTAAGATAACCGTACCCTCAATAAGTTCATTCTATGACATAGCAACGATAATTGCACCCGCCACCTGGCGACATAGCACGACAAGCGTTTATGCCCTGTATTATATCCCAGACAAAACTTTTACCAGAATGCGGCGAAAAATCATACAACTTTTTTAACTTCGACTTCACCGCATATCAGATGAACGGCCGCTACTTTGTTGTTATATTGATGTCAAAATTAACAGCAGGATCCCGTATGCAACTTAAACCCTTGTTATTACTCGCTACGCTGACAAGCTTTGGCCTGTCGGCCGCGCCTGTGGTGCTGAAAAATGTTCAGGGCTATGGTTTTGACCAGCAGCGGCAACTGGTGAACTTCCAGACGCTGGTATTTGATGATGAAAGCGGCCAGGTACTGGCTCGCGGCGCAGCCGGCATTGCTGCCGACTATCCAAAGGCCAGGGTGATTGATGGTCAGGGACAAACCCTGCTGCCGGGCTTAATCGATGGCCATGGCCATTTACTGGGGCTGGGTGAATATCTGAAACAAGCCGACTTGCGGGGCCTAAGCAGTGAACAGGCTGCGGCGGCTCAGGTCGCGGCGTTTGCCCGCGCGAACCCGGAACAGCAATGGGTGGTTGGCCGCGGTTGGAATCAGGTGTTATGGGATAGCAATGCTTTTCCGGCGAAAAAGACACTGGATGAACTATTACCGGATAAGCCGGTATATCTGGTGCGGATCGACGCCCATGCGGCCTGGGTCAATAGCAAAGCGCTGGCCTTGGCCGGTATCAGCAAAGACACCCTGGATCCACCAGGCGGAGAAATTATCCGAGATGCCGCCGGCGAACCGACCGGTGTGTTAATTGATAACGCCATGTACCTGGTACAGCAACAAATCCCTGCCCCCAGCACTGACGATAAAAGAGCCGCACTGCAAACAGCATTTGCCCATTTGCAGGAACTGGGGATCACTGCAGTGCATGATGCCGGTGTCAGCAGCGAACTGGTCGCGCTCTATCAGCAATTACAGCAGGAGCAGGCGCTGGGCGTCCGGGTATACCCGATGCTATCAGCCAAGGATCCGGCACTGGAGCAATGGTTGACTAACGGCATCGTTGACGACCCGACTGATTGGCTGGATATCCGCTCGGTAAAAATTTATGGCGATGGTGCCCTGGGTAGCCGCGGTGCGGCATTGTTAGCTGACTATAGCGATCAGGCCGGCCAGCGCGGCTTATTAGTTACCGAACCCGATGCCCTGACTGAGATTATGCGACTGACCATTAACGCCGGCTATCAGGCCAATGTGCACGCGATTGGCGATCGGGCTAACCGTTTGGTATTGGATCGCTTTGAATTGCTGGCCTCAGCCGAACAGCGCGCCGCTGGCCGCCATCGCATCGAACATGCGCAGATTGTCTCACCACAGGATATTCCGCGCTTTAAAGCGCTGCACATTCTGCCCTCGATGCAGGCGGTACACGCTACGTCAGATATGAATATGGCCGGCGACCGGCTTGGCGTATCCCGCTTACGTGGTGCCTATGCCTGGCGCACCTTTGTTGATCAGGGCAGTATTATTGTCGGGGGGTCAGATTTTCCGGTAGAGCTGGCAAATCCGTTTCATGGTTTACACGCCTCAGTCACCCGGCAAGATCAGCAAAATCAGCCGGTTGGTGGCTGGTTGCCAGAACAGCGCCTGACCTTAGTTGAAGCACTGCGTTCTTTTACCGTTGATGCCGCCTACGGTGCCTTTCAGGAAGACAAAATGGGCACCTTGGCACCGGGTAGCTGGGCTGATTTTATTCTGGTCGACCGCGATATTTTTGCGATACCGGCAGAACAACTGTGGCAAACCCGCGCTCAGCAAACCTGGATCCACGGTCAGCTACGTTTTAGCCGCTAACCAAAATAGCAGTAAGGTTCAGGCCCGCCTGGTGGCGGGCCTGAACTAACCTCAGTTAACTTCGTCTTCTGTTACAAAGTCCGGGCGCTGGCCGTGGCTTTGCTTATCACGTAATTTGCCAATAACCGTACTTAATTTGCGCTGTAGCTTGTCAGCCGCACCGGTAATGGCCTGCCCCACTGTCGGGGCAAACTCGGTTACCGCTACCGGCTCCAGCCCTTGCGGGCGGGCTTCCAGCAAGCAGCGCTTGTCGTTACCTTCGTGTTTGGTGCTACCGTTTTCATCACTCAGGTGTACCTCAACCCGGGTCAGGTGATCTGCAAAACGCTGTAATTTATGTTGTAGCGTATCGCGGACAAATTCGGCCAGGCGCTCATCCGCCTGAATATTGCGGTCACTGTTAATCTGAACTTGCATAGGTCACTCCTGTGGCAATAGGGACTGCAGAGTAAGACGCCGTTTTAGTCGATAGGTTGCGTCGTCTTAACGAATAATTGGCACCGCTTGGCGCTAACTTCAAGGGCTGACGCAGAAAATAAAGCGAGAAAGTCAGACATCTTTGGCAAGACTGGTTAAAATAGCGCTATACCTTACAGCCCAAATATAAGCGCATGATCAGTAATAAGTGGACCAAGCTCATTAAATCGCTGCACCTGAAAAAGCATCGTAAAGCCGAGCAACTGTTCTTCGTCGAAGGTGAGAAAGCGGTGTTGGAGCTGTTACAGTCAGACTGGCCGGTCGTCGCCTTATTTGCCACTGAAAGCTTTCTTTCCGCGCACGGTGTGCACAGTCAACGCGCTGACCTACTACAAAGCTGCAGCAGTAGCGAGCTGGAGCGGGTGGGCACCTTTAGCAGCAATGATGCCGCCTTGGCGGTGGTACGGATACCGCAACGAAGTTTTAGCCCACCGGCACCTCACGAGTGGGTGCTGGTTTTAGACAGCATTAACGATCCGGGTAATCTGGGGACCATTATTCGGATTGCCGACTGGTACGGCATCCGGCACATTCTCTGCTCCGAGGATACCGCGGATGCCTTTAATCCCAAGGTCATTGCTGCCGCCAAAGGATCATTTTTAAGGGTGCAGTTGCATTATCAGCCGTTAGTACCGCTGCTGGAACACGCCGCGCGTCCGGTATATGGCGCTTACCTGGGCGGAGAGTCGGTGCATCAGTTAGCGCTGGCTGCGCCCGGGGGGTACCTGGTGCTGGGTAATGAAGCCAATGGCATCAGCGCAGCTGTCGGTCAGCATATCAGCCGTAAAGTGACGATTCCGGCCTTTGGTCAGGCGGAATCGCTGAATGTTGGTATTGCCTGCGCTATTATTTGCGATAATCTGCGTCGCTTAAGCGGCGCCTGAACCGGGAACTGGCTATGAACTTTCCGACTATTGAAGCCTATGTGGGCAATACGCCGCTGGTCCGCTTACAACGGCTGGCGAACCATACCAACAGCACGGTACTATGCAAGCTGGAAGGCAATAACCCAGCCGGCTCAGTAAAAGATCGGCCAGCGCTGAATATGATTGTGCAGGCCGAACTGCGTGGCACTATCAAACCCGGTGATCGGATTATTGAAGCCACCAGCGGCAATACCGGTATCGCGCTGGCGATGGCAGCCGCCATTAAAGGTTACCCGATGACGCTGATTATGCCAGCGAACGCCACCGAAGAGCGCAAAGCCTCGATGCGCGCCTATGGTGCCGAGCTGATCCTGGTGAGCAAAGAGCAGGGAATGGAGGGCGCGCGTGATCTGGCGTTACAAATGCAGGCCGAGGGCAAGGGCATAGTACTGGATCAATTTAATAATCTTGATAACCCGGCGGCGCATTATGTCAGTACCGGCCCAGAGTTATGGCAACAAACGCATGGCTGCATTACGCATTTCGTTTCCAGCATGGGCACCACCGGCACCATTATGGGCACCTCCCGCTATTTAAAGCAGCAAAATCCGGCGATTCAGATTATTGGCTTGCAACCGGCAGATGGCGCCAGTATCCCCGGCATCCGCCGCTGGCCCAAAGAATACCTGCCGGGCTTTTTTGAGCCTGAGCGCGTCGATCAAGTAATCGATATCTACCAAAAAGATGCCGAAGAGATGATGCGCCGGCTGGCCCGGGAAGAAGGCATCTGTGCCGGTGTCAGTTCAGGTGGCGCTGTTTATGCGGCGATCAAACTGGCAGAGCAGCTGGATAATGCGGTGATTGTAGCGATTATCTGTGATCGCGGTGACCGTTACTTATCATCCGGTATTTATTAGCATAAAATGTTCTTAAAGCCCGCACGCTAAACTACCGGCTGGCGGTATAATAAGGGCCTTTTCGGCTAAGTGAGTGGCCCTTTTGTCATACGAATATCTGGCGCTGCTGGCAGCTGCCTGCTGGGCCTTTGGCAGTTTATTGTCGGCGCAGGCGGCAACGCATCTGGGTGCCTTTGCCTTTACCCGCTACCGAATGCTGATTGCCATGTCGCTGCTGTGGCTGCTGAGCTTCGCCACCGGCAGTTGGCAAAGTCTGCAACTGCCCCAGGTATTGTTACTCATCCTGTCAGGTGCAATTGGCATCTTTATCGGTGATACTGCGCTCTTTGCCGCGATGAACCGCTTAGGGCCACGCCGCGCTGGTGTGCTGTTCGCTACCCATGCCTTGTTTTCGGTGCTATTGGCTTATCTGTTTCTCGGTGAAACGCTGTGGGGTATGACGCTGGTTGGCAGTGGGCTGTTAGTTGGCGGCGTGATGATCGCTATTTCCTTTGGTAAAAGACGTGAAGAGCAACATCAGTGGGAGGCGTCACCCGCGGCAATGAAAAGCGGGGTGGCACTGGCGCTGTTGTCGGCACTCTGTCAGGCCGTCTCAACCCTGATGCTGAAACCGCTGATGGTAGAGGGCCTGGATGCAATAGCCGGTTCTGCCGTGCGGATGAGCACCGGCTTTGCGTTACACCTGCTGGTCTGGTTACTGGGCTGGCGTATTGCGAAAAGCTATTTACCCCTGACACCGAAAATCTTTGGCTATGTGTTTATTAACGCCAGCCTGTCGATGGTGCTGGGCATGACGTTAATTCTACAGGCGCTAAAAAGTGGTGATGCCGGTATGGTAGCGCTGTTTTCCTCTGTCAGCCCGGTGTTGATTCTACCTATGCTATGGTTGGTATACCGCCGCCGGCCAGCCTGGGGCGCCTGGGCAGGCGCCGTGCTAACCGTAGCGGGTATCGCCCTATTGATCCGTTAACTGCCGATGATGCCGCCATCATCCTTGGTAATAATTACCGTTGCCGAGCGTGGCCTGCGGGTACCGCGATCCGGCCAGGTACTGCTAAAGCTGTACGGGCCTGACCCCTCCCCCGGATGCTGAATATTGACAAACATAGTACGGCAGTCCGGCGTCATCACCACGCCGGTGATTTCACAGCCCACCGGCCCCACCAGGAAGCGTTTCATCTGATGCGTTGCCACATCAGCGACCAGCATCTGGTTGTTACCAAAGGCCCCGCCACTGAGCTGACTGCCCGACATATCGGTCTGGATCCACAGCAAGCCATTAGGGTCAAACCAAAGCCCGTCCGGCGAGGCGTGGTGATTCTCAGCTGTCAACATAAACTGATGCTGCGGCGTGTAGGTAAAGACGTCGCCACTTAGCATAAAGATATCCCAGTTAAAGCGCTGCTGTGCCTGCTCACGCCAGCGGATAATATGGCCCTGGCTATTGCTGGCTCGCGGATTGGCGGCATTGAGCTGTGAGCTATGCCGTTGATCATTGTTAGTCAGCGTAAAATATACTTCGCCGGTTTGCGGGTGCACCGCGCCCCATTCCGGCCGGTCCATTTTGGTAGCTCCTGCGATATCAGCCGCTAACCGGGTATTTAACAGCACATCAGCCTGATCACTGAACTCGACCTTGGCCGCCTCGGCCTTGGCCCGGAAGTCGGCATCTGCCAGGTCCAGCGGCAGCCATTCACCGCTGCCATCATCATTGAAGCGGGCGGCATAGAGGGTGCCGTTATCCAGCAGATGCGGACCGGCCGTTGCCGGATCATAGAGCTCTTTAGATACAAATTTATAGATATACTCAAAACGTGAGTCGTCGCCGGAATAGGCGACCAGCGGCTTGCCGGCTTCTGCTTTGGCGAAAATCACGCCTTCATGGGCAAAGCGCCCCATGGCCGTGTGCTTAACCGGTACACTGCTCGGGTTAAAGGGGTCAATCTCAACAATCCAGCCAAAGGTGTTGGGCTCATGCCGAAAATCCTGCTCCGCAGTTTCGGCAACCGCTGATGCATCAAAACGCGCCAGCAGCGGATCCTGCCTGGCCGCCGTTTCCCAATGCATAATGCTATTAAAATCTGACACGCTATAACGGCGATGCTCACGCGGCATCCGCTGATCACGGTTTACAAACAGCAGCGCCCAGTTCTCTTCGCAGGTCAGATAGGTGCCCCAGGGGGTGACACCATGCGAACAATTATTCAGTGTGCCGCGGGTGGCGGTGCCATCCGGGCTGTACTGAGTACGCACCTTGGCGTGACCGCGCACCGGGCCAGTCAGCTGCATCGGTGTCATGCCAGTGATCCGACGGTTGTACTGACTGCCGCTAACCAGTTGCCACTGACCACTATCATCCCGTTTGATATGCGCCACACTAACGCCATGTGCCGCCAACTCCTTATGCACCTCTTCCGCCTGCCGGGGTAAACCGGCACCACCAAAGGCATGCAGGATCATCGGATCGCAGTACTCATGGTTCATCACCAGCAAACCTTCACCCGAGTCCGTGCCACCATCCTTTAAATCAATCGGGAAGAAGTGCATGCCATCATGGTGCGAGCCAATTTGTTTTTCCTGATCGGCGGCGGTATTAGTGCCATCCGCTTTATAGGGCGCCGCGCCGTCCAGCAGCGGTGTGCCCCAGGGTAAAAATGGCTTAGCAGTGTAACCCGTTGGCACAGTGACACTGTCAAAACGGTTTACCGCCACAGCTTCAAAGCCCATTAAACCCTGTTTGACTGCTGAACTGACGGCGCTAACCTTAGTAGCGCAACCTACCAGGCTAGTACCAATAAAACTGCCGACCGCCAGTGCCATGGCACCGCGCAAAAACTGGCGCCGATCTAACCGCTGCGCGACGACCTGCTGAAAACTGGGGTTATCAGAAAAATTTGCCTGTGGCTCAACGCCAGAAATGTCGTAGTGTACTTGCTGGGATTTAGTCATTCACGTTCGCCATAATTATCATTCGGGAAAATAGTCTTAATATGCCAGCAGTTGATTGCAAATTTGTGACGACCAAGGCTATGCTCGGGCTATTTCGCAGCACAGCGGGCTGGTCGTCGCCCAGTCTGCTTTGCTATAGTAAAAAAGAGTAAACCAGAGGAACCCAAATGATGCAATGGCAGGTGTTGACCTTCGACGAGCTGGACACGCGAACCCTGTACTCCCTTTTGCAATTGCGGGTGGATGTGTTTGTCGTCGAACAAAACTGTCCCTATCCGGAGTTAGATGAAAAGGATTTAGAGCCGCAAAGTCGCCATGTGCTGCTGAAGAAAGGCGACAAGGTGATTGCTTATGCCAGAGTACTGGCCCCCAACGTCAGCTTTGCCGGCTATCCGGGCATTGGCCGGGTTTGTGTGTCACAAACGGCACGCCGCCTGGGGCTTGGCAGGGTGTTAGTAGAGCGTACGCTGGCGGTGGCCAATGAATTGTGGCCGGCAACGGATATTTATATTTCAGCTCAGTGCTATTTGCAGCGGTTTTATGAAGATCTCGGTTTCCGTGCCGCCAGTGAGCCTTACCTGGAAGACGATATTCCGCATTTACAGATGATTAAGTACTTTCAGCAGACTGCAACAGCATAAAGTGCGACGACGGCTGCCCGCACAGACAGCCGTCGCCTTAATCCCCTTTAAAGATAGGCCCCGTAAAAGTAGGCTACTGTTAAGGTAAACCGACTTCAAAAGTCAGGGTCAGTGTCGCCCGGATCTGATCTGCCAGTTCAGTTTTTTCTGCTGATTGATAGCTGGCCTCGATCAGGTAACGACCTGCCTGCGCCGGGATAAAAGCCAGTTTACCCGCGTTATCCGTTTCCAGCGTCTGACGCCCGGCCGCATTACGGTACAACTCATCCTGCTGAGAAAGCTCGACCTTAACACCGGCAGCGGGTTTACCGTCCATTAGCAGTTGCCATTCAATCTTATCCTCTGCCACATAATCCGCCGGATGGGTAATAAAGTTCAGTTCAAAGCCATCCCCTTTCGGGTCCAGCGCAGTGCGATTCGGTGCCTTTACCGTCACCACCGCCAGGGCTTTACTCTGCCCCCGGCTGGTCGTCACCTTAGTCGCGCCAGCCGGTAGCTCTTTAGCCGCCGCCCGCTTATCCGCCATAATGCGCTTACGCTCGCCGTTCACCTCAAACATAGTGAAGTAGCGCGCCGGGCCACCATTTTCAATCAGGTAAGTGCCTTCCTGCACCAGCTGATGGTCGGCCTGGGATTTGCGTTTGCCCTGGTAACTCTGGCTAAACTTATGCCGGATGCCATCGGGAAACACCAGACTCAGATTGTCCGGCGACACCCCTTTATCGGCGACAAAGGTCATATTGGCGGCAGACACATCGACCGAAATCCAGGTATCTTCGCCAGATAATATAAAATGGCTTGGCATCACCCACAGGGTATGGGCCAGACTCGCCTGGCTAAAAAGTGCCAGCATGGCAGCAGTAAGTAAGTTCTTCATCGCTATATCCTTCTTCTGTTTAGTCACTTATTTAAGCGTCAGCGTCAGCGGCCCCAGCTCTTCAGCCGCCGCCGCATTCAGTTGTTGTGGTTGACCATTTAACTGAAAATCAATTTTTTGCAGGCTACGCCCGCCCTGCTCCCGCGAGGCTTCGACATAGAGCGTATAAGCACCAGGGGCCAGCGCCTGCCCCTGATCATCGGTGCCGTCCCAGCTTAACCGGTACTGACCGGGGGTGCGGGTGGCACCGGTCATCGCATCAACCAGCGCAGTATCACTACGGCCAATTTTGCGCCAGAAACGGCGGATATCTTTTAGCCAGTCAGGCTCCTTACGCCACAGGGCAATCAGTTTTACCGGTTGCTGCTGGGCGTCTTCCACCCAGACAGCGACATAAGGCCGGTAGTACTGCGCCGTAGCAATCTCGGGGATCGTCAGCACAATGTCGGCCTGTGCCGCCGACAGCGGCTGGCTGCCCAGGCCGAGCAGCAATGCCAGGGCAAATAGCGGTTTTCTCACAATGTTCTCCTTGTTAATGATCGGCTTTAGTGAAAGGCCAGCAGATACGCCAGCACGGCCATCACGCCGCCAAGCAAAGCCAGGGCGTTACCTAACTGCTTTTTCGATGGCATTTTCAGCAGCAGATAAAAACCAGTCAGCGCAAACAACAGGCAGGCGATAGCGGTAATGTCAATCAGGGCTTTCCACAGGGCACCGCTATCCCGCCCTTTGTGCAGGTCATTTGCCAACGCCAGATAGCCGTTAAACTGTTGCTCCAGCTCTATTTCTGCGGCAGAAAAGTCCACCAGGGCTACGGCAAAACCCGCTGGTCGTTTAAAGCTCAGCTCCAGGGTTTGTTCATCGCTGTCAAAACGGGCTTGCCAGCTGATGCCAGCGACGCCATGAGTGCGTTTCAACCAGTCCACCAGCGTTGTTGCATATTCCTGCTGCTGCGTGGTAAGTGGCCAATGCTGCAGAGGTTCAGGCAGCGGCAACTGCTGCAACTGCTGTCGCGCTCCCCATTTGCTTTGCCAGTCCGGATGGTTAAGGGTGATGCCGGTAACAGAGAAAAACAGCAGTAACAACAACACCCACATTGCACTGTAGGTGTGTAGGGCGCGCATCAGGCGCGCCATGGCTGCTGCCGGCTTCTTACGATTAGAAGCGGACATTCATCCCTACCCAGTAATTGCGACTTTTGTCCTTGTTGTTGAAATCATCAACAAAGGCGGCACTGTAACCGTTCTGGCCACTGCTATCGCGAACACAGCTGGCGGCGGTATCATTACACTCAGTAAACACAATGTTGTATGAGGTAAAGTCTTTATCCAGCAGGTTATTGATGCGGAAATTAAAACTCACCGCATCGCTGGCCTGATAAGCCGCACCCAGATGCAGCACGTTATAGCCTTTAAAGTACAGCGCTTCGTTGTTCACGGTATCCCAGGAGCGGTAGCGCCGGTCGCGGTACTCAGAGGTTAAGAACAGATTTAACATATCGCTGGCCTGCCAGCTTAATGTCAGGTTAGCCATATGTTTGGCGGTATTACCCAGCGGACGGCCTTTTAACGCACCGCTTTTCTGTTCGCTATCGGTATAGGTATAGTTTGCACGCAGCGCCAGTTGTGCCAGCAACTCGACCCGGCCCGCCAGCTCAGCGCCCTGAATAGTGACCTTGTCAATATTGACGGTCTTACTGCTGGTGGCATAACCCAGTTCGGCAAATTCACCGGTTTCAGTACAGACAATACTCGTACCCGCACCGCAAGGCTGGGATGCGAGCTTGTCATCAAAATCGTTTTTAAACACTGTGGCGTTAACGTTATGCCCGTTTGGATGACTCCAATACACCGCCAGCTCGGTCGATACACTGGTTTCCGGTTTTAAATCCGGGTTACCAAACATCGGCGAGGTGCCCTGACCGCCGAAACCGACTACGCCATCATACAACTGAGTAGTTTTAGGTGTTTTAAAGCCGGTACTGACGCCACCTTTAATGGTCCAGGCATCGCTTAGCGTATAAACACCATAGACTCTCGGACTTAACTGATTACCAAAGACTTGATGATCATCGTGCCGCAGGCCAGCAGTTAGCGAGAAAGCGCCGGTCAGATCCCAGGTATCTTCAGCAAATAGGGACCACATATTATGTTTCTGTACTGCCCCCGGAGTGCCGCTTTCAATCCCAAAAACGCCATCCTCCAGTTCACCACGGATCAGTTGCGCCCCCATAACCATGGTATGCCGTCCGGCGGCTTCAAACGGAAAGTCGACTTTCAGGTCCAGGGTATACTGATTGCTATTCATCACCCGCTTCGGTCGCGGCAGGAAGGTCGCTTCCGCCAATGCTTTACGCTGCGCTTCGGTTAAACCAGTGTAAGACCCCGTGCCATCAATCATTTGCAGCAGCAACGCCCGCTCTGCCACACTAAAAGGCAGAGTTCGACCGTTGTTATTAGTATCGACATAAGAGAGCGAGATAAAGCTGTTGAGCTGGTCCCATTTGCCTTCATGAGTCAGCGACCAGGTATCACGGGTAAACTCCTGGGTTTCACTGTAGCCGACCTGAGGGTTAGCGCGCCGCGCCCAGGTGCCGCCACTTTGTACGCAAGCCGCTTCACGACTACCGACACCGTTTTTACAGAAAAAGCCGGCCGCCCAGATGGTATTGATATTATCTACAGTACCGAGCGGGAATTCGCGCACGCCATTAGCATTAATAAAGGGCGTATTGTCATAGTCCTGCGTTGAAGACTCGATATCAAACCAAATCGTCTGCTGCGCGGTCGGCGTCCAGCTTAAACGCCCACCCAGTACCCGGTTTTCGTTATCTACGGTTTTGCCACCACCGCCAAAACCCAGCGAGCGGGTGCGAGTTTCACCATTTGGATAAACGACAGGCGCATACTCTGGCGTCGAACTTAGACGATTATAGACGCTGCCGCGTACTGCCATGCCCAATACACCGGGGATCAACGGGCCCATTACGTTAAAGTCGGTGGTAATATCATCGCCGTAAGCACTGTCGCTTTGTTTTGAACGGCTATGGGTCACAGAGCCGCTCCAGTTTTCGGTGACCTTTTTGGTAATAATATTGATCACGCCGCCCAGCGCATCGGCGCCATACAGGGTTGACGCCGGGCCGCGGATCACCTCAATCCGATCAATGGCATCCAGCGGTGGAATATGGCCAAACTGATTGCCAGCAAAAGCATTCGGATAGATATCGCCATGGTTATTCTGCCGCTTACCGTCAACCAGGGTCAGGGTATAATCCGCGCCCATACCGCGCAGGCTAATGGTACCCTGGCCGGTTTTATCGCGCGTTTCACCAATGTCGACACCTTCCAGATCTCTAACTGCATCTAACAGTGTGGTGTAGGGCCGCGCCCGCAACTCTTCCTGAGTAATCACCGAGATACTGGCCGGTGCATCCACCAGCTTCTGTTCGTAACCCGAGGCTGTTACCACGATCACCTCTATATGGCTACCGGCCGCCTCTTCCGCTTGGGTAACTGGACTACTCAGCGCACTGGCGATAGCCAGCGCCAAAGCACTTTGACGAAGCAGTGACTTATCAGCAAACAACATTAACCTAACTCCTGTAATGGCTTCCCGCCCTAAAAGATGGCGCAAATGATAACCATTATCATTATTAAGATCAATATCGATAATGAGGATTGTTGTGATTTAGGGAACTTTTTTAAGCTGGATAAACAGCAATAGTGGTTCATAAAAAAGCCCGCACAAAGCGGGCTTAGTCATACCAATGTTTAGCTTTAGAAGCGGTAACGGAAACCGGCTTCAAAGGCGCGCTCAGGACCAACATAGATCCCCTGACGCAGACCTGCGATATACTGCTTATCGGTCAGATTCTTCACTGAGCCATAAACAGTAAAGCCTTCAAAAGCAGTATATTGCGCCAGTAAATCATAGACAGTGTAAGCCGGTAATAAGCCACCCCAGATGCCGCCAGCAGCGTTAGCCGGAATATCGATGCGGTTGCTTGGATCGCCGAACTGTTCACCACGGTGGTGTGCGGTCAGAGCAACGCTAAAGGCATCAGCGCTGTAGCTTAAGGCCACATTGGCCAGTACCTTGGGGGCATACGGCAGACGGTTACCGGCATTGACACCCGTTTTAAACTCAGAAGTCGGCACCCAGGTCGCATTGGTATCTAAGCGGAAGCCGGCGCCCAGATTATAACCAAACAGAAACTCCATACCGGTATGCTCGGTTTTACCGGCATTGGATTGGGACAGGTTGGGATCACTGTTGCCGGTAACGACCTGATTGGCAAAGTCCATATAGAAAGCCGATACTTCGTAGTTAGCCGCACCCACTGTGCCACGTAAACCCAGCTCATAGTTAACTGAACGTTCACCATCTAACTGCTGATCGGTTAAACCATCCAGTGCTACACCATTTGATGCTGGCGAGAAAGCACGATAGACACCACCGTATAATTGCGCATTTGCTGTTAACTCATAGGTTGCGCCTACGCCTGGTAGCAATTCGGTGTTGGAGGTCTTAGCACTATCGCCATTCTGCGTCAGGATGGTACGTTTTTGCTCATAAGACTCAACCCGTAAACCTGGGGTAACGGCAAAATCATCAGTCAGCTGAATACGGCTTTGCGCATAGCCGGCGACACTGTTAGCAGAATCAATAATATGACGGTCATTGTTACCTGAGCGATCAGCCGCACGGGTCGCCCGGATCCGGGTATCATTCGATTCTTCTTCCATCAGGCGCAGACCAAACTCGGTAGCGGCAGCATAACCAAACAGTTGTTGATCAAAGCTTAACCGGCTTTCAATGCCCAAACGTTCAAAACTACGGTTGTTACCGACGATATTATTGGTGTAAACCCAACGCCCTGCGGTATTCGAGGCGGCAGTATTAACATCATAACGCCAGTAATCACGGGTAATATCGCTCCAGTAAATCAGCGTATTTAATTTGGCATTATTGTCGAACAGATATTCATGGTTCAGGTCAAAAGCCGTGCGATCGGTCAGATACCAGTCATCCGGTGCCGGGTTGTTACGCTCACCATTCAGGTATTGCTGCAGCAAAAGTCCACGATAGGAAATATTGGCCTCATTTTCATGATAGGCAAATTTAATCCCGACTTTTTGCTTATCGCTAATGGCTAAACCGGCTTTAACCATCACATCAGACATATCGTAACCCTTGTCCATAAAGCCATCGCTCTTGGCTTTAGTGGCCACCACGCCTAAGAAGGCATCTTCGGCCTGGTTTTTAGCACCGGCTTCCAGTGTCATCTCACGTAGATTGAAAGAACCGGCGCGGGCAGACAGCTGTACACCATCAGTAGGAGTTTTGGTGATATAGTTTACTACGCCACCGATAGTCGAAGGGCCATAACGTAAAGAGGCCGAACCTTTTAACACTTCAACCGACTCCACCCGCTGAATACGGGTGTTAAAGTAGCGATCATTACCGATAAATAAGCCTGGTGCTACCGGTACGCCATCTTCCAGTAATAAGGATTTGGATTCACTGGCAGACAAGCCACGAATACCGAAATTCGCAACAATGGAGGTCTCTTCTTCACCTTTAATATTGATACCTGGTACCCGGCGCAAAACATCCTCTGTCGACAGTGGCTGCACCTGCTCAATCTGGGCGCGGTCGATCAGGATCACCGACCCGGTTTCATCAAAACGATGCAGCTGCTGATCACCCTTGACCCGGATCACCTCAATAGAGGGCATCACTTTTTCTGCACTACTTTCTGCGGCAGCTTCTTCCGCAGCTGCAGCCATGCTCACCACACCTAAAGATAGCGCCACGGCTAAAGCCACGGGCTGACGTTTAGTCGACAACATAAAACCTCTCCTGGATAATCATGATGTATGAAATTGCCGCGCATCTTAGCAATTAAAAACTCAAACAGCAATTGTTATCATTTGGCTTTATGATTGTTTTACTGTCACTATTACTTTGTGGGTAGCCCGTACAGGGTTTCGGCCCGTTGCAGTAAAATCCAACTGGTCAGTATGTACTTGTCACCGGATACCGGCACAGCGCCGCGGTGAGTATGGGTAAAATACGCCGGGGCTATCACCATACGGCCGGCTTTGGGCTGGATGCTCTGCTGCTGATAATAAAACTCGGTCTCGCCGCCTTCGGCTACATCATTCAGATAGAACATAAACAGCAAGCTACGGTGCAACGGTTCATTGTCCGGCAGCTGGGGGTAAACCTCGCAATGCCAGTAGTTGTAGTTGCCCTTACCGGCGGCATATTTTTGCGCCTGAATAGGCCCCAGCCGGTACAGGGTACGCATAAAATCAAAGGTTTGTTGCTGACTAAACTGGCTGAAATTTTCATGGGTGACCGGCAAGGGGGCGCCACTGACCGGATCCTGGGTGGTGATGCCCACAGGCGCAATCAAGGCAAAATGGTACTTCTGAAAATACTGATGTGCATAGTGGGTGGTAACCTGAATAATCTGCTGTAATAACGCCTGGTACTCAGCATGCTCATTCAGATACAGATCGGTACTGATTTTTTTGCTGGTATCAACGCCTGCGCCGGTACGGCCGGTTTGCGTATGCGGGCTTTGCTCAAAGGTGCTAATCAGCTGTTGGCAAAGTGCCGGGCTTAACGCATTATCATACACTTCAATAAAATTGGTCATTACAAGGTCCTACTGATGTTTACCGAGGTTATCCAGCCCCGTTTTTCTGATACTGATGCCTTAGGGCATATTAATAACACGGTGTTTGCCGTCTGGTTTGAAAGCGCCCGCCAGCCGGTGTTCCGAATCTTTACCCCAGATCTGGACGTTAAAAAATGGGCTTTGATTATTGCCGGTATTCAACTGAATTACCATGCCCAGACCCATTATGGCCAGCCGGTAGAAATTCGAACCTGGATCAGTGAAGTGGGTAATCGCTCGTTTAAGGTGTATCAGGAAGCCTGGCAAAACGGCCAGAAAACGGTATCGGGCACTGCCGCCATGGTGAAATTTGATTATCAACAGCAACAGGCGGCGTTGTTAACCGAACAGGAACGCCAACAGCTAAGTGCCCACCCGCTTAACGCCGAAAACTAACCACTGAGCGAAAGCCGCTGGTATGCGTATTAACAACTGCTTAAGTTTAACCAAAACCACAGGGGATAAAATTTATGCAGCAAACACTGTTAACGCTGGCGCTGGGGCTAAGTATCACCGCCTCGCCGCTGGTACAGGCTTTCGATCGCATTACCGGTAAAGACTTTGCCAGCCGCTCCGAAGTGATCGCAACAGAAGCTATGGCGGCCACCAGCCACCCACTGGCAACCCAGATTGCATTGGATATTATGAAACAAGGCGGCAACGCAATTGATGCCGCCATTGCCGCCAATGCGGCCCTGGGTTTAATGGAGCCGACCGGTAATGGCATTGGTGGTGATCTCTACGCCATGATCTGGGATGCCAAAACCGGCAAGCTCTATGGGCTAAATGCCTCTGGCCGCTCGCCGCTGGGATTAAGTTATGACACCTTAAAGGCCGAGCTGGATAAACTGGGCCGCAGCGATTTACCACCCCATGGCATGCTGCCAATTAGCGTGCCCGGTACTATCGATGGCTGGTTTGAAATGCACCAGAAATTCGGTAAGCTGCCAATGCCACAGCTGCTACAACCCACTATCGATTACGCCGAAAAAGGTTTCCCGGTTACTGAACTAATCGCCTACTATTGGGATCGCAGTGTGCCAGTGTTAAGCCCACAACCCGGCGATTTTAAAGGCAGCTTTACCATTAATGGTAAGGCGCCAGCTAAGGGCCAGATTTTTAAGAACCCGGGCCTGGCGTACACGCTACGCACCGTCGCCAAAGACGGTCGTGATGCTTTTTACCGGGGCGAAATTACCCGCAAAATCGATAAATTTATGACTGAAAACGGTGGCTATCTGCGCTTTGCCGACTTTGCCAATCACCGTTCGGACTGGGTAGAGCCGGTGGGCGTCGACTATAAAGGCTATACCCTTTGGGAGTTGCCGCCAAACGGCCAGGGTATTGCTGCCTTACAAATGCTGCAAATACTCAAGAACTTTGATCTGGCCGCCCTCGGTTTTAACAGCCCGGAAAGCATCCACCTGATGGTAGAAGCAAAAAAACTGGCCTTTGAAGATCGCGCCAAGTTTTATGCCGATATGGACTTTTACAAAACACCAATCAGCAAACTGATTTCTGAGGAATACGGCCGCGAGCGCGCCAAGCTGATTAGCCAACGTGCCGCCCAGCGCGTCGATGCCGGCAACCCGCATCTGTATGAAGGCGATACCATCTATATGACCACCGCCGATAAAGACGGCAATATGGTGTCATTAATTCAGAGCAACTACCGTGGCATGGGCTCTGGCGTGGTGGTGCCGGGCTTAGGCTTTGTGTTCCAGGATCGTGGCCAGTTGTTCTCGATGGATAAAAATCACGCCAACGTCTATGAGCCTGGTAAGCGTGCCTTTAATACCATTATTCCGGCCTTTGTGACCAAGGACGGCAAGCCGCTGATCAGCTATGGCGTAATGGGCGGCGCCATGCAGCCGCAGGGCCATGTGCAAATTCTGGTCAATATGGTGGATTTTGGTATGAACCTGCAGGAAGCCGGTGATGCCGCCCGTTGGCAGCATCTGGGCAGCACTGAACCTACGGACGGCCAGGATGCCTATCTGAAAAACGGTGGCTATATTGAGGTTGAGCGCGGCATCCCGTTTGAAACGGTGCGTGAATTACAAAAACGTGGTCATGACGTGCGTTATGGCTTAGGTGGCTATGGTGGCTATCAGGCGATTATGAAAGACCCTATTAATGGTGTTTGGATCGGCGCCTCGGAATCGCGTAAAGACGGCCAGGCTGCAGGCTATTAAGCCTATCATCACAGGGCGACCAGGGGGTCGCCCTTTTTTATGCGCGCTAAATCACCAGCTCGACTTTGGCATCAAAATGCTGGCGGATTTCGCAGACTGCCTGCTCCAGACAGCCGGCAAAGGGCTCGGCCGATGCCGGTTTTTGCTTGCGCAGTTCAATACGCTCGGCGGCTTTCAGGTAGCGCATCACTTCTTCCTTGCTACGCAGGATCAAGCGTGGCACCGCCACCGGCTTGCCGGTATCCGCGTCCTTGGCAATCATCGTAAAGTACGACGAGTTACAATGCTTTATCTGACCGGTTTGAATATTCTGCGCTTCAACCCGGATCCCGACCACCATTGAGCTGGTACCGACATAGTTCACCGAAGCATTCAGTGTCACCAACTCCCCGACTTCGATCGGACTGAGAAAATCCACCCGGTCCACCGACGCCGTGACACAGTATTTACCACTAAATTTAGAGCCACAGGCAAAGGCGATCTGGTCCATCAGCGATAGCAGATAGCCACCGTGGATCTTGCCGCTAAAGTTGGAGTGGGAGGGTAACATCAACTGCGACAGCGTAATGTGAGAACAGGCAACGGTTTTATAGTCCAGGCTCATAACAGGCTCCTGCGCAGGTAGGGGTTAATTTAACTGTTGCGGTAATGGCTTATCCTGCACCAGAACCCAGGGTGAAATGACCACGGCCCACAGTTCAGCCTGTTGCTGATACCACTGCTGCGCTTGCTCCTCGCTGGTACGAACCACCTGAGCACTTTGCAGCCACTGCGCAACCTGCTGCTTATCATCGCGGCTAAATGCAAAGGCCACGTCAATTAAATCCAGCTCGGCTGCGACGCTAATCACACTGCCAGCGGCATAAAACTTTTGCAGCTCCAGCCAGCTGATCCGCGCTGTTTCACTAACAATTTTCGCCCGAACCAGCGCCGGGTTTTCTGCTTCTTCGGCCAGCCAGGCATCAGACGGAGTGGGTTTATTCATCTTTGTTTCTTCCTTCGCAGTGCCCTATTCCAGCTCATCACCCTGTTCGGCGACCTGCTGGGCACTGAGTTCATGTTTCTTCAGCAACTTATAAAAATCGGTACGATTACGACCCGCCAGTTCGGCGGCCCGGGTGACATTGCCTTCGGTCATTTGCAATACCCGGATCAGATACTGGCGTTCAAACTGGTCGCGCGCTTCGATTAGCGTCGGCCAGTAACTGCTATTCTGTGATAACGCCTGCTCCACTAAGGACGCTGAAATCACCGGGCTCTGGGTTAAGGCGACACACTGTTCAATCACATTGACCAGTTGCCGCACATTACCGGGCCATTTTGCGGTAGCCAGCAGCTGCAGGGCGTCATCGGAGAAGCGGGTTACCTTTACATGATGCCGCTCGGCACTTTGCTGCAAAACGTGGCGGGCTAACAGCGGGATATCTTCTGCCCGTTGCTCTAACGTCGGCAGTGGCAGGTTCACCACATTTAACCGATAGTACAGATCTTCGCGGAAACTGCCGTCGGCCATCGCCTGTTGTAAATCGCGGTGCGTGGCAGACAACACCCGCACATTGATCGGGATCGTTTTAGCACTGCCTACCGGCCTGATCTGGCGCTCCTGCAAGGCACGCAGTAACTTTACCTGCAAGGCCACTGGCATATCGCCAATTTCATCCAAAAACAGGGTACCACCGTCGGCTTCGCGGAATAAACCAGCATGCTCAGTGACCGCGCCGGTAAAGGCCCCTTTACTGTGGCCAAACAGCTCAGACTCCAGCAAATGCTCAGGTAAGGCGCCGCAGTTAATCGCGACAAAAGGCTTAGCGGCCCGCGGGCTGGCATTGTGGATGGCTTTGGCCAGCAATTCCTTACCGGTACCACTGGCACCGGTGATCAGTACGCTGACATCCCGCTGCGCCACCCGGTACGCTTGCTCCAGCACATTTTGCATCAGCGGGCTGCGGGTAATAATGGCCTCACGCCATTGCTCCTGCTCCGGTAAGGATTGATTCAACGCGCGTTGTAATACTTCGCGCAGCTCAGCCGGGTTCAGAGGCTTGGTCAGGAAGCCAAACACGCCGCGCTGCGTGGCAGCGACGGCCTCCGGAATGGAGCCATGCGCCGTCATCAGGATCACCGGTACGCCTTTGTAGCGTTTAGCAATTTCATCAAACAGACTCATGCCATCCAGTCCGGGCATCCGCAAATCACTTAACACCACGTCGACACTCTGTTTCGCCAGCAGCGTCAGCGCCGTTTCAGCGCTGTCGGCATTAATCACCTGATAGCCTTCGCCTTCCAGACGCAGGGTTAACAGCCGCAGTAAACTCGGATCGTCATCGACCAACAATAAGCGAGGGTTATCCCGGGCCATTATTGCCTCCGTTATTTTCCACCGGTTGCTGGTTTAACTCGGCCTCGATTTGGGTCAGAGCATCAATTTTCTTCTGCAATTCCCGGTTGGTTTTTTGCAGCCGCTCTAACTGGTCCAGTTGCTGGGCATTTAAACGGGTAACGGCACTGACTGCCGATTCAGCTTCCAATAACTTCTGATTATAGGTTAGCTCCCAGCTAAAGATCGCAGCCAGACGCGGCGGGAAACTCAGCAGCATCTCAGCCAATTGCGTTTGTACCTTAAAGCGGCTGACATAGGGCATATCCGGGTGCAGCGATAACAGCGCGAACTGGAATTGCGCTACCTCGTCCGGTTCCGCCAGTTGCAGTAAACGCTGCCGCTCAGCCTCAGGCTCAGCCAGAATGCTTTGTTTATAATCCAGCCAGGCTTGCAACGTTGCCGGCTCATCGGTAAATTTTAGCAGGTCAAGCAACTGCGGTTCTTCCTGCAGCGCCGGCTCTGGCTGCTCCGGCATCACTTCAAGCTGCGGCTCGGCTGGCGGTGGTGCTGGCGGTGGCGTAACCTGACAGGCTGATAACAGCGCCAGTGACGCGACCCAGACTAAATTTTTCATACCATTTTTTCTCCTGAAAGCGGCAACCTGACCCGGATACAGACATCGGCATAGACGACGTCAACAATATCCGCATGCCCGCCAAGCAAGCGGGCGCAGTCTGCTACTATCGACAGCCCCAGCCCCGAACCCTGCACTGCATCAAAACGTGGGGTCGTGCCCCGCTGGAAAGGTTCAAATAATTTCTCACGCAGTGCCACTGGGATCGGGGTGCCATTATTCGCCACCTCCAATACCACGGATTCGTCCTGCCGGTATAATTTCACCCAAACCGGACTGCCTTCGGCGCCATAGGCCTGGGCGTTATTAATCAGATTATCCAGAATGCGCCGAAACAAGGTGGCATCAGTACAAAGTGAACTGAGCTGACAATCAAGCTTCACCTGTTGCTGGCGTTGTTGTAGTGATAACGCATGGTCACTAAAACACTCCTGCATCAGTTGCTGTGGCACCACCTGGCTCCAATTCGGCTGGGCTTGTTGTAGCAGGCGGTTATAGTCGAGTAGCTGCTCGGTTAACACGCTGAGCCGGTCGGCACTGCCATTCAGCAAACTGACAACTTCCTGCTGCTGCGGATTGAGCGGACCGACCAACTGCTCGGTTAACAGGGCGCAGCCTTCGCGAATGCTGGAAAGTGGCGTTTTTAGCTCGTGTGAGGCATGGCGCAGCAACACCAGCCGTAAGGCTTCTAATTGCTGCAGGCGCGAACTCAGCCAGCGTAATTGCTCACCCAGCTCGGCCAGTTCCCGCGGCCCGCGCAGTTTTTCATCCGGAAACTGATGCTTTGGCTGCGCAATGGCCCGGATCATCCGGTCCAGCTTCTGTACCGGCGCCGTGATCCGGCCCGAGGCCCATAACACCAAGAGTAAGGTGAGTAACACCAGAGCAAAGGTTTCCCAGGCCAGCTGTTGCTGGGTTTTCGCGACCTGCTGTTGCTGATTCTCCAGTTGCCGCTCTAACAGGTCCCAGATTTCTTTGGTGATTTGCTGTTGCTGGGTACGCACTTGCAGCAGTAAGGCTTCTGGCACTTCGCTGGTCGGTTCAATAAACTTTAATCTGAGGCTTTGCAAAGCATCGCGCTGACTCTGACATAACGCCAATTCGGGTAAACTGCGACAGAGCTGAGCTAACAGCTGTAGTTGATTGTCGATATGGTTTAAAGCCAGCCGCTGCAGCGCCTCAGTGCGCACCACCGCATACTGGCGCACAGCCCGCTCGATATCGACTACCAGGCTTTGCATACTTTCTGCCTGGCGCACTGTCGACACTGCCTGCTCGGCCGAGGTAATGGCATAATTACTGACACCACTTAGGGATTTATTACTCTGCCACAATAAAACTCCGACTGGGATCAGGGCCAGAAAAAAGCTTAGCAGTACTAACTGTCGCAATGACGCCGTTTGAATGGAAAAGCGCATGGGCTCCACCCTCAGAGAATTCTGACTTTAGTTTACTGAAAATTCAGGGCCTTGTATTGCCGTTAGCCGTATAAATTAGCTGCTACGGGCAAAAAAAGGCCAGTACTAAGACTGGCCAAGGCAGATTCAGCTCAACAGCTGATCTATGGGATAGGTTACTGGGCTAACTCGGTGTTCATGCCCTGAGCATAAACTGCTTGCGTAGCCTGAGTTGAATGCGCCAGTTGCTGCTGTTCCCAGGCCTGGACGCTGGCATTATTCAGGTCAACCCGACGCAGTAAGGTAAAAACGATAGCCATATTGGCAACTAAAAACAGCGTGATAAAACTTAAGAACATATCCATGGTACTTCTCCGGCTATGGGCTCCCGCAGTGGAGCAACTTTGCTGTCTCAGGAGAATCGCGTAAAAGTAATACTGCATTGCTTTTACGCTATTCCCCTGCAGCGTTACCATAGTTAATGCATGCTGCGTGCCAACATTTAATTTCAATTTAGATTCAAAAACTTAGGTGATTTCTGACAGGGTAATGCGGATAGGGGTGTCGCTAACTGTTGCTAATTAGCGACACTTAAAACGGGGAAAAAAAATTTCCATTTAAAATCAACATCTTAAACTGTATGCAAAAAGCGACACTACCTCAGACAGCAGAAATAGCTAGCAGCCAAATAAAGGCCAGCTAACAGTAAGCTTTTGATTTCAATCAAATAAAGCCATAGCGCTGGGCAACACGGTCAAAATACTCCAGGCACTGTTTAGCATACTGACGTTTCTCGACATAGCTGCCTGGGAAAAAGCTTTTCTTAAAGCCATAGGCCACCATATCTTTTAACCGTTTTAACGGCACGTCGAAGTTATCCAGCGCCAGCTGGTATTCCTTACTGACTGTGGTATTCGATACCAGGCGGTTATCGGTACAAATGACTGTAGCAATACGATGCTCCAGCATATCTTTAAACTTATGCTGGCGGATATCGGTAATCGCCGGGTTGGTTTGCAGGTTGCTGGTTAAACAGACTTCAATCGCAATACGCTTATCGGCGATATAAGAAGCCAGGTTATTGATATATTTTGTTTTATCGGAAATAGCCGGATCCTGAATCATCTCCGGTATAAACATTGAGTAGCCATGCCCCAGACGATCGGCATAGCACTCGGTAATGGCTTCAAACACACTCTCGGCACCGTAGGCTTCACCGGCATGCAGGGTTTTTAGCAAAAAGTGCTGGTGAGCGTATTCGTATACTTCTTTAAATTTACCGGCCGGATAGCCTGCTTCCTGCCCGGCTAAATCCAGACCAACAATCGGCATGCCTTCTTCATCACGCAGCCGGACACTGGCACGCACCAGCTCCATCGCCGCCAGCTTAATCACATCCATTGGCGCAAAATCACGCATTAATTGAAACAGGTTGGTGTAATAGGGTGAGAAACCTTTGTTACCAAACATTCGCATCGCACAGTTAATAATGCCATAGTAGAACGGCGGCTTCTGACCGCTTAGCACCGCTTCAGTGGCGTTATACTCCTGCATCGCCTGCTTTAGCCCGTTATTCACTGCATGCATAATCTGGTCAAAATCAATACCGCGCGTCAGATCAATCAACAACTGCGGGGCGAAACGCACTTCAATATAATTGACGCCTTCGGCCTGATTATCCAGTGCCAGCTCGTAAGCGGCCTGCTGCAGGTTTTCCGGGTCGCGTAACACGGCACAGGTATATTGGAAGCAATGCAGATACTCACCCAGATTCTGATAACGATCTTTAAATACCAGCTCTTTTAAACCACTGACGCTTTCTGACGGCAGGGTAACCTGACTGCGTTTCGCCATCTCGATTAAGCTGTCCAGACGCAAACTGCCATCCAGGTGTAAATGCAGATCGGATTTAGGCATCATCTTAATAAAGTCGGCGGAGTAGCGTGGCATAATCATTCCTCTGTTAACTAGCTGAAAGAATATCACAATCAGCTTGCCACAAAGGAATGGTAACGAAAAATTGCATAAGCTCTAAAAGCAACAGGGCGCCGATAGCGCCCTGTTGCTTTACATGAATTAAACCTTAAAGCGGTTTACCAGCTCATTAAGTTGAATTGCTAATCGCGACAATTCTGTTGCGCTGGCAGAGGTTTGCTGCGAACCGGCTGAGGTTTGATTGGCCAGGTCGCTAATGGTGATTATATTCCGGTCAATTTCCCGTGCCACTTTCGATTGCTCTTCAGCGGCACTGGCAATGACATGGTTCTGATCGCTGATACTGGTAATATTGGTCGCGATCTGCCCCAGGGCTGCGGCAGCTTCTTCAGCCACATTTTGGGCATCACCAGCGTTTTGGCTAATTAGCCCCATGGCATTTACCGCTTCACGTACCGAACCTTGCACTTGTTGGATCATTTGTTCAATTTCACCGGTGGAGGTTTGAGTGCGGTGCGCCAAACTACGCACTTCGTCGGCGACGACGGCAAAACCGCGGCCGGCATCACCGGCGCGGGCTGCTTCGATCGCCGCATTCAGCGCCAGCAGGTTGGTTTGCTCGGCCACACTGCGAATCACTTCCAGCACCTGGTTAATTGATGAGACTTTCTCGGCCAGCACGTTAATCACGGTAACACTTTGCTGCACTTCGGTATTCATCTTACTAATGACCGCCCGGGTCTGGGTAACCTTCTGGCTGCCATCTTTGGCCAGATTGGCCGATTGTGCAGACGCATCTGAGGTTTGCATCGCCGTTGCCGCCACTTCATCGACCGCTGAGCTCATCTCAGTGATAGCCGTCGCGGCTTGTTGTACTTCATCATTTTGTTGCTGAATGGCGCGCGCTGACTCATCGGTAACGGCATTGAGTTCTTCCGCAGCAGAGGCCAGCTGACTGGCTGAGCTGGCGATATGGCCAATGGCATCACGCAGTTTTTGCTGCATTTGTTGTAAGGCTTCAGCCAGGCGGGTTAACTCATCGTCACCGTCTTTATTGATACGCTGCGTCAAATCACCTTCAGCAATTTGCCGGGCAGACTCAACCGCTTGCTCCAGCGGCTGATTGATACCGCGTGAAATAACCAGTGCAATCACTATAGCAATCGCCACCGCTAACACTATTAGTACAATAACAATAATACGGGCGGCCTGATAAGCACTGACTGACTCGGTTCGCGCGGTGTTAGCAGCTTGCTGTTTGATACGGGTGAGATCGAGTAAATCCGTTGTCATCTGTGCCGTAATTGGGTTAATTTGCTGCAGCAAATCCACCGCCATACCGGTCTCGTCCTGCTTCAGAAACTCGACCGCTTCTTGCTGTAACTGCAAATATTGCTGTAATCTTTTTTCGAAATCAGCAAAAACTTCCCTCTCTTCATCCAGATATATGTTAGCAGAAAATGCCTGCTCATTACGCCGCACCTCTGCTCGTAATTGCTCTACTTCGTTCAGTGTGGCGCCTTCCTGCGTAATGTCGGTAGTTAACATCAAGCGTAAGGTTAAGGCCCGCAGACGGGTGACGTTCAGATTTAAGTCCGCCAGGCTCATTAGTGAAGGTAAAGTATTAGTTTCAACCAAATTCGCCCGTTCACGAATTTGCGACATGGTATTCAGGTTATAAAGACCCAGCGCGGCCAGCATAAAAGCCAGAGCGCCAAAGGCTGCCAGTAAACGTTTTTGAATGGATATTGTTCTAAACATAGGTTAAACCTTGCATTAAGTTAACGGCGTAACTAACTTGATCCGTAATGAATGTTTCGCGGGTGAGTTTCACTACTTTAGCAGTTCTATCAAGCCTTAACAGTCCTGTCGATAGAAAAGCCCAACTTTTTTTCTGAATCGTGCGCTCAACGCCCACTAAATTCTTTTAATTAGTTCGCAGCCATACCTGCAAATTATGTTGATCTGGATCAAGCAACAAGCGTATTATTACTTCAGAAATTTCTGAAAGTTCAGTAATGAGATGCACATATGCAAATGACTCCAATGATTGAATCCTTTGTTTACCACTTTGGCGAAATGGGCAGCCGTTGGGGCTTTAACCGTACCGTTGGCCAAATTTACGCCCTGCTGGTGATTAGCGAGCAACCGCTCTGTGCCAATGAAATTGGTGAGCTGCTGGGGATTTCGCGCGGCAATGTCAGTATGGGGTTAAAAGAGTTGGGTAGCTGGCAGCTGGTGCAGGTTAGCCATAAACCCGGCGAGCGGCGCGAGTTTTATCATAGCCGCGGTAGTATCTGGGATATGGCCAACCGGGTGTTTGAAGAGCGGCGCAAACGGGAAATGGACCCGACGCTTAGCTTACTGCGTGACATTATGATGGACGAAGCGGCTAATCCGGAAGAAGCCTTTGCCCAAAAGCGCATCGCCGAAATTCACGATCTGCTGGAGAACATTACTGAATGGACGCAAAGCCTGCAATCCTTGTCGCCGGAGAAGCTGAATACCTTAATGAAGTTAGGCTCCGGCGTTGGCAAGGTACTGGAATTTACCGATAAGTTTTTAGGTAAAAAAGATCCGGCAAAACAAGCCTAGCTGTTTTTGCCACCTGTTGTTCTGTTGTAGTGAGGTTGCCATGTTAGACACCCTGTTGCTGTCACGCATTCAGTTTGCGGCCAATATCAGTTTTCATATCCTGTTCCCAACCATTACCATCGCCCTGGGCTGGTTGCTGGTGTACTTTAAAATCCGCTTTGACCTGTCACAGCACCCGGTGTGGATGCGCGCCTACCGCTTTTGGGTCAAAGTCTTTGCACTGACCTTTGCACTGGGTGTAGTCAGTGGCATTACTATGTCGTTCCAGTTCGGCACCAACTGGCCGGGTTTTATGGAGACAGTAGGCAATATTGCCGGCCCGTTACTGGCCTACGAAATCCTGACCGCCTTTTTCCTCGAAGCAACCATGCTCGGCATTATGCTGTTTGGTTTTAACAAGGTACCGCGCTGGCTGCATACGCTGGCCACCTTACTGGTGGCAATAGGTACTACGCTGTCGGCATTTTGGATCCTGGTGCTCAATTCCTGGATGCAAACTCCGGTTGGCTTTGAAATGCGTGATGGCGTAGCGCATGCCACTGACTGGCTGGCGATAATTTTTAACCCCTCCTTCCCGTATCGTTTTACCCATATGCTGCTGGCGTCGGCACTGACGGTCTGCTTTTTGGTAGCGGGCATTTCTGCCTACCGGTTATATCGCGGTGATAATAAAAAAGCACCGCGCCTGACACTAAAAACCGCCCTGTTCACCGCTGCTGTGCTGGCACCGACCCAAGCCTTTGTTGGTGACCTGCATGGTTTAAATACGCTGCAACATCAGCCGCAAAAGATCGCGGCCATGGAGGGGATCTGGCATACCCAGCAAGGCGCGCCACTGGTGCTGTTTGCGATCCCTGATGCTGAAACTCAAACTAACCGCTTTGCACTTGAGATTCCAAAACTGGCCAGTTTAATTCTGACTCACGATTTAAACGGTGAGCTGAAAGGCATTAACGAATTTCCGGACGCACACCCACCGGTGGCGCCGGTGTTCTACAGTTTCCGGGTGATGGTGGGTATCGGTGTATTAATGCTGGCCGTTGCCTGGTGGTGTAGCCTGCGGTTGTACCGAAAAGGCGAATTATCACCGCTGCAATATAAGGTATTAATCGGCATGTCGTTCTCCGGTTGGATCGCCACCCTGGCCGGTTGGTATGTGACCGAAATCGGCCGCCAGCCATACCTGGTATATGGTGTGCTAAAAACCAGTGACGCCGTGACCACTGTGGCCAGTGAGCAGGTTGCCTTAACGCTAATCATGTATCTGGCGCTGTATGTGGTGTTACTGCTGGCCTATGTTAAAACCTTATTCTGGCTGGCAAAACGGGCGATTGAGGTTGAGGAATATGACCTGTCGCTGCCAGGCCTACCGGAACAGAAAGCCAAACTCGCCAATGAAGGAGTCGAAGCATGAATTTCCTGACTGCAGAAAATCTGGCACTGGTGTTCGCCGGCCTGACAGCACTGGCGGTACTGCTGTATGCCATCCTGGATGGTTATGACTTGGGCGTGGGCATAACGCTGCCGATGCAGCAAGAAGCCTGGCGCGATACCGCCATTGCCTCTATTGGTCCGTTCTGGGATGCCAATGAAACCTGGCTGGTGCTGGCCGTCGGCTTGCTGCTGGTGGCTTTTCCGGCGGCGCACAGTGCGATTCTGCATGCGCTGTATTTGCCCGCCGCCTTGTTGCTGATTGGCTTGATCTTACGCGGTGTCGCCTTTGATTTTCGCGCCAAAGTAAAACCGGAGCGGAAAATCCGCTGGGACTGGACCTTTAAATTTGGCTCCTTGCTGGCAACCTTTAGCCAGGGCTTTATGCTGGGTATCTATGTTATGGGGCTGGAATACAGCGTTGGCAGTGTCGTGTTTGCCAGCTTTAGCGGCCTCTGCGTTACCGCCGCCTATGCGATGATTGGCAATGCCTGGCTGATAGGCAAAACCAGTGGCGATTTACAGCGCCATGCTATCCGGCAGTGTAAATTGGCCGGGGTTTGGACGCTGGCCGGTATTCTGGCAGTCAGCGCTATCAATCCGCTGGTAAATGCCAATGTATATCAGGTTTGGACCGAGCCACCACTGGCTTATTTATTTGCCGCCATTCCGCTGCTGTGTTTTGCGATGTTTGCGCTGGGTTATCTGGCTTTAAAGCGGCTACCGCTGCCCGATGATCGCGGCGCCTGGCTGCCGTTCTTTATCTGTAAAGTGATCTTTGTCTGCAGCTTTGTCGGCTTAGCACTAAGCTTCTACCCCTTTGTGGTGCCAAACCAAATGACGCTCTATGAAGCGGCCAGCTCCAAAGAGTCCCTGACCATTATTTTCTTCGGCGCTGTTGTGGTTATTCCGATTATCGCCGCCTATACCGCGGTTGCCTATTATGCGTTTCGCGGTAAGGCGGATGGTTTGAAGTACTACTAAGCTTTTCCTGGGCGTTACCTTGCGTAGCGCCCATTTTTTGTGGGCCTTTGTGCTACAACGAATGCTGCGCGATATATTTGGCTATCTCCACTATCGCGGTTTTACCGGTAAATTCAAATTTTACCTTGCCTACTGCTGACAAATAAATTTCCAGCTCGGAGTCCAAATCGAAGGTGCCAGAGGTTTCGACCGAATAGGCGACAATGTTTTTATAAGGGATAGAGGTGAAATCTTTTTTGCTACCGGTAATGCCCTGCACGTTGACCACAATCAGCCGTTTTGTCGTAAACACCACGCCATCACGCATGGATTTATAGGCGTCAATTATGGTCTCACCATCCAGCAGCAGCGCCGCCACCTGGTCTGCATAGTCACGGTTTTGTTTTAACTTAAAAAAACCTTTATTGTTAAAATCAATCATCTTTTATCCTTAATCACTATGGTCCAGTGCCAGTTTGGCGTCCTCAAACAACGTCAGATAATCGTTTTGCTTTGTCAGCTTTCTTCGTTATAACTGACAAAGCGCCCGAGGGCGCGGTTAGTTAATACGCCGATTTTTTTATTGTCCTGTGCACCGGGCTAGAGTGCCAGCCCGGCAATAACATCGTCATCAACCCGATTGGCCAGTGTGACTTTTAACTTCGGTGTTCTGGCCATTTCGCGTTTGATCGCAAAGTCTGCCTCAGTATTACGCGCCCAGCTGCGCCGCGCAATACCGTTATTAACATCGAATAGTAGCATTGATTTTAAACGGCGATCGGCATCGCTAGTGCCATCCAGCAGCAAACCAAAGCCACCGTTGATCACTTCGCCCCAGCCAACGCCACCACCGTTATGAATAGACACCCAGGTCGCACCGCGGAAGCTGTCACCAATAACGTTATGGATGGCCATATCGGCAGTAAAGCGGCTGCCATCATAAATGTTCGAGGTTTCACGAAATGGCGAGTCAGTACCGCTGACATCGTGATGATCGCGCCCCAGCACCACCGGGCCAATCTCGCCACGGGCAATGGCGGCATTAAAGGCAGCGGCAATTTCCATCCTTCCTTCGGCGTCAGCATATAAAATCCGCGCCTGCGAGCCGACCACCAGCTTGTTCTGTTTGGCGTCTTTAATCCAGGTGATGTTATCCTGCATTTGCTGCTGAATTTCCTCAGGTGCCTCAGCCATAATGCGCTCAAGCACCTGGGCAGCAATAGCATCGGTCTTATCCAAATCTTCTGGCTTACCTGAAGTACAGACCCAGCGGAACGGGCCAAAGCCGTAGTCAAAACACATCGGGCCTAAAATATCCTGCACATAGGATGGGTATTTAAAATCGATACCATTGTCGGCCATTACAGCGCCGCCGGCGCGTGAGGCTTCAAGTAAAAAGGCATTACCGTAGTCAAAGAAATAAGTGCCCTTTGCGGTATGCTTATTCACCGCCTCAGCATGGCGTTTTAATGTCGCCTGCACTTTGGCTTTAAACAGCTCTGGCTCGTCACGAATTAAGCGATTCGCTTCGTCGTAGCTGATACCGACCGGGTAATAACCGCCCGACCAGGGGTTATGCAACGAGGTTTGATCTGAACCCAGATGCACAAAAATATCACTTTGATAGAAGCTTTCCCACACCTCCACCACGTTACCAATATAAGCAATCGACACCACTTCTTCATTGGCCTGCGCCTGTTTTACCCGGGCAATCAGCGCGTCCATATTATCAATTAACTCATCAACCCAGCCTTGCTGATGGCGCTTGGTAGCGGCTTTGGGGTTTACTTCGGCACAGACCGTAATACAACCGGCGATATTACCGGCTTTGGGCTGAGCGCCGCTCATACCGCCTAAACCGGCAGTTAAGAAGATTTTCCCCTTCGCACTTTCGCCCTTTTGTAATACTTTACGAAAGGCGTTCATCACCGTGATGGTGGTACCATGCACTATGCCCTGCGGGCCAATATACATATAAGAGCCGGCCGTCATCTGGCCGTATTGGGTGACGCCCAACGCATTAAAACGCTCCCAGTCATCCGGTTTGGAGTAGTTCGGGATCATCATACCATTGGTCACTATCACCCTTGGTGCGTCTTCTGACGATGGGAATAACCCCATAGGATGGCCCGAGTACATATGTAATGTCTGATCGCTTTGCATCTCGCTTAAATACTGCATAGTTAAGCGGTACTGCGCCCAGTTTTGGAACACCGCGCCATTACCACCATAGGTAATAAGCTCTTGTGGGTGCTGCGCGACTGCAGGGTCCAGGTTGTTATCAATCATCAACATAATAGCGGCAGCTTGCTGGCATTTTGCCGGATAATCACTAATTGGCCGTGCCTTTAGCTCGTAGTCCGGCTTAAAGCGGTACATATAAATACGGCCAAAATCGTTAAGCTCTTTGGCAAATTCTGGCGCCAGCTCCGCATGCCAGGCTTTCGGGAAATAACGCAGCGCGTTACGCACAGCAAGTTGTTTTTCCGCTTTAGTTAAAATGTCTTTGCGCTTCGGTGCACGATTGGCGTCTAACGGGTATGGCTTGGCCGCAGGTAACTCGGCCGGGATACCTTGCTTAATCTGGTCCTGAAAAGTCATCATCCGTATCCTCTTAATTAAGCGCAAAGTTAACAGTGAAGGCCTGGCTTTTCACCAGCTCTATCATGGCGTCGATATCCGGCTTTAACAGACGGTCTTCTTCCAGTTTGGCCACTTTACTGCGAATAAGGGCAAAATTTTGTTCAATGATATCGGAGCATTGATGCGGCCGGCGAAACTCGATGGCTTGCGCCGCATACATCAGCTCTATCGCGAGGATTTTTTCCAGATTGCCCAGGATCTGGTTTAACTGACGGCCAGAGATACTACCCATCGACACATGATCTTCCTGCCCCATAGAGGTAGGCACACTGTCGGCCGAGGGCGGGAAGCACAAGGATTTGTTCTCGGTTACCAGCGCCGCCGTGACATATTGCGGAATCATCATGCCGGAATTTAAACCACCGGCTTTGGTTAGCAAACGCGGCAAACCGTGTAAGCCTTCTAATAGTAAATAGCAGCGCCGGTCAGAGATATTGCCCAGCTCCGCGGCCGCAATAGAGGCATAATCCAGCACCATCGCTAGTGGCTGACCATGGAAACCACCGCCGGAAATCGCTTCTTCGCTGCTGATGACGATAGGGTTATCAGTAACCGAGTTCATTTCTATCTCGGCCAGCTCTTTTAAGTGGTAGTAAGCATTGCGCGAGGCACCATGTACCTGGGGAATACAGCGCAGCGAGTAAGGATCCTGCACCCGGGCACAGCCGGTATGCGAGGCCATATTTTCTGAATCTTTAAACAAACGGCGCATACGGGCGGCCACTTCAACATTGCCGGCAAAAGCACGGATTTGGTGCAGCTCAGCACGAAAAGGCGAACCACTGCCCTGCATCCCTTCAATACTCATGGCACCGACAACATCGGCTAAATCCAGCAGGTAGCGCATCTTGGTCAGCGCAGTAATAGCATGCGATAAAATAAACTGGGTGCCGTTAATCAGGCCCAGCCCCTCTTTGGCCTGCAGCTCCAGCGGCACTAAACCATGTTGCGCCAGCGCCTCAGCCGCACTGATAGTGCCACGGTCGTGCCAGAACTCACCTTCACCAATCAGCGGTAAGAATAAGTGCGACAGCGGCGCCAAATCGCCTGATGCCCCTACTGAGCCTTGCTCCGGCACCACCGGAATTAAGTCCAGCTCAAGAAACGTCAGCATGCGTTCAACCACTTCCAGGCGCACGCCAGAATAGCCCTGGCTTAGCGCATGTACTTTGGTGATCAACATTAACTTGGAAATGGCTTTAGCGATAGGCTCGCCCACGCCAACCGCATGGGTGATTAGCAGGTTTTTTTGCAGCAGCGCGGTTTCTGCTGGCGAGATTTGCGTATCGCAAAGCGGGCCAAAACCGGTATTAATACCATAAATAGCTTTGTCCGATGTGGCCATCACCTCAACGTTGTTGCGGCTTTGATTAATTCGGGCGATGGCTTCTGCACACAACTCAGCTTTAATAGTGCCATCGGCGATACCGTTAACGATATCTAAATCCAGCCGGTCGATCCCGTAGCGAAATGTCATCTTGTGCTCCTAAAATTCTGCGGATCTTTATTAGAGCCATGCTAGCTTGCAGCTGTAGTCTTATAAATACATAATATTCGTAACTTATTCCGACTTTATCGAACTAAAGAGCAGCGCCCATGCAAGTACAAGATGTCGACCTTAGATTACTCAGAGTGTTCGTCACTATTGTCGAGTGCGGCGGCTTGTCGGCGGCTGAGTCACGGCTGAATATTGGCCGCTCTACTATTAGCGCGCATTTATCTGACTTAGAAATCCGTTTAGGGGTAAAGCTGTGTAAGCGGGGCCGCAGCGGTTTTGAGCTGACCGAGCCAGGCCGTATTACCTACCAGGCCTCATTAGAGTTACTGCAGCAATGCGAAGCCTTTGCCAATACCATTGCCAGCTCGAAACAGCAGCTGTCCGGCCGGGTCAGTATTGCTATTATCGACACCCTGGTCAGCGATCCGCACTGCAAAGTGGCGCAGGCCATTGCCGCGCTAAAAGACAAAAGCGATAACATTCAGTTTGACTTGTATGTGTGTGAAGCGCGTGAAGTGGAAACCGCCGTCGCTAACGGCCGCTCTTTATTGGGCATTGGCGTTAGCCGCCATCAGATCCGCGGCCTGGATTACACACCGCTGCACTATGAAACCAATTATCTGTACTGCGCTGCTGGCCACCCGCTGTTTAACTGCGCCGAACAAGACACCGAAAAGTTGCTGCAACGGGCAGAAGTTATTACCAGCAATTATCTGCGCGATAAAGAGCGCCGTAACGATGGTTTGCACTACCCAAACAGCGCCATTGCTTACCACGATGAAGGTATCGCCCACCTGATTTTAACCGGTAAGTTTATTGGCTATCTGCCAGAACACTACGCCCGTTACTGGGTAGACAAAGGCCTGTTTAAAGCTATTTTACCGGCAAAATATTCATACCAAATTCCGCTGATGCTGATAACGTCAAACCAGCACGCCAATACGCCATTGGCGCAGGCGATGATTAAGCAGATTAAACGCAGCCATGCTGTCAAACTATAGTTTCAGCTTAATTTGGTATGTTGTAGAGCAATCAATCGCTATCTTTTTTCTTCCAGTAACGCCAGTAGATTAGCGTCAGGATCACGCAAAAAACTTAACCATAACTCATGGTCTGGCATCTTTGCTGCTAATTGCGGCAACCGCTCATTTTGCGCGATCGTAGAAAGTTTTATTGTCATGCTCATCTTCCTGTTACGCCGGCTTGCCACGCCGCTAATGCTTAACGTGTTACGCTAAAGAATAACCTGGGTTTGCGCAATATTTTTGTTGGTGCTTGCATCTTGGGAAGATTGCGGGAAATGAAGTATTACTGCGGCAGGAGTCAGTGACTTTTTGATATCGCAAATGGCGTCTCCGGTACGCCAGCATGCCGGAGACGGGACGCGGTGCGGCTTAGCGTCAGCTTTGGCGTAAGAAAGCAAAAAAGCCGCTATTAAAAGCGGCTTTTTCGGAATTTGGATTTACCGAATATCTAACGCAATTAAGTTGTTACACATTCAAATCAAGCCAAACTTGGCTTTTGTCTGCCGCAGGAATTCAAACGTATTAATACATTGAACACCGAACTGTTTACAGATATTAGGTACCTTAACTTTCTTCGTCGCGTCACTAACCAAACTTTCATGCGTTACAACTATAGCGCCGCTCGACATCGCTTTAGCAATTAACCAAGGGTCCGCTTTTGATCTCGATTAGCAGGGTTAAAGTTTTGCGCCATCACATACTCAATGATTTGCACAAAAGCCGTTTGGGTGGCATCATCATCGTTAGCAATAAACTGGCCTTTACGGGCTTCAACCCATTCCGCTAACTCGTCATTACCCTCTTTCAGCTCTCGACCAATCATATCAATACTACCCGCTATACCGGCCGCAAATTGGTGATCTAACCAAGACCAATAGGCGGGGCAAAAATCCATGCTGTAGTAGCTGTTTTTAGCTTCGATATAGGTGTTTGCATCCAGCAGATAAATCAAAACCCAAGCTCCTGCGCGAATTTAGTCACGTTGGCTGGTTTCATTCCAAGCAGCCAAGCAGCATCACGCAACAACAACTTACCATTCAACGCTTCACTGACAACGGCCTTAGAAAACAGCTGACTAATTTGCGCCTTTTTGGTTTTAAAATAGCCTGGGCTACTACCGCTAGCTTCGCGCTCTTTAAATGCTTCTCTTTGCGCCTTAATGAAGGCTCCGTATTCACCCTGGCTAATCAATGCCAGCGTTAATGCTTTCCGCGCCAAGGCCAAGGGGCTAACATGAAAATGCGCTTCTAACTCAGGTAGGTTTTGTTGCCAGTTATCAACGTCGATGTGCCAACGCGCCCGGAATTCATCAGTAGGAACGAGTAACTCAGCTGCCACCGCGTTACAAAAACGCTCTTCCGCGCGATGACTGTTAGCATCGCCATCAGAAAGGCCGGTTTGCCCTATCCAGATATGGCATAGCTCATGGATAAGGGTAAACAATCGGGCACCGGGTGCATCAGCATGATTGACGAAGATAATTGGCGCAAACTCATCACACATCGCAAAACCACGGAATTCATCGACACTAAAAGGTCTGCTGTGATGTCCAAGACTAGATTGCCTCATCACCAAAATACCAAGCGCTTCGATTCGCTCTACTAAATCGCGGTAGTAGTCGTCCCAAGAACCCCGCTTTGGGTGAGGTGGAATGTTAAGCTTATTGCGCATATCTGCCACAACAGCTGCCACCCCATCTTCAATTCGGAAGCTCCCGACAATACTGATAGGCTCTAGCAGCTGATTACGGGCATAGTCGCGGTACCAGTCCTGACATTCCAGCATATTCTTGAGTAAATCCATCAGCTCAGTACTTGGACGCTTTAACTCTGCGGAATCCACAGTGCGTAAATCAGGGATCGGTAGATTTTCAACAGGAGGCTGGCTTAAAAACAGGAAACCAAAAGGCACATGAGCTTTATTGGCAAACGTCATTGCCTGCACGAAGGTAATATCCCGCTCGCCAGCTTCCCATTCACTGACTTTTTCTTCAGTCACATTCAATTTGCGCGCAAATTCAGGCAAAGCATAGCCGGAACGCTCGCGCGCCCATGTCAGCATAGCTTTGTTGATTTTTGCGTTATTCATTAATTCCACCTTTCAAGCAAAATGCTCAAACCGCCCCAAAATTATAAACTGCTGTAACTTCCGGCGCTATGCTCAATTAATCAGCATTCCAAGTATATGTCAGGCTAGGATACATTATTGCCATCATCTCAGTTTTGACACCATAAAGGAAATCTTGACCAGGCACCTCATAGTCAACCTTTATAGCAGTTGTATAAGTCTTGTTAAGACTTTGCCTGCATCCATGCGAGTCCGCAAAGTATAATTTCAGAATATTACTGGCTGTCTGCCAAAATGCGCGGATGTTTCAGACTGAGTAGCAACAGGCGTCTGGATAGGCGTACTTTTTTAAATCGCAGATGGCGTCTCCGGTACGCCAGCATACCGGAGACGGGGCGCGGTGCGGCTTAGACGTAAGAACGCAAAAAGCCGCTTTCAAAGCGGCTTTTTCGGAGTTTGGAGCGAGTTACGAGGTTCGAACTCGTGACCTCGACCTTGGCAAGGTCGCGCTCTACCAGCTGAGCTAAACTCGCATGTTTTGTTACACACAAACTACACATGACTTTTTGTAGTTCGTTATTCTGCGTTTTAGTGATTAAAAAACTTTTTTAAAATCAACTAAATGGTGCCCGGGGCCGGACTTGAACCGGCACGGGGTTTCCCCCGAGGGATTTTAAATCCCTTGTGTCTACCGATTTCACCACCCGGGCATACTGTGCGTGGGCACCGACAGAACGGCGCGCATCTTAATTAAGGCTGCGCCGATATGCAAGTTATTTCTGTGTGTGATCAGGCACAACAATTTTCGGGTCTGGTTTATCGCGTAAGATTTTATCCAGGTAACCCATCGCAAAAGCAGAGATGACAAAGGTAATATGGATTAACAGGTACCACATAATCTTGTCATTCTCAATTTGCTCAGTATTCATAAACACCTTCAACAGGTGAATCGACGAGATGGCAACAATAGAGGCCGCGACCTTATTTTTCAGGGAATTAGAGTCGAGCTTACCCAGCCAGCCCAACTTATCGTCGTGACCATGTAAGTCTAAACGCGAGACAAAGTTCTCATAGCCGGAAAACATCACCATCACAATCAGGCCGCCAACCAGGGCGATATCGATCAGGCTTAACGTAATCAGGATCAGTTCCACTTCTTTCATACTAAAAATCAGCGGAATAAAGTGAAACACTTCCTGGAAAAATTTAATACCCAGCGCCAGCAAGCACAAGCTTAAGCCAAGGTAAATTGGCGCCATAATCCAGCGCGTGGCATACATTAAACGTTCAAAATAACGTTCCATAACAATTCCTGTTAAAATATCTTGCTCAATAATGGGGGCGCGCCGCGTAGCTTCAAGCCTGACGCGGCCGCGTTTTTACTCTGTTACCAGGCTAATGAAGATGGCAGTTTCGGCGTCGATAATAAGCTAATAAAACGCTGCCAACGCTCATCTTCGCTGCTGGCCTGCTCGACATACTGTTTTACCAAATCTTTGCCCCAGTTGTAGTTAATCACATAGGCGCCGTAACTTCTGACAAAACGTAGCCGCTGCCGCGCTTCGGCCTCACTTTGCAACAAATATTGCTGTTGCAGCGCAACAAATTGTTCTTCGTCAATCTCGCCATTTAGCAATAAACGGGCGATTTCATTACCGGCATAACTAAGGCGTGCCATCAGTTTTAAAAAGCGGTCGTAGCTGGCGGCCTGCGATGGATCCAGCCCGGCTAACGGGTAAAGTACGTCGCGTTCAAACGCCAGTTTTTGCTCACCGGGAAAGGCGATATCAATACCATAGTTGGCGGTGCCTTCCGCGATTAACGACTGCGGGCTGAATAGCGCATAAACACTAAACTCCACCCAGTTACGCTGTTGTTTTAGCTCGGTTTCCAGTAGCGCATTATAGGTGTGATGGCCGGGGTAGCCCTCGTGACAGCCCAGATCGACAGCGCGGGAGATATCAATCGGCCGCTCGGTATTAATCTGGATCAGACTATAAGCCTTGCCCTGATACCAGTTATAACCGCTCCAGGGTTTGTCGGTCACAAACTCCAGCGTAAAATTCTCCTGCGCCGGCAAGCTGATGCGCTGTAAGGTCCGGTCGCGGCATTCCGCGATCGCCCGTTCAAACACCAGCTGTAATTTATCCGCCGGAATAACAAAATTTTTGCGATAGGCCACGACCCGCTCGGTCAGGCTGCCCTCGCCGGGTACCAGTTGCTCCAGCTCAGCCAACACAGGGGCAAAGCTGCTTAGGTCCTGTTGCGGTGGCTGGGTATCGTAGAGTTCGCTAGCTTGTTGTTCAAAGCTGGCCGCAGTGCCGTTTTGTAGCGTATCGGCATGGCTAATCAGCGCCGTTAGCTGTCGCTGTAAATAATGCAGCCGCAACTTTAACATCGCATCCGTTTCGCTATGCGCCTGTAACGCATCGCGCAGCAGCTGAGCTTCAGCAAGTAGCTCTGGCAGGGGTTGCGGCTGCTGTTTTACTGCCTCGGCCCATTCAGCCGGGCCATAATAGGCATCGACATAGTTGCTATCGTATTGGCCGAGTGCCAGCACCAGTTTCACATAGTGCTCGGCGGCTTCATCCAATACGGCAACACTGACCGCTGCGGCCGGCTCACTGTTTAAAGGTGCCACGGGTTTATCACAGGCCGTCAGCAACAGGGTGCTGCACAACAGCGCAGTTAAAGGTTTGAATAGGGTTTTCATTCGCAATCCTGCAATGGGAAGAATGTCGGCTAATCTAGCGGTGCGTCAAAGGTTACGCAATATGCGTTGCCTTATGCGACTAAAGTTTCTGCAAAAATTTATCCATTTAGCCATCTATACTGTTGCAGATAAAAAATAACCATGGTATTACTAATGACGTTCTGCAACTTCGACTTTCAAGGCAGTAAATGATTTCTTCGGTATTAGTGCGTTTCAATAGCCTCCTCCTCGTGCTCCTCTGCGCTGCGCGGGGCCGTGCTTATTGGTGAAAAACCCTTACCGATAAACCTAAAACCCCGTGCCCAAGGCCGGGGTTTTTTGTTTTTATCCCGGCAAGCAGTACGCCACGATTTGATAACATAGGATTGCGTAATGAGTGCTGATAACAAAATCTGGATCTTCGATACCACCCTGCGTGATGGCGAGCAGGCACTGCGTGCCAGTTTAAGCCAGAAGCAAAAAATCCAGCTGGCGCATGCCATTGCCCGCTTAAATGTCGATGTAATGGAAGTCGGCTTCCCGGTGTCCAGCCCCGGTGATTTTGATTCGGTACAGCGTATCGCGCGCGAAGTAAAAGGCCCGATCATTTGCGGCCTGGCGCGGGCAGTGGCAGCCGATATTGAAGCCTGTGGCGCCGCGTTAAAAGATGCGGAACGCCGCCGGATTCATACCTTTATTGCCACTTCCCCGCTGCATTTGCAGTACAAGCTGCGCAAAACCCTGGCCGAAGCCTCAGATCAGGCGGTCGCCGCCATTAAACTGGCCAGCCGCTATACCGATGATATCGAATTCTCCTGCGAAGATGCCGGCCGCACCCCGGTGGACGATTTATGCTGGATAGTCGAGCGGGCCATTGCTGCCGGCGCCACCACCATTAATATTCCGGATACCGTGGGTTACACCATCCCCAACGAATATGCGGCTATTATCAGCACGCTGCGTAACAAGGTGCCGAATATCGATAAGGCGCGCTTAAGTGTGCATTGTCATAATGACCTGGGGCTGGCGGTGGCGAACAGTATCAGCGCCATTCAGGCCGGCGCGCGGCAGATTGAATGTACCGTCAATGGTATTGGTGAGCGGGCCGGTAACTGCTCGCTGGAAGAAGTGGCGATGATTATCAACACCCGCAAGGATATTTTAGCGCCGCTGTATACCGACATTAAAACCACCGAGATTTACCGCAGCAGCCATCTGGTCAGCCAGATCTGCAATATGCCCATCCAGCCCAACAAAGCCATCGTTGGCGAAAATGCCTTTGCCCACAGCTCGGGTATTCACCAGGATGGCGTGTTAAAAGCGCAAAGCACCTATGAAATTATCTCGCCTGAACAGGTCGGCATCCGCCAGAACGAATTAAACCTGACCTCACGCTCGGGCCGTCATGTTATTCAGCACCGCTTGGCTGAGCTGGGTTACACCAAAGACGACTACGATCTGGAAGCGGTGTACAGCAGCTTTGTCGCACTGGCCGATCAGAAAGGCCGGGTGTTTGATTACGATTTAGAAGCCCTGGTGTTCTTCCAGAATTTGCAGGAGCAGGACGAGTTCTACAAGTTGGAGTTTTTAAGCTCCTCGACCCATACCGGCCATGTCGCCAGCGCCACCGTAGGCTTAAGTTGCGGCGGCAAGATCTTTACCGAAGCCGCCACCGGCAATGGCCCGGTCGAAGCGGCGTTTCAGGCGGTACAGCGCATTAGCAAATTACAGATCCGGATGGTCGATTTTAACCTGTCGGCGAAAGGCAGTGGCGAAGACGCCCTGGGTCAGGTCGATATTATTGCCGAACATGAAGGGCGGCGCTTCCATGGTGCCGGTTTGGCCACCGATATCGTCCGCGCCTCAGTGCTGGCCTATGTGCATGTGCTGAATATGATCCAACGTGCCCAAACCATCGACGCCCATAAACAGGCCAAAGCGAACGAATCCCAAATTAAACAAGCAGCAGGTGAGATATGAGTAAGCATTACAAGATCGCGGTATTGCCCGGCGATGGTATCGGCCCGGAGGTCATGGCCGAGGCGATTAAGGTACTGCAGGTGGTGGCGGATAAATTTCAGTTCCAATTAACGTTAACCGAAGCGCTGGTTGGCGGCGCCGCCCTGGATGCCACCGGCGTACCACTGCCGCCGGACACGCTGGCTCTATGTAAAGCCAGCGATGCCATTTTGTTTGGCTCCGTCGGCGGGCCAAAGTGGACCGGCCTGGCACCGGATATGCAACCTGAGCGCGGCTCTTTGCTGCCACTGCGTAAAACCTTCGACTTATTCTGCAATATGCGTCCGGGGCAAATTTATCCGGCCTTTGCCGACTTATCGCCACTGCATCCAAGGGTCAGCAGCAAAGGCATGGATGTGCTGTGTATCCGCGAACTCACCGGCGGCATTTATTTTGGCGAAAAGGGTCGTAGCGGCGACACTGCCTTTGATACCCAGCGCTACAGCGTGGCAGAAGTGACCCGCATTGCCGAGGTAGCCTTTCAGGCGGCGCAAAAGCGCGGCAAAAAAGTCACCTCTATTGATAAAGCCAATGTGCTGCAAACCAGTATTTTATGGCGCGAAACGGTGGAACAGGTGGCCAAAAACTACCCGGATGTCACACTGGAGCATATGTATATCGACAATGCGGCGATGCAGCTGATCCGCAGCCCACAGCAGTTCGACGTGATGCTGTGCGATAACCTGTTCGGCGATATTTTATCCGATGAAATTGCCGCCATCGCTGGCTCCTTGGGCCTGTTACCATCAGCCAGTTTAAATGGCAGCGGCTTTGGTTTGTACGAGCCCGCCGGTGGCAGTGCGCCGGATATCGCCGGCCAGGGTATCGCCAACCCTATCGCGCAAATATTAAGTGCCGCCCTGATGCTGCGTTACAGCTTTGGCGAAGAAGCCGCAGCCCAGGCAATTGAGCGCGCGGTGCAGCAGTGTTTAGAGCAGCATATCGTCACCCGTGATATCGACCCGAAATCTACTTATGGCACCGCCGCCGTTGGCGCGGCCATTGTCGCCACCTTACAGCAGGAGACACACTGATGGGCCAGACCCTGTATCAGAAAATTTACCACAGCCATGTGGTTGGCAAATTAAACGCCAGCACCGATTTATTATTTGTCGACCGGCATTTAATTCATGAAGTGACGTCACCGCAGGCGTTCTCCGGCTTAAAACTGGCTGGCCGCGCCGTGCGCCGCCCGGATCTAACCTTTGCTACCATGGACCATAATGTTTCTACGCAGCGCCGCAGCCTGGATGCGGCCGGTGAAACCTCGCGCAAGCAATTAGAAGCCCTGGCCGCCAACTGTGATGAGCACCGTATTCCACTGCTGGATCTGACCCACCCCGATCAGGGCATAGTGCACGTGATTGGCCCGGAGCAAGGCTTAACCCAGCCGGGGATGATTATTGTCTGTGGTGATTCGCATACCTCGACGCATGGTGCTTTCGGTGCTCTGGCCTTTGGTATCGGCACCTCGGAAGTTGAGCACGTGCTGGCCACCCAAACCCTGCCACAGCAGCAAGCGAAAACCCTGAAAGTGGAAATTAACGGTGACCTGCCGGCTCATGTTACGCCCAAAGATGTGATCCTGGCGGTCATTGGCAAATTAGGTACGGCTGGCGGTAATGGCTATGTCGCCGAGTTTTGCGGTAGCGCCATTCGCGGTATGAGTATGGAAGGCCGGATGACACTGTGCAATATGAGTATTGAAATGGGCGCCAAAGCCGGCTTAATTGCGCCAGATGGCACTACCTTTGCTTATTTAAAAGGCAAAGCTCATGCGCCACAGGCTGAGCATTGGGACGCTGCCGTTAGCTATTGGCAGAGCCTACATTCCGATGCCGATGCCGTGTTTGATAAAACTATCAGCCTGGATGCCAGCAGCATCAGCCCGCAAATTACCTGGGGCACTAACCCTGAGCAGGTGATTGCCGTTGATGAGCCGATCCCGGCACCGGAAAGCTTTAGCGACGACACCAAGCGTCAGGCTGCGGAACGCGCCCTGCAGTATATGGGCTTGAGCGCCGGCCAGAAACTGACCGACTGTGCTGTTGATGTGGTCTTTATCGGTAGCTGCACCAATAGCCGGATTGAAGACTTACGTGCCGCCGCCAGCGTCGTGCGGGATCGCAAGGTCGCGCCCGGCGTGCGGGCTTTGGTAGTACCAGGCTCTGGCGTGGTCAAACGGCAGGCCGAGCAGGAAGGTCTGGCCGAGATCTTTAAACAAGCGGGCTTTGAATGGCGGGAACCGGGCTGCTCAATGTGTCTGGGTATGAATGACGATCAAGTCGCCGCCGGTCAGCGCTGTGCTTCTACCAGTAACCGTAACTTTGAGGGCCGTCAGGGCCGTGGTGCCCGTACGCACTTAGTTAGCCCAGCCATGGCTGCCGCTGCCGCCATCGCCGGTAAGTTTGTTAATGTCGCCCGTTTAGAAGGAGCCGCCCAATGAGCCAGATTTTTAAACAAGGCCTGGTGTGTCCGCTGGATAAAAATAACGTTGATACCGACCAGATTATTCCCAAGCAGTTTTTAACCTCGGTGAGCCGCGATGGCTTTGCTGAAGCGCTGTTTTATGACTGGCGTTATCTGGCTGATGGCGCCGCTAACCCGGAGTTTGTGCTGAATTATCCGCAATATCAGGGCGCGTCAATTTTATTAACCCGCGCCAACTTTGGCTGTGGCTCCAGCCGCGAGCATGCGCCCTGGGCGCTGCAGCAGTATGGCTTTAATGTGATTATTGCCGAAAGTTTTGCCGATATTTTCTTCAATAACAGCGTAAATAACGGCATGCTATTAATTACCTTAAGCAAAACCAATATCGAGCTGTTGTTTAACCGCTGTGCCCAGGGGCCGCAGCAGTGGCAGATCGATCTGGCAAGTCAGGAGATCCTGTTCGGCAATAATGCAGCGATGGGCTTTAATATCGACCCGGATATTAAACAGCGCTTACTCTCCGGGCTGGATTTTATCGGCTCCAGCGAGCAGTTAAATCCCCAGATCGCCGCCTTCGAGGCACAGCGGCGTAGCCATTTACCCTGGTTGGGTTAGCGTTAGCCGTGTCGAAGTGCAACCAAGATTAGTTGGCTTCGACCAGTAAACCGGTAAAGGCCACCCACTGTTCGGGGGTGGTCAACTCCTCAGTAAGCTCACCGCTTTGCAGCTGCTGCCAGGTCAGCGGCCGCTGCAAATTAAAGCTCAGCTTCAGGCGCTGTGGTTCATGCAAAAACAGCAGCAGATTCTCGCGAATGCGCTCGGTCACCAACTCTGTGCTTTGCACATAGACTTCCAGTTGTGGCTTTAGCTCTGCCAGCTGCGCCGTAGCCGGCTGTGCTAACAGCACGGGCTGCAGTTGCTGCAAATAGCCGTTATTTTCCAGCGTCAGTTCACCACTGACCAATTGCAGCGCCGCCAGCGCCTGCTGCACTCTCGGCTGCTGCTTACCCTGCTGATAAGCCTGCTGCTGTTCCAGATCCATCGCCGCCAGCTCACTGCCTAACTGCCATAACGCCTGTACCGCTGTCAGTTGCAGTTGCAGCTCTAACCGCATCGCATCGCCAACCCGCAGTTGCTGCTGCAAGGTCAACAGATCCTGCGTTGGTTGGTACTGATACCGGTAATCCAGCCATAGCGGCGATGCAGCCAATAATTTTCCGACTTCCGGCGGCAGCATCTGCTGTAGCAGGTTACTCAGCTGCAATTGCTGGATCCGTAATTCACCCTGCTGCGACAACTTGCCGGGTTTAAAACCGCGGATACTTAAGCGGCCAATTTCAGCCACGGTACCCACACCGGCGATTTGCAGCTGTAAGCCACTTAAGCGGTAATGATCGCGCCAGTAGTTCGCGCGGATTTTGCTGTAATTTAGCTGTACTGCCGGCATCAGCCCCTGACTCGCCATCTCGGCATAGGAGCTGTTAATCAATTCAATCTGGCCGGCGATCAAGCGCTCAGCTTTATAATTGCCATAGTAAAACCCCGCGGTTGCCATCAGCAGCGCGCCGAGCGAAATAATCAGTGTTTTTTTCATCAGTTCTACAACATCTTCCGCGAAATTGTGCAGACTACCATAGCCTTATCGTCGCAATAAAGTTTTGACAGTGTTATTTTAAGGTGTAGTTAAGGCGTGTTGACGTTTGCTGCAAAAACAAGCAGCAAACGTCAGCACGCTCTAACAGCAGACTGTTACAATTGACCGAAGTTCGCCATGGAATACAGAAGATGCCGGAATATTTTTTATGGTTTGATTTACTGGGGATAGCGGTGTTTGCCATTTCCGGCACCCTGGCGGCCTGGCGTAACCATATGGATGGCTTTGGCGTGATCGTGCTGGCCAGTGTTACCGCCATCGGCGGCGGTACCCTGCGCGACCTGATCCTGGATGTGCCGGTGATCTGGATAAATAATAATACCTATTTTTATGCCATCTTTGTTGCCGCTATTGGCACTATCCTGCTGGTACGTAACCGGCTGACCATTCCCAATAATACCCTGCAAATTGCCGATGCCTTTGGTTTGGCGTTCTTTGTGATTATGGGTACCCAGAAGGCGCTGGATCATGGTACCTCCAGCATGGTGGCCATTATGCTCGGCACCATGAGTGGCGTCTGTGGCGGCATGATCCGCGATGTGCTGTGCCGCGAAGTACCGATGGTGTTTCGCGGCGAGCTCTATGCAGTAACCTGTATTTTCGGCGGCATTATCTATACCTCGCTACTGGCACTGGCGGTACCGCAGCTGTATGCAATGCTGGCCGGTATGCTGGGCTTATTATTGTTGCGGCTGGCGGCGATCCGCTGGCACATTACCATTCCGGTATTCGGCAAGCATCATCAGGAGCTGAACGAACCCTGAACAGAGCACTAAAATGGCGGCCGATACTTTAATCTACCGCAACAATCCGGCCGGCCCTTTTCGCTACACTTAGCCGCAGTTAATGGTTAAGGAGAGCTACTATGGCCAGCCACAATCCGCATCGTGTTTATATCAGTACCACAGCCCGTTCTAATCAGTATTTACTGGCAGAATTTAAGCCCGACGCCGCGTTCTACCAGCAGTTCAGCAGTCATGAAGCCTGCTATCAGCAGTTAGCCCAACAATTGTTTGCGCTACTGCCGCAATATGATTTGCGCAATGTGCAATTAATTGCCAATGACAAACTGCCGGTGGTCCGTTTCCATCAGGAGGCCTATACCTTACAAACCGAAAAGCAGATCCTGTTTTTCTATAACCCTAAATACCATGAAGGTCAGGGTATCTTCAGCCAGCCTGATTATCAGGCACGCAAGATCCGGGTGGTATTTCTGGCCACCGGCGAAGAGCTGCGATCCCAGGCTGCAGCATTTCACAGCAAAGTAGTACAGTGTCTGCAGGCCTGGCAGCAACAGTTACCTGGTAAGCCGGCACTGAAACTGCGCGACCATCAGCAGCTGTCTTATGATCTGTTTGCAAAAACGAAAGGTCATAAAGAAAGTTATGGCTATAAACTGCGCGGCCTCTACCCACGCTACAAAGCCCGGCACTGTGCACTACCGGACGAACACAGCGAGTTGACTTACGTCACTGTTACCCTGCCCCTTACCCGGCAGCTAAAACAGCAGTGGCTTGCAGCGGGAGCAACCGACTTTAGCCCGCTGTATCAGCAGCTGCAACAACGCTTTGTCGAAGCCTGTGCCGGTAAAAAGCTGGACCGGCTGGCCATCGTTGCCAATGGTCTGACACCGGTAGTGCGCAGCAGCAAGTGGGACCAAATCGAGCAGAACCGCGAGCTGCAGAAAATCAGTTTTAACCCGGATTGTACTGAGCCCCAGCTGCTCACCTTCTGGCAGGCTGATAAGCTGGTTGAGAGCGCACACTTTATTATTGTGGCCGATAAAGACGACAACACCGAGTTTGGCTATGGCCGCTTTATGAACCAGGTCGAAGACGCGCTACGTAGCTTCGCCCGGCAACTGGAGATTCCGGCAGAGCGCCAGGATCTGATTGTACGTTTTTATCAACATATCAGTTATATCCTGCCTGCAGCCTAATCCCCGGCATCGCAAAGGCAGCTGGTCTGCCGTTGTTGATTATCGATAGCTTGACTTTTGGTTAATGATAACTATTATCATTTAATCGCAAGCAAGAACTATCGGAATATGCAAAACCTGTGGTCAAGCTGGTCGCGCCTGGAGTACCAGTTGTTTAAACCAGATTTTTTATCAGGGGGTGTAACATGAGTTTTCGGATTGAGCATGATTCGATGGGAGAGCTGCAAGTACCTGCGCAAGCCTTGTATCAGGCACAAACTCAGCGTGCCGTACAAAACTTTCAGATTAGCCGCAAGCCAATGCCAGTGGGTTTTATCAAAGCCTTACTGCAGATTAAAAAAGCCGCAGCCCTCACCAATGCCGAACTTGGCTTACTGACCGCGCCGCAGGCCCAGGCAATCAGTCAGGCAGCAGAGCAACTACTGCACGACACCGACTTAAGTCAATTTCCGGTGCCGGTGCTACAAACCGGCTCGGGTACCAGCAGCAATATGAATGTGAATGAGGTGCTGGCGACCTTGGCCAGCCAGCTCAGCGGTGCCAAAATACACCCTAATGATCAGGTAAATCTGGGGCAAAGCAGCAACGATACGATACCAACCGCGATCCAGCTCAGCTGCTTGCTGGCGTTACAGCAGCAGTTACTACCGGCGATTCAGGGCTTGCAGCAGACGATCAGCGAAAAATCTGCCACTGTCGGCCATATTGTTAAAACCGGTCGCACCCATTTAATGGATGCGATGCCCGTGACCTTCGCGCAGGTACTGGGTGGCTGGCACAGTCAGTTGCAACATGCCGCACAACAATTACAGCAGCAGATACCGCTATTAAGCCAACTGGCGCAGGGCGGCACCGCGGTAGGAACCGGCATTAACGCCCCCCCCCAGTTTGCGGCGAGGTTCGCCCAACAGCTCAGTAAGCAAACCGGTCTCAAGTTAAGCGTCAGCCCGGATTTTTTCTTTAACCTCAGCTCGCAGGATAGCGCCCTGGCGTTATCGGGTTGCCTGAAAACGCTGGCGGCCGCCTTACTAAAGATCGCTAACGACCTGCGCTGGATGAATTCCGGCCCCTTAGCGGGTTTAGCGGAAATCAGCCTGCCGGCGTTGCAGCCAGGCTCGTCCATTATGCCCGGCAAAGTGAACCCGGTTATTCCGGAAGCCGTTGCTATGGCCTGTGCTCAGGTATTTGGCTGTGATACAGCGATTAGCATCGCTGCCCAATCCGGCAACTTTGAACTTAACGTGATGTTGCCGTTGGTGGCCGATAACTTACTGCAAGCCATAGCTTTACTCAGCGGCAGTTGTGACGCACTGGCTACACAGGCCATCGCCGGCTTTACCGTCAACGAGCGACATATTGCTGCCAGTCTGGCGCAAAACCCGATCCTGGTTACGGCACTTAACAGCCGCATCGGCTATGAACAGGCAGCGCGTATTGCCAAGCAAGCCTATCAACAACAGCGGCCTATTCTGGATGTCGCCGCCGAGCAAACCGGGATCGATCGGGAGGAGTTGGCCAACTTGTTGGATCCAGCGCATCTGGCCACTGCTACAACTATTACCAATCAATCGCCCTGACCACAGTAGCGCTGATACTAACCATGGCTCACCCATCAGCTCCATATGTCACATACATATCTGAAATATAAATTGATAACTTATTCACAATTTGATATACAAAGTCCACAGGGAGTTTTGTCTGGAATGGCAGTGGAGAAAACGCAGTGATGCCTTATAACCAACTATTAATCTTATCGGATGTCAGTATCAGCTGTAATTTGGTGCTGCTGGCGAAATCGCTGGGCATACCGGTAAAGCAGTTATCAGCAACCGAATTCCAGGCGCAGCAAGATCTGCCGCAAAACACCTTGATCGGTATACAGTTAAAAAATATCAGTGTGGGTAAGAACAGCTTCAATACCTTATTACAGTCTGTTCGGAAATGCGGCTCAGTTTTTTTATTCAATGCCGAGCGTGATGTTATCAATAGCGCTCTGGCAATTAAAACCGGTATCCGGGGCGTAATTTATCGTGATGAGCAATTAGATAAAGTCTTGTCTGCTCTGAGTAATATGATGAAAGGTCAGTTGTACTATTCAAGAGCAGAGCTCTCTGCCTTTGTTGACCAAACACTTATGCCGGAGGAAAGCAGTGATGTGTTGTTCAGCTCAGAAAAATTTCTGATCCTGACCAAACAGGAAAAACGGATCACTAAACTTATTGCTGAGGGTGCCCGCAATAAGGAAATTGCCGACCAACTCAACATTAGTACTCACACGGTAAAAGCTCATGTTTCCACTATTTTGCGCAAAACCCAAGCCCGCAACAGAGTAGAATTAATTAAGATTGCCCAAGGAGAGCCAGCTGCACGCTCCCCCTCTTATATCTAGGCCTTGACTAGGCTTCTGGCCGCCAGAAGCCTTTCGCAACACCTTGCTCCACCAATTCCATCACTGCTAACTCGATTGCTTGCTTAACCGAAAACATCACCGGCTCGTTGGTTGTATAACCGGCTTCGGCTTCAACCAAACGATTGAGAGAGACAAAGCGGAATAATCCAGCTCTCAACTCTTGAGAGAAAACCTTTTTAGTCGTTGATACCGAGAGTAAAACCTGGCCGGTGAACACATCAACAGCACGCAAATAAACCGTAACCTGGTCTTCGCGATAGAGTTCTGAGGCACCAATACCAAAGTATTCAGCACCGATACCACCGGTAGTTAGATTGGTTTCATAACCAATAATGCCGCCTTCAAGCAACAACCGGGCTTCTTTCATCGGTGGCAGTTCAGGAGCGCCTTTATTTGAAGTGTAGATCCGCCTTTCTGTAAGCAGATTTTGCAATCCTTCCCGCTCTAACGGGGAAAACCAGCCACTCTCAATCAGCGTTTGGGTCAGCATAGAGGTCGCGCCCTGAGTCACCGCCGTTGAGAAACTCGACACATTAGCCTGGGGCTTATACTGTCCTGTTTGATCGCGAAACGCATAAACAGAAACCGGGATAGGATGTCGCGGCTGCTTATCTGATTTGAGGCTCAACATAGCGGCAGACGTCGGATTGATTTCAGCCGGCGTCAGATTTAAGGTGGGTTTAGGTACAAAAGCGCAACTACTCAATACGCTGAATAACAAAACAATGCTAAAACGCATACTTACCTCGGTAAAACGGGAATACGAATAATGGTGGTATCACCAGTGTTTTGATTGGTTATCGTGACCAGGACACTGCCGTCAGTATCCTGAATCACTTCGATGCGATATTCACCAGTGTCGTATACACCTTCAACCAGCTCACCATCTGCAATGCGTCTGGTCAGCGAGTTGATAATATTTCGCTCCAGAGCTTCCCGGAATTTGTCGACAAACGATAATGCAGGCCTTTGTAAGGAATGCGCATTTTGACTTTGCGCCTTTTGCAGCAAAAAATTGCCATTTAGTGGATTACCACCAAAGCTGGGATTTATCGGCGTGTACACCAGTTCAGTCGCCAGCGTCTGGCTAACAGGCATTAAGGTCCCGCTGCACACTAACAAAGTCAGAAAACATGCTTGCTTAGAAAGTCGATTCAGCACCGAACCACTCCTCTGTTTTAATTTTTACCAATTCATCCACCGCGATTAAGATCGCTTGCTCAGCCATCTGCTTGACGTCATTTTGCCGGCGACCAAAATAGTTTTGATAGATCCGTCTTTGGTCCAACTCAACCCAAAGAAAGGTTCCTGCCTGAGGATAGATTTGCTCGTACACGACGATAGTAACGCCGTCTGTAGACGGCACTTCACGCCAATAGGAAGAGAAGTAAAAGACAAAGTCTTTGCCAAAGCGGGAAATCGTTCTATCCAGCACCATGCCGCTCAACTCAATCTCTGCTTTCGCAGGCGAGAGGCAACAAATAAGGATAATAAGTGCGAAAAATCCATTTCTCATAATTAGCAGAGCGGCTTGCACCGCTCCGTTCTATACATTCAAAACATCTTATCGCACTATATTAAACATCTGATCAACAAACAACCCGAATATTTAATTTGGTGCGTTTTGATTCACAATAGCAGTGTTGAATGAGCCAATTTGTACCACTTGCAGCACATTATCAACGCCACCCTGAGCACCCAGTACCAGGTTGTCGCTACCTTGCTGAGTAATTAACACTGTGCCGTTATCACCGGCAACCCGGAACGACGGCGCATTATCACCGCCAACCCAGTTTTGGCTGCCACGTTGCAATACATTTAATGTATTGCCATTACCTTCAAGTAACACGTCTACCAGGTTCAGATCGCCGTTACGCTGATTAACAGTAACATTGTTGTTGTTGACCGATTCACCGGTGACAATAACTTCGTTGGCATTACCAGCTTGATTCACATTTAAACGGTTACGATCACCTGCCACATCAAGCAGCGCGAAGTTATCACTACCATTCTGGCTGATTCGACCATTGTTGGCATTACCAACCAGGCCGATGCCGGCATAGTTGTTGTCTCCGGTTGTTTCGATAGTACCAACGTTAGCACTACCTACCAGAATCATCTCGCCATTATTGTTATTGCCGGTTTGTGAAATCATCAGATCGTGGCCTGATCCTACACTGGCAAAGAAAATGTAATTATCGTCACCGGCCTGCACGAAGTCGTAGGTATTGTTATCACCACTAATTCCGATCGGTGCTTCAATTAGGTTGTTCGCACCAACCTGATCAACAAACACCACATTATCATTGCCATTTAACGGATTAATCTGGAACTCGTTGCCAGAACCATCCTGAAAAATATTTAATTCGTTGTTGTTACCGGAGAAAGTACGGGCAATAAATACGTTTTCATCACCAAATTGCTGAATGGCAATATCATTATTGTTACCCCGCAGCCCAACAATACCGCCAACGTTGGCAAAACCGTCCTGCTCAATAGCAACAGTGTTGTCATTGCCCAGGCCACCGATAACTGCCGATTCGTTGAACACACCGTCCTGCAGAGCTTCATAGCTGTTGCCGTTGCCTCTGAATTCGGCCAGAGTCCAGTTCAAACCGCCGTCCTGAACAATAGAGATCTGATTGTCATCACCCTGCACTAATGCTGTTGCTTCTTGAGCGACGCCCATCTGATTGACTTCGACCAGGTTATTGTTACCCTCAACCTCAACCAGCATTAAATGACTGGATCCATCTTGTTTTAACAGCACTGAGTTGGCGTCACCACCGCTGTAAGTGTCGATCTCATTAGCTGTGCCGCTCTGCTGAATGTCTGTCTCATTCCCACTGCCGACCTGCTGCGCGATAATAAAGTTATCTGAAGTGGCAGTGCCGGTTTGCACCAGTTGTACCAGATTCTCCTGATTACCAGTGTTCGTTTGCAATACTATTGCTGTATCGTTGGCAACTGCCTGACCTGATAAACAAGCGGCGACAGATAAAGCTAGTAGTGTTTTACGTGACGTGAACTTAAACATTGGTTCTTCCTTTCTCGATTTAATTAGTATTGGACGATAGATATTTCAATGCCGTTGCCAATCTGGGTCAGGTCGAAACTTTGCCCCCCCCATTGCTCCAGCGAAATAGCGTTAGCATTTCCCAGCTGTGCGAGATTGGCCTGATTACCAAATCCTACTTGCCGGACACTTGCCTGATTCCCCACCCCGGCTTGTTGTAATGCAATCTCATTCAACATGCCGATTTGTTGTAACTCAGCAACATTAGCTAAACCGCTTTGCGTGACATCAGCACTGTTTACTGTGCCGCGCTGTAAAATGACCAAAGCATTACTGTTACCATGCCGGTCCAACAACTGTGCTAGCGAGATAGAAGCGTCGTTTGCACTAACCTCAGCGACGCCCACTAAGAGAGCCGATACCAGTAGCAGCCCTTGCCAGCACCTTGTAATTACAAACTGCATGCCCTCCCCCTTTTTTACTATTGGTTAACCAAGACTAATGCAGTGACGCAAACAGACAATCGGAAGAACGGCCTAATTAACGGAAATTTCCCTTAACACGAAAAATAATATTAACATTAAAAAACAATGGCTTATATCGTTTCATTAGCATGGACACCTGCCTCAGAGCTAGCTCTTCCGGCCTATAAATTGCGCATCCTCTCCCGCGCAGAAGCTTTTGTGATATTTATCCTTTGTGCGATCTGTTAGCACCATTCACAAACTTATAAAATAAAACAGGTACGTTTATGATAAAAAAATCTCTCATTGCCCTGGCTGTGGGTACTGCGCTAATCAGCGGTAGCGCCTTCGCCAAAGAGCAGGCTCCAGCCGCAGATGACTCAATACTGGTAATGTTCAAGCCAGGTGTTAATAAACAACAACGAGAAACACTGATCCGCAGAACAGGCGCCAGCCTGCGTCAATTAGATGCTCAAGGTCGTGATCTGGCATTTCAACACGTTGCGGATGGCCGGATCGTAAAAGTTCGGGTTCCGAAAGGCGTGAATAAAGACTTCGTTATGAAGCAACTGGCCCGAAATCCTGCTGTTGAGGTCGCAGAGCCGAACTACCTGGTCCAGAGTACCCGTGCAGCTGTTACCCCGCCAAACGACCCACGCTTTGGTGATTTATGGGGTTTACATAATACGGGACAAGCCGGTGGCCGTGCCGGTGCAGATATTAAAGCTCTGGATGCCTGGCAAACGACGACAGGCGACCATAGTGTCATTATCGGGGTAATCGACTCTGGTATGGACTACAACCATCCGGATCTTATCGCTAACCGCTGGGTTAACCCGGGCAATCTGCCAGGCCATCCATATGGTTATTCATCATTAAATCCAAATCGTGATCCAATGGATACCGACTCTCACGGTACTCATGTCGCCGGTACTATCGGTGCTGCCGGTGACAATAGTATTGGCGTTGTTGGTGTAAACTGGAATGTCACATTACTGCCATGTTCATTCCTTGGACCTCAGGGCGGCTCAACCGCTGGTGCCATTGAATGTATCGACTACTACACTAACCTTAAGCTAAACCATGGTGTAGATATTAAAGCGACCAACAACTCCTGGGGTGGTGGTGGCTTCTCAGAAACACTGCGCGCCGCCATTCAGTCAGGTGGAGATGCAGGTATTCTGTTTATCGCTGCGGCAGGTAATGCCGGTCGTGATGCTGATGTTAACCCCATGTACCCTGCCGCATACGACCTGGACGTTATCGTATCAGTTGCCTCAACTGATCGTAACGACAACCTGTCAGTCTTTACCAGTGGCGCATCAAACTATGGTTTAACCAGTGTAGACTTAGGTGCGCCGGGTTCAGCAATCTTGTCGACCATTCCGAATAACGGCTATGCGGCATACTCAGGTACTTCCATGGCATCGCCGCACGTCGCCGGTGCTGCAGCCCTGCTGTGGTCAGTCAACCCGGATATTACACCGTTAGAAATGAAAGCCATTCTGATGGAGACGGGTGACAGCCTGCCAGCTCTTGAGGGTAAGACCGTCTCTGGTAAACGTTTAAACTTAGCCAGAGCGCTTGAGGAAGCGGATCCGGCTCCGGGCTTCCGCCTGGCACTTACGCCACGTAACCAGAATATTGTCGCTGGCGACACTGCGACCTTTACGCTGGATATCAACAGCGTAGCCGACTGGATGCAAGTCGTTAACCTGTCGCTGGACGCATCTCCTGCTCTGTCAGGCGCGACGCTGTCTGCAAACAGTGCTATGCCTGGTGATGTAGTAGTGCTCACAGTTAATACCGACACCGCCACGGCCTGGGGTGATTATAATCTGGCTATTACCGCAACAGACTCATCAGGCGAACTGCAGCGTACTGTTAATGCCAGCTTAAATATTACGCCGGCATTCTTACAGGATTACAGCTATATCAACGATACACCTGTTGCTATTCCTGATAATAACGCGGCAGGTATCACCAGCGTTATTTCAGTACCGGATGACGGCACCATTTTCAGTGCATCTGTGGACCTGAATATTACCCATACCTGGCGCGGTGATCTGATTGTTCGCTTAACCTCACCAACGGGCACACAGCATGTTCTGCATAACCGCACCGGGGGCAGCGCACGGGATCTGATCGGTAACTATCCAATCAGCAGCTTTAACGGCGAACAGATGAGTGGCGATTGGGTGCTTTTCGTATCGGATAATGCAAGTCTGGATACCGGTACTCTGAACAGCTGGCGTCTGAATCTGTCGGCATTAAACGATGGCCCGGTAGATCCGATTGCACCGGTAGCTGCGTTTAGCTACAGCATCTCCGGTTTAACTGCCAGCTTTACTGACTTATCAACAGATGAAGATAGCAGTATCGTAGCCTGGGATTGGAGTTTTGGTGATGGCGCAACCTCATCACAGCAAAACCCAAGCCATACCTTCGCTGCGGCTGGTGACTACACTGTATCGCTGACCGTAACAGATGATACCGGTTTAACCAGTACCAGTTCACAACAGGTTTCTGTTGCTGACATCAACTTTAACCTGAGTTTGCTGCGTGCTACCCGCGCCAGAACAGGCTCAACTATTGTTGATTTACGGATGAACGATATTGGTGCGGCTGTAGATGTGTATCGTGATGGTACGCTAATCGACACAGTGGTAGGTGATCGTTACCGCGACCGCTTTACCTCAACGGCGCCAACCAGTACCTATAAACTGTGTTTAGCTGGTACTCAGATATGTTCAGGCGATTTAGTCGTTAACTTCTGATTCGAAAGCTTAGTGTCATAAAGCAAACCGGCAGCCTGACTGCCGGTTTTTTTCTGGCGCGCCATGCCCGGCGAACGTGTGAGAGGACGGCGGGAGTGATCCCGCCTCCTATTCGATCTTATAATAGCAACCTGGTTTCAGATAACACAGGCCTACAATGAGCCGTTACAGTATTCTGGCTACCGCCGTTGAACACCGGTTGCTGGAGAAAAACAGCGAGTTTATTACCTTCTTGCAACCGGTAAGCGATCGTGAACAGGCGCTGCACTGGCTACAGCATTACCGCGAACACTATAAAGACGCAGCCCATGTCTGTTGGGCCTACATTATTGGTAATACCCGCCAGCCACAGACTCAGGCCTTTAGTGATGATGGCGAACCCAGTGGTACAGCGGGCAAACCGATGCTGCATGTACTGACCGAGCGCGAACTGGGAAATTGTCTGGCGGTGGTGGTACGCTATTTTGGTGGTATTAAGCTCGGCGCCGGCGGCCTGGTCCGCGCTTATTCCGCAGCAGTATCGCAGGCAGCACAACAAGCCAACCTGCAAACTGTCAGCCCAAAAGCCCGGCTACAACTGCAGCTTGATTTCGCGCTGGAAGCGCGGGTGCGGCAGCTAATGGCACAGTATCAGGCGGAACTACTGACAGCAGATTATCAACAACAAGTTATGCTGCAAGTGCAGCTCCCGCTGGAACAGCATGACGCACTGTGCCTGCAACTGCAAAATATCAGTGCCGGTGCCATAATGGTAAAAGAATTGGCCGACTAGCAATTCCTGTCATTCCATGGATAATAACCGCCAAAATCAGAAGATAGCGGCGCTGCGATTCTGCGCCGCCGATAGGATGCGCTATGTCTCAATTACTTCGTATTGTGCTGATCCATACCCACCTGCCGGGTGTGGTGGAATTACAACTGGATCAGCATACTAATATATGCGGTACCAACGCCTCGGGTAAAACGACCTTGCAGCGGCTGGTACCGGTATTTTACGGTGAACAGCCGAACCGGGTGGTGCCAAAAACCCGCAAAAAATTCGATGAATTTTACCTGCCTTATACCAACAGCTATCTGATCTATGAATACCGGCGCGAAGGCGGCGAAATTTGCCAGGTGGTGCTAACCCGGAAAAGCGACGGTGGTGTTGATTACCGCTTTGTCGGCGCGCCCTACCAGAGCGACTTTTATCTGCAGCACAGCAGCGAAGGCGCCAAAGGTATGAGCTACAGTGACTGGGCAGCGGCAATGCGCGCCCGCCCGGATGTACAGGTGTCGCCAAAAATCAGTGCCACCAGCGAGTATCGCAGCATTATTCAGAACGATGCCGCCGCGCTGCGCGGCAACAATGCCGATAGTCTTAAACTGCGCCGCCTGGCCAGCAGTTACAGCCTGGTTGCCAGTGGCCATAAACTGCGGCATATCGAAAAGCTGGTCAGCGCCGTGCATGCCAAAGAAGGCAAAATGGATACGCTCAAAGCGATGCTGGCAGCGATCTTTGAAGAAGACGGCGTCACTCTGCCCACCACTAAGGTTAAAAACACCAAGGCGCGGGAATGGATCCAGCAGATGCGGCAGTCGATGCGACTGGACCGGCTGCAACAGGATTTTGAGCGGCTGAAGCAACTGGCGCAACAACTCGACGGCTGTGAAGCCTTGTTAGCGGCGCTGCTACCGCTGCTACAAGACGATGAGCAGCAGCAAAAACAACGTAAAGCCGATGCTGAAGCACAGGTGCATCTGCTGCGGGGGCAGCTGCAAACCGCCAAGGATGTGTATAGCGCCCAACAGCTGGAGCTGAGCAGCAAGCTGGCCCAGGCCGAAGCCGGTTTACATGAAACCAGCGCCCGTCTGGACCAATTGCAGCAGCGCTATGACGACTACGACAGCAAGGATATGCCAAAACTGCAGCGGGATACCGATGCCTTGCCTCTGTGGCGTGAAACCCTGCAGGAGCTGGCCGAGCAGTATCAATTGATGGTGGAGCAGCATGGCGATTTAGAACGCCAGCTGGAGCAACGCAAAGCCAAACTGGCCGAAGCCTTTAACCGCTTAAGTGAGCAACACCGCGCCAAGGCGCGCACCTTACAACAACAAAAAGATCAGACCCGTGAGCAGCAGGAACACAAGCTGGCGACACTGGAGCAAGGCTTCCAGGGCCGCCTGCAAGAGGCCCAGCAGCAATATGCCGACCAGCTAACCCAGCTAAGCAGCCAGATCGCCGTATTACAAAGCCAGCTTAACAGCCCGGCTTTAACCGAAGAGGAGCTGGAAGCGCAGCGCGTTGCCGAGCTGCGGCTGGAGCAAGCGCAGCAACAGGCACAGCAGCAGGCCCGGCAACTGCAGCAATTACAGCAGCAGTATCAAAAGGCCCGCGAAGCACGCGAACAGGCCGATCAGCAACTGGAGCAAGGCCGCAAAGCACTGCACAGTGCCGAGCAACAGCTACAGCAACTACACCGCCAGCTCAGTCCGGAACAAGGCAGTCTGCGGCATTTCCTGCGCCTGCACTATAACGGCTGGGAGCAAAAACTCGGTAAGGTGCTGGACGAGCGCCTGCTGGACCGGCAGGACTTACAGCCGCATCTGAGTGAGCTTAGCGACAACCTCTATGGCCTGACGCTGGAGCTGACTGCCATTGATACCCCGGATTATGCCCAGGATGAAGCCGCGATCCGCCACCGTATTCAAGCCGCCGAACAGCAGGTGCAACAACTGCAAAGCCAGAAACAGCAGGCCGAAAAGCTGTTAAAAGAGCGCTTTGAACAGGCCGAGCTATTGCGGGCTCAGGTCGAGCAGGCTGAGTGGCAGTTTACCCAGTACGAGCAGAATATCGAGTACGCCCGCGATGCCCGTAACCGCCTGCAAGCACAGCAGCGTGAGCTGGTGACCCAGCGCCAGGCCAAAGTTAAAGCCGAGCTGTCTGCCCAGCAGCAACAGCTGGACAAAACTAAGCAGCAACAGCAGCAGGACCTGCAGGCGCTGAAAGATGATCACCACAGCCAGCGCATGGAGCTAAAAGCCGACTGGCAGGCTGAGCTACAGGTGTTTGACGAGCAGATCGACGAGCTGGAACGGCAGCTTGAGCGCAAACGCGATGATAACCAGCAGCAAATTAAAGAGCTGCAACAAGCCTTTAACGAAGAACTGTCGGCGAAAGGTATCGATCCGCGCCGCCTGACCGAGCTAAAACAGAAACAGGATCAGCTACGCAGCGAGATCAAAGCCGTTGAGAGCCGCCAGGATGAACTAACCGCCTGGCAAAGCTTTATGGCGCTGGACTGGCAGAAACTGCGGCCGCAGCTACTGGAGCAGGAAACCGGCTTAAAGCAGCAGCTGCGTAGCAGCAAGCAGGCACTGGAGCAGTTAAAAACCGAATACAGCGCCAACAGCAAACAGCTGGAAGAACAAAAGCGCAGCGTACAGGAGCAGATGCAGCAAGCCGAGCACTTACTGGCGCAGTTAAAGCCCGTGCTCTACAAGCTGCAGGAACTGCAGCTGGCCAGCATTAGCCCGGCCGCGGCGAACCCGAGTGCGGATATCATTGAACGTTTGGCCCGGGCTAATGAAGCACTGGAGCAGCGTAACAAACTGGAAAGCCTGCTGAAACAAGCACTGGCGCAGTTTGAGGGCATGCTTAGTAAAGACGCCGGCCCGGAATTCCTCGACCGGCTGGAGCATGAAAAACGCAAACTACCGGAATACGCGAAAGAGCGCGACCAGCTGCCGATTCTGCAAAACCTGCTGCAAATTCTGAAAGATGCCCAGCAACAGTTGCTGGAAATGGGCGAGAATATCGGCGGCGATCTGAAAAAATTCTTTACCGTCTTTAGTGATATTAACCGCCGCATTGCACTGCAAAGCCGCCGCTTAAGCGAAGCCGTGGCCGACGATCTGGTACTGGAAGGGATCAGCAAATCGGAAGTACGGATTTTATCGACCATCGACGAGCTGGGTTTCTGGCAGCCGCTGAAGCATTTTGCCAAGCTCTATGATGACTGGGGCGCCTCCGGTAAAGCCTTACCGTCGGAGCAGTATCTGAATGCGCTGGCCGATGTGGTAGAGCTGCTGCGCGCCGATGAGCAGTACAGTATAGAATCGCTGTTACGCCTTGAGCTGCATTTAAGCGAAGGCGGCTCCGAGCTGGTAATTAAAAACGACCGTCAGCTACTGGAGTCCTCCAGCCATGGTATGGCTTATCTGATTCTGTGTAAGTACCTGCTGGCCTTTACCCGCTTATTGCGCGGTGCAGCTAAGGTCACCATCCACTGGCCGATCGATGAAATCGGTACCCTGGCCTATCACAACGTCGAGAAACTGTTTAAGGCCTGTAGCAGCAATCAGATCGTGATAGTCGGCGCCTTCCCGAACCCGGAATCCGATGTGTTAATGTTATTCCAGCACCGCTATTTAATTGAGCCGGACCAGCAGAATAGCAGCCTGCGCCGCCTGAAACGTATTCAACCCAAAATCAGCCGCTTAGCCGAGCGCTTAGCCAGTAAACAGCAGGAGGCCAACTGATGCTGCAACACGGACCCTTACTGGAACGCCTGCTGGCAGGCGATTTCATCTGCCGCATTACCGATGAAGATGCCTACCGACATCTGAGTAACGAGCAAACCCAGCAGGACATCAATCATTACCTGCGGCCGCTTAACCGCCGGCTGGTTAGTAATGATGACCAGAGCGTGTATTTTCTTGGCTACTACGAGCTGAGCAAAGAGGCACGCGAGCAGCTGAGTCAGCAATTTGCGCAAACGGTGCAGTCACTGCTGCCGCTGCTGGAATGGTTGCAACTGGTACAGGAAACCCTGGGCCGGGATAGCGCCCTGACCGCCGGCGATACCATCAAGCTGCAGGAGTTTGTGCTACGTACCGAAGATAACCAGAGCCTGCGCCAACGCCTGAATACACTGGCCAGCGACCGCTTTTTTAATAGCCAGAGCGAGCAACTGGATAGTCAGGTAAAGCTGATTTTCCGTCGCTTAAAAGAACATGGCTATCTGCTGCAGCCGCATGCCGACCGCCAGTACTATATCGTTACCGGTAAAATTGATTATCTGATTGATGTGATTCGCTTTATCCGCGATGAAGAACATCTGCCGGTAGAAGACACCCCGCAGCAGGAGGCATTACTCTGATGGCGCCGCTGGATCCGACCCCGGGCATCGCTTCCAACCTGTTTAATACCGGTGCTGAGCGGCTGGCTTTACTCGGCAAGTATCATAAGCAACTGATGCAGGGTTATCTGGATGGCTATGTCGATGAAACGGCCTTTAGCGAAGGGGCGCTGAAAAAGCTGATTGCCGCCCGTATTTTGTGGCGGCCAGACGAACAACAACCGCTGGCACTGCGGCCTTTAGTCAGCGAGCTGATCGCCAGTATGGTCGCTGATGAAAACCGCCGGCAAATTAACGCCGACGTGGCCGAAAAACTGGAGCAAATCCGCAACCGGGTGCAGGCATACCGCGATGCGCAGTACAAAGGCGACTATGCGGTGGCCGAGTTACAGCTGCAGCGGTTAACTGAGCATGTACATGACTTAAGCGGCCAGTTTGAAGAGGCGATCGACAGCCTGTGGCACCGGCTGAACAGCGACTTTGGCTTTGTTAGTAGCCTGGACGATAAAATTCGCGAAAACGAGCGCGCGCAAAAACAACTGCGCCGCTTGCTCGATGGCCTGGATCTGCTCGACTTTACCGAGCTGATTGAGCTATCGGAAGGCAATAACCATCTGCGCAAGTTGCTGGTTAGCCAGCTGCAAAGCCAGCTGAGCTCGCATCATAGTAGCTTGCTGGAAGTGCAAAAACGCCTGGTCGAGCTGCTGGCCAAGTTCCGCCAGCAACAATCGCGATCCTTGCTGATTAGCAATATGGTGGCGTTTTTACGCCAGCATCCAAAGTATCAGCCGGCCGATTATCCCAACCGCAGCGAGCTACCGGATCTGTTTAACCAGGCCAGTGCCATCCGGCCACAGGCCGCTATCGCGTTGGATAAAGCCAGTGAACGGCAAATTCTGGCCGAACTGGTACGCGCCCTGCCACGGCAGGTTGCGGTAACGCTGTCTGATACGCCAAGCGCCAGCTTTAGTGAGCTGCTGCAGGATGAAGAAATCGCAGCCCGCCAGTTGGCACTAAAAACCGATGTCGAAAACTTCTATTTGCGGGTGATCGACCGCGGCGGCAGTTTAAGTGCGCTGGAGTATCTGACAGAGCAACAACTGCCCTGGGACTGCGAGATCTGGCTCTATCAGATCCTGGCCGAGTATCAGGCGTTACCAGTGGCAGAAAAGCAGATGTTCCAGCTGCAACGCGAAGAAAGCCCGGCCAGCGCCGTTAACAGCCTGTACCTGATCCGCGATATCAGTATTGGTTTGCAGGCAGCCTGATGCATAAGGCTCTGGGGTTACAGGCGCTAAACTGGCTGTTAAAGCTGGAGCAGCGCCTGCAACGCGACGGCAGTGCAGCCATTAAAGCCGACAGTAAGATCGCTGCCCAGGTAATTGCCTGGTGTATTGAACAGCAATTATTACCGGCACACAGTGCGCGCTTACCGACAGTGCCATTTAACCGGGCGCTGTTAGAGCAAATTGCAGAGGCCCAGCAAGCGTTAGGGCAAGCCTGTTTCCGCCAGCCGTTAAGCAGTCAGGATCGACTGGAGCAAAGCTTATACAGCCAGCAAGAGCTAAAAAGCGCTGGCGCCAGCCCGCGCCAACATAGAGTATTAGTCAGGCTTAACACCCCGCTTTTTGCTCAAGGCTTGCCAGCACTGCAGTTTAGCGATCTCGACTGGCAGCAACTGCCGCTCAGCGCCTATGACGCCTTATTAGTGGTCGAAAACCTGGATTGCTTCTATCAATTGGAGCGTTTTACGCTGGCGCTACCGTACCAGCTGCCACTGATCATCTATCGAGGAGATACGCAATACAGCAGCGGCTGTGCTGTCCTCTGTGATGCCTGGCCGCAAACCGGTAAACCCTGTATCTATTTTGGCGATGCCGATTTAGCGGGGTTAAGCATCGCCATCAGTTTAGGTTGTAGCAGTATGCTCTTACCCGAGCTAAGCCAATTTCAACATGCTGCCAGCCCAGCGATGCTGGATAACAAGCAGTTAAAATTCCAACCCGGTTTAGCCGCCATGGCTATGCACCCGGCTTTTACCCCCTATCAGCAACTCATCTGCCAACAATTAAAAGGCCTGCGCCAGCAACAGATGCAGGCGATGCCACTTACGCCGGTGCCGCTGCTAAACCCACCCCCGCAAATTACACCTTACTCCGACTCCGGTATGCTTGCGTACCGGAGTCGCAACCTGCGATAGTGGGTGAGAAACCTTTGCCCTCATGTGCAAACAAAGCTTTAGCGAAGAAAAGAAGCTTTGTACCAAACGCAAAACCGCTCTCCCAAATAGCACCAAACCCCGACTCCGGTATGCTTGCGTACCGGAGTCGCAACCTGCGATAGTGGGTTAGACATCTGACGAATGGTATGCACTCAATGTTTGAGCAAAGATGTGGCCAAAATTAGCTGGCAACTGATATTTATTAGTCAAGCCAGTACATTACCGTCCAATCACATCTACCCCTTTGTTTCTAGATGCGTTAAATTACCTTCATGAAAACAAAACCTTTGCCGACAAGAGTTAAAAACATTATTTAAGCTGGCTTGTTAATGTGGCCGTGATTAAATTTAATACTCAGCTCGCTGAGCAAGCTGAGAATATTACTAAGTGATTTTTTGGATTATGCTCGTGTGCTGCAAGGACTGGTTATTAATGGATATCTAAATGACCGAAAAAAAAATCGAGCAAAGCGCCACAGACTCATCACCAGAGCTTGAAGGCACCTACAGCAAGCGTTCTGCTAAGCCGAATTCCGGCGTGCGGGAAGACAGCATCGAATACGGCTTCATCGGCAAACTGCAAAGCCTCAAGTACGAATACCGTAAAGATATCCGCGACCGCGCCGCGTTAGAGCAGAACTTTCGTGAAAAATTCGAGGCCCTTAACCGCGTTCGGCTTACCGATGGTGAATTTTCACGTCTGCTCGAAGAAATCGTCACCCCCGACGTGTTCACCGCCGCACGCACCTTACGCGAACGCAACAGCTTCACTCGTGACGACGGCACACCTCTGAACTACACCCTGGTGAACATTAAAGACTGGTGCAAAAACACCTTTGAGGTGATCAACCAGCTGCGCATCAACACCGATTACAGCCACCATCGTTACGATGTCATCCTGCTTATCAATGGTGTGCCCTGCGTGCAGATAGAGTTGAAAACCCTCAGCGTCAGCCCGCGCCGGGCCATGGAGCAGATCGTCGAGTATAAAAACGATCCAGGTAATGGCTACAGCAAAACGCTGCTGTGCTTCCTTCAGCTCTTTATTGTCAGCAACCGCACCGATACCTGGTATTTCGCCAACAACAACGCCCGGCACTTCGCCTTCAATGCCGACGAGCGCTTTTTGCCCATTTATCAGTTTGCCGATAAGGCAAACAAAAAGATCACGCACCTCGACAGCTTCGCTGAAACCTTCCTGGTCAAATGCACCCTCGGCCAGACCATCAGCCGCTACATGGTGCTGATCGCCAGCGAGCAAAAGCTGATGATGATGCGCCCGTATCAGGTGTATGCGGTGAAGCAGATCGTCGACAGCATCCACCAGAACTGCGGCAATGGTTACATTTGGCACACCACCGGCAGCGGCAAAACGCTGACCTCTTTCAAGGCCTCTACGCTGCTGAAAGACAACCCCGACATTGAAAAATGCCTGTTTGTGGTCGACCGTAAAGACCTTGATCGGCAAACCCGCGAGGAATTCAACAAATTCCAGCAAGGCTGCGTCGAGGAAAACACCAACACCGCCGCGCTGGTGCGTCGCCTGTTGTCAGATGACTATGCCGATAAGGTGATCGTTACCACCATTCAAAAACTGGGTCTGGCGCTGGATGAAAATAGCAAGCGCAACCAGCAACGCGCCAAAAGCGGCCAGGCCACCTATAAAGAGCAGCTCGCACCGCTACGCGACAAACGCATTGTCTTTATCTTCGACGAATGCCATCGCTCGCAGTTTGGCGACAACCACAAGGCGATTAAAGAGTTCTTCCCCAAGGCCCAGCTGTTTGGCTTTACCGGCACGCCGATCTTTGAGGTCAACGCCAGCGCCAAACAATTCGAAGGCGAATCTGGCCAGTTCAAAACCACCGAAGACCTGTTCCAGAAGCGGCTGCACGCCTACACCATTACTCACGCCATTGAAGACGGCAACGTGTTACGCTTCCATGTCGATTACTTCAAGCCCAAGGTCGAGGAAGGCAAAACGCTGCCTAAGCCCGGCGAGGCCATCGCCAAACGCGCCGTTATTGAGGCCATTCTGGCCAAGCACGATGCTGCGACTGGCCAGCGCCGTTTTAATGCTTTGCTCGCCACAGCGTCCATCAACGACGCTATTGAATACCACGCGCTGTTCAAGACCGTGCAAGCAGAAAAGCAGGCAGCCGACCCCGATTTTCAGCCGCTGAACATCGCCTGCGTGTTCTCGCCGCCCGCTGAGGGCGATGCTGATGTCAAACAAATCCAGGAAGACTTGCCGCAGGAGAAAGAAGACAACGCCGTTGAACCTGAGCAGAAAAAAGCGGCGCTTAAAGCCATCCTGGCCGACTACAACAGCCGCTACGGTACCAACCACAGCATCAGCGAGTTTGATCTTTACTATCAGGATGTACAAAAGCGTATTAAAGACCAGCAATGGCCCAATGCCGACCATCCGCATGCGCAAAAAATCGACATCACCATTGTGGTCGACATGCTGCTCACCGGGTTTGATTCCAAATACCTGAACACGCTGTATGTGGACAAGAACCTCAAGCATCACGGCTTAATTCAGGCCTTCTCGCGTACCAATCGTGTACTCAACAGTATTCAGGCCGAGGATAAGAAGCCTAATGGCACAAAACCATTCGGCAATATCCTCGATTTCCGCCAGCAGCAGGATAACGTGGATGCGGCCATTGCGCTGTTTTCCGGGGAAGGCTCCGGTGAGCAGGCCCGCGAAATCTGGCTGGTGGACAAAGCCCCGGTGGTTATCGAAAAGCTGGATGTTGCCGTGCAAAAGCTCGACGCTTTCATGAAATCCCAAGGTTTGGATACAACACCCGAAGCTGTGCACAACCTCAAGGGTGACGAAGCCCGCGCCGCTTTCATTAACCACTTCAAGGAAGTGCAGCGGCTTAAAACTCAGCTTGACCAATACACCGACTTAACTGAGGATAACGCCGCCGCCATCGAGCAAATTATCCCGAAAGAAAACCTGCTCGGCTTTCGTGGCGCCTATCTGGAAACTGCCCAGCGGCTGAAACAACAGGCCCAACAGGGCAAGGGCAGCGATAAACCCACACCAAGCACTGTGGATCAGCTTGATTTCGAGTTTGTGCTGTTTGCATCCTCACTGATTGATTACGACTACATTATGGGCCTTATCACTAAGTTCTCGGCCAAAGGCCCCGGCAAATCGACGATGAGCCGCGAACAGCTCATTAGCCTCATTCAGTCGGATGCCAAGTTTATGAACGAGCGCGACGACATCGCCGCTTACATCGCCACCCTCAAAGCAGGCGAAGGCTTAAGCGAACAAGCCATCCGCGACGGCTACACCCAATTTAAGGCAGCAAAAGACACCGCTGAGCTCGCCGCTATCGCTGCCAAGCACGGTCTCGACACTGCCGCCCTGCAAAGCTTTGTCGACGGTATTCTGCAGCGGATGATTTTCGACGGCGATCAATTAAGTGACCTGATGGCCCCGCTGGAGCTCGGCTGGAAGGCTCGTACCCAGGCCGAACTTGCGTTAATGGCAGATCTGCACCCGCTACTCACCAGACGCGCCCAAGGCCGCGATATTTCAGGACTGAGTGCGTATGAGTAAAACAATAAAAAACACCGCCACGAAGGAAGAGGGCAAAAATGCTTTGGTGCCTAAGCTGCGCTTTCCTGAGTTTCGGGGAGCGGTTGGGTGGACTCCCGTGGCCTTGGGAGAAGCATCTGTGCCAGTAACTGAGCGCGTGGGCGAGAGGAAACTCACGCCGGTAAGTATCTCGGCGGGTATTGGATTCGTGCCGCAGGCAGAGAGGTTCGGACGCGACATTTCAGGCAACCAGTATCAGCTCTACACCTTGGTTCGGGATGGCGACTTTGTTTTTAACAAAGGCAATTCACTAAAGTTCCCGCAAGGCTGCATATATCTTCTTGAGAGATGGGGGCAAGTCGCCGCGCCAAATGTTTTCATCTGTTTCCGAATGAAAGATGGTTACTCGAACGGCTTCTTTCAGCAGTGCTTCGAGCAGAACCAGCATGGCAGACAGCTAAAGCGGCACATCACGAGCGGGGCGCGGAGCAATGGTTTGCTGAACATCAGCAAAGACACTTTTTTTGGCGTAGAAATTCCCACGCCAAGCCCCGCCGAACAACAAAAAATCGCTGAGTGCCTGAGCTCCGTGGACGAGCTGATTGCCACTCAAGCCCAAAAACTGGACGCGCTCAAAACCCATAAAAAAGGGCTGATGCAGCAGCTTTTCCCCCGCGAAGACGAAACCCAACCTCGCTTCCGCTTCCCCGAATTTCAAAACACTGGGGAGTGGGAGATAAAAACGATGGGCAGTTTTGCCTCGTTTTCATCAGGTGGAACACCTTCAAAAGACAATCCTGCATATTGGAATGGAAGCATCCCTTGGGTAAGCGCCTCGTCGATGTATGACCTTATCATCAAGAAAGCGGATCATTATGTGACGCCTCTTGCGATCGGCAAAGGAACGAGGATTGCCAAGAAGGGATCAATTTTGATTCTTGTTCGTGGAAGCATGTTGTTCAAACGTGTGCCGATTTGCATAGCGGGAATTGATGTTGCATTCAATCAAGATGTGAAAGCGCTCGATGTGGATACCTCAATCAACACCAGTTTCCTTCTCTATCAGCTCTCAGCCTTCCAATCGCGCATCCCGATCAACGAAACAGGTATCGGTGCTGGAAAGATAGAGCTAGAACATCTCAAAGGGTTTGAGCTCTTCTTCCCCGAAGTCCACGAACAACAACGCATCGCCGACTGTCTCACCAACCTCGACGACCTCATTACCACTGAGACTAAAAAGCTCGAAGCTCTTAAAGCACACAAAAAAGGCCTGATGCAGCAGCTTTTCCCATCGCTGGGGGAGGCTGAGGCATGAGCAATAAACCAAAGATCAACAAGTATGCGAACCTGACAACACTGGCAAGGAAGCTGCGTGATGATCACGGCGGTGTCGATCTTATTCTGCTCTACGCCTATAACCGTACGGGCAAAACACGACTTTCTATGGAGTTCAAAGATTCGGGTAAGCGCAAAACCAAGAAAAACCCTGAAGGTAAAGCTGATACTCTTTACTTTAATGCGTTTACTGAGGACTTATTCACTTGGGAAAACGATCTGCAAGGCGACAGTGTTCGCTATCTCCAACTCAATGGCGAATCAAAGTTCTTTGCCGCGCTTAAAGACCTTGCCCTCGACGAAGCTATCGCTGTTTACCTTAGCCGTTATGCCGACTTCGAGTTCGATATTGTCTATGCCGATTGGAAAATCACGTTCCGCAAAGATGATGAAGAAAATATAAAAATTTCCCGTGGCGAACAGAATATATTTATCTGGTGCCTCTTTATGGCCATTTGCGAACGGATGCTCGACGGCCACGAATCGTATCAATGGGTAAAATACCTCTACATTGACGACCCTATTTCATCTCTGGATGACAACAACGCTGTCTCGGTCGCTTGCGATCTGGCCAAACTTCTTCGGCGAGCTGCGAGCCGGACGAACAGCCGGGGTGAGCCGAATCCTATCAAGGTCGTATTCTCCTCTCATCACGCACTCTTTTTTAACGTGATGTGCAATGAGATCAGCAGAGCAAAAGAAGGCGAACCCAAGGTTACACACAAGCGCTATTTTCTTCACCGCGCCAATGGGGACGGTGTCTATACCTTACGGGCCACCGACGATACGCCGTTCTTTCACCACGTCGCTACTTTGGCAGAACTGCAACGTGCCGCCGATCCTGTAACTGGCACGCTCTACACTTTCCACTTCAATGCGCTAAGAAGCATTATGGAGAAGACAGCATCCTTCTTTGGGCATGAAGATATTTCATTCTGCCTTAAGGCGCTTAATAACGAGGAAGACCAGGCGCTCTATAATCGCGTTCTCAATCTGCTCAGCCACGGGAAATACGCGATTCAGGAGCCGACCATTATGGGCGAAGACAACAAAGAACTGTTTCGACGCATCATGGCGGACTTTATCAGCACGTTTAACTTTACATTGCCGGAGATTGCGGAGGTGGCACCCCAAGCCGCAGCGTCCGCTCAAGGCACAACATCAGCCCCGGTAGCCACCCCATGAACGACCTGATCCTCTACACCACCGAAGACGGGCGAAGCCAAATCAAACTGCGGGCCAAGGACGAAACCGTGTGGCTGACTCAGCTTGAGATGGCGGAACTCTTCGACGCCACCAAGCAGAACATCTCCCTGCACCTCAAGAACATCTTCGAAGATGGGGAGTTGGACGCAGATTCAGTTGTCAAGGAATCCTTGACAACTGCCGCCGACGGCAAGCGCTACCAGACATTGCTCTACAACCTCGATGCTATTCTGGCCGTGGGCTACCGCGTACGCTCACCGCGTGGCGTGCAGTTCCGGCGCTGGGCCAGCACGGTGCTTAAGGAGTTTCTGACCAAGGGATTTGTGATGGACGACGAGCGGCTGAAGAACCCGGATGGCCGCCCAGACTATTTCGATGAGATGCTGGCACGCATCCGCGACATACGGGCGTCTGAAAAACGCTTTTACCAGAAGGTGCGCGACCTCTTTGCCCTCTCCAGCGACTACGACAAGAGCGACAAGGCCACGCAGGTGTTCTTTGCCACGGTGCAAAACCTTTTGGTCTATGCCGTAACGCAAAAGACGGCAGCCGAACTGATTTCTGCACGGGCAAACCCTGCTGATCCGCATTTTGGTCTGCTCGCCTGGAAGGGCGACAAGGTGCGCAAAACCGACATCCTCGTGGCCAAGAACTACCTGACCGAGGATGAGATCGACACCCTAAACCGGCTGGTGGTGATCTTCCTTGAAACCGCTGAACTACGCGCCAAGAGCCGCCAGGAAACCCGGATGAGCTTTTGGAAGGAAAGTGTGGGCCAGATCATCACCTCCAACGGCTTCCCATTACTCACTCATGCGGGCGCCATCAGCCACGAGCAGATGGAAAATAAAACGAGCGCCCTCTATCTGAACTACGACCAACACCGCAAACAGCAAGAAGCGTTGGCAGCCGACGCGCAAGACGAAGCCGAACTGAACGCCCTTGAAAACAAGATTAAGAGACGCCCTAAAAAATGAACGACACCAAACTAGGTAAAACCCTCTGGGCCATCGCCGATACCCTGCGCGGCGCGATGAATGCGGACGATTTCCGCGATTACATGCTGTCCTTTTTGTTCCTGCGCTACCTGTCGGACAATTACGAGACGGCAGCTAAAAAGGAACTCGGCAAAGACTACCCCACACCCGACGCCGACGACCGCCGTGTGCCGCTGGCATTGTGGTATGCCAACAACCCGGATGACATCACCGAGTTTGAGAAACAAATGCGCCGCAAAGTGCATTATGTGATCCAGCCGCAGCACCTTTGGAATAGCGTCGCCAACTTGGCACGCACCCAAAATGGCGAGCTGCTCAGCACCTTGCAGGCGGGTTTTAAATACATTGAAAACGAATCCTTCGAAAGCACCTTCAGCGGTTTGTTCTCGGAGATCAATCTTGGCTCGGATAAACTCGGTCGAAAATACGAAGATCGCAACGCCACACTGTGCCGCATCATTTCGGAGATTGCCAAAGGGCTGAATGAGTTCTCCACCGACATCGACGCGCTGGGTGATGCTTACGAATACCTGATCGGCCAGTTCGCCGCCGGCTCTGGCAAGAAGGCGGGCGAGTTTTACACCCCGCAGCAGATTTCGGACATTTTATCGGCCATTGTTACCCTGGATAGCCAGGAACCCGCCACGGGCAAAAAAGAACGGCTAGCCAGTGTGTTCGACTTCGCCTCTGGCTCTGGCTCGCTGCTGTTGAATGTGCGCAAACGCATGGGGCCACATGGCATTGGTAAGATTTACGGCCAGGAAAAGAACATCACCACCTACAACCTGGCGCGCATGAACATGCTGCTGCACGGCGTGAAAGATACCGAGTTTGAGATCTATCACGGCGATACGCTGGCCAATGATTGGGATATTCTGCGGGAACTGAACCCCGCCAAAAAACCCAGTTTCGACGCCATTGTCGCCAACCCGCCTTTTAGCTACCGCTGGGAACCCACGGAAGCCATGGGCGATGACGTGCGCTTTAAGAACTACGGGCTGGCACCCAAATCTGCCGCTGATTTTGCCTTTTTACTGCATGGCTTTCACTTCCTCAAAGATGAAGGTGTGATGGCGATTATTTTGCCGCATGGCGTGCTGTTCCGTGGCGGGGCCGAAGAGCGCATTCGTTCCAAGCTGCTGAAAGACGGCCATATCGACACCGTTATCGGCTTGCCTGCCAACCTGTTCTACTCCACGGGTATCCCGGTGTGCATTTTGGTGCTTAAGAAATGTAAAAAGCCCGATGACGTGCTATTCATAAACGCCGCTGAGCATTTTGAAAAGGGCAAGCGACAGAATCAACTAAGCGAAGAGCACATCGCTAAGATTATTGAGACCTATCAATTCCGCAATGAAGAGGAGCGCTACTCACGCCGGGTAGAAATGGTTGAAATCGAAAAGAATGATTTCAATCTCAACATTTCCCGCTACATCAGCACGGCGGTAGCAGAACAGGAAATAGACCTTAAAGCAGTTAATGCAGAGTTAGTCACGCTGGAGAAAACCATTGAGGATGCACGGGATAAACATAATGCATTTCTTAAAGAACTTGGTTTATCACCATTACCGTGAATATTGAAGCACTGTTAGTTGTTGGTACTCGAGCGCAAAAATTTTTATGTGCTAATTGAGACTTTTCAACAGGATAACTTGACTAGAGCATTAAGCACAAATTGTTACACAGAGGATGGCTGATCAGACGCGATGTAACAGTCAATCAATGCCCTGACGAAATTCGGCGGCCTGGATAGCCAGTAAAATGTGTGAGTGCTTATCCCACTATCGCAGATCGCGACTCCGGTACGGCAAGCATACCGGAGTCGGAGTCAGGTGTAATTTGCGGGGGTGGGTTAAGTGCTCAAAGTTGTCTTTTGTCTTCCTACAGAGGACTTTCACATCATAAGTTCATGCCCATGCTGAGCGTACAAAACAGGTTCAAATCGTTCGCTTCGCTCACTGGGACGGGCTAAAGCCCGCTCCTTCACTAAACGTTAAATTGCTATACGAGCCCTTCTTGACTACAATGTATTACAGTGTTTTGGTTGAGAGAGGTATCAGCATGAGTGTTACCACAGTTCGCTTACAGGCAGAGGTTGAGCATCAGTTGGACGCTATTGCGAGCAGGCTTCATCGGAGCAAAGGATGGGTGATCAACCAAGCCTTATCGGAATACATTGATAAGCAGAATTTACAGCAAGAACGTTGGAAACAAACTTTGGCTGCGATGGAGTCAGCTGCTCAAGGAAAAGTGGTTGACGCTAGTGAAGTACACAACTGGTTAAGCAGTTGGGGTACAGAAAAAGAACAGGATGCGCCGGGGTCTGGTAAGTGAAGCTAGTCTATACCAATGATGCAATCGAAGATTTAAAGCGTTTGCGGGAGTTTATTGCAGTTCATAATCCAACTGCAGCTAGCAAAATAGCGGCAGAATTGATCGCAAAAATGGAGTTGTTGCCAGCATTCCCAAGGATGGGGACGCCGGTTCAGATGGCTCCAGTCCCAGATATCATCCGTGATATGGTTTTTGGAAAATATGTTGTTCGCTATTCTGTTCACGCCAGTGCAGTCATTGTCCTTCGAGTATGGCATGAGCTTGAAAATGAGCGATAGTCAGTTAACAAGTTGTTCACTCAAAGCGACCTATCTCCGCCACAATCTAGCGTCACAGCAACCAAAAGTGCCAATCCCACTATCGCAGATTGCGACTCCGGTACGACAAGCATACCGGAGTCGGAGTCAGGTGTAATTTGCGGGGGTGGGTTTAGGGCTCAAAGTTGTCTTTCTCCGCTACAAATCAGTCGTCACATCAACTAAAAGTGCCAATCCCACTATCGCAGGTTGCGACTCCGGTACGGCAAGCATACCGGAGTCGGAGCTCGGTTATGGTTAACCTGGGTGATGTTCTGCCACTAACACTGGCAAATGCAGTTACTTCACAACAATACTGCCATGTTTGCTTTGGGAATAGAGGGTATAGGGTAAGGCCACAGTATCGGCGACTAGCGAGAAACTGCCATTAGTCGGCAGCAAAAAACCAGACCTGGCTAATCAGGCCTGCCTGGACCTCATAGACCACTGCCACTTCATAAGGTTCGTCCCGTAGCCCGGTCACCCGTTCATGGTCGATGACTTTATTGCCAACGACCTGCCGACTTAGTACTGCCGCCTGTAACTTTGGCAGGGTAAAACGCTCGGTAGCATAGAAGTGTGCCAGCGCTTCGCGCCCCTGCAAACTGGGTGCATTGGCCGGCATGCGGTAAATCCGCACATCCGGCGCATAACAGGCAATAAACTCGGCCAGATTGTGCTGATTGTAAGCGGCAAGCTGTCGCGCCACCGGTTCAACGACTGACATAGAGCACCAATATCGCCAGCGCGCTAAGTAACAACACGCTAAAGGTCAGCGCCATGCCGATAACCCGGAATTTAAGCGGTTCAGGTTCCTGACTCACACCATAAGCATGGCTTAAGCGTCCGAGCAGCAATAATGCGCCCAGCAGGTGCAACCAAAGCCCGGCCAAACCGCTATATTCGGCCAGAAATAACAGCAACAGCGCAAAGGGCGTGTACTCGGCAAAATTGGCCTGTACCCGCATCGCCCGTTGCAGTGCGCTATGGCCTCCCGAGCCTAATGCCACCTGTAAGCGACGGCGCTGCCGGATCACCGCCACACTTAATACCACAAACAGCACCGCCAGTAAGGCGGCATAGACTGCTGTAATCATAATTTCGCGACTCCCGCAAAGTAGAAGTTATTCAGCATAGAACTCTGCTGCCAGTTGTTGTTTAAATTCGGTGCTTTGTTGCTGACAATAGGCAAAGGTTTGCTCCAGAATGGCGGTTTCCAGCTGGCCTTGCTGTTTTAAATTAAAGGCATGTACGATGATTTGCTCAATCGCCGGCTTATGCTCATCCCCTATAATCGCAATCTTAAGGTTATTCAGCGTGAAAGGTTGGCCATCCAAGTTAGCAAAGCTTTGCACCACTGTAGTTGTCATATCACCACAGGCGGTAAGTTGTGTTGGAGTATTGCCTTCCTCTTCGAAAAACGAATACTCGCGATTCAGCTCTGCTGCACTAAAGCTGGCACAGCGCTGACTTACCTGCGCCATAACGGCAGTTTCGCTGACACCTTGTTGCCATAAGCCAAAAGCCTGCTCCGCCATTTGATACAGGGTGCTGCCCGGCAGTAAGCCCAGATTATTGGCCGTCAGGTTAAACGGATAACCCATTTGATACCACACAGAGGTACCGTGCACTGCCGCCGGCACCTGTAATTGACATTGTAACTCTGCCGAAACAGCCTGCACCTTACTCACTGAAAAAAATAGCCCGGCACTTAACAAGGCCAGTACCACAGCTTTACTCATAGCGCGCCCCTGAATGTTGATAAGCTGTTAACCACTATACAACAGCTAATAGGCATTGCAAGATACTAGCGCTGATCCAAACTGACGCTGGCGAGTACCGTCGCCGGCTGGGTTAGCGGTAAGGCTAAAATGGCTCCGGCTGCCGATTGTGGGAAAATACCGGTCAGCGCAGTAAAATTGACCTGATGGCTAACCAGAACCAGCGGCATCTCGCTGGCCTTGGCAAAGTTGTCCAGCAGGGCCTGAGTTTGCTGCTGGCCATCACCGCGCCCGGCAAAAAATGAATTCAGCGCCGGCAGCGGTTGCACCGGCGCTATCGCCATCAACTGCGCCGTTTCCAGGCAACGGCACCACTGGCTGCTATAAAGCCGGATATCACCACTGTACTGCTGGCGTAATTTTTGCCCCCAGGCTTTAGCTTGCTGCCGCCCCTGTTGATTCAAATTGCGCTGTGTCTGACAGTCCTGTAACTGAAAACCGGCCGGATCACCGGTACCCGGCGCCAGGGCATGCCGTAGCATTAGTACCGCCTTGCCCTCACGCCAGGCCTGCCAGGCCGCATCATCGGCCATAGCAGCGGTCGAGAGCAGCAATAACCAGCAACAGAATAATGATCGCATCGCAAAATCCCGCTATAAATTATTTAGCTGGTACGACAAAGTTCGGGGGAGAGATTGCTGACATGCGACGAAAAGTATGGCTAAGTTTGCTGGGCGCTATCCTGGTGCTCGCTTATTACTTCTGGCCCAGCAGCCACTATCCGGCACACTTTATCGAGCCGCACCCGGTACTGGCGGTGCCGCCGCACTCGTCGGGCGGGCTACTGCAGGTCAGCGATTTTATTGCCACTACCCCACGTCCGGCCGATCCTTATCCTTATCCGATCGCGCTCGGTGCCGTTGGCCCGGTAACGCCACTGTATTCCGGCAGCCTGCAGTATCCGTTTTATTGCGGCTTTTCGCAGCAGGGGCTGGAGCCACCACAAGTTGATAATCAGCAAGGCTATGGTATTGCCGTGGTGCAGGATAAGCAGCAGCTGGGTTACAGCCAGGATTGCCTGCACCCCAGCCGTTTGCTCTGGTATCGGCTTACGGCTGATAATCAGGTGCAGCCTTATCAGGGCGAACCTTTGGGCGACGATGAGCAGCTGGTCCGGGTCGAGTTAGGTACCCTGCTGCGCTTTTTTTACTTTGTGGTGATGCCGGTTAATGCCGCTGAATACGGTGAGCGCGACAGTGCAGAGCGTTGGAATCAGCAGCTGATTTATCAGTTTCATGGCGGTGTAGGTATCGGTTTCCGGCAAGGCAGCATTAATCTGGAGCGGATGATTGCCAATCGCGCCGCCCAACTGCGGCAGGGTTATGCGGTACTAAGCAGCAGCGCCAACCGTACCAGCCACACCTATCATTTTTTGCGCGCCGAAGAGGTGGCGGTCAGGCTGAAACGCCATTTTGAAAGTTTATATGGCAAACCGCGGTTTACCATTGGCATCGGTGGCTCTGGTGGCGGCATTGCACAATATTTACTGGCACAGAACGCGCCCGGCTTGCTCGACGCCGCTATTGCGCAATACAGCTATCCGGATATGCTGAGCCAGGTCGTCTATGCCCTCGACTGCGACCTGCTGCATAACTATTACTACTTTACCGCCAGTGATAAGGCCAGCTGGCAAAGTATGGCGCAGCGCCAGCTAATAGAAGGGCTTAGCACCAGTGAACAGCAAAGCGTAAGGTTTCGCTGGCAAATCAGCGCCGCACAGCTACTGGCCGGACAATGGCCCACCCCGGCACGAGGCGCCAGCCAATGTATTAACGCCTGGTTTGGTTTATCTTCGATGGTGCATAACCCGCATCAGGGCCGCTTAAAACCCTTTACCAGCCCCGAGTTGCGGCAACAAACCCATTGGAGTTACTGGCAGGATCTGGTTGAAATTTATGGCCGGGATCAGCACGGTTTCGCGCATAGCCTGTGGGATAATAGCGGCGTGCAGTATGGTTTGCTGCCGCTGCGTAACGGCCAACTGAGCGCCCGGCAATTTCTGGAGCTTAATGCCCTTATCGGTAGTTGGCTGCCTGCCACGTATAAACAGCCTGAGGCCGTGCGCTTTATCCGCCAGCTGGATCTGCCACTTTGGCTTAGCAGCTTTGGCCGGCATAATATTAGTCCGCCGCAGTCTGGCGCGGCAGATCTTCTGGTGGCGCCCCGCTATCGTGCCGATACCGCCGCCATTAACCGCGCTTATCGCTATGGCCAGCTGTTTCTCGGTAAGGCGCAGATCCCAATTATCGATTTGCGCCACTATCTGGATCCGGTACTGGATATGCATCATCTGGAACCGTCCTTTATGGCCAGACAACGCCTGGCGATGCAGGGTAATGACGGTTGGCAACGGATCTGGGTCAGCCACCCGGACTATACGCCGGTGGCCGCAGCTTTTGCCGCCTTAGAGCAGTGGCTGCAACAAGGTATTGCGCCGGACAGTGCCAGTGACCGCTGCTTTGCTGCCGATGGCAGCCTGATTGCCGCAGGTGCGGCGGTATGGCAGCCCAATGGCAGCTGTTCCAGGCACTATCCGCCGCTCAGTAATAGTCGACGCCAGGCCGGGGCACCGACACATGGCTTACTCCTGCAATGCCGGTTAATACCGGTTGCCGACTTTATTGCCGCCGGGCACTATCACCCGGTTGATATGACGCCATATTTATCGGAATTACAGCAAATTTTTCCAGATGGCGTATGTGATTATCAGCAAGGCGACAACGGCTGGCCGGCGGATTGGCCGGCACTGGCAGAATAAATTTTCAACATTAATTGGCAGTTCAGGTCAGATGTACCACACTGATAACTAAGCTTTATTGCACAAGGACGTTCAATGCAAAGACGCACCGCTGCTGTTACAACTGTCTCACTGTTCTTACTGCTGTTACTTGGCTTGTATCAACTGGCGTCATCACGGCAGTATCAGCTGTTTGGCGAGCTGATTGCCCGGGTGGAAACAGAACAGCCGTTAATTGCCCTCACCTTTGACGATGGCCCCTCTGAGCGTTATACCGCCGAAGTGGTTGAATTGCTGGCTCGCTATCAGGTGCCGGCTACTTTTTTTGTCACCGGCCATGAACTCGCGCGCCATCCGGAGCAAGGCCGCTTGCTGGTGCAGGCCGGGCATCAGTTAGGCAATCATAGTTATACCCATAAGCGTATGTTACTGGTATCACCGGCTACCGTAGCGTCAGAAGTGGAGCGCACCGATCAGCAAATCCGGCAGGCCGGTTTTACCGACGAGATCCTGTTTCGGCCACCTTACGGCAAAAAACTGTTTACCCTGCCCTGGTATCTTAGCCAGCAACAACGCAAAACCATAATGTGGGATTTAGAGCCAGAGTCCGAGCCAAAGCTGGCAGCGGATCCCCAAGCGCTGGCGGCGGCGGTGATTGCCGACGCCCGCCCCGGTAGTATTATCCTGTTACATGTGATGTACCAAAGCCGGCAAAGTTCGCGCGAGGCACTGCCGCTCATTATCGAGGGACTGCAGGCGAAAGGTTATCGCTTTGTTACTGTCAGTGAGCTATTGCAAAGCCGCAATCTGCAATAACCGCCACGGTTAACCCATAAGTTATAGTGACTAGGCAAAGCCATAAAGTCGCGTTAAACTCGATTTACTAATGTTTTCGTAGGGATGCGGCTATGCCGTCAGTTGGACGCATCAGTTCTCAGCTCGGTTTACAACTGGCGCTGATGCTAGCTTGGGTACTGCTTTATCAGAGTGCGGAGTTGCTGGAGTACAGCCCCCATGCCAGCTTATGGTATCCGCCGGCTGCGTTGAGTTTTGCCGCCTTAACCCTGTTTGGTTTAAGAGCCTTCCCGGCTTTATTACTGGTTTGCTTCCTGATGAGCGTCTGGCATTTTCAGCGCTATCATCCAGCCGAGCAGATCCCTTACGCTGCCGCCATCTTTCCAGCGATGGCGCATGGCCTGAGCTACCTGCTGGGCGCCCTATTGTTGCGTATTCTGATCCAAAGTGGACGGGTTAATTACTCCGGCACCCTGGTTGCTTATCTGATCCTGGCTGCGATTGCCGCCTTGCTTGCCGCGTACAGTGGTGCCTGGTCTTTACAGTTGGCCGGTGTCATTGAGCAGAGTGAGCGCCTGGCGATCTGGCTGGGGTGGTGGATTGGCGATCTGGTGGCGATTTTGTCACTGAGTCCGTTTCTTGTACTGCTGCTTGATTATTGCACCGGTAAAACTATTGCCAAGCAAGCGCCATGGTTGTTGCAGCACGGTCATGGTCCCCGTCACAGTTTTCTGCTAAAACTCGTTCTGTGCCTGTTGCTTCTCACCTTGAGCATGTTGCTGGCCCATCAGGTCCGGGCGCAGGAGATTACCTTTCTGATCCTGTTTTTAAGTTTACCGGCGATGTGGCTGGTTTATACCGAGTCAATTTGGCGCAGCTTTAGTGGCCTGGCGGTGATCAGTCTTGCCATCGTCTTGCTAATGGCCTTACTGGACCTATCCAACTACGCCGCAATTTATCAGTTTACCATTGCAATGATCGCGGTTGCCATGCTGTATGGCACCGCTGTACCTTTGCTGCAAAATACCAACCAGCAATTACAGCGCAGTCTGCATACCGATCCGCTAACCGGCGTACTAAGCCGGCAAGGCTTTGTCGAGCAAGCTAATTTGCTAATGGGCCGTGCCGGGCGCCGCAAAGATAAAGTCTGTTTAGCAGTGCTGGATCTGGACCACTTTAAACGGGTTAACGATTTACTGGGGCATCAGATCGGTGACGAAGTGCTACAGCAGGTATGCCAAACCTTACAGCGCCAGTTGCGACAGCATGATCTGCTAGGGCGTTTTGGCGGTGATGAACTAATGCTACTATTGCCTGATACCGATAGCCGCGAAGCCAGCAAAATCTGTGAACGTTTGCGCCTTAGTATCGAACAGTTGCATATCACGGCAGGCGGACAACAGGTTACCGCCAGTTTCGGTATCTGTGAGCAGCAAAGCGATGAAAGCTTTAACCAATTGTTCGCCCGAGCTGACAAAACCTTACTGCAAGCGAAACAACGTGGCCGTAACCGCATTGAAACCATTTTGGCGGATCAGTCCGCTACTGATTAAAGGAAATCCCGCTATGCCCTATCTGAAAACCTATCCACTCTGGCTTGCCGCTTTGCTATTAACCGGCTGCAGCAGTCTGGATCAGGCCGGCTGCGTCAATGCGGACTGGCGCACCCTGGGTTTTGAAGATGGCATTAAAGGCCGCAACGAAAGTCAGATCCGGCAATACCGGCAAGACTGTGCCAAACATGGTATCACGCCGGATCTGGATGCCTACCGCGCCGGACATTTCGAGGGTTCTGCACAGTTTTGTACCGCAAAAAATGGCTTTGCCCAGGGTAGTGGCAACCAAAGTTATCAGAATAGTTGTCCGGCCGAATTTGCCAGTGCCTTTATGGCCGGATACCGCGATGGTCAGACCCTCTATCAGGCCAGAAGCCAGTTAGATGGCGCGCGCAGCGAATTACGCAAAGTGCAGCAGGAACTGCAACAACTGGAAAAAACCATTAGTCAGTTAAATGAGCAGTTGGTTGCCGATGGCCTGAGCCGTGAGCAACGGATTAAGATCCGCGATGAGTTAGCCAAACTAAATGAAAGCCTGGGACAGGCCAATCTGGTGAGAGATGAGCTGGCGGCGGCTATCATCGTCTATCAGAACGAATTTAGCCGCCTGCAGCAACACTTTAGTTATTAGCTTATAACCACTCCAGCCGCCGCTCTGGCCAATACATCACAGCACTGCGACTTTGCAGCAGCGGCAATAATGCCGGTTCCTGTTCGGCAATCACGGTTTTAGCAAACTGACAAAAAAACGCGGCCTTTAACTCAGCGCGGCGCCGGTCAATACCGGCCTGTTGATAAGGTACCGAGGCCAGCAGTAATACACCATCTGCCGGGATCCGCTGCTGCTTGATATTATTGAGGATGATCGCGGCGGCCTTTTTCACCGGCTGCGACAGGTCCGGGCTAAAGGGGCCGATAATGAGGGCAATATTAGGCACATGCAGAAAATCAAAGCCACGCCCCAGACAGAGCATCCACTCCCGATGCTCAATATCCAGCTGCCGCCGTTGTTGCCGCTGCAAGGCGCTGTGCCGCAAATTACCGAGCAGCAGAGGCAGTAAATCACGCTGCATCGCCGCTGGCAATAACGGGCAGAGCTGTTGCAACAAGGCCGGTAACTGCGGGCTCAGGTCCGGACTGTACTGGCTTAAATCCAGCATCCGGCCAGTACTGCCATGCAATACCAGCGCGTCGCTGTCGGTTTCAAAACCAACCACCAGCGCATAACACTGCTCACTGGCGGCAAAAATGCTCTGTAGCTGATCGCGGATCTGCAGCGCCTGCGCCAGTGCGGCATCACGATCATGTTGAAAGCCGGCACAGCCGCGCTCTCTGGCACCGGCTGAGAAATGATAGCTAATCAGTACCAGCACCGGCCTGCCTTGCGCCAGCGCCTGATTGATATCATCGCACAGCAAATCGCCCAGATAAGGCCAGCCAAGGTTAAAAATGCCACCCAAATTGCGGTAGGGCTGAATAATCCCCAGCGGCGTTTGGGTAGCATGCGGCAGATGGATCCGGCCATCCATGCATTTTAGCGCAATAATTTTAGTCGGATGCTGCGCCAGATAGGCCTCGCGGGCAGCGGTGCCGGCAATAAAGGCCGCACTATGCCGGCTGGCTAACTGCTCCAGCCAGCTTAGCCGGTCTGCAAAGGGTTGTTGATGCAGCTCTGGGGTAGCGTCTGACATAGGGCATCCGTTAAGTTAAGCTGCATTAACCATAACAGAAAAATTGCAGGGCTTGTTGGCGCTTGCTGCTGCAACTTTAGTCGAGGTACTGCGTTTGTCACTACCCGTTTTGGCTAACTGGGCAATAGTAAAATTTTATGGCAGGCTAGTGTTGAATGTTGAATGTTGAATGTTGAGTGTTGAGTGTTGAGTGTTGAGTGTTGAGTGTTGAGTGTTGAGTGTTGAGTGTAAGAATAATTGGCTTGGATTTTTTTAAAAGGAAGGCGGTAATGCGCAGAAGTTTGTCATTGTTCGTTGCAGTACTGGGTTTAGCGGCCTGCGGTAAGCCCGCCCCCGAGCCGGAGTTAACGGCACGTTTTACACCGGGACAACAGCAGTTACTGCAGCAGGGCAGCCTGCGTGCCCGCAGTTGCGCCGCGTGCCATGGCGCTAATGGTATCTCGCGCCAGGCGTTATATCCCAGTCTGGCTGGCTTGCCAGAGGCACAGCTGGCTGAGGCATTGCAGCAATATCGCGATGGCAGTCGCAAACATGCGTTAATGAGCCCGCAGGCGCGCGGCCTGACCGATGACGATATTGCGCTGCTCGCCGCTTATTATGCGCTGTTGCCCAGCCCTAGTCAGCCATAAACAGCGCCAGCAAGTCCTCGGCATTCCCCTGCCATAGCTGGCCCTTGCCGCTGCTCAGCAGTTGATCGGCCAGTCCCTGCTTATATTGCTGCAGTTGTTGGACTTTTTCTTCTACCGTATTGCGGGCAATCAGTTTGTACACAAAGACCGCTTTATCCTGGCCGATGCGGTGGGCGCGGTCAGTGGCCTGATTTTCTGCCGCCGGGTTCCACCAGGGATCATAATGGATCACGGTGTCAGCAGCCGTCAGATTCAGGCCGGTACCACCGGCTTTTAAACTGATTAAAAAGACTTCTGTTTCACCCTGTTGAAAAGCATCAATTTGTTGCTGCCGGTTTTTGGTCTGGCCGGTTAACTTACTGTAACTGATGCCGAGAAATTGCAGCTCTTGCTCAATCAGGTGCAGCATGCTGGCAAACTGGCTGAATAACAGTACCCGCCGGCCTTCTTCAATCATTTCCGGCAGATTCTCCCGCAACCAACTGAGCTTGGCGTTATGCCGCACCAGCTGCGCCTGCTCGATCGGTACCAGGCGGGCGTCACAGCAGGCCTGACGCAGTTTCAGCAAGGCGTCCAGAAATTCGATCTGGCTGGCGGCAACGCCTTTACGCAAAAACAGCTCCCGTACCTTGGTTTCCATAATCAAGCGGATGCTTTCATACAGGTTGCGCTGATCGGCTTCCAGCTCCAGCAGCTGGACAATTTCGGTTTTCTCGGGCAACTCCGCGGCCACCTGACGTTTGGTGCGGCGCAGCATAAAGGGAGCCACTTTTTGTTTTAATGCCTGTGCCCGCTCGGTATCGGCATGTTTCTCAATCGGTTTGCGATACACCTGAGTAAAGTGGGCTTCGGTGCCAAGCAGCCCCGGCAATACAAAGTCAAACAATGACTTTAATTCGCCCAGATGGTTCTCCAGCGGCGTGCCCGACAAGGCCAGGCTAAAGTCGCGTTTTAACGCCCGCACGCTCTGTGCGGCCTGACTGCCGGCATTTTTAATATGCTGGGCTTCATCCAGCACCACTACACTAAAGGCGCGCTGCCGGTACAGCGGCAGATCCCGCACCAGCAGCGGATAGCTGGTCACCAGCACATCGAACTCTGCCAGTTGCTCAAACAAAGGCCGGCGTTTGGCACCGTAAATTTGCAGGACCCGCAGCGCCGGGGTAAAACGCGCCGCTTCATTCTGCCAGTTGCCAAGGAGTGAGGTCGGGCAAACAATCAGCGCCGGCTGGGTTAAACGCCCCTGTTGCTTTTCGTGCAACAAGAAACTTAAGGTTTGCAGGGTTTTACCCAGGCCCATATCGTCGGCCAGAATGCCGCCCAGGCCAAAGTGGCGTAAAAACACCAGCCAGTTTAAACCCTGCTGCTGATAGCTGCGCAGTGTCGCCTGCAAACCTGTTGGCAGCGGCACCTCACTAATACCCTGAAAATTGTGTAACTGCTCGTTCAGACGCTGCAGGCGGTTGGCATTCAGATACTGAATTTCCGCCGCGCCGGGTGGCGGCAGGATCGCGGCTTTATAGTCTGGTAACTCCAGCGTTAGCGGCGATTTCTGTAAGTTCAGCAGCTCAACGATGGTATCAATCAGCGGCTGAATTAATGCCATCGGGATCGCCAGTTTGCCCTGCGGCAGACTCAGCCAGATGGTTTCACCGGCGGTGGGCAGGCCATAATGCCGCAGATACTGGCTAATTAACGGTAATAACGGTACCTGCTGACCACTGACATCGACCTGGATCGCCAGCTCGAAACCGCTGTGTTTACCGTCACTGACCTGTAAATAGGGCTTGGCATCCAGAATTTGCAGATTAAAGTCACTGTCCTGCTCAATGCGCCAGCCTTGTTGCCGCAGTTCGGGCAAGGCTTCCAGCAACGGTTGCCATAGCTCTGGATTATCCGGCCCTTCCCCTATTGAGAAGGCGCTTAGCGTATTCGCCGGTGCCGGCAGTTCACAACTGACCAGCCCCAGTGCCAGCAACTGCTCTAAAGCGGCCACTTCCACGCCACGCTGGCGTAGCACAAAGATACTCTGCGCCGCCGTTACGATCTCGGTTTGCCGCTGCTGTAAATTCAGCGGCAGCCGGTGGGCACCATAATCAAAGGCCAGAATAGCGACGGGTCTGGCCGGCATTTTCGGTTGTTGCACCCGCATTTGCAGTGCCAACACCGGTACCGGTGCCACATCCAGCTGACTGGCGGCTGCGCCCTCCGGCAGCGGTAAGGTGACTGCCGGGAATAGCTTTTGCAGCTGGCCCAGCCGCTGGGTTAGCTGTGCCGGCGGGATCAGTGGCATCTTACTCAGTAGCTTTAACTCGCGCCCCGTTAATGCCGTATCCAGCGGGCCCAGTTCATAATGATCGGTATTGATAAAACAGGGGGGGTCAGTAAAGATTGGCTGGTTCGCCTCGTCTTCTGCGATCTGACACTGCAGCCGTTGTCCACCACTGCTGGCCTGCCAGCTCAGTTGCAGCGGTCGCGCCTCCTGCCAGCTTAAGGGTTGCCGGGCCTCGCCAAAATAGCAGCGGCCGGTTGCCAGAAACGCCTGTAACAACTCATAACCCCAGCGGCCCTCAAGCAAATGCTGATCCTGTTGATTGTGGGAGCGGAATAATGTCAGTAAGCGGTAGTCTTCTTCGGCCAGCCAGCTTGGCGGCTGTGGCGCGACCAGATCGTACTTACCCAAAGGCTGGCCTTTACTGTAGCCGCCTTTTTTCAGCACCTTGACCCGTCGCGGATAGAGCTGCAAACCACTTTGGCCATAACTCAGTAAATACAGGATACTCTCTTCGCTGCTGGCAGCATCAGGTTCACGTACTCTGGCCACTTCAGCAAACCAGTTATCCAGCTGCAACAACGGCATTTGTTTGATCCGCAGTTGCTGCTGCGCATAATCGCGCTTTAAGCGCAGCAGCACGGCCAGCACATGCTTACAGCGGCCGCCGACCGGGCAACTGCAGCTATCTTCTAACTGCCAATGCCCTTGTTGTTCACGCAGACTGATTTTTTGCCGGTAAGGGGCAAAACCGGCGCCCCACACCTGGGCGCTGATTTGACTCAGATCGTCGTTGTATTCCAGTTTCAGCACTTTACCGGCCTGCAGATAAGCGCGGGCACGATGGACCGTCGCCGGATCAAACCACTGCAGCAGTTTGGCATCCGACAATGGAAAATTGGTATCAACAGGATCTTGCTCAGACACGTTTTTCTCGGCGTAACACAACAGGCAAAAGACCTATGCTACCGTAAAGGCAGCACAGACCAAAGCCTAAATAACCAGAAATCAGAAAAAGTAGGTCAGTTGCAGCGCAAGATAATCATCACGACGCAACCAGAACAGCGCATCTTGCGGGTTATTACTCTGAAATAGCCAACCGTTAAGGCTTAACCGCAGGCTGTCAGTCAGGCGCAGGGCGCCCTCCAGCTTGATGCTGCGGCTTTGTCGCTGATCCAGATCCTGCAGCACGCCAAATAAAAACTCGGTGCCGGCAATATCATTCAGCGCCAGCCGCCAACCGAAGAACAGATCATTCTGCCCCGGCAGGGTCGCGGCCTTGCCGCGGCTATCGTACTGATATTCGGCAATCCAGCCCAGATCCCAGCTTTGCCCAAAGACGCCGACCCGGGTGTATTCAAAACCACCGGTGGCGGCAACATAGTCAAAAGGCCCACTACGGCGGTAAATCGACTCCAGCTTCCAGAGCCAGTCGCCCTGCACCCATGACAAATCCAGTCCGTACTGCTCCATCTGGTAATAAAGTGGTCGTAACCCGGCGTTTGCGGTAGGTACTAAAACCGGCTCGCGGTTATTACCACTAAAGAAACTCAGCCCCAGATCCAAACCGGCAAAGCGCTGGCTATAGCGCAAGGCAAAGTCCAGATTGTGTTTACCGGAGCTGGATTCATACCAGGCCAGGTCATGGTTTACCGGCAGCGGCGGACTAAGCCGGCCCTGTGGTGAGGGAAATAAGCGCTCGCGAAAATACGGCAGTACAAACAGATCCAGGGTGCCGGCAGTACCACTGCGCCGCAATTGCAGCATCGGCTGCCCCAATTTAGCTTCCAGCTCAACGCCGGCAACTAAATCGCTTTGATTCAGTACATCCACCAGATGTTGTGATTCGGTTACCCCCCAGAACAGCGTATCGATACCGGCCTTAAATTCCCAGCCATCACCGATATAGCGCCAGTAAGCCTGCTGCAGATCGACCAGATTGCTGTCACTGTCAGCTCTGTGCCAGCGCAAATAGGGCTCCAGATTAAGCTGATGCTTGCGACTGGCATCCTCATACGACCACAGCGCGCGATAACTTAACAGCTGCTGCGAGCGCTCGGCTGCTGCCAGGCCCCGGCTGGCAAAAAAACGTTGTTCAAAACCCAACTCCTGCTGCAAACGGCTGGTGCTACTGGCAACTTGTGGTGCCTGTGCGGGTGTTACTGCAGGAGACGGCGCAGGACGGGGCGTTGTTGCCACAGGTTTAGCCGGTTGTGCCGCAGGGCGGATTGGCTGCGGTACTGCCACGACTGCCTCAGACTCCGGCGCAGTGGCAACGGATTCAGACTTAGCCGGTTGGGCAGCCGCTAAGCGGGTCGGTAATTGTTGCTTCGCCAGTTCGCCGTAATACCATTGATGCGCCTGTTCCGCCGGTGTGGCCAGCATTTGCTCGCGGCTTGGTACCTTTAACTGGGCGCCTTTTAACAAATAATGCAAATTCTGGTCGCGAAAAGCGGCCGGGTTGTGCTGCCACAGCGCATAGATCACCTGTGGCATCGTTACCTGCTCATCGGGGCGCGCCGCCAGCGCCAGCCGCCAGAGTGTCGTATTGGCATCGACCGGCCCCAAGGTGGCAGCCTGGGCCGGCTGTTGTAATGCCCATGCCAGCAAAGCAATACAGCTTGTGCGACCTAACATCTATACTCCCTAGCGTGCCCGCTCTAAGGCAGCAACATCAAAATCTGCTGCACTGCGGCCAGTATTAAAGCGGATGCTTTCCAGCAACAAGTCGGTACTTTTGCCGGTTTGCTGGTTTTGCATACTCAGCTTGTGCGCCCGCCAGAACTTATCCAGATACTGTCGGTAATCACTCAGCTCCAGAATTTTCAGCAAGCTTTGTTTCTTGTCGTAATACTCTGCACGCATCACGCGGTAATGTTGCTGATCTACCCAGACCAGAATTTTGCTATAGCCAGAAAAACTATCGGTTGGCGTTTGTTCAACCACATAGCAGGTCAGCTCAGCGCAGGGCTCATCCCGCAAATAGTTAAAACTGAATTTCTCCAGCTCAAAGGACGTCATATCTTCATAGGCAAACTCACTGGCCATAAAGGGCCCGGATTTATTGCGGCTGGCAATCCGCCGTGTCCGTTTTACACTGGGCAAGTATAACCATTGGTCATCTTCAGCAGTGGGATGGGAATGGGTTAGAAAAGCCGAACCGCGCACATCCAGCGGCTCATCAAAAATAGTCAGGCTTTTATCGCCATCGCCCTGCACTTCCAACGCCAGGGTGCGCATGCGGCGCACACTTTCCCGGCCCTGAGCAGTGCGCAGCACCATCTGCAGTTCGCTTTCACTGTCACCCCAACCGCGGTCACGCGCCTTTTGCTCGGTGGCGATCGCCAGGCCTTTTTCAGCATCTGCCTGCGCCAGCGGCATGCACAGCAGGCTTGCCACTAACAACCAGCCAGAGGCGATACCGAAACGATCAGATTGGCGGGGGGTGTCAGCTGTGTTTTGTTGTTGCCGGACTAACATCGGCAGTTCTCCCTGATTTGTCGAGCTTGAGTAAACAAGCGGGTAAAAAGAATAGATCAACCAGCAGGGCAATCAAAATAATTCCTGAGGTCAGCAGGCCCATATCGGAGTTAAGCCGGAAACCGGAAAACATCAGCACTGAAAAACCGGCTACCAGTACCAGCGTGGTAATACAGAGCGCCCGGCCAACACTGTGAAAAGCATAGCGCACTGCCTGCTCGCTGTCCCGCCCCTCTTCCCGCGCATGGCGGTACTTACTGAGAAAATGTACGGTATCATCGACAATGATCCCCAGGCTCATACTGGCCACGACCGACAATGCCAGGTTAATTTCCCCCACCAACAGCCCCCATAAACCAAAACCGATAACTGCCGGCACCAGATTCGGAATAATGCTGATCAGGCCGAGACGCCAGGAACGCAAGCTAACCAGCAATAGCGCTGAAATCAGCAGTAAGGCTAACGGCAAGGTGGTTAACATTGACGCCATATTACGCTCGCCGATATAGGCAAACATCAGGGCAGCACTGGCAGCGGACAGCTGATAGTCCGGCCAGTTAGCGGCAAAATAAGCCAGCGCCCGCTGCTCCAGCGCAATTAATTCTTTGCTGCCAAGGTTATACAGTGTTGCGGTTAAACGGGTAGCGCTTTTATCGATATTCAACTGATTGTTCAGATCCAGGCCAAATGGCAAGGACATTTCATATAACAATAAGTACTGCGCCGCCTCTGCTGCTGTTTCCGGCAGGCGGTAGAAGGCCAGATCATCCTGGTGCATATTTTTATTCAGCCGCTTCAGCACATCACTGAGCGTATTGACATGCATCACTTCCGGCTGCTCTGCTAACCAGTTGCTGAAGCTTTCCAGTGCCTGCAATAATTCCGGCTGATTGACTGCGCCAGCAACGCCACCATTAAGCGCAAAATCAATACTGGTAAAGCCGCTTAGGTTTTGCTCCATAAAGTCATTTGCCTGGCGGAAGCTGGTGTTACTGGCAAAGTATTTATTCGGTTCGTCATTGACGCGATTTAACGGCAGCAGCGCTGTACAAAGCAGTGTCACCAGCACAAAACCCCAAAGTAAGCGCCGCTGACGCTGAATAACCCATTCAGATAAACGCGCCATAGTGCCAGAACTTTGCTGTATGGTAGCGGCCCGTAACGGCAGAAATTGCATCAGCACCGGTAACAAAGTCAGACTAAAGACGCAGGCCAGCATCACGCCCAGTGCGGTCAGATTACCCAGATCCCGTAAAATTGGCACTTCAGAGAAATTTAGCGTCAGAAAGCCGATAGCAGTGGTTACACTGGTAATCACTACCGGTTGCCAATTACGCTGCAAACTGTATTGAATAGCTTGTGATTTTGTCTTGCCATCGGCCAAAGCAAATTGCATAGATGCCAGCAAATGCACGGAGTCAGCAACGGCCAACGTCATCAGGATGGTCGGCACGTTGACGGTCGCAGTACTCATAAACAGCCCTAGCCAGCCTGCGATACCCAGGGTTGAAGTTACAGTTACCACTATTATCAACAAGGTCGCCAGCGCACCGGCGATCGAGCGCAGTAACACTGCCAGCATCAACATAATAGCCGCCAGCATTATCGGCACCAGTGCACGGACATCCTGTTCTGCCTCAGAGGCAAAGGCATAATTCAGCGCGATGATACCGGTATGGTGGAATTCGACGTTAGGATAACGCGCTGCAAATTGTGCTGATAAGTCACTGACAAATGACCAAATTTCAGTAACCTGCTGTTGCTGTGTTGGTTCAGGCAATTGCACCGTGATGTTGATCGCCGTCACCTTACCATCGGCTGCCACCAAGCGGTTCACCAGAGCCGGTTCAGCAATGGCAATGTCACGGATAATCAGACGCTCCGCAGCAGAGAGCTGCGAGTTCGGCACCAGATCGGCAACCACCAGGTCGTCGGCCTCGGCTGTGGTGTGCTGAAAATTACTCAGCGAGTCTACCCGGATCGAATAGGGCGTTTGCCAGGCAGCCTCGGTATATTCCTGTACTAACTGCAGTATCTCTGGTGTAAAGACGTCACCGCTGCGCGGTGCTATACCAATCAGAATATTGTCGCTTTTGTTAAATTCCAGCTGCATCTGCTCAAAGGCTTGCAGCTGTGGATTATCTTTAGCAAAGAAGATCCGGTAATCACCGCGGAAATACAACTGGCCCAGCCCGATGCTGCTTAAGACGATAAAACAAAGCGATAGCGCCAGAATTAACCAGCGGCCGCGCAGGATCAGAGGCTGAACTGAAGCCATAGGGCGTACTCCATTACCGCTTACTCCATCTTTTAGAATGTGGTTAAAGTGTATATCGGAATTATCGGCCTGCCGCTGAAAAACTACAAAATTTCTGTTTGTTGAATGGCTTGCTGTGGCGCGACAACAAAAAAGCCAAAAACTTGCATTTATTTAACAATAAAATTAAATTTAATCTAACTCAGCTTGCAGGGAGCAACAATGTCACTGGCCATTATTTTTAGCCGCGCCCGCTATGGTCTGGCGGCCCCGCTGGTTACCGTCGAGGTACACCTGAGTAACGGCTTACCGGCATTTCAACTGGTGGGCTTACCGGAAACCTCGGTAAAAGAAGCCCGGGATCGGGTGCGTAGTGCGCTGTTAAATAGCGGTTTTCAATTCCCGGACCGGCGCATTACTGTTAATTTAGCCCCTGCCGACTTACCGAAAGAAGGTGGCCGTTTTGATCTGGCGATTGCCCTGGGGATTATTGTCGCCTCTGGCCAGCTACCGGGAAAATGCACTGATACCTTTGAATTTTGCGGCGAACTGGCGCTATCTGGCGAAATCCGGCCGATTCTAGGCGAAATCCCGCTGGCGATTGCTTGCCGCGATGCCGGACGCGCCGCCATTTTACCGATGACTAATGCCCAACAAGCGCAGCTGATCCCTGACGCGGCCGTGCATGGCGCCACCCATTTACTGCAGGTACACAGTTTCTTATTGGCACAGCAAGCCCTGCCCGCCATTCCACCTCTGCCTGAAAAACCACCAGGCAACCCGCTGGATCTGGCGGATGTAAAAGGCCAGCCGCAAGCCAAGCGGGTGCTGGAACTGGCCGCTGCCGGTGAACATAATTTGTTGTTATTCGGCCCACCTGGTACTGGCAAATCGATGCTGGCACAACGCTTACCGGGGATCTTACCGCCGTTAACAGAAAGCGAAGCACTGGCAACCGCCGCTATTTACTCGATTGCCGGTATCGCCAGGGATCAGCAAGATTGGCAACAACGCCCATTCCGCTCGCCACATCATACTGCTTCTGCTGTCGCGCTGGTTGGCGGCGGCTCAGTACCCAGGCCGGGTGAAATTTCACTGGCGCATCACGGGGTGCTATTTTTAGACGAGGTTACTGAGTTTCCGCGTAAAGTATTGGATGTATTACGGGAACCCCTGGAAACCGGGACGATTCACGTTTCCCGGGCCGCAAGGCAGGCCGAGTTTCCGGCACAATTTCAGCTGGTGGCGGCGTTAAACCCCAGCCCCACCGGCCATCATGAGGACGGCCGCGCCAATCATGGTGAAATTCTGCGTTACCTGAACCGCTTGTCCGGGCCTTTTCTGGAACGGATTGAATTACAAATCGAAGTGCCGTTGTTGCCGGCGGGTAGCCTGAGCAGTCAGCAAGCGGAAGAAAGCAGCCAGCAGGTCCAGCAACGGGTGCTGGCCGCAAGGCAATTGCAATTAGCGCGTCAGGGCAAAGCCAATGCCCGTTTACTGGGGCGGGAGCTGAATCGCTACTGCCCACTGAGTAGCAGCGATGCGACGTTTTTAGAAAACACGCTACAGAAATTTAAATTATCAGCCCGGACCTATCACAAGCTACTAAAAGTCAGCCGTACTATTGCCGATCTGCAGCAGAGCCCGCAAATTGAGCGCCCCCACTTGCTGGAAGCGCTCAGTTACCGGGCCTTAGATCGGTTAATTCAATATCTGCGGCAATAGACCACTCAGTACTTACTGAATACCCTGCTGTAATTTCCATTTCAGGGTCTGGCCACCGAAAAATGGCACTATCGGATTACCGTTTGGCAGCATAATTTCGGCCGGCACCTGCCATTCCTGTTGTACCAGCGTAATAGTGCCGCTGTTGCGCGGTAAACCATAGAAATCCGCACCATAATGACTGGCAAAAGCTTCCAGCTTATCGAGGCAGCCCAGCTCATCAAACACCTGCGCATATAACTCGATCGCGCTATGCGCGCTGTAGCAGCCGGCACAGCCGCAGGCCGATTCTTTACGGTGCTTTTCATGAGGCGCCGAGTCGGTACCGAGGAAAAACTTGGCTGAACCGCTTGCCACCGCAGCCCGCAGCGCTTCCTGATGGGTGCGGCGTTTTAATACCGGCAAGCAGTAGTTATGCGGCCGGATGCCGCCGACTAACATATCGTTGCGGTTTAACAGTAAATGCTGTGGTGTAATAGTCGCCGCCACATTAGCTGAGGCTTCGGCGACAAAGCTGGCGGCGTCAGCAGTAGTAATATGCTCAAACACCACCTTTAGTGACGGCAAGCGGGCAACGATATGCTGCAAATAGCGATCAATAAATACTTTCTCACGGTCAAAAATATCAATCTCGTGATCGGTCACTTCGCCATGGATCAGCAGCAACATGCCCGCTTCGGCCATTGCCTCAAACACCGGGTATAAGGCATCCAGTGCCGCGACACCTGAGCTGGAGTTTGTCGTCGCACCGGCCGGGTATAATTTAGCCGCTACGACCCCTGCCGCTTTGGCTTGCTGAATATCGGCTTTGCTGGTTTTGTCGGTTAAATATAAGGTGACCAGCGGCTCAAAGCGGCTACCGGCCGGGCGCGCCGCCAGAATACGTTCGCGGTAGGCGACTGCCATCTCGGCCGTAGTGACCGGCGGCACTAAATTAGGCATCACGATAGCGCGTTGAAACACCCGTGCCGTGGCCGGTACGGTTTCCAGTAACATATCGCCATCACGAAAATGCAGGTGCCAATCATCGGGGGTTTGCAGCGTTAAAGTCGTCATCGGTAAGCTCCGGCCGGCTGGAAAAGTTGCGCTATGATAGCAGGGATAGCGCAGCGACGAAATTACTGCCCGGGCTTTTTCAGTGGCAGCCGGGTCTGCTACACTGACTGACAGTATGTGCCATAAGATAAACCCAAGTATAAGCCAGGTTGCGATGGCAGCCGATTAGGAAAACCGACCATGTCTGATTTTGACCTTGATTTAGATCACCTGGATTTTGACGCTGCCGAAGACTCGGTCGCGGCTCAGCTGGCTGCTGCCAACAGCGCTGTCGCCGAACCGCAGTTTGGCGATGACGATGACGAGTGTAGCGGCGGCGCCTGTAAGATTTAGTAATCGTTTAGTGACCGAGGGATTTAGCCCAGATCACTGAACCTAAAATACACAAAGTACCGGCCAGCATCAGCAGCGAGAATGGCAATGCCGTGCCGGTATACAGCAAGCCCAATAAGGGACCAGCCAGCGCGCCACTACCAAAACGCAGGGTGCCAATTACTGCCGTCGCCGTGCCGCTGTGCTGTGGAAACTGCATCAGGATCAGCGCATCGGCATTGGTCGCAATCAGGCCTAAACTGGCCATTAAGGGTGCAATACTGGCGACGGTATACCACAACCCAAGCCCGGCAGCATTGACGCCGCTAAGCGTGGTCGCCGCCAACAGCGCCAGCACTAATCCCAGTGTCAGCATCCGCTGTGGCCCGAGGCGGGTCACCAGTCGACTATTAATAAAGTTCGCCAACATCAGCGACGACACATTCAGGCCAAACAACAGCGCGAATAACTGTTCGCTGACACCAAAATAGCTGATATAGACAAAAGACACGGCCGTGAGAAAGGTAAAAAAGCTAAAGGACGCAAACATCGAAATGGCGATAAAGGGCCAGGCTGAGCGGTTAGCAAACACCTGCTGATAGCCACTGAAAAATGCCGGCCGGATGCTATTGCCACTTTGTTGCTTAATCTCTGGTAAAAAGTGCCAGCACAGCAACAGCATAATGGCGGCATACAGCGCCAGCAACGAAAAGATATGCTGCCAATGGGTGACATACATCACGCCGCTACCAATCGCAGGTGCAATCAGCGGCGCCAGCATCATAATCATCGACACATAAGACATACCCTTAGCAGTATGCTGTTGGTAAAGATGCCGCACTATGCCGGGGATCACCACTGTCGCTGCCGCACCACAAAATGCCTGTAACGCACGCCAAAGCAAGAACCCTTCGATACTGCTTACCAGACTCAGCGCCACACTGGCGACCAGAAAGCCGGCTAAGCCAAACAGCGCCAGCGGACGGCGCCCGAGCATATCGGCCAAGGGCCCAAATAACAGCATCCCCAGCGCATAGGCAGCCAGATAGATACTCAGCGACTGCTGCACCAGAGCATTAGTCGTCTGCAGCTCTTTTGCCATTAACGGCAGCGCCGGCAGATACATGTCAATCGCCAGCGGCGTGATTGCGATCACTGCAGCCAGCAACATCACGATCCGCAGCGAAGGTAAAGCAGTGCTCATCAGAACCCGTACCCTAAAAAGTGCCATCATAACCAATACCGGCTCAGGCCGGCAATTTTTGCGGCTTTTCACATGGCTTTTGCGTTAAGAGCATAGCCAAAATGTCAGAACTGCGGTAAAACCTTGTCTGAATACTCTGTGATCCGTTGTGGAATAGCACCATGAAAAAAAATAATATTATTACTACTGATGAAATTTTGCTGACACTGTGTCGCTCGGTTGAACGGGTACTGGCCGCCGCCGGTAACCCCGGTGTCAATCATTCCCCGATGGTACAAAAAATTCAGAAAACCTGTTTACGCCCGGACCTGGGCTGTTTTGTGTTGTTCGACGGCGGTTTTTCCGGCCTGGTGGTAATTAACTTTACCGCTCAGGCGGCGATGGAAATTTACCGTCGCTATCTGCTTAGTATGGGCATGCCGGAGTCTGAACTGGCGTCTTTCCACACCTCGGATGAAGTCGGTAACGTAATGGGTGAGCTGATGAACCAGATTGTCGGTGACTTTACCGGTCAGGTGCGCTTAGAGCTGCAAACCTCAATCAATCAAAGCCAGCCGAAAATGATGGCCATCAATAAACAGGTGCAGATCCTGATCAACACCCAACTGGATCAACCGCAGGCGCGTCGGGTAACCTTTAGCACGCCGGATCATAATATTTTCTATATGGAACTGGCGATGGATAAAACCGAGTTTATCCAGCTCGGCGAATTTGAAAAAGCGGTACAGAATAGCCCGGATGATATTCTGCAGCAGGCACTGCAAGAGCAGGCGCAGGAACAATCAAATGCCGCCGCTCAGCAAGCCGATGATGATTTTTTGCGTGATCTCGGGCTGTAAAGCCAACATAGAATAGCCAGGCCAGATCGCCGGAGCAGCCAGCTGGCCTTGACAGACATTTTGGGTAAACAGCAGGAAAAGATGAAGGATAAAGCGACCTCTTTTGATATTGCCTATTTGGCTGGCGTGTCGCAGTCGACTGTGTCACGGGCATTACGCGACAGCCCCCAGGTAAACAAAGAAACCCGCGAAAAAGTGCAGGCGATTGCCCGCCAGCTGAACTATAAGGTGGATAAAAATGCCAGTAATCTGCGCAAGCAGCGCAGCAGCACCCTGGCATTACTGCTGTTTGAAGATCCCACTACCGATGAGTCGCTGATCAATCCGTTCTTTTTATCGATGCTTGGCAGCATTACCCGCGCCTGCGCCCGTAACGGCCAGGATCTGCTGGTGTCGTTTCAGCAACTCAGTGACGACTGGCATGCCGACTATGAAGACAGTAAAAAGGCCGATGGCATTATCCTGCTGGGCTATGGCGACTATGTCGACTACGAAGAAAAGCTGGCCAAATTACTGGCGCAGCAAACCCACTTTGTCTGCTGGGGGGCCGAAGTATTAGGCCATCCGGAATTTACCATTCGCAGCAATAACTGGCAGGGTGGCTATCTGGCAGGCGAGCATTTACTCAATACCGGCCACCGCCATTTTGCTTTTATTGGTAATGCCTCAGAGGGCAGCCCGGAATTCAGTGCCCGCTATCAGGGTTTTATTGATGCGCTGGCCAAAGCCGGCATTACACCACAACAGGTACCGCATTTTGATGCGATCTCAACCGAAAGTGCCGGCGATCAGGCCACCGCTACCTTGCTGGACAGTGGAGTCAGTATCGATGCGATTTTCTGTGCCAGTGACTTGATTGCGATTGGTGTGATGCGCTGCCTGAAACGTCGTGGTATTCAAGTCCCGGAACAGATCGCTGTGATGGGCTTTGATGATATCCCAGCCGCTTCTTTTGCGTCGCCGGGCTTAAGTACCATTCAGCAGGATACCAGCAAAGCCGGTGAGCTATTAGTGAATAACCTGCTGAAACTGATCAACAACCAGCCCATTACCGACAACCTGATTGAGCCTAAGCTGGTGGTGCGGCAATCCTGTGGTGCTGCCGGCAATAGCGCTAACTAGGCCGTTAACTTGCCGGTAATACCACAGTCTCAGACTCAGTTGGCACAGCTTGCCGGCCGGCCAATTGCTCCAGCGCCTCGCGCAAGGTCGGGTAAAAGGTCAGCTGCCCCGGCTCTGGCTTAACGCCGGCCTTAGCCAGGGTTTTTAGCGGCTGAAACTGTAAGTCCGCGATCAGTAATTCCACCCCTTGCTTACGACTGTTATGTAACAGTTTATCCAGCGCCGCCAGACCTCCGGCATCTAGCAATGGCACCCCATCCATATAGAGTACCAGCCCACGTTGTTGCTGGCTGAGCAGCGCCACTTCGGCAAAAATCCGATCGGCCGCGGCAAAAAACAGCGGGCCGCTTATTTTTAATACTTTCCAGCCTTCAGGTAATACCTGTTCAACTTGCTTGCGGTTGCCGCTGATATCGGTGACCTTAGTCATCGCAGCAATATCTTTCATAAACAGCATGGTCGCCAGCAAAATACCGGCGGTAATGGCGATTACCATATCAAATACTACCGTCAGTAACAGGCAGACTAAAAATACCAGCACATCGCCACGTGGCGCGGCTCTCAGTAAGTGCCAGGCTTTCGGCGCTTCACTCATGCCCCAGGCCACCATGACCAATAGCGCAGCTAAAGCCGCCATTGGCAGATAGGCCAATACCGGTGTTAGCAGTAATAGAGCGAATAGCACCACCACTGCATGCACCATAGCAGCGACCGGCGACTGGGCGCCGGCTTTAAAATTCGCCGATGAGCGTGCCAGCGCCGCGGTGGCCGTAATGCCACCAAAGAACGGCGTAATAATATTACCGAGGCCCTGCCCCAATAATTCGCTATTCGCACTATGGCGCCGGCCACTGGCATTATCCAGCACCACCGCACAGAGTAGCGATTCAATGGCCCCTAACATGGCAATGGCAAAGGCGGCAGCCAATAAATCTTTTGCCAGCTGCCAGCTAAAACTCACTGGCTCACCTGCCGGCCCGGGACGGTTCCAGGGCCAGTCAAAATAGGGCAAGTACGGCGGCACCCCGGCAGCCAGGCTGCCATCAGCAGCGGTATAACTAAAACGCGAGGCCACCGTCGGTAAATCAATACCAAATTGCAGTAATAACAACCCCAGTAAGGTACCGACCAAGAGCGCTGGCAGATGCGGCGGAATAGCAGTATTTAAGCGACGCCAGCCAATCATTACCGCCAGTGTCACAGCAGCGACCAACAGGCTTGGCCAGGCAAAGTGTGGTAATTGCTGGCCAAGTAACCAGATTTTATCGCCAAAATGCTCAGGTAACGCCGTCAATGGCAAACCAAAGAAGTCTTTGATTTGCAGAATAACGATTACTATCGCAATACCTGAGGTAAAGCCGAGGGTTACTGACTCCGGGATATATTCAATTAAGCGGCCCAACCGAAACAGCGCCATCGCCACCAACATCACTCCGGCCAACACTGAGGCGAGCAGTAAACCACTTAAGCCGTACTTTAACGCAATCGGATACAGGATCACGACAAAGGCAGCGGTCGGCCCGGAGATGCTAAAACGCGAGCCGCCGGTAAGGGCAATCACAAAGCCGGCGATAATGGCCGTATAAAGCCCATATTGCGGCGGTACACCGGATGCAATCGCCAACGCCATCGCCAGTGGTATTGCAATAATACCGACCGTAACACCGGCCAGTAAGTCTTTGACCAGCTTGTGCCGGTTATAACCCTCAGCCAGACTCTCACGCAAAGCATGGCAAATCCGTAACGAAAATAAATGAGCGCGATGCGACATCCGGCATTCCCTTAGCTAAGGATAATATAGTAAGTGTAGCGCGGACTTAGGCTGGGGACTATCGGCTTTTAGTCGCAGTAGATCTGAACAGTGACAGCTCAGGGCTACAACAACTTCGCGCAGTCGGGGGCGGGCTCTGTCGCTCAGTAAACACCCACCAGTCGTAACACGACACATAAGCCGGCTATTAAGGCTAGATCAGGAGCATCGATAGACTTGTTGGAACCATCAAAGTATCGGATTTTCGACACTTAGCAATTCGAAACGTCTGTCATCCAGATCAAAACTAATCATATAAGTATAGCTTTTGACAGTTGCTTGTTGGGCTGCTGCACAAAGGGGTCGGCTTGTAAAAAACGCCCTAATATCGGGTCGTATACCCGGCCACCCATATGCACCAGACCGACATCGTCGATTTGTTCATGGCCGGTATAGTGAGCTGGAAACAGGGGAAGATTGCGTATCTTCCCCCCAGCGAACGCCCTTGCCACGGAAGGCAAGGGCGGTGGCGAGGAGCATTGCAGGATTGCAAAAGCGAGGTGCCCAGCGCAAGGTGAGCGCGCGGGACAGTAAACCATTCAGTATGCTTTAGCGCCCAGCTTTGGGCATCCCGACGTGCACCAAATACATCAAAGCTCATTACCTGTTCGGAAACGCCATTACTATTTGTTATAACATGGGTGTAGTACATTTTCCTTTCGGGATCTGCCCCTAAGACTTCACTGTTTGCTTACTCTGGAGATTAGTTGCCCAATATTGCAAGAGTAGGGGCTGAGCGCTAATCATGCAAAGCGATAGATTTGTCGAAATCTGTTAGAGTATCGGATTTCCGACACTCAGCAATTCGAAAGATGAGTGATTTATATCAAAACTAATCGTGTAAGTACTTATATCTTCGAATATAAAAAGTGAGAAAACATCAATTACTTTATTTTCACTCTCAATAAATATCGGACTCATGCTTAACACCCACAAATCACTTTTACTTAGAGATAAATTGTTAATCAACCTAAACCATATTCTATAACGAGAATCCAAGACAAGATTAAAATAATGATACCTCCTCTTAAATAAAGAGGAAATGTCAGAATCACGCCTTGCAGAAATTAAAGACGACACAACAAACTCCATTTTGTCGTCATCAATAGAGTTGTAAAAATCTTTTTCTATTCTAAGCTGTGCCAAACACGAATCATCAGCTTTGAAACATACCACAAACTCTCTGACGCCCTCAATTGTGTATGCCTCATCGTCATTACTGTACTCAAGAAAATAAAATGCATAAAACCCTGAATCCAGTTTAAATATCGAAGTTTTTATTAGCATTTCATCACAGACTTCAGCCAACTCATAGCTTAAAAAACCACCAACCCTAACCTTTTCATTCAGCAACACTTGCTTATCGATAGGGTAATATCTAGTTTCAGCACATTGAATTACTATAGCATTGACATTAAAACATAGAAAAAACAAAGCAAATGATATAAACCTCATTTCTTACCGCCATCTACTCTTAGGAGAATAAGCATTCATCAAATAATCTTTTTGGTATTGAGTTAATCTAAAAAGACATTATTGGGTTGGCCGCCGTCACGCAACCCATAATAACTCATAAAATTTTAATATCGTTATCCATATGGTCTAAACCAAGCGAATGTCCAAATTCGTGCTTGATATACCTACTGAAATTATTATCATTCAACATTGGTTTAGAACGCAAAAGCCTTTTCTCGCTACCACTCCAATAACCAGCGACCTTCGCACCATTTTTCTCGCGGATGCATTTTTCCGAGAAGACTAAATTAGTATCTGCAGCTTTATCTGTAAGCTCATTTTTATATTAAAAAAATCATCATTCTCCATAACAAGCTCATTCATTTCTTTAATCGCTGCATTGCATAGCTTATAGCGCTGGTTGCCCTTGCGGCCGCAATATACTGCACCGCCCACATCGCCAACATCTGGAAAAAATAACCAGAAGGGTCTGTGGCATTGAGCAGGTTATTTAGTACATAACTATAGCGGTTTAAATTCGGTGTATTGTTTGGCTGCTGCACAAAGGGGTCGGCTTGTAAAAAACGCCCTAATATCGGGTCGTATACCCTGCCACCCATATGCACCAGGCCGACATCATCGCTTTGCTCATGGCCGGTATAGTGAGCTGGAAACAGGGGAAGATTGCGTATCTTCCCCCCAGCGAACGCCCTTGCCACGGAAGGGGCAAGGGCGGTGGCGAGGAGCGTTGCAGGATTGCAAAAGCGAGGTGCCCAGCGCAAGGTGAGCGCACTGGACAGTAAACCAGAGCTGGCTTCAGTATGCTTTATCGCCCAGCTTTGGGCATCCCGCCGCGCACCAAACACATCAAAGCTCATTACGTGCTCGGAAACGCCATTGCTATTTGTTATAACATGGGTGTAGTACACTTCCCCTTCGGGATCTGCCCCCCTAAGACTTCACTGTTTGCTTGCTGTGGTGATGATGTGCTCATAAAGCTGTGTGTTGTTATATTTCTTCTTCGCCTCATACGTGAAAGCACCAGCATTAAAATTGAAAAGATAGATATAGAAAAATTTCTCGTCATTATCTACATAGTTGTCAGAAAACTCTGATAGCCAGGGTACTTCTTCCAACACAATCGGCATTTGTTGAGTCTCAGTTATACTTAAGGTTCTTCCAGTTGCATTAGAAGTAGTACAAGAAAAATATTGCTGATAGCTCTCAGAAAATGTCCCCACATCACCGATAGAACCTCTGCTAAAAGCGATTAATGAAGTTTTTTCGAGCACTCTAACGGTGACACTATCCACATCGTCAGAAACAGCTTTATTTAGTATTTCGGTGTAAGACTTAAAGCAGGAGGTGGCACTACTGCGGGCCTTTTCCTCGTCCGACAGAAAAAGCGTAGCTAACATTATAAATACAGTTATCATTTGATCACTTTACCTTTAGCACCATCTGTTGAAGTATCGCGTGAGCAAGTAGAATTATGTCCGCAAAAGCTAATTTTCACCACACCACCTTGCATCACACCAACATACAAGCCTTTGCCATTAGCTCTAATCCACTCTGTATCAGCATTTCCTCCGTTTTTCATTGCGGTAAAGATGTTTGAAAAGTTAATTTCGCCCGATGGATGGGTGTGATATCCAATGGCATGCCCATTCGGGATCTGACCCCGAAGGTTTCCGGATAAATATAAACCAGGTTCCCACCTTCAAACATTAATATTTTATCAATCTTAGCTGTTGTATCAGCCAGAGCATTAGTCACAAAAAGCACAACCAAAAGTAGTAACAACTTTTTCATTACAACCCCCTAATCAATAGCCGAAACGTAAATTGTTATTAAAATTCGATTTTTAAGCATTAGCTTTTGCCAAAGTAGTTCTGGCAAGGCATTGGTATTGGTATTGGCGATGACATGGGCAGAGCCAGCCGGATAGATACCGCCTTAAACCAGCGACTCAAGGCGGTAAGTACAGATTGTTAATGCCCATTCGGGATCTGACCCCGAAGATTTTAAATTAAAATTAATATTTCTCGATTATTTTGACGTTTACTATAACAAAGATCAGATAGTTGCTTCTCCATTATCTTCCCAACCTGAATCGGTTACTGCCGGGCACTCTTCAGATACAATAAAGCTATTTGATTTTATACTGGTAAATACTTCATCATCACCCACAATGATATTTAGATAGTTTTGATAGTATAATCTTGCAACAACAAAATTACTCATTTCAAAAAAATCACTTATTCTTAATTTAGAAACAAACTTCCGTCCTGGTTCCATCATGACTAACTCCCTTGGCCATTCAAAGTGTTCAAAGTGCCAAGATGGTGCTGTACTAGCTGGTAATTTGTGAGCTTCGTTCGAAATAACTAGACTACCTTTAATCCAAAATCCATCAGAGTCTAGTTGACCCTGCATAATTTTAATTGGCTGACTTGTTACATTGACTTGAGTAATAGTAACAGTATCCAAATCATCGCAATCGAGGGCAATTACTGCAGTGATAAACACATTTTCCGCTCTAACAACACACGAAAGTAAAGCCAAAACAGCCATAATCAACTTATTCATAATCGTGTCACCGCAAATTCAAAGAAATATGTGTTTTTAATATTTCTGTCCAAAGATATTAGCCTGTCTGATGTTCCTGGCATTTGATAAAGAACATCTCTTCGCATACCAGGCAAACCTTTTAAAGCCAGCTCGGGAGTCCAAGAGTCATTGTGGCCAGTTCCGGCCACATGTGAGAATTCATGAATTATAGTTCCTGCTTGCTGAATACCTTTCCAAAATGGGTCACCAAGAAAAACCCTTCCCCCTGTAGCTGCGCCGTGTGACGAACCTGCCATCCGGAACACGCTTGACGTATTATTAATTGCATTGTCAATTAAACGCATGACTTCATTCCCATGTGTGTTCAAACCGTCTTGAAGTATGGAGAAGTCTCTATCACCTGCTCCGGACAAGCCATAGAACTGAGCAACTTCATTCTTGAAATCAGTATCATTGCTATTTAGCTTTGATAAGAAATCTTTAATTCCACCGCGAGCTTCTGTAGCTTGGGCCTTGAAAACTACAGCTTCCTCTGCGCTTAGTTTAGAAATTTGCAAGCCGCCTTCTCTATACCAGTCTCGAACTCCCTTAAACTGAGGCAGTCCATCCGTGCTAGCACTACCTTGCTTATTATCCACCTGCTGCGGTGCATTCGGGTTATCGGCTGCGGCCTGCCCTGTAGCAGCATTACCATCCCCGGCCAGTAAACACTTTCCAGCCCCGGTTACGCAGTTAAATATCTGCCCCTTGGCAAACCCCTTCGCCATCCCTCCGGCAAAGTTTGCCATTGCCGTGCCGCCGCCCACATCGCCAACATCTGGAAAAAATAACCAGAAGGGTCTGTCGCATTGAGCGGGTTATTCAGTACATAACTATATCGGTTAAAATTCTGAATATTATTCGGCTGCTGAATAAAAGGGGTCGGCTTGTAAAAAACGCCCAGTATTGGGTCAAACTCCTCGCTGCCCAAATGAATGAGCACCACAAAGCGCCGTTACAGCCATTCGACGCCACCATGCTGCATGGGTTCAGCATTGATTTCGGATTGGATTGTTTAAGCTCCCGTCAACGGCCGTTATGACTCCTTAACCAAAACCAAGATACTCATCTCGTTCGTGTTCGCATTCCCTCAATAGATCGCTTAATATTCTCGTGTTTTTTATCACCATATCTTACTGAAAAACCTTCTATGAAATCGTTCCATGCCTTGCAGTTTGGATTAAAACTCTGGTAATCGACACGCGATATAGATAATTCAACTTGCATCAAATCTGATCTAAGCTGACCTATTGCATAAGATTGATGGGAAGGCTCATTAAAAAACTCGGCTATGATAATAACTGGGCAAGTGTCGTAGGTTTGATAACTTCCCAGTGTTGACTTTTTTATCGAGGCTAAATCAATTTGCAGTCTAAATGGGCTCCAAGACAGACAAACATCCATTGACTCGCAAAGAAATACCTCATCTTCATGCACACTCAATATACCAATAACGTCAATATTTTTGCCGTTATACTTTTCTGGTGACAGCTGTAACTCAGCAATGGTAATTCGATTCGGATAGATTACAGGTAACCCCGCAATACTATGCCAACTAAACAATGCCAGAATGAAGAGTGCGCATATAAGTTTCATTAACAACCGCCTTTTATACAAGATGAAAATTTGTCGCCATGATCAAGTGTCATATCGGGCAGCGCTGGTGATGGATTATAACCTAACGTACTCCACGCTTTAAAACCATCATAATGCCGTAAACCGGATGATGGATTCCAATAGTCTTTGAAGCTGACGTATCGATCCAATCTAGTTTGATAATCTTGCTGCGAAAAGTTCGCTGCTCCAACCGCCGGATGGGTATGCCAATCTGCAACTAAGCGGCCAGAGGAAACAGAACGACTCATATCAACAACATCGATTCTACTAGTATGGTAACTTGTTATGACCGTTCCAACTGCAAATCCATCTGCGCGCTCAAAAATCCTTGCATAGATTTCTGCACCAGACTGTTCAGTCAAAACGAAACCATTATCATGCAACCATTCAGCAGCCTCTTTATGTGATTTAAAAAGACCGGATTCCATTCTCTTAATCAGTTGCTGATTTAATGTATCCATACTCTTTGCTAGAGCAGCTCTATCTGTGTCCCCAAGGTAGTGTCCAGACTCGCCTGATGCTGTATGCCCATCAGCACTATTACTACCCTGCGTATTATCGACCGCCTTTGCCGAATCAGGCCCATTGGTACTCGCTCTATTTTGTAAATGCGACAAGCCCTTCATTGCGCCGTTAAATAACATACTCTTAGCATAGCCCTTTGCCATCCCTCCGGCAAAGTTTGCCATTGCCGTGCCGCCGCCCACATCGCCAACATCTGGAAAAAATAACCAGAAGGGTCTGTCGCATTGAGCGGGTTATTTAGTACATAACTATAGCGGTTTAAATTCGGTGTATTGTTTGGCTGCTGCACAAAGGGGTCGGCTTGTAAAAAACGCCCTAATATCGGGTCGTATACCCGGCCACCCATATGCACCAGACCGACATCGTCGATTTGTTCATGGCCGGTATAGTGAGCTGGAAACGGGGGAAGATTGCGTATCTTCCCCCCAGCGAACGCCCTTGCCACGGAAGGCAAGGGCGGTGGCGAGGAGCATTGCAGGATTGCAAAAGCGAGGTGCCCAGCGCAAGGTGAGCGCGCGGGACAGTAAACCAGAGCTGGCTTCAGTATGCTTTAGCGCCCAGCTTTGGGCATCCCGCCGCGCACCAAACACATCAAAGCTCATTACCTGCTCGGAAACGCCATTGTTATTTGTTATAACATGGGTGTAGTACATTTCCCTTTCGGGATCTGCCGCCGAAGGCTTCGAGAAGTGAATGAGTACTACCCAAAAAGCCCAGCCTCGTTGCTTTCTCCCTAATAGTTAAGATTTTCAAACTCTTTATTAACTTTTAAAATTTTAAAATTTTCATTAGCGAACAGAACACTCATATTATACACCGAACCACCGATGGATAAATTGACCCTAAAATCAAAATCGCCAACCTTAGCAATAGAGAAAGCAGAGTATGCGGAATAACCCAGCTCTGATAGGATATAATTTCTCAAATCACTACTGCTCAAGAATGAAAAAAACTCTGGCTCCACCGCCAAAAACTCATCAAGATTCATTCTAAAAAAAATCAAACTTTCATTTCTAAATACATCATTATCAAATTCACAACGACCATCTCTTTTTTTGGTCACCGCATAGAACTCTTCAACAATGTAATCTTGCTCACCTTCATAAACAAATGAAGGCACGCTCACCTCATCAACAATGCCAAATATGCATCTTCCTTCCAACTCACTTATTAATTTATACTTAGCCCTTTTAAAGTAATACTTATCACCTTCTTTTCTTTCGTAGTTATAAACGAGCCCTTCAACTTCTTGTGGATATTCATCATCAGCAATACAAAATGCGGCTGAAACGAAAAAAAACATTAAAAAATCACCAGTGCAAATCACGCACCGTATAAAAACACCCATAATATAACCTCTGGTTATCCGAACTCAATATTGCTCTATTGCGAGAATATGACATTATACTGCCAACATCATCACCTTTAGCATTTGGTTGATGTTGCAAACCCCGCTCTCTATGCCCTAATCGCCCCGACGACCATTTTCGCGTAGCCGTAATAACTATAAGCCTGTAGCGTTACACCCAAGGCAGTTCAATTTCAATCTAAAGATCAAAACTCATTTAATCTTTGCTATCTGAGAACTTTGAAAAGACCAGTCTATTATTATTTTCATCTATCAAGATGAGTTTACTTGCGTTATCGGTTAGGATGATTCTATAAGCTACTGTTTTTTCGAATGGGGTTAAGAAGCTGTCTCTATAAATTCTGTCCCGACTCAGTATAAGAACTCCATCATCAAGATCATATTTACCGGCTTCACGAACCAATTCTTCTTCGTGAAGAGCTGTACGATCGCTCGGGACTTCATCACATTCATTACCTATGGTAAAATTTTTATGTTTGCTAATCCCTATTGATTGATAACAATCATTTGAAATATCATCGTTCACAAAATACCAGGTTCCAACTAGGCGCTTAAGGATAGCGTCTTCTGCGTCATTTAATATAACATCACCATACCAAGCATCTTCTAGCTTGCTGAAATACTTGTAGAGTTGCGTATTATTATAGCGAGCCTTTTCTTGAAAAAGGAAATCATCACCATGGCGGAAAAAGAGGAATAGATCAAAGAAAGCATCGTCATTATCTACATAGTTTTTTGAATACTCACTATGTAAAGGCGTTTCTTTCTCGTAATGCAATTTCACTTTTGTTTCATACAGACTGATAACTTCACCTGTATCATTAACTACACTGCAAACAAAAAACTGCTTGTAGTTATCCCTTATCTTCCCAACCTCACCTAAAGTTCCTCTGGTAAAAGCAACTGAAGATGTTAATTTTAGTTTTTGCACTACTGCGGTATCGACCTCAGCGGGAAGCGGCCTCCCTGTAGTTTCAGTGATAAATTGCTGGCAATAACTGATGTAGTTCGCTGGAACATGGTTCATTGCAAAATTTGCATCGCCTAGAAGGCTTGTGATGAAAAGTATTACAAGCTGCATTTTGTTGGCCCGTCCGGTTTCTCATTCTTAAAATTTAAATATCTACTTTTCCTGAAACTTTACTTTCTCGATACTAACCCATATTTTTTCTTCTTTATTTTCGCTGTTATATTTTCAAAAATTTAGCGAAAAGCTCCATACTAAAATTCCTATGTCTAATTTCTGGTTATTATAGCGAACAATGCGTATCTTACTGACCAGAAAACTTGCTATCGTGTTCTATATTTCATTCTGATAATCATGTCTTCAAGCTGCTTACGCCCTTCATCACCAGGTCGATTCTTTATAAAATCATTCCAAACTGCACAATTAGGATTTAATTTCTGATAATCCAGTCTTGATATCGACAAAGAAATTTGCAGATTAGTCGTACCTATCGACCCAATGTAATAGCTTTTGTCATGTTTCTCACTTGGAATGTAGTTTCCAATAACCAGTACGTGACACATATCATACCCAGACATCCCCCCACCAGTAACTTCATTCAATTTACGCCAGTCAAGCTTGAAACGATTTGGGCTCCAGGATAAACATGCGTCTACCGACTCGCATAAGTAGGCCTCTTCACCGTTAATACTTAACACACCTACCATATCTATGACTTTTCCCGCAAAAATACTGGGGGACGATTCAACATTGCTAAAAGTATGGCGATTAGGGTAAGTCACTTCTGTTGCATAAAGCATGGGCATACAGACCAAAAGAAATATTAATAATAATTTCATTAACGCTCACCTGATCTAATTAAGTTAACATGATGATTTTTAATTGCATTATGGTCAAACAGGTTGGTTTCGCTACGGATCAGAAAGGTTAAGCTAGACATAACGAACAAACAAGGCATTTTATTAGCATATTGATAATGCTTATGTAATGGAACCTTTACTGATATTAGCGCCAAAACATAATCTGAAGTGAATTTTTCGAGACGACCTTAGCTGACCTGAGCACTCTGATGAGTCGATACGTCTACACAGCAATAAAAAACCCACAGGGCAGCATTGCCGTGTGGGTTTTTCTGCAACAGGATAATTAGTTGTGGCTTTGCAGCACCACTAAACCATAGGGGGCCAGCTGACTGGCATTAAGATCAAAGCCCCAGCTGGCATTGAGCTTGCTTTCCAGAGAGGCACTGATATCTAACGGCTGCTCGCTTAGGTTCAGTACGAAGCGGGTATGGCTGCCATTTAGCTCGCGGTCGATTTGCAGCAGGCCGGCGGCAGGCTCTGTCACCTGATAGCTGCCTGCCAGTTTTAGCTCGGGCCGCTGCTTTTTCTGCGCGATTAAGAACTGATACAGGCGCCACAGTGAATCTGGCTGGGCTTGCTGCTCTGCTACGGTATTACCACCGGCGCTTAACTGCTGCTGTAAAAAGCCCGGCCACCAATCGGCAAACTGCACGGTAAACTGTTCTTTTTGCTCTACCCAGCTGAGCGGCGCTGCGGTAAAGCCAGCCTGGGCCTCAGTGTTCCACAGCATCGGTGCGCGTTTGTATACATCATGGCCACTTTGTGCCTGCGTTAAGCCAATCTCTTCACCGTAGTAAAGATACTTAGTACCGGGCGAGCTAAACAGCATGGCCGCGGCCAGTTTGGATTTTTGCAGTACCGTCGCACGATCACCGCTTAACTGAAAAGCAACGCGGTCCTGATCATGGTTAGTTAAAAATGGCGTGAAGAATGCCAGTGGCGCGGACGAGTCCAGACGGCGTTGCAGGTTTTCCTGTAGCGGGTGTAATTCGCCACTTTGCGTACCGCTAATAGTACCAAACTGCGCGGCATTGCCGGCATTTTGCTGCAGCTGACCAATAATTTTATAACCCACTTCAAAGTCAAAGCCCTGATCCAGCCCCTCACCGTTGCCCCAATATTTGGCGGCAATTGGGATATCTACCCAGGCTTCGCCAACTAAATAAGCTTCCGGGTTCACGCTTTTGACAAAGGCATTAAAATCGCGCCAATAATCAATGGTCGCCGGCAAATCGGCCTGACCATCCGGGCCACTTTCCATCACAAAGCGCACCGCATCTAAGCGGAAACCGGCCACACCCTTGTCCAGCCAGAATTTCGCCATCTTCTTCATTTCGGCCACCACATCCGGGTGTTCTAAATTCAGATCCGGTTGGGTCGCACCAAAGGCAGCGTAATAATACTCACCGCGCCGCTCATCAAAGTGCCAAACTGCGTCCGGCTGATCATTATCAGCCCAGGCGTGGCCCCAGCCTTCGCCTTTGGCTGGTAAGTCCTTGCGCCAGACAAAATAATCTTTATAGGGCGCGATGCCTTCGGCTGACTTTTGAAACCACTCGTGTTCACGCGAGATATGGTTAATCACTAAATCCAGAATCACCTTAATGCCTTTGGCATCGGCCGCCTGAATAAAGGCTTCAAATTCTGCCATGCTGCCGTAGTCACGCTCCACCTGATAAAACTCAGTAAAGTCATAACCATGATAGGAGGGCGCTTCAAACATCGGCGTTAACCAGATGGCGTTAATACCCAGCTCCTGTAAATACGGTAGCTTGGCGGTCATACCATTAAAATCGCCATGGCCATCGCCGCTAGTATCGTAAAAGCTACGCGGCCAAATCTGATAAAACACCGCATCTTGCCACCAGGGGCCAGGCTCAGCTGCTGCGCTCGCCGCCAGCGGTGCGGCAACAGTTTCAGTTTGCTGTGGCGCCGGCTTGCAAGCACTAAGTGCCAGCGCCAGCGTCAGCGCGGTTAATGAGGTTCTTAACATGGTTTATCCCTTTACTGTTTCGATTTTTACCCGCAACACATAAAGTGCCGCTATTACATAACTTACGCCACCAATCGCCAGCGCATAAATCGCCTGCCCCTGGAACAGATAGCCCACCAGGCTGCCCAGAATAGCTGCCGCCAGCAGCTGCGGTAACACGATAAAGATATTAAACATCCCCATATACACCCCCATTTTATGGGCGGGTAAACAGTTAGATAGCAGCGCATAAGGCAGTGACAAAATCGAGGCCCAGGCAATACCAATGGCAATCATCGGTAACCACAGCAGCGCCGGATCTTTAATCAGGAAGAAGGAGAATAAACCCAGGGCGCCGAATAACAGGTTAATACAGTGCGCTTTTTGCGTACTGGTGGCTTTAACCAGTAGCGGGATCAGCAACGCAGCAATGGCGGCGAAACCGTTATACACCGCAAACAATACCCCAACCCAGTCAGCGCCATTGTTATAGGCTACCGAGGTCGTATCGGTGGTGCCATAGTGGTAGCTGGTAACGGCGGCGGTGGTGTAGATCCACATCGCGAATAACGGAAACCAGGAAAAAAACTGCACCACGGCCAGTTGGCGCATGGTTTTCGGCATGGTAAATAAATCATCGGTCAGCTGCACCAGCATATTGCGGTTTTGCTGTTGCTTAAACCAGCTGGCCGCCCATTGCAGTAAACCAAAGGCGGCAACTAAAGCGCCAAGTAAATACAGTTGCTTATCCAGCTGCCAGAATGCCACCGCAGCAAAGGCTGCCACGCCAATCACTACGGCTGCAGCGCCACTGCGCCAGTAATCCTGAGCCGGGGTTGCCATAGGCGCACAGGGATGTTCTGCCTGCTCAGCGGCATCAAAGGCAGCCAGTTGCTCCGGGCTATATTCCTTACTGGAGATGATGGTCCAGCCCACCGCTAAAAACAGTACCACACCACCGGCGTAGAAAGAGTACACCACCGAATCCGGGATCATGCCTTCGGCAGCCGTATTGGCGACACCAAACCAGTTGGTCATAATCCAGGGTAAGGCAGACGCGACCACGGCACCGACACCGATAAAAAAGGATTGCATGGCAAAGCCGGTTGGCCGCTGCTGTTTATTCAGGTTATCACCAACAAAGGCGCGAAACGGCTCCATCGTCACGTTAATGGCGGCGTCTAAAATCCACAGCATACCGGCGGCGATCCACAAGGTCGGCGAGTTTGGCATTATCACCAGCGCAGCGGTAGTGGCTAAAGCGCCGTATAAAAAGAACGGCCGGCGCCGGCCCAGCTTAGTCCAGGTTTTATCACTAAAGTGGCCAATGATCGGCTGAACCAGTAAGCCGGTTAGCGGGGCGGCGATCCACAGGATCGGAATTTGCTCCATGTCGGCGCCCAGGGTTTGGAAGATCCGGCTGACGTTGCCATTTTGCAGGGCAAAGCCAAACTGAATGCCAAAAAACCCAAAGCACATATTCCAAATCTGCCAAAAGCCAAGGTTTGGTTTGGTTTGCATAATGATGGTCTCTGTTGCGGTTTTATAATTATTTACCTGTCAGGCTGTTTGATACCTGCATTTAGCGGCAAGAACAAGATGAATACGTATTCAGCAAGGCGCAACGCCGCGAAGGCACCGCGATTGATAGGTTTTACAGACCGGCAAACACAAACGGCTGCGCCGGTTTAGACTGCGCCAGCGGGTCGAGGGAATATTGGGTTCGGCTTCGGAGGAAATACCAAAGGGCACCAAGGCATTGCGAATCACGCTAAAGACACTGGCCAATACACTGCCATATTTGGCGGGCCAGCGTACCGAGTTGGGACCGACCTCGCCCCGGCGATCGATACCGCGCGGGAATAACCAAAGATTCGCCGGAATTTCATCTTTCCAGTCCATCGAGCGGGCGGTAATAATGGTTTGCTCCGGCCCTTTATAGACAGCGCGGGTACAGGCATCACTTACTGCCAATGGCAGTAGCGCGGCCAAGCAGGTCACAGCAAGCAGTTTTTTAATTCGCATTGGAAAGTCCCTGTTAAACAATGAAAAATTCACTGCTAACTATGGCAGAACAGTCGCAGTTTAGCGAATATCTAATACCAATACGCCCCGCGCCGGCACGGTTAGCTGTTGTTGCAGCTGCAATTTTGCACCAGTTAGCACCTCTGTGGCTTGCGCCTTGGCTGGCAGCACCTGCCTAAAACGTGCCAGCTCCAGTGTTACCGGATGCGGTTGCTTATTCATCACCACCATCACAGTTTGTTGCTCGTTATAGCGGAAATAGGTATAGGTGCCGCGATCCGGGGCAAAGTGCAGTAGTTTACCCTGATGGATCGCGCTGGCGGTTTTACGCCAGTTTAGCAGCCGGCTGACCAGTTGCTGCGCCATAAGCTGGGTATCCGTTAACCCCGCGCCGGTAAAGGCATTGACTTTATCGCCCGCCCAACCGCCGGGAAAATCGGCCCGTACCTTGCCATCATCGCGCTGTGGCGGGCTGGTCAGCGCCAGCTCAGTGCCATAAAACAGCTGTGGAATACCGCGCATGGTAAAGAGATAGCTCAGCGCCATCCGGAACAAGTCTTGATCTTCGCCCAGCACTGAAAATAAGCGTGCAGTGTCATGGTTACCCTCAAAGATCACTAAATTAAAGGGGTTGGCATAGACATGGTCATTGCTCAGCATTTCATACAGCCGGATCCAGCCGCTATTCCAGCTCTCTGGCTCTGCCAGTGATTTTAGCAGGGCGTCATACAGCGGAAAGTCGAGCATCGCCGGAGTATGCGAAACATAGCCATCTTTATTCTGCTTGCCGGCCTGCCAGTACGAGACGATAAGCGGATTCGGGCTCCACTCTTCACCGACAATATTAAACTGAGGATATTCCTGCATAATGCGGCGGCCCCACTCGCTTAAAAAGGCTTTATCGGCATAAGAATAGGTATCTTCCCGAATACCCGACAGCCCGGCGTATTCCACCCACCAGATACTATTCTGAATAAGATAGGTCGCTAATCTGGGGTTACGCTGATTTAAGTCCGGCATGGTGTCGACAAACCAGCCATCGGTAAATAGCTCGCGATCAATATCGGCCGCATAGGGGTCCTGAATGGTGCTGCGGTTATGATTGGTTGGCACAAAGTTGCCATTACCATCGCCGCTCGGGAAGTTCAGCCAGTCTTTAGCCGGTAAGTCCGGTAGCCACCAGTGATTACTGCCAATATGATTAACGATAATATCTTGAATCACTTTAATACCAAGCTGATTGGCGGTCGCAACAAAATCACGGAACTGCGCATTGCTGCCAAAGCGGGGATCCACCCGGTAAAAGTCGGTGGCGGAATAGCCGTGATAGGAATAAGCCGGTTGATTATTTTCGGTTAGCGGCGTTGGCCAAACCGCGGTCACGCCCAGCTGCTGCAAATACGGCAGCGCTTGCTGCATCCCGGCCAGATCGCCGCCATGACGGCCGTTATCATCCTGCCGGTTCGCCTGCTCCAGCATCCCGGGTACGCTGTCGTTACTGGGGTCGCCATTTACAAAGCGATCCGGCGTAATCAGATAAATCGCATCGGCTGGCGAGAAGCCTTGGCGCTGTGCTGAACCTTCATTTCGTGCCAATAACGGGTAATCAACTTGCTGTACGGCTTTTGCGCCGCGACAAAGCTGCAGTGGCAAGGTGCCCGCCGCCGCATCAGCAGACAGTGTCAGCTCAACAAACAGATAATTCGGGTTATCGGTACGATGTACCGCGCTGATGCTAACCCCGGGATAGCTGAGCTTAGGTGTTAACTCCGCTAACTTATCCCCGTACAGCATCAGCTCAACAGTCGGATGCTGCATACCAACCCACCAGTTCAGTGGCTCAACCCGCTGTACCCTAGACGCGTATTCACTAGCCGCCTGCAAACCAAAACTCAGACCATAGATAGCTAATAAGCCAAATAACTTTAATTGCAAAAAATTACGCATTAGTTTTGCTCCTGCGTTGGCTTAGCCAGTAAAAAGCGCAGTGGTGTTGCTAACCGGGCCGCCCAGGCCTGTTCACTGTGATCGGTACCGGCAAACAGCTCGCTGTGCCACAAGGGCGCACTAAAACCTTTGCGCCGGAATAAGCGATCAACCTCCTGCTGTAACGGTGGATAGAGCGCATCCAACGTTTGGTCACCATAATCAAAGTACCACTTATGCTGGCCGGCAGCGGGGAGCTGTTGCTCCAGATAGCTTAGAAAGGCCTGCGGGATCGGGTTATTCTCCACGCTAAAGGTGCCGGGCCAGTGAGTGGATAAGGCAGCGGCACCGCCAAATACCTGCGGATAGCGGCTTTGCGCATACCAGGAAATCAGGCCACCCATACTGGAGCCCATAATAAAGGTCGCTTCGCGTGCCGGATCAGTAGCAAAATGCTGATCGATATAGGGTTTTAGTTCTGTTACTAAAAAGCGCAGATAGTTATCGCTGTAAACGGCGCCGGCAAATAACGGCACACCGGGCGCGCGCTCCAGTTGATACAGCTGTTGCTGCACCGCTTCCGGTAAACTTAAAAAGGGCTGCTGCGGAAAATACTCGCTGTGCCGCGCCGCACCAATATTGTGAATGCCCACCACAATAAAGGGCCGCACCTGCCCCTGTTGCTGTAATTGCTGCGCCGTTTCGGCTACCTGCCAGCTTTGGCCATTCCAGGTAGTACGGGCATCAAATAACATCTGACCATCGTGCATATAGAGCACCGCATAGCGCTGTGAACTGCTGTAACCTTCCGGTAACCAGACATCGATCGGGCGACTGTGCACATAGACTGAGGCGATCTGCGGCAACCTGACAAGTTGGCCAACCGTAACGCCTGGCAAAGTTGCTGTATTATCGTCTGCTGCCAACACAGTACTACTTAACATTAACCCGCAAAATAAACCACTTAGCCATCCCCGCCGCCAATATTTTCTAAGCGCCGTCATCTTTGCCTCCGGTACTATGTCTCCGGTACTATGTCTCCGGTACTATGTCTCCGGTACTATGCCCCCGCCAAACATGACAGCATTTAAAACTGTCAGCTTTGGCGTTTGGGTTTAGCTTCGACGTTTAATAGTGAAGCTGTAATTGTTTAGTTGCAGCCTTAAGCGGCAACTTAATATGCAATTGCTTATTCGCTTTGTCATACCAGGCGATATTTTCACCGCGGGCAAAACGCTGCGGCTGGGCAACAATCGGGATATAACGGCCATCCAGATAGATTTTGCGCGCCTTGCCACGCTGATTATGCAGCACCAATGTGAAATCGCGGCTGGCCGGCTTGCCCTGATACTCCCCGCCTTCGCGGCTAAAGTTCAGCGTTAGCCTGTTGTCTTCCGTCCTGGCCGCGAAATGCAGTAGCTCATACTGGCCCTTGGCAACCGAATCCGGCGTTACGCCATCATCTTCAAACAGGCTGTACTGGCTGGCAGCGACACTCTGATCGGCGTAATAGTGCAGTGTTAACGCCTTGCCCTGATAATCCGCGGTGCGTTGCAAGCTGTCGGTCATCGGAATAAAGCTACCGGCTTTTACCAGCACCGGAATGGTGTCGATCGTCACCGGACGCTGCAGCACCTGACCACCTTCCAGCCGCTCGCCGCTAAAGAAATCAAACCAGACACCTTGTGGCAGATTTACCGGCCAGCTTGTTACGCCCGGCTCAGTCACCGGCGCCACTAAAAAGGCATCGCCCCATAAATAGCTGTTGGCTTCATCGCGTAGCGCCGGGTTTTGCTCATCCAGGAAAAACAACGGTCGCATCAGCGGTATCCCGCTTTGGCTATGCTGATAGGCCAGCGTATAGTTATATGGCAGCAGGCGGTAGCGTAGCTCCAGCCAGGGGCGCAGGGTGTTAATCACTTCCTGGCTATGGAATACCGGTTCAGGGGCAATATGCTCCTGAGCATGTGGCCGGTACACCGGCTGAAATACGCCATATTGCAGCCAGCGGATATACAGCTCAGGATCAAAGACTTCGCCACCGGCAAAACCACCTAAGTCAGAGTGGATCCAGCCAAAGCCAAACAGGCCCATTTGCAGCGCCAGTTCGACCTGAGGCTTTAGCCCGCCCCAGCTACGATCGACATCACCGGTCCAGGGCACCATACCAAAGCGCTGCGAACCTAAGCTGCCGGCGCGCATCATTATAAAGGGCCGCTGTGCCGGGAAATCACGGCGATAGCCCTGATGCACCAACTCAGCCCAGCGATGGCCATAGGCATTATGCACTGCATCGGCAGGCTGTAAGCCAATGCCCGGCAGATAATGATAGGTATCGGCCGGGTGCACTTCAGGCTCGCCCAGATCGCCCCAAATACCACCAACACCTTGCGTCAGTAACTCATGGTAACGCTGCCAGAACCAATCGGCGGCTTTGGGATTAAACACATCAACCAGGCCGGTATTACCAAAGTAAAAATCGAAGGTCTTTGGCTGACCATCCGGCCCCGGCGCAATAGCACTCGCCGCGACCGCTTCATCCCAGCGCTTGGAGGTTGTCAGAATAAAGGGCTCCGTCACCAGGATCGTTTTAACACCATCGGCAGCAAAATCGGCCAGCATTTGCTCTGGATTTGGGAATGCTTCACGATCCCAGTCCAGATTACCCATATGGCCCTGAATATCCGGCCCGAACCAGTACAGATCGATCACAATGGCATCTAGTGGCAGCTTAAGATCGCGGAATTTTTGCACCACCGCCCGCGCCTCTGCCTCGGTGCGATAACCAAAGCGCGAGGCATAGTTGCCTAAGGTCCAGCGCGCGGGTAATGGCGGTTTGCCACTGACCGCCAGATACTGCTGGATCAGCTCAGGTGTCGTATCGGCAGCGACCAGCAGATAGCTGCTGCGACCGCCCTGGGCACGGAAACGTAACTGATCTGCCTGGCTATGGCCCAGATCCAGCTCACCAGTGGCGCCATTATCAAACAGCAACAGATAGTTTTTATCGGATAAAATACCGGCCAGACTAAAGTACATCTGGCTCGACTCGGTACTGTAACCATAATGCGCCTTGTTATAGAGCGGTAACTTATGACCGCGGCGATCCATACCCAGCACTCGCTGCCCGGCACCGGCCAGTTTTTCCTGCTCGGCAAGACTAAAATCAAAACCAAGCTGACCATCCGCCTGAATCAGGCCGGCCTGATCCCGGGTTAACAGCTCGCCATCGCGGTAAAAGGCAATACTTAACGGGCTTTTGTTGATCACCAGTTGCAAGGCATCACTTTGCAAGGTCAGTTGTTGCTCATCAAGCGCCAATTGCAAGGCTACCGGCTGTGGTGCTGTGCCGATCAACAAGGAGTCTTGTTGCAGCACAGCGCTTCGCTGATACCAGACAGCGACACTGTGGGCGTTGTAAAAGGCGATGCTCACTTCACCCTGATCCGTGGTCAGGATCAGGCCCTGCGCGGTTTGGCGGTGACTTTGATAATGTTCGACGGCCTGACTGCTGTTAAACAGCAGCCCCAGCAATAACAGCAGGCCAGCGATCCGCATTATAACAGGCTGCATAGTGGCTCCTTAACGCACCAGTTGATACACAACCGAGCCCAGCGGGGCCAGTTGCACCGGGATCTGCCCCAGACCATTGCTCACCTGCAGCTGATTCTGTTGCCCGGATAATTGATCCTGCAGCTGATAGGTACCATCTGCCAGCTGCCAGGCACTGATCAGACTGGCCGGTAACTGCAACGTAAATTCAACGCCCTGCTGCGGATTAAAATGGCTAACCACCACCAGTTGCTGCCGCTCCACGTAGCGGGCAAACGCCAGTTGCTGTTCCGAGTATGCACTGCCAGCGGCCAAATTGTGCGTATGCAACTCCAGATAAGCGCCATTCAATGCCGGGGCATTACGGCTAAATTGCATTAAGGTTTCATAGAATTGCCGCAGCTCCCGCTCTGCCGGGCTTAGGGCACCGCCATCAAATTTGCCACCATTCATCCAACGTTGGTGATGCGGTACGCCCCAGTAATCAAAGATGGTGGTGCGGCTGGCCTTACCAAATCCCGCGTCATCCGCACCCGGTTCGCCGACATCCTGGCCAAAATAAAGCATGGTCGGGGATTTACTGATCAAGGCTGACACCACCATCGCCGGCATCCCTTTGCGGGCATCGCCGGCAAATTCCGGAGCAGCAATACGCTGCTCGTCGTGGTTTTCCAGAAAGTGCAGCATATGCTGTTCAATATCGGCCATCCGCTGTTGAATGGTCACCAGCTCAGACGTCGGGCCTTTACCCTGCATCACCAGCTTTAGGCTGTCGTAAAACTCGACTTTATCGTACAGGTAATCCATTAAACCAAGCTTGATATAGTCGCGGTATAAATGCGGTTGATATACCTCGGCCAATAAAAAGGCGTCCGGGTTTTGTTGTTTAATATGCGAGTTTAAATAGCTCCAGAATTCCACTGGTACCATCTCGGCCATATCGTAGCGGAAGCCATCAACGCCCATCGCAGTCCAGTACAAAACGATGTCACGGAATTTAATCCAAGTGTTGGGCACTTCTTTGCCTTGCCAGAACTGATAATGCGCTTGCCAATCTTTCTCAGCGTAGTCAGCCGGTAGTTTGTCAAAGTCGTAACTACCATCCGGACGCACGCCAAAGTTAATTTTTACCGTTTCATACCAGTCATCAAAGGCCGGCTGCACCGAGCGGGCGCCATTGCCGGTCCATTTCGCCGGCACTTCAGCAAATTTGCCATCGGCCAGCGGATGGGCATCACCGCCCAGCACCTGATAATCGGCCGGCCAGGCCGGTACCTGAAAGGCGGAACCGGGGATATAGTAGAAATTATTATCGCGGGCATATTCCACACTGGTATCGTCATCCGCACCAAAATCGCGCACGCCCTCCGGCTTGGCCAGAGACTCATAACGCCGCGCCACATGGTTAGGGACGATATCGATCAACACTTTCATGCCATGTTGATGGGTACGGGCGATCAGCGCCTGGAATTCGTCCAGCCGTTTGGCCGGGTCGTCGGCCAGATCCGGATTCACACTGTAATAGTCTTTCACTGCATAGGGTGAACCGGCACGGCCCTTTACCACATCAGGATCGTCGTTGCTGATACCATAGGCGGTATAGTCGCGGATCACCGCATGATGTGGCACCCCGGTGTACCAGATATGGGTAGTACCCAGCGCTTTAATGCCTTTCAGGGCATCATCAGTAAAGTCGCTAAACTTACCAACACCATTTTCTTCCAGCGTACCCCAGGGCTTGTTGGTGGTATTCGTATTACCAAATAGGCGGGTAAATACCTGATACACCACGGGCTTACCGGAAGGCTCTGCAGCGGCGTCTGTTTTAGGATTTGCGGCGGCTGCCGGCGTAGCCTGTTCCGGCGCAGGTGCTTTACCACAAGCAAGCATCATCGACAGCGCCAGAGCGCTTAGGGTGGCGTGTTTTATTTGCATCAGCGATTACCTTGTCTGTTGATCTGGTTATGTTGATTAAATTACCGCAGATTCCGTGTCAGGTTATGCCTTTTTTTGGTGCATACGTATGCAAAGCAGCGATTTATGGCTGCTGCGACGCCACAGACATAGAAATATTGAGTGCATAACGCTGCTGGCATATTGTTAAGAAAAACTAGAGGTAATAATGCAAACGACTGCAGTAAGTTCGCTTAATTAGAACTTAGCTGCTTATGCTTCAGCATTTCCGGGCGGGCAAAAACTTCGTCGGCATCTATTTTCGGAAAGGAATTAACCTCACCATCGTGAAATAGCAGCTCGTAACCGATGGTCTCTTTTGCCGCATTAAAGATGGGTTGCCGCGCAATATACCCGTACATACCAGCTAACTCCAAAGTACTACCTGTACGGGAGTATAAGCCGATCTGTGGTTGAAACAAGAGGGCCGCCGGATATTTCGAACCGGCGGCTTGTGTTGCTTTAGCGCGCCGTGTTGGCGCTAACTAAGGCTCTGGGTTGAGTGTAGGTTTTTGGCTTTTTCGGTTTCTTCGGCTTAACCGGCAGAGTACTTAACATCGTCTCGGGCAACGACTGCTGCGGCGCAAAACCCTCGATAACTTTGCGTGGTAACAGCTGTTTAATCAGCTTTTCAATACCTTTCAGTTCTTTTAACTCTTCAGCACAAACCAGCGATACCGCCAAACCAGCAGCACCAGCACGACCGGTACGGCCAATACGGTGCACATAGTCTTCAGCAACATTTGGCAGCTCATAATTGACGACCTGCGGTAATTGCTGGATATCCAGACCTCGCGCCGCAATATCCGTTGCCACTAACACCCGAATGCCGCCGGCTTTAAACTCAGCCAGTGCTTTGGTGCGGGCATTCTGACTTTTATTACCATGGATAGCCATGGCGCTGATGCCGGCTTTCTCCAGCAATAAGGTCAGCTTATTGGCGCCATGTTTGGTTTTGGTAAACACCAGCACCTGCTGCCAGTTATGCTGTTTAATTTGCTGGATCAGTAAATTGGCTTTCTGACCTTTATCAACCGGGTATAACCACTGCTCAATCCGCTCTACCGTGCTATTTGGCGGCGTTACCGTCACTTCCAGCGGTTCATGCAGCAGGCCTTTGGCCAGAGTACGGATCTCGTCTGAGAAGGTGGCCGAAAATAACAGGTTCTGCCGCTTCGGCGGTAACAGCGCCAGAATTTTCTTAATATCGCGGATAAAGCCCATATCCAGCATCCGGTCGGCTTCATCCAGCACCAGAATTTCCAGTTGATTAAAGCGCACCGCGTTTTGCTGGTATAAATCCAGCAACCGGCCCGGCGTGGCAATCAAAATATCGACACCTTTACGCAGCGCCATCATCTGCGGGTTAATTTTAACGCCACCAAATACCAGCGTACTGCGTAGCGGTAAATGCTTACCATACAGCTGCACACTTTCGGCAACTTGCGCGGCCAGTTCACGGGTTGGGGTTAAGATCAGTGCCCGTACCTGATTCGGCTGTACTTTACGGCCTTGCTCGCGACTGTCATTCAACCGCTGCAGTAACGGTAAGGTAAAGCCGGCAGTTTTGCCGGTACCGGTTTGGGCGGCGGCCATCAGGTCCCGCCCCGCCAGTACCGCAGGGATAGCTTGTTGTTGAATAGGTGACGGCGTGGTGTAGCCTTTTTCAGCTACAGCTTTGAGCAGCTCAGCCGCTAAAGGTAAATCAGTAAATTGCATGCGTATTCCCGCAATGGTGCTGCGAAAATCTCTGCCCGCAGCTGCAGTGCCCTTCAAAAGGAAGGGCGCGCAGCATACAGCATTTGCTCAGCTTTAGCGAATTTGGCGCTTAGAATAAGGTATAGATAAAGCCCGCCAGCGCAGACTGCTGACTGACAACGATCAGCCCGCCTAACAACGCCAGCACCAAAATAATGGGTAACAACCAGATTTTTTTGCGCACTCGCAAAAAGGCCCATAAATCAGTTAAAAATTCCTGCATTAGAATGGATCCTCCAAGTCTTTTGCCGTTGGCTCTTTATCGGGCTTGCGCCAATAACTGTTACCTTTAGGGTGCAGCTGGTACTGCAGCTTACCGGTTAACCTGAGTAGTAGCCCAAGTGGTGCCATCAACAGATAAAACACCACGCCAAGCAGTAGTCGGGTATTCAGCCAGCCCATAACTGCCGCAAAAGCCATCCATACCCGATAGGGATAATATAAACCTGGCGCATAAACCAGCGCCAGCGATAAAAATCCTGCAGCGACCATCCAAGGCCAGAAAGGCCAAAACCAGCCAAACAGCCAGGGTAGCAAGAGACCAAACAGAATCGGAATCACTAGCGCCATTTGCAGGCCAAATTGGCGCAGCCCCTTGTGGTCAGTTTTTTTTAGTAACAGCGCACTCATCTGTTATCTGCTCCCCGGCACTAATCTGCGGCAAAGACGCGCTGGCGCGCCGCCTGTAGTTTCACTGCAGGCTGGTCAGCTTTATGTAGCAGGCAGTTGCCCAGCACCAGCACATCCATATCGGTCGCATAGAAGCCCTGCAAGGCATCAACCGGGCTACAAACCGGTGGCTCGCCCCGGACATTAAACGAAGTATTAATCAGCACTGAGGTGCCGGTCTGAGCTTTAAAGTGCTGCAACAGCTGATAAAAACGTGGGTTAGTATAGGCACTGACCGTCTGCACTCTGGCACTGTAATCAATATGCGTAATGGCCGGCAGACTGGAGCGCTGCTGTGCCAGCCGGGCTAAACCGCTTAACCCCGGCGCCACCTCAAGTTGTAATTCAGCGGCCAACCTGGCCACTAACAACATATAGGGGCTGGGGTGGTTAAGTTGAAAATACTGCTGCAAATCCTCGACTAGCACCGCGGGTGCAAAAGGGCGAAAAGATTCGCGCTGTTTAATTTTCAGGTTCAGGATACTTTGCATCACCGGGCTGCGCGCGTCACCAAGAATGGAGCGATTCCCCAGTGCCCGCGGTCCAAATTCCATCCGCCCTTGAAACCATCCCACCACCTTACCCGCCGCCAATAACCGTGCCACTTCCAGATACAGCTGCGGCTCGCTCAAGTACTGATAGGGTGCCTGCTCTGCCTGTAACAGTGCTTCGATCTCGTCCTCGCTATAAGCGGGTCCCAGATAGCTCCCCTGCATCTGGTCCTGCAGCTCATCGCTGTGCCGCGGCTGCTGATAATACTGATACCAGGCCAGCAAGGCCGCGCCTAGGGCACCACCGGCATCGCCGGCAGCCGGTTGGATCCAAAGCTCCTGAAAAGGCCCCTCGCGCAATAAGCGACCATTGGCGACACAATTTAAGGCGACACCCCCTGCCAGACAAAGCTTGCTGGCGCCGGTCAGTTGCCAGGCATGACGGGCAATTTTCAGTACGATCTCTTCGGTCACCTGCTGAATGGAAGCGGCTAAGTCGAGATAGAGCTGGCCGGGTTCGGCGTCTGCTGTTAACGGTGGTGCGCCAAACAAAGCGGCAAAACGCTGATTAATCATGCGTGAGCCAACCGGATAAGCAAAATAGCGCATATTCAGTGCAAAGCTGCCATCCTCGCGCACGCTAATTAATTCACGGTAAATCAACTCAACATACTTAGGCTCGCCATAAGGCGCCAGCCCCATTAACTTGTATTCGCCGGAATTCACCTTAAAGCCACAATAATAGGTAAAGGCCGAATACAGTAAACCTAATGAATGCGGAAAATGCAGTTCCGCTAAAGGCCTTAGCTGATTACCCTGGCCATGCCAGATAGTCGATGTCGCCCACTCGCCAACCCCATCCAGACAGATCACTGCCGCCTCCTGATAGGGGCTGGCATAAAACGCCGAGGCAGCATGCGCCTGATGGTGCTGGCTAAACAATAATTTGGGTAGTGGCGCATTGCGATCCAGCCCGGCTAACGCCCGAAGCTCACGCCGTAATACGGTTTTTAAATACAGTTTTTCTTTTAGCCAAACCGGCATCGCCATTAAAAACGAGCGAAAACCGCGCGGCGCATGTGCCAGATAGGTTTCCAGCAAACGTTCAAATTTCAGTAACGGCTTATCGTAAAACACTACGGCACTTAGCTCACTGAGATCTATCCCTGCTTCGCGCAAACAATAGCGAATGGCGTCGGCGGGGAAGCCAGCGTCATGTTTCAGGCGGCTAAAACGCTCCTGCTGCGCTGCCGCTACTATCACCCCATCGCGCAGCACACAGGCGGCACTATCATGGTAATAGCAGGAAATACCGAGGATATAACGCATAAATCCATTAACTGAAAACTTATTGCCTTAACTTAACCTGATTTTTAAAAAGCCGATAGAGCTGGTATCAGAAAACTTGCTGCTAACAAGGGCTTAAGGTAACGTAAGCTGATGCTTTTTGAATCAGGTTGCAGCAAAGTTGGCAACACCACAGCCCCCACGCAAAGTCTTTTATTTGATCGCGCTGCTACTACCGGTATTGCTGTTACTGGTACTGGAAATGCTGTTGCGTGTCAGCCCCTGGTATCAGCGCTATCCGCTGTTTATCGCCTCTGAATCCTTACCGGGCTATCTGCAAACCAATCCGGATTTAATAAAACGTTATTTTGCCGATCCCAAGCAGGCGCCGGATCTGGCCATTGATACCCAGTATTTTCCGGCAGTGAAACCAGCCGGCCAGTTTCGCATCGTGCTGCAAGGTGGCTCCAGCGCTGCCGGTTTCCCCTATGGCCGTTTTGGCTCGCCGGCGGCAATGTTACAGCAGCGGTTAAAGCGGCTGTATCCGGATCGGGATATTCTGGTGTTTAACACCGCCCTGTCAGCGGTAAATTCCTATACGTTGCGCGATGTTAGTGCCGAAATTCTGGCGATTGAGCCGGATCTGATCCTGATTTATGCCGGCCATAATGAATATCTGGGCCTGATGGGTGTCGGCTCAGCACTTCTTGGAGACGGCAACCACCTGAGTAAGCTGCTGTATTTACAATTACGGCAACTGGCCTTATTCCAGGCCGGACAACGCTTGTATAGTGCGCTTAGAACACCACCCGCGCCAGCGTTGGCGGAGCGCACCATGATGGCGCAGATTGCCGCCGAACAGCAGATCCCGCTAAATAGCTCACTGTATCAGGCCGGATTACAGCAATTTCAGGCTAATCTCAAGGCGCTGCTACACCGCTACCATCAAGCCGGGGTACCAGTGATTTTAAGCAGTATCGCCAGTAATGAACGCCAGCCCCCCTTTAGCTCCAGCCAGCCGGCATTGACCCTGACGCCGGAGCCGCAGCAAGCACGCCAGCAATTACAACAAGCGTTACAACAGAACCCCGATGTTGCCAGCTGGCATTTTCAGCTGGCCGAGCTGCTGCTCGACGCTGGTGAGCAGCGCTTAGCGCTGCAACATTTTCAACTGGCGCGGGAGCATGATCTATTGCGTTTTCGGGCACCGCTGGCGATCAATCAGCAGCTGCAACAGCTGGCCTCTGACTTTAGGCTGCCCCTGGCTGATGCTGAAGCGCAGCTACGCCAGGCCAGCAACAATGGCATTATCGATTATCAGCTGATGCTGGAGCATCTGCATCCGAATGCCCGTGGTTATTTCCTGATTGCCGAAACCTGGTTACCGCTATTGGAGCGCTATCTGGGGCCGCCGGCCGTCGCGGTTAGCCTGGCCCAGGCCTGGGCGGATATGCCACTGACTGCCGTGGATTTACAACTGGCCGATTACAAGATCCGCCAGCTGACTGCCGATTACCCCTTTACCACCGAGCCACAGCAGGTCAGTTTTGGCCCACGACAAAACCCGGAGCAGCAGCTTGCCTGGCAAAGGGCACAGGGACTCAGTTGGCTACAAAGCAGCCAGCAGCTATTAGATTACTACCAACAACAGCAACAACCCGCGAAAGCGGCGAAGGTGGCCGCCTTATTATTTGACGCCTTGCCTAACCAGCATCAGGCAGCCTATGTCGCTGGTCAGTTGTATTTTGATAGTCAGGATCTGCTGCTCGCGATGTATTATCAGCAGCGCGCAGTCAATCTGGCGCCAGAAAATATATCCTATCGCCTGATGCTGGCGCGTAGTTACTATTTTGCCGGTGAGCTAACCGCCGCGCTGCAGCAGGTAGAACACATTCTGACCCTTGACCCGACTCATGCGCTGGCGTTGCGCCAACAAGCCCAATTGCGGCAGCAGTTAGCGCCAACTCAAGCCCCCGGACGCCCTTAACATGCAACGTCCCCTGTTCTGGCTTATCGCCCTCAGCTTACCGCTACTGCTGTTTCTGTTGCTGGAAGGCGCGGTACGGCTGTTGTTTCCGGCCCAGCCTTTACCCTTGTTTAAACCCTACCCGGCAAACCCGGCCTATCTGGTAACCGAAACCCAGATCGTCAAACGCTACTTTCCAGCTGGCGCTGCTGTACCAAGGGTTGAGCTGGAACCCAGCTTTGTGTTGGCACAAAAGCCAGCTAATGGACTCCGCTTAGTGGTACAGGGTGGCTCGACCGCAGCGGGTTATCCTTATGGTATGGGCGCGGCCCTGGCCGGCATGCTGGAACAACGTTTAAGGCGCACCTTTCCGGAGCGGCCGGTAGAGGTAGTCAATACCGCCTTATCGGCGGTAAACAGCTACACCCTACTGGATTTTTCCGACGAAATTATTGCGCTTAAGCCCGATGCGGTGCTGATTTACGCCGGTCATAACGAGTACCTGGGCCTATTGGGTGTTGGCTCTAATTATCTGGCGGCACGCTCGCCGCGACTCAGCCGCTGGCTACTCAGCTTACGGCAACTGCGCAGCTTTCAATTGCTGGAACAGGGCTATCTGCAGCTGCGACCGCCAGCACAAATAAACGGCAGCAGCCGTACTTTTATGGCGCAGGTCGCGCGCGACAAAGCCATCGCTTTGGATTCGCCGACTTACCAAGCCGGGCTAACGCAATTTCAGGCCAATATGAGCCGGTTACTAGCGCGCTATCGTGCGGCGGGGATCCCGGTTTATCTCAGTACAATAGCCAGCAATCTGGCAGATCAGCCACCTTTTCAAAGCGAGCCTTTAACCGCACAACAACAGCAACAGTTACTGCAACTTAGCCAGCTGCGCGAGCCTGCGGCACAACAAGCGCTGGCAGCAGCGCTGCAGCAAACTGCAGCCACAACCGGCCATGCCCTGCTGCACTATCAGCTTGGGCAATGGTACCGGCAGCAACAGCAATTTGCCGAGGCTAAAGTACAGTTTATTCAGGCGCGCGAGCACGATTTGCTGCGTTTTCGGGCGCCGCTGGCCACAACAACGGGCATAGTTTGCCGAACTTATTTGTCATGATGCCTCTTATTCGTTGGCAGCTATCAGCAATAAAAAAGCTGCAGACCAGCTGCAGCTTTTAGATGTTATCGCATTCGCGCGCTCATTCCCGACGGTCAAGGTACCGTATCAGAGCCAGAGGCTCTGATACTTGGTATTGTTTATTCCTTCTTCGTCACCGTTAGCTCCGGCTCTGCAGTAAAGGTCGCATCTAACAGGAAGTTGTAGGTCGCGGTTTCCGCAAAGTCCATCCGCAGGTTATCGTTACTTGGTTCGATAACCTTAGGTACACCCAGTGTAAGGGTATTGCCCGCTGCACCAGCACCGAGGTTCACCGTAGCCCAATCACTGGAGGCAACTTTAAACTCGTAGTCTCTGGCAGTGATGTTGATATCTACGCTGTACTTATTGCCACCAATATAGTTGAATGCATTTGCCTCACCCCAACCGTTCATACCACCACGCAGGAAAATGGTGGTTGGGCCATAAGGCACATACTCAGATACGGTTAAGGTTGGTGCAGCAGCATCATTGGCATTTAACGTAAAGACGTAGGTTGAGCTCTTAGCGATATCAATCCGTAAGTTATCGTTACTGGCTTGAATCACTAACGGTGTACCGACTACAACCTGATTACCGGCGGCACCTGCACCCATATTTACAGTCGACCAATCACTTGAGGCGACTTTAAACTCGTAGCTGCCCTGATCAATGTTGATAGTGGCGGTATAGATGCCGGCACCATCATAATTAAAGGCATCGGCTTCACCCCAACCATTAAAACCACCACGTACAAAGACATCGGTTGCGGCATAAGGCGGAATATCCGGCGCGCCCAATGTCGCATCTGCGGCTAAACCGGCGCCCTGCGCACCCATTTGTGGCTTAACAAAGACGGCAATAGTATTTGCCGGCACGGTAAAGGTACCGGCATCGGCTTGCTGAGTGAAACTGGCACTATGTACCCGCTGATCCACAGACGCCTGCTGGGTTGGATGTAACTCAAAACCGGCAGCTGTGGGTACAGTGTGGGATAATTCACCCGCTGTACCGTTAATAACAACCACCAGCGCATCATACAGCGGGTCCAGATCCGGCACACCAATGCCGTCATCCAGGCTCATTACGATTAAGCCCTGCTGCTGATTACGGCCAATATTATGGAAGCCTAAGCGGGCAGTAATTTCATCTGCTGTGCGTAAGCGGAACAACGGGCTACCACTGCGGATGCTTAAGAACTCTGCAAATACGGCCGCCGCAAAGCGGATATCTGAGCTGGCCGGCTTGGTCTCCCGGTTCAGGAATAAGCGGGCGATATTCTCCCAGTTAGCCTGATTTTTCTCCGCCAGCGGTAAACCTACAGCCCAGTTGTTAGTCTGATAGGTGAAGTCGACAAAGTTAAACCAGTCGCCGGAATCATAGCTGTCGCGATCCATCGACTTGGAGCGCAGGAAATCGCCACCCAGTTGCAGGAACGGAATACCCTGACTCATTAACGGGATGGCAATAGCCACATTTTGCGCCCGTACCCGTTCGGTCAGTGTCATTGACTCCGGTAACTTAGCCTGCAGATTATCCCACAAGGTTTCGTTATCGTGTTTCGATACATAGTTGATAATATCCGCCGGGCTTTCTGCATAACCTGCCGCCTGACTATTCCAGTTGGCGCTGCTGGCCGGGCCGGTAATATCGCGGTAGTTTTTAAACACGAAGTCTTTTAAGGTACCGGCTAAGCTAATGCGCACAAAATCCTGTTGTGCCAGGTTACCATCGTTATTTACTCCGCTAAACAAGGCCGCACTGCGCACGCCTTCACGGATCCGGTCGTTAAAGGTGCCTACTTCAGTACCTGCCATATCCTGCTGCTTGGCTTGGGTAAATAGGCGGTTATCGGCAACCTCACCAAAGTTCCAGCCTTCACCGTAGAAGTAAACATCCGGGTCAATGGCACGTACCGCTTCGCGAGCTGCCAAAATACCTTCTTTTGGATGGTGGCCCATAATATCGAAGCGGAAGTCGTTAAAACCAAAGTCGCGCGATAAGATCACCAGCGAGTCTTTGATAAACTTGTCGAACATTTTGTGTTCCGTGGCGGTATTTTCGCAGCAGGTCGAACGCTCGATATTACCGGTGGTCTCGCTGTAGCGGTGATAGTAGCCAGGGACAATTTTATCAAACACTGAATTATCAAACAGGCCTGAGCTGCTGGTATGGTTGTATACCACATCCAGCGCCACCCGCAGCCCTAAGTCGTTCAGTGCCTTGTTCATCGTCCGCACTTCTTTAATCCGCGCGATGCCTTCCGGGTTAGAGGCGTAGCTGCCTTCGACGGCAATAAAATGATGCGGGTCATAACCCCAGTTAAAGCCGTCAATGGCACGCATTGACTGCACTAATTCCTGGGCTTTAGATTCGTATGGCAAATAACTTTGCAACACAGACTCAATAGTGGCATTGGCATTTTCTACCCCGCATACCGGCGCCTGCGCATTTAACTGACATAACCGACCAATGGTATCCGTCAGATTGACCCGGCGATTAGCATCTTCATTGATATTCGCCTGATCATTCAGCGGCAACACGTGGAAATGGGTTAAGCCGTTTTCCGCCAACTTACGCAGATGCTGCACGGGTGCAGAATCCGTCTCGGCAAAGGCCAGATATTTACCGCGGTGGGCTGCCGGCGTGCTCTGATCGCGAATACTGAAATCACGCACATGGCCTTCATAGATCACGATATCGGTCGGGTTGGCTACTACCGGTACTTCACGGCTATCCCAGCCCTCAGGCTTGGTGTCATCGTCATTTAAATCAACAAACTGACTGTAACGACCATTGGTAGAGACGTTAACAGAATAGGGATCGGTAGCTTCTATGATCTCCACCTTGCGCGTTAACGGGTGGTAGACTTCAACTTCAAAACGATAAAACTGGCGATCCAGGGCACTGCGGGTACCGCTGTAACGCCAAACACCGGTCGCAGTATCTGAAGTCATATTGTGCGTGGCAGTCAGCGCTTTGCTGGCATTGTACACTTTTAATTTAACCGAACGCGCGGTCGGAGCCCAGACAGCAACACTAAGGTCATTGCCGTTGTAGCGCAAACCCAACTGCGCATCTAAGGCGCTGTTATCGCCAGAGGCATAGAGATCATCCAGCACCTTAGCCACTTGCACATAGCTGGCGCTAATCAGCTCGTTATCGCTATTATAGGCAGCCAGTGCCAGCTGATTTTTCGCCATCGCTTTTGCTTGTTCGGTGGTAAAATTAGCACTGAACACCGCTGCATTAGCCAAATGCGGCACTAAGGCTCGCAAACTGTCATCAGCTGATACCGGTGTCAATTCAATACTGCTGCCACCTTCGATTTCATCGCTATTATTCACGGTTAAACTGGCATCGGTAGAGTAGAACAACTTCACCACTGGCGCGGTATCGGCTGCCGGCGTATTCCAGACAAAGGTATTGGCTGTTAACCAATGGGCAGCGGCGCCCTGGATACTGACACCCAGTGAAACAATCGGAAACTCATAAACGTTGGCATTACCTGAAAATACCCAATTCATGCGGGCAAAATCGGGATCATCCTGTGACAGTGGCATCTGCATATCCGGACCGGGGTCTTTACCCGCATCGTCGGTACCGATATGGATAACAAAGTTACCGCAAGCCCCTTCGGTACCGGCATAGCCTGGCTTCAAATTCAGGATCCAGTAGGCGCCATAGTTTGGATCAATACCGTTATACTGCAAGCCATTATCCCAGGACGGAGCAATGGAAGACGGCTGGTAAGCATCACAGGTCTCGTTATTCCAGGTATGTAACCGGAAACCTTCATAGGCACCATCTTGTGGCCGTTTGTAGAACAATACCGCCTGATCCGGCCCGGCTGTTACTACCGGGGCTGGTGCGTTAGGATCTTTACCGACCCGGCAACCATCATTGGTCTCGTTCGGGAACTGACCTTTTGGACAGGAGAACGGCGGTGGATCAATACAGGCAGTATTGGTTGGGTTTGGGATCTGTGGCAGGGTACAGGTCAGCAAAGCGCTGCCGGGACTGGTGGAGTCTCCGCCACCACCACAACCGTATAGCAGTAAAGCGCACAGCGCAAGACTGCTCAGTTTTAGCATTTTGAACAGATTAAACATGGTTTACTTACTCCAATTCTGTGTTACCAGCAACGGGCACGAATGCCCGCGGCATTAAAATGAGTACACTGCGCCCAGGAAGTACTGACGACCGAAGAATTGCAAGGTACCGGTCATCGCTTGCTGGCCAAAATAGCTCTTGGTTGGCTCATCCGTCAGGTTATTCACCTGGAACAGCATCTTCAGATTGTCGTTAAACTGGTAGCCAAACTGAAAGTCCACCACCATTTCGCTATCAAAGTTGGTGATCTGCTCGTTAATCCCGACTTGTGATGAGACAAAGGGTGAGCGATAACGGGCGTTAATCCGGGTATCGATACCTTCGTATTCCCAAAACAGCGTGGCATTAACGACATTTTTCGACAGCCCCTCAAAGGTCGTTTCAATCGGTTCGCCACCCAGGCTATTGATCAGTGATACTTCACTCTCGGTGTAGGAGTAACTCAGTTGCGCGCCCAGGCCAGATAAGGCGCCTGGCAGGGCTTTAAATACCTGAGTCCACGCAATTTCAGCACCACGGATATAACCGCCATTACTGTTGTTTACTGCGGTAAATAGCGAGCCATTGCGGGTTGCCACCGGTACACCCGATTCCGGATCCGGGATAATAAAATCCGGTACCGGGAAACCGGCCGCTTTAAAATCAAATTCCGGTAATACATCATCCTGAATAAAAGATTGGATATCCTTGTAGAAAAGCGCTGCCGCTAAGGCACCAGTACCAAAATAATATTCCAGTGACAGATCATATTGATTCGCTTCAAACGGCCGCAGGAAAGGACTGTTGGAACTGTTACCGGTAATTTCACCGGTATCACTGATATTAAAGGATGTGACCGACGCCAAACGGTTAATCGGTGGGCGGGAGATCACTTTGGCACTGGCAAAACGTAATTGCCACTCATCGGTCAGCGCCAGATTCAGGTTTAAGCTGGGTAGATGCTTGGTGTACTTTTCACCTACGATACCTGCGGCATAACGGGTATTGATTAACCCGACTTCATCGGCGATATTCTGTGCACCACGCAAAGGGTCGCCGTCGACATCTGAAAGGTTGGTAGCACTTTGATCCGTAGTAACCCGCCTAACCCCGATATTGCCGGTTAACGGTAAGCCAAAAAGTTCGGTATCCAGATTTGCCATCAGATAACTGGCAAGTACATCCTCATAAACCCTCCCACTTTCTAGTAATGACCAGGCTGTGTTGACAGTAGAGTTGGGATCACGGTTAATCACATCGGGGTTACCCGCTCCCCAGGTTTGCACCGGCTGTGGAATACCTTGCGGAAACCAGGCTGCCAGAGCTTTATCCAGATCAATAGCCAGATAGCTTGGGTAGTTAGCAAACTTACCTTTAAAATCAACTTGCTTTACCATATCCGCAGTTAGGCGTAATGGTGGCTGGCCGGTTAAGAACGTACCATCACTACCATATTCAAATACCGAACGATCATTTAAGTAACGACGGGCCGAGTAGCGCACACCAAATTCCACAGAGCGGATAACCGGCAGTTCCAGATCAAAGCTCAAATCCAACCGGGCAGCATTCACTTCATCGGTATTTACAAATGGATAAATACCGTACTTACTCACCATCAAGCGGTTAATATCACTAAAGGCATCTGCCTGACTTAAACCGATCGCCGGTAAATTCAGGCCATTGAGTTGATAGTTAATAGAGACATTCGGGTCCAGCACCGGATTGGCCACGGTAGCATCCTGCGCCACTAACGACCAGAGTAAGCCATTACGGAAATCGCTGCTGGCTCTGGAGTGCGACAGGTCAAACACCAGATTAACCCCATCGTTAATATCCCAGTCAGCCTTGATGCCATAGCTATGGACTTCATCAGCGTCGCGGTTGTCATCATTCACCACTTCTACCCGGGTAAAACCATTACGAGTGCGACTGATGTTACCGCCAATTAAAGACGAACCATTATAAATTGGATTGCTAATATTTGCCGTTGCGCCTTCAAATTTGACCCGAAAACCGCGAGCAAAGGCTTCGCGGTCAAACTGCGAAATAAACACATCGCCGGTCAGACTAAAGGCCTCATTGGGTTGCCACTGTAATGAGCCCAGATAACCGTTACGGGTCTCCTCACCGCCCAGATGCTGGATCTCAAAGCCTTCGCTGATATATTCCGGCGTGTCATCCTGATTCAAATCCCGGCTCACGTTGTAAGCTAAGCCAATGAACTGTGTCGCCACGCTGGGTTGATACAAGCGCGCATAGCCCAGTGCCAAGCCCAGGGTATCGTCCAGAAACTTGCCCTGATAGGACAGGCTAAAACGATGACCAAACTCTTCACCATCCGGAACCTCGTTGGCACGGTCATTTTGCATGCCACGCAAGTTGGCAGTAAAAGTATGGGTTTTATCGTTACTCAGTACTCGCGCCGTTTGTAGCTCAACGGTACCAGCAACACCCCCTTCAATCAGTGAAGCTTTCGGCGATTTATACACCGCAGCAGAGGAGATTAATTCAGACGGGTACTGATCAAATTCAATATTACGCTTACCACTGGTAGAGACCTGTTCTCGTCCATTCAGCGTGGAGAACACAAAGCCGCCGGACATACCGCGAATGTTGATTTCAGCCGCCTGGCCGCCGGTTCGCACTGCAGAAATACCAGGCAGACGGGTTAAGGCGTCAGCGATCGAGACGTCGGGTAAGGCCCCGAGATCGTCGGCAGAAATGGTTTCAGATACCACATCACCAAAGCGTTTACTGTCGAGCGAACGAAATAAACTTTGTGCAAAACCACGCACCTGTATTACTTCAACCTGTTCTTCTGTTGTCTGCTCCGCTGGTTGCGGCGCTGTTTCCTGCGCCAGCACAAACGAGCTGACACCCGCTGTCATCATCGCTGCTGACAGCAGGCTAAGCCTGTACCTTGCCATACCTTATTTCCCCGTCTTTGTTGTTTTTTATCAGTCAGCCATAATGGAGAGATGGCTGATACTGTTAATTTTTATCTGTTTAGTTATTGACCGGTTTAACAGGTTTAGCAATATGAATACGTATTCACTGCTATTTTTAGTCCGTTCAACCCGAATTCAGGTCCCTGCAAACAATTACTGCGCTCAACTCTTTCAACGGTGTGCGGTCAGTGTTATTTTTAGCGGCAATTACGATCGACAAAGCGGATCCGGTTTTGAACCTGGCGGCAGCAAGCAAAAGTGTTTTTTTGCGTAACCTCGAGCAGTCCCTTACCCTGTTATATAACCCAGGCCATGGCTGTTTTTATAGTTTGGTAAAACGTTTTTTTACGCACAATCAGGTGCAGCAGCTGGAATTATCCGGTGCCGAGCAGCGCTGGCAGCAGGCGGTGCAGCAAAAAGAGGCGACAGAGATTATTCAGCAGTGTCGCAAACGCTATACTGATTTGCAGTTTGAATACGAAAAGCAACGTCTGCAGTGCTGGAGTGCCCTGATGGCGGCCGCAGAAAACCTGCTGCAACAGAGCGAAGGCCAGACCGGTCCGGAAACACTAAACCTGAGTGCCCGCCTGCTGGGTAGCCTGTTTATCACCGCAAACGGCAAGAAAAACAAGCCCTTGCTGCTGGAGTTTGCGTATAAACCCTTCTACCGGGCAGTGTTGCTGCTGCGCTTGCTCGACCATCTGCTGGCCGAGAAGTTTTTTACCGAGCCGCAGTGGCAGGAATGGTACCAGCTTCGTACCCCTGACGCCCCTGACCAATGCCCGTACCGGCAGCAACTGCAGTTGCCACTGGTGATGGCGTGCTTGCTTGAGCACTTTGGTAAGCTGGATAGCCAGGCGCAAAACCTGTTAACGGATAATGGACAGCAGTCGGCCGATCGGGTATTGAATAGTGAAGAGCGAGCTCAGTTTCTGACACTGTGCCGCCTTGGCAGTACCACCTTATTGGCGCAGGGACTAGGCGATCTGCCTTATCGTGGCAGCAAAAGAGAAGAGCGGGAGCAACACCAGCAGCGACATCAGCAACTACTGCATAAATTGCAGCTCTTTATCAGTACCCGCCCGGACAGTGCGCTTGGCAGTTTATTTAAAGTCAGCCAAGCCTACTCAGCTATAGTTTTGCCAGGCCGTGGCCGCTATAAATACGATACTCTGCCCAAAGCTGCACTGTTGATGCGCGATGCAGTGCAGCGGGGTGAATACAGTGGTTTGATTGTCGACCGCTTATTCCGGCTGGTTGGGATCTTCCCACAAGGCTTCGGGCTGGTGTTTATCCCGCTGAATGACGATGGCAAACCACAGCCACGCTATGAATTTGCTATCGTCAATAGCTTCTATCCGGAAAAACCGGACCGGCCGTTATGCCGAATTGTCAGCCGCAGCCAGGAGCTGAAAAATACCACCTTTAACATGAGCCTGAGCCCGGAATATAACCTGTACTTTAAACCGGCACGTGACCGACTGAAAAGCAACGTACCCGAACAAAAGCTGAAGGAATTACTGCAACTATTGTACAAAGACGCCGAGGCGCAGTATCTGCGCCATCTGCTGCCGCAGTGCTGGGAGCCGGATAACTTCTTTAGCCTGGGCGCTAACCAGAACCTGTGGAATAACGCCCATTTACGTCTGAACTAACTCAAATTACCTACCAGGTTTTGTAAATAAGCTTGGTGCGTAGGCAACGCCATTACCGTTTTGCTAACGACTTGCTGCAAATCACTAAGGTATCCGCTTAGTTGCGTTGCTGTCAGACCTTCTGCCAGCGGATGGTGGCTGATTGGATAAGTATTTTGTCCTAACATAACTTGTTGCCATGCAACCTCTGTAAATAGTTCATCCTGCTGTCTGAACACCTGCCCACTTTGCCGGAAGAGATCCAACCGCTGTGCCAGTGTATCGGGTAAATCCATCTCTCTACAATACTGCCATAGTGGATGGTCTGTTCGCTGATTTAAATGGTAATGCAAGATAATAAAATCGCGGATCGCTTCAAACTCCAGCTGTGACTGGCGATTAAACTCTGCGCTCAACGCCACCATATCCCGGGTTGCCGGAAAACACTGTACCAATCGCACCACCGCACTTTGAATCAGATGAATGCTGGTTGATTCCAACGGCTCCAAAAAACCACTGGATAAGCCAACGGCAACACAGTTATGCCGCCATTGCTGCTTGCGCCGCCCGGTAACAAAACTGATTTTGCGTGGTTCAGCCAGTGCAGGAGCGTCAAGATTAGTCAGTAGTGTCTGCTTTGCTTGCTCATCATCGAGAAAACGACTGCTATATACCAAACCATTACCAGTACGATGCTGCAATGGGATCCGCCATTGCCAGCCACCGCCATGCGCAATAGAGCGGGTAAAGGGCACTATCGGGTAACGCGCTTCTGAAGGCACCGCGAGCGCACTGTCACAGGGCAACCAATGCTGCCAATTGTCATAACCGGCAGCCAGTGTTTGCTCAATCAGCAAGGCTCTTAAGCCAGAGCAATCGATAAACAAATCTGCCGCTAATACCCGACCGTCTGTCAGCACCACTGTAGCAATGTCGCCAGACGGTTGTTGCTCAACGTGAGCAATTAAACCCTCAACCCTTGTTACGCCACGTTGCTCACTGTAGCGGCGTAAAAAGGCCGCATAAAGCCCGGCATCGAAATGATAAGCATATTGCAACCCAGGTAGCGGCGAACCAGGCAACTGTGACTGCGGGTTAAACTTTCCGGCTTTTGCTGCCTGATAGTTAAGTGAATAATCCCAAAAACTACTCTGATCTCCTCTGGCTTTTGCGGCTAACCAGAAATGATGAAAGGATGCCATGCCGAGCTGGCGGCCAACCGGACCAAAGGCATGCATATAGCTGTCACCCTGCCGGCCCCAGTTTTCAAACTGAATACCCAGCTTAATACTGCCTTTAGTTTCGCGTAAAAACTCGGCCTCATTAATGCCTAAAGCGGCATTAAAATGCTGAATCGCTGGAATTGTCGCCTCGCCAACGCCGACGGTACCGATCGAATCCGATTCAACTAATTGTAGCAGGATCTGTTCGCCAAGAATGCGCGCCAGCATCGCTGCGGTCATCCAACCGGCAGTACCGCCGCCGACTATCAATACCCGGCGCACCTGATTTAAAGCTGTATTCTTCACCTTACCTCCAACAAAAAAGGCCCCTGTCTATGCTCGATAGTAACAGGGGCCTTTACTCACGTCAGGTGTGATTAGAACTTATAGGATAAACCTGCCATATAAGTACGGCCATAGCGCTGATACTCAATCACGCGGCGGCTGTCATCACCTTCAACCCGCACAAAAGGCTCATCTGTTACGTTGTTTGCTTGCAGTAACAGGGTTAAGCCTTCATAACGACCTGAGAAGCTGTAGCTGATTTGTGCATCAACAACGGTCTCAGCTTCAATCATCCGCAGGTCACGGCCACTACCAAAGCCTGAAATTTCACCGAGGAAATCAGAACGGTAACGGCTGCTGACCCGGGCAGAGAAACCATCGTTCTCGTAGTAGAACGTCAGGTTAGCTACCCGCTCAGATAAACCTGGTAACGGGGTAGAAGGATCGTTCGGGTTAGACTGAATGCTGCTGTCGGTCCAGGAGCCGGTCAGAATGGCGCCGAAGCTTTCCAGTTCAGGCATAATCATCGCGCCACTGGCAGACAGGGTAAATTCCACGCCATTGATGCGGCCACCCTTACCATTTTGTGGTGTGGTTGCGACACCCTGGTTAATCACTGGTACTTCACCACCAGATGGGAAGCCGGTAAAGTCCTGAATCACTTGCTGGTCGTAGATATAGCTTTCCAGATCTTTATAGAAAGCCGCAATCGCCACATAGCCTTTGCTGTCTTCAAAGTACTGCTCGTAAGAGACATCCAGTGCATTCGCAATCCATGGCCGCAGCGCCGGGTTACCGCCAGACGCGCTCCATGGCGAGTTCTGCTCTGGTGTTGCCTGCGAGTTATTCAGTGCCGGGTTGAAGCTGTAATCCTGGCTGGCACGCAGCTGATCCATCCGGGCACGGGCCATAGTACGGGCTAAACCAACGCGTACGTATTTAGCGGTACCGACTTCAAAGTTCAGGTTCAGGCTGGGTAACACTTCCCAGTACTTATCACCACCATCAATCCGGAATGACGACACATTAATACCGGTACCTGAAGCCGCTAACGCATAAGACGACTGGTCAGTATGGACGATCTGCGTACCGATATTACCCGTCACCGGGATTTCACCCACGCGGCTGACAATCCCCAGTTTTACATAAGCCGTTACCACATCTTCAGCCACGTTCCAGTCTTTGATCAGCACGTCAGCATTAGGGTTACGTACCCGTACCAGGGCGCCGGTATCGATTAGCTGACGTGGGTCATAGCTGACCATGCCCGGAATACCAAAAGACGCCAGGCTGGTGGTACCGGCGATATTTGGAATAGGTGCTGACAAGGCACCATTGGGCAGTGCAAGGAAGAATTCATCGGCTTTCTTGTCTTTTTCGCGGTTGCTGTAGTTTAAACCCACTTCCAGTGAATCGAAGTTGTCATTATCCAGCATGGTTTTGGCACTTAAACGTACCTGATTTAAATCGTCGGTAATCGACGGTGAGTTGTAGTAACCCAGCTGACCACCAGGAATAATATCGCCACCCCAACCTTGCGGGCTGGTTAGCAGGATTAAGCTAGGATCAGCATAGTTCAGTGTAGAATTGAAAATCGGGCCGCGGTCGCTCATCGCGAACGACAGATTGTCCAGCGCGCCTGAACCAGCTGGGCCGGTACCGGCATCAGATTCCAGAATCAGGTCAGTACGATCCAGCGAAGAGTGGCTCAGATCCAAAGTGGCATCCCAGCTATCTGATAATTTAAATTCAGTTTTCCAACCGACAGAGAGCAAATCAGCCTCGCGGAAATTACCATGGTTACGGACGATACCCTTAACTCCAGTGTAACCACCAGAGGTCACTAAACCATTTTCTACTGTTGGGTTCACCAGCGGTGCGCCACCCCACAACAGCGGTAATTCGATAAAGCTGGTGCGCTGAGTTTCATCAAACTTAGAGTAATAGAAATCTACCGCGCTGCTAAAGCTATCAGTTGGTTTGTATTCAAATACACCAATAAAGCCATCGCGCTCCAGCAAGTTGGAGTTCGCAAAGACTTTAGCACCGCCAATCACTTTATCGCCATCATCTGTGTCGGCATAACCCCAGGCTTCAAGACGTTCAATTTGCATTGGGTTAGACATAGTGGCGTAACCTAAAGCTACACCAATGGTGTTGTCGGCGAATTGGTCAATGTACGAAATGCTAAAACGATTGCCCTTATCATCTGCACCAGCATTTAACGCACTAATTTGGCTCCACTCGTAACGGGCATTCACCGCTACAGTGCGCTCACCATGCGCCAGTGGGCTGACCAAACGCATATCGGCAGTACCGGCAAGGCCTTGACCAATTAAACCAGCGTCCGGCGTTTTATAAACAACCACACCACTCAATAGTTCAGACGGATATTGATCAAACTCCACACCGCGGTTATCACCAGAACTCACCTGCTCACGGCCGTTTAACAGTGCTGTCGAGAAATCCGGCGCCAGACCGCGAATACTGATGACCTGACTACGACCGTTTAAACGCTGAGCAGTTAAGCCTGGTAGACGTGCTAACGACTCTGCAATACTGACATCAGGTAATTTACCAATATCTTCAGCAGAAACAGCTTCTACAATAGAGCTGTTAAACATCTTAATGTTTTGTGATTCCTGTAAGCTGCGACGAAAGCCGCGTACGGAAATCACTTCAACGGCCTCTTCCTGTGCCTGCTGAGTGTCGGTGTTGTCCTGTTGAGCAAACACCATTGAGCTACTGCCAGCTGCGGCTAAAGCCAGCGTTAGCATACTGAGTTTAAATTTTGTCATAATCCTATCTACCCCGGAGTGTTGTTGTTTTATTACTGCGAAACTGAAAGCCATGCTGAAATTCGTCAGCTGCAGTTTTGCCATGCTCATTTATTAAACTTATTCGGTCGCCAGCTCAATATGAATACGTATTCATAGTGCAAAAGATGCCCCAGGCGGGTGCAACTGCCGGCAAGCTGCACTATCGTTGTGCAGCAGGCAGGCTGCCAACTGCCTTAAGTATGAACACGCCGGCAGCCGTTGCCAGAAAAAGCCAATATTGAAACGCTTAGCGCTGTAAAGCACTGCATACGTATGCAGGTTGTTTCTTCTTCAGCCGCCACTGTTTATGCTTGGCAAAAATCACCACTCCCTTAATTCAGGTGGTCTATGGGACAAGTTAAGCAACTCGCCACCCTGGCGGGTTTACAAGACAGCTATGTGCATGCCAATGGGCAGTTAGAGCATATTGATGCAGAAGTGCAGGCCAGCATTTTGCGGGCTATGGGCTTTGATCTCAGTAGCGAGCAAGCTATTGCCAACCAGATTGCGCAGCTGCAACAAGCCCGCTGGCAGGAACCCTTATCTGCCGTAACGGTTGCTGAGCAACAGCAACCCTTTAGTGTCAGATTGCAGCTGGAAGCAGCCAAAGCGGCAAGTCATTGGCAGTGGCAGATCGCATTAGAAGACGGCGACGTACTGAGCGGTGAATTATTACTGCAGGCCAAAGATATTGTGGAACAGGCCGAAATAAATACAGTCGCGATGCTGGCTTTTAATTTGCCGTTTCAGCTGGACCTACCGCTTGGCTACCATCAGTTGACGCTAACTGATGGTAAGCAGCCTCTGAGCCAGCAACTGATTGTGACGCCGGCCCGCTGTTTTCAGCTGCATGACAGCGCCATCCTGCATAAAACCATGGGCCCGGCCTTACAGCTGTACGCGGTGCGCTCTGCCCGCAACTGGGGTATGGGTGACTTTGCTGACTTAAAAGCTATGGTTGCCCCATTAGCAGCGGCCGGTAACGATTTTATCGGTTTAAACCCCTTGCATGCGCTCTATCCGATGCTGCCACAGGATTGCAGCCCATACAGCCCCAGCAGCCGTTTATGGTTAAACACGCTTTATGTCGCGCTGGATGAAACGCCGGATTATCAAGCCTGCACCGCAGCACAACAGCTAGTCGCCAGTGCCGATTTTCAGCAGCAGCTCGCCGCCTGTCGCGCCACGGCGAATGTTGATTATCCGGCTGTTGCCGCCTTAAAACAGCAGGTCGCGGCCTTGCTATTTCAGCATTTTCAGCAACATGAACTGGCGCTGCAAAGTGAAAGGGCCAAGGCGTTTCAGGTTTTCGTAGCAGAGGCCGGTGTGAGTCTGTATCAGTGGGCTGTATTCTCGGTACTACAGGGCCAATTGTTCTGGCAAGATCTGCAAACCGCCGCCTGGCAGCAATTTCCGCCAGAACTACAAAACCCGCATAGCCCCGCCGTTGCGGCCTTTGCCAAACAACATGCCAGCGCTATCGAACAGCAGCTGTATTTACAGTGGTTAGCACAGCTGCAGCTGGCAGAGGTGAAAGCCGAGTGTCGCAAGCAAGGTATGGCCATCGGTTTATACTGTGATGTCGCTGTCGGCACCAGCCGTAGCAGTGCCGAGAGCTGGGGCGCGCCAGATGATTTTTTATTAGATTTAAGTGTAGGTGCACCGCCGGATATTATGGCACCAAAAGGCCAGAATTGGGGCTTGCTGGCGTACAACCCGGTGACGCTGCGGCAAAAAGCCTATCAACCCTTTATTGAACTGATCCGCGCAAATATGCGCTATGCCGGCGCCCTACGGCTGGACCATGTGATGGCATTATTGCGGCTTTGGTGTTGCCCGCTCGGCGCCGATGCTACAGCCGGGTGTTATTTACGGATGCCGGCGCAAGAGCTGTTTGCCATTTTAGCGCTGGAAAGCCAACGTAATCACTGCGTCGTCATTGGAGAAGATCTGGGCACGGTACCGGCGGAAATCAGTGAGCTGATGCAGCATTATCAGGTGCTGTCTTACCGGGTATTTATGCTGGAGCAAAAGGCTGGCAGTTATCAGCATCGGGATCTGACCTATCCACCGCAGGCTCTGGCAACAGTGACCACGCACGATATGCCTACGCTGGTCGGCTTCTGGCAGGAACTGGATTTAGCGCTGCGTCATCAATTGGATTTATTCCCCAGTCCAGCTGTGGCCGACAGCCTGCACCAACTGCGAGAGAGCGAAAAGCAGATCCTGCAACAGCAGCTCGGCATTGCGCAGCCGGATGCGGCAACTCTGGTTCGTGCCTGTCATCTGTATACCGCAGCGACGCCGGCGCGTTTATTCGCCTATCAGTTGGAAGACCTGGTATTGCTGGAAACTCCGGTCAATATACCGGGTACCAGCACTGAATATGCGAACTGGCAGCGTAAATTACCGCAGCATATCGAGACGATTCTGAGCGATAACAAGGTACTGCAGCTGATGCAAGAAATTAAGCAGGCCCGCAGCTAGACTAAAGCTTGATAAGCCCGGCCATAACGCCGGGCTTAGCTCGAAAGCATTTTAAAGAGTGCATAAAACAATGCGCTGTAAAGCGCACTATAAACAACCTGTTTATTTTCGTCTGCTTTTGGTTCTTTATCGGATAAGCAAAATCCCAACTTGCATCCAAATGCAGTGCCTAGTGACACAAATGTCATCTCAAGCAGAAATTGGATAATCATCTTACTGAAACTAACCAATCATTGTTCCAGAACGGATTATCCAGGCACCAATCTGCTTACCAAGCTGATATGCCACCACTATCGCCAGCAAACTCAGCAAGGCTAAAGCGAATTTCTTACTCCATGTCATGCTTACCTCCAAAAAAGCAAAAGCGCTGGGTTTAGCAGCGCTTTTTATTATAGATTAACTTTATTGCAACACAACTTACTCGGCAGTATCGGCCTTAGCGTTTTTAACAAACTCATCCAGCCAGGCCGTAGTTTCCCATAGCATATGAAGTACCGACTCACGGGCGCGGTAGCCGTGTGATTCCAGTGGCAACATCACTAAGCGGGTGGTGCCGCCGTTGCCTTTAATCGCCTGATATAAGCGCTCGCTCTGCATGGGGAAAGTGCCGGCGTTATTATCATCACTACCATGGATCAGCAGTATGGGTGTCTTAATTTTTTCGGCATGGAAGAACGGCGACATCCGCACATATAACTCCGGATCATCCCACAGGGTACGCTGCTCCATCTGGAAACCGAACGGCGTTAAGCTACGGTTGTAGGCGCCGCTGCGGGCAATACCGGCTTTAAACAAATTGGAGTGCGCCAGTAGATTTGCTGTCATAAAGGCACCATAAGAATGACCGCCAATCGCCACCCGGTTCGGGTCTGTTACGCCGCGCTCTACACCTGCAGCAATCGCCGCTTCCGCATTTAAGATCAGTTGCTCGATAAAGCTATCATTCGGCTCCTGCGTCCCTTCGCCAACGATCGGCATGGTGGCATTATCCAATACCGCATAGCCCTGAGTTGCCAGGAACTGCGGTGTCCAGTAACTGATGCGGTTAAAACGGTACGGCGAATCACTAACCTGACCGGCAGCGTCAGCACTGCGGAACTCGCGCGGATAAGCCCAAATCACGGTCGGCAGTGCGCCATCGCGGGCTTTATCGTAGCCGGCAGGTAGCAGCAGTGTCGCCGACATTGGAATACCATCCGCACGCTGATAATTAATCAGTTCACGGCTAATACCCTGGGTATGTGGCATCGGGTGCGGTGTTTTGGTCAGGGCAGTCAGTTCGCCGCTGCTGAGATCGCGCAGGTAGAAATCCGGCGGCAGATCCGGCGCCTCACGCTGGGTTAACAGCTTGCCTGATGGTAACAACGTAAAAGGGAACTCGTAGAAAGGCGCTTCCGAACGCCATAAACGGCGGGTTTCACCAGTAGCCAGCTGACGCTGATCGATAAAGGGTCTGTTACCCTCTGGTGACGCGCCGACGCCCGTTAAATAAATAGCGCCATCCGCTACCCGCAACAAGCGCTGGCCGTTAGCAGCGGTAGTTAATAACGGACTGCCCGGATCATTATAACGATCTTCAGAAGAGCGCTCCCAGAATACCCGGGCTTGCTGCGCCGGGTCCAGATACCAGACTTTTTCATTGCGATCCTGCCACCAACGCTCCCAGACCAACAGGCTGCCATCGGCGGCCGCTAACAGGTAGGAGAAACGGAAGCTTAAATCCAGCAGCTTTTCTGGCTCGGCGTTAAAAGGCGCTGCCAGTTGGAACAGCTGATCCCGTACCGTCACTTTATTCGCCGGATCGCCACCATCCGCCGCTTCAGCCCAGTATAGCGTTGCCGCCTGATCCGGGCGCCAGCCTACACTACGGCGGCCGGTGATAACCGCATCAAAGGCTATCGGTAAATTATCGGCTACCGGTTGCTGCACCACCTGATATTGCAGCTTGCCGCTGGCATCCCACACCTCGGTGGTATAAGCAAAGCGCGATACCGGTACCGCATAGGAAAACGGCTGCTCAATACGGCTGACCAGAATAAAGTTATTGTCCGGCGATAACTCGGCACCACGCAGCAGTTGTGGCTTGCCCAGGGTAGTCACCTTATTGTTCAGGCCGATTTTTACCAGCTGACTGGTAAAGTAGTAGCTAAACAGGGCTTCATCATATTTGTTTTTTAACAAATCCTGATAGGTGCGCGCTGGTGCAGTGCGGCCACGGGCTTCGGTAATCACCGGGCCAGTTGGCACCTTGCTTTGCACCGGTTCAGCACCCCGTTTGGCAGGAATACTGGCGGCAAAAATCGCTTTGCTATCAGCAGTCCATTGCAGCGAGCCCCCCCAGATGGCATTTAACCGGATATTGCTCCAGCGGCTGGCCCGCAGTTTTTGCAGATCCACCTGCCACAGTTGGGCTTCGTTATCTTCCAGTTGAATAAACGCCAGATAACGGCTGTCGGGGGAGAAATTAAGATTGACCGCTTTCAGATCCTTCGGCAAGCCTTTGATCGCTTTTGTCTGCTGCGTATCCAACTCGATCAATTGTAATGACGAGACATAGCGCGGTTGTGACGGACCATTATTCGCCGGATTAAACCTTACACCAGCCAGCCGGTATTCCGGCGCCGCCAGATCGGCAATACCTGGTAAGGCGGCAAAACCGGTACTTAGCATCAGCTTGCCATTCGGGCTTAACATCGCCCCCGGTGCTGGTGCCGCATCGACGATAGCTACAATCTCTTTTACCGGCTGCTGATAGCCAATATCCACAGCCGTTGCCAGTGCCAGTTGACTGCAACTGAGCAAGCTACCCAATAAGGCAGCGCGAAGGATCATCTTCATTGTTGGATTCCCTGTCTTTTTGTTAGCCCTTTGTTATAACAGCTTTTGCCGGCAATACCAGCTTGCTTTCGACCATGTTGAGAAAAACTGAGATAAGCGCCAGCAAGACTATGCTGCGAGTTACAAGTTGTTACCTTGTCGTAGCGAACATAACGTAAAGGGTCAGCGCTATTAAGGTGCAATTCAGCGGGCGGGCTGCAGTATCGATAGCGTTACCCCAACTAAGAGGACGCTGTTATGTTAAAACCCTTTATCGCGCTTTTCGTGATCAGTGGTCTGGCTGCACCAGCTCTGGCTATGGATTCGCCGTTCTATGTCGGTGGCCAGGTCAGCGCCACTAAGCTAAAAGAAACGGACAGTAGTGAGAGTATTTCCTTCGACTTTACCACCCTATCAGTACTGGCTGGCTACCAGTTTAACCCTTACGTCGCTGCTGAGGTACGCTTTGGTACCGGTGTCAAAGGCGAGCGTTACCGCGAGCCGGGTTATCTGGAGGAACTGACCGTTGACCAACAAAGTATGCTGCTGTTAAAGGCCGGCGTACCACTTTCAGATAACTTTTCACTGTACGGTTTAGCCGGTTATGGTGCCAGTAAATTTAAATATGAGGTGCAGAACGAGGGTTTTCGTTTTACCGATAGCGAGACGCTGGATGGCTTTGCCTGGGGCGTCGGCGCTGGTCTGAAATTTACCCCCAGACTCACCGCGACCCTGGAATATTTACAGCTACCGCAGGAGCGCTTCCGTGACGGCAGTGACAGCTACAAGTTAAAAGCCAATAATCTGAGCCTGGGTATTAATTACCAGTTCTGATTAAGCGCCATTAAAGACAAACCCCGGCCAACTGCCGGGGTTTGCATTGTTATGCGACCTTACCAGATCTTGACCCGCACATCTTCGCTGCGGTACATACCATCACCCTCTTTAACATCAAAGGCTTCATAAAACTCTGGCATATTCGACAACACCCCCAGTACCCGGTACATGCCCGGTGAGTGCGGCCCGGTAATCACTTGCTGACGCAAAGCTTCATCACGGAACTTAATACGCCAAACCTGAGCCCAGCCGATAAAGAAACGCTGCTCCGGGGTAAAGCCGGCGATAGTCTGCCGCGGTTGATCTTTAATCGCGTTTTGATAGGCACGGAACGCCACCGTTAAACCACCCAGATCGGCAATATTTTCACCCAGACCCAAAGCGCCCTGCAGATGCAGGTTATCGATCGGATTAAAGGCATTGTATTGATCGATCATACGCTGTGCGCGCTCGCGGAACTGCCGCTCATCTTCCGGTGTCCACCAGTCGCGTAGGTTACCATCACCGTCAGAGCGCCGGCCCTGATCATCAAAGCCATGGGTAAATTCATGGCCAATAACGCCACCGATAGCACCATAGTTCACCGCATCATCGGCATCGACATTAAAGAACGGCGGCTGCAGGATCGCGGCCGGGAACACAATTTCGTTCATCGTCGAGCTGTAGTAGGCATTCACCGTCTGCGGTGTCATACCCCATTCATCCCGGTTTACCGGCTGACCTAAACGGTTAACCATCCGCTGATACTCACACTCGCTGCTGCGGCGCAGGTTACCGATTAAATCGTTGGCATCAATGGTTAAACAGTCGTAGTCACGCCAGACATCCGGGTAGCCGATTTTGGTATTAAACTTCGCCAGCTTGGCCTGAGCCTCGACCTTGGTCGTCTCGCTCATCCATTCCAGTTCGTTAATGGCTTCTTTAAAGGCGCCACGCAGATTTTCAATCATTTCATCCATCCGCGCCTTGGCTTCGGGTTTGAAATGCCGGGCGACATATTCTTTGCCGACCATAAAACCGAGGTTGCTATCGACCAGACTGACGGCGCGTTTTTCCCGGCTGCGCTGCTCCTGCAAGCCGCTTAAGGTTTTGCCGTAGAAATCAAAACTGGCCTGGACAAAGGGCTCACTCAGATTAGCCGCATTGGCACGCAGCAGGTGAAATTTCAGATACGTTTGCCACTGGCTTACCGGTAACTGCGCCTGCAGCTTGGCAAAATCCGTAAAGTACGACGGCTGACGGATCACCAGTTCCTGCACCTGACCCAGCTCGGCAGCTTGTAAAAACGCCGGCCAGTCAAAACCCGGCGCCAGTTTACCCAGCTCAGCAACACTGAGCTTGTTATAGGTGGCGTTACGATCCCGGTTCTGGATCCGGCTCCACTGCACCTTGGCCAGTTGGGTTTCCAGCGCAATCACCTGGTCAGCCGCTTGCTCCGGTTGCTCCCAGCCGGCCAGTTGCCATAATTTGGCGATAAAGTCGCGGTATTGACCGAGTAACTGGACTGAACGTTCATCATCTTTCAGGTAATAATCGCGATCCGGTAAACCCAAGCCGCCCTGGCTCGCTCCGGTAATATATTGGTCTGACTGCCGCTGGTCCTGACCGACAAACACAGCAATCGGGGTACCATAGCGGTAGCGCTGTAATTCGCCCCATAGCACAGCCAGCTGTTGATGGTTGCGAACCTGTTCGATACGGGCAATGTCGCCACGCAGTGGATTCAGGCCCAGCGTATTAATCAGCGGCTCGTTTAAAAATGACTTGTAGAGATCGGCCATTTTCTGAGCGTCAGAGTTTTTCGGATGCTCAGTAGCTGCCAGCTCCTGAATAATTTCCAGTACTTGCTTCTCAGCGTTTTCACGCAGCTCGTCAAAACTGCCCCAACGCGCCTTGTCGGCCGGGATCTCAGTGTTACCCAGCCAGTTACCGTTTACAAAACGAAAAAAGTCTTGCTGCGGCGCGACACTCTTATCAAAGTTGTTCAGCTCAAAGCCAGCACGCTGGCTGTCAGCCTGAGTGAGCTGAGTTTGTTCTGTCGCCGGCTGACTGCTGCAACCTGCAATGCCCAGAGCCAAAGCCACCCCAAGTGCTAACGCGGAAAGTTTTGTCATACGAAGTTCCTTATTATGTTTTATCGTGGCGAGTGTAGAAAATCTGCTCTGCTACCGCTGCCGAAACAGGATATGAGCCCCGCCAGATGCGATAAATGCCGGTTGTAGCCTGCGCTGCCGTAAGCCGGTACGGTTTTACTTGTAATTGGCAGCAATTTTTCGCAGGATCAACGCAGTTCTTATTGCAGGAGTTTTATCATGCTTGATACCGCTTTAACTTCACTGGCGGGCTTACCGTCTTTTCTGGCCTACTTTGCCCTGGCGGTGGTGTCAGTGCTGATCTTTATCCGCCTGTATAGCTGGGTAACGCCCCATGACGAATTTGGCCTGATCCGCGACAATAATCCGGCTGCAGCCGTGGCCTTTGCCGGTGCCCTGATTGGCTTTGCGCTACCGCTGTCCAGTGCCATTACCCACTCTATGTCGTTACTCGATTGCGCTATCTGGGGTCTGGTTGCCCTGCTGGTGCAAGTGCTGACCTTTTTTATCAGCCAACTGGCACTAAAAAATCTATCACAACGTATCACTCAGGGTGATATCGCCGCCGGTATTTTCTCCGCTGGCTGCTCAATCAGTGTTGGTATGCTCAATGCTGCCTGTATGACCTACTAGCGCATTATTTAAGGAGCCTGAGATGCAGAAAAAAGTCTTTAAGCGCAGCCGCAAAGCGGCGCTGATCTTTATGGTGCCGGCCGCAACCCTGGTGTTGCAGGGCTGTGGCAGCGAACAAGCGGTCGAAGCCCAGGTATTTAATACCCCGGATGAATGTGCGGCCTTCTATAATCCACCGGCTCAGTGCCAGGCGGCCTTCGCCGAAGCCCAGGCATTACACCCACAGGTAGCACCTAAGTATGCCAATAAGCAGGAATGTGAAGCGGACTTTGGCGTAGGTCGCTGTGAAACCGCGCCCGAGCAGCATGCCCAGGGCAGCTTTTTTATGCCGATGATGATGGGCTTTTTAGCCGGACAGATGCTAAACCGTGGCGGTATGGCACCACAGCAGCAACAAAGTGCAGCCGCAGCCGGTGGCCGTAATACGGTACCGAACCAACCTCTGTACAAAGCACGCGATGATCAGAGTACTTTCCGCACTGCCGGCAATACGCCGGTAGCCAGTCAGCCCGGCCCAACTCAGGTCAGGCCTTCGGCAGTACAACCCAAACCTGCCACCCTGGCCCGTCGCGGTGGCTTTGGTGCTCAGGCACAGCAACGCGCAGCAGCTGCGCCGCGGCAAACCACCTATGGCGGCTAAACAATGAAAAAGGTTCCGATCGCACCTCGCCCGGGCTGGCAGGCTTTTGCTGAAAGTGTTGGCTTTCAGTTTCATACCATTGATAACGAGCCTTACTGGGATGAGTCGGCTTATTATCAGTTCAGTCTGGCGCAGATTGAAGATGATCTGGAAACGCCGACTGAACAGCTGCATCAGATGGCCTTAGACCTGATCCCGGATATCGTTAGCAGTGAACAACAGCTGAGCCAACTCGGAATCCCGCAGCAGTTCTGGGACGCGGTGAAAGAGAGCTGGCAGCGTGCCGAGCCGCACCTGTATGGCCGGATGGATTTTGCCTATGACGGCAAGGGCCCGGCGAAATTGCTGGAGCTGAACTACGACACGCCGACCTCGCTTTATGAAACTGGCTTTTTCCAGTGGGTGTGGTTGGAAGACCAGCAAATGCGTGGTGTGTTGCCGGAGGGCGCCGATCAGTTTAATTCGTTGCAGGACAAACTGGAGCAGGCCTTTGCCGAGCTGCCTTTACCACGCCCTTTCTATTTCAGTAGCGTCACCGAAAGTCAGGAAGACAAGGGGACTGTTGATTATCTGATGGATATTGCGCTGCAAAGTGGTCTGGACAGCCGCTATATCCAGCTGGAGCAGATTGGCGATATCGACGGCCAGCTGGTCGATCTGGAAGGCTATCCGATCCAGGGGCTGTTTAAACTCTATCCGTGGGAGTTTATGCTGCAGGAAGAATTCGCCAGCACCATTTTAAGCTCCGACACCCGCTTTTTAGAGCCGTTATGGAAGTTACTGCTCTCCAATAAAGGAATTCTGCCATTATTGTGGCAAAAATATCAGGGCCATCCGAATCTGCTGCCCGCCTTTTTTGATGATGGCAAAACAGCGTTGAACCCTGGCTGGGTGCGTAAACCCCTGTTCTCGCGTGAAGGGGCCAATGTAGAACTGATTACACCACAAGGTGAAAAGCTGCAACAAGGTGGACCCTATACCGATAGCGGTTATGTCCGGCAGGCCTTTGCGCCGCTACCACGCTTTGGTGACAGCTATACGCTGATTGGCAGCTGGGTGGTCGGTGATTTAGCGGCAGGGATCGGCATTCGTGAAGATAACAGTCTGATCACTAAGGACAGTTCGCGTTTCTTACCGCATATTATTCTGGATTAAACAGGAATATTTATGCAGTAATATTGGATATAAAACCACTTTATTGCTAAAATCCCGCAACTTTTTGCGCTGGTCTGGCAGTTTTCCCGGAAAACTGCCAGACTTATCCTATCTGTATACCGTGCAAGGAAAACATTCGCCCGTGCGTACAACTGAACTCGTCAGCGGTTTCCGCCAATCTGCCCCCTATGTTAACGCCCACCGTGGCAAAACCTTTGTGGTGATGCTGGGGGGCGAAGCCATTATGCAACCCGGCATTCGCAGCATTATTAATGATGTTGCGCTGCTGAACAGTCTGGGGATCAAAGTCGTACTGGTGTATGGCGCCAGGCCACAAATCAATCAGGTGCTGCGCAATGCCGGGCTGGAGCCGCAGTACCATAACCGGATCCGGGTCACTGATGATGATTCGTTCCGGCTGATCAAACAGGTTGCCGGTGCTTTACAGCTGGATATTACCGCCCGCTTATCGATGAGCTTAAGCAATACGCCGATGCAGGGCGCACAGATTAACGTGGTCAGCGGTAACTTTGTCATTGCTCAGCCACTCGGTGTCGATGAAGGCGTGGATTATTTCCATAGCGGTAAGGTGCGCCGTATCGATACTGCTGGTATCCGCCGGCAGCTTGATAATAACGGTATCGTGCTAATGGGGCCGATAGCCGCGTCGGTCACTGGGGAGAGCTTTAATTTAACGGCGGAAGAAATTGCCACCCAGGTCGCGATTCGGCTGAAAGCCGACAAGATGATTGGCTTTAACGATGTTGGCGGTATTGTCGGCGAAAATGGCGAAATTACTGCAGAGTTGATGCCGAATATGGCAGAACATATTCTGTATGAACTGGAGCAGCAGGAGGACCACTGCGTCGGCACAGCGGCGTTTTTACGCGCAGCTGTTACCGCCTGTCGCGCCGGCGTGCCACGCTGTCACTTAGTCAGCTATGCCGAAGATGGTTCATTACTGCAGGAGCTGTTCTCACGCGATGGTATCGGCACCCAGATCGTCACCGAGTCAGCAGAAAAACTACGCCGCGCGGTAATCAGCGATATCGGTGGTATTCTGGATCTGATCCGGCCGCTGGAGCAGCAAGGTTTACTGGTACGCCGCTCGCGCGAACAACTGGAGATGGAAATCGACTACTTTACGCTGATTGAGCGTGATGGTCTGGTGATCGGCTGTGCCGCGCTCTATCCGTTTCCGGAAGAAAATGTTGGCGAATTTGCCTGTTTAGCGGTACACCCGGATTACCGCGATGCCGATCGTGGTACTACCCTGCTCAAAAGCGTCATCCAGCAAGCCCGGCAACGCAAATACAGCCGGCTGTTCGCCCTGACCACCCGCAGTATTCACTGGTTTCTGGAGCAGGGTTTTGAACTGGTGACCGTCGATGATCTGCCGGCCCAGAAAAAGCAGCTGTATAACTATCAGCGCCGCTCAAAAATCCTGGCTTTGGATCTGTAAGTCCGGAGCCCAGGCTATCAGCGGCGGTTGACCTCAGCCGCCAGTTGTTGCCCCAGTGCCCGTGCTGTGGTCCATTTGCCGCCACTGACCGTCAAAATCTTCCCCTGCCAGCTAAACTGATACTCCCGGCTGGCGCGGCTGGCATCGGCACTTCCCGCCAATAAAGGTCTGACGCCGGCAAAACTACCCAATAGCTGCTCTGGCGTGGCCGCTGGCGTAAAGTAATGTGCGTATACCCCAAGTAAATAGTCACGTTCTGCCGGTGAGCACTGCACCGGATCATCCAGTGGCTGCCGCACCTCGGTCGTGCCCAGCAGACACTGCTGTTGATAAGGCAAAGCAAACACGATACGCCGCTCACCCGGCACTTCCAACATATGGCCATAACGGCTAATCGCAGGCAGTAACAAATGGCTGCCACGCACCAGATCAAGGGGTGCCGCCATCAGGCCGGATTGTTGTAACAGGGCACTGCTCCAGGGGCCAGCGACATTAATAATGCTGGCGAATTTTAGCTTGCCACCGGTGAGCTGTAGTTCACCATCTGGCTGAATTTTTAATACCGGGCTGTGCTCTACAATATTGACGCCGGCCTTGCGGCACTGCTCTGCCATCCAGAGGCCAAGCTTTTGATCATCCATCTGGCCATCAAAAAACAGATAGGCACCCAATAAACCTTCGGCTTTTAGTTGCGGTGAGCAGCGTAGCGTCTGTACCGCCGTTAACCAGCGATGCCGGCCAATGCCCTTTTTACCGGCAAAGCTATCGTATAACCAGAGTCCGATTTTCAGCTGCCAGCGGGCACGCTGAGAATGCTGATAGAGGGGATAAAGGATGGGTAAGCGACGGGTTAACTGTGGTGCCTTTTTTAACCACCAGCGCCGCTCCTGTAAGGCTTCGCGCACCAGCCGGAACTCACCTTGCTCCAGATAACGTAAGCCGCCATGTAACAGTTTGGATGAGGCAACACTGGTGGCTTGCATTAACTGGTCGCGTTCAAACAAGGTAACCTGATGACCAGCCAGCGCCAGCTGCCAGGCACTGCACAGACCATTAATGCCACCACCGACTACCGCAATCTGCACTATATTCCCCAACGATTGCTGACTACGTCCTTAGTGTAGTCTAGTTAAGCAGCACCAGATCGTCGCGGTGAATAGCAACTTCACTGGAGCAATAGCCAAGGATGGTATCAATTTGCTGGCTTTTTATGCCACGGATCTTACTAAGCTCCAGCGCGCTATACTGGCTAATACCCTGCGCCAGCGTCTGACCGGCCATATTAAGTACCAGTACCGCATCGCCTTTATCAAAGTCACCACTGACCGCACTGATGCCGGAAGGCAATAACGAAGCCCCCCGGGCCAGCAGTGCCTGCGCGGCACCGTCGTCAATCACCAGTTGACCGTGCGGCTTCAGGCTATGTCGCAGCCAGTGCTTTTTCGCACTAAGCCGCTCTTGTTGTCGTTGAAACAAGGTACCACAATGCCGGTTGGCCAGTAATTCATCAAAGGTTGCCGCTTTCTGGCCATTGATAATCAGGGTATCAATACCGGCACGGGTTGCTTTATCGGCGGCCTGAATTTTCGTCTGCATGCCGCCGGTACCAATAGCATGGTGGCTGCCACCGGCCATCGCATAAATCTGTGGTGTAATTTGCGTAACCTGTGGCACCAGCTCAGCGTCAGGTTCAGTACGTGGGTTGGCGGTATAGAGGCCGTCGATATCCGAGCAGATTAATAAGGCATCAGCATCAGCCAGAATCGCCACCATCGCCGCCAGATTATCGTTATCGCCGACCTTTAACTCGACCGTGGCAACGGTATCATTCTCGTTAACAATGGGTAGCACCTGATTCGCCAGCAAAGTGCGCAGGGTATTATCGATATTCAGATAACGGCGGCGATCTTTTAAATCGTCATGGGTCAGCAGGATCTGTGCACAGTCAAAATCAAATAATTGTGCCCAGCTTGCCATCATCCGACTCTGCCCCACTGCCGCCATTGCCTGTTTCACGTTAATTGGCAACGGCAACTGCTTATAGCTAATGGCATTGCGACCTGCGGCGACACTGCCTGACGACACCAGCACCACCTCAGTACCGGCCGCCCGGCACTCGGCAATAAAGCGGGCGATAGATAACAAATACCGGGTAGAGCAGCCGGCTGCATTAGGCGCAATCAGCGCACTGCCTACTTTTAAAACGATCCGTTTCCAGCCACATACCGCCATCTTCGCTACCTGCTTACCAACATCTGCTTTGGGTTATTCTGCTGGTCCAAAGCTTAATCTTTGGCAGTCTATATGTCTAACGCTATTTCTTTCAGCGAATCCGCAAATTCAGCAATCATTCATACCCTTAACCTAAACTGCTATATACTTAGCGCCAATTGCGTAATGGAGAAACAAGATGAAAGCAAAAGTTGCACTAGTAGCCGTGATGTCTGGCAGCCTGGTATTGGCCGGCTGTGCCACTACCGATAACCAAAATACCACCCGCGGTGCGGCCATCGGTGCGGTAGCCGGTGCTATAGCAGGTAAAGCAACTGGCAACCATAAAAACAAAAGGGTGGTTATTGGTGCCGCGGTCGGCGCTTTGGCCGGTGCGGCCGTAGGCAGCTATATGGATAACCAGGAAAAGGCGCTGCGCGAAGAGCTAAAAGGTTCAGGTGTGGGCGTACAACGCGACGGTGACCGTTTAGTGCTGGATATTCCGGCGCAACTGACTTTTGATATTAACCGCTCTGATATTCGTCCCAGCCTGTATCCGGCGTTAAACGATATCGCCAAGGTCTTACGTGAGTATCCGAAAACCATGGTGGTAGTCGCCGGTCATACTGATGATACCGGTCCGTATCAGTTTAATATGAACCTGTCACGCGCCCGGGCGGAGTCCGTGCAAAGCTATCTGGTAGCGCAGGGTGTGCAACCGATCCGCATTGAAACCATCGGTTATGGCCCGGACCGGCCGGCGTTTCAGAATAACTCAGAAGCCAACCGCGCGCGCAACCGCCGGGTAGAAGTGCATATCGAACCGATCGTCGAGTAATTTCTTGTGCTAAAGACACAACGCCCGGCTAAGCCGGGCGTTGTGTTTTACAGCTGTCTATTTCACAGCTGCCTATTCAGCAAAGGCTTTTTTTACAAAATTTGGCAGGGCGCCGGCCGCCTTATGTACCTCAACATTGTAGTACTCGGTACTAAAGGGCGCAGCCGCCGCATCGGCTTCGCGGAAACCGTTAAATGCACCGCTTTTCTTCGCCAGCGTACAGGTCCACCAACCTGATGGATACACCATTTGCGGGAAATTCAGCGTTTGCAGGCCGGCAAAGCCGGCATCGCTCATTGCCTGACGCATCGCTTTTAACAGCGGCATATGGATCAGCGGTGATTCACTCTGCTGCACCAGAATGCCGTCGTTGGCTAAGGCCGCCACACAGCTGGCATAAAAGGCGCGGTTAAACAGGCCTTCGCCCGGGCCTATCGGATCCGTTGAATCGACAATAATCACATCGATAGAACCCGGCGCAGCTTCGCGCATAAATTTAATACCGTCTTCAAACTTCAGCGTTGCGCGCGAGTCATTGTTTGATGCGCACAGTTCCGGGAAGTACTTTTCGGCCATCCGGGTAACCTGCTCGTCGATATCGATTTGCGTTACGCGCTCTACGCCGGGATGCTTTAACACCTCGCGCAGGGTACCGCAATCACCGCCGCCAATAATCACCACATTCTTCGGATTCGGATGGGTAAACAGCACCGGATGACTGAGCATTTCGTGATACAGGAAGTTATCCCGGCTGCTCAGCATAATCACATCATCAATCACCATTAAATTGCCAAAATGGGTAGTCTCATACATGGCAATTTTCTGAAAGGGCGACTGCACTTCATCCAGTTTTTTGGTAATGGCTAAACCAAACACACTACCGCTGTCGGCAAACACCTCGGTTAGCCACTTTTTGTCATCAAATACTGACATTTTTACCCCCTGCAACGTATAAGGCGCGTATTTTGCCTGCGACAGCGCTGACATACAAATTTTTCGGCTTTTTTGCTGCACCTTGCGGCTAATGGCTTTAAACTATAGCAGTTAATTTTTTTGAGGAAAGACAATGGCAGACTGGGGTTTTGAGAAGGCGCGTTCTATTTACAACGTAGCCGTATGGAGCGAAGGCTATTTTGATGTGAATAAGGACGGCGACCTGATTGCCTACCCGGATCAGGATCACAGTAAGCCAGGTATTAGCTTTCCTGAGCTGACGCAACGCTTTAAGGAAGAAGGCCTGACGCTGCCGGTATTGGTGCGGTTTACCGATATTCTGCAGCATCGGGTAGATACCTTAATTAAGTCTTTCCAACGCGCCAAAGCCGAGAAAGAGTATCAGGGTAACTATACCGCGGTCTATCCAATCAAGGTAAACCAGCAATTCTCAGTAGTTAAACGCCTGATTAGCCATGATAGCGGCAAAGTTGGCCTGGAAGCCGGTAGTAAGCCGGAGCTGATGGCAATCCTCGGTGTAACCGAGCAGCCACTGCAAATCGTCTGTAACGGCTATAAAGATAGCGAGTTCTTGCGTCTGGCGACCATTGGTCAGATGATGGGCCATACGGTCTATGTGGTCGTTGAAAAGCTGTCAGAGCTAAAAACCCTGCTGCGCGAAATCGATAATCTGGGTGCGGCACCGCGCATCGGTATTCGTATTCGCTTAAACTCGGTCGGCAAAGGCAAATGGCAAAATACCGGTGGTGAAAAAGGCAAATTTGGCCTCACCGCCACTCAGGTACTGCAAGCCATCGATATTCTGCGCGATGCCGGCAAACTCGAGTTGCTGCAGCTGGTGCACTTCCATATCGGCTCGCAAATTGCCAATATCCGCGATATCCACAATGCGATCCGTGAATGTGCTCGTCACTACGCTGAACTGCGTACCCTCGGCGTGCCTATTACCACGGTAGACGTCGGCGGCGGTTTAGGTGTCGATTACGAAGGTTCGAAATCGCGCTCTGCCTGTTCGATGAACTACACCATGTACGAATATGCCCGCAACGTGGTTAATGGTTTAAAAGAAGTTTGTGACGAGTACGACTTACCACATCCGAATATTATTACCGAGTCTGGCCGGGCGATGACCGCACACCATGCGGTACTGGTAACCGATGCCATCGATATCGAGCGGGCGCCTGGTTTAGTGAATCTGCCGGAGCCGAGCGAAGATGCGCCGACGGTCATTTTAGGGATGTGGGACGCCTACAACAATGTAACGCCACGTAGTGCCGTCGAGTCCTACCATGATGCTGTCCACTACTTTACCGATGCCCATGCCCAGTATGTGCATGGCCTGCTGACCTTACAAGATTGGTCGCTGTTAGAGCAGCTGTACTTTGCCACCATTAATAAGGTACGGGCGAATCTGGATCTGAATGCCCGCTCGCACCGCGCGATTCACGATGAGTTAAACGAAAAACTGGCTGATAAGCTGTTCGTTAACTTCTCGCTGTTCCAGTCCATGCCGGATGCCTGGGGTATTGATCAGCTGTTCCCGGTAATGCCGCTGGAGCGGATGACGGAGCCACTGAATCACCGCGCCATTATTCAGGATATTACCTGTGACTCTGACGGCATGCTGAAGAGCTATGCGGATGGTAATGGTATCGAATCCAGCCTGCCGCTGCCGGAATACAAGGACGATCAGCAATATCTGCTTGGTATGTTTATGGTTGGCGCCTATCAGGAAATTCTGGGTGATCTGCACAACCTGTTTGGTGATACCGATTCAGTGCATGTCGAACTGACCGAAGATGGCAGTTACAAGCTGACCAATATTATCAAGGGTGATACGGTAGCAGATGTGCTGCGCTATGTGCAGTTTGATGCCAAGAAGCTGATTGCCTCTTACACCAAACAACTGGCTAAACTGGACATGCAGGACGAACGTAAAGATGAACTACTGGATGAGCTGAAAGCCGGCGTTTATGGTTACACCTACTTCGAAGATTAAGCTAGAATAGGCACTGATCGGAGGTGTAACCACTTACACCTCCCCATTTAGCCGGTGGTATTGCCACCTGAAAATGAGATAAGTGCCTTATGTTAAATTGGTTACCGCACCCGATAAAGGGGTCGCTTTCCTTTCTGCTGTATGTCGTCAATACCTTATTTTGGTTTGTACCCATTATGTTATTGGCGATTCTGAAACTCCTGCCGATCCAACGCTGGCAAGCCTGGATGACCTATCTGCTGGATGCGATGGCGGTAGCCTGGATCAGCGTTAATAACCTGACGACCCGTATTTTTACCTCGATCAAGTGGCGGGTTGAAGGACTGGAAAAACTCTCGCGTAAAGACTGGTATTTGATTATCGCCAACCATCAATCCTGGGCCGATATTTTAATTCTGCAGAATATTTTTAACCGCAAGATCCCCTTTATTAAATTCTTCCTGAAAAAAGAACTGCTGTATGTGCCCTTTATGGGCCTGGCCTGGTGGGCGCTCGATTTCCCCTTTATGAAGCGCTATAGCAAACAATTACTACAGAAACGTCCGGAACTACAGGGCAAGGATATCGAAACGACACGTAAAGCCTGTGCCAAGTTCCGCTTTAAGCCGGTATCTGTGATGAATTTTGTCGAAGGCACCCGCTTTACCCGTGATAAGCACGATCGCCAGCAGTCGCCGTTCCGGCATCTGTTAAAACCCAAGGCTGGTGGCACCGCCTTTGTGCTGGGGGCAATGGGCGAACAATTACATAAACTGCTGGATGTGACCATTCACTATCCTGGCGGCATTCCAACATTTTGGGATTATATTTCCGGCAAGGTTCATGCTATAACAGTCAATATTAAGGTACTGCCTATTGCCAAAGAGTTAATAGGCGATTACCACGATCAGGCGTATCGTGAGCGCTTTCAGCAGTGGTTAAATCAGTTGTGGTTAGAGAAAGACCAGCAACTGGCCAGGCTAGAGACAAGCGCAGGCAAATAACGGAGTGTGTCAACGATGCTAAGCTTTTTACCCGGATTTTTACTGTTACCCATTAGCTTTAGTTTGTTTGCGTTAAATCTGGCATTCTGGGGCATAGTGGTCACCCCGCTTGGCATCCTGAAACTGCTGTTACCCTTTAAAGCTGCGCACCGGCTGATTGCCGCCCTGGGCCGGCGCTGCTACCGGGGCTGGACGGCGGTGAACACCTTTTTAATTAACCTGTTTAATGATGTCGACTGGCAAATCAGCGGTCAGCAGCAGTTGGATAAAGACAGTTGGTATTTGCTGATCGCCAACCATAAGAGCTGGGTTGATATTCCAGTGGTCAGTACCTTTGCTTATCACCTGATCCCAGAGCCAAAATTCTTTTTAAAAGATGAATTAAAGTGGGTACCTTTCCTTGGCACTGGCTGCTGGGCGTTGGATATGCCGTATATGAAACGCTACAGCGCCGCGACTTTGGCCAAACATCCTGAGCTTAAAGGCAAGGATATCGAAACCACCCGTAACAGCTGTGCTAAGTTTGTGCATACGCCAACCACCATCATCAACTTTGTGGAAGGCAGCCGTTGCACACCGGAAAAACAGCGCGCGAAAAACAGCCCTTTTACCCATTTGCTGCCCCCTAAAGCCGGCGGTATTGCCTTTACGCTGGCCAGTATGGGCGAGCAGTTTAATGCCATCCTGGACGTCACGCTGATTTACCCGGATAACACCCAGCATATTGCGCTGGATATGCTAATGGGACGGTTAAAACGGGTAGTGATCCAGGCCGAGATCCTGCCGGTTGATACCGCAGTCATTGGTGATTATTTTAATGATCCGGTATTTCGCGATAACTTCCAGCAGTGGCTGAACCAGCGCTGGCAGCGTAAAGATCAGCAAATTGAGTGCTATCTGAAGCAGAACCAACGCAGCTTACAGGCTACACCGGTTAGTCAGAGCTGACGTATCGCGCCAGGCCCGGATCAGGAAATTTCTGGGCGTGATCTGATAAGCACAAAATACCGACAGCTGTACCTGATAACCCTGTTGTTGCAGGTATAGCGCCCGATCCAGCACCAGATACAACTCTAATGGTCGGCGAAACAGATGCCGCACCGCATCAATACGCTGCAGCTGTAAATACGCCTCGTCAGCCCTTGCCAGCAAAGCGTGATCATCGATAACCGCCGGTAATAACAGTTGTTGCAGCTGCGCCGCATAGGCCAGAAAGGCGCTAAAGTCACCACTAAACCAGTGTTTAGGTAAAGATGGCAGCGGCTGATAGCTGGCATCAGCCGTCAGTTCAGTGCGCAATAACTGATACGCCAGCCGCCAGCTGACTTCGGTTTGCCGCAGCCGTGCGACCCGTTCACCGCCGGTAACCTGCGCCTGTACCGCCAGTTTCAGATCCTGTCGGCTCAGCTGCAGATTATGCTGCTGCGCCAGCGTCGATAACGGCAGATAATGTTCAGCGGCAATCAGATGGTAACAACAAGGCGCCAGCTGTAAGGCGTGCGTGCCGACGGCAACCGCATGTTTGATTAACTGCAAATGTAAATCACCACAGGCATGTAAAGCGACCAGCTGTTGCTGTGGCGACAGCACTGCCCGACCCGCCGGCGTCAACACATCGGCACAGACAAAGCGCTGCGACAACTGAAATTGTGCTGCCAGTGCCTCGCCCTGTCGACACAGTTCGGCCTGCCATTCAACACTGGTCACCTGCCGGCCCTGTGCCGCCAGTAGCCGCCCCAGATGGCCTTTGCCGGCACACCATTCCAACAGCGGCAGCTCCAATGGGGCGAGCTGCTGACAAAAATGCTGGATTTGCGAGAGTTTACGCCCGCCAATACCATTGGTGAGCCAAAATGGCCACTCGGGTAAGGCCTCTGCCGGCTCAGCCTGACTGGTCGCCGGCAGCGCAAAGAGCTCTGGGAAAAAGCCGCCAAACAGCTGCTGTTGCTGCTCAGGATTATCCTCCAGCGCCGCCAGCTCGGTAAGCGATAAGCTCTGTAGCAGGCTATTCAGTGCAGCGTCAAAGGGTAAGGCAGAACGCGCCATCGGCTGTAACTGCCAATAGCGCTGATAGCGGTTAAGCACAGCGGCAACCTGGCTAAACAACTTCTCCAGTTCAGCGCCACTGCAGCTAAAGGCACTCAACAAGCGGCCTTAGTACAGCAGCGCATAGAGTTTACGCCGGTACTGGCTGGCCAGCGGATCGCCCTTGGGCAAAGCCGCCAGAATATCTAAAAACAGCTTTTTGCTTTGTCCAAAGTTCAGATCCTGCTGCAGAATCTGCAGCAGCAACGCTAATGCCTCTTCTGAGCGCAATACGGCCTGGTACTGCACGGCTAATTGCTCTTTTAAACTGTTATCTGCCGGTGCTGCTGCCAGCCGGGCTTCCAGCGCCCGGATCTCCGGTGTATTGCTGGCCTGCTGCGCCAACTCCAGTTTGGCCAGTACGGTTTTATATAAGGCGTCCTGATCGGCCAGCCGCACTTCAGCCAACAGCTTTTCAGCCTGGGTTAACTGGCCAAGGCCAATAGCGGTATCGGCTAACCAGAGTTTAACTTCCACCCGCTCTGGCGCCAGCGTCAGCGCTTCGGCCAGCAGCGGATAAGCTTCAGCGAGTTGCTGCTGTGCCAAATATTGCTGCGCTTTGGCAATCAGCTCATCTTCCGGTTTTGGCAGATAAGCCGCCAGCCGGGTCAGAATTTGCTGCTCGGTCTCAGCACCAGCAAAACCATCGACCGGCCGGCCATCTTTAATCAACATGACGGTAGGCAGTGATTGCACACCAAACTGCATCGCCAAGTCCTGCTCCTGATCGCAATTTACTTTGGCCAGACACAATTGCTGTGGGTACTGGCGGACAATTTTTTCCAATACCGGACTTAACTGCTGACAAAGCGCACTGCGCGCCGACCAGAACTGGAAGATCACCAGCTGCTGTAACGAACGGTCCAGCACTTCGCGGGCATTGATCAGGCTGACGTCAACAATAGGGTTTTGCATACTTCACTTCCTTAGCTTTAACTTCCTGTACTATGGTGGCGACATGCCGCTTTTCAAAGCAGTAAAGAAGTCTAAAAGCATGAAAAAGGCATCGACTTTCCGCGGCCATTACCGTAAATTAATCAGGCGCACTATAAAAGCCTCAGAGCTAACCACTAAAGCGCCGGTAAGGTTCGCCAATACCGTTCAGCCAACCACGTAGCACAAGGTAGCATTTAGGCTGCCAACAGCGTTCTGTACCCGAAAAACAGGCGCTTTGACCTCAGTAAAATGATGAGACCTGACTATGACAAGCCAATCCAAACATGCCGAGATGTTATCGGGCGCAGCAATGGTGATCCGTGCGCTGGCCGATGAAGGGGTAGAATACGTCTATGGCTATCCCGGTGGCGCTGTATTGCATATTTACGATGCGTTATTTCAGCAAAATAAAGTAAAACACGTGCTGGTGCGCCACGAACAGGCCGCGACCCATATGGCCGATGCCTATGCCCGTGCCACCGGTAAGGCCGGCGTGGTACTGGTTACCTCCGGCCCGGGTGCCACTAATGCGGTGACCGGTATTGCCACTGCTTATATGGATTCAATCCCGATGGTGGTGCTGACCGGCCAGGTGATGAGCCATCTGATTGGTGAAGATGCGTTCCAGGAAACCGATATGCTGGGCATTTCCCGCCCTATTGTGAAACACAATATGTCGGTGCGCCGCCCCGAGGATATTCCGTACCTAATTAAGAAGGCGTTTTACATTGCGCAAAGCGGCCGGCCTGGCCCGGTGGTGCTGGATATTCCGAAAGATATGACGATTCCGAGCAATAAGTTTCCGTATCATTATCCGGACGAAATTAAGCTGCGCTCTTATCAGCCAAAACTAAAAGGCCATAGCGGCCAGATTAAAAAAGCGGTTAGCGCCCTGTTGGCAGCGAAAAAGCCGGTGCTGTACTCGGGCGGCGGTGTGATTATGGGTGGCGCTGCCGCCGAACTGACCGAACTGGCGCAATACCTGAACCTGCCGGTGACCAATACCCTAATGGGGCTGGGTGCCTATCCGGGTGAGGATAAGCAGTTTATCGGTATGCTGGGGATGCATGGCAGCTATGAGGCAAATCAGGCCATGCACCATGCCGATCTGATCCTGGCGGTCGGCGCCCGCTTTGACGACAGGGTCACTAACAACACCAAAAAATTCTGCCCGGATGCCACCATTATCCATATCGATATTGACCCGGCCAGTATCTCAAAAACCATCAATGCCCATATCCCTATTGTTGGCCTGGTACAGCCAGTGCTGGAAGAAATGCTGGCGACTGTGAAGCAGAAAAAGAAAAAGCTGGATAGCAGTGCGCTGGAGCAATGGTGGCAGCAGATTAATGACTGGCGTGCCGTGCATGGTGGCCGCTATGACACCACTTCTGCGCTGTTAAAACCCCAGCATGTGATAGAGCAGGTCAGCAAGATCACTAAGGGCGAAGCCTTTGTCTGTAGCGATGTCGGCCAGCATCAGATGTTTGCCGCCCAGTACTACAAATTTAATAAACCAAACCGCTGGATCAACTCCGGCGGCCTTGGCACCATGGGTTTTGGCTTGCCGGCAGCGATGGGCGTCAAGCTGAATTTCCCGCAGGCGGATGTGGTCTGTGTCACCGGCGAGGGCTCAATTCAGATGAATATTCAGGAGCTGTCGACCTGCAAGCAATATGGTTTGGGGGTGAAGATTATCAACCTGAATAATGGCTATCTGGGCATGGTTAAGCAGTGGCAGGATATGAACTATGAGTCGCGCTACGCCAGCTCCTATATGGACTCGTTACCTGACTTTATCAAACTGGCTGAGGCCTATGGCCACGTCGGCATCCGGGTCACCAAACCGGAAGAGTTGCAACCGGCCCTGCAGCGCGCCTTTGTCGAGCTTAAAGATCAGCTGGTGTTTCTGGATATCCATATCGATCCGAAAGAGCACGTTTATCCGATGCAAATTCCGGGCGGTGCGGTCAATGAGATGTTTTTAAGTAAGACAGAGAGGACTTAAGCATGCGGCATATTATTTCTGTGTTACTGGAAAACGAATCCGGCGCCCTGGCACGTTTGGTCGGCCTGTTTGCCCAGCGTGGCTATAATATCGACTCACTGACCGTGGCCCCCACTGAAGATCCCACGCTGTCGCGTTTAACGCTGGTGACCCATGGCAATGATCAGGTGATCGAGCAAATTACCAAGCAACTGCATAAACTGATTGAAGTGGTAAAACTGACGGATTTGAGCGAGGCTGCCCATATCGAGCGCGAGCTGATGCTGGTCAAGGTGAAAGCGGTCGGCGAGCAGCGGGATGAAGTAAAACGCAGTGCCGATATCTTCCGCGGCCAGATCGTCGATGTCTCTGCCACTACTTACACCGTGCAACTGGTGGGCACCAGCGACAAACTGGATGCCTTTATTCAGGCGTTAAGCGGTACCCAGATCCTGGAAGTGGTGCGCAGCGGCGTCTCTGGCATCTCCCGCGGCGAAAAGACACTGGCGCTTTAGGCCTCATCCGTGTTCGATACAGCTGCTAACGGCGACTCAGGTCGCCGTTACTTTTTGCTGAAAGCGTCCATATACCAACTGAAATAGCGGCGCGGCCATCAGCGTTGTGACAATCGCCATAACCACTAACATCGAAAACAAACCTTGCTCTATCACGCCATAGCTTAGTGCAATATTGATAATAATCAGCTCCATCAGGCCCCGGGCATTCATCAGTGCGCCGATCGCCAGCGCCGTTGGATTATCGGCGCCTTTTAGCCGGGCTGCCGCCCAGCAGGCAACAAATTTGGCCAGAATAGAACACGCCAGCACGGCCAATGTCACCAACCAAAGACCACTGGCGCCCAGCACATCCAGCCGGGTATTTAGCCCAGAATAGGTAAAAAACATCGGTAACAGCAGCAGTAACACCGGCTTTTCCAGCCGCCGCTGCAGTAAGCTAACCAGAGTACCGCGAGGCATCGCCACGCCCAGCAAAAAGCCGCCAAAGACCGCATGTAAGCCAACAAAATCCATACTCCAAGCCGACAATGCGAACAACAGCAGGATCAGCATAAATTGCCAGGCCACCAACTGCTCCGTTAACGCCACCCGATCCGCCAGCGGTTGTAACCAGAGCCGCATTTTGGTCAGCATCAACCAGGCATAGAGGCTACCGCCCAACAGCGCTTTAATCAGCAGCTCACTACCGCCACCGAAGCTGGCCAATACCAGCGCCAGTATCAGCCAGGCTGCCGCATCGTCGATAGCGCCGGCCGCCAGCGCCAGAGTACCCAGTTTAGTACCAGCGAGGCCCCGCTCATAAATAATCCGTGCCAGCATCGGAAAGGCCGTAATGGCGATGGCGGCACCGAGAAACAGTGCCGCATTGGCATAGCTGATGCCGGGCGCAAACAAACCAGGCATAGGTAATAACCACAGCGCCAACAAAGCCGCGACACCAAAGGGCACTAACATGCCCGCCAGCGATACGGTTAACGCACTCTGCGCCTGCTGCCGGAACAGTCGGGTATTAAATTCCAGACCGACCAAAAACATATAGAGCCCAACACCGAGCTGGGCGCCGAAATACAGCCAGCTGCGGGTTTCTGGAATAAAGATCGCCTGTTGTAACTCCGGCAAGTACCAACCCAATAAAGACGGGCCCAGGGTGACGCCGGCAATCATCTCGCCAACGACTTTCGGCTGGCCGACATATCTGGCCAGCCGACCGAACAGCTGCGCCGCCAACAGAATCAACATCAGCTGTATTAAAAACAAGCCAACTAATTGCCACCAGGCCATAGTTACTCCATTAGGAATTAAGGAAACCTGAATACCAGGCCAGATAAAATACGGCAAAGCCAAACAAATAGGCTAACCCCAGCCAACTAAGCACCGTTAGCCAGGGTGCCAACGGCCGTGCCGAGTTGCCGCGTAGTAAACTAAAGTTCAGCCAGGCAAAGACCGGAGTGGTTAAAAACGCCAGCGTCATGGCGAAAGTGAGCATCGGCGATAACGCAGAGCGGAAAAACAAGATCAACGCCATACCTGCCAGCGCTTGCAATAACAACCATAACGCCGCTATCCGGCGGTTATCAGCCTGATACCAGCCCAGTAAACGTCCTGACTCATGTAAGGTGCGGGCATAACCGTCTAACACCGTAATGGTGGTACCGAACATACATAAAAACGCAATCAGTGATACCAATGGCTTGGCCCAACTACCGATAGTTTGACCATACATTTCCACCAGTTGCTGAGCGAAGGCTGCACCCGCCAGCGCTATTGGCTGATCACTACCGTATTGCACCAGCGCCCCCAAGGTCACAAACACCAGTGCTAAAAAAGTGGTCAGCCAGTAGCCGAGGTTAAAGTCGAATAGCCCCTGCCGCTGACTCACCGGCTGTTGACGCTGTTTGGCTTTTAGCCAGAGGGAACTGATGGCCGAAATTTCAATCGGTGCCGGCATCCAGCCCATCAGTGCCACCAAAAATCCCAACATCGCCAATTGCCAGGGTGAAGGGCCCTGAAAACCTGCCGGCGCGGTAGGCCCATTATTAAAGGCTATTGCTGCCGCCACTAAGGTGGTGAGTGTCAGCAACAGCATAATCACTTTCGACACCCGGTCCAGCGCCCGATAATGCCCCAGCAGTAAAATCAGCAAACAACTGGCCAGAATCAGCCAACACAGCAGGGTAAGTGATAACTGCCAGGGCAGGGCATATTGCAGTAGTGCCGCGGTCAGAATCAGTACCCCTGCCGTGTTCACCACCGCCGCCAATACATTTAGCAGCACAAAACTATAAAAATATCCCCGCCCCTTACGCCAGTAGCCTTCGACCAGACTCTCGTTCTGCTGCAGGGTGTACTGTACACCGAAACGAAAAAACGGATATTTCAGAATATTTACCAGTAAGATCAACCAAAGTAACTGCCAGCCAAAGAGCGCACCGGCCTGGGTTGAGGCCACCAGATGCGAGCCACCAATCGCTGCCGTCGCCATCAGAATGCCCGGCCCTAAACTTTGCGCCCAGTAGCGCCACCCCATTCCCGATTGCTGCATAATGCTTATTATTGATTGTTATTTGGTGAGCGCTAGCTTAGCCTAAGCAACAGCCGAAAGCAGCAGCCTGCGATAGGACTGTGCTGCTATTTTTTCTGTTTCATACGCATGGTGCCCAGAATGCAAGATGACGATTTGATAGACCAAAACACACTCTTTGAGGTACTGGAAAACCAGTTAGCCGATAACTACCCAAAAGAAGTGACAGCGACCTTAATGCGACTGCGGATGACCGGTCACAGCCGTGACGAAGCTTTAGAGCTGATGGCATGTGCCTTAGCACCGGAAATGTATGCCGTGATTGAGCGTCAGGAAAGCTTTAATCTAGAGCGCTATGCCGAACATCTTGCTTTGTTACCGGAGACGCCCTGGTTGGAGGAGGATTAATGAGTGAGTTAAACATCCAACATGATAGCGCAGGCCAGCGTTTTATTCTGAGCGAGGGTAATGCCAGCGCCTTACTCGACTACCAGTTAAACGGCGAACACATCGATTTTTGCCATACCTATGTGCCACCGGAGTTTCGCGGCAAGGGTCTGGCCGAAAAGCTGGTGCGCCATGCCCTAAGCTGGGCACAAAGTAGTGGGCTGCAAATTCATGCCAGTTGCTCTTATGTACGGCGTTTTTTATAACGGTTACGACCAAAGCCGCATAGAATCAAATGATCCTTTGCACTAGCCTCTATCCAACCCTAAAGGAGACTTGCAATGTTCAACGCTTTAGTGATCGATAAAACGCCTGATTATCGCGCCAGTTTACAGCAACTCGACTCCAGCCGGTTACCGGCAGCGGAGGTTGTGGTGGACGTTGCGTATTCCACGTTAAATTATAAAGACGCGCTGGCGATTACCGGCAAAGCACCGGTGGTGCGGGACTTTCCGATGGTGCCAGGCATCGACTTGGCCGGTACTGTGGTGAGTAGCCAGAATCCGGCGTTTAAAACCGGTGATCAGGTGCTGTTAAACGGCTGGGGCGTGGGCGAGAAGCACTGGGGTGGCCTGGCGCAACGTGCTGCTGTGCCTGCCGCCTGGTTACAGCCAATACCAGCACCGCTGACTGCCAGGCAAGCGATGATTATCGGAACTGCCGGCTATACTGCCATGCTGTGCGTACAGGCTTTGTTAAAACATCAGTTAACCCCTTCAGCCGGCCCGGTACTGGTCACCGGCGCGACCGGCGGCGTCGGTAGCTTTGCAGTATTGCTGTTAGCGCGGTTGGGCTTTCAGGTTACGGCTGCGACGGGCAAAGCCAGTGCCGCTGACTATCTGCGCCAACTTGGTGCTGCTGAGATTATCAGTCGTGATAGCCTGTCCGCTCCGGGCAAACCTCTGGCTAAAGAACAATGGGCTGGTGTCGTAGACTCAGTCGGCAGCCACACGCTGGCAAATGCCTGTGCTCAGAGCCGTTATGGTGGTGTAGTGGCAGCCTGTGGTCTGGCGCAGGGGATGGATTTCCCGGCCTCGGTAGCACCCTTTATTCTGCGCGGTATTACACTTTGTGGTATCGACAGCGTGATGCAACCGATGGCGCCGCGACTGGCGGCCTGGGCACAACTGGCCGAGTTATTAACTACAGACGACTTTACCTTACTCAGTCAGGAAATCAGCCTGGCAGACGCCATACCTCAAGCCCAGGCGTTGCTGGCCGGAGACATTCAGGGCCGCTTGCTGGTTAATGTGAACAGCTAAAGCCCTAACGACAAGCCTCCAGTTGCTGCAGCTGTTGCAGCAACTGCTGCGCCTGCTCACGTAGCGCCAGCAGCTGGCTTTCCGGTAGTGCGACCTGGCAACGTAAAGCCGGCATCACAGTTGCGACCTCAGTTTCTAAAGCCCGACCTGCCGCGGTTAACAGCACCTTTTTCACCCGCTCGTCACTGGCATCACTCACCCGCTGCAGCCAGCCTTTTTGTTCCAGCTTCTTTACCAAAGGCGTTAGGGTACCCGAGTCAAACAGTGTCGCCGCACCAAGCTGACCCAGGCTGATATTATCCTGCTGCCACAATGCCAGCAGCACCACATATTGCGGATAGGTCAGATCAAAGGGCTGCAGCAAAGGCCGGTACAGCCGCATCATCGCGTTATTGGCGCTATAGAGTGCGAAGCAAACTTGCTGTGGTAGCGGGAGTGTTTTGGCCGTCATCAACCAAGCCTCGGGCGAGTAAAGTAATGAGTGCACTGATTATAACTGAAGCCCGGCGCTATCGCGCAAAAATATTTCACACAATTATATTGCGTGCAAGATTAATTGCCGTTAGTATGCTCTGGCAATCAACCTTTAACTGAATGAGGTAACAAAATGGATATTCTGTATAAAGCCGTGGTCACCGCTACCGGTGGTCGTGATGGTCAGGCACAGTCAAACGATGGCTTACTGCACACTAGACTGGCAGCACCAAAAGAACTGGGCGGTAAGGGCGATGCCACTAATCCGGAACAACTGTTTGCTGCCGGCTACTCGGCTTGCTTTATTGGCGCTTTGAAATTTGTCGCCGGTCAAAACAAGCAAAGCCTGCCTGCCGATGTGTCTATCCGTGCAGAAGTCGGGATTGGCAAAATTGAGGGTGGCTTTGGGTTGGATGTCGACCTGTTTATTAGCTTGCCTGGTTTAGCACAGCAAGCAGCTGAGCAACTGGTCGCGGCCGCACATCAGGTTTGCCCATACTCGAATGCGACCCGCGGCAATATCGAAGTAAGGTTGCATACCAGCGTCTGATTATGCCGGAGCCGGATGTCGCCAACCTCTGTTGACGGTATCCGGTTTAATCGCTACACGTTTAAAACCAGTCCGGATTTAAAAATGGTATTAATGCCAGCGTCAACGCCTGCTGATAAACACCACTGCGACTTAACCGGTTCTGGGTTAATAAGCCGATAGCGCCACCAGCCTGTTTAATATTCTGGGTACCAAATAGCTCATCCATCACATCGCCCAGCTCCTGGCCCTGCTCCAACGCCTGCAGCGCCGCCTTAGGTAACATTAAACTGGCCGAACGCGCCTTGCCGAGCTTGCCCTGATGTTCAATTAGCATCCAGGCAAAGGTCATCTCACCATCCAAACCGGCCTCTATGGCCACATAAAAATCGGCTGCGCCCTGCTGCTTTAACGCCATTAAGCGGTTTTTCGCTCCGGCATAAGTTTCTTCGCTACTTAGCGGCTGCTCAGCAACACCGGACGGCACGCTAATACCGCGCACCGCAATAGCTTGTTCAGGGAAATTCACCTGAAAACACTGCTCAACCGCCCGGATTTTGGCCGGATTGGCTGAAGCGACTAATATTTGCCAAGTCATAATTTAACCTTTATGGTAATTTTTGAACGCATTTTAACATATGACTTTTTCAGGGGCAGTTATGCCAGCGCAATCCTATAAAGAACAGCAAAGTTTTCGTTATACCTGGGGCTACTGGATATGTCTGACTATTGCGCTATTCTTCGTCTATGGCTGTTGGCAGCAACTTATTTTGCAACAACCCTATGGTGATAAACCGGCACCGGATCTGCTACTGGTACTGTTAACCCTGCTACTACTGTCATTGGTTACTGTCTTGCACTTTTCCAGTTTACAGTTACGGCTTGAGCAAGATAGTCTGGCTGTAAGATTTACGCCTTTTTTCTGGCGCTGGCGTCAACATCAGTGGCATGAAATACAAAGCTGCGAAGTCGTAACCTATAGCCCCTTAGCTGAATATGGTGGCTGGGGGATTCGCGGTTCAAAACGCAATCGCTGCTATAATGTTTCAGGCAACCAAGGGCTACGAATCAGGCTAAAAAATGGCGCCAGCTTACTGATCGGTACGCAGCAGGCTCAACCTCTCCAGAGTTGGTTAGATACTTTCTTGCAAGCTAAGGCCGCAGAAACAACAAGGGCGTAATCTTTCGAGTTACGCCCTTTTCTGTTGTAGGAGCCTTTGCCCTTTTTCGCTTTCACCACCCGGGGTTGAAACAGCTTACTGGTGACTAAGGCTTTTAGTGCATTGTCGCGAATTTCCCCGCGGCCATGCTCGGTTGCCGCTTGCTTACTCATTATTGCTCTCCTGTATAAAAACGCGCGCAGTCTAACTGCACGCTTAGGTTAACACAATAGTGATTAGTTCAATTTATATACAGCGCTCTGCTGTACTAAAGGGATCTAGGGCTGAGCAGCGGTTAAAAACGCCTGATAGCTACTATTATCTGTTACCAGCCGGTATTCATAACCGAGATTATCCAGATAGCCGGCGATAGCACTGTGCTCTGCCACTTCAAACCCGGCCAGTACGTCGCCGGTAGCGGCACCATGGTTGCGGTAGTGAAACAACGTAATATTCCAGTGTTCACCCAGCGTATTCAGGAAATTCATCAGTGCCCCAGGATATTCCGGGAAGTTAAACTGATACACCTGCTCCTGCAACTGCCGTGGCGGCATACCACCGACCATATGCCTTACATGCAGCTTGGCCAGTTCATCGTCCGACAGATCCAGATACTGATAACCGGCCTCAGTCAGCGCCTTTTTTACCGTATTCAGTTCAGTCTCACCATGGCGCAATTTAATGCCGACAAAGATCTGCGCTTTGTGCTCGCTGGCATAACGGTAGTTAAATTCGGTAATGGCGCGGCCACCCAGGGTTTGGCAAAAACGGCGGAAACTGCCTTTTCCCTCCGGGATGGTTACCGCAAATACCGCTTCTTTTTTCTCGCCCAGCTCACAGCGCTCGGAGACATAGCGCAGGGTGTCAAAGTTAAGGTTAGCGCCACTAAGCACCGCAGCATAATGCTGCGGCCTGGGTAAGGTACTGTTTTTTAACAGCTGGCTGTATTTTTTTAAGCCCGCCAGTGCCAAAGCACCGGCCGGCTCGGCCACGGCCCGTAAATCATCAAAGATATCTTTGATCGCAGCACAGATTTCATCGCTGCTTACCGTGACCACCTCATCACAAAAACGCCTGGCCAGATTAAAGTTTTCGCTGCCAATCCGCTTTACTGCCACCCCATCGGCAAACAGCCCCACCCGCGGCAAGGTCACCGGTTCACCGGCTGCCAGAGCAGCCTTTAAGCAGGCGGCATCTTCCGGCTCTACACCAATGACTTTGACATGGGGCTGAATGGCTTTGATATAGACCGCCATTCCCGCCATCAGACCACCACCACCCACCGGAATAAAGACGGCATCCAGGCGGTTATGCTGGCTTAGCAGCTCCTTAGCCACGGTGCCCTGGCCGGCTATCACATCAGCATCGTCAAAGGGCGGAATATAGATGGCGCCTTCGGTTTGCGCTTTTTGCATCGCAAAGCTGTTGGCTTCATCAAAGGCGGTGCCATGTAGCACCACCTTGCCACCTAAAGCCCGAACTGCGGCTACTTTAATTTCCGGCGTCGTGATCGGCATCACTATGGTTGCGTCCAGACCTAATTTCGCGGCGGACAGCGCCACACCCTGGGCATGGTTACCGGCCGATGCGCAAATCACTTTGGCATCAGGCTGCTGTTGCTGCACTTTATGCAGTTTATGAAAGGCGCCGCGCAGTTTAAAGGAATAAACCGGCTGCTTATCTTCCCGCTTTAACAGCACCTGCTGCCCAAGGCGGGCGCTTAACTTATGCATTTCATCCAGCGGCGTTTCTACCGCCGCCTGATACACCGGCGACAACAGAATTTCCCGCAGATAGTGCTGCATCACCTCAGCATCGCTGCTGTCGGTTGCTGCCCGTGCCAGATTATCCATTACTGCTCCAGTTTTGACAGATCGCGTACCGCACCCTGGTCGGCACTGCTTGCTAGCAAGGCATAAGCCTTTAACGCGGCGCTGACCACGCGCTGACGGTTTTCCGGTTTCCAGGCTTTGCTGCCTTTGGCTTGCATCGCAGCGCGGCGACTGGCCAGCACCTCGTCACTGACGGCAATGGCAATTTTGCGGTTGGGAATATCAATCTCTATCCGATCGCCCTCTTCGACCAGCGCGATAGCACCGCCGCTGGCGGCTTCCGGTGACACATGACCAATTGATAAGCCTGAGGTACCGCCAGAGAAACGACCGTCAGTGATCAGCGCACAGGCTTTGCCCAGCCCCATCGATTTTAAATAACTGGTTGGATACAACATTTCCTGCATCCCCGGACCGCCTTTGGGCCCCTCGTAGCGGATAATAACGGCATCACCGGCCACGACCTTGCCGCCCAGAATGGCGGCAACAGCGTCATCCTGACTTTCAAATACCCGCGCCCGGCCACTAAACACCAGGTTTTCCGGCTCGACACCGGCAGTTTTAACGATACACCCCTTTGGCGCCAGGTTACCAAACAGCACGGCTAACCCCCCATCCTGCGAATAGGCATGCGCCTTATCGCGGATACAGCCCCCGGCCCGATCATCATCTAATGACGGGTAACGGCAATTCTGTGAAAACGCCTGAGTGGTGCGGATCCCGGCCGGACCGGCCAGGTAAAACTGTTTTACCTGCTGATCAGTGGTGGTTTTAATATCCCACTTCGCCAACACCTCAGCCAGTGAGCTACCGGCAACATGCGGCGTATTGGGGTTTAGCAAACCGGCACGGTTCAGCTCCGCCAGGATTGCAATCACGCCACCGGCACGATGCACATCTTCCATATGATATTTCTGGGTAGAGGGCGCCACCTTACTCAGGTGCGGCACGATACGCGATAAGCGGTCGATATCAGCCATGGTAAAGTCCACTTCGGCTTCAATAGCGGCAGCCAGTAAATGCAACACCGTATTGGTTGAACCGCCCATCGCGATATCCAGCATCATGGCGTTTTCAAAAGCAACCTTATTGGCAATACTACGCGGTAGGGCCGTAACATCATCGTCCTGATACCAACGCTTACACAGCTCCATAACCCGGAAACCGGCTTGCACAAATAATTCTTTGCGATCGGCATGGGTTGCCAGTAAAGAGCCATTGCCCGGCTGCGCCAGGCCCAATGCTTCCACCAGACAGTTCATCGAGTTGGCGGTAAACATCCCCGAGCAGCTGCCGCAGGTTGGGCAGGCACTTTTTTCAATTTGCTCGCTTTGGGCATCGCTGACCTTGGGATCGGCCGCCGATACCATGGCATCAACCAGATCCAGCTTGATAATTTGATCCGAGAGTTTGGTTTTACCGGCTTCCATTGGTCCGCCGGAAACAAAGATCACCGGAATATTTAACCGCAGCGCGGCCATCAGCATACCCGGGGTGATCTTGTCACAGTTCGAGATACAGACCATGGCATCGGCACAGTGGGCATTCACCATATATTCTACCGAGTCCGCGATCAGCTCCCGCGACGGCAGGCTGTACAGCATACCGCCATGCCCCATGGCAATGCCATCATCAACCGCGATGGTATTAAATTCTTTCGCGATACCGCCGGCTTCAACAATGCTGGCGGCTACCAGCTTACCGAGGTCGCGCAAATGCACATGGCCGGGAACAAATTCGACAAAGGAGTTAACCACCGCCACTATCGGCTTGCCGAAGTCGGTATCTTTTACACCGGTGGCCCGCCATAAGGCACGGGCGCCCGCCATATTACGGCCTTCGGTGACGGTAGCGGATCTGAGTTTTGGCATCTTGTTATCCTGTAAAAAACGTAAGTCAATTAAGCACGATTAGGCACGCAGCACAGCAACATCAGCCGAAGCCAATTCCAGCTGCTGTACGTCATATAACTTCACCAGCTGACTGGTCAGTAGCGTAATGGGTTTCTCACTTTGCACTGTCAGGGTAATTTGTAAACCGGCCCGGTCAGTTAGCGGGGTCATCGCCAGGCCAGCCAGCTGATAACCACGATAGCGGGTTACCTGCAGTAAACGCTCTACCACGCTGGCTTCATTGCGGGTGGTGATATTCAGGGTATGTTGCATCAGTTCGTCTCCGTCAGCATATCTTCGTTCGCGGCACCTGGCGGTACTAAAGGCCAGACGTTGTCTTTTTCATCGATCCGTACGTGTAATAAATAGGGCCCCGGCCAGCTAAACATCGCTTCCAGCGCGCTTGCCACTTCATCTTTGCGGGTAATGGTATGGCCGGGAATGGCGAAGGCCGCTGCCAGCGCCACAAAATCCGGGTTATCCGATAAATCGGTTTCGCTATAGCGTTCATTAAAGAACAGTTGCTGCCACTGCTTCACCATGCCCAGCCGTTGGTTATCGATAATGACGATCTTCACCGGCAGCCGGAAGCGCTTGATGGTGCCCAGCTCCTGCACGTTCATCATAAAGGAGCCATCGCCACTGACGGCGATCACCGTGTCCTGTGGCCGTGCCAGCTTGGCACCAATCGCCGCCGGTAAACCAAAGCCCATGGTGCCTAAGCCGCCGCTGGATAAATGATTGCGCGGGCTATTAAAACGCATATGCTGCGCCACCCACATCTGATGCTGGCCCACATCGCAGCACACCACGCTGTTATCCGGCATCCGTTCACTCAGTTGTTTCAGCATAAGAGGAGCAAAAATCCGTTCACCCGGGTGATCATAGCGCCAGCCATATTGCTGCTTTAATTGCTGACAATGCGCCAGCCAGTCAGCGCATTGGGTGGCGGTACTGATCGCCGGCAGAATTTGCTTCATATCGCCCAGCAAGGCACAGTCTGCAAAGCGCACCTTATTAATTTCTGCCGGATCGATATCCACATGAATCACTTTGGCGTGCGGTGCAAACTTATCCAGCTTACCGGTTACCCGGTCATCAAAGCGGGCACCAAAACAGATCAGTAAGTCAGATTGCTGCACCGCCAAATTGGCGGCCTGGGTGCCATGCATCCCCAGCATGCCCAGATAGTGCGGGTTAGCGCGGGCTACCGAGCCCATGCCTTTTAAGGTGGTGACTGATGGCATTTCACTTTCGGCCAAAAAAGCCTGTAACTGTGGCAGCGCATCCGCCATCTGCACCCCTCCGCCGATGTAGGCAATCGGCTTCTTCGCCTGTGCGATCAACTGCCGCGCTTTGGCCGCGTTAGCCAGTGAGGTCGCTAAGCGGGCAGTTGGCAGCGTTGGCCACTCGGGTTCACTGACCTCAGCCAGTTGAATATCCTTCGGAATATCAACTAATACCGGGCCAGGGCGACCACTTTGTGCCAGCCGGAAAGCTTCGTGTAACGTATGCGCCAGCTCATTGACATCGCGGACCATAAAGCTGTGCTTGGTTACACCCAACGATAAGCCTAAAACATCGACTTCCTGAAAGGCATCGGTCCCCATCACCGCTTGTGATACCTGACCGGTAATGGCGACCAGCGGTACCGAATCCAGCAGGGCATCAGCCAGCGAGGTAATCAGGTTAGTGGCGCCCGGGCCAGATGTCGCTAAACAGACGCCAACCTTGCCAGAGGCGCGGGCGTAGCCGATGGCCGAAAAGGCGCCGCCCTGTTCATGCCGGCACAGATAGTGTTTAACCGTGCTGTGATAAATCGCATCGTAAATTGGCATAATAGCGCCGCCCGGGTAACCAAAGATGGTGTCTACCCCCTGCTGCTGTAATACCTTTAATACCAATTCTGCGCCTTTCATTTGCTGTTGCCCTTTTTGCTTGTTGCCCGAATCAATTTTCACCAGCCCTGAAACGACAAAACCCCCGGTCCTTGCGGAGCGGGGGTTTTGCTGGAAGTCGACTTAGTGTGCGCTATCGTTCCAATACACCGCCCCCGCGGAGATTAATAATCACCACGATTACGAGGACAATGATGTTCAGAACGGCTGCTAAACGCATTTAATACTCACTAACTCTTACGGTTAATTGTTGTTGCTTTAATCAAAAAGCAGATTGGCTATATTAATAGACGTCTATCTGTCCGGAGTCAACCGCTTTTTGCTGAAAAAATGACTTTTCCTGAAAATAATTAAAATTTGTATCGCCGGCAGTGAGCCGCTAGAGTATCTGTACAGGTGTAAAACAGCAGGTCGCCACGGCCGTGGACCAACTTGAGTTATTTGAGCTACCGAACCCCTGCATTGGGGTGTGTGAGAGCAATCAACGCGGTTATTGCAAGGGCTGCCTGCGCTCGCGCGAAGAGCGCTTTAACTGGCATCTAAAGCCGGCTGCAGAGCGGGCGCGCATTTTAAAACTGCTGGCTCAGCGCCGGGCGCGCTTACAGCAGAAAGCTAATGCCGGGTCACAACCTGAGCCGCAACCCGGTTCACTGGATTTGTTCTAGGCTTTTTTCACCAGACTAATCAGATATAGCAACACCACAGCACCCACTGTTGCGGTAATCAGTGAGCCAATCAAACCAAAGGCTTTTAACCCCAGGGCACCAAATAGCATACCACCGAGGAAGGAGCCGACGATCCCGACTACGATATTACCCAGCACACCAAAGCCACGACCTTTCATAATATTGCCGGCCAACCAGCCAGCGACCGCACCGATAATCAGAAACAGAATAAAATTCATAATTGCTTTAACCTATTTTTTGTTAAAAAGCGGATAACTATTTTTTACACAGTATCTTGCCCAGCAATCAAGATAGCTATAAATTCAACAAGCTTCAAACCGGATCTAACAATAACACTACGGAGTCATCTATGAAATTAAAGATTGCAGCTTTAGCTATCACATCTACCCTGGTACTGGCGGGCTGTGAAACAACAAATTCCATTCCTTACAAAGCATCTTCAGCAAATGTGATCTCAATTCAGCAAACACTTCAGGCTGAAAATAAAAAAGTTAAAATGGGTAAGGTACAGATTGCACAAGGTGTAGATGAAAGCCCAATGTGTCGCTTAATGGGGCCGGTAAAAGTAGCTCCGGGCAAAACCATCCCTCAGTATATTGAAGCGGCCTTCCAGGAAGAATTGTTTTTAGCTCAGGTTTATAACCCAAGCGCCAGCACTGAGATCCAAGCTGTAGTAGAGGAGCTGAAATTCAGTTCAGTTACGCCAGCCTTTTGGGAAGTATCAATGACTGTAAAGTCGAATCTTTCTGAAGGCTATAAAGTGTCAGTGAAATATCCGTTCGGTACCAGCTGGAGTGCGCCATCAGCTTGTAAAAACGTCGCGGATGCCTTTGGTCCTGCTGTCCAAGAGCTGTTAAAAGAAGTTGTAAATCACCCTGACTTCAAAAAACTTGTCTAGAGCGATTTTGAGCAGCTTGCCGCGCGCTTGCTGCTCAACTTTCAACTAACGCTAATTCTGGCCCAGTCAGAGCTCGATACTCCCCCTCTGCCAACTCTGGCGGCAGCTGCAAAGCACCGATCCGCTCGCGGTGTAGTCGTTCAACTTTATTGCCGATAGCGGCAAACATCCGTTTTACCTGATGGTAGCGGCCTTCGTGAATGGTGAGCAGGGCTTCGTGCGTTGCCACCAGCTCTAATTGTGCTGGCTTGGTCGGCTCTTTTTCGCCACGAAGCATCACGCCAGCAGCAAATTGGGCAACGGCTTCAGCTGGGATCGGATCTGCAGTCCAAACCCGGTAGGTTTTCGCGACATGGTGTTTTGGTGAGCTTAAGCGATGTGACCACTGACCATCGTCAGTCAATAGCAGCAAACCTGTAGTATCCAAATCCAGCCGGCCAACGGTATGTAAACGTTCAACCAGCGGTTCATCCAGTAGCGTAAAAACAATAGGGTGTTCGGGGTCATCATTGGCACAGACGTAGCCGGCAGGCTTATGCAGCATAATATAGCGTGGGCCGATCAGCTGTAGTGGCTCACCGTCGAGCTCCACCTGATCCGTTACACTGACCTGACGGGCAGCTTGCTTAACCGGCTCGCCATTAATACTGACTAAACCCTGACGGATACTTTTGCCGGCCTGCGAACGGGTCAGACCGGTGCAATCACAAATAAACTTATCTAAACGCATAATTCACCTTAGTTGATGAAGACAGTTTAGCTTTGTCTTAGCGCCGAGACCATAAAATTCGGATTAAGTAGCTGTTCACGCTGATAAACCGGGCCGCTAATGCCATCAAATTGCACGCTGGCCCCCGCTTCCAGCGCAATGATATGTCCGGCGGCGGTATCCCACTGCATAGTCGGGCCAAAGCGCGGATAAACATCGGCCACCCCCTCAGCGACTAAACAAAATTTTAGCGAGCTACCCACTTCAACCAGTTGATACTGCGGCAGCCTGGCTAAATAACCGGCGAGATCCGGGCTGGGGTGGCTGCGACTGCCAACCACTCTAACCACCTCTGCAGTTTGGCTAACCTGGATCACCTGGCTACCGGCGGCGGTTTTTAACCAGGCGCCCTGAGCTTTGGCGGCATAATAGGTTTTTGCCAGCACTGGCGCATGCACCACACCCAGCACCGGCTCACCCAGTTCGATCAGCGCAATATTGACGGTAAATTCGCCGTTGCGTTTAATAAATTCTTTCGTGCCATCCAGCGGGTCGACCAGCCAGTAACGTTGCCAGTGTTGCCGCACTGCCCAGCTAATATCGGCGGCTTCTTCCGATAAAATGGGAAGGTCCGGCGTCAACTCCGTCAGGGCATTAACAATCAGCTGGTGCGCGGCCAGATCGGCTGCCGTCAGCGGTGTGGCATCGGCTTTATCAGTAATATTAAACTCTCGCGGATCCCGCTGATAAATTTCTAAGATCGCCTGACCGGCCTGTTCAGCAATCTCAATAATAGCGTTTAATATGTTCATTATATATTCCAGAAAATCATAGCATTGCAGTCAAACACATGCTGTTAAGAATAGCGCTATTGAAAGAAACTGACGACTCAACAACGCTGCTTCAGGGCTTGGTAGGGTAGTCTTTTCGTAACAGCAGCAGGGAGGCTGCGCAGGCTGAAAGGGCACAGGGATGTGATCCTTGAAGCCGGTGGAGAAAAGACTACCCTGCCAAGGCCGCTGCACCTATCAGAATGCTGTGCCAAACGGCAAGCAACAACTAGGCAATCACCCCTTTATTGGCTAATAACGCCAGCAATTTATCTACACTTTGCTCCAGCGAGCTTTGCGCTGTATTCAGCACCAAATCAGCGGCCAATGGCGCCTCATAGGGATCGGAAATGCCGGTAAAGTTTGCGATTTCCCCGGCGCGCGCCTTTTTATATAAACCTTTTACATCGCGCTGCTCACACACTTCTAGCGGTGTGGCGATATAAATTTCCAGAAACTTTCCCGGCGGCAGCATACTTTTTACCAACTCGCGTTGCTCGCGCAGTGGCGAAATAAAGGCACTCAGTACCAGCAGGCCGGCATCGACCATCAGGCCGGCAACAGCACCGACCCGGCGTAAATTCTCACGCCGATCCGCTGCGCTAAACCCCAGATCAGCGCACAGGCCATGCCGCACATTATCGCCATCCAGCAAATAGGTGTGCACACCGCGCGCCAGCAATGCCTGCTCCAACGCATTGGCCACGGTCGATTTACCCGAGCCGCTCAGGCCGGTAAACCAGAGCACGGCACTCTGATGCCCCTTTAACCGGGCGCGCGCGGCCGCATCAATCTGGTATTGCTGCCACTGAATATGCGTCGCTTTGCTAAGTTCTGTCATACCGCTCACTACTCTCCTGTTTGTTACGGCAAGGCGTTAGGCAAGCCGGGTTAGCGGCTGCTGAAACACCGCAGCGCCGGGACGCTGCCCGAACCAGTGCAACTGCGATTGTAGCGCTACCACTTCACCGATCACCAATAACGCTGGTGAAACCACCTGTTGCTGCTCGACCAATTGGGCTAATTCAGACAAGGTGCCGGTGATCACCCGTTGTTCACGACGGGTACCATTTTCAATAATCGCCAGCGGCGTTGCCGGATCCCGGCCGTAAGTCAGCAACTGCTGTTGGATGTCGGCTGCTTTTAGAATACCCATATAGATAGCCAGCGTCTGATGCGGCCGGCTCATACTGTACCAGTCTGGCTCATCGCCGGCTTTACGACAATGGCCGGTCACAAACTGCACACTATGCGCATAATCCCGATGGGTTAACGGAATACCGGCATAGGCGGCGCAACCGGCTGCGGCAGTAATACCCGGCACCACCTGAAACGGGATCTGCTCTGGCAACAGGGCTTCAATTTCCTCGCCACCGCGGCCAAAAATAAAAGGGTCGCCGCCTTTTAGGCGACAGACTTTTTTACCTTGTTTCGCCAGTTGTACCAGCAGCGCATTGGTATCCTGCTGTGGCACCGAGTGCGCACCGGCTTTTTTGCCAACACAAATCCGCTCCGCATCACGGCGTACCAGCTCCATAATCTGTGGCGACACCAGATAATCGTAAACCACTACATCGGCTTGCTGCATCAGTTGTAAGGCTTTTAACGTTAATAACTCCGGATCGCCCGGGCCGGCACCGACAATCCATACTTCGCCCTGCCGTGGTTGTTCACTCTGCAGCATCTCTGCTAACTGTTGCTCCGCTTGCTGTGGCCGGTTCGCCTCCAGTTGTCTTACCACATCTGAGTCAAATACCCGCTCCCAGAACTGACGCCGCGCCGCAAAACCCTGAAATTTCGCTTTGACCTGGTCACGAAAACGACCAACCAATTCCGCCAGTGGCCCCAGATGTTGCGGTAACAGCGTTTCTAACTTTTCCCTTAACCGACGGGCTAATACCGGGGCGGTACCAAAGCTGGAAATGGCAATTAAGATCGGGCTGCGATCAATAATCGATGGAAAAATAAAGCCACACTTTGGCTGATCATCAACGGTGTTAACCAGCATATTGCGCTCTGTCGCTGCCTGGTAAACCGCAGCATTCACCTCGTCATTATCGGTGGCGGCAATCACCAGCAACTTGCCATCCAGCAGCTGAGGTGTAAAACAACCGGGTAACAACTCGGCTTTGCCCTGCTTTTGCCACTGAAGAAATTCCGGCGCAAAATCCGGCGCTACCACGGTTAAGCGGGCGCCGGCGCTCAATAAGGTACCGGCTTTACGCAGCGCTACACTGCCGCCGCCGACAATCAGCACCGGCTTATCAGTTAGTTTTACAAAAAGTGGCAGATACTGCACAGTCGCCTCGGGTTGCAGCCTTTATCATCAGGCTGACAGCTTACCCAGCAGCGTGGCAAAGCGGAAATAGCAATTTGCGCTCAGTTATAACCAAAGGCTATCAAAAACAAATACACTTATACTCAATTTTCTTAAAAATTAAACAGACATAAAAAAGGCGGTAACCAAAGGTACCCCCGAACGGGATGAGACAAAGCTGCATAAAAATAAACACAATAACTACAAAAAGCATAAATATTGAGCAAATCTTATTAATGAACTAGTATTGGTCATTAATAATGACACTTTTAAACCGTCTGAACCAGTAAAGGTCCGTAATGAACAATACCAATTTACGTCCATCCATAGCCTACAGAATATGGAAGTTCTTATACCCAGTATTTTTTCTTAGTTTATCTATCTCATCAGTAGCTGCGCAGACATCTTTGGTTGCATGTAATGACTGCTCTTCAGCTTATATGAAGGCTGCTGCAGAACAAGTGGCAATGAGAATGCCTACTGGAAATCACCAAATAAAAGTACTTAATATCAGTAATGCAGAATATCATTTATATCAAGCGGAGGTAATTCGTCACTCTGCTGGACCTCGAAACACCGACGATGAAATACAGTTGAACCTGAATCGCGTAACGCTAGCCAATGAGGAACAAACTCAGCAACAGCTTTTAGCTTACCGTAGGACCATTGAAGATTTAAAAACTGTTCTAACCGGCAGTAAAATTTTGCTCCCAGATACATTCCCTTATCGTAGTGCTGCAGAAGCATTGCAGTATCCTGATGCTTTCTCTAGCAGCTTTAGTCATTTTTTGAACAACCAACATGCTGGGTTACAGCGCGCAATTTTTGATACGAGAGCGATTGCGGAAACACTGGCAGCCAACTTGCAGCTAGGCGTCAATTCTATATTTTCTGTCACTACCTCTTTAAGCACTGGAACAAGCTCTACAGTTGTGTTTTCGGATGGTAGCCAGCTCAAATTTAACTTCAATTTTACCAATGATCTGACCGATGGACTGCTGCTAAATGTTACATTAGCGAACGTACCAGTCGCGACAGATGCAAATGGCAAGCGAATTCCACATAACCCTGTAGAAGCTCGCAATTACGTTGTTGATAAAAATGCAATTGATTTGCATGCTTTAGCTGACTATTTGGCTAAAATTGGAATTAAGATTATTGATGATAAAGGAGGCAACATTTGCTTACCTGACTCGTTTTCTTGTAGCAATGATGGCAAACAATGCACTGTGAACTACCGATGCTGAATAGCACTCTCTAGAGTGCAAAATTAGTTAACTCCAGCGATATTACCTGGTTCAAATCAGTTCTACTTTTTGAATGTATTAGCACCAATATTGGTTACATTACACGATAGGCATCATAAAAAAGGCGGCAACCAAAGGTGCCGCCAAACAGGGATGAGAGAGTATCCCAGGCTATGTAAAACGGTTGCTTAGTGACGGATCAGGTAATCGAACGCGCCCAAAGACGCATTAGCACCGGCACCCATGGCAATGATAATTTGCTTATAGGGCGCTGTGGTGGCATCACCGGCGGCAAAGACGCCAGGGATCGAGGTTTGACCACGCTCATCCACGATAATCTCGCCACGCGGCGATAATTCCACTGCACCACGTAACCACTCAGTATTAGGTACCAGACCGATCTGCACAAAAATACCTGCCAGTTCAATCCGTTTCGCTTCTCCGGTTTTACGATCGGTATAGTTAATACCGTTCACCCGGGTGCCGTCACCTGTCACTTCAGTGGTCTGGGCTTCGGTGATAATGGTGATATTGCCCATGGAGTTAGCTTTTTTCACCAGAACCGCATCGGCCCGCAGCTCGGCGGCGAACTCCAGTACTGTCACGTGCTCAACGATACCTGCCAGGTCAATGGCCGCTTCAATACCGGAGTTACCACCACCGATCACGGCGACTTTCTTGCCCTTAAACAGCGGGCCATCACAGTGCGGACAGTAAGCCACACCTTTACCACGGTATTCCTGTTCACCCGGCACATTCATTTCGCGCCAGCGGGCGCCCGGGCTTAAAATCAGGGTTTTACTTTTCAGTACCGCACCATTGGCCAGCTCCAGTTCAACCTTATCGGTTTTGCGCAGTTTCACCGCACGCTGGTTATTCATGATATCCACGTCGTATTCACGCACATGGGCTTCTAAACCGGCTACCAGCTTTGGACCCTCGGTGTACTTCACCGAAATAAAGTTCTCGATGCCGACGGTATCTGCGACCTGGCCACCAAAGCGCTCGGCCACGATCCCGGTATTTAAGCCTTTACGGGCAGCATAAATTGACGCTGCTGCGCCAGCAGGGCCACCACCAACCACTAACACATCAAATTCCGCTTTGTTTTTCAGTGCTTCGGCCTGACGTTTTTCGGCGTTAATGTCAATTTTCTGGATAATTTTCTCCAGCGTGATGGCACCCTGTGAGAACAGCTCACCATTCAGGTATACCGAGGGCACTGCCATAATATTTTTGGCTGCAACTTCATCCTGGAACATGGCGCCGTCAATCATCACGTTAGTGATGTTCGGGTTAATCGCCGACATAATATTCAGCGCCTGCACCACTTCCGGACAGGTCTGGCAGCTTAATGACACATAGGTCTCAAAACGGAAGCTGCCGCTGATATTTTTAATTTGCTCGATCAGATCGGCTTCGACCTTGATCGGGTGACCACCAGAATGCAATAAGGCCAGTACTAACGAAGTAAATTCATGGCCAAGCGGAACACCGGCAAAGGTAATTTGCGTGTTTTTGGCCACAGAGCGCACCAGCATCGCAGGTTTGCGCTGTGCCAGACTATCGTCACGACGATAGGTGACTAAATTCGATAATTCGGCAATCTCAGTTGCCAGTTCACTTACCTCGGCTGCTTTGGCGCTATCATCTAAAGATACCACCAGCTCAACCTCGGTTTTCAGGTTTTGCAGATAGGTTTGTAATTGTTGCTTCAGGTTAGTATCTAACATAGAGAATAAGTCCTTAAAAACTGAAAGTCGCGGCGCAGCAAGGCAAGGGAGGATCGGGCCAGTGTTTCCACCGGCCAGACACCAAAGTTTCCTTTGGCAGTGTGAAGCTGGATTACAGCTTCACCGAGGGGCTGTAATCAGCTTACAACACTGCAGTTGCCTGCAAGTTGCATCAAACTTAGATCTTACCAACCAGATCCAGAGAAGGCGCTAACGTCTTCTCACCTGGAGTCCACTTAGCTGGGCACACTTCACCATCGTGATTAGCAACGTACTGAGCAGCTTGTACTTTACGGAACAGCTCAGCAGCTGAACGGCCAATACCCAGGTCATGGATTTCACATACCTTGATCACACCCTCTGGGTTGATGACGAAGGTACCACGCAGTGCCAGACCTTCTTCCTCGATCATCACACCGAAGTTGCGGGTGATAGCGCCAGTTGGGTCAGCCAGCATTGGGTAGTTGATTTTCTTGATCGTTTCTGACGCATCGTGCCAGGCTTTGTGCGTGAAGTGGGTGTCAGTTGATACTGAGTACACTTCAACACCGATTTCCTGGAACTTAGCATAGAAGTCAGCCAGGTCGCCTAATTCTGTTGGACAAACGAAAGTGAAGTCAGCCGGGTAGAAGCAAACAACAGTCCACTTACCTAATAAATCCTGGTCAGTTACTGGTACAAATTTACCCTGATGGTAAGCAGTCGCTTTAAACGGCTTGATTTTGGTATTGATTAATGAAGACATGTGTTGCTCCTTACAGTTAATAAAACAGTTAATGTTTCAACGCTGGCTAGTGTAGCCATGCATGATTAGCATTTAAAACGAATAAAACAAATCATGCTAATCGCTTTAATTGATAACGCTCAGCTTTGATTGATACGTCGTAGCGTCAAAACAGACCACCGGCGCGTCGCAAAGTTCGCCTTAGTCAGCCAGCACAAAGGTTTGGGCTAGCGCTGACAATTTCAATGTCCAGACAGTGCAGAAAATCTTAACTTAGCGCCAGCACATGACAAAACCGTGACACCAATGCCATGCGGCGTTTTACGGATGAGCGGGGATCAGGGATGGCTTGGGTTGTAAAAAGTGCTGCATCAGTTGCTGATATTCACTACTGGCTTTTAGCTGATCCAGCGCTTGCTGTAACCGCTGCACTTGCTCCAACGGCAGTTGTGGGTGTAATGCCAGATAATTATGCCCAACGGCCGATAAATCGATTACCGCTTCCACTGCACTGAGTTGCTGCTGATGCTGGCCCAACCATACCGGCAGAATCAGTTCCGAGGCAATCAGCAAGTCAACCTTACCATGCAAAAACGGCAGTACCGCATCGGATTTACTATTAAACCGCAATAAATTGACATCGACTGCAAAACCCAGACTTTTGTTCGGCGACAATTAGGATGACCGGTTGACGACAATTATCTTGGCCGGTTGGGTGTCACAATAGGTACCTTGTTTTCTGTTCGGAGTTCAAGGTGCCTGGACAACATATCACCCAACGACAAGAGGAGCTGTATATGCAGCATCGCCAACAAGGCATGACTCAAGAAATCGCTGCCGCGAAGTCTGCCATTTCCACCCGAACTGCCCGACGTATTGAGCAGTCCAACACCTTACCCCGCGCTAAAGCTGATAGAGATTGGCGCACCCGCGAAGATCCACTGGAAGCTGTATGGGAAACCGAATTGGTTGTGCTGTTAAACGCCAAGCCCGAGCTCACGCCCATTACTTTGCTGGAGCATTTGCAGGCGCACTACCCAGACCAATATGACCAGCGAGTTCTGCGCACCCTGCAGCGGCGGGTTAAGCAGTGGAAAGCGCTACATGGCCCGGAGAAAGACGTCATCTTCCGCCAGCAAGCCCAAGCCGGTTTACAGGGCTTCTCCGATTTCACTCATCCTGATAGCCCGGTCACCATTAAGCAGCAGCCCTTTGCCCATTTACTGTATCAGTTCCGCCTCGCTTATAGCGGCTGGCGTTCAGTGACGGTGGTTCAGGGGGGTGAGAGTTATTCTGCCTTGTCTACCGGCTTACAGCGTGCGCTGACGCAGGCCGGTGGCTGTCCGGTAGAGCACCGCACCGATAGCCTCAGTGCCGCCAGAAACAACACACAAAACGTTTGGACAGATGCCTATCAGGACTTGTGCGAGCATTACAACATGACGCCGACAAGGAATAATTTAGGGCAATCGCATGAGAATGGCGTGGTGGAATGCGCTAATGGCTCATTTAAGCGCCGCCTGGCGCAGCACCTGCTGCTTCGTGGCCACAGTGACTTTGACAGTATCGAAGCCTATCAGGCCTTTATTGACCAAATCGTCGGCAAGCTGAACCAGCGCTCACGCAGCCGCTTTTTAGAAGAGCAGCAAGCCCTGCAGGCCTTACCGGAGTATGGTGCTGTTGATTACACCTTACTGAGCATTAAAGTCACCCGTAGTGCCACCATCGAAGTGCGTCGTGTGGTGTACAGCGTGCCATCCCGGCTGATTGGTGAGCGCCTGCAGGTACGACTGTATCATGACAAACTGGTGCTCTATGTGGGCCAGCAGGTGGCATTGACCTTGCCAAGAATTTACCCGGCACCCGGCCAAAGCCGCGCGAGGTGTATTAACTACCGGCATATTATCGGCTCACTGGCGGCTAAACCGCAGGCGTTTCGTTTCTCGCAGCTGCGGGATAACATCTTACCTGACGACAATTACCGTGAGCTGTGGCAGTTAGTGGATGATGCCTTACCAGCACAGGAGGCCTGTAAATGGATCGTCACGGTGCTACGGTTGGCCTGTGAATATGATAGCGAACACGCACTGGGTGAAACTCTGCTGCAACAGGCCAGAGTGGGGCAATTTGAGTGTACCCAGACTATCCAGGCGCGCTTCTTTACACCGCAACGTGCGCCAGAGCTGAAGAGTCAGCAGCACAGCCTGCAAAGTTATGATGCGCTGCTGTCTTCATTAAAGGCCCAGGCGAAACACGATGTGGAGGTGCCATTTTGACCTCCTCCGTTGCATTACTGCTCAAAGAATTACGGCTGCCGGCGTTCGTCAGACACTATGAAAAACTCTGGCAAACCGCGGTAGAAAAAGGCTGGTCGCACAGTGACTATCTGGCGGCCTTATGCGAATACGAGCTCGCAGAGCGCTTTACACGGCG
>NZ_ALAB01000001.1 GCF_000280055.1 Alishewanella aestuarii B11 | reverse complement strand
GACTTTGCAGGTACAGCTCATAAACATCGCCACGGGCAACAGCAACGATATACTGCTTTGCCTGCTCCAAGGTACGGGGCGGTGCATCAGGGCGGGATTTTAACCAGTACATATTGGCACTGGCATGGGCCAGCGGCCCAACCCATTGAAAAGCGTCTTCCCGCAATGGATTGCGTGAGGTGGAGTACAAACCGGCTTTGGGATCATTTTGCGCCGCTTCGTAAGCACGTAGCCAGGGCAATAAGCGGAACTCACACTGGATCTTGGCAATCTGACAACTACGCCGCACCAGCTCAGTGTTAAGGCCAGTAATTTGCTGATTCTGCTCAAAACTATAAGGAGGAAAATGCTCAGTGTACATGATCAGGCTTTCCGCCCTCAGTACCAGACTCGCGCTTAGCAGCAAAGCCCCCAACAACCATTTCATAGCGATTACGTGTATGACTGTAGATAAGGCTTACTATGGCTGATCTTCTGCAGAAACGATAGCCTTAGCGGTCAATTTATGTACTTATTTGAGTAGTAACACGTTTTGCCAATGATCAGCAAAATATAATCGCTATGGCAGATAGGTAGACTGGCAGACTCCTGAATACGAATTCAGCCTAGCAGGCATTTTTAACAGAAGGCCCTGTTTATCAGGGCCTTTACTACAACATGCGTTAACCTCTGTATTTTCGTAATAAAGCGAGTAATAAAAGTGGCAGGGCGAAGAACACACCCGTTGAACCACCAGATTTACCGCTATCAGGCTGGCTTGGTGTCGTAGGCGGCACCAAAGCCACATCGCTGATGTTAATTGTTGCACTGGACGCAGAGCCGATAGATACGCCAGCGGTAGAACTGCTCAGGTTAAGCTGGAACGAACGTGTACCCTGAGTACCCTCGCGGTTAATTAAGCTCACTACAACCGTTGCTGTTGTCTGATTAGCAGCAAAGTTAACCGTTTGGTTTACTGTCTGATAATCAACCCCCGCTGTTGCCGTACCATTTACCGAGCTAACATTTACGCTTACCGCTTGGGTTAAATCGTTGCTTCTGCGGATTTCAACCGTAGCGGTGTTACCCTCGGTAGCATTGATTTGTGTTTGTGCGAATACCACATCTGTCACATCAGCAATGGTCACTGTCGCTTCGGCCTGACCAAGTGCTGCACCATTAATCTGGCTGATTTTCAGCTTTAAAGAACGCGCCCCCTGGGCGGTATCGCGCTTAATGGTCTCCAGCATTGCAGTGCCCATGTTCTGGCCATCTTTAATGGTCACAGTTGCACTGACAGGCTTAAAATCAACCCCTTCAACAGCGGTGCCGGATTCAGCCGTAACAGTGAAAGTTGCATCGCCATCAGTGCCATTGGTGCGTTTAAATACTACCTCTACAATGTCGCCCTCAAAGGTCGATAGGGTAGAGCGTTCAAAACCCACTTCACCATTTAACGCTTTATTGTCGCTGGCAATGGTTACGCTCACAGGTGTATCGGTGAACGACGCACCAATGGCTTGGCGCACGATAATATCAAAGCGCGTATCTGGGTGACGTTCTGCGCGCGGTAAAATGTCGAACTCAATGGTTTTTTCACTTTCACCTGCAGCAAAAGCCACTTCTTTTAAACCAAATTTAAAATCCCGCAGCTCCCAGGCTGTATCATCTTTCGCCAGCAAGTTTACATGGCTTGGTGCAGATAAATCACCAGTGCGGCGCAACACAACCTGGCCTTTTTCTTCACTACGATTTAATACCAGCTCGTTAATGACAAAGCTGACGCTGGCGCTTGGTGCTGACTTGGCGGTAGTAAATGGGATAACTGCAGCGTTATCTCTTACATACGCAATATTGTTAGCAACACCAAATACACCGCAAGGATCACCATCTACAAAAATCTCTGGATCAGAAAAGAACAGATGTCCTGGATCTGTATAATTGCTGCCGAAACTCCAATCAACGGTTTTTCGCATAGAGTTTAAATCGTTGACATCTTTAGTGACGCTTTTTCTATTGCCGCAAGCGTAAGCCCGATTTGATTCTGATGTAACGGGCTCTGCGTCACTCACTTCATGCATTGTGCCAAAAACATGGCCAACTTCATGGATGAATGTCTGAACTGAACCTAAGCCAATTCTATCAAATACTATATTCTCACCGTTGTCACCATCAAATTTCAGGTATTTCACAGTTGTGAAGTAGCTGTCATATTCTGAGAAAGATAAGCGCAACACTCCATGGCCATTAACATTGTCTAGGCTCTTGTAAGGCTCGACGTCAAGGTTATCGCTTTCGCTTGATAAAAATTCACGGATATAAAAAACGACGTCTACCTTGTTGTGCAGGGTGTTTCTTATGTTAAGTAAATTTTCATCTTCGCAAGTGCTTTTGAAATTGGTGAAATCTAAAGCCAAATCTGATAATTGAATGCACTGAGTAACGTTAATAAGCTCTTTGGCTCCATGATCTCGGGTATTGTAGATGGCGTTATCAGAGACAGCGAAATAAGCCGGAACCAGTCGCGTGTTGACCTTTTGTTTTTCAAAAATACCGTTCAGCGCATCGAATTTTTTCTGAATTCGATCAACCGCAAATTGCGCACCATTTTCGTAGTATTTACCTTGTGGGTCTTTAGTGAATTTACCAGCAGATGTTTCTAAATAGCTTTTGTGGATGACCACCGCGACATTGGTAACATTAACTCCACTGCTAAAAACAGCGCCACCTGATGAACCATTGCTACGTACCTGGCTAAATGCCGCAGCATTTTGCTTGTTTAATGCTACCTGCTTGGCCTGCTCTGCAAACAGCAAGTCAGATAAAGGGGAGTGAACGGCGCCATCACATTGAGTATGATCATGGCCAGGCAGCCAGCTATTTGCTGACGCGGCTGACGTGATTAACATTGTAATTGTTGCTGCAAGTAATTGTTTTTTCATTAACATAACCTTTAAATCCGAAAGCTGACGTCATATTAGGGTATCAATTCAGCTTGAACAACAACCTGAAAGCAGCGATATTGGTTTTTACGCATGCAACTTTCTAAAAAAGCAGTGAACCTAGCAGCTACGGCTTAAAAGATAAGGCGGATACCCATGAGAACGCATTAGACGAGTTAAAATTCTGATGCTAGCTTAACAGATACCTTACTTAAAGACTAACCCATTTGGGCTATACCACCAGCAATAGAATCGAGGTGTTTACTATGTCAGTTTACTTACTAATGGCCGACAAAATTCTGGGCACCAATGCCAGCGGGTTGAATAACCGTGGCTATGTTCAAATTACAGAGCAGGACCTCAATCGTGCCAATGCGGCAATTCATAATGAAGCTCACCTTTTAAATGAAGTTGACAGGCTGCGTAACGAGCTAAATGTTGCACTTAATAAATACCAACACAGCGATGGTAAAGTGCAAACTTTGTCAGAGATGGCCGAACAATTAATCCTTGAAGAGCGAGACGCGAGTGTAAAGGCTTCAACCTATAGAAATATTTACATAAACGATGTTGGATCTGAAAGTAACTTCATTTCAGAATCGACAAGAGCAGATGCATTTGTTAAATCTCAGTTTTATAAGCTTGTCAAGAAGATGGGCTTTAACGAAGGGTTGAGCGTGGATGAGCTGGGCAAGCAGATGAGCTTAAATCAGCGCTATTCGTTCAACATCTACATCACTGCAGCTGCAGACTATATGATGCTACAGAAATATCTTTCTACAGTGTGCTGCGCACTGAGTGATTTTATAAAAACTGCGCAGAACGACCCTAACTCGGTGCTGTATGAAAACAAAGAAGCAATTGATAGGTTAACAGCAGTTAAGCACGCGCTGGTGCAAGATGTGTTAAATTACAGTCGCGTTGATTGTAGTATGTACAAAGATTTCCACAAAACCCGTGTCAATGAAATTGCCGAAAGTGTGAAACTCATCCCAGGAACGTCAAAGTTCATTGAGTCTAGCATTCCGCCCGTTTCGTTAGCTGCGGTTGATGCAATACTGCGTGAATACAACGCTACAGCAGAAATTAAGAGAATGATTTCTAATGAGCATGTGCGAAAAGCATTGGTTGAAAATGACAATAATGTGCTAATACCAAGCGCATACGCTACCAATCAATTCCAAATCAGAAGCTACAATCTGTAATGCATGCTAAACGCTTACCTAGGCTCCAGGAGCTCTTAGAGAGATATTTCTAAGAGTTCGGGCAATTACACCCATGTCAGAATGTAAAATGGGATGGTGCCGGCAGTGCTACTGTATTAAAGGCTGATGCTATACCAGCGAACTAAATACCATCACCGTCGATATGCAAGCCACATTCGCGGCCAAAGCCATTAAAGCGGGTATCTTCTTCACTCATGCCCTGTTCAAACTTTGCAGTAGAATGGGTATCGCCAACCGACAGATAGCCCTGCTCCCACAGCGGATGGTAAGGCAGGTTATGCTGTTTTAAGTAGTAAAAGACGTCCTTATTGCTCCAGTCGATAATAGGCTGCACCTTAACCACCCCCCGGCTGATTTCCACTATGGCTTTATCGGCGCGGGTGCTGCTCTGGCTGCGGCGCAAGCCGGTAAACCAGGTGCCCACATTGAGCTCGCGTAGCGCTCGCTGCATGGGCTCGACTTTATTAAGCTGATTATATTGCTTGATACCCTCAGCGCTTAACCAGAGCTGGCCATAGCGGGCTTCCTGCCACTGTGGACTGAGAGCAGCGCGATAAACCTGCAAGTTCAACCCCAGTCGCTCAGTCAGCTGATCAATAAACTGATAGGTTTCCGGAAATAAATAGCCGGTGTCGGTCAGCACCACCGGAATATCCGGTTTTTGCACACTGACCAGATGCAACATCACCGCGGCCTGAATACCAAAACTGGAGCTGAGCATCGGTTGCTCTGGTAAATGACGCAGCGCCCAGGCCACCCGCTCAGCTGCCGACAGAGGTGCCAACAGCGAGTTAATTTCCGCCAGCCAGACTTGCTGCACTTTGGTGCTCTGCTGCAGGATCTGCCGGTAATCATTCCGTACTTGCCCCATGCTGCTTACTCCGGCTCAGGCGTGAAAATCGGTTTTAGACACTTTGACCTCTGCAACCACACCGCTGCGGATCACAAAGTCACCAAAGTCTTCGCCGGCCTGCCGTTCGGTGGCCCAACGCCCGATAAGCTGGTCAAGCTGAGCTAAAATCTCTGCTTCCGCGACATTATCTAAAAACAGTTTCGGGATCCGGGTACCGACTTTGTTACCCCCCAGATAGACATTGTATTTACCCGGCGCCCGGCCAACTAAGCCGACCTCGGCCAGCATGGCGCGGCCACAGCCATTCGGACAGCCGGTAACCCGCAGCACGATATGATCATCAGCAACGCCGTTTTTGCTAAGCAAGCCCTCAACTTTCGTCACCAGTTCAGGCAGATAACGCTCCGCTTCCGCCATTGCCAGCGGGCAGGTCGGGAACGATACACAGGCCATCGAGTTTTTACGCTGCTCACTGTGGCTGTCATCCAGCAAACCGTATTGACGTGCCAGTTGTTCGATTTGCGCTTTTTGCTCGAGCGGCACGCCGGCAATAATCAGGTTCTGGTTTGCAGTCATCCGCAAATCGCCCTGATGGATCTTCGCGATTTCCGCTAAACCGGTTTTTAATGGTTTGCCAGGGAAGTCCAGCACCCGGCCATTTTCGATAAACAGCGTCAGGTGATGCTTGCCATCAATGCCCTCAACCCAGCCAAAGCGATCACCACGGCTGGTAAAGGCATAAGGGCGTACCGGTTCAAAGGCAACACCAACGCGCTTTTCCACTTCGCTACGGAAATTGTCGACGCCGATGCGATCGATGGTGTATTTGGTCTTGGCGTTTTTACGATTCACCCGATCACCATAATCGCGCTGTACTGTGACCACATGCTCGGCCACTTTCAGTACATGCTCCAGGCTGATAAAGCCCAGCTCTTCCGCCCGGCGCGGATAAGTCGAGGTATCGCCAAAGGTCATTGCCAGGCCGCCACCAACCAGCACATTAAAGCCGATCAGTTTGCCGTGCTCGGCAATAGCAACAAAGTTCAGATCGTTGGCATGCACATCAACATCATTATGCGGCGGGATCACCACTGTGGTCTTAAACTTACGTGGCAGGTAGGTATCACCCAGCACCGGTTCGGTCTCGGTGGTTTCAACTTTTTCCTCATCCAGCCAGATCTCGGCATAGGCGCGGGTTTTCGGCAGCAAATGTTCGCTGATCTTAATCGCCCACTGATACGCCTGTTGATGTAACTCGCTCTCGACCGGATTAGAGGTACACAGCACGTTACGGTTAACATCACCGGCGGTGGCAATCGAATCGATGCCAATACTATTTAAGAACTGGTGCATCGGTTTAATATTCGGCTTTAACACGCCATGGAACTGGAAAGTCTGGCGGGTGGTCAGGCGGATACTGCCATATAAGGTGTGCTCGGCCGCGAACTTATCGATGGCCAGCCATTGCGTCGGTGTAATAATGCCGCCGGGCATCCGCGCCCGCAACATCACATTGTGCAGCGGCTCCAGCTTTTGCGCCGCGCGCTCGGCGCGGATATCACGGTCATCCTGCTGATACATGCCGTGAAAACGGATCAACATAAAGTTATCGCCGGTAAAGCCACCGGTAATCTCATTTTGCAAGTCGCTGGTGATAGTGCCACGTAAATGGTCGCTTTCGGCTTTTAAGCGCTCGTTGTCCGACAACTTGCCCGGCGCGACAAATTCAGGATTAACAGGATACTGACTCATTAATACACATCCTTCTGATAGCGCTTGGCTATCCGTAACTGATCTAAATACTGTTGCGCGGCCTTTTCATCTTTACCGCCTTGCTGCTGCACGATGGTTAGCAACGCCTGATGCACGTCTTTCGCCATCCGGGCGCCGTCACCACAGATATACAGGTGCGCGCCCTGCTCTAACCATTGCCAGACCTCAGCGCCATGTTTCAGCAGCTTATGCTGCACATAGACTTTTTCCGCCGTATCGCGGCTAAAGGCAACGTCGAGCCGGGTTAGCAAGCCTTGCTTTAAGTAATTCTGTAGCTCCACCTGATACAGGAAGTCCTGGGTAAAGTGTGGGTTGCCAAAGAATAGCCAGTTTTTACCGCTGGCGGCACGGACATCCCGCTCCTGTAAAAAGGCGCGGAACGGCGCAATGCCGGTGCCCGGGCCAATCATTATCACCGGGGTGTCATCATTTTCTGGCAAGCGGAAGTTGTTATTGGTTTCAACAAACACCTTAATACTGCCACCCTCTGCTAACCGCTCGGCTAAAAAGCCGGAAGCGCCACCCAGATGCGGTTTGCCATAGGCCTCATAACGTACTACACCCACCGTTAAATGCACCTCGTCTTCCACTTCGGCCTGCGAGGACGCAATAGAATATAAACGAGGCTGCTGCTTACGTAGCGCATCGACCAGTTGCTGCGCGCTAATCAGCGCCGGATGCTCACGCACGATATCAATAATCTGCCGCTCGCTCAGGTAACTGCGTAGCGCGGTTTTATCGGCCACTAAAGCTTGTAACACTTCGCTGCCGCTGGCTTTAGCATATTTATCGACGAAGGCGGGATAGGACTGCGTTAGCTCCAGCTGTTCAGTCAAGGCATCACTTATGGTCAGTCGCTCTGTCCCCAGTAATACCGGGGTATTAGCGGCAATGCCGGTAAGCAGTAACAATTCTTTTACCAGCTGTGGGTCGTTACTGAAATAGACACCCAGGGCATCACCCGGCTGATAACGCAGCCCGGAGCCCGCCAGCGAAATCTCAATATGCCGCACATCTTTGCTGGAATCACGGCCGGTGATCTTCTGATTGGTATACAGCTCAGCGCTAAACGGCTGTTGTTTACTGTAACTGCTCTCTGCCGCCGCCGTTTGGCTGACACCCGGCCAGCTAATAACATCAGCCGTTGCCGCCGGCGCCTGCGCAAATTCCGGCTCTAAGGTCGTGATGAGCTGCTGCTGCCAGTTAGCGGCGGCAGTGCCGTAGTCGACATCCAGATCGGCCCGGGCAATAATAGCTTTGCCGCCTAATTCGGCGAGGCGCTGATCAAAATCCTGTGCGGTTTTGCAGAAAAATTCATAGCTGGTATCGCCTAAGCCCAATACCGCATAACGCAGCTCTGGCAGTTGTGGCGCTTTTTTACTAAATAGGAAGTTATAAAAGCTGATGGCATTTTCCGGCGGCTCTCCCTCACCATAGGTCGAGGTAACAATCACTAAAAAGCGCTCATTTTTCAGATTAGCCGCTTTATATTCGGCCAGGTCCTGCACCTTAACCGTAAAGCCTTTGCCACTGGCTGCCTTGCCCAGATCTTGCGCAACATGCTTGGCATTGCCGGTTTGTGAACCATATAGCACTGTTAAAGTCGCGGCAGGTGCCGCTACCGCCGAAGGAGCAACTGCCACACTCTGACCGGCCAATTGGGCACTGGCCGCCAGATAGCCACTAACCCAGGCTTGCTGGATCGGATTAAGCTGGCTTACCAGCCCCTGTAATTGTTTTACCTGCTGTTCAGACAGCGGGCTGGCCTGAGCGACCAGTGACGATAACAGCATAACAAACCCTGCTTAAATTAATTACCCACATTTTAGCCATCCAGATGACTACTGGTAAAAGAATGGATCTCTCTTGGTTATTCCAGAAAGGAATTAAAAACTCAGGCGGCCTGAATAAGTTCTTTCTAAAGACAGCGACAACCACTTAGTCAAACTCACTACTTTTTAGCCAATCCAACAATAAACTTCCTAAGCCCGTCACTGAATAAATAATTTTATTGTTTAAAATCAGCTCATTAATAGTTGGCATTCACTTTGCTCTACTAACAGGGTCAAATCAGCAAGAAGGATAAAATAATGAAAGCCTTAGTATTAACCGCCACCGTTGTCCTCGCTAACCCGGCTGTAGCTGAGCAAAGCTGCCAGTTTCAACTTGAGCACGATTTAGTTATTTCACCTACGCAGGTGATATTACAACAACAGCAACAGCCGCTGTGGACCATCGACCAACAAGGTCGGCTGTGGTTAGCCGGTAAAGAGCAAAGCACCGATGCTGAGAGCCGCGCTTTACTGCAACAATATCAGGCTGGTGTGCGCGAGCAGGCAATCAACACCGTCGAACTGGTGCAAGCAGGCTTACAACTGGCAGGTACCGCTGTCGAACAGGTACTCACCGAACTGACCGGTAAATCGCTGGCACAGCACCCACAGATGCGTGATGTGCTTGCGAAAATCCAAAAAAGCACCGACGAGATTATTGTACGCCGCGGCGAGCAACTGGAAGTGCGTGGCAGCGCCCTGTCAAAACTCGATCAAGCCTTTGGTCCGGAATTTGATGCCGCGATAGAAAGCCTGGTCGAAGAAAGCATGGGCAATATTATGCTGCAAATTGGCAAAGCCATGGTCAGCGGCCAGGGCACGTTCGAGCAGCGGATGGAAGCCTTTGGCCAGCGCATGGAGAAGTTTGGCGAACAGTTAGAGCAAAATATGCAGGCCAAAGCCAGTGTGCTGGAGCAGCGCGGTGAAGCCATGTGCCAGCAAGTGCAGCAGTTGGATCAACTGGAAAGCCAAATCCAGCAACGTCTGCCGGCCATGGCTGCCTACGACTTATTTAATAATGTAAAAACCGCTAAAAACTAAGCAACGAGTTCAATTTCCTAACCACGGCTTGGCGTACTGCTTCGCATGACAGTACGCCCTTTTTTATGCCCGCAACTGGCAGTTTTCAATAAAGCGCGTTAGCCTATCATTACTCTTTTCCCGGCTAAGGTAGCAATAAAGATGAGCATCCAACATATTGATCCTACAGTCCGTTATTCAGAAGCCGTTATTACCAATGGCCTGATCTTTTGCGCTGGCATGGTGCCGGATACCACGGCAACCGATATTAAAAGCCAAACCGAAAATGTGCTGTCTCAGATTGACGCCCTGCTGGAGCGTTGCTTTAGTCATAAACGCAAGCTGGTCGACGTCACGATTTTTCTGGCTGATATGGCCGATTATGCCGCGATGAACCAGGTATGGGATGCCTGGTTGGTTGAAGGCGCAGCACTGGCACGCACTACCGTAGCAGCTAAACTGGCCGATCCGCATTGGAAGGTCGAAATCAAAGTGGTCGCAGCGCAGTAAGAACTAGTCGAAAAAACACTACTTTGCCGGACATTATCAGTATGATAACTACATAAACGTAGTTGGCAGCGCGAATTGCTGCCTTGCAGAAACTTATCGATAACTGGACGTTCAGATGTTATTACTGAAAAAATTACGTTGGCCCCTGGCTATCGTAGTCATAGCGCTCTTGGCTTACTATGGTCTGAAACCTTACTGGTTAACGCAGCTAACCCAGCAGGAAAGCGCCAGAATTACTGCGCTAAAACAACAGGCCGTGCCGGCAGCACCACAGCAACGTCTTGATGCGGAGCGGATGATGGCCGACCTTAGCTGGCTGGCCGCGGCAGAGCGGCAAGGGCGCGCCCCGGGTACGCCGGGCGGCATCGCTGCCAGATTATGGATTGCCGAACAATTTGCCGCTATCGGTTTAACCCCCGCCGGCAGCGAGGGTTACCTGCACCCCTATAGCGTAACGGAACATTTTTCATTTAATCGCTGGCTTCGACGCAAAAATGCCGTTATTCCTGGAGTGGAAGATGCAGCCAATGTGCTCGGGTTATTGCCGGGTACTGAGCCGGGTTTAAAGCCACTGATTATTACCGCTCATTATGATCACCTCGGCATGCACGGCGATACCATCTTCTATGGCGCCGACGATAATGCCTCCGGCGTCGCCGCCATGTTAGAACTGGCACGTTACCTTACCAAGCATCCGCTGCGCCATCCGGTACTGTTTGCCGCACTGGACAGTGAGGAAAAAGGCTTGCAGGGTGCGGTAGCACTATTTCGTACCGGCCTGCTCAGTGCCGAGCAGCTAAGGTTTAATATCAATATTGATATGTTAAGCCGCGATACCGAACAGCAGCTGTTTGCCGTTGGCAGTTATCATCATCCCTGGTTACTGCCATTACTGGAACAGTTGCAACAACAGAGCGCTGTTAAGTTAATCGCCGCCCACGATCGCCCCTGGTACAAAGCCGGCCACAGTCAGGACTGGACGCTCAGTTCTGATCATGGCGTCTTTCATCAGCAGGGCGTCTCCTTTATCTACTTTGGCGTGGCCGATCATGCCGATTACCACACGCCAAGAGACACGGCAGATAAAGTCGATGTCGCGTTTTATCATCAGGTGGTAGAAACCGTGCTGAGCTTTTTACAACAGCTTGACCTGGCTCTGGCGAAGACTAAGCTCTAGAACGAGTCCGGCGCAGGTTGTTACACCTTTTTACAATTCGTTGTAAATTAACAGTTAGCAAGCTGTCATTTTAACGCTACACTGCGGCGGTGAGCCTAAAGCTAGTAACAGGAGGTTTAAATGAGTACAGCCATGATTTGGATTATTATCGGTGTGGCATTAATTCTTAGCGAATTACTGGCCACCAGTATTGTCGCAGTGTTTCTGGGGTTAGCCGCCATTGTCGTCGGCGTGTTACTGCAGCTCGGCTGGATTGAAGCGGCCAGTACTCAGTACACCGTCTTTGGTATTGTCAGTCTGGTCCTGCTATTTACCGCCCGAGGCCGTTTTAAACGCTGGTTTGTTGGTTTCACCGCCGACAAAGGCGAACATCCATCGCGCTTTACTGAAGACATCGGTGATACAGCCACAGTTTTAGCAGACTTTCAGCACGGCCGCGGCCGGGTAGTGTTGAACGGTGTACAGTGGGATGCGCAATCCAGTGACGAGTTAAAAGCCGGCGATCTGGCGCGTGTTGTTGCGAATGAGGGTATTCATCTCACTGTTGTCAAAGTTAACTAACGAAAAAGGAGTCTTAACTTATGGAACAATTAGATATTCAAACCATTCTAACCTTTGGCTTTGCGCTGGCGGTGGTGATCACCATTTTCAAATCAGCCCGGGTTGTACCGCAACGAAGCAATTATGTGATTGAGCGCTTAGGTAAATACTCACGCACGCTTGATTCGGGTTTTCACATTCTGATCCCTTTTGTCGATAAAGTTGCTTATATCCAAACTTTGAAAGAAGAAGTGATCGACGTTAAACGCCAAACCTGTGTTACCCGGGACAACATCCAGGTCGGTATTGATGGCATTTTGTATCTGCAAGTTATCGATCCGATGAAGGCCAGTTACGGCATCAACGATTATCGCTATGCCGCGGCACAATTGGCACAAACGACTATGCGTTCGGTGATTGGTCAGACCGATCTGGATAAAACCTTTGAAGAGCGTGCAAAAATCAATGAAGAAGTAGTACGGGCATTGGACGAAGCAGCAGGTCCTTGGGGCGTTAAAGTGTTACGTTATGAAATTGCCGATATCGAGCTGCCAATTAGCATTAAAGATGCGCTGGAGCAACAAATGCGTGCCGAGCGGGAACGGCGGGCCGCCATTGCCAAGTCCGAGGGTGAACGTCAGGCAATGATTAACGTCTCTGAAGGTCAGAAGCAGGAAGTGATTAACCTGTCGGAAGCTGACAAACAGCGGCAGATTAACGAGGCCGAAGGTCGGGCGCGTGAAATTGAGCTGATTGCCATCGCTACCGCTGAGGGTCTGCGCAAAATCGCCGAGTCCATTAACCAGCCTGGTGGTCAGGAAGCCGTTAGCTTGCGGGTTGCCGAGCAATATGTAAAAGAGTTCGGTAATCTGGCCAAAGCCAATAATACGATGATAGTGCCGGCCGAGCTGGCGAATATCGGTGGTGCGGTTGCAGGTTTAACAGAAATTCTGAAATCCGTACAAAAATAAACAATTAACTGCGCCGGCCAACACCGGCGCAGCTTTTAGGGTTGCATTACTGCTGATCTGAGCTTGGCAGCTCGTTCTGGCGGAAATCCTGGGTTTTCTCAGCCAGTAAAGCTGCCAGTTGCTGCTCCATCGCCTCAACTTTCTCCCGGGTCCGCAGTAGTACCTGACGCTGTACGTCAAATTCTTCCCGACTAACAAAGTCCAGATCAGCCAGCTTCGCTTGCAGTACCTGCTTAACCTTGCTTTCCAACTCATCGGCAAACTGCTTTAGCTGCGGTGGGATCACAGCGCCGATCTGGCGGGCGATCTCTTCAATTTTTTTCGGATCCAGCATCATCTTCTCCGGTGTTTTCGATTGCTCTGCTCTATTCTACGGCCTAAATGGCAGAACGCGAATGAAATTTCTGCCGTCAGGCCTTACAATGCCACCCCGGAACAAAAGGCAGGTCAGATGAAGTTAAATCCACAGCAAGACGCAGCGGTTAAATTTATTGGCGGCCCCTGTCTGGTGCTGGCAGGCGCCGGTAGTGGCAAAACCCGGGTCATAATTAATAAAATCGCCTACTTAATTCAGGAGTGCGAGTTACCCGCGCGACATATCGCGGCGGTGACTTTCACCAATAAAGCGGCGCGAGAGATGCGGGAGCGGATTAACGCCCAGTTACCCAAAAGCGCCACCCGTGGCCTGACCATCTCGACCTTTCATACGCTGGGACTGGAAATTCTGAAAAAAGAATTTCGCCAGCTTGGTTACAAAGCTAACTTCAGTTTGTTTGACGATCAGGACAGCTTTTCGCTGTTAAAAGAACTGACCGATGGCGAGTATAACGGTGATAAAGAACTGATCCGTAAGCTGCAAAACCGTATCAGCAGCTGGAAAAATGACCTGACGCTACCTGAGCTGGCACTGCAACAAACACAGGATGCGGAAACGATCAGCCTGGCGAATTACTATCTGCAGTACAGCAAGATGCTAAAAGCGTGTAATGCCTTTGATTTTGACGATCTTATTCTGCTGCCAACCCTGTTATTTCAACATCAGACCGAAACCCGCGAACGCTGGCAGCAGAAAATCCGCTATCTGCTGGTCGACGAATATCAGGATACCAACACCAGCCAGTATGAACTGGTGAAATGGCTGGTCGGCGAGCGGCGCCGCTTTACCGTGGTTGGCGACGATGACCAGTCAATCTATTCCTGGCGTGGTGCCCGGCCGCAAAATCTGGTGCTGCTGAAAAAAGACTTTCCCGAACTGCAGGTGATCAAGCTGGAGCAGAACTATCGTTCAGCGGAGCGGATCTTAAAAGCGGCGAATATTCTGATCGCCAATAACCCGCATGAGTTTGAGAAAAAGCTGTTTAGCGTCAACGGCTATGGTGTGCCGCTAAAAGTCTTGCCGTGCAAACACGAAGAAGACGAAGCCGACAAGGTAGTAGCCGAAATTATCTCGCACCGCTTTAGTAATCGCAGCCAGTACCGGGATTATGCAATTCTGTACCGCGGCAACCATCAGGCGCGGGTATTTGAAAAAGCACTGATGACTAACCGTATTCCGTATCGTATTTCCGGCGGCACCTCCTTTTTTGCCCGCAGCGAAATCAAGGATGTGATGGCCTATTTGCGCTTGCTGGTGAATCAGGATGACGATAACGCACTATTGCGGATTATTAATGTGCCGCGGCGGGAAATCGGCCATGCTACCTTAGAAAAAATTGGCAATCTGGCTAATCAACTGCATATCAGCCTGTTCGCCGCCTGCTGCCACCCGGAATTAGCGCATATTTTACCGGCGCGCAGTTTGCAGGCAGTACAGCAATTTGCTGACTGGATCAATCAGCTGGCAGATAATGCCCAGCGTGCTGAGGCCAGCGAAGCCATACGTGACCTGATCCGGCAAAGCCATTATGAAGCCTGGCTGTTTGAAACCAGTAACAGCCCGAAAGCAGCGGAAATGGCGCTGAAAAATGTCAACGAGCTGTACCGTTGGATTGTCGAAATGCTGGAAGGCAAAGATGACGAGCCAGCCATGACGATCAATGAAGTGGTCAGTAAACTCTGTCTGCGCGATATGTTAGAACGGCAGGAACAGGAAGATCAGGCCGATCAGGTGCAATTATTAACCCTGCATGCTTCAAAAGGCCTGGAATTTCCATACGTGTTTATGGTTGGGATGGAAGAGGGCATTTTGCCGCACCAAACCAGTATCGACGAAGACAATGTCGAGGAAGAACGCCGGCTGGCCTATGTCGGCATTACCCGGGCTCAGCGCGAACTGATCTTTACCTATGCCCGCGAACGCCGGCAATTTGGTGAAACCATCAGACCTGAACCCAGCCGTTTTTTGCAGGAATTACCGCAGGATGATTTAGAGTGGCAAAAGCCGGATCAGCCAAAAACGGCCGAACAGCGCCAGCAAACTGCCGCGGCGAATATTGCCCGCTTACGGCAATTGTTGAATAAAGGATAAACAACCCCCGATGGGTCGGCGCTTAGTTACTCAGCGCCTTTAACATCTGATCGCGCATCTCGGGCTGGAATACTGCATAGCGTCCACGCCCCAGCGCTTTTGCATGGTACATCGCGGCATCAGCATCACGCAGCAAAGCATCGGCATGATGATATTCCATGGTCAGCGGGGCTATACCGATACTGACCCCAGACTGAGTTTTATGCCCGTCCAACTGATAAGGCTGGCGGAATTTATCAATAATCCGCTGCGCCACCTCTTCGGCATCCTGAAAGCTTTGTAAATTCAGCAGCATTACCACAAACTCATCACCACCAAAACGCGCTGCCACATCATGTTCACGGATGGCACTGAGCAACCGCTTACTACTCTCAATTAAAAAAGCATCACCAATATGATGGCCCAGGGTGTCATTAATCAACTTAAAGCGATCCAGATCGAGAAACAGCAACGCCATACCCGGTTGGCTCTGGCGTTTGATCAATGCAAACTGCTGCTTAAGCTGCTGCAGAAACATTTGCCGGTTGGCGAGGCCGGTTAACACATCATGATTGGCATCATAAAACAGCTTTTGCTCGGCTTTTTTGCGCTCTTCTACCTGTAAACGTAAAAACAAATTGGTTTGCCGTAATTCCCGCGTACTTTCAAATACCTTACGTTCCAGCTCTTCCTGATGCTGGCGCTGACGCTCCGAGGCTAATTTACGCTGAATGGCAACGGCAATATGTTGTGAAACAAAACGCAGGATAGTTAATTCCTGCTCGGTATACTGATAGCCTGTTTCATAAGATTGCACTGCTATCACGCCCAGTACCCGCTGATCCACTTTTAATGGCGCACCCAGCCAGCTACTGGAGTTACGGTGTGGCTGGTTTAAACTGCCGATACCACGGCGGATCTCACCCCGCTCCACCAACTGCGCCGCTTCCTCACTATTGATCAAACGCGCTTCAGCACAGCGGATCACATATTCGGTAAAGCCTTTACCCAAGGGTCGGTCACTGGCGGCGGGGCTAAACTGGTCCAGATAAAATGGAAAGGTCAGTTTAGTACCGTCCTGATCCAACAGAGCTATATAGCAATTGTCGGCCGCCATTAAGCCACAAAGTACTTTATGCATAGCCCGGTAAAAGGTTTGCATATCCTGACTACTGGCCGTTAATTCGGATATCTCATATAAGGCGGCCTGCAGCTTTTCGGCATGGATCCGCTCTTTGATTTCTTTTTGCAGCGACTCGTTAGTTTGCCGCAGCTGCAAGGTGCGTTGCCGCACTGTCGTTTCCAGCAATTCGCGGCTTTTTACCCGATCCAGTGCGATAACGGTATTACTACCAATGCTATTAAACAGTTTCAGATCATGTTCGTTATAGCGGTACGCCGGATCATAGGACTGAATCGCCATCACACCGATAACTTTGTCTTCGCGCAATAACGGGATCCCCATCCAATGCGCGGATGGCGAGCCTTGCGACTGGATTTCACCACTGCTGACTAACGCATCAAACTGCGCCTCATCACAGAGCAAAGGTTGTTGCGTCCGCACAACATAACCGGTTAAGCCGCTGGAGAAAGCACTGGAAGGCACTGACACGATCAGTTGCTGATCTTTTTCGTCAGAAAAATACTGCAGGCTATATTGTGTGGTTTCGCTGTCATACAGCACGACATAAAAGTTTTCCGCATGCAGTAACTCCGACACCATCTTGTGGATCGCCGGATAAAACTCTGCCATATCGCTGATACTGCTCGCCAGTTCCGACAGTTTCAACAAAGCGCCCTGAATGGTATAGGCTTCTTTATAGCGCGCAACTAAAGCCAATAACCGCCGCAGTCGGGTATTGGTTTTATTGAGTTGATGCTGAAGTGTCGATAACTTATTCAAATCCGCCATTCCGTTGCACAAAAACACTGGTCAGAGCAATAATAACAAAGTGTTATTATGCATAAAGTTTAGACGCATGGAAGAGTGAGTAAAGAAATAAAACTGAATTAGTTTTAAGTGGCTTTAAAACAGCGTGAAGACAAAAAAGCCGCACTATTGCGCGGCTTTTCATGATGCAGCAGTAACTGGTTAAACGCCGTCGGTCATAAAACGGATGGCGGCAGCGATTTCATCTTCCGAACAGTTCATACAGGTACCCATCGCAGGCATATTGTTAAAGCCTTCGATCGAGTGCTTTAACAACACATCAAAACCCTGTGCCATACGCGGCTTCCAGTCTGCTGAATTTGGTTTAGGCGCATCCAGGGCACCTGTACCGTGACAGGCAAAACAAGCCGCCTGATATACTTGCTCACCGCTACGAGGCCCCGAGGCAACGGCAGCAGTTGCGGCAGCTGCGCCAGCAACATAAACCTGGCCAACTGGGGCAATACGCTTGGCAATGGCATCTTTTTCCTGGTCAGTGCTGGCATTGATACCCAGCGTGGTCAGCAGTAATGCCACTGCAAGTGATAATTTCTTCATAGTGATGATCCCATCCTAAAAGCCATACTGATTTTCTGGCATTATAGCCTGCCTTTGCCGCAGAACGGAAGAGTCCCTGTTCAGCCTTTGCACAACAATAACCCAAGATCAAATCGCGATGCTAATCTGCTAAAAGGCCCGTCAAACCTGCTTTATGCTTTTTTGAGTAGAAGCGCATTTTTTTAGGAGCAAAATTTTTTAAAATTAGCTCTGGGCAAAAGCGTCAGTTGTGATAGTCTGTTCAACCTGCGCGGAGTTGCAGGCTGCTGTCGAGAATGGACTCCGGGCGAAAGCTAAAGCGTTTTCCACATTACGCAATGCTAAAAAAATAAGAATCAGGGCACTTGCAGTTAGGCACCTTTCTTTTATAAGACAAACACTTAGAATTAAAATGTTCCCCATGCTGTCAATTACAGCGTGAATATCTCCTATTGTTTTGCACAAAGTTATCCACAGCTTATGCCTTAATAAGTCTCTATCCCGGAAACTTGTTCAGCTAGCCTGATCTGGTCTGCTATGGCATGCTATAGCATCAAGTCCGCGCAGGAACAGCATCATGGTTTATATCCCGACAAATCCGTTAATATTGGTTGACGGTTCTTCTTATTTATTTCGCGCCTATCATGCGCCACCGCATCTGACTAACTCCCGCGGCGAAGCGACCGGTGCCATTTATGGCGTCGTCAATATGCTGAAAAGTTTGCTGAAACAGTATCAGCCAACCCAGATGGCGGTAGTATTCGATGCCAAGGGCCCGACTTTTCGCAACGAAATGTATGCTGAGTACAAAGCGCACCGGCCACCAATGCCAGACGATCTACGCAGCCAGATTGAGCCGCTGCACAAGATTATTCGCGCTATGGGCCTGCCATTATTATGCATTAGCGGCGTTGAAGCTGACGATGTAATAGGTACCCTGGCCCGCCAGGCCAGTGCCGCTGGCCGCCATACGCTGATTTCAACCGGTGATAAAGATATGGCGCAGCTGGTTGATGAGCATGTCACACTGATCAATACCATGACTAATACGCTGCTCGATCCACCTGCAGTAATAGAAAAATTCGGTATTGGCCCGGAGTTGATTATCGATTATCTGGCGCTGATGGGCGATAAAGTGGATAACATCCCGGGTCTACCAGGGGTGGGGGAGAAAACGGCAGCGGCTCTGCTGCAGGGGCTGGGTTCTATCGCACAGATTTACCAACAGCTGGATCAGGTCGCAGGCCTGAGTTTCCGTGGTGCGAAAACCATGGCCGCTAAGCTGCAGGAATTTGAAGCCCAACTAAAGCTGTCATATGAGCTGGCAACCATTAAGTGTGACGTAGAGCTTCCCTGCGCGCTGGACGAATTGCAGATCCAGCCCGCCGACCGGGCACAATTGGCAGAGCTGTACCGGGAGTGCGAATTTAAACGCTGGCTGGCGGAAGTCCTGGCCAACAGTGAGCCGGCGGCGGGAATAGCGAACACCGAGCAGGCAGACAGTCCAACAACAGAAAGCCCTGAGCAAGTCAGACAAGTGATTGATCGCCAGCAGTATCAGACCATTCTGACCTCAGCAGATTTGACTGCCTTATTAGCCGAGCTGGAGCAAGCTGAACTGACGGCTTTTGATACCGAAACCACCAGCCTGGATTATATGCAGGCGGAACTGGTCGGGATGTCCTTCGCTACCGCGCCGGGTAAAGCCTGGTACCTGCCGCTGGCACACGACTATCTGGGCGCGCCGGCACAACTGGATCGTAAGGACTGTCTGCAACGCCTAACACCCTGGCTGGAAAATCCAGCCAAAGCCAAGGTAGGCCAGAATCTGAAGTACGACCAAAGTGTGCTGGCGCGTTACGATATTGCACTTAAGGGCGTTAAGTTTGACACTATGCTGGAGTCCTATGTGCTGAACTCGGTGGCCGGCCGCCATGATATGGACAGCCTGGCGCTGAAATATCTGGGACATAGCACCATCAGCTTCGAAGATATAGCCGGTAAAGGTGCCAAGCAACTCACCTTTAACCAGATTGAACTGGAAAAAGCGGCCGAGTACGCTGCCGAAGATGCCGATGTCACCTTGCGACTGCATCAGACATTGTGGCCACAGTTGCAGCAAAGCCCCGGCCTGGTCAAAGTATTCAATGAGATTGAACTGCCGCTGATTGCTATTCTGTCCGATATCGAGCGGCACGGCGTGCTGATCGATAGCCAGTTACTGGCCGAGCAAAGCAAGCAGTTAAGTCAGCGGATTGCCGAACTGGAGCAACTGGCTTATAAACAAGCCGGCAAAGAGTTTAATCTGGCCTCCCCGAAACAGTTACAAGAAATTCTGTTCGAGCAGATGAAGTTGCCGGTACTGAAAAAGACCCCGAGCGGCACGCCCTCTACAGCAGAAGAGGTGCTGGCAGAATTAGCACTGGAATATGAATTTCCCAAACTGATCACGGAGCACCGTGGCCTGAGCAAACTGCGTTCCACCTATACCGAAAAACTGCCGAAAATGATTAACCCGGCAACTGGCAGGGTGCATACCTCTTATCATCAGGCAGTCGCCGCTACCGGCCGCCTGAGTTCCACTGAACCCAACCTGCAGAATATTCCGATCCGCACCGAAGAAGGGCGGCGGATCCGCCAGGCTTTTATTGCACCGCCAGGTAAGCTGATTATGGCCATCGATTACTCGCAGATTGAACTGCGGATTATGGCGCATCTGTCGCAGGATAAAGCCCTACTGGACGCCTTTGCCAAAGGCCTGGACGTACACCGGGCAACCGCGGCTGAGGTATTTGGGGTAAGTCTGGATCAAGTTAGCAGTGAGCAGCGGCGCCGTGCCAAGGCCGTGAACTTCGGATTAATTTATGGCATGTCAGCCTTTGGTCTGGCCAAACAACTCGGCATAGGTCGGGGCGAAGCCCAGCATTATGTAGATCGCTATTTTGAGCGCTTCCCCGGTGTGCTTGATTATATGGAGCGCACCCGGAAACACGCTCATGAGCAGGGCTATGTCGAGACACTGTTTGGCCGGCGTTTATACCTGCCCGATATAAATACCAAAAATATCGGCCGGCAAAAGGCCGCCGAGCGGGCGGCAATTAATGCGCCGATGCAAGGTACGGCAGCCGATATTATTAAACTGGCGATGATTAAGGTACAGGCTTGGCTGCAGCAACATGCCGCTGACAAAGCAGCGATGATTATGCAGGTACACGATGAATTGGTGTTCGAAGTGACCACCGCCGATGTCAGTTGGTTAGCGACCGAGTTAAAGCAGCTGATGGCTAGTGCCGCTAAGCTCGATGTACCCTTACTGGCCGAAGTGGGTTATGGCGACAACTGGGATGAAGCCCACTAGGGCGTGGTAATTTAATTACATAAAAAGTCTTTAAAATGCACCATTTAGACTTTTATGTAGTTTTATTACAAAAAATTCTTGCAATCGCTCAGAAAATGACTAGAATTTGAGTCGTAGGGTACAGAGGTAAGATATTCTATCTTTCAACCAGGGTGTTGCACCCCGGATTCTGAAAGTAGGCTTTATTTAGCCGCCCCGCTGCTTGCAGCGGGGCGTTTTTTTATGCCCGTTTTTCTGATCACAAGCCAATGGCGCAGCAGCCAGTTGCAGTTCACGTAACTGAACAACACTTTTTAGAGCAAATACTTTAAACAGCGCAAAATTAGTGCTATACTGTGGCCGTCTTAGCGATAAGACACCCTGTTGATTTGATTTTTATATAGCTTCTCCCCGATTGCTATGACCGACCCTGCTGGGTCGGTTTTTTTTTGGGGATCCTGAAGGGTTTACTTAGGGCGCGTCGACGTTTGCTGTCGACTCGTCGCTAAACCAGCCGTTTAATACCTGCTCAAACTCAGGTAAGCCAAGCTTACTCAGCGAACTGAATACCTGCACCTGCACGTCGCCCATAAAAGCCAGTGCGGCTTCGCGCACTTCCAGCAACACCTTTTTTCGGGCGCCGGGCCCCAACTTGTCTGCTTTGGTCAACAGGATCAGCACCGGTAACTGGCTCTCCACGGCCCAGAAGATCAACTGCTGATCCAGATCTTTCAGCGGGTGGCGAATATCCATCAACACCACCAAACCTCTCAGGCTTTGCCGCTGCTGCAGGTACTCAGATAACGACTTCTGCCATTTTTCTTTTACCGCCAGCGGTACCTTGGCAAAACCATAGCCGGGTAAATCAATTAATCTTTTTTCCGGCGCCAGCGTAAAAGTATTAATTAGCTGGGTTCGGCCAGGCGTTTTACTGGTACGGGCCAGATTATTTTGCCGGGTCAGGGTATTCAGCGCACTCGACTTACCCGCATTGGAGCGGCCGGCAAAGGCGACTTCGATACCGGTATCGGCTGGCAAGGCCCTGATATCAGGGGCACTGGTCAGAAAACTGACCTGCTGAAAATTGAACTTAGGTTGTGACACAAGCTGCTCCGGCAGTTAAATTAGGGTTATTGTAACGGATCTGGAGGATCGGAAGAAGCTTTTGACTAAAGGATGGGATTTTACTTTGAGCAGTTTCGTGTAAAATAGGCGAAAAAACACCTTAATACTATTCATTATAGCCAGCTCACTGGCGTTTGAATGCGGACTGAGACGGATCAAAAATGAAAAAACTCGTACTACCTCTGACGCTGTTATTCGGTTTAATCGGTGCAGCAAACGCTTTCGATGGTGATGCCGAGGCTGGCAAAGCAAAATCTGCAACTTGTGCCGCCTGCCATGGCCCGGATGGTAACAGTCCGTTAGCTATCTACCCCAAAATTGCCGGCCAGCATGCTGAATACCTGTACAAGCAGCTTACCGACTACAAACTGGGTATGACTTCAGGTGGTAAAGAAGGTCGTTCGAATGCCATCATGTTTGGTATGGTAGCCGCGCTGTCTGACCAGGATATGAAAGATCTGGCCGCCTATTTCTCGTCACAGCGCATGACACCAGGCACGACACCGGAAGATGTGATTGAGGCCGGCCAGAAACTATATCGCGGTGGCGATGCCGAGCGCGGTATTGCAGCCTGTATCGCCTGCCACGGTCCACGTGGTGCTGGTACCAGCCTGGCGGGCTTCCCTCGTATCGGCTTTCAGAATGCTGATTACCTGAAAACCACATTGGAAGAATTCCGCGCCGGTACCCGTGCTAACGACATGAACGGTATGATGCGTGAAGTAGCGAAAAAGCTGACCGACGAAGATATTCGGGTTCTGTCGCAATACCTGGGCGGCTTACACTAAGCTGAACAAAGTCTGAATAAAAAACCGGCTATCAGGCCGGTTTTTTATTGCCTTTGTGCGAGATCTCTCACAAACACTGTAAGACATCACCCTGATTTTCAATTTTCAGGAACTTTTTTGCTATATTTTATACAGCATAAGTCACTGAAAATATTAAAAACCTAGACTAAAGTCGAATTTTTTTTGTATTTTTTATCAGCAAAGACTTGCCATCTGCTCAGAACAGAGTAGATTTAAACCGTTCGCCAAAGGCGATATAACAACAGGGAAATGCGGTAAAGGAAGCTATCAGCACCCACGGGTGCGCTGTGTTTTAAGATGCCCGGATGGTGTCAGGCGCTAAGGCGCACATGGATGATTACGAAAGTTACCAGGAAGGTCGCGAATAAGAAAAGAGTGCGCACGGACAGCAAATAACAATATATGGATAACTGGCAACACGATGTTGGCTGCGCTTCAGGATGATTTGAGCGATTCGAGAGAAGTGTCCACCACTAGGCACGAATAAACAGGGCGATAAGATATTCTTATCGCCCTTTGTTTTTTTAGGAAAGTTAGATGGAACCATGTCCACTCTGTCTGCACCAGGACAGTACCCTGTTTAGCCAGGACCCGCAGCGTCAGTACCGGCAATGTCAGCAATGCGCACTCGTTTTTGTCCCCGCCGCCCAGTTGTTAACTGCAGAGCAAGAACAACAGCATTATCGGTTACATAATAACGATGTCAGTGATGCCGGCTACCGACAGTTTTTAAGCCGTCTGGCCGGGCCCTTATTGGCCGCTTTACCCGCCGGGCCGCTGCAGGGGCTGGATTTTGGTTGTGGCCCCGGCCCGTTATTAGCCCAAATGCTACAGGAAGCCGGTCATCAGATGCAGCTGTGGGACCCGTTCTTTGCCAATAACCCTGAAGTGCTGACGCGGCGCTATGACTTTATTAGCTGCAGCGAAGCCATTGAGCACTTTGTCAACCCGGCACAGGAGTGGCAATGCTGGTTAAGGTTACTGCAACCCGGCGGCGTGCTGGCGATTATGACCAGCCACTATCCAGCGGTTAGCCAGTTTGCCAACTGGCACTATAAACGTGATCCTACACATATCCGCTTTTTCCACCCGGATACCTTTAACTTTTTAGCCCGCCGCGATCAGTTAAGCCTAAGTTTTCCTGCAAAGGATGTGGTGATCTTACGCAAAGCTGGTTAAAATGTGCGCCCTTTTTTACAGGTATCCAGATTACTATGACGCGTCAAAAAAAATCCCGTAAGGCCAACGACAACGGACAACGCCATTTGCCGGCCAGCGAAATCCGTAAGATCCGTGAGCACAAGGATGAAACCAAGAAAAAAGGCGCCGGTCTGAAATCAGGTAACCGCAATAGCATGCAGCAAGCCAAGGTCACTCAGGACAGTGCTGCCAGCAAACAGAAGAAAGACCCGCGCCTTGGCAGTAAAAAGCCCATCGCATTGCTGCCAGAAACCAGCCCGGAATTGTTACCTGCATCAACAGCGCCAGCCCCGTTACCCCGGGTACAGCTGAAGGCGGCAAAGGCTGAACCGCTAAGCCCTGAGCAGGAGCTGCAGCAACTGGAAAACGATCCTAAGCTGCAACTCTTACTGGAGCGGGTCGAGCGCGATGAGCTGTTAACCGGGAAAGATGCCAAGTATTTTAACCGCCAGACCGCCCGCATCAGCGAACTGTTAGCGCTGTTAGGGCTGGATGATGAGCAACCAGACACACCAACTTCAGAGCAGGATGAGGATCCGCTGAGTCGCTTCGAGCGTACTGACTGGCGTAAAGATTTATTAGGTGATGAGGATCCGGCGTGACCTGGTGGTTAGTATTACTGCTGATTACAGCAGTGTTGATTGTCGCGAGTCTGGCATTTTATGCCGGCAAGCTACTGTGGTTACTGCAGCAGCAGAAACAACAGCAGCAGCTGGCTGAGCAAAAGGCTCGCCAGCAACAGCAGGAAAAGAAAGCGTACCTGCAGGAAAGCATAGTGCTGATCAGCCGCGCCATGCTGGAACAGCAATGTGAATTCTCTGAGGGTGCGTTAAGGCTATGGGTATTACTGGACCACTGGCCGGCCGCAGATAAACCCGATGCTATAAGCAGTTACCCTGGGATTTATCAGATGTATCTGACAGTTAAAGATATGCCAACCCATCAGGCCCGCAAGGATCAGGACAAAAAACTGACCCGGCAGCAGGATAAAGTTCGTCTGACTGCCGAGAAAGATCTGAAAGCGCAAATCGAAGACGATTTGCGACTGATTCTGGCACGGTTTCAGCAGGCCTAGTGCCTGCTGCAATGGCGTTATTGCTTGTAAATCTGACCATCCTTCATCACAAAACTCACCTGGCCCATCAGCTGAATATCCTGCAGCGGGTTGCCGGGCACCGCAATAATATCGGCCAGTTTACCCACCTTAATTGAGCCCAGCTCCTGCTCCATACCCAGTAAACGCGCGCCTTCAATAGTAGCAGACTGAATTGCTGCCATGGCCGGCATGCCGGCTTCGGTCATATACACAAACTCGCGCCAGTTATCACCATGCGCCCCGACGCCAGCATCGGTGCCAAAGGCAATTTTTACACCTGCTTTATAGGCTTCACTAAAGGTTTGCTGGATCAGGGGCCCGATAGTTGCGGCTTTCGGGCGTACCAAATCCGGGAAAAAGCCGTCTATTTCTGCTTTTTGCTGCACCCATTTACCAGCACTGATCGTCGGCACATAGTAGGTACCATGCTTTTTCATTAACGCCATGGTTTCTTTATCCATAAAGGTGCCATGCTCAATCGAATCGACGCCGGCTTTAATGGCGCGCTGCATTCCTTCTTTGCCGTGCGCATGCACCGCCACTTTAAAACCGTAGTCGCGTGCTGTGCTGACAATGGCTGCCAGCTCCTCGTCGGTGAATTGCGGATTCATGCCGCTCTTCGCGACGCTCAGTACCCCGCCAGTGGCCGTTACCTTGATCAGATCCGCACCTTCTTTGTAGCGCTGCCGCACCGCTTTACGGGCCTCATCCGCACCATTAATTACCCCGTCTTTTGGACCCGGATCGCCCTGCAGTAAGTAAGCCAGACCATTTGTCGGATCGGCATGGCCTCCGGTGGTGGCCAGAGATTTACCGGCGGCGAAGATCCGCGGTCCACTGACATAGCCCTGGGCAATGGCTTTGCGTAGCGCCACACTCACTTGATGACTGTCTCCAAGCTCACGTACTGTGGTAAAGCCAGACAGCAGGGTTCGCTCAGCAAACACGGCTCCGCGTAATGCAAAATCAGCCTCATTCAGGCGCTGGCCCTCGCCATAAGAGGTTGCACTCATCTGGGTCGAAAAATGGGTATGCATATCCATCAGCCCCGGCATCACCGTATGCTGGCGTAAATCAATCAAAGTGGCTCCCGCTGTTGGTGTTTGGTAGCCTCGCTCGACGCCAACAATTTTATTACCATCAACAATGATGGTGTGCTCGGTCAGCGGTTGGGCATGTTCAGCGGTAATCAGGCGTCCGGCGTGGATATAGGTCGTCGCGGCGGCATCAGCCAGACTGAATGCGGTTAAACAAGCAAGGGTTAGCACGGAGAGTGACGTTTTCATTATTATTATCCTGTGGCAAGTGTTGCTTCACTATCAAACGCGACAGGCTGCCCCGCAATTGGCTTGCGATATCTGACCAGATTTTGCGATAAGCCGCACTGTCACGATATTAAACCGCTACCCGGGCAGCTCATCCGAGGATGCCAGCAGATAAGGTTGCCCACCACTGTAGAGTACTGCACGACTACCAGCCGCATCCTGTTGCAGCTGCGCCTGGTCCAGCAACTGATAGTACAGATTACGGTGTAAACGGGCTGACAGGCCGCGCCATAGCATCAGATAAGGTAGTTGCTGTCCGCCATAGTGCTGTAGCAGTAGCGGATAGTCAGCACAGACCGGGATCTTATCTTGCAGATTGGTGGTTAACCACAGCTCTGGGCCAGCAGGGCCCGCTTGCCAGTCGCTACTCAATGCGATAAAGGGCGCATCTGCAACCTGGATCCGCACTTTCTCTGCCGGCGTCTGCAAAAAGTAATCAGCCCCCTGGCGGATTAACACCGACGCAAAGAGTTTAATCAGGCCCGGACGGGTAATTTCGCCATCTTGATACCACCAGCGGCCCTGATTATCAATGCGAAGCGGTAAATCGCCACAAAAAGGCGGATCCCATTGCTCAACCGGAGCCAGTTTGGGTTGCTGTAATTGTTGTTGTAATGAAGCTAAGTCCATGGTTTGCCTGGAACAGACAGAATGTTAGCCAAGTATAGCAGGGGGTGCAGCGGGGTTGCAGAAAGAAAAGTGGGGTGACTGATGGGGCTCGAACCCACGACAACCGGAATCACAATCCGGGGCTCTACCAACTGAGCTACAGTCACCACTGAGACGTGCTATTTTAACCAAAAAGCTCACACGCAACCAAGTGCTTTTTTCAGCAGATAGCCCCAGTATAGCCGCAATTGCTCACTTGACGGCCAAAATTGACGATGTTTTATGGTACTATGCCGGTTCGAACCACTTTCACAGGAGTGAACCTATGGAGCAAATTACCGAGTTATTTCAGCAAAACCACGAAGTACTGCTGGGATATTTGCTACAACTTATCGCAGCTATTGTGATTTTCTATGTCGGCCGCATCATCGCCCGCAGTGTGTCTGGGTTGCTGGAAAAAGGCTTGTTATCCCGCAAGATAGATAAAGCCGTTGTCTCCTTCCTGTCCAGTATCCTGTATGCGATCCTAATGATAGCCACAGCCTTGATGGCGCTGTCACAGATTGGTGTACAAACCACGTCCTTTATTGCCATTTTGGGCGCTGCCGGTTTGGCCGTTGGTCTGGCACTGCAAGGTTCGCTGGCGAACTTTGCTTCCGGTGTGCTGATTATACTGTTCCGGCCCTTTAAATCCGGCGATTTTATTGATGCCGGAGGCATTACCGGTACCGTGGATAAAATCGAAATCTTTCAGACCATTATGAAAACACCGGACAACAAGAGAGTAATAGTGCCGAATGCGAAGATTACCGGCGGCCATATTACCAACTTCTCTGCCGAGAGCACCCGGCGTGTCGATCTGGTGATCGGTATCAGTTATGACTCGGACTTACGCAAAGCCAAAGCTATTCTGGAACAGATTATTCAGGACGATCCGCGGGTATTGCCGGAACCGGCGCCAAATATCAGGGTCTCAGAACTGGCGGACTCCTCAGTCAATTTTATTGTCCGGCCTTGGGTAAAGACCGAAGACTATTGGGGCGTGTACTGGGATACGCTGGAAAAAGTGAAACTAACCTTCGACGAGCAAGGTATTGGTATTCCATTCCCGCAAATGGATATACATATCAAGAAAGACGTAAAGGAAGCTGTATGAAAGCATTAACTATCGCGACGTTGGCCGCGCTGGCTGTGTCTACTCAGGCGCAGGCTGCCGATCAGAAAGTCTGGACCACCTCGGCTGAGCTTGGTGCCATTACCACTACCGGTAATACCGAGGGCACCTCGATCACCGGTAAACTGGATGCAAAGCAAGATCTGCGCAAATGGAGCAACCAGTATATTCTGAGTGCGTTTTTCAAAGAAGATCAGAAAACCGATGCCGATGGCAACAAAATCAAAGAGCGCTCGGCCGAACGTTATTTGGTATCGGCCAAAGGTGCTTACAAGCTGACTGAAGAGCACGATAACCTGTTTGTCTTAGGTTCTTATACCGATGATAAGTTTGGTGCCTATACGCGCTACACCACGCTGGCGGCCGGTTATGGTACCCGGCTGTTAAACCTGGAACAACAGTCTCTGGATGTTGAGATCGGTCCGGGTTATTACACCGCTAAACGTGCCAATGATGAAACCGAGAACGGTTTACTAGCCCGTGCTGCTGCTGCCTATAAGTGGACGCTGAGTGAATCAGCGACCTTTACCCAAACGCTAAGTGTCGAGTACGGTGACGATAATACCCGTACCATTGCCGAAACGGCGCTAAGTGCAAGGATCAATGGTGCTATGCAGATGAAAGCTGCCTTTCTGGTACAAAATGACTCTGATGTACCAGTTGATAAAAAGCGCACTGATACCCAAACCTCTCTAACCCTGGTGTATTCATTCTAACGCTGCTACAAGCTGCTGAGAGATTAAAAACGGGCATCACGCCCGTTTTTTTTGACGAGCTCCATACAGTTAGTAAAATTCAGCTATGCTTGATAGCAAAGAGTTCGCAATATCTGTCTGGACAACGCCACGCGCTATGAAGCAATTGGATGCTAAACTCAACAAGCTCCGCTATTACCCTCTGTTCGGTGCCTTGATCTACCTGTTATTTGGTGCGCTATGGATCACCTTTAGCGACCAATTACTCCTGTCTTTAGCTGTGGATCCACAAACCCTGTCCCGCTATCAAAGCTATAAGGGCTATTTTTATATTGCGCTAACCGCCGCACTGGCCTGGATATTGTTAAGGCAACGCCTGCATTTTTCGCGTTCTCTGACCAAATCCGAATACATTCTGGACCAGACTATTGAAAAAGCCGCCGCTGGTATTGCTCATGTCAGCCCCAGCGGTCAGTTCTTGCGTGTTAATCAGGAATTGTGTCGCCTGCTCGGTTACAGCATGGCGGAACTGCGTGAACTGAGCTTCCAACAGCTGACGCACCCGATGGATTTAGCCCGTGACCAGGCACTGGTTGAAGAAACTTTGAGTGGCCTGCGCCAGCACTACTCTCTAGAAAAACGCTATTTACGTAAGGATGGCCAGGTGATCTGGGCCAGATTATCCGTGTCATTAATTGCCGCTACCGATATCTCCGATACATTTTTTGTATCTGTTATTCAGGATATTTCGGATGTGAAGTTGGCACAACTCAAACTGGAAGAGAGTGAGCTGCGCTTTCGTACCCTGCTTGATAGTATGCCGACGATCTCGGTGCAGGGTTATGATGAAGATGGCACTACTTTGTTCTGGAATAAAGGCAGTGAGCTGGTGTACGGCTACAGTAGTCAGGAAGCTATCGGCCGTAGTTTACTGGATCTAATTATTCCGGAAAAAATGCAGGAGGGTGTCAGAGAGGCAGTAAGCCAGATGGCCAGTAGCGGCGAGGCCCGCCATGCTGAAGAACTGGTATTAAAACGCAAGGATGGTAGTCCGGTCACAGTCTATTCTTCGCATGCGGTGGTAATTTTGCCGGATAAAAAGCCACAAATCTATTGTATCGACATTGACCTGACCACCTATAAACAGCAGGAAGCCCAGCTGGCATTTCTGGCGCAATATGATCCGCTGACCCACCTGCCGAACCGGCACTTCTTTGCCAATCAATTGGAGCAGGCATTGAAAGTTGCCCGTCGTGAGCAGTTGCAATTGGCGGTACTGATTCTGGATCTGGATAACTTCAAGAATATCAATGACTCTTACGGCCATAACGTTGGCGATCAATTACTAAAGCAAGTTGCTGAAAAGCTTCGGATTTGCTGCCGTGATACGGATACCCTGGCGCGACTGGGCGGCGATGAGTTTGCCATTTTGATCGAGCATCTGGAGCAGCCGGAAGATGCCGCCCGTTTTGCACAGGAACTGCTGCGTACCATGCAACAAACCCTGATGTTGCCACCGGATTTGGAACTCAGCGCGGCGGCCTCGATCGGTATCAGCCTGTTTCCGCAACATCACGACAACGTCGAAGCCCTGCTACAGGGTGCCGACGCGGCTCTTTATAAAGCCAAGGCTGAAGGCCGTAATACTTATTATTATTATAGTGACCAGCTAACCGCCCAAGCCAGACAGCGACTGGTTTTGGAAGGCCGGTTACGTAACGCCATTAAAACCGGGCAATTACATTGTTATTATCAGCCGCAACTGGAGGTGGCAACAGGCAGGATAATAGGTGCAGAGCTGTTGCTACGCTGGCGTGATCCTGAACTGGGCTTTGTCAGCCCGGAAATTTCTATTCCACTGGCTGAAAGCTCGGGCCTTATTCATGCTCTGGGGATCCAGGTATTGCAGCAAGCCTGCGTGCAAGGCAAAGCCTGGCTGGACGAGGGTCTGCCCGCCATAAGCCTGGCGGTCAATGTCTCAGCTCACCAATTTAGCCGCGGCGAACTGGGACAACAAGTTAGAACCTTGTTAGCGGAGACCGGCTTTCCGGCTAAGTTCCTGGAACTGGAGGTGACCGAAAGCGCCCTGATGCAGGACGAGGACAAGGTTATCGAAACTATGCAACAGTTACGGGCCACCGGCGTCAGATTGGCAATTGACGATTTCGGTACCGGCTATTCCTCCCTCGCATATTTGCAGCGCCTGCCGCTGGATATCCTGAAAGTAGACCGGCGTTTTATCTGCAATATGACCACCAACCCGGATAATCAGCAAATTACCAAGGCGATTATTGAGTTAGGGCATACACTGCGGTTTGAAGTGCTGGCAGAAGGTGTTGAAACTGCTGAGCAACTGGCGATGCTACAACAAATGCGCTGTAACTACTATCAGGGTTACTTGTTTAGTAAACCTGTGCCCGCCGAAACCTTCCGCCAGTTACTGGCACAGCAACAGGGCGTTGGAGTGCGGGCACACTAATGCCGCCGATCACGGCAAGCTTCAGTGGCCAACTCAATTTCTATCGTGGTATTCAGTAGTGAAAACTCGCTGAGTAGCTGCTCAACCTGGCTTTTTAACTGCTGATACTGGCTCAGTTCTTCCAGCTCGACTACCAGATGCGCACTGAGCACATGCTGCTCACCATCCAGCGACCATAGGTGTAAATGATGCACTTCACGCACCTGCGGCTGAGTGAGTAAACGTTGTTCGATCTGCGCCAGTAAGGCGGTATCCGGTACCGCCTGAAAAAACAGTCGCGCCGTGCTGCGTAAATTGCGCAGTACATTAAACAAAATAAATAAGGTAAAGGCGATCGATAACAGCGGGTCAATAATTGGCCAGTCGACAAAATGCATCACCAGCGCCGCCAGCAGCACCGCAACCCAGCCCAGCACATCTTCCAGTAGGTGCCAGTTCAATACCCGCTCATTCAGGGTTTTGCCGCCACTGAGTTTATAGGCGGCAAAACCATTTACCAGTATGCCGAGCACGGCCAGCGCCATCATGCCTTCGGTCAGCGGCATCACCGGCTCACTGAGTCGCGGCATGGCTTCGGCCAGGATCCAGACTGAACCACCAATCAGAATGATACAATTTAACAAGGCGCCAAATAAACTAAGCCGGCGATAACCGTAGGTGTAATGTGCGGTAGGCGCTTTTTTACCCAGCTTATACAGCAGCCAGCCACTGCCCAGCGCCAGACTATCGCCAAGATCATGAATCGCATCCGCCATAATGGCCGTGCTATTAGTCAGCCAGCCGCCGATAAACTCAATAATGGTAAAACCCAGATTCAAAAAAAACGCCCAACCGAGCCGGCTACCGCTATCCTCTGTCGCCGCTAAACCATGGCCGTGCCGGTGCTGCCCATGACCGTGCTGATGCCGCGAGTGCGGGTGCTGCGAATGTGAGTGAGAATGGTGATGTGAATGCGGTGTCATAGTGGCGCTTCCTGCTGAGCACTACTCTGACTATAGACACTGACGCTATTGAATAGCAAGCAGAAAAAAGCCCCTATGGCAGGGGCTTAGTCAACAATCAGTCAACAATCAGTCAACAATCAGAACGGGACTTTTACACTTACCAAGTTGTAAAGACGGTGTCCTAATAAAATCAATACGTTTACTTAAAATTCCTTCCTGCCAACGTCAAAATGTAAAGACGTGGGCGAAATCTCTAAACGTCTTTACATTTACCCAAAACGAATACGTCAAGGCACTGATTATTTTTCCTGGTAGTTATTTTATAGGGTAGCTGACAATAAGTTTCGTGTCATTAGCGACGCGCATTTGATTGCCTTTTAGATCATGGAATGGAAACTCAGCGTAATCAAATCCGCGGGTTGATAAATTCAAGATCAGCGCTGTGTCGGTTAAGGACAGTTTGCAGGCGTATGGAGGATAGACTCCCTCATTCTTTTTAGTGATCATGAATGCTATAGGGAAGAAACTCAGCAGGCTGATTATTGCGGTGTGCCCATTATTCCAGAAAGCTAACTCTTTCGCGCTTAAGTGCATGCGGTAAGGGTAAAACCAATAATAGATATCATGCGTTTCATCTAGCGCAGAATTATCCCCCAGGACAAAGCGTTTGAGCGGGTCAAAATAAGCATGCTCCTTGGGCTCGGCAATGCACTCCTGTGCCGATGTCGCAGCCAAAACATGCCCAATCATCGCCCGGGTAAAGCGCACAGGGTTTACCTTTGCTTGGATGATTGTGCCAGGGTGATCAGCATACTGGAAATAATCCCTAATTTTACCGGTAAGCTCGCTGCACACCTTAGCGATTTCATCATCATTGCCACCAAGTGCCCGATTGTTACAGTCTTGGCATATGGTCTTAAAACCACTCCCCTTAAGAGAAGGAACACCCCTTATTCTATGCGCGTTCTCTCCCGTCATTTCGCCAATGTGGCGCTGTTCAATCTTGGTTATCGTAACGGCGCCTTTCGGCGGCACATGATCAAAGGAAAGATGTCCGTGTTTCCCACATATTAAGCAGTGGCCGTTGTCTACCTTTGTATGTTTTGATCGCTCAGACATTAGCTTGCTAAATTTACCCATCATGACCTCCATGCACAGTTAGTAAACGCGACATAGCCTGGTACCAATTGTTATGCCAAATAACTGCAGTAATAAAACTCGCAATAGGAATGGTGTTTTTATCAAACAATATAACCAATTAAATAGTGGGTGTTTTGTTGTTGGGATTTGCAGCCTCGCCAGGCGCTTGCGCTTCCAGCAATGTTACCAACGAGGTAAAAAGTGCCGCATGCTGTTCAGAGGTACGAATAAGCGTGTTTATCCGGCTGAGCAATAAATCGGCAGGCTGAATATCTTCACCAAATGGTACGCCAAGATATTTGCAATATTTTTTCAAATTCGGTGAAAGGTACCGGCACATTCCACGCTCGATTTTTGACAACTGGCCCACATCCACACCGGTAGCCAGAGATACTGTTTTCAACGTGATCCCGAGGCCTTGCCGTTTTTCCTTAAGTGTTTTACAAACGTGGGATAGCGCCATAAATTATGCATAATTTTTGCAAATTGGTGATATACTACCACAGGAAAATTAAATGTGATATTTATAGTGCGCTTCGTTTTTTTAGGCGGAGTCGACATCCAGGCGTAGGGTGAATGATGGGACGACAACATGACTGATATGGCGACAATATTGACCTCATTCGGGGCCGATCTGTCTGAGTGCGTTCTGTTTAACAGTAACGGGCCTGAGTGTCTGCCCTATGCCACTTTACTGGATACACGCCGGCGGAACCATGCCGATCTGAGTGCGGTGGTGGGGGTCTATCAGTGGCAGGATACGCCTTTGATGTTCCTGGTGGATGCGCAGCAGCTATCTGACGCTCAGCAGTTGCACAAAATTCGCCGCGTCCTGGCCATGCGGGGCGACGCACCCTACCTCGGCGTGATCTCACCGGGTCAGCTGACGGTTTATCATATTGCGTTGGATAAACAAGATGTAAACAGTGCGCGTCTTAACATTGAAACCGTTGATCCTGCATCCGGTGAACTGTTTGTCTATTTAGGTAACCGGCGGCCTAAAGCCGCAATTGCACAGCGTCATTGGATAGCCAATATTGTGCTGCGCCTGTTGGACGGCTCAATCACCCGTCTGATCAACTTAAATGTGATCAGTGACAGCGATGTGATCTCACTGGTAGGCCGGGCCCTGTTTACCCGTTTTCTGGCCGACAGGCAGTTGTTGCCAGCGTCTGTCTTGCCCACATCCGGTGCCGGCGGGTTGTTTGATACGCGTGAGTCAGCAGAAGCCATATCCGGATGGCTGGATCAGACCTTTAATGGCCATCTCTTGCCCATGTCTGAGAAGGTGTTTGATAGCTTGCCAGAACAAGCCTATCGGATCCTGGGTGATATTTTGCGCCGTGCGCCGGATCATCAGTTGTTCTTAGGCTGGGAAGAAAAATGGGATCACCTCGACTTTTCGCATATTCCCGTTGGGGTGTTAAGCCAGGCCTATGAGCTGTATCTACGCAACCATAATGCTGACAAACAGCGAAAGGAAGGTAGTTTTTATACGCCCAGTTTGATCGCGGACTTAATGGTGAAGGCCTCGCTACGCAAGCTTGAACTGGCCGGTACCGGTCATTGCGCCCGTCTATTGGATCCTGCTGCCGGTGCCGGCGTATTTTTACTGACCGCGATGCGTGAATTAGTGGCCTTGCGTTGGAAGCATGATGGTGTCCGGCCGGACACGGGCACCTTGAGATCGATCCTCCGACACCAAATTGTAGGATTCGATATCAATGAAATTGCCCTGCGTTTCGCCGCTCTGGGGCTGTATTTGCTGTCCATTGAACTCGATCCAGATCCGCAGCCGGTTGATAAGCTTCGGTTTGACGATTTAACCGAGACTACGTTGCTGTTGCTGTCTCACGATGAACAGGGTAATGCGAGCAGTCTGGGTAGCTTAGGGCCCGCCGCGGGCGAGAAGCATCTGGGGCAATATGACGTGGTGATCGGCAATCCACCCTGGTCCAGCGGCACCAAGCTGCCCGATTGGAAAACCGTGCGCCAGACCGTTACCCGGATCGCAAAAGGACGTGGGCTGCAGGTAAAAGAACTCCCCATCCCCAATGAGGCGCTCGATCTGCCCTTTATCTGGCGGGCGATGGAATGGGCAAAGCCAGGCGGCCAAATTGCGTTTGCTTTACATGCGAAACTGCTGTTTCAGCAGGGTGATGGTATGCCTGCTGCCCGGCAAGTCCTCTTTGACGCCTTGGATGTGACCTCCATTATCAATGGAACAGAGCTGCGCAACACGAAGGTGTGGCCAAAGATTTCGTCGCCATTCTGTCTGCTGTTTGCCACCAATCAGTTGCCGGGGCCGGCGGCGGGGTTTCGCTTTATTAATTTACACCTGGATGATGCGTTAAATAAAGCCGGGGCGATCCGGTTGGATTCGATCGGTGCCGATATCATATCAACGTCTCAATTGCGGGAGCTGCCGGAACTGCTTAAGGTCCTGTTTCGTGGTACTTCGCTTGATCTGCGGTTGTTGCAGAAGGTCAGGGGGAAATCCCATCCGACGCTCGCGGCGTTTTGGGGCCGTGAATTTGGTCTCGTTAAGGGTAAGCTGGCGTGCAGCGGTAGCGGCTTTCAGACACAAAAAGACAGCAGTCGTGTGAGGAAAAACGGCGATGGTTTGCCGGGGGCGGATGCGGGTTATCTTCATGGCATGCCAGAGCTGACGGCAGCGACCTTTCATAAGGGGATCATCGATGCAAAAACTCTCCCGTTGTTCCGCCATGCCCGGATCCACGACCCCCGTGATGCGGAACGTTTCACCGGGCCATTGCTGATCGTCCACAAGTCCGTACCTGCAGACACCACACGGATCAATATCGCCATCGCCGATCAGAGTATTGCCTTCAATGAAACCTTTTATGGCTACAGCGTGGCCAAACACCCGCAGGCGCAAACACTCTCGCGTTATCTGGCGTTGGTGCTTGGCAGTCACGTCGCACTCTGGATGATCCTGTTAACCAGCGGCGAATTCGGCTTTGAACGGGAAGTGGTGGAAAAAGCCACGTTAGAAAGCCTGCCGATCCCGGACTTTAATGATCTGTCAGCCAATGAGCATGCGGAAGTGTTACGTTTATTTGACCAACTTCAGGCGGGGACGATAACCTGGCAACACGTCGATGAATGGGTAGCGAACCGATACGGCTTATCGGAAAAGGATCTGCAGGTTATCAACGATACGCTGGCTCATCGTCTTCCCTTTGCTGAGATCAAAGAGGCTGCCCAACGTCCACCGCAGGCTCGCGACATGGCCATTTTTTGTGATGCGCTTACACACGAACTGCAACCATGGACAGCACGCTTCGGCCAGCAATTTAGGGTAGATGCCTTACAGACCTCGCCCTTGTCTCCATGGTGTGCCGTTCAGATCACCGCCGTTCAGGAGAGGCAGAAGACGGCCAGTGCGCCCCTGGCAGGTATTGCCGCTGTTGCGGATGATGTCGCGGCAACTGAATTCATCGTGCGTCAGGATGCACACACCCTCATAATCGGCCGCCTGGCGCAATGCCGGTACTGGTCAGCTTCACAAGCAAAGCTATTAGCCCAGCGTTTGGTGTGGGCACATCTTGATTTTCTGCAAGGGAACCCGTCTGCATGATCCGACTGCCTGCATCTGCCCACAAGAAGCATATTGAAGTGCTCACTCAGGGGCTTGTGTTGCCATTACCACCGATCAGTAACGGTCACTTAAAACTCATTGCAGACATATTGTCCGATGCGTTTATGCAAGTGAAGCAACAGGATCGGGTTACCGTGGAAGACGGTGATGAGTCCACTGTTTCCGGTTTGCTTCATTCAACATTAGGTTACCTGATTGATAGTGATCTGCTGGTGGGCCAGGTGTTTAATAATGTGTCACGTGGAGAAGAAACATACAACTTCGACGGCAGTAAGCATGAAAAACGCCCGGATCTCTCCCTTTACTTAACGGGCAGGACGATCAGGTTTCCTTTGTTGGTGGAAGCGAAACTTATCGACCATGCCAAGCAGAAGACCGTAAAACTGTATGGTGATAATGGGATCAGGCGTTTTATAACCGGCGATTACGGCTGGGCCTCACAAGAAGCATTTATGTTGGCGTATGTCCGGGGTAAAGAAACGCCCTCTGGTACCCTTGCGCCCCATTTAAAGCAAGTCGGTCAAACAGACCCAACGCATTACCAGCTCATTATGATACAAGAGCCTTTACAACGGCTGTCAGAAAGCCTGGCCGTATCACAGCACCACCGCCCGTTTACCTATATCCATGTTACCCCACCACATTCACCCGGTGCTATTACGCTGTGGCATCTATGGCTCAGGTAGGTACCAGTAATGAAAAAAGACCGAACTGATAAAAAACAGAAGCCGGCGACATTCTGTGCGGTAAAGCGTGTGCCGGGTCAAACGGATCAAGCGCGCTTCGATTTGTTGAAGACAATTTATCAACAAATGCTTGCTGAGCAGACAAATGCTTGCTGAGCAGGAAATCACATCAAATGGGTCAAGAAAAAGACGCCAGGATGGTCAAGTAAGCTACCGAAATTGAGAGCTGGTTTGTATTCCCCTGAGTGTGGAACAGTTGGTGGGGTATTTGCATGATGTTGATCAGTTTTTTATCGTGGATTCGCACGTAATGACAAATAAGCATCTGGAATTAAAAAGAAATCATCACAGTGTTTGGGCGCATTATCTTAAAGGGTGGTCTCCTGATGGTTCAAACGTTTTTAGTACAACACGAAGTAAAAAAATCATATTTGATTCCGTCAAAATGCTTACGGTTGAAAGGGATTTTTACAAGGTGTGTGTGCTTACCGATGAGCATTTGAGTTGCATTAGGGGCGTTTCAAAGTTGAGCCCTATCCATTTGCATAATTCTCACATGCAAGAGCTGGATAGTTATTTGCAAGTACAGCTAGCTCAGCTGAAAAGTGTTGATGAAGGGTATTGCTCAGAGGATTCTGAAAGAGTTTTCCTTGCATGGGCCCATAACTCCATGGAGAACCAACATGCACAGCACGAGCTAGAAGTTCGTGAAATTGTGAGATCGCTTGCGTGCAGAGATCTATCCGTGCTAGAAAAAGATAATAACATGCTTTTGTTTATGCAGTTTATAGGGCAGCAAGTGGCAAGAACAAAGGTTTTCAAAAGGTCATCAATTGAAAGGCTTTCTTTATCTGAAGTAGCGTCCGTAAGGGAACACGCAAGACTTTTTCAAGAATGTTGGTGGTTTATGCACTATATGTTCGGTATGTCTATAGCATATTCGCTATTTTTTGAGAGAGGTTTGTTCTCTAACACTCTGCTAATAAACGGTGCTTCAGAGTCTTTTATCACTTCAGATCAGCCGGTTATAAATATTCATCCTGCATTAGATCTCGGTGGCGAAAACCTTTCTGGCAAAGAGTGTGATTTTTATTACCCGGTCTCCCCAAAAGTCGCTTACATAATAAGCCGTTCAGGGCGCTATTCTTCAGGTGTAGTTGAAGCATCAGAAGAGCTTGTTCTCGAATTGAATGAGAAAATGGCAAAGTCAGCATTGGTGAATATAATATCTGACAATGAGCGCGCTCTAAAAAGTACCGAAAATACCTCAGCTGAGTGTTGTAGATTTGGGCTGATCAATTTTTCTATGTCTAAATATCGTATGTTCTTTCATAGAATCGTTCTGACGGAGTCAGTTGCCGGGCTTCGTCAGCAAACCTTTTCTCGTAGGATTTTAATCGTTCGGCGAAGCCTTGCGCTGCTTTAGCTTTCTGCTCATCGGTCTCTGTCAGTTGTCTCAGTGCTTTTAAGCTCATTAAGTCCCCGTCCATGTTCTGCACATGCTGTTTCAGCAATGATATGCTAGGCATTACAAATAAAGGTTTAAAACGTAGCGTGCTTAACCACCGATTTTAATATGCATATAAAGGTCACTCGCACTTAATCTTGTTTATACGAGGTAGTATAGCATATTGTTCACCATGCCTGCGTAAAGGGCCTGCAGGAGAAAGTTTTACTCTTGGTGTCACACTCAAATAAAAAGCCCCTAAAACAAGGCTGTTTCTCGATGATATTTTTTTTTGTAAAAAAAATAAATCAATTTAATTCATTTGGTTAAAATGAAAACATGCATAAATAAAGCTTTTATAATTATTTATTAGCTAAAATCGCAGAATTTTGTTGTGAATTTTGAGAAAATTAAATTAACTAATTTTTAAATCAAAAGTCAGGCCAGAAATTGCGCGAAAAACACTGTTTAAATCACTGTTTTGATTAAATTATTAGCATTCACTAATGCTGTCTTTACATTTTAAAAGTGTAAAGTTCTTTTTCCCTGCAACGGGTAAAACCTAATCGTCTTTACATTCCTGATATAGGTAAATTGCACTTTTGAAAAAGAAAAACCCATGAAAATCATGGGTTTGCAGAACAAAACTTTCGCGTCTTTACAAAACGCAAAAGTGTAAAGTCAGAACGGGATATCGTCATCAAAGTCGATTGGTGGTTCCATCGGCGGGCGCTGCTGCGCTGGCGGTTGTTGCTGGAAGCCACCTTGTGGCTGTGCCGGCTTTTGATAATTGCCTTGCGGCTGGAAATTCTGTTGTGGCGCGCCCTGATAGGCGGCTTGCTGCGGAGCGGCTTGTTGTGGCGCCCGCGGTTGATAACCTTGCTGGCCGCCGCCCATTCCACCACCCATGCCGCCACCCTGGCCTTCGCCACGACCGTCCAGCATTTGCAGCTCATTGGCAACGATTTCAGTGGTGTAACGCTCTACGCCTTGCTGATCCTGCCACTTACGGGTTTTCAGCTTGCCTTCGATATACACCTTAGAGCCTTTACGCAGATATTCGCCGGCAATTTCTGCCAAACGCTGGTAAATCACGACCCGGTGCCATTCGGTTTGCTCTTTCATTTCGCCGGTAGCTTTATCTTTCCAGCTTTCAGAGGTCGCAATGCTCAGGTTAGCGACGGCGCCGCCCTGCGGCATATAACGGACTTCCGGATCCTGGCCCAGATTACCGATTAAAATGACTTTGTTAATTCCACGCGCCATGCGTATTTCTCCTGCAAAATTGTTACTGATTGCCAGCGGCAATCAAAGACTGAGCCTGTGCGATGTCAAACTGCTGCGAACTGACTTTCAGGTAGCAGCGCTGATCGGCTAATAAAATCGTGACTTCCTGCACCCCGGCCAGGCTACTGAGCCTGGCTGCCAGCTGGCCGGCTTGCTGCTCAGTGCTGACAGCAACCGGTAGCGATAAGCGCTGGGCACGGGCGGGCACCTGCATGGTGCTGGCTATGATAAACCATACTAAACCAATTACTGCTAAGGCGCCATACACCGCCATAAAACCAAAGTGCTGGGCGATAGCACCACCCAGCAAGCCGCCTAAAAAGGCACCGAAAAACTGGCTGCTGGAGTAAATCCCCATTGCACTGCCTCGCTGGCCGGCGGGCGCCACCCGCGACACCATTGCCGGTAAACTGGCTTCCAGAAAATTAAAGCCGGTAAAAAATACCAGCAGGGCCAGCGCCAACAGCCAGAAGCTGTTTGCCTGCCAAGCTATTAACATCGCAATAACTAATAATAGTATATTTATTAAAAAATACCGTTTTTCCTGCTGCCGGCGCATCGCAATAATCATCATCGGCACCATAAATACAAACGACAGCAATAATACCGGTAAATACAGCTGCCAATGCTGCTCTGCCGCAAACTGCTGCGACGCCAGTAACGGCGGTAGTGCAACAAACATCGCCGTAAGCATCAGGTGCAACAATAATACGCCTAAGTCCAGCTGTAATAGTTGCCGGTGCCGGAACATCGCAGCCAAACTTTGCGGTAAGGCCAAGGTTTCAGCAGCCGGTGCCTTACTGACACTTTTCGGCACCACGAAAGCGACCAGCAACATGGCCGCCACCGCCATTACCGCAGTAAACCAGAACACGCCACTTAAACCGGCCAGTTTCGCCAGCAAGGGCCCCAGTACCATTGCCAAGGCAAAAGATAAACCGATGGTGGCGCCGATAATCGCCATCACTTTCGGTCGCTGCTCTTCGCGCGTTAGATCGGCCGCCAGTGCCAACACCGCACCGGAAATCGCCCCGGCACCCTGTAATACCCGGCCCAGCGTCACCAGATAAACGGACTCTGCCAGCGCTGCTACGACCGAACCCAGCACAAACAGCGCTAAGCCCACCAGCATGACTCTATGTCGGCCAATTTTGTCCGACAACCAACCAAAAGGAATTTGTAAAATCGCCTGGGTTAAACCATAGGCGCCAATCGCTAACCCGATCCACAGCGGGGAAAAACCGGCCAGCTGTTCGCCGTACAGGGCAAACACCGGCAATAGCATAAAGAGCCCGAGCATACGGGTAGAAAACACCAGCGCCAGCGCTACGGCGGCGCGCTTTTCCAGGGCATTCAAATGATGCATGCGAACAGCTAACACCAGAGGTTCAAAATAAACAGGGCGGCAGTTTAGCACAAAAAAGCCGGCCGGCGGCAGCGCCCGCAGCAATGGCTGCCATTGCGACAGTGAAATTCTGCCAGCGGCGGGCCAAAGCCGGATTGGCGGCGTATAAGCAGCTTTAATCCGCTTGTCGCTGGCAATTACTGCGCAGCCTAGTGTATATTTGTACAGCATTATCCGGCTAAATGGAACCACCATGGACAAAATTGAGATCCGCGGCGCCCGCACCCACAACCTGAAGAATATTTCGCTAACCCTGCCACGCGACAAACTGATCGTGGTAACAGGTTTATCCGGCTCCGGTAAATCGTCGCTGGCCTTTGATACCCTGTATGCCGAAGGGCAACGCCGCTATGTCGAATCGCTGTCGGCCTATGCCCGGCAATTTTTAAGCCTGATGGAAAAGCCGGATGTCGATCATATTGAAGGCTTGTCACCGGCGATCTCGATTGAACAAAAGTCGACCTCCCATAACCCGCGCTCTACTGTGGGTACCATTACCGAAATTTACGATTATCTGCGCTTACTATTTGCGCGGGTCGGCGAGCCGCGTTGCCCGGAGCATGATCTGCCACTGGCCGCGCAAACCATTAGTGAGATGGTGGATAAAGCCACCGAATTTCCGGAAGGTACCAAGCTGATGGTGTTGGCACCGGTGGTGCAGGAGCGCAAAGGTGAGCATGTTAAAACCTTAGAAAGCCTGGCAGCGCAGGGCTATGTGCGGGCGCGGATTGACGGTGAAATTTGCGATCTGTCCGATCCGCCGAAGTTAGATTTACAGAAAAAGCACACCATTGAAGTGGTGGTAGACCGCATTAAGGTGCGGGATGATATTAAGTTGCGGCTGGCCGAGTCGTTCGAAACCGCACTGCAACTGTCGGGCGGCGTGGCGCGGGTGGCGCTGATGGACCAGCCTGATGCTGAAGAGCTGGTGTTTTCCGCTAACTATGCCTGTCCGACTTGCGGTTACTCCATGACCGAGCTGGAGCCACGGCTGTTTTCCTTTAATAACCCGGCCGGCGCCTGCCCCAGCTGCGATGGTTTGGGCGTCAAGCAATTCTTCGATCCGAAAAAAGTGGTGGTCAGTGATGAGCTGAGTCTGGCCGGCGGGGCGATCCGTGGTTGGGATAAACGTAACTTCTATTATTTTCAAATGCTAAAGGCGCTGTCTGAGCACTACAATTTTCAGCTGGATGTGCCCTTTAACAGCCTGAGTAAAAAGCAGCAAGACGTGATCCTGTATGGCAGCGGCCATACCATTATCGACTTTAAATACCTGAATGACCGCGGCGATATTGTGCTGCGCAGCCATCCGTTTGAGGGCATTTTACCGAATATGGAGCGCCGCTACCGCGAAACCGAATCGAACTCGGTACGCGAAGAGCTAAGTAAATATCTTGCCAGCCAGCCGTGCCCCAGCTGTCATGGCACCCGGCTACGTACCGAAGCCCGCCATGTTTTTATTGGTAAAACCACCTTACCGCAAGTGGTAGAACTGGCGATTGGCGACTGCCTGGCGTTTTTCCAGCAACTGAGTTTAACCGGCCAGAAAGCCAAAATTGCCGAAAAGGTATTAAAAGAAATTCAGGATCGGCTGCAGTTTCTGGTGAATGTCGGCCTTAACTACCTGAACCTGTCGCGCAGCGCCGAAACCCTGTCTGGCGGCGAAGCACAGCGCATCCGGTTAGCCAGCCAGATCGGTGCCGGTTTAGTTGGTGTGATGTATGTGCTGGATGAGCCCTCTATCGGCCTGCACCAGCGTGATAACGACCGCTTACTGGCGACATTGAATCATCTGCGCGATCTGGGTAATACCGTTATCGTGGTTGAGCATGACGAAGATGCCGTGCGGGCCGCGGACTATATTATTGATATCGGCCCCGGCGCCGGCGTGCATGGCGGCAATATAGTAGCGCAGGGCACGCTGCAACAGGTGATGGCGGTAGAAGAATCACTGACCGGCCAGTATATGTCGGGGGCGCGCAAAATCGCGGTGCCGGCTAAGCGTGCACCACTGAATGATAAATGGTTAAATCTGACCGGCGCCAGCGGCAATAACCTGAAAAACGTCGATCTCGCCATTCCCTTTGGCTTGATGACCTGTGTTACCGGGGTATCCGGCTCCGGGAAGTCGACACTGATCAACGATACGCTGTTCCGCATCGCCCACCGGGTATTAAATAAAGCCGAGGGTGACGATCCGGCACCCTATAAGGCGGTAAGCGGGCTGGAGCATTTTGATAAAGTGATCGATATCGATCAAAGCCCGATTGGCCGCACGCCGCGTTCTAACGCCGCGACCTACACCGGTATTTTTACCGGCGTACGCGAGCTGTTTGCCGGTACCCAAGAAGCGCGCTCACGCGGCTATCAGGTCGGCCGCTTTAGTTTTAACGTCAAAGGTGGGCGCTGTGAGGCCTGTCAGGGCGACGGTGTGATTAAAGTAGAAATGCACTTTTTACCCGATGTTTATGTGCCCTGCGATGTTTGTAAGGGTAAACGCTATAACCGCGAAACGCAGGAAATTAAATACAAAGGCAAGAATATCCACGAAGTGCTGGATATGACGGTGGAAGATGCGCTAGATTTCTTTGACGCCATCCCGGCGATTAAGCGTAAGGTGCAAACGCTGATGGATGTTGGCCTGTCCTATATTAAGCTCGGGCAGTCGGCAACCACCTTATCCGGCGGTGAAGCACAACGGGTGAAACTGGCACGCGAGCTGAGTAAACGCGACACAGGTAAAACCCTGTATATTCTGGACGAACCGACCACCGGTCTGCATTTTTACGATATCCAGCAGCTGCTGAATGTACTGCACCGGCTGCGTGATCATGGCAATACCATAGTGGTCATTGAGCACAATCTGGATGTGATTAAAACCGCCGACTGGATTGTTGACTTAGGCCCGGAAGGTGGCAGCGGCGGCGGCGAAATCCTGATTGCCGGCACGCCGGAGCAGGTAGCCGCCTGTGAGAAATCTTACACGGGGAAATATTTAAAGCCGATGTTGGGATAAACCGATTAAGGCAGCACAACAGTGCTGCCTTGGTTAGACTAACGAGCGAATTAGAAACGGTAATTGATCTTACCGTAAATAAAGCGGCCGCGTGGGTTGTGCACTTTAGAGGCATAGCCATAAAGATCGGCATCACCGTCACCAATCGCAAATGGCGGATCCTTATCCAGCGCATTGTTCATCCCCAGCATCAGAGTGGTATTGCTGTTCAGACTGTAACGGCCCTGAATATCCAGCAATGCCTGGGCACTGACGGTGCGGGTTTTGGTGCTCATCACTTCGGCCGGAGGTGCATAATCTTCAAAGGCACCCACATAGTTCAGGCTGGTCACCAGACCCCAATCGCCGTAGCTCCAATCGGCAGTCGCTAACCAGCGATGCTGCGGATAGTTGTACTCGCCGGCGTACTCGATACCGTTCTTCTTAAATGAATCGGTGTAGGAGTAGTCCAGGCTAAGCCGCAAGGCACCATACTGCTGCAGATTGAAGCGGTAAGCCGTTGACAGATCCAAGCCCCGCGCTTCCTGCGAGCTGATATTAATGTAGCTATTGAAGATCCGGGACAGCTCTCCCAGCGTTTGACCCGGCAAAGGCGCTAACCGCACACAGAGCGTACTGTTTTGACGGTTACACTCCGCAGCGTACACGTTTTCATAGTCGTTTTTGTCGATCTTATTATCCTGAGTGATGCTCCACACATCCGCACTGATATCAAACTGATCAGTGACCTGCCAGACAAAGCCGATATTAAAGGTCTCGGACTCTTCCGGTTGTAAGCCCTCACCGCCGACAAAGACGATGGTATAGTCAGTTGCGGCACAAGCCGGATTACTGGCATCAGGGGTAGGGCAACGGAAAGTATCAGTAAAGAATACCGACTCCTGCGACGGCCCTAAACCAATCTGGGCCAATGATGGCGCCCGGAAACCCTGACCATAGGATGCCCGCACAGTAAAGTTATCCTGCGGCCGCCACTTGATACTGACCTGGGGGTTAGTGGTCGAACCAAAATCGCTATAATCATCATAGCGGCCAGCCAGGGTTAACTCTAACTGGTCGCTCAGTGGCACCAGAAACTCGATATAGGCGGCATACTGATCGCGCTCAGCCTGAGCAGATACCGATTCGGTACCAAAAATCAAACCACGCTGGAACTGATCATCCGGCTGGTCAAAGGCATCTTCTTTGCGGTATTCCGCACCGGCTGCGAACGACACCATCTGATCACCCAGCTTAAACGCATCACCGCTGATACTGGCATCAAAGGCGGTCAGGTGTGACTCGCCGCGACGCACCAGACTGGTGGTAATCGCATCAATCACTTCCGGAGAGTTTCTGAAACCACCAAAGGGGTTATAACGGCCAAGATTGATCTGCTGCTGTAAAAAGTCGGTTCTTACCCAGCCCTGCGACTTGCTGCCGGTTTGCATCGACTCGCTGCGGCCTTTTTGCGCTGAAATATCCCAATCCAATTCATTAAATTGGCCTTTCACACCCAACACCAGGCGTAACGAGTCAGACTCGATATCCCAGGTACGGGGGCCGGCATCAACGGTTCTGAAGCGGTTAATTCTGATATCAGTGCCAAAAGGATTGTTGGGATGAGTACCCGGTACAGTCAAACCTGCATCGCCATCGAGCGGCGTTGCCGCCCCCTGCGCCTTAGACCGGTTATGTTGTACCGATAACTCAGCATAAGCCTGAGTATTGGCACCCAGGTTCTGGCTGGCCATTAATACCGCGCCTACACGCTCAGCAGGGGTGGCAGCCATAATAAAGGGGCCATAATCAAAAACACAGGTCTGGCCAAAAGCCTGATCTGCCGGACAGCCCGGATCGATCCGGGTGACACCGTTGACAATAAAGTTACCTGGATAGCCACGCGATGAACGTAAATCATTACCGCCATAAGGTGCCTGATTGGCAGTACCAAAGCGGCCCATCTCCGAGCCCAGAATAGTAGTGTTCTTAAAGTAATCCAGAATCAGCGTGGCGCTGGCCTCTTTACCCTGAGTACCCCACACCATGCTGGCCGACGTTTCATCATAGGAAGGCCCTGTAGTACCACCGTGACTAAAGGAGATTTCGGTGCCTTCAAAATCTTTACGCAGTATCACGTTGACCACGCCGGCAACGGCATCAGAGCCGTACACGGCAGAAGCACCATCTTTCAGGATTTCCACCCGTTCAATGGCCGCTACCGGAATACTATTAATATCAACAAAGGAATTGGCAATATTTTCGGCAAAGGCACTTACTGCAACCCGCCGGCCATTGATCAATACCAAGGTAGCGTCAGCACCAAAGCCGCGCAAACTAACGGCGGCGCCGCCATTGGCGGTGGAGTCCTGATTATTACCGCGGGTAGAGAACGTGCCCACACCGGCTACCGGCGTCCGCTCCAGCAGCTGTTGCAGATTAGAAAAACCAGACTTGGAAATGGCATCACGGTCAATCACCGTGATTGGTACGGCGCCTTCCAGATCATTACGCTTGATCCGGGAGCCGGTTACTTCAATACGTTCAACTTGTTGTAGGTCGGAAGTGTCAGCATTTTGTTGTTGCGCGATGGAGTCGAGCGGTAATAGCAGGGAAGCCGTCGCCAAAGCGCACAGTGAGAGTTTAAATGGAATGTTCATGGATGTCCTTTTCTTATGTTTATTTACATGGCTACGTTTTAGCCACTAAAAAATTAGCATATGGCTAACCAACCAACAAGAATTAACAACAAACATCGCCAAAACATCGATAAAACCTGGTAAAACCGGGATAAGCACCTAATAACAAGGTACTAGCGCTATAACCATCGCCTTACATTCTGTAAATAAATCTGATATGCGGGACCAAACTTCTGTTGTAACAAATGTTCCTCGGGTTTTATCTGAAACTGATTTAAGTAAAGTACAAACAGCGGTAACAAAGCCAAAGCCAGTAGGCTCTGCAAATAACAGGCAAAGGCTGCCAACAACAATAAAAACCCCAGATACATTGGGTTACGGCTATAACGGTAAATGCCCACCAGCACCAGACTGGAGCTTTGTTGCGGCAGCCGCGGATCCACTGTGGTTTTAGCACGCCGAAATGCCAATACCCCGGCCAGTGCTACCGCTATACCGGTCATCGCCAGACACAGCGCTAACACTGTGGTATAGAGCGCCGGTAGCGCCAGTGGCGCAGAGAGTGGCGTAGTAAGTGGCGCCAGCAGCCACATCGCCAGCGCGAATAACAACATTAAAAGCAGCGGTGGGATTTTAAGTTCTAAAAATGACATAGTTGGCTCCCTGTAGCGATAACGTCTAACCTTTATGTCAACAGATGCTGAGTAACGGCATGCGCGGTGTAATAAAGTGGGTACACCAGATGTTGCTGTTCCAGCGCTGAAGAGCCCTGAGTTCCCGTTAATTTGATCGTTTTTAGCGGCTGGCATTTTTCAATAAAGGATTGCAGCGATCGGGCACGGGTGCGCTTACCGCTTTTCACTTCCAACGGAACAATATTGCCTGTCGCATCAGTTAGAATAAATTCAATTTCCGCTCTGGCATCATTCCAGGAAAAACATGGATCGATCCCCAGAGCTGCCAACTCCTGCTGTACAAAATTTTCTGCAATATAGCCTTTATACTCAAAATTCTGCTGCTTAAGCTCCAGATAACTTACACCAAGCATATGGTTTAGCAGACCGACATCAAACAGAAACAGCTTTACCATATTATCCTTTTTATAAGCAGCCAGCGGACTACGCGGCAACCCCTCAAGCGGATAATTTTTTAATACCAGACGGCATTTTTCCAGCCAGGCAATGCCGGTTTCCAGATCCTGATAACGTGATTTTCGCGCATAAACATATTTAAATTTAAAGCGCTTAACCGACTCATCTACCACAGCTGCCAGCTGTGACGGTACAGCCGTAAAAATAGCTTCTATCAGCGCCGCATCGGTTTTACCGGCATATTTACCAAAATCCCGACGATAACCAGCCAGCAGATCCGCCTGTACTTTTGCAACCGCTTTAACCCGCTGCAAGATGCTCTGATCAACCAATTTAAACCACAAGCTCACCGCCTCCGGCATACCACCAGTAAAGTAATAATCAGTTAACTTATCAAACAATCTGCTGTGCGCAGCAGCGGAGTTTTGCGCGGCGTCATACACCTTTAGTAAGGCTGGCTCATTGGCGGCCAACAAAAACTCGCGAAAGGTTAAAGGGCGTAAATTGTATTGTTCCACCTTGCCCACCGGAAAAGTATTCAGCAAGCCGATATTGGAGCCACTGGCAGCAATAAAGGCTTGCGGCGTTTGCTCGGCAAAGTACTTTAGGGCGGTAACGGCTCGCGGGCATTCACCAATTTCATCGAGGATTAATAAGTCGGTTTGCAGATTAAACGGCTGGCCTGTTAATAGCTCTATATTGGTCAGTACATCTTGCGGTACTAAAGAGCCGGCAAAGGCATCAGCCATCTTTGGCGATTCCAGAAAATCAATACGCAGTACTCTAGGGAAATGCTGACCAAACAGAGTTTGCAGTAAGTAGGTTTTACCGGTCTGCCGGGCGCCGTCAATTAGCAGCGGCTTGCGTTCCGGCAATGCTTTCCAGTTTAGTAAGGTCGTCAGTAGCTCACGTTGCATGGCAGGCTCCAGCAGGGACACTGCAGCAAGACTACACTTTTATGCGCATAAAAACAAACAAATCAACATTTTTATGCGCATAAAAAAGTGATAAACTACACTTTTATGCGCGTAAAAGTGAGGTCGCAGTGCATGGAAACGTCTTATCGCCACGATGTGGACGAAAATAGCAGAAAACAAATTCAGCCTTTACACCGCCTTCTCAAAAATCTGCTCTCGGTGAAAGGTTAGAAACTCGGGAGCAGGTAAAAACTTCTCTGGCAATAGAATCGGCTTACCATCAAAGCGCAAAATCGTTTCATCGAAAAATGGATCTGTTGTCGGTTTATACTTTGTCGAAACGATGACTCGATAATCCTCGCTAATAGTAATCAATCCCAAATCAAAAGCTTTATCGTGGAGAGCTGATAGCGCCAAACCATTAGTTGGGTTAAGCCGATTTTGCTCGTCACTACGCCATGGCACGATATGGCTCGCGACCAATAAACGAGGATTTGCTAAGCCGGTAATGCAACAACGATAGTCATAAGCGCTTAATACGGCATTACGAAAAAAGCTCTGACCAACCCGCTGTTGAACTTCACTTAGCTTAGTGGTGATTTTAACGTCTTCAGTTTGCTGCATTTGCTCTGATTGGGAACCCGTAAAACTTGCCTCTGCCTGTGCCATAGCAAGTACAAAGGTCGGCCAATCTTGCTGCATTTCTTGCCATAATGCTTTATCCATTTTTGACGCGGCTTTTAATCCCGAGCGACCGGTCATCAAAATGGCAGGATCTAAACTGGCAATGTTGGAGAGCTTCATTGCTAACGCCGATGGGGTGCGCTGAATTAAAGCAGCATATTTTATAATTTCTGGATTATTGGAGTGAAAACGCCCGAAAGGTAAACGCCAGTACAAACTAAAAGCGACTAAGCTTTGGTCTCTGCTCCAATTTAGTGGCGCCATCCGTGTCTCCCCAAGTTTATTTTCGCTAGTAAAAGCATATTAACTAAAAAGTCCAAGATCATTGCTTATATCGCAAATACTGAGATGGCGTACAAGATTTGATTGACTCTAGCTGCTGGGCTATTATCAATTTTATAACGGAAAGGAGATCTGAGATGTCAAGCGAAGAGAGCTTAAGAGTGGTGCTGAAACTACAACGGATTCAGCTTATACCTGGTTGGCTCAAGCTGTTAGCGATTTTAGGGCTTGGGCTTCACCTGCTGTCATATTTTTTCTTGGCTTTCTATTGGTTTCAACCACACCTCTCTGACGCTGTCAGCATCAACATTGAACGCTCATTCGCCAATTTTATCCTTGTCTCTGCTTGTTTTGTTGTTGTAATCAGCAGTATCTGGGGCTTAATTCGAGGCTATAGCTGGGGCCTGAATATTTGCATATTGTTAGGTGGGGTTAGCATTCTTAATGATGTTTTTGCACTACTAAACAGTAGTAAATTCGAGCTGATGTTAATTTTTAAACTATTTCTGCTCTGGAAACTGATCAAACTGCATCTCGCTTGGAGCAAGGTGAATTGCTCTGCGCCAAATACCGCTGTAACGTCTCCACCCGCTTGGGGCGGTTAAACAAGCCGTACAGTTCCAGCCAGTCGCTGGCGGGCATAAAGCAGATCTGGTTTTGCCAGTAGCAGCGTTCCGGGTGGAATGTCCATTCGATTAGCTTGCCTTGTTGTAGTACGGCAATGCCGGCCATCAGTTCAATATCACGCTGACCCGGCTGGCTAAAACGGGCAAAGTGGCGGGTGACAAAGTCAGGGTTAAAAGTCACGGCTTCTGGTTGATAATGCTGAGCTAACAGCTGGCAAATGGCGTCGAAATCCTGCTCGCGGCAAACCACGTCGATATCGCCCGGGTTCGCTTCCAGCCCCAATTGCCAGAGTAAACAACTGCCACCAATACCAAAGGGGTAAGGTTGTAGTAACGTCGAAAGCTGCTGTAACTGCGCAGACAGGTTCATTAAAACGTCTCCAACTGCCGAATCAGGCTAACCAGATAAGCAATTTTCTCATTATTAAGCTGCCGGTAGTCAAAATACGGGCAAACCATTAGCCGTTGCCGCTTATCAATAGCAAATTCGGCATTTAGCCACTGCAACTGTGCTGCTAACCCCTGTTCCAGCAGCGCTTTGGCAAAGGTGCGGCCGGCAATAATATGGATGCGATCTGTTACCGGCTCAAGCTGTGGTGCGGAAAATAATAGCGCAGTATCACTACCGTTTTGTAACAGCCGGCTATCGCGATAATCTTGCCAGCTGGCGGCATGCTGGTGGAATGTAAACAACGGCGTTTGCGGCAGCGCAAACAGCAGCTTGGCATAAACATTAAATACTTTGCGCCAGCCATTGCCGCAGGCCTGATTGATCAACGCGATTTCGCTGCGGCATAGCGGCTGAATCTGGGCCAGAGCCTGATATTCCAGCATGGGTGGTCGGTTCGCGACATAAACACAAAAGCGGGCATCGGGATCACCCAGGCCATACTGGCTTGTTGTCTGTATTTGATTGGGCTTGCTCACCATTGGCTGTCTGATATCCGGCGTTACAACGGCCGGCAGTATAGCAAAATCCCTAAGGCCCTATGACAGACTTTTCCAATACACATCAGATATCAAGCGGCCGGATCATAAAGCCAGTAGCAATACCACCAGGTGGCATTTCCGACTAAAACGCCGCATGCTGCGGCAAAACGGCTTGGGCCAGTCCGCACTTGTGCTAACATCGCAGCGACAATAAAAAACAACCGGAGTCCAAGATGAAAAAACTACAGCAACTCTGGCTGTTACTTCTGTGGTTACCGCTGGCGGCACTGGCCAGCAGCGAACAGGATAACAGCTTAAGTGTCGAGCGGATGTGGCAACTGGAGCGCATAGGCAGCCCGGTAGCCTCCGCTGACGGTAAGTTTATCGTTGCCCCTGTTACCCGCTTTGATGTGAAAGCCGATCAGGGCCATACCCGTCTATGGTTATTTGACGACAAGGGCCAGCAGCGACCGCTGACGGTGGATGGTATGCGCGCCAGCGAAGCGACTTTTTCGCCGGATGGCAAAACCCTGGCCTTTATCAGCCAGCGTAATAAAGATGAAGCCGGCCAGATTTACCTGCTGCCATTAACCACACCGGGTGAAGCCCAGCGCTTAACCGAAGTGCCAACCGGGGTTTATGGCATTAAATGGGTAGGTGAGCATCTGTATTTTATCAGCCGCGTTTGGCCGGGTAAAAACTGGGAAGAGATGGCGGCAGAGTTAAAAGCCAACAAAGACAAAAAAGTCTCGGCCTGGCAGTGGAACGCCTTACCCTATTCCCATTTCGATCACTGGATTGACGAAAACCGCCAGGCTCATGTGTTCCGTATTCCGGCCAAAGGCGGTGCCGTTGAGCCGGTAACCCAGAAATTTGGCCGCGAGCTGCCGCGTTCCAGCCAGAGCGCCAGCAGCTACGATGTGCACCCGCAAGAGCGCTTTATCGCCTTTAATGCCAACGGTTCAGACAATACCGTTGATCCAAAAATTGATATTTTCTTAGCGGCTATTGGCAGCGATAAAGCAGAAAATATCACCCCGGATAATCAAGCACCGGACAGCAACCCAAGCTTTAGCCCTGATGGCAAAAGCTTAGCCTTTAGCCGGCAGAAAATTCAGGGTTTTTATGGCGATACCGCCCGGCTGATGATCTATGATCTGGCAGCGAAAACCACGCGCGAACTGACCGGCAACTGGGATCGTTCAGTTAGCAACTTTGTCTGGAGCAACGATAGCCGTAGCTTCTTCGCCAGCATTGATGACGCCGGCACCAGCCGCCTGTATCAAATTGATGCCCGCAGCGGTAAAGAAAGAGCCATTACCAAAGACACCAGCTTTAACAGCCCGGCCCTGGCTGGCAATAACGTGCTGGTAGCCACCAACGAAAGCTTTATGTTCCCGGCACGGCTGGTCAAAGTGGATATCCGTAACGGTCGCACTACCCGTCTGGACAGCTTTAATGATGAGTTGCTGGCAAAAACCGAGCTGGGTAGTTACGAGTCGGTTACCTATAAGGGTGCTGATGGTAATGACATCCAGATGTGGGTACATTACCCGGCCGGTTTTGATAAATCGAAAAAGTATCCGTTATTCCTGCTGATCCATGGCGGCCCACACAATGCCATTACCGACAGCTTTAGCTACCGCTGGAATGCGCAAACCTTCGCGTCCTGGGGTTATGTCACCGCCTGGCCTAACTTCCATGGTTCCAGTGGCTTTGGCCAGGACTTTACCGATGCGATTAACCCGGACTGGCGCACCAAGCCACTGGCTGATATTCAGGCCGCCACAGCCTGGTTCCAGAATCAGCCCTGGATTGACAGCGAGCGTATGGTGGCCGGTGGTGCCAGCTATGGCGGCTACTTAACGTCAATTCTGCTGGGTACCGAGCATCCGTTTAAAGCCCTGCTGATCCATGCTGCGGTATACAATATGTACTCGCAGATGTCGGCTGACTTTGCAGTGCACGCCACCCGCTTTGGTCACTACTGGGATAACCCGGAGATCTATAAGAGCATTTCGCCACACTATTATGCCGGCAACTTTAATACCCCGACTCTGGTGATCCATGGCCAGCTAGACTACCGGGTCCCGGTTGGGCAGGGCTTTGAGCTGTTCCGTACCTTACAAAGCCGTGGTGTCGAGTCGCGTATGATCTACTTCCCGGACGAAAACCACTGGATCCTGAAGCCAAATAACTCGATTTATTGGTATAACCAGGTGAAAGACTGGATGACCCGCTTTGCCGAGCCGGGTGCCCGCTAAGGGTTAAACTAAATATCTAAACGCAGCGCAATGCTGCGTTTTTTTATCTGTAAAGGCCGGCAGATGCTGGCAAAGACCGCATATTACAGGTAAATTGCATAAGAATGCTTCTTATTTAACTTGAGGGTACTATGAGATTAATCACTACCGCATTGAGCTTGCTACTGGCCTCCGCTGTTATTGCAGCAGAGCCGGTAACGTTTGGTGACACCGTCAATAAGCAACAAATCACTGCCGTTGCCAGTATTTTGGCTAAACCGGCGGCTTATCTGGAGCAACAGGTTACCGTAGTAGGCGAAGTCACCGGGGTTTGCACTAAGCAACAGTGCTGGATGACGCTGGCCACCGCCGAAAATGAGCCACGCTTTCGGATCAAGGTGCGGGACGGTGATATGGTGTTTCCGTTAAGCGCCAAGGGCAAAACCGCCTACGCCACTGGCACGGTTAAAGTCTGGCCACAGGGTGAAGGCAAGCCAGATGCGTATCAGTTGGTACCAACCGCCGTTGAAATTGCCGGCGAGTAAAACGACAAAGGCCAGCATGATGCTGGCCTTTTGATTTGAACTGGCTACAGGGTATTAGTCTTTACTCAGCAGGTACTCGACTAACTGCTGCATTTCCTGCTGCATATTACGTTGATTCAGACTCTCATTCAGGATCTTATATTTACCATTTACCACCAGCATGGGCACACCGGTCAGCACGCGGCGCTCACTCAGTTCCTGCTGCTCTTTCATCATCTGATTGACCGCACCACGCACGCCAAAGCTGCGCATGGCTTTATCATAGGTTTCGCCATCAATATCGTTAATCAGGACCAGATTACGGATATCGTCTTCGCTGCGGAACGGCACCCGGCTGCGGTGAATTTGGTTAAAAATGGCAGTGGATACCTGATCACCTTTACCCAGGTTTTTTGCTACCACATAAGCGCGCGCCAGCGCATTTTGAATTTCCGGTGACGCAGCGCGAATAAAATCAACATGGAATTTTTTAAACTCTACCCCGTCCGGTAGAGACTGCGCCAGGCGCTGGGCAATAGGCTCAAAAGCGTAACAACCACCACAGAAGAATGAGAAATATTCTTTCACTTCCGGCTTGGCGGTTTTCTGCTCAGCAATCACTTCATAGTGCTTACCGACCTGGAAATTACTGGCAACGGCAGACAGGGGTAACAGCACAGCTGCCGCAGCAGCTACTAACCACTTTTTCATTCTAAAACCTCTGATTAATCGGGACTATTTGGTGCTTAGCTGCAAGCTTAACAAATTCTCAGTAGTCTGGCACCAGACTTAACGGTGGTTGTTGCAACAATGCCAACTGCTCTTTTAGTGCCAGGCATTGTTGTTCCCAGTATTTGTCTGTGGCAAACCACGGAAAGTTCATTACAAAGGCCTGATCCTGCCAGCGCTGCGCCAGCCAGGCCATGTAGTGAATCATACGCATCGCGCGCAGCGGTTCGATCAGTTTCAGCTCGGTCCGGTCGAAATCACAGTATTGCTCATATTCTTCCAGCATCAGCTCCAGCGTATCACGCTGCTGTTGCCGGTCACCGTTTAACATCATCCACAGGTCCTGCATCGCCGGCCCGCTGCGACAGTCATCCAGATCCACAAAGAACGGGCTTTCCCCGTTGTAAAACAAATTACCGGCATGACAATCACCGTGTAAGCGGATCACGGTTTTCGGTTGGTATTGCCGGCTGGCTTCAGCAATCACCTGCTGCAGCGCCGAATCAAAGGCCGGGCGTAAATAGGATGGGATCAAAGGCAGCGCCGCCAGTACCTGCTGACTATGCCGCAAATGGCTGTCGATGCTCAGCTGGGGGCGGGCCTGAAACACCTGTTGCCGGCCAACCTGATGCAGCCGGCCTAAAAAGCGCGCCAGTAATGCCAGCTGGTCGTCATTGTCGATCTCCAGGGTTCGGCCACCACGGCTTGGGAAAACCGCAAAATAAAAGCCCTGAAACGGCAACACACTCTCACCATCAAAGCACAATGGCGCCACCACCGGCACCTCATTAGCCTGCAATTCAAAAGCAAACTGATGCTCTTCCTGAATCTGCGCCAGACTCCAGCGCTGCGGGCGATAAAACTTCACCACATAGCGCGCGGCGCTGACCGCATTATCGCGATAAGCACTAAACTGATAGACACGGTTTTCATAGCTGTTCAGTGCCAGCAGGCCTGAACTAACGTCCAGGCCATAGTGGTGTAGCGCATCAAGAATCAGCTCCGGCTGCAGGGTAGAGAAATCAAATTGCTGCACTGGCTTAGCGACCACTGAAGAATTTATTACCCTGCTCGGCCCGCACCTCAGGCGCATCTTTGTGATGCACGCTAAAGGTCAGGTCCAGCACCGGGCGTTTCGCCTCATAAGGGTCCAGCGCCAGACTGACTACCACATTGCGACTCTCGCTACCGGCCAGTTCCACCTCGGTTGGCCCCAGCCATTGCAGGTTATCAATACCGGTTACCGTTAATACCAGAGTCTTCGGCTGTTGTGACTTATTGATAATACCCAGGGTATAGGTGTTTTCCACCAGCCCTTCCGGCGTTTCCCGGTACAAGGCGCCGCGATCACGGATAATATCCAGCTCCAGCGGGGAGCGGATTGCCAGATTCACCATAAAGGCACCGCATACCACCACCAACACCAGAAAATAACCAACCAGTTTTGGCCGTAACACCTTGGCCGGCCGGCCTTGCAGCGTATGTTCGGTGGTATAGCTGATCAGGCCTTTCGGATAGCCCATTTTCTCCATAGTATCGTCACAGGCATCGATACAGGCACCACAGTTAATGCACTCATATTGCAAGCCATTGCGAATATCGATGCCGGTTGGGCAAACATGTACACACAGGTTACAGTCGATACAGTCGCCCAGGCCTTTTTCCTTATAGTTCGCATCTTTTTTACTACGCGGGCCACGGTTCTCGCCACGGGCGGCATCATAGGTGACGGTGTAGGTATCTTTATCAAACATCGCCGATTGAAAGCGGGCATAGGGGCAAATGTGTGTACACATAATTTCCCGCATCCAGCCGGCGTTACCATAGGTACAAAGCGTAAAAAACAGCACCGATAAGGTAGCCCAGAAGCCGGCCTGCCAGGTAAAGAACTCAACAAACAGCGGACCGATAGGGGTAAAGTAGCCAACGAAAATTAACGCAGTGAACAAGGCAAATGCCAACCAGCAGAAGTGGGTTAATGCCTTGCGCCAGAACTTATTAAAGCTCATCGGTTCCTGATCCAGCTTCATGCGCTGGTTACGGGTACCCTGGATCTTTTCTTCAAACCACATAAAGATAAAGGTCCAGACCGTTTGCGGGCACATATAACCGCACCACACCCGGCCATAGAAGGTTGTCACAAAGAACAGGGCATAGGCGGCAATCATAAACAGCCAAGCCAGCAGGGTAAAATCCTGTGGCCAGAGCGTCAGGCCGAAGATATTGAATTTTTGCTCAAAGATATCCAGCAAAATTGCCTGGTGGCCATCGAACTGGATCCAGGGCAACACGAAAAACAACGCCATAAACACAAAACCAATATTGCGACGCAGGCTTTGGTGTAACCCCTTTACTGCCCGGACATAGATCCGATCCCGGGAAGCATACTTATTTGGATTGCCCTCGGGCGGGCGGTGAATTTTTACTCCGGTTGGAATATTTTTTACTTCAATTTTTTGCTCGTCCACCATCATTCCCCAGCTATGACTACCAGCCTGCTTAGTATATCAGTAACCCGTACCGAATTATTGATATAAAATAAAAGTACATCAGAAAAGACTGAAGCAGCGGCTGTTGCCGCTAATGCAGTTTAGCCAGGATTCAGGTAAGATCGCGTCTAAGTTGTTGCCGGAGTCAGTACATGAAAACCTTTTTCTGGTTCGTCGTCATTTTTTTGCTGTTGTTAACCTTTTCCGGCGAGCCGCCGCTAAAGCCTTATCGTGACAAAGTGGTTGATTATGCGGTGAGCCTGATCCCGACTGAATGGCAGTCTGACTCACAGGCGCTGGCCTCGATCCAACGTGAACTTAAGGATTACAGTAAGTCACAGGGGCTGCGGCAACAGGAGTATTTAGCCGCAGCGGCCGAGAATAAAGACTCAGTGTTACGTTTCAGACAAAATTACTGTATTAACAGAGATTTTAACCCGATACTTTTTGGTGAACCCCTGCAGCGCAGCTGTGCCATTATTGAAAAGTACTATGACCGCCTGAGCGGCAACTAAACAGGATACTAAGATGCGCGTATGTGGCGTTGAGATTAAAGGCAGTGAAGCAATTTTATGCTTAATGGAATACCAGGACGGTTTATTTAACCTGCCGGATTGCCGGCAAACCCGGATCGCACTGAGTCAGGATCAACAAACTGAGCAGGTGCGCAAATTTCAGTTTGCACTACGCAAGTTAGTCGAGGATTACAAGATCCAGCATCTGGTGATTAAAGAGCGGCCACAAAAAGGTAAGTTTGCCGGTGGTGCTGTCGGTTTTAAAATTGAGGCAACGTTACAGCTGCTGGACAATTGTAATGTTAGCCTGTTATCGGCTACTGAACTAAAAGAAAAAATTAAACGCTTTCCATTACCGGTCGATTTCAAAGCGACCGGATTAAAGGCGTTTCAGGAAACTGCTTTTCTGACCGCTTACGCCTTTCTGGCGCGTTAACGTAAACAGGCTTTCTGCTCGTGCCACCGCGGGATGCTGCGGCACGAGCTCATACTTCAGTTACTAAACCACAGCCTAACTGCCACCCGGCGGTAATTTGGCTTTCGCCGTTTTTACCTTGGCTAAATCAAACTGCACTGACTTGGTCGCACGCAAAATCAGTTTGCGGATCAGTTTAGATTTGGGTTCACCGGTTAATTCACTTAACTCACTCAGGGCGCTGATCGCTTCTTCACTCAGGGTAAAGGTCGCATGGCGCATCGGGAGCCGCGGCGGCTCGTCTTCTTCCGGTAATAATTGCCGTAAGCTGACGATTTGCGGCAGCCCCAAGGCGTAGTTATGTGCATCATCAATAAACTCATCAACGGTAAAGCTGGGTTTATTTGACTGCAAAGACTTTTTCTTCAGGTCGCTTAGCGCCATCTTCTTGAATCGCCTTCATCGACAGGAGTTCTTCAATAATTGCCCGGATTTCGCCGGCGGCCTTGCCGTCGTTATCCACATCCATTACCGACAAGCCTTTTTCTTCACTGTCGTCATAGATATTACGGCTATAAGTGATGTTTTCCAGCACCCGCAAATTAAAACTTTTACATACTTCTTTCGCATCCAGGATGCGGTTGGCCTGATTTGGCAGGGCCGGACATTGCGTCAGCACACAGCCGACGATCATCTCCGGGTTTACCACGTTACAGGCACTGACTAAATCTTCCAAATGCTCCAGCGTTTTTAAATCACGCCGCTTGGGCCGTAACGGGAATAGTACATGGCTGGCAACCACCATCGCAGAACGCAAGGCTACGCTATCCTGACCGCCGCAGTCTACCACTACCACGTCATAATGCATTTCCAGGCTTTTCAGCTCGTAACGGATCTTACCGTACATCTGTACGCAGTTGATCCAGGGTAATTCCGGATTCATATGGCGCTCTTGCACCCAATCCGATGTGGTTCGCTGCGGATCGCAGTCAACCAGCATGACATTGGCATTCTTTTCCCGCGAAAAGTAGACGGCTATATTCTGCGCCAGACAGCTTTTGCCACTGCCACCTTTTTCACCACCAACTAACAATATCATTTTGTGCACCTTCTCTGTGAAGAAACAGCGTTGGCTGTCCGCTCTGACGATGTACCCGCCAGGGCGTGCCACCTTTACTCGCAAAATTGGTGGCACGTCATAAGTGTAGGCGAATTTCCTGCTATCTCCAGCCGGTAGCCAAAAAAGCGGCTACCGCGGTTTGTTGAGCCTAGTGCAAAATATCGCCAACGCCTATCTCGCCAATATGCATCAGGCGGTACGCTTGGCACGGCGGGGCCTGGCGGCACGTCGCCTTGTTACCGCATAACCCTTTTGGGCTAGCCCCTGAAAGGACTGCGGCTGTGCGGCGACGTCCTGTAGCAAGCCGGTAAGTTCCTGCTGTAGCGGCTGCATAAAATCACGGTATGCCAGTCGTTTTTCAGCTATGGCTTCTAACTGCGCTTCCCATTGCGCGGTCATATCGGGTAATACCAGCCGCGGCGGCAAGCAACCAATAAACTGCCGACCCACCGCAGTAGCACGGATCTCTTTACCCTGCTTTTGTAAAAACCGGCGCTTGAATAACAGCTCGATAATGCCAGCGCGGGTCGCTTCAGTACCCAGACCATCTGTATCCCGCAGGATTTTTTTTAATTCCGGGTCTTGCACATAACGGGCAATACCGGTCATGGCCGCCAGCAAGGTGGCATCAGTAAAGGCTTTGGGCGCGCTGGTTTGTTTCTCGTCCAGCTTGCCGGTAACACATTGCAGGACGTCACCGGGCTTTACGTCGGGTAATGGTCTGGCCGCATAATCTGAGTTGGACTGACTATCCTTGCCGGCGCTGATGCCGCCGGATAACAGCTGCTTCCAGCCCTCGGCAATGACCGACTTTTGCCTGGCAACAAAGAGCCCGCCTGCGACTTCACTATCGATTTGATGTTCGACATACTGAAAAGAGGCGTAAAACTGCATTAAGTACTGTCTGGCAATCAGTTCGTATAGCTGCTGCTCCTCGCGGCTTAAGCGGCTGGCATCGATACTGGTCGAGGTTGGGATAATGGCATGGTGCGCCCCGACCTGGGCGTCATTCCAGGCTTTGCTATGTAAACTCAGATCAGCAGTCGTCACCGCACTGGCCAGATTTACTGCCGTTTTCGCGATGGCCTGACTCACGCTATGACAGTCTGCAAAATGTCCTGTTGGCAAATAGCGGCAATCTGAACGAGGGTAGGTGATCAGCTTATGCCGCTCGTACAGTTGCTGACAGAGATCCAGCGTACGTTGAGCACTGAGGTTGAAACGCTTGGCTGCATCGATCTGCAGTGCCGATAAGCTGTATGGCAGCGGTGGTGCTTGCTTTTTCGGCTCGCGGCTCACTGCTTTCACAACAGCGGCCTGGCCGCTGACTTTCTGTACTACGGTTTCGGCCAGTTTTTTCAGCATTACCCGGCCCTCTTCGTCCTGATAAGGTGCGCAGGCAGCACTGGGCTGCCATTTGGCCTGAAATTGCTGCTGTTGTGCCGTTTGCAGCGTAACCCACACCTCATAAAAGGGCTTACTGACAAAGTTTTCGATCTCAAGGTCTCGCTGCACCACTAAACCCAGTACCGGAGTTTGCACCCGACCAATCGATAACACTCCCTTATAACCGGCATCCTGACCCAAAAGTGTACATAAACGCGTCATATTAATGCCGTACAGCCAATCGGCTCTGGCGCGGGCCAGTGCCGAGGTCGCCAGTGGGATAAAGTCACTATTTGGCCGTAAATCCTGTAGCACCTTTTTAATGGCTGCCGGGTTCATATCATTAATCAGGCAGCGCCGGGTAGCGGCCAGTTTCGCCTGGCTGACACCGGCATAGTGGATCACTTCATCGACCAAGATCTGTCCCACCCGATCCGGATCCCCCATATTCACCAGTTGTGTTGCCTGCTTGATCAGCTGCTTTACTACCTGAAATTGCTTACTGGTCTGGCGTTTTACCTGTTGCTGCCATTGCTGGGGAATAATGGGCAAATGCGCTTTGCGCCAGCTTTTATATTCCGGCGCGTACTGCTCTGGTTCGGCTAATTCCAATAAGTGACCAATGCACCAGGTCACCACATCACCGGTAGCAACTTTGATAAAGCCGTCACCCGACTGGTGCGGCTTGGGCAAAACAGCGGCCACGGCACGGCCGACACTGGGCTTTTCCGCGATATATAGGATCATCAGGCACAACAACTGTATAAATAATCAGTTAATTTAGCGGTAAAATTTAGCTTTGGCAAAGTGTATCGCGCAAACCAAGGTTTTACCCCCTAATACCTTCGGGCTATTCCGCTGCTTTTTTACACGCTTTCAGCGCGCAAAATAATGCAGGTTAAAAAAATAATTTATTAAAGATCAATATGATGAATTAAATCCCCAGCTAACACCTTGCGCTGTGCAAATTTTGTGCATTTAGCCTTTGCGCAAGGCTCTGCCATTCCTTAAGCTTTCATTCCGGGCAGCGCATAGCGAACACGCCCATCGGTTGGTAAAAGGTAAAGAATCATGTCGCAATATACTGATGTTAAGAAGATCTGTGATGATTTAGAGAGCTCTGGCAAGGCGGTGTCTCTGGATTACTTGCTGTCTAAAGTATCAGATGCTCAGGCTACCGTGGTGTCGCACTATAAAAAGTGGCGCACCGAGCAGGTGCAACAGCGACAGCAGGACGCTGCGAATTCACCGTCTGTGTTCAGCGAAGACTTTATGGCAGCCTTTCAGCGGGAAGCCCTGAAGCAAACGCAATGGCAAACCGACCAGTTAAATAAACAGTTAACCGAAGCACTGCAGGCCGAAGTTAAAGCGGTGGAGCAGGTGCAACTGTTGCAACAAAATTTACGCCAGGCAGAGCAGCGTAAATCTGAACTGGAACAAGCACTGGCTAACCAGCAACAGCAGCTGGCATTGCAAGCTGATAATTTTGCCAATGTCAGCTTTGAGCGTGACCAGTTACAGCTGGAGCAGCAACAACTGCAACAGCAGTTAACCACCCAACAGCAGGCGCTGGAGCAGGCGCAACGGCAATTAGCCAATGCCGAAGCAGAAGCCGAACTTAATCAGCAGCAACTGCAACAATATCAACAGCAGTTGCAGAAGCAACAACAGCAACTGGAAGACACCACGCAAGAGTTACAGCAGCTGGAGCAAAACTATCAGTCAGCACTAACCCGGCTGCAGCAGTTGCAACAGCTGCAGGATGAAACCGCCGCTTATCAACAACAGCTGACGGCTAATGCTGCCCAACTCGCTGCGCTGCAACAGCAACTGCAACTGGCAGAGCAGGAAGCCGACGCAAAGCAACAGCAATTAACGCAGTTACAGGCGCAATGGCAGCAAGAACTGGCGGCGCAACAACAGCGCTTTGATAGCCTGAACGATGAGCATGAGCAACTGCGCAAGCGCAGCACCGAGCAGCAACGCCAGTACTTCGAAGCGAAGAAGCAGATCCATCAACAGTTGGCCGAGTACGCCGATCAGTGTGCTGAACTGACTGCCGAACGCGATGCAGTACTGGAGCAATTGGCTGGTCGCGGCCAGAATGGCGCAGCAGAGTTAACCCAGCAACTGCAGCAATTACGGCAACAAAATCAGCAGTTGCAGCAAGAATTGCAGCAACGTACCACCGCAGATACATCTGCGGATGCCGAAGTGGCACTGCTGCGCGAACAACTGGCCAGCCTGCAACAACAGCATCAGGCTGCTGTGGCAGAACAGACTGCACAGCAGGCCACGCAAACAGAGGCGTTACAGCAGGCGCAGGCACAGCTTGCCGAGCTGCAACAGCAACAGGCTGCGGCAGCTACCGTTGATACAACCCCGTTAGATAGTCTGATCGCCGAACGCGATGAAGCCATCGCAGCTGCGGCCCGTCAAGCCGATCAGGTGGCGGAGCTAACTCAGGAGCTGGCTCAGTTAAAAGCGATGCTAAACGCACCGGCAACCGAGAACTCTGACAACGTGGAACAATTAAGAGCCACTATCGCGCTGTTAAAACATCAGAGTGCCCTGACGGCGAATCATCAGGCAGAGCAACGTGAAATCATTAAACAGCTGCGGGAAGAGCTGCAGCAGCAACGCGACCAGGCCTCGCAGATCCAGGCTGAGCGTTATCAGTGGTCGAAGCAAAAGCTGCAATTAGAAGAACAGGTTAATTTTGTGAAATCGAATTCCGCGGCCACTATCGAACGGCTAACCCGTTACCGCGAACAAGCGCAGGAGCGGATTGAGCAGTTGGAACGCAAATTACAGGAATGTTGTTAAGTTGGCAGTAGTTTTACTGCCCTTTGCAAGCCGCAGCCGGCGCAGCTAATAACTGCTCCGGCGTGGAGGCAAAGCGCAGCAGCGCTTGACGGCTAGCCTCACTCAGCTGCGGGTTTTCTAGTTTAAGCAGTTGCCGTTGCTCACAGCGCAACTGGTCAATAATGGCGCCATAATGGCGGCGAAAATGCCGCTGCACCACGCCATCGGCATGAGCCTGCTCCAGGCCTTTTTGTAAACGCTCGGCCAGCTGCGGAAAACTCTGCGACACAAAGATCATCGACAGCTGCGGATAATGTAATAATAAGCGCCGCTCAGCTACCAGACCCGTTGCATGTTCACTTTGCAAATCGCGCGCTAATTCATCCGCACTACGGGCAAAACAATCGAAGCGCTGTTGACGCACCATTTCAAATAACAACGAATATAAGGGGTTGGTGACAACCGTCAGGTTGTTATGCCGCAACACCGCCACGTCCGGCCAGTGGGTGCCTTGTCCGATTGTCAGATCGGCCTTTTGCCAGTCCTGTAACGTCTTAACCGGATCAAACTTATACTGCTGTCCGTTATTGATAATGCAGATCCGATAACCCAATAACCCCTGGCTTAATGGAAAATACACCGGTAGCAGATCGCGTTCGCGTTCCGGCGAAGGCGCAAACACTACCAGATGCAACAGCTTGCCGTCTTTTAACAGTTGCTCGGCTCGACCCTGCACCATCTCACCGCTGAAGGTCAGGGTAGCGGGCCCGTAGTCTGCTTCGGTGACCTTTAGCGCATACTCAATCAATTCGCGGTGCGGTGAAGTTTCCAGATAATCGGCAGCAATAATTGGTGTAGCCGCACCTACCGCCGGGAGCTGCAAAGCCAGCCAACCGCCCAGTAATAATCCGGAGCAAGCTAAACGCATAGGGTTCCTTCCTCTTAACACTGAGTCCGTTACTGACAGTAACACTCAGTATGCTTAAACCACAACTCCGACTTTATCAGAGCATATTCCAAGCGAATGATATAGGTAATATTACTCTTGGTTAAAGTTGGACAAACTGTATTTCAGTTGCTGCATATGCAGCAACTGCTAAGGAGCCAGGTACCGCTGCTGATTTTAAATGAGGGCGATAGTATTAGGCTGTAACAGTATCGGGTGCGAGTGTCCAATCTTCCAGACGGTGCCGCACCCGGATAATATAAATGTCGGTATCTGCTGTTACCTGATAAATAATAAGATGTGAGCCAACCGGGTGTAGATGTACCGGTGGGCTAATTTCTGTTCTAATTGGCGCCGCCAACGGATTCGCGGCTAAAAAATCGAATGTTGCGGCTAATTGGTTGTGATAACGCCTGGCTTGCTGCTCACCAAACTGTGTTGCACCACTAATGAAGATATTAATAATATCCTCTTCAGCCAGCTTACTTAGCTGATAGGCCATATTAAGCGCCCATTCGGGCCATAGCTTCTGCGGCTAACTGCACCATAGTCCGCTCTCCAGTACCGCTGGCAAGCCCTTCGGTAACCCGCTGTTGTAACTGGGCAATTTTTGCTGCTTGTTCCTGATCGCGCCGAATTAAATCTCTAACATAATCACTGGCGTTACTATAACGGCCATCCTTTGCTTGCAATTCAACCCATTGCTTCATGCTGTCAGGTAAAGACACATTCATCGTTGCCATTTATCTACTCCCGTGACTATCGAGGCTTATTAGCACAAAAGAGAGTATGGCAAACTTTGCCAATAAATCAAAATATAACTGGCCCCGGTGTTAATTTAAATTAACTAAAGCATTGCGCCTGCAACAGGCTTGTATGCAGGCGCAACTCATTTTCTATAACCTACTTCACGAAACCGGCTTTAACCGCGCTTTTGCCGCTAGCTTTTCGCCTAATTTGCCAGTTACCGCCCACACAATTAGCGCACCCCAGGCGATCACAGAAAAGCCTGCTGGTACATTTAGCAGCGCAATTTTTCCAAGATGGCGGCGGTTAAACAGCAGCGCTAGCAGACTGGGTAGAAACCATACCGCGAAGAAAAATAGACCAAATAACACCAGAAATACCCAATCGGCCTCTTGCCAGGTGTTACTGAACGTTGCGATCCACTGATTTAACATATCCATGACTTAGCCCTCTTGTTGAATTTTTTGTAACGTTGCGTCGATCACGATGGCAATCAGCCACATGGCGACAAAAAAGATGCCGAATGACACCAGCTCATTGCTATTACTTTGATACCAGGCTGGACTAATTTGCGTTAAACACTGTTGTAGTATTTCCATGATTTTTCCTTAGCTAGTAACATTAATTGTTTAGAGAAGGTGGTTAAAATTCAAACTGGCTTAGCGAGCTCAGTTGCGCCTTTAGCGCCTCGACCTGCATTAGGTTTCCCTGCTGCACCACAGTATGTAGGGTGTTAAGGGCATGCAGATCCGTAATTGGGTTAGCGGCTAACACAATAAAATCGGCGACATAACCTGCTTTTAGTTGCCCGTGATCGGTTAGCCCCAGATGATGCGCCCCACCACTGGTTGCCAGCTGTAATACCTGCCAGTTGCTTAAGCCGGCAGCTTTCGTCAATTCCAGTTCCCGCAAATAAAATGGGCCACTGGCAGTGCTGTCAGTACCTATCGCCAGCGGCACACCGGCGTCGTACAGACGTTTAAACAGTGCTTGTACTTTCGGTAATTGCTGCTGCGCCGCAGCAAAGTCTGCTGTGCTCCAGTCATAGCTGGGGGCAGCCATTAGCGCGCGCCAACGCTGGCGCATTTGAGGATGAAATACCCACATGGCGTCTTCTGGATAAATAGCATCAAGTTCTCGGGCAAAATAAAACAGCTCATTGACCACCATAGTTAAGTCGATACGCGTTTGCTGTTTTACTAAGGTAGTAATCAAACGCCGCATGGGCTCACTGTCGTAGTCCACATGCTGGAACCAACTATAAATAAAACGTTGGTTATAGTGGTTTTTACGCTCGGCTTGATAAGCTGCTTTGGCGGCGCCAGTTAACAGCTCAGCACTGGTGGGGAGGGCATGAGTTAAAATATCAATCCCTAAATCAGCAGCATATTGCCAGCTAACACTGTCCAAGTGTGCGATGGTTTTAAGCCGGGCCTCACGTGCTAAGCGCACGCCTAAAGCAACTTCATCTGCGGTCAAACCGGTATATAATTTAATGTAATCCACCCCCAAGGCTTGCTGTTTAGCAATTTCAGCCCGCCAACTGGCTTCATCCGTTGGGTAAATGGCTCCTCCGAAGATGGGCGTAGGTTCAAACACGTATCCGGCATAATGCAATTTCGGACCAAGCCATTGCCCTGCCTGCTGTTGCTGCACGTAATCAGCATTGGCCTGCGGATCCCCGGCGGGACTAAAGGCAGTAGTGACACCTGTCGCTAAGGTACTAATGGCGTGATAGCGGGTTACTTCACTATGACCTGCCATCGTTAGCACGGGTGCGCCGTCGCGCATTTCAACGCGGTGGGGCCCTGCCGTTAGATGTAAATGCACATCAATTAATCCCGGCAGTACATACTGTTGCTGTAAATCAATTTGTTTACTGGCGGCAGGCAAACTGGCAGCTTTTGCTTGGCCCATTTTCACAATACGGCCGTCTTGTACTAATAACCAGCCGTTAGTTAATTGCTGCTCAGTAGCTGGATTTATTAAGGTGGCATTATGATATAGCACGCTTTCGGACGCAGACACTGAGGGTAGTGCTGTAACAACTAAAGGCATGACCAAGGTCAGTATCCAAGGTTTGAATGTTACGGTGTTCATCTTTAATAGCTCCAACATGAATTGGGGATAATTACGGTGTTTGCTGTAGAAGTCGTAACCATGTTGTGAACCGTTACATCTTTTTTTTAATTTTTTTATCTAACACTTTTGCCATTGCGGCAGACTATACCTAAGCGTTCAGAGAACTATCTGTAAATAACTTGGCTTTAAATAACTAAGCAGGGCGCTGAGCAATAATAAGAACGCTATAAAAATACAACAGAGAACATCGCGAGGTTTGTTTGAGATTTTTTAAGCACAGTGCCAATACGCCAGAGCAGTTTTTACTGCAGCTCTGGCAACAAAATCAGGGTGCTATTAGCCGTACCCTGTTGGCTTCAGAGGCCGATCCGGCAGCGCGCCAGGATTTAAAGCAAGATATTTTTCTGGCGCTGCATCAATCAGCAGCCCGTATCCAAGCGGCAGAAATGCCACGGGCCTATTTATTTCGCATTGTGCATAACGTTACGGTGGATCATATTGCCCGCGCCAGCCGCCAACAATGGCGTAGCTTAGAAGAGGAAGATCAACAGCATTTTGTGCAAGATTGTCCCTCTACGGATGTTGATGAACAGCAACAAAGTCAGCAACTCATGCACGCCGTACGACGCTTATCGCCGGCTAATCGGCAAGTTATTTTGCTGGCAATGGAAGATTTAGATGCCCCAGAGATTGCAGAAATCCTGCAGATCAATCAGGGCACAGTGAGAGTGCGCTTAAACCGTGCTAAAACAGAACTATTGGAGTTAATGCAAAATGGCAGATAACGTTGATTTTGCTGCGCTAGCAAAAAGCTGGCAACAACAAGCGACACCGCAGGAGCAAGCGCCCAGCGCTGAAGATTTAGCCAAAGCCAATCAGCGACAAAAGCGGCAACGATTGCTTATGTATGGCGAATGGTGTTGCGCTTTGGTAATGATGATAGCGGCTTATCTATTCCTAAGGGATATGCAAGGTTGGCTGGGTTATCTTACCGCAAGTTTTTTGCTTATCGGAGCGATAGCAACCCTCTGCGTAAGCTGGAAAGTACATAAACCTATACTGGCTTATGATAATTGGAGCAGCAATGGCCTACTGCAATTTCGGCTGCGCAGTTGTAAGTTAAGCCTGCAATATTATCGATATAACCAGCTTTCCTTTGCAGCCCTTATCATATTTAGTATCTTGTTGTGGCTAGGCAATTGGTGGCAACCGGGCGCTATTGCCCCAAAGGTACTGCAGTTGTATGGCCTGGTGATTTCACCGCTGTCAGTGCTGGGCATTTACTGGCTACAACGAAAAATACAGCAAAAGACCTTGGAGCTGGCGCGCTTAAGCACCCTTGCAACGGACTTTCAGCACGTTGAATAGCATACGTACAGACAACGCTACTCAGGCTATAACAGCAGCCAACCCAATAATACGCTGCCGGCAAACACCGGTAGCGACCAATAGTGGAACTCACGCCATAAACCGGGTTGTTTGCTAAGCCGCAATGCAATCAGGTTGGCCAGCGAACCTATAGCCAGCCCGAAGCCTCCGACACTGACGCCCCAGCTTAAGGCGCGCCAGTCGTCGGTAAAATGCTGCAAAAAAATCGCTGCCGGCACATTGGAAATCAACTGCGACATCAAAGCAGCTCCGGTATAACTGCCTCCAGGCAAAGCCAGCAACTGGGTCGCCAGCTGTTGCATCAGCGGCAGCTGTGCTAACAACCCGAGATCAATAAACATCAGGCTAAACACCACTAATAATAACCAGTCAATACCGCTGACTACGCTGCGCTTGAACAGTAAAAACGCTAATAGCACCAGCAAGGCGGCCTGAGGCGCCAACTGATGTTCCATCGCCAGAATAAATAACGGATAGCCAAGCAGTGACCAGCCAAATAAGCGCCGGTTGTCCAGGCTGGCCTGATGCGGCACTGTTACCGTTAAGTGGCGGGCGCTGAATGCCGGATAGCTGAGTAGCAGGATCAGCGCCAGCAAACTCAGGGCCAGCGGCGCCATCAGTAGTGTAAACTGCCAGAAGCTGTAGCCGGATGCCTGCCACAGCAGCAGATTCTGCGGATTGCCAATCGGGGTTAAGGCCGAGCCGGCATTCACCGCCAGCGCCAGAAAAATAATCAACCGCCCGGTCGCAATCCCAGTTAACCGTCCCAGACTTAAGGTAATGGGGACCAGAATAAAGAGCGCGACATCATTAGTGACAATGGCCGCCAGCAGCGCAGCAAACAGCAGCAGTACGGCCGCCAGCAAACGCTCAACATGACACAGTGCCACCAGCCAGCCGGCAAAACGGGCCAGATAACCGCTTTCCTCGAGCGCTCTACTCAATAACATTAAACCGGCCAGCGCCGAAACCGTTTGCCAGTCGATTAACACCAGCACGCCGCCAGCAGTGGTTGGTTTTAACCACAACAACAACGGCAGCAGGCCAAGCAGTGCCAGCAATAAGTAATCTTCAGTCAGGCGGGACAAAACCCGGCGCATTAATGGCATTTTCGGGGCGGTGCTTTAAGACAAAAGAGCACTAGTATAGGGCTTTAGCTAGTCGGTAACAGCAGTTGGTACAATAATACTTCTTCCTGCTGCCAGTTAATCACACCCTGATTGCGAAAACCTAACTTCGCCAGCAACCGCTTTGAGGCATCATTTTCCATGCTGACCACCGCATACAGTTGCGCCAGGTCTAACGCTACCGCCCACTGAACGGCGGCCTTAGCTGCCTCTAGTGCATAGCCCTGGCCGGTATAGTCCGGCAACAAGGCATAGCCGAGATCAGGAGCATCCAGCGTCTCACGCTGAATTAAGCCACAAATCCCGATCAACTGGCCGCCTTGTTGCAACTCGATAGCGCGTAAACCAAAACCATACTGCTGGTAGCTGGCTAAGGGGCCGGCCGTCAAATAGGCGGCCGCCTCGGCTTCTGAGCGTACCCCGCGATCGCCGATGTTGCGGATAAAACTATTGTCGTTTAACAGCTGCAGCATAAAGGGGGCATCGGCCAGGGTCAGCGGCCGCATAATTAAACGGTGGGTATAAATCACGGTGCGTCCTCGGTTAGCCGCTTAACTGCGGCTGCTGCGCCTGATTAAGCACAATAGTATAGTTTGCCCGCGCCGGCAATTGCTGATAACTCAGCTGCGTCAGACGCTGAAATGGCAACATAAAACGTGCTAACTGCTCAGTCGTCATTCCGGTACCGCGTTGTTGCCAGAGCTGTTGCTCCTGTTTAGCGCGCCAGCGGCAAACACTGTCCCAATCCGGCGCTTTAAGCCAAATCAGCGGCTGCAACAAATCAAAGTAGGGTTGATAGCTTGCCGCCAATTGCTGGTTGACATAACGGCGCCAGGCACCGCTGCTATCTTCGGTGGCCTCCAGTTGATTCACTGGCGATACCAACCCGGATTCTGCTTCTGCCGCCAACCCCAAACACCAGCCTTCGACAATCAATAGATCCAGCTGTGCAGCAGGCCGGTCTGGCAAAGAATCATCCAGGGCTTTATCAAACCGCGGTAAGGCGACGGCTGCACCGGCCAGTACCTGTCTGGCATCACTGAGCGCCCGTCCGATATCGTGCGTACCCGGTACGCCACGCTGCGCCAGTAACGGATGCACAGTACCAGCTAGCTGCTGTCGCGCCTGGCGTGTCAGATAGTAGTCATCCAATGAGACCGCAGCACAGCCTATACCCTGCGCCAGCAACTCAGTAACCAGCAAGCTGGCCAGGGTGCTTTTGCCAGTGCCCTGGGCACCTGTGATGCCAATAACGGCTGGCGTGCTGTGCGCCCGCAGTTGCCGGCTGAGCATGCTTAATATTGCTTGATAGTTTGAAAGTGCAGCTCGATCTATCGGGGTGAGTTCGAGCTGTCTGAGAGTGGATCGCGCCAACATATCGCAGCACCTACGGCAGTCGGGGGACTGACTGCCGCAATAGTTTTACCGGCGGTTTTGACGGCGGACCAGAGCCAGCGGTAACAGCAGTAATACTAACCAGTGCATACTGCCAGAGCTTTTCTTCTCTTCTTCCTCTTCGGGTGGTAATACTGAAGCTTCATTCGGGGCAGGTGATAAACCGGCAGCCGTATTCGGGCGGGCATCGACAATCACGACACTTTCAATCATCACCAGATTATCGGTTGTCACCGTTTTACCGGCCGCGGCATCCGCTGCCGTGTAATCGCGCAGCGGGATGCTGGTCGCGGCACCGCCCATATTAAAGCGTTTTAACTTGGCAATTTCATCCAGAATTTCCAATCCTTGCTCTGAGATCTGACCAAACACAGTGAAACCACCGTTTTGTGCATCTAACTGAGCATTACCGGCATGGTTGTCTTTCAAATTAAAAAACCACTGACTGGTGGCACTGTCTGGCTGGCCGTCCAGTTTGGCCATGGCAATAGTGCCACGACGGTTGGACCACTTTTTCTCGTTCTTCACCGCGGCAAAGGTAGGAATAGCCTTTAATGGCAATTCACCGGGATAGTACAGACCACCACCCTGCACCACAAAGTCAGGCACCATACGATGGATCACCGAATTGTTATAGCGTTCCTGTTCGACATATTTTAAAAAATTCGCTACCGTTTCCGGCGTGGTTTCATCGAACAAGTTGACCTCAAAGGTGCCTAACGAGGTTTTAAATTGTACTATGGTCGCTTGTGTGTAAAAGGGCAGCAGACTACTCACTAAAAGTGCCGCACCGGCAAACATCTTGGTAAATTGCATTGTTGTATCCGTTTCTGAGCCAGAGCACCAAGCATACTGCAAATCGCCCTCTTGAAGCCAGCCAAAAAACCGCCAATATCATGGCCAGCAGCTCCTAACAGCAGGATAGAGTCAATTGCGAATTGGCATGAGCTAACTAAATGCTTTAAGGTAAAGCACATCTATCCAGCGATAAGCGAGCCCCCTATGCTAAATACTGCGGCTAAACCCTTTGTAAAACTGGTCGAACGCTATCTGCCCGACCCCTATATTTTTGTGTTGCTGTTAACCCTGGTGGTGTTTGCTGCCGCCATGTTGTTTGAACAACAAAGCCCGCTGGCGGTTGTGACGCAGTGGGGCGATGGATTTTGGGGCCTGCTCAGCTTCTCGATGCAGATGTTGCTGGTGCTGGTAGCAGGTTATATGCTGGCCAGTACGCCACTGGTCACCGGCTTACTGAATCATCTGGCCGCGCTGGCGAAAAGTCCGGGCCAGGCCATTATACTGGTGACACTGATTTCACTACTGGCCAGCTGGTTGAACTGGGGCTTTGGTTTGGTGGTGGGCGCCTTATTTGCCAAAGCTCTGGCACGACAGATTCAGGTCGATTACCGCTTGCTGGTAGCCAGTGCCTATTCTGGCTTTATTGTCTGGCATGGCGGCCTAGCCGGCTCAGTGCCGCTGACCATTGCCACACCGGGGCACTTTAGCGAAAACCTGATTGGTCTGATTCCAACGACTGACACCATCTTTGCCAGTTTTAATCTGCTGCTGCTTGCGATCCTGTTTATCGCGGTGCCGTTGGTTAACCGCTTAATGCTACCCAAAGCCGCTGACAGCATCTATGTCGACCCGGCTAAATTGCAGGATCAACCGGCACCGGCCGGCAGTAATGAGCGGCCGGCCGATAAACTGGAAAACAGTATGCTGCTGGCATTGTTAGTGGGATTTGCCGGTATCGCCTATCTGGTGCAGTATTTTGTCAAAGGCGGCAGTTTAAACCTGAATATCGTCAACTATTTGTTTATCTTTCTGGCGATAGTGCTACACGGCACGCCGCGGCGGTTACTGCACAGCCTGCAACAGGCGATCCAGGGCGGTGCCGGTATTGTGATCCAATTCCCGTTTTATGCCGGCATTATGGCAGTAATGATTCAATCCGGGCTGGCGCAGAGTATGTCGGAGTGGTTTGTCAGTTTCGCCAGTGCGCAAAGTTTACCGTTCTGGAGTTTTATCAGTGCCGGTATCGTCAATATCTTTGTGCCGTCCGGTGGCGGCCAATGGGCGGTGCAGGCACCGGTAATGCTGCCTGCGGCATTAGAGCTGGGCGCCGATGTCAATCGGGTCGCGATGGCCGTGGCCTGGGGTGATGCCTGGACCAATATGATTCAGCCATTTTGGGCGCTGCCTGTATTGGCAATTGCCGGGTTAAAAGCGAAGGACATTATGGGCTTTTGTCTGCTGCAGCTACTAATCAGTGGTGTCATTATCAGTCTGGTGCTGACCTTCGCCTGATTAAAGCTTCGCGCCTGAACTACAGAGCCAACAGTCAACGGCTGCTGGCTCTGCGCGCTTTAATCTTCAGTTTTAAATAGACAGTGCTTGGCGAAATCTTTCGCTTCGTTGGCGGTCCAGTCGCCTTTCGGCTTGGCTTCCATGGCTTTACACCACTTTTTTGATCCAACTTCCGGGGCGCAACCCGCTAACAACAGACCAGTTAACGCCACTAATGCCAATACCTTTTTCATGTTTTCCTCCTAATATGGGCCACTGCCACTGTTCTATCATAACGAACTTTCATTCATAACCGAAGCCCGGCCAGAGCGACTGACAAAACCCTGATTTTAAAGCGTAACAAGTAAGATAAAACGCGGCATTCAGCTTTTTTACCCCGAATAGAAAAGTGCTGAAACTAGCACAAAATGTCTATTTCCGTTTAAGTTAAAAATAAGTATGCTGAGCATCCATTTTTGTGAAAAACCAGAGGAAGACATGGCAAATTACAATGAAGTAAAAGCAGCCTGTGAACAATTACAACAAAGCGGTCAGCCGATCACTCTGGAACGCCTTATTAAACAGATCGGTGGCAGCCGCACCAGCATTATGGTGCACTTTGATCAGTGGTGTAGTAAAAATAATTATCAACCCCCTGCCGATCATGAGGACAAAGCCGCGAAAGGTGGCCTGGGCCTGAGCGCACTCTCTTCGCTGTCAGAAAAAGTACCGGGTTCTTTATCAAAATTATTACAACTTGGGAAACGCCAGCAGGTTGAGAAAGATCAGCCAGAACAGCATAGCGGCGCAGATAGCAACACAGAAGACCCACAATTGCAGCAAGCGCTGCATGAGCTGGCGACAGAGGAGCAAACTCCAACCGTTGCTGAGGTAACGGCTGCGGTAACCGAAACACCCGAAGAGACAGCTCATGAGCCAGAAACTGTTAGTCTGAACAATACAGCAACAGAGCCTGCAGCGATGCTGGCGGCAGAATCAGCGCCAACTGTTATAGCTGCGCCAATGCCGGTAACAGAGCTTAATGCCGAGCAACTGGCCGAGCACGAACAACAGTATGCGGAATTGCAACAGCAGCTCAATCAGCTAAGACAGCAAATTCAGGAACAAAATGCTGACAACAGTGACCTGCATCAACAATTTACTGATGCACAAAAGTTAGCAACCCAACGCCAGAAAGCACTGAATGAGTTACAGCAAAACCTGAATCAGCACCAGGCCGATATCAGTCAATTAAAACAACAGTTGCATCAGCTGGAACAACAGAAAACCACGGCTCATGAGGCCGCCAGAGCGGCAACTGAGCAACTGGAGATCCTGACCCAGAAGTTTGACAGCCTGCAGCTTGCCTATAATGAGCTGCACTCCTCATCCAGCTCAAAACAATCTGAGCATGTAACGCAACTGGAGCAACGGCTGGAGCAGATGCAACAGGAGTTGTCGCAGCAGAAACAACAGGTTGCCTTGCTGGAGCAGCAATTACAAAAGGCCGAGCAGGCCTATGACAATCAGCAGAAAAAGCTGCAACAGGAACAGGAAGACGCGGCAAAACAACTGGCAGCCTTTAACCAGGCGCAGGCACAACTGGCCGAGCAGGAGCAGCAACTGGTTAAACTGCAGCAGGCTCAGGAACATTATCTTGAACAGCTGAAAGAAGCGAAAGAAGTGATAGAGGAGCAGGCCGAGCAAATCGCCAACCAAACCCGGCAACTGGAGTCACTGACTGCGCAATTGCCAGAAATGCGCTCTGAACATGAATTCGCCGCGCAAGAGCAGGAATTACAGCGGCTGCGTGCCCAGTTACAGGTGTTTGAAAGCAAACTGGCACATTTACGTGATGCTAACGTGATGCTGAAAGAGCAAAGCGAAGTGACGGCCGCCAATATGACCAGACAGCGCGAGACCATCAAACTGCAACGCGAAGAGACCAACCAACTGCGCGAAGCCCAGCAGCAAGCCTTACTGGAAAAAACTCAGCTGCAGCAACATGTGTTGAAACTGGAAGAGCAGCTAACCTTTGTCAAAGATAACAGCAGTTCGACCATTGAGCGTTTAACCTTCTCCAACAAACAGGCGCAGTTAAAAATTGCCGCCCTGGAGCAGCAACTCAAAAATGCCGGGGTAGAAGCCTAGTCCTGATCCAACTGGCGGCAGCGGTAGCTGCCGCCCATCATTGCTCGTGCGCCAGCAACCAGGCTTTTTTATCCAGCCCGCCGGCATAGCCGGTCAAAGTACCGTTAGCACCAATCACCCTGTGACAGGGTACAATAATCGCAAGCGGATTTTTACTGTTGGCCAGCCCGACGGCTCGCACGCCTTTAGGATTCGCAATGGCGATGGCGATATCACGGTAGCTGGCGGTGCGACCATATGGCACCCCGGTTAGGGCGCGCCAGACCTTTTGCTGAAAGGCGGTACCGGTTGCGGCCAGCGGTAAATCAAATTCGGTCAGCTCTTTGCCAAAATAGGCCGCCAGTTGCGTTTTGGCCGCCAGCACCAGCGGGTGCTCACTGCAAGGCTGTGTCGCCGCAGTACAAAAGCTGACAGCCGTCAGACCTTGCTCGTTAGCCGCAATTTCAATCAGTCCCAATGGACTGTGCAGATAGTTGTAATACATCTTCACTCTCCTATTCAGCCAGCGGCTGTTTTGCCAGCGACTGCCACAACTGCAGGGTTAAATAGCTACGCCAGGGCCGGCCACTCTCTGCAGTTAACGCCAGCTCAGTTTGCTGCAGAGCGTTCTTAATACCGGCATCACCAGCCAGCCAGATATCCGGATCGCCCAAACCGCGCATCCGGGCGTACTGGCAGGTCCAGGGACCAATACCTTTTAGCTGTTGCCAGCGGTCGATATTATCCGGCTCGGTATCATGCAGCATATGTTCACTAAAGCGACGCAAGGTATCCCGCCGCGCCTGTGGCATTTTCAAAAAACCTAATTCACTAGCCGCGATTGCTTGCGCAGTAGGAAAGAAACGCGGCGCCTCCACCATAGCAGCCGCCACGCCACAGGGTTCACCCAGCTGTTTTACCAGCGTATTTAATAGCTGCCGGGCGGCCTGCACGCTAACTTGCTGCCCTAGAATTGCCCGCACTCCGGCTTCAAATGGGCTCCATAAGCCGGGCAAGCGCAACCCTTGGCAATAACCGGGTAAACAGGCTAACTGCGGGGCCAGATGCTGCTCGACCTGATTAATGTCCACATCCAGATCGAACAAGCGCCGGATCTGTTGCAATACGGCCGGCAATACCGGCCAGTGATCCAGCTCCAGCTGCAGCCGAAAACGGTGTAAATCGGGCTGATGATACAGCGTAAAATGGCCCTGAGCCTGCCGCAAAGTAAAGGTTCTGCCGTAATAATCATTGCCGGCCCATTCCATCCCCGATAGCAACCGGGCTTGCAGAAATTGCCGTAACTGCTGCCAGGCAAAAGGCGGGCGATAGGCTAAAAACAAGCTAATACCGCTTGTAGCTGGCAGCTCGCGCTTGCGAATTTCACCGGGGCTGAGTTTCAGGATCTGTTTACACTGCGCATTAAAACTGCGGATACTCTGAAAACCACTAGCCAGCGCCACGTCAGTCACCGGCAGAGCGGTACTTTGCAGCAATTGTTTCGCCAGCAGCAGTTGCTGCAATAACGCATAGCGCTTGGGTGACAGTCCCAACTGGCGGTTAAACAGTTGCCGTAAGTAACGCTCGGAGACACCCAGTCGTGCAGCCAGTGCCGGCATCGCACCCTGCTGCAAAGCGCCTTCGTCAATCAAGCGCAGTGCCCGCGTCAGGGTGCTGTTTGTGCCACGCCAGGCCGCGGATCCCGGTGCGCTGTCTGGCCGGCAACGCAAGCAGGGACGAAAACCGGCAGCAAGCGCCGCCACGGCAGAGGGGTAATACCGGACATGCTGCTCTTTGGGTGCCGGCGCCGGACAAATATTGCGGCAAAAAATCCCGGTACTGGTTACCGCAACAAAGAAGCGGCCATCAAAGCGTGCATCACGCGCTAAGCGGGCCTGCTGGAAAATTTGCAGCTCTGTCTCAGAAAAAACCATAACCGGCTCCGGTAACGAATTGGCCTCAGTATAACCAGAAGCGGCCAAATAACTGGCAGTTTTCGGCACTGATTAGCTAGCGCGCAATAGCAAGCAACTTACTGCGGATAACCGGTGATCTCGCGGATTTTCTGATACAGCGGCTTTAACTGGCGGTACATTTTTAAATACACCTCGCGATACAGGCGTTGGTATTGCGCAGCCACGGCCGGCTCTGGTAAAAAACGCTGCGGGCTTTGACACATCGCCTGCTGCGCCTGCCTGAAATCCGCATAACGCTGTAACCCCACCATGGCAGTGATGGCAGCGCCCAGCGCTGAGGTTTCACTGGTATGCGGCCTTTCCACCGGTAAATTAAACACATTGGCAGTCAGTTGCAGAATCTGCTCACTTTGCGCGCCGCCTCCCGATACCCGCAGCCGCTGCATCTTTACGCCATTGCGACGCTCTAAACGCTCGCGGCCTTCGAGCAAGGCATAGGCCAAACCTTCAATCAGTGCCCGGTAGACATGCGCCCGCTGATGCACATCACCAAAGCCAATTAAGGCGCCCTTGGCTTCAGGCCCGGGCTCGCGGATGCCGGGTGACCAGTACGGTTGCAATATTAGCCCCATACTGCCGGGCGGCACGGCTTTGAGTAGTTCATCAAACAGTTGCTCTGGCGCGATGCCCAGCACCGCCGCCTCCTGCTGCTCCTGCAAACCAAACTGGGTTTTAAACCAACTTACCAGCCAGAAGCCACGGTAAATCATCACTTCAGTATTGTAGAAACCGGGTTGAGCCGCCGGGTAAGCGGGTAACCAGGGGCCGGGTTCTATATAGCGCCGATTGGCTGTGCTGATGGTGGCTGTAGTGCCATAGCTGATACAGCCGGTATCAGGCGTTAGGCCGCCAGAGCCCAAGACTTCGCAAGCCTTATCTGCCGCAGCAGCAAATAGCGGGATCCCGGCAGGCAGTCCCAACGCTTGCGCAGCGGTGCCGGTCAGCTTGCCCAATTCCGTGGCTGGGGGTTTTAATGGCGCCAACTGCGCTGGTTTTAACGATAACGCCTGCCACTTCCAGCTAAAACGGCTGGCCCAGCCCTGTTGTTGAAAGTCAAAGGGCAGGTAACCAACCTGAGCCGCACTGCAATCGACCAGCTCACCGGTCAGTTTTAAGGTCAGGTAACCGGAGAGTAAGACATAATGGGCGGTCTGTTGCCACAGTTGTGGCTGCTGCTCAGCGAGCCAGTTTGACGGCGCCCGGCGCTGAAAGCGCTCGACGATTGCGGTAATACCCATTAGCCAGAACAGACTGCGCCAGCTACCAAGCCGGGGTAACACTGTGGCCGTGCGCTGATCTAACCACAGCATCGCCGGGCGAAGCGGTTGGCGGTCTTTATCCAGACAAATCATGGCGCCGCGTTGGGTGGTAAGGGTGACTGCCGAAATGTCGCTGGCAGCGACCGGACTGCGCTGCCACAAATCGGCACAGGCTGCGCTTAAGGCTTGCCAATACGCACTAACCGGCAACTCCGCCATACCGGGCTCAGGTGAGTGATACGGCGGCATCGCTTGCTGACCTTTAGCGATAATATTGCCGCTGTCGTCGACAATAATGGCACGGACGCTTTGGGTACCAAAATCCAGCGCCAGGACATAACACGGAGTCTGCTGCATTGTTATTGTTATCAAAATGACCCGTCAGGTATCCGGTACTGTAGCCTAAAGCCAGCCGGTAACCAAGAGTACGCCGTTAGCAGCCGAGCCGATAAATTCTTACGAATGATATTGATAATGATTATCAATACTGTATTATTTGCAGCCATCTTAGTCAGGGCCCGGTAGTAGCAAACACTGCGGCCAAACTTTTATCAAGGAGACTGCATCAATGAAGTATTCGTTACTTGCCGCCAGCCTGTCGGCTGCGCTGATTGGTCAAGCGGCAGCCGCCGCCCCGGCTCCGGTAAGCCCGGAAGAGCAAGAAATTGAGGTGATCACGGTGAAAAGCCAACGCGGCCTGATTTCGTATGTCAGTGCCTCGGGCGCGAAATCGGATACACCTATTATCGAAACTCCGCTGTCAGTATCAGTGTTAACGGAAGAACGGATTACGGATCTCGGCGCCTTGACTGTGCAGGATGCCCTGGGGTATGTCGCGGGTTTGTATAACGGCCCTTATGGTTTAGATACCCGCGGTGATTGGGCGCAGATCCGCGGCGTATCACCGGTGCAGTATTTGGATGGCTTAAAGTCGCTGTTCGGTTTTTACAATAACGTCCGGATTGCGCCGTACGCTCTGTCACAAATTGAGATCCTAAAAGGTCCAAGCTCAGTGCTTTATGGTCAGGGATCGATTGGTGGTATTGTGAATCTGGTCAGTAAAAAACCAGAACCGGTACCCAGTGGTCAGTTGTGGCTGCAACTGGGTAACTATTCCCGGCAGCAACTGGCCGCTGATTGGACAGGCCCACTCAACAACGATGCAGCAGTTCAGGGGCGCCTGGTTGCACTTTGGCGTGACAGTGACACTCAAACCGACTTTGTACCGGATAACAGCAAAGTGCTGGCGCCTTCGGTCAGCTGGCAGCTCAGTGAAGCGACGAAACTGACGGTACTGCTAAACTGGCAGCAAAATGAATCTGGCTCTAGCACCCAGTTCTTCCCGCACAAAGGAACAATACTGGCCAATGAGTTTGGCCAGATCCCAAGTAACCGCTTTGTGTCTGAGCCTGGCTTTGACAAATATAATACTGAGCAGGTGGCACTAACCACTATCCTGGAACATGACCTATCGACCGACTGGCAACTGCGTTTTGCCAGCCGCTACAGCGATAGCCATGCTGACTATCGCACTATGTATGGTTGGCCACCAGTACTACAAGCCGACAACCGCAGTGTCAATCGGGTTGTGTATTTAAGTGACGCCACGGCCCGCGCCCTGACCAGCGATCTGCAATTACACGGCAAATTAGAAACCGGCCTGATCGAACACAATCTGGTGGTCGGTTTTGATTATCAAAACGCTTACACCGACAATGACTCCTACTACGCCGCAACCGGTGGCTTGCTGGATTTATATAACCCACAGTATGGTCAGGTTGCTAATTTGCCGACAACCGCAGATCTTGTCGATTATCCGTCCAGTAAAACCTATCAAAGCGGGCTTTATCTGCAAAATAATATGAAAATTGCCGAAAAGTGGCTGCTTTCTGCAGCGCTGCGCCGCGACAAAGCCACCACTAATCCCGAGCTAACCGCTGCCGCCAGTCAATATGCTACAACCGGCCGGCTCGGGTTAATGTACTTGTTCGAACACGGTATTTCGCCCTACATCAGTTACAGTGAGTCGTTCGAACCTTTACTGGGAACGGATGCCTTCGGTAAAGCCTTTGTGCCTAGAACCGCGGAACAAATTGAAGCAGGGGTCAAGTATCAGCCAAAAGGTACTGAACATTTGCTTACGGCCGCTGTGTTTGAGATCACCGAACAAAACCGCACTACCAGTCTGGCTGCCGGACAGTTAAATGATCCGGCACTGATTAATCCAAATGGTCAGATACAAAGCGGCGAGGCAACAGCAAAGGGTGTGGAGCTGGAAGCTCAACTGGCCTGGCGTGATCTGGATATTTATGCCAGCTATGCCTTTATTGACGCCTATGTCAGTCGCAGTAACCGGATTGGCGAGCAAGGCGCAACCCTGGCCGCGCAACCGGAGCAACTGGCCTCAATTTGGGCAACCTGGCGTCCGGCAGCACTTGATGGTTGGCAATTTGGTGCTGGCGTACGTTATGTTGGTGAAACGTCGGACGGTACCGCTTATGTGCAACAAAATGGTGTGGTGCTAAATCAACCCCTGACGACAGCGTCCTACACCCTATTTGATGCCATGCTGGGTTACAATTTCGGTCGTTATAGTGTCAGCCTGCAAGCACATAATTTAACTGATAAAACCGTTATCACTTCCTGCCTGGCCCGCGGCGACTGCTTCTATGGCCAACAGCGAACCCTGACCGCTAACTTACGTTACAACTTCTGATAAGAGGGACGCCACTGGCTCAGCAGTGGCGATCTTGCATCAAATACTAATTGATAATGATTTCTATTAGCGCTACGATTGCTTAAACTTCCTTGGATGTTCCTGTTATGGCAAAACTGACTAATCGATTCTGGTTTCAGTTACACGGCTGGTTTTCCTTACCCGTGTGGTTGATCTTTTGCTTTGTGTGCCTGACCGGCACCGTCGCCGTCTTTAGCCATGAACTAACCTGGCTGACCAACCCGGCAGCACGGGCCAGTAATCCGGATAACTTACCCGCCCGGCCGATACCAGAGCTGGTTGCCCGGGTGCAGCAACAATTCCCTACGGCAGATATCAGTACCGTAATGGTGTTCGAGCCCTATTTAGTGCATGTGGTGGCCTTTACCGATCACGATAAACCTTACGCGCTGGCTTACGTTAATCCGTACAGCGGAGAAATTCAGCAGGTAAATCAGGGACAAACCTTTATCGGGTTTATGCGTAGTTTGCATGGCTGGTTACTTTTTCCCTGGCAAAACGGCTACAGTGTTGGCTACTATCTGGTATCGGCCATGGCAATTGTGATGCTGGGCGCACTGATCACCGGGCTGATAGTTTACAAAAATTTCTGGCGCAGTTTTGTAAGACCCCAGCTGCGCTGGCGGCAAGGTAAAAAGACCTTACTCACTGATTTACACCGACTGGCGGGTGTCTGGTCTATCTGGTTTTTACTGCTGATGAGTGCAACAGGTTTGTGGTATTTAACACAAGCGGTGCTCTGGCACGCCGATATTGATATTGAACCGCATGCCCCCGTGGTGTCTGCTGCCACACTGCCAAACTCGGCAGATGCCCGCCGGCTGGATTTGGCAGCAGCCTTAGACATCGCGCAACAGCGCTTCCCGGACTTCCAGCCCAGTTATTTACTGTTACCGGAACACCAGCGTGGTATGTATACCCTGATGGGTGGTGGCGACCACATTTTTTATGACAAACTCGCTTACACCCTGAGTATTAACCCCTGGACGGGTGAAATCGCCAGCGAAAAATCCCCGGCCAATATGAACACCTGGCAAACCATTATGCATCTGGCAGATCCGCTTCATTACGGCACCCTGGCAGGACTGTGGACCAAAACACTGTGGTTTATCTTTGGCCTGTTGTTAACCGGCATGTCGATCACCGGCTTTTTGTTGTGGCATGGCCGTACCCAATACGCAATTCGCCGCAGTCGTCACACCACTGATTTGAGCGAGGCCGACTATGAGGCATCCTGATTCGTTCTGGCAACGTTATCGCTACTATCTTAGCGGTATCGTATTACTGTTTCCCCTTTGGTACTTTTATAAGGCGTTACATCCACAGTTTCCGGCACCCTGGCCAAGCCAGCAACTGGGGCCCTTTACCATTGCGCCGATGCCGCTTAATCTTAAGCCACCTTATATTCATCATGACCAATATCTGAAAGATTTTTATCTGGCATTCCAGCAGGGCGATGTGGCACAGATCCGTCAGGGCTATGTCAATCTTGGCCCCGAGGCGCTGCCGCTAGGGCAACTGCAACAAGCCGCCGACGGTATATTACATGGCAGCCGGCATGGTCAGCATGTTCATGCGATAGCGCCCGCGACTCTGGATGAGGGTGATAAATTGTGGTTAACCATTGAAACCTGGGAAGGCGAGATACTCATTGCCAGCTGGGAGTTACCGGTGGCGCTACTGACCACACCTTAGGCGGCTCAACCTGCCGGGTTGGGACGACAGGTTGAGTATAATCTTAAGACCGTAAATGGCTGCAGCTGCTTTCTGAAAGTGCCCGGAAACAGCCTACGCTTTGGCTGCGCCGAGGCGTTGAAAAGCCCAATAAGCGATGATAGTAAGCAGTAGGCTACTAAAAGTCAGTGCTGACAAATGGATCCACAGTGCATAACCCTGATCCATGCCCACCACTTTTAACCCCACTTGCGACAAATGGTAGCTTGGCCAAACCCAGCTGGCTTGCTGCAGCAGCGCAGGCAGCATATTGACTGGAAACCATAGGCCGGATAACAGCGCCATGGGTAAATACACCAGATTAACTACCGCAGGTGCCGCTTTATCACTCAGTGTTAACCCCAAAATCAAACCGATTAAAGCAAACGGTAAGGTGCCTAAGAGTAATATTCCGGCCAACAATACCCATTGGCTTGGTGCTAACTTTACTCCAGCAAACAATACAGCTAACGTAAAAAGCAGCCCAATAATCACTAACGAGAACATCAGTGCAGTAATAAATTTAGCCAATAAATAGGCAGGCACAGGCATGGGCGACAAGCGCTTTAAAGTAAGCCAGCCGTGCGCGCGGTCACTGGCAATATTGATGGCAAAATTAAACATGGCCGGACCCATAATACCAAAGCAACCATAGGTCACCAACATATAGGCGCTCGCGCCGCCGCTGTTAAACAGCACACCAAAAAATACATAGAACACCACCGGAAAAGCTAAGGAAGGAATGACAAAAGCCGGGGTACGCAAAATGCTCAGCAGATCGTACCAGGCTTCTTTTCGATAGATAGCTACGGTGTTCATGCGGCTTGCTCCTGTTGCGTTGCAGGGGTTTGGGTAAGGTGTAAAAAGGCTTGCTCTAAGGCAACGGGTCGCACTTCTAAATCTGTCACCCACTGATCTATCTGAAGTAAAGCACGCACGGTTTGCTCAGCATGGTGGCTATGTAAGGTGATCAGCTGTTGCTCACGGCTAACTTGCAATACTGCCGGTAATAGCGCCAGCTCCGCATCTGTTAAGCGACTGTGACAGCGCACCACTTTATACTGCATTAAGGCTTTAAGTTCGCTTGGGCTGCCCTTTGCAACAATTCGGCCTTGATGCAGCACGGCAATGCTATCGGCTAATTGTTCGGCTTCTTCCAGATAGTGCGTAGTTAATACCACTGCAACGCCCTGTTGTCTGAGCTGTTTCACCTGTTGCCATAATGCCTGCCGCGCCTCAACATCCATCCCCAAGGTCGGTTCATCCAAAAACACCAGCTGCGGTTTTCCCGCTAAGGCGAGGGCAAACAGGAGTCGCTGTTTTTGCCCACCGGATAAACGACCAAAACGTTGTTTTGTCTGCGCCTCCAATCCGGCAAGCGCCACCAGCTCAGCGGCGCTATAGCCTTGTGCATAATAGCTGCTAAATAAATCACACTGCTCATACACGCTTAGATTGGCGCTTAAACTGCCAATTTGCATCATCACGCCAAGCTGCTGGCGTAATGCTTGACTGCGCGTCATACCGAGTTGCGGTTTTCCAAGCAGGTGGATTTCGCCACTATCGGCATTCACCAACCCTAATAAGGTTGAGATTAAGGTGGTTTTGCCGGCACCATTCGGGCCAAGTACACACAGTACCTCACCCGCATCCAGCGTCAAATCTACGCCAGCTAGCACCGTAGTCCCTGCATAAGCTTTATGAAGATTGTTTACGGTAAGTGCGCGCATCATCGTTACTCCCCACTCACAGCGTGAACTTGCAGGAACTGACTAATCTGCTGATTTAGCCATGCAGGCGCATCGGCCATAATAAAATGCTTAGCGTCTGCTGCGAACGCAAAGCGATGAAACTGTGTCGGGGCATTCGCCAACTGCTTTTCATAATTCGCTTGCACTTGTTGCGGTGTGCTGTAAGGCGCGCCATTCTGTAACGCGCCTAGCGTAAGAACCGGCACCTGCAGCGCAGCTAATTGGGGCCTTAAGTCTGCCTGCATCAGCTCGCCCATCACGCGGCCTGAAGTCATGCCGTCTGAACGGAACATGTCATTGACGATTCGCTGATGCCAGCTTTCATTATTTGCCATACCTTTAGCCATCAGCATAGGGTCAAAACTGGCTGGGGCGGCTTGCGGTTGGTCGGTGTTACGCGCGGCACTTTCCGCAAACAGCACCCCTAAGGCGGGTAAGCCATCGACATTAATGGCGCCACCGATTTGCTCTGGCGCACTGCTCGCCAGCGCTAATGCCAGATAACCGCCCAACGAATGGCCTATCACAACTGGTTTGGTTAATTGCTGGCGTTGAATGTAATCGAGAATGGCCTGCTGTTGCGTGACTAAATAACTTTGCCCCCACGCCTCAGCGGAAAGGGGTTTTACCCCGGCGAAACCGGCCAGCGTAAAGATATGCAGCTGGTAATTGCCTTTTAAAGCATCAACGGTACTTTGCCAAACGTCAGCGGAAGACGCTAATCCAGGGATAAGCAATACTGCCGGCCCTTGGCCGACTACGGTAACCTCAAAACAAGTACAAGCTGATTGCGATTGCTCATTCACCGCGGCCGCGACAACAATTGGCAAGCTGAACGTTGCGGTACTTAAACCCAGCTGTAGCAATACAGCACAGACTGTCATTCTGGTGAAAGTATTGCGTTGTTTTACGGTGTTAGACTGGTTCATATCATGCTCCGATAATGTGGTTGTTTAGGCTTGTGATGACAAGCTGATGACAACCAGTTTAGGGGCAAACCAGCAAGCGCACAGGTAACGCTTGTCAGGAAATGACGATGACAATCGCCATTAGAAGAGATGATCTTTGTCACTTTTGCTCTGCAGCATAAAGTCGCTACACTGTGACTCTGCGTTTTGCAGCGTAACCTGCAAAACATAACATCGTCTTTGCATTGCCTCGGCAAGCAACAACGCAGAGCACAGTCATCACATTGGACAGGCGCCTATGACACCACAAGATGATCAACTGCAAAAAAAGCTCAGTTGGGTTTACTTGTTTAATCTGGTTTTTTTCTTTATTCCGCTGTTTACTGTCCGTTTTCTGTGGTGGCAGTATCTGTTGATGGCCGTGGCGCTAATGGGTTTTCTGTATTGCTACTTTTGGGCGTACAGCTGCACTCGCCGGGAAATGCTGAAACCCACCCTTGGTATTATTGCTATAGCCAGCCTTATCACCCCCATTAACCCCGGCTCTATCGCGATGTTTTCCTATGCTGGCTTTTTTATCGGTTATGCCAATCCATCAAATCGTTACCTGGCGGCCATCGCTGCCCTGATCGCCTTGCTGGTTATCCTCGATTTAACCCTAACCATTCACTGGCCACATTTTTTGCATATTGGTGTGCCTATTGTACTTGGGGTCAGTTTTTTAGGTTGGATTGAGCAACAAACGATGCGCAAACGCTTGCAAGAGCAGCGAAGTGCCGATGAAATCAAGCAACTGGCCGCCATGGTGGAGCGTGAGCGTATTGGCCGTGATCTGCACGATATCTTAGGGCACACCCTGTCGAGCATTATTTTAAAAGCTGATTTGGCGGAAAAACTGCTGGCACGCCAGCAAGCAGAGGCAGCACAGCAGCAACTGACCGAACTTAGCGCTATCGCCCGTGATGCGTTAAGTCAGGTGCGACAAAGTGTCTCTGGTTTTAAACATCAGGGGTTAACTGCCGAAGTGGCGAAACTGCTGTCGCGCTTACGTGATGCCGGCTTTCAAGTCGAACTGAGCGGTGAGATCCCACAGCTGGATAGCCGCCGTGAAACCACTTTAATTCTGGCGCTGACCGAGCTCGTTACTAATATTATGCGTCACAGCCAGGGCGATAGCTGTCAATTAGGTTTTATGCAAAACAACCATCGCTTACAGCTGCAACTAACCGACAACGGCAAAGCCGCAGCATTCAAAGAAGGCAACGGTTTAACCGGCCTGCGGCAGCGCCTTGCCGCGATTGGCGCACAGTTAACGTTAGAACACGGCTCTGGCTTTAGGGCTATCATTGAGTTACCGCTACAGGAGCCGCTATGAATATTTTACTGGCTGAAGATCAGGCAATGGTACGTACTGCCTTAGCCACTTTACTGCGCTTAGAGGCCAATATACAGGTTACGGAAGCAGTGGATGGTCATGCAGCCTTACAACAGCTAAAGCAACACAGCTTTGATATGCTGCTCACCGATATCGAAATGCCAGGCGCCAGCGGTATTGAACTGGCGCAGTATGTACAACAGCAAAAGCTGGCGACCAAGGTAGTGATTATTACCACCTTCGGTCGCGCTGGTTATGTAAAACGGGCGATGGATGCCGGTGTCGGCGGCTTTTTATTAAAAGATGCGCCGGTCGAACAGCTGGTGCAGGCGATGCAACAGGTAATGGCAGGCAAAAAGGTCGTCGACAGTGAGCTGTTACTAAATTCACTAGGCGAGCAGGACCCGTTAACCGAGAAAGAGCGCCAGGCACTGCGGTTAGCGGCTGAGGGCAAAAGCACCAGCGAAATTGCCGCGGCACTGTATATTGCCGAAGGCACAGCTCGCAATTACTTGTCGGAAGCCATCAGCAAACTTAACGCGGCTAACCGCATTGATGCCGCGCGCATTGCGCGGCAAAAAGGTTGGCTGTAACTCGCCGTGATAGAACTCTGGAATAGCAAGCGGTGACGATGTAATCTGCCTGCTTGCTTTTGATCCGGTCAATTATCACAACGGAGCAATAATGTTTCAGGCAGTTATCTTTGATATGGACGGTGTGCTGATCGACTCTGAGCCACTTTGGCATCAGGCCGAACAGCAAATTCTCGGTGGGCTGGGTGTCGATTTTAGCCGGCCACCACTACTACAAAGTACCGGCCTTACCACGGCTGCGGTCATCGCGCACTGGTATCAGCATCAACCCTGGCCCGTACTTAGCCCGGAGCAGGTACATCAACAAATTATCGACTTTGTTGCCTCTGGCGTCGCCAGCAGCGGCGAACCGAAAACCGGCTTACTGGCGCTGCTGGCTGAAAATGCACGGCGTCAGCTCAAGATGGCCGTCGCCACCAACTCGCCGAAGCTGCTGCTGGATACCACCTTACAGCGGCTACAAATCCGGCAGTATTTTCAGGCGCACTGCCATTTAGAGCTGGTCAGTCGCGGTAAGCCGGCGCCGGATATTTATCTGCTAGCGGCCAGTAAGCTTGACGTAGCACCAGAGCAGTGTCTGGTCTTTGAAGATTCCTTTGCCGGTGTAACGGCTGCCAAAGCCGCGGGGATGACAGTGGTCGCCATTCCCGCTGCACATGAATGGCAGCACAGCAAATTTGCCATTGCCGATTATAAAACTCGCTGTTTTACTGAATTTGACTGGCGGCAGCTTGGTTGAGAGTACTGCGGATCCGCTCCAGTACCAGCCGGCAACGGGCATTTAACGGCCACTCGGCGCGATAAATTGCCCATAGCGTATCGATTACCGGCTGGCCACATTGCAATACGGCAATCTTATCTTGGGCAGCAAACGCCTGCCGTGCATAACGGGGGACCACGGTAAAGCCTAAGCCCAGAGCCACCGGCTGCAGTAGCAAACTTACCTGATTGCTGTAGCCCTTGCAGGGCAAGGTTGTTACCCCCGGATTAGCCGGAAAATGCCGGCTAAGCAAACGGGTCGCCATCGCTTTGCCATCGGGATGGTTAATAAAGCCTAAGCGCTGTAAATCCTGCCATTCCCGCACTTGGTAACCCGCAGGGTATACCAGCTCCAGCGGCTCTTCGGCAATTTCTTCAGCATATAACCGGGGATCGTCCGGTTTAAAGGTTTGCCCCTTTAATTTAAAAAGTGTCACCTTACGTAACCGCATCGCCATTCCGCCGATGTGCCAGTATAGCGCCGTAGATGGCTTTACTACCGATTGGCATTTGGCCCATTACACCTCACTGGCCCGCGGTGGCGCAGGCCTGGTGATTGTCGAGGCTACCGGTGTTGCACCGGAAGGACGTATTACCCCAGGCTGTACCGGGTTATGGCGAGATGAGCAGCAAGCGGGCATGGCGGCCATTGCAAAAGCCATTAAAGACGCAGGCAGTGTACCGGGCATTCAGCTGGCGCATGCCGGCCGTAAAGCCAGTGCCAATAAGCCTTGGGAAGGTGATGATCATATTGCCGCTGACGATAGCCGAGGCTGGCAAACTATCGCGCCATCGGCCGTTGCTTTTGGTCATCATTTACCAAAAGTACCGCGTGCTATGACTATCGACGATATCAAGCGGGTGCAAGCCGATTATGTAGCGGCAGCAAAACGGGCGCTGGCAGCCGGCTTTGAGTGGTTAGAGCTGCACTTTGCCCATGGCTATCTGGCGCAAAGCTTTTTCTCCAAACACAGCAACCAGCGTACTGACGAGTACGGCGGTGACTTTGCCGGCCGCAGTCGCTTTTTATTAGAAACTGTGGCAGCAGTGCGCGCGGTTTGGCCTGAACATTTGCCACTTACGGCCCGCTTTGGTGTGATTGAGTTTGACGGCAACGACGAAGAAACGCTGCAAGAATCGATTGAGCTGACGCGGCAAATGAAAGCTCTGGGGCTGGATCTGCTAAACGTCAGTGTTGGCTTTACTATTGCCGAAACGAATATTCCTTGGGGGCCGGCATTCTTAGGCCCGATCGCCCGGCAAGTGAAGCAACAAGCCGCATTGCCGGTAGCCTCATCCTGGGGTATCGACACACCACAATTAGCAGAAAATGCCGTGGCCAGCGGTCAAATGGACTTGGTAATGATTGGCCGGGCGCATTTAGCTAATCCGCACTGGAGCTATGTTGCAGCACAGCAGTTACAAATCGACAACCCGGCCTCGGTATTACCGGCACCTTATGCCCACTGGCTGGCGCGTTACCGGCCAGCAGGCAGCTGATAACTCAGTGCTCTAACGGTGTGCTGGCAGTACAGAGTCGCGTGTTATCAGCGCTGGCTCAAATAGCTGCTGCACACCGTCACTGTCATATTGATAGACGTCTCGCAGTACCCAGCGAGCTGCCATTTTTCCCATCGCACTGATCGGATAGCCGATTGTTTTGACAAACGCCCAATAAGTGACAAAATAGATCTAAAATGATATCAGGACATGGTTAAACATCTGTTTTAAATCAACTTTTATTTTTTAACTATTTAACCGACCCACAACCGAAGTTTCTCATAAACAAAATCGATAGGTAAACGCTCTTGCTCTAAACGAGTACAGCCGAAAGTACCATTACGTAGCATTCTGAAGAGAATCAGCTCGCGGTCAGTCAATGCAACAGGCTCTCGAGTTACCGATTCTGGCTCGTCAACCATTCTATCTCGGTAAGCCTCAACGGTATCCGAATCCATCATCAATGGGATAATCGAACTTAACTTGCTACGAACATCACTAAGTATGGCAAGCCCCTCAGAATCAATGTCTCCCCAATAGGCAACTCGCTTACTGGTGAGCCAACTTGCCTTCATCCATGAAACGTTCTTGCCTCCTCCCGACACAGCTATCGTGTCAGGAATATTATCTAAAGACAGGCACGACTGCTCATTCTCAATCACAAGAATATTTTTAGCAGGCAACTCAAAGTCCATTAATGTTTCTGAAGACAGACGTAACTGCGGCAAACCTCTGAGGGAATCCTTAGTTTTTTTGCATAAAGGCCTTACTAACAGCCAATCTTTTGGCTTATTCCTGCAATCAAGCCAACTTAAAAGCCCTATTTCTTTTACAGAGCAATCCAAGACGGCTGAGGTAACTGACTCAATAACCCTAAGATTTTTCTCTATAAATTTTGTATCTACAAATATGACAGGAAGCGCCCTTAAATAACATCCGCGCCCCATGCCCTTGTGAAGCTGTGGAATGAGTTTAACCAGCAACTTCAAGTCTGAATCGCTAAAATCGGACAAGACTTCCAGATTCCCAATGAGTTCGGAGAATAACTCACGCTCATAACCTGACCTGATTGGGTGGACACTTCGTTTAGCAAGCTCTACCGCGAGTGAATCAAAGATAAATGCTACTCTGTTCTGCCAGTCTATAAGCTGCCGTTCTTGTTCACTACCTAGCATTTGAGCAATCGAACTGATATCTGGTATTGCCACACTAGTTGGCACTTTCTGCTCAGAAAGGGATCTAAATTTTACGGTATCCCAACTGACTTTGACTTTTAAGGATTCATATTCAATCTGCTCACAGAAAGATCTCCAAGAATCTATAAACTCTTGAAAATGCTTAATATCATTCAGGACTGCATTACCTTTAGGTGGCTTCAGAGATATCCGTATCGGAAACTCTTTGTTACCACCAAGCAAGCCCTTTAAAGTCTTCGTATTGTTCCAATACTTAGCACGCAAAAGCTCAACGATATCCTGCTGAAGAAGCCCCCATGCTGGTCTACTGTTTGTTTCAGACATCACTGGACTCAACTTCTGGGTTTCCAAGGTCCTTCAGTTCGATTTCACCCGCTATATCAATAAACTGAACTGAACGTTTCTGCTGGGCCATGCGCTTATCAATTTCCTCCCATGTGACTTCGCACAAATGACTCTCATGGAGCGCTGGATCTCGCTCAGCAATGAGTAGTGATCGTGCAGACTCTCTTGCTAAGTTTAGATTTTTATAAGGCGTAATCAAATTCACGTGTATATGCAATTCCTTGAATACTCTAAGAACGCGACGACTTACAGCCTCGGCGGTATTAGAAAAAGCCTCATCCAGAAACACCGTGCAGTAAATTGGTCTATCGTATCCATCCGGTGTTAGCACATAGGCAAGACTGGCAGCGACGATAGTGCCAGCAAATGACTCTTTTTCACCACCAGACTTTCCACTGCTTGATTCAAGCACATCTCTAACTTCCAACGTCTGCGAGTCAATTTCTTCCGCAAAAAATGACATTTGATAACGGGGGTCCAAAAGCCTTTTGCTTTCTTCATTAGTAGATGTACCCGGTGCACTCGCCTTGTCAAGAATATCAACCACTTCAGACAAAAGTCGGAATCGGACTTCGTGGTCATCACTCGTTGCGTAGCTCAGTGCACTTCTGACTTTTCTCTCAAACTCCATCACGTGTGGATATTTTTCACGCTTGGAACCCAGCCTTAAATGGCTTCCTTGTTTAAATTCAGTTCGTTTCAAAACACGGTTTATCGTATCTATTCTTTCTAAAATATCTTCTCTTTCAGATTCAAGCCTTGTCTTGATACGAGCCAATGATTGAGTGGCATGCTTGTTCAAACGTTCTTTAAAGCGATCAATTAGCTCCGGAAGCCCTTCTGTCTCAATATAGGTATAGTGTTCAAGATAATATTGCAGCCCTTCCAGACCTGAAGGCCAGTCAACTGTGATAGGTTGCCACTTATCCTTTCCTCGGAACGCTCCCATTATCCCATTTGCGACATTTTCTGCTGTACTCTTAGCGGAACGTATTTTGTCTAATTCGCTATCAATGGCTTTTTCAAAGTCTGACTGCCGATGGGCATCCTCTAACCGGATCTCGCCCACCCTAGATTGAAGCAATTGCCTTATTTCATCGGTCATTCCGGCTGCAGCTTGCTGCTGATGTTTGTTCAGCAGCTCTTGAGCATTGGATTTATCCTTTTCTAATGACCCTTTCCTCGTTAAAAGCAGTCCCTTGCTTTCCTGAATCTCTTTCAGGTGTTCTTTAGCTTTATCCCACCGGCTTCTGGCTACTTCAAGGTCGCCACCCGATTTTTCCAGATCATTCAGAGCAACTTGCTCACTTTCTAAACGTCTTTGCCAGTATGGTGCATTGATCTGCTCCCATGTGAACGAACTCAGGCGTTCCCATATCTTGGCCTTCTCAGCATTTTTATTAAGTGCTTCTCTTGCCTCCTTTAAAGTCTTACCCAGCTCAGACAAACGATGTTCCGCAGCCCCTTTATCTGTATTTAGCAGTGCCAGGCGTGATTTGTTCGAGAATCCAAGACTCCAACTTCTGCGATCATCTATATTCCTCTGGTCTTTCTTCTCAAAACGGCCCCGCTCCATATGCACAAGCCCTTCCCGAGTCATTGAAAATGGGGTGGTATCAAGTTCATCAGTTCCAGACACACACTGTAAATCAAAATTGTACAAGTGGCTTTTCAACCAATCTCGATACGCATGGTCTTTCCATATCAATTTACGAAGATAACCCCGCTCACTGAATTCAGTGAAACCTGTGGATCTTTGATCTGTTCGAACTTGAGAGACAACTTGAGCCCGCACATGCAAACCAGTATGTCTAACGTTGAGCCAGCGAGTAACCATCGAATAATTCTTTTGGGGCACAAGCAACGTTGTTTTTAGTCCACCCATTGCCCGCTCAATAGCCCCTTGCCATAGCTTCTCGTCATCTTTGACATCCAACAACTCACCAATAAAAACAAGTTCCTCGCCCGGTAAGCCGAGCGATTCAATCATTTCATCTCGAAGCTTCTGATAGCGAACATCGATATTTGAATCTGGACGAGCCTCAATCTCCAGAATCTCACCTTTAATCGCATTTAAATTTTTCTGTTGCTCGCTTAGCTGAGCGGCAACATCCCCAAAGCGATCTTGGGCTTGCTTTGTGTCTTCTTCAATTTTGGCCAGGTTTTCGATAGCCTTGCTCTTGTTAGTTAGAAAAACCTCTTCATTAAGCTCCGAATTCAAACTAAGACTTCGGCAATCACCCTGATATTTAGATGAAACCTGAATCACGCTATCAAGCTTGTCTTTAACGTCTTTAATCTTTCCTTTCAGTGATTCAATTTTATCGCCACCAAGACTCAAATATTCTTCGTGTCTCTGCTCAACGGATGACTGAGCATCACTTTCGTCTATTTCTAAGCTGTTTATTTCGCGTGATATTAAATCCAGTGCTTTATTTATATCTACAAGCTTTTCTGCCCAAAGAATAGAAAGCGCCTCACCAAAGTAGGTCCCCAGGTTACGCTTTTCGAGCAAGAGTGCGCCCATGGCATTAGTAGCTTTTGCAATTGAATCAGCCAATTCAGGCAATCTACTTAAATGGCTGTACTGCTCCTTCGCATCAATAAGTTGTTCATGTATTGCCACGAGGTCGGCAAATTCCTCAACAACATTTTTTGCATCATCTTTTACCCCACTTGGCTCAAGTACTAACTCACGTATTAGCTTGGTTAGATCATCAATCTTCTTCAAGCCAAGCGCTCGCGATAACAATACAGGGGCATTTTTGTTATCCATATAGAGATGCTTTCGATATAGCTCCTGATATTCTGAGAAATTACTGTCGCAATCTGTTATGGCAGGATCATCCCTTAACCACTGTTTGAGTTGTCTTGTATTACCTTCACCAAAAGCATCGAGCAGCTCCTTAAGTTGAAGATTTCGCTTGGCGACAAGATATACACGCTTAACATCACTCAGTATATTTGTTGTGCTTGTGGTCCAGAAAAGCGCTCCTAAAGTGATACAAGAACCATCGTCAGCTCGGTAAAGCGCTCTCAGACCGGTAACAACACCTTTTTCCCGCTTGCTCTTTACGCGAGTTGCAGCGCCATCATGAGCAGAACCAAAGCTTCCACGCATGTAAGACAGTAGAGAACGGTCAGAACGATCACCTTGTGCAGCAGCGACATTAAATGTGGCTTTACCAGCCGGTAGGATAAGAGCCATCAATCCATCAATGAAAGTTGATTTCCCAGCACCATTATCCCCTGTTACCAAGGTTCCTTCTGGGTCAATCGTTGCCGTATGCAGCCCATGAAATGACCCCCAGTTAAAAACTGACAGTTCAGATAACCTTATTTGACCTTTAGAAAACAAATCATTCCTGGATATTAAGTTACCAAGCTCGTTGGTAGAAGAATGAGCGGAGTTTTCGAGTAAATTAGCAGTCATTTATGATCACTCCCTGCGAAAACTGTCTCGTTGAGTTGCTTTTGGGCGAGCGCAGTGTATTCAGCTAACATGTTCTCTAAAAAGCCGGCATTCACTACATAGCGAATGATGGGAGTGACTTCGTAACGATCATCTTCACCTCTAATCGTCGACAAAACTTTCCGCTTAACCATCTCTTTTACTCTAATCAGTAGCTTTTTTCGATCTTTTGACGCATGGTCAGTTATTGGTAAGAAAGGTGTCAGATAGGATTCTAAACGCTCGATATCAATCGTAATTTTTTGTTCTCCTGCTGATTCTCGCTCCTGATAATGCTTTCTTAAAACTAATAGTATCAATGTATCAAACAGGGAAAGGGTTCGCGTCGGGATCAAGGTGGCTGACTCGTCAGTTTCAGTCACTTCATCTTCCAACTCACCGCCTTCAATTTTGCCACTATGTTCTGAGGTAGTACTGGCTACAAAGGCGACACCAGACTTCTGATCAAGTACTAGCTGGAGGTAAACTTCAGATAGATGCTTACGTACTGCCAATTCATAGCGACATAACTGTTCAAATAGTTTCGGTTTTTGTGATGCCATCACGGCCCCCTGCCGCATCAGATGAACCAAAACTCGCCGTGCATCATGCGGCATTTCAGAATCACTTGATTTATGGCTCTCCGTTATTAGTCCAGATTCGTCACTTTGCAATGTTAGGTCTTCGATGTGTCGATTCGGAACTTTTAGGAATGAATCATCTAAATCATGGGGTGCTGCATCCGTTCCTCCGCTTTTAACTTCATTAACGTCAGCATGTAACTCTTTATCGGATTTACCTGTTACCATCGAAAAGAAGCTATTGGGTGGCATTGCATTCGTCATTGGCTTTCCTTGGCTACCCGCTAAAGGGCAAGTTCATCGATATCTTTTGGAAATAGTTCGGCAGTTAATAGATAGGTAGGTATAAAAGCCTTCAGCTTGACACCTTGCTTATCAACTAAGATTACTTCCTCTTTTTCATCTAACATGGTCGCATTCACCGCTTTTGCTACTCGCAAATACGCGACAAGCTCCTCCAGACCTGACTTCAATGGGTTTTCCTCAGCCAGCCTGGCAATCGACATCGGGCCATGTTTTTTCAGAGCGTTAAGAACCTTATTAGCCACTTGTCTTACTTGAACAGCATCAAGGCAATTAAGCATGCTAGTACTGGGTTCTCTTTTATTAGCATTTTCTTCAACGCCCGATGTATCGAGCTTGTCATCCGGGCTTCTTAATCTCATTGATTCAGGAGATTTAATCTCAATAGGACCAACAGGAAGACTCAGTTCCGTTTCTGTCATCAAATCCAAATCTCCATCACGGAGCAAAAGAGCTTGTCTCTCTAGCTTTGACAACAATCTATCAACCGCCTGATTTTCTGCAGCAGCGCCGCTTTCAATATATGAACGCAGGCCCTCTTCACTACGCCGCCTGACACGAAACACTCTTTCGCTTTCTCGGCTCAACTCACGCATTAGGTGGCTAAGAAATTGATGCTGGCTACTTGATAATTGCTGACCTATCGGTCGACTCAAAATACTACGGAGCTGCTCACGAAATTCCATTGCGCGGTTTTGATCACACAGCAGCTGATAAAAGCCTTCAAATGCACTTCCTGCTTCTGTAGTAGAAAGCAATGCTTCTCTTTCCATGACTGAAAGCAGCACATCTCCACGAGAGATATCACCCTCAATAATCTGAATTCTGAGTTCTTTATCAAGAATCCTGATCTCGTCCTCAACACGACGAAAATCACCAGTCAGTACTGAAGCCAATTGATAAATCTGACGAATTCGCTCTCTTTGCTCAGACTCACTTAAAACCGGGACTACCCCCGCTTGAAGCGACTCAATTTCTCGTTGGATCTCTGCCTTTTTACTTTCAAGCAGAGTTACTTTTTCATCAACGTTAGGACTAATTGCAACCGCCAAGTCGCGAACGGCTTCTTGTACAATACGCAAATGTGAAGCAGTTGTGCCGGAATGGCGTTCATCAAGTCCTTTACAGAATCTCAACGCTATTTCACTGGCGTCAGTTTTAGTAAGAGAATCATCCATTTCTCGTAACCAGCCATACTTAATCCATTGATTTAAATAGGTGGCGGCCGAAGACTCCGTTTGCCAAATTCCGAGCTCTCTGCTTCGTTCAATCTCAGCATCCAGCAAGATGCGTGCTCGGCCGTAAGGAACTTCGCTTTCTTCTGAAAAGAGTTCCGCGATGAACGCAAGGATATAAGGTGCATTATCGGCCCTTAACATCCGCCAAGCTGCGCTCTCATCAAATAACCGCCGGTATTTGGCTTGCAAACCTAGGAAGTTCAATCCTTTGTCCCCACTCAAATCTCTGCTATAGGCTTAGGCTGTTGCTCATAAAAACAACCATCACGAACATAAAAAACATTATCATCATCATTTTGATGATGTCAACAAATATAATTGACTCCCATAAATCAAAATATTACGATCCGCTCTCGATTCAGAGCGTAAATACGTTTGTGAGCGGTTAATGTAGATTTCAGAGCCAGCAAATAAAATCAAGTATGAATAACCGGCTCATCAGGTATGTATAGAGCCAGCTGATTAGAGGTAGTCATTTGAAAAACTGCAACCCAGCAAATCTAGTAGATATCGGCCAACCGCAACAAGAAAGATTATTCCATATTGACTTCAAATTGCGCTTTTTAGGCACAATCAACAGAAATGATTTGGTCAATCGATTTGGTATTAAAGAAGCTGCAGCTACTCGGGATATTGCGCTATACAAGGAACTAGCTCCTAACAATATTACCTATGATACAAAAGCTAAAACCTATATCGGAACAGAGCAGTTTCTACCTTTGTTTAAATACCAGGGAAGTCAGGCGTTATCTGCTTTATGCTACGGCCTGGGGGACGACCATGTCGCAAGCAGTGGTTCGTTAATTACTACCGAGTCACCAACACAATTAAACCTCCCAAACTTGGACGTGCTGGCTGAGATAACTAGAGCTATTCACCAGAAAAAGGCTTTAGTTATTGACTACCGATCACTTTCCAGCGGTTTGACTCAGCGCGAGATTGTTCCTTTTGCGCTGGTGGATAATGGCCTGCGCTGGCATGTTCGCGCTTACGACCGCAAACGTGCTCGGTTTACAGACTTTGTAATAAATCGTATTGTCTTTGCAAAATTACTCAGTACTAAGATAACGAAGTCAGAAACCAAAGAAAGTGATATTCAGTGGAACCGTATTGTTGAGATACATATCGTTCCGCATCCAAAACTTCAGTATCCAGAGACAATAGAAGTCGAGTACGGTATGACAAACGGGATGCTGAAAATATTCGTACGAGCAGCAGTTGCAGGGTACGTCTTAAGGCATTGGAACATTGATTGCTCACCTGAGCATGAGTTACAAGGAGCAGAGTTTCATTTGTGGCTTAAAAACACTCCCACCCTCTATGGTGTAGAAAATCTGGCTATCGCGCCTGGCTACAGGTCACAAAGCTAGTATGAATAGAAATTCACAGTCATGAAAGATCAACTTTTAGTCAAATTTGACTTCTGATTAAGTGTAATGTGATGCCCCTCATTGCGAAAAGGACAACACCGAGCCATCTTCCTATAGTGGCTCTGCTGTGCCCAAATATTGCGTAGTCGTGCATATGTTTGCTCCTATGAATTCAGTAATCAATTGGCGATAACAAAAGCCATCCCATCCAGCCGCTCTTTCGTCTTTTCCCACTTTGGCATTACCTGGCTCATTAGCCGATAGAACCGCTCGCTGTGGTTATGTTCGGCGATGTGGCAAAGCTCATGCAAAATCACGTAGTCAATACACTCACGAGGCGCTTTAACAAGGTGAGGGTTCAGGGTGATTCGGCCATTGGGTGAACAGCTGCCCCATTGGGTTTGCATGGTCAGTATGCGCAGTACTGGTCGTTCTTCGACCCAAAGGGCTTGCTCAAGCATGGCATCGAGACGCTTGGCGAAGGTTTCCTTGGCCCGCGCTTTGTACCAGTCTGTTAGTAGCTCTTTAACCTTTTCAGCGGACTTTGTTTTTACCGAAACGTCTAACTTACCGCGTAGTAGTTTCACACCTTGAACCTGCTCAGGCGCTTCAATCACTTTCAGCAGGTACTGTTTTCCCAGGTAGTAATGGCTCTCACCACTGATGTATTGCCGAGGGGTAGTGAATTCAAGCTGTTTACGGAAATCCCGAAGCTGCTCGTAGATCCAGCGGCCACGCTTTTTAACAGCTGATAACACGGCTTCGCTTTCAGCCCCCTCAGGAGCCGATACTATTACCCGACAATCGGGATGAACCTTAATTAATACCTTGCCAGTGGCTTGCGGGCGCTTAACTCGCTCAAACGTAATCTGCTCGTCACCGTAGCGGAAGATCATGGTCTGACTTTGAGGTTTAATCGGCACATTCATCTGGTTATATCCGTTCAAGCACCGTTCAACCCGACCCGAGTGATCTGAATAATCATCTCAACAATCTTCTTGGCCTGATCCATTCCGCCACCAATGGCTTTGCATTCCTGGAACATGCGCGGCAGTAGCTTTTTACGAATATCGGCTTCAATGTTTTGTGGGTTGATGGAGTTCTCTGCAACTGAGGTTTCTACCGCCTGGTCAATTTCAAAGGCAACTTTGACCCACTTATCCTGAACTTGCTGGTCCAACACAGCCAAAGCTTCAGGAAGAACTTTCTTGAAGACGCCAAAGTAAGCCTGAGCATGGCGATTCCCAGCAAAGGCATCAGGTATGTCGTTTAAGCGCCTGTCTTGAACTTGCTCTTCAAATTCACGGAACAGCATGTACTGTTTCAGTGGGTGGTCGAATAGCTTTTCGGCCTCTTCAATGGCTTGGCGCAGCAGCTTGGAAAACGCTTCTTGAGCATAGGGATCATCTCGCAGCTCTTGCTCAATCATGCGGGTTACGCGGGTTTTGATGATGTCGGTTTCGTTACGGGTTTTATCTTCGCTCCAGTCTTCCGGCTGTTGCTTTTGCCCCATCTTACCCACTTCATACACGCCACCAGGCTCTTTAACCTCGACACCCACCACATGCTTATCCAGCAGCTTTTTCACTTGTTCGGCGTATTCGTCGTAATCAATTCTCTCGCCCGCATCTTGCTGCACAAGTTGGCGCAGGCTGGAGAATTGCTTCACGGTTTCTTTGTAGTGTCGACGATCCTGGTCGCTAAAGCTCTTGTCTTCAAAGAAGGTGGCGGATTGTAACGCTACCTTCAAGCAACTGGCGAAGGCTGTTAGGGCTTCGTAGAAGTCTTCACGCACCTTTAGATGCACGTCAACCAGCTCGCCGCCACGCTCTTCAATCTTTGGAACCAGCACCTGACGCAATTGCTCAATGTCGTTCTTGTTTTTAACGCCATCGAATATGGCCCATAGCTGCTTATAGAGCTGTGGCAGGCGCTTGTACTCGGTACTCATCTGGTTGTAGAGGCCGGCAATATCATTGATGTCGTAACCTCCCTGAGTGCGGGAAGCAAGATCCTGGTATTTCTGAATAGTGGTATCCAGTTCCGCAAGAATGCCGCGATAGTCGATGAGCAGACCAAATTTCTTCTTCGGGTGTAGCCGGTTTACCCGTGCAATCGCCTGGATCAGGTTGTGCTCTTTCAGGGGCTTGTCGATATAGAGCACAGCGTTTTTCGGCTCATCAAAGCCGGTGAGCAGCTTATCAACCACGATGAGTATCTTCAGTGAATCATCTTTGTCGAAGCGTTCAATCAGGTGTTTGGTGTAACCCTGTTCATCCTGGCTGCCAATATTGTCCTTCCACCACTGGGTCACTTCCGGTGTGGTGGCCTCATCGACAGCCGTATTACCTTCACGGCTATCGGGCGGGCTCATCACCACGGCAGATTCAAACAAGCCAGCTTCGTCCAGATACTTTTTGTACTTGATCGCAGACGCCTTACTGTCGCAGGCTAACTGACCTTTCAAACCTTCGTCGATGTTCTTTACGAAATGGTTGGCAATATCCAAGGCAATCAAACGAATGCGATCATCTGCACCGTATACTTGGCCTTTTTTGGCAAACTTGCGCTTTAGGTCGGCCTTTTGCTCCTCTGAAAGCCCTTCGGTAATACGCTCAAACCAACTGTCGATGGCGCGTTCATTCACATCCAGGTCGGGAATGCGCTCTTCATACAGCAGAGGTGTAACAGTCTGGTCTTCCACCGCGCGTTGCATGGTGTAAGCATGCACAATGGGGCCAAACTTATTGGTGGTCTTGTCGTCTTTTAACAGTGGTGTACCGGTGAAGGCGACAAAGGCAGCGTTAGGCAGCGCCTGCTTCATACGAATGTGGTTTTCACCACCCTGGCTGCGATGGCCTTCATCAATCAGCACAATAATGTCAGAGCTGTTGTTTACACACTCTGGCATTTTGGTAGCGGTATTAAACTTCTGGATGAGCGAGAAGATAATCCGCTCAGTGCCGTTGCCAAGCTGTTCAGCCAGGCGTTTACCAGAGGTAGCCATGGCTGCTTCTTTATCTTTTTTTCCGGCCAGCTCGCTGCCAGAAGCGAAGGTTTTACTGAGCTGGGTTTCCAGGTCTACCCGGTCAGTCACCACTACAATACGGCATTGCTTCAGGCTTTCGTGCAGGATCAGCGCCTTACTTAAAAACACCATAGTGAATGACTTACCCGACCCCGTGGTATGCCAGATCACACCACCTTCACGACCTCCGGTGCGACTTCGGGTATTGATGCGTTCAATCAGGCGCTTAATACCAAATACCTGCTGATAACGGGCGACGATTTTGCCAGCCTTCTTATCGAACAAGGTGAAGTAGCGAGTCATCTCCAACAACCGGGCAGGGCTTAATAAGCTGATCAGTAATTGGTCTTGACCCGTCACAGCAAGCTCCCCAGCAGCGGTCAGGTTCTGATACCAATCCAGGTCTTTTGCCGGGCGGTGGCTGAATAAGCCAGCCAGCTGTTTATCTTTAAGCGTTTTGTTTTTGATGGCGTACATCTCAGCATCGGAGATGTCTTCTTCACGCCAGGCGGCCCAGAACTTAGCGGGTGTGCCGCAAGTAGCATAACGGCCCTCGTTGCCATTTATGGCAAGCAGCAACTGGCTGTAAGCGAACAGTAACGGAATTTCATCATGGCGCTGGTTACGTAAGCTTTGCGAAATGCCTTCGTCAATGGTAGGGCCTTTTTTGGTATTGCCATCTGGCCGTTTCGCCTCAATCACTACCAGAGGAATACCGTTTACAAAGCACACGATATCCGGCCTGCGACTTTCAACGCCGCCAGAGCGGGAAACGGTAAACTCTTCGGTAAATACAAAGCTGTTATTGGTTGGGTTTTGCCAATCAATTAGTGCAACCGTAGGGCTGGCCTTTTTACCATCCACAAACTCAGTGACGGAGATGCCATACAGCAGGTGGTTGTAGAGGCGCTCATTGGCAGTTAACAGGCCTTCGTTAAGTGGAGGGCTACACACCTCAGCAATCAGGTTGTCGATTGCCTTTTCAGACAGCGGGTAGCTTTTACCGGCAAAGGTGAAAGTGCGCTTTTGAAGCTCACCACGCAGCACCTGGCGCAAAACCACTTCATCGGCTTTACTACCACGGGCGGCTAACGCGAGTTCAGGCGAGAGAAACAGCCACCCGAGGTTAGTTAATAATGTTAGTGCTGGTAACTTGGCGCTATATTCTTCCTGGAATTTGGGGGCATAGTGCTTAGCCATTAATATGAATTCCTTGTTTTTTTAGCCAAAGCAGACCAGCCTTTGTGGCCTGATAAGCCTGATCAGGGTGGTTAACCACTTCTGGGTGGGTATAACCAATCAGCCCTTCTTGTTCTCTAAGCGGATTAAGGTGTGAGCTTTTTAAGGCGGTAACCTGCCGCCCAGCCATTAATGAGGCTAATTTTTCAGCTTTATAGGGGCGCAACGCACACAGCCATACAATCACTGGCCATACCTTATCTTTGCGAGCCTTTGGGGTAAGTACTTCCAATCGTTGCTGTAATTCGACAGGTAACTCCCCTTTATCTGTATGCAGGTCACTTGTATTTGAAATCAGGTCACCTGTAATTGAAGTCAGGTCATCGGTATTCGGGGCTGCTGACGAAAAGAGCGGCAGCTCGCCTTCCATAGCTCTCTGTCCGACCAAACGGTAATAGGTGGCTGAACCGGCACCTCCTTGTTCCAATAAGCGAAAATGATGATGCAGCCGCTTGAGCACTTGGCTAGCTGCCAGTGTATCCAACGCTGTAATAGCACGTAGACCCGCGTTATCGACTGCCCCGGTTTCCTTGGCCAAAATTAAAGCCCGAGCTTCGTTATCTGACAGCTGAAAATGAGCAAATTGCTTAAGCCATTGTAACCGCTCCTCACCAAGCAACTGATGGAGCAGATACGTTGACTGAAATTCGTTAGCCAGAGTCTTGCTGGTAAAAACCGGCGCGGTCAGTCCTGCATTCTCAAGTAAACGGCGCATGGTACGAATTCCTGAACCTTTTGTTTCGGCAAAGTTCAGATCATACAGAACTGCTGCAAGAGTCGGATTACGCAATTTGGAACCCATTTCTCCCAACATTGCTTCAGGCTTTAATGAATACCCCGCATTGCGGATTTCAATACGGTTGCTGTAACGAATAACCATAGTAGGTTGATGCACCGAATAATCTCGGTGCATTACTGCATTGACCACGGCTTCACGAATCACCTTGTAAGGCAATAAGGGTTCATCAGATCGCTGTAAATCGCCAGTTTTTAAGCGGAAGTGTTTAGGGAGGTCGTCTACGATAGCATTTTCCAGCTTGGGAATAAGGCGGAGTAATGGTTCACGCAGATCGAGCGTGGTAACAAAACGCTGCTCAGGATCTTCAACCCATTGACTGCCTGCAATACGCACATAATCTACCCGAATAGCTGGTAACAAACGGCGTAATGATGAAGGTTTACCTAGTAGTAATAGACCGGCCACATTAGGTGCCCAGTGCTCACCTCGCTTTTTAACCAGATTCAGCGCGCGTAGCATATCGTTATCGCTAGCATCTAATTCTTCAGCATTGGGGCGTATTCTGGCGCGCAAAGTCCGGTATAGCTCAATAGCGGTTGGATCCAGATCGTCCCACTCGGCATCCGCGAGCACAACTTGCTCAAAGCCCATGCCGGTTTTGGCTATTAGTATTGGTTCAATTTCAGCCTGAGTGCATTCGTAATCACCATTCAGGCCGCGTCGCCAAACGCCGGTTTTTCGTTTGTTCTTACTGTCAAATTTACCTTGAAACGCACAAGGCTTTGCTGCAGGGTCCAGTTCGGGGACAAATACCACAATAACTGTTTTACCTTCCAGTAACACTGCTTGTGCCTCTATTGGCAATGCTTGCTCAAACTGTTCTCTGCAGTTGGCCTGCAAATCACCAAGCAGTTTGTCGGTATTACCAACACCCGAAACATAAAACTGATTGTGTTGTATATCCGGCTCGCTAACACCCAATAACAAATAGCCACCACCCAAGCCTGGTTCATTGGCAAAAGCACACACCGTTTGCATCATCGAGCTGCCAATGTCACTGCCGCGCTTGGCTTCAATGCGCGGGCATTCATCTAACTGGCGCAACTGCTCCAGTAAGGATTCGGCAGAATATTCATTTAGCATCGCTGGCTCCAGTGTTCTAATCAGGTACCCTAGGGGCACTAGAGTTGTATTCTTCCTGAAATTTGGGTGTGTATTGTGACATTCGTTATCTCTCTTCAACCCTTGATACCCAAGGTGCAGATACTTTTAAGCAGCTATCCAATTGCGAAGTATGTTGGCAACGACAGGTGCAAAAGCCTCCAACTTACCGTCTTTAGGCGTCATAAGCATCTTTGATGAAGTCCATTGCAGATTCAAAATCATGACTACCGGCATCAAGAGCAGAGACCACTTGATGCCACTGCTGTGCTTGTGCTTCAGTTATTCCATGAGCAAGCTCGGCTCGAAGGTGGCGCTCAAGAGCTGGCATCCCAAAATTCAGATCAAGTGCACATGAAGTTCCTGTGCCAAATAATACAAACGGTTTGTCTGTAAAAAACTCAGCAATCGCTTGATATGCAACTTCCTTTGTTAGCTCCACGCGCATACCCCTTAGCTCACCAAAACTCTTAGCTTACCCGTCAACAATTGCTGCATCAGGGCTTTTTTCTCTTGCTTTAAGGCATCGAGCTTTTGTTGCAAAGCAGAGATTTCCTGATCGGCAGTGGAAAGTACGGCGGCGATTCTTTGTTGTTCTTCAAAACTGGGCGTGGACACCTTCAACGAAAAGAAATCCGAAGGCTTTACATTGAGCAAGCCATGAGCACGACCACCTTCGTGTGCAATTTGAGACAGACCCTTGTTCAGAAGACCTGATTCAAAGTAGTGTTCCCAAAAATCGCTATCGGCGCGACCCGAATCTGAAAGTTCAAAACAAATGTAGAGCGTTGTTACAACACCATCTGGGTAGCGATTCAGTCGTTTGATTGCACCCATTGGATAGCCATTTGAATAGCTTTTGTTGTAGGCGAACTGTCCTTGCTTTAACAGGAAGTAGCCATCAAGAGTTTCAGAGGCAACAGTTTTTTTGAAAAAGTCTTCCTGCCGAATCAAGCCATGTTGCCCAGATATGGTAACTACGTTTGTGCTTTGACCATTATTTTTTGTCGTTACACGTGCAAATAGCTTTGAAAGCTTAGATACCTTCCACTCCCCACTAAACCTAACCCCATTCTTATCCAGGAGGCGTTTTTTGCCGGTGAGCAGTTGTTGCATCAGGGCTTTTTTCTGCTGTAGGCTATTGGCGAGCAGTTGTTCGGTGGTAGTGATGGCCTTATCCCAAGTGGATAGGATTTGGACGATTTTCTTTTGTTCGGAAGCATCTGGATGAAAGATTTTTAGCTTCCTTACTTCAGCTATATTGATTCCTTTGACGGCCTGTCCAACTGTGTTCAAGTCAATTTGTTGTTGAACACTTGGCGATTGCAAGGCGTAAAAAACGTACATTGGATCATCATCGCTAGACACTCTAATCCTTGCTGTATCCTGAGTGATATTAGCTCCAGCAAGTGACGCTGGAACAATCGCAACTCGTCCGGTTGTCCCTCGTATTGTTAAAAGCAAATCGCCTTGATTTACTTCTGCGCGTTTGTATTGATTGTGGATTTGTAAGGATGTCTTAAGAAGGTCATCCTCCAAAACCCTACCGCCGATAATATTCTTAACCTTAATTACAGGAATTCCCTCAGAGACGTGCTCTCCCGGCTTCAGGATGCCATAGCAAATTGGGGCGCGTGGATCAACAAATGAGTCTAAAACTGTCGTTTTCTGGTTATGCGCCATAACCCAGCTCCTCAAGATACTTGGCCATCTCGGTTTCCAGCTCAGTCAGTTGCGCTTTAAGTTGTTCACGCTCACCTCGTACCGCCATCAGGTCGATTTCTTCCTCTTCTTCAAAAGTATCAACATAGCGCGGGATGTTCAGGTTGTAGTCGTTCTCTTTTATCTCATTGAGGCTTGCGACATAGGCATATTTGTCTACGTTTTTACCAGCGTGGTAGGTAGCGACAATCTTGGCGATATTCTCCTCAGTCAGCAGGTTCTGGTTTTTTCCGGCTTTAAAGTCGCGGCTGGCGTCAATAAACATGACGTTATCGTCGTTCTTATTTTTCTTAAAGAGCAGGATTGCCGCCGGAATACCCGTACCATAAAACAACTTCTCCGGCAGGCCAATCACGGCATCAAGCAGGTTTTCGTCAATTAGTTGCTGGCGAATTTTACCTTCGCTTGAACCTCGGAACAGTACGCCATGTGGAACCACTACACCCATTCGGCCTGTTTTGGGCTTCAGTGTTTCGATCATGTGCAGGATAAAGGCATAGTCGCCTTTGGTTTTTGGCGGTACGCCACGGCGGAAGCGGCTGAACTTGTCGTGCTCGGCTTCGTCGTGGCCCCATTTATCTAAGGAAAACGGTGGGTTGGCGGTCACGATGTCAAACAGCATCAGGTCGCCGTTTTTATCGAGCAGCTTGGGGTTACGAATAGTGTCGCCCCATTCAATTTTATGGTTGTCTTCGCCGTGTAGGAACATGTTCATTTTGGCCAGCGACCAGGTCGAGCCTATGGCTTCTTGCCCATACAGCGCGTAGTTTTTGCTGTTATGGTTTTTACGCACCTTGCTGCCGCATTTCATTAACAGCGAGGCAGAACCACAAGCAGGGTCGCAGATACTGTCGCCCGGTTGAGGATCTAACAGTTCGGCTATCAGGTCACTGACTTCTGGCGGGGTATAAAATTCACCGGCCTTCTGGCCACCGCTGGCAGCAAAGTTTTTGATTAAGTATTCGTAGGCGTTACCGATCACATCCAGCGTACCGACGCGGCTTGGTTTAAGGTTCAGCTCAGGCTTAGCAAAGTCTTCCAGCAGGTGACGCAGAATGGTGTTTTTTTGCTTTTCTTCACCCAGTTTATCGGTGTTGAAGCTTATGTCTTGGAACACACTCTTGCCAGCGTCTTTTAGCTTGGTGCCGTTAGCTTCTTCAATGGCGTGAAGCGCCTGGTCGATACGCTCACCATTGCCGGGTTCATGACGACGTTCGTAAAGGGCATAAAAACTGGCTGCTTTGGGCAGTACAAAGCGCTCGTTTTTCATCATCTCTTCGATGAGTTCAGGCTCGTCGCCGTAATCGGCCTTGTAACCATCGTAGTGATCCTGCCATACATCGGAGATGTACTTCAGAAACAACATAGTCAGAATGAAGTCTTTATAGGTATCGGCGCTGATTGTGCCTCGGAAGGTATCGCAGGCATTCCATAGCGCCTTGTTGATGCTATCTTGATTGATTCTATCGTTACTGCTCATGGCTGTGTCGTTCATTATTTCGTGTCCTGGTCGTTATTGTCGCTCAACTTCTTTGCTGCCGACTCTAGTTGTTTGATGCTTTTCTCTGGTGCGGGCAGGTTTTCAGGCATAGTGCCGCCCAGTTCAGCAATGGTTTGGCGAACCTTCTGCCCGACTTCATAGTGGGTTTGGTTTGCCTGCTGTTTGTTTTGGACATTATCGCGGCGGAGTTTTTCTTCTGCCTGGGTTGCTCGGAAAAGATTAGCTGCCAGCTCGGTCGATCCCATGTGGTCGAGAATCTTCTGGCTTTTCTTTAGTCCTTTTCGAGCATGGATAGCTTTTTGATCTAATCCACCATATAAGCCTTTGTAACCGTGGTTTTGGAAGATTGCGAAATCGAGATTTGTCTCAACTCCGGCTTGCTGTGCAGCCTCTACAAGCTGCTTGTTATGTTCTTTAAGCTCATTGCGCAGAAAGAGTCGCTTCTGCTCTTCCTTAAGTTGCTGGAAAGCCTGATCATCTGCCAACTCTTGTCGCCGAGTCTGCACGGCAAAGTAGGTTTGGCCTGCGGCGATCACAGGTTTTGTTGGATCACCATTTTGAACAACCAGATAGCAGGCATAGCGGGAAAGATGAATATCATCCAGTTCACGTTGAGATCCAGAGCCCAACTGAACCATTTTGTTGGCTTCAACGAAATGGTCATCCACTGGTTGACCACTAAACTCGCAAGCGTGCTTGGATTTTTCAATCACCTTCTGAAAGTTTCGCCAATCACGATATTCTAGTAAAGGTGCCAGGTCCCTCGCTGACCAAAACTCCAGTCCAGTAGCAGATTGCTGCTTTATGGCTTCAAAGGAATGATGTTGTTGAGTCATTTTATTACCTCCTTGTTTTCGAATAGGTCTTTAGCGATAGCACTCATCATTCGCTCGCCATTGCTCACTAATTTTTGTATCAGTTTATGTTCGTCACGTAGCGTAGCCGCCATCGAAATAATTGCTCGCTGCTTTGCCAGCGGTGGAACAACCACAGGAACATCTTCGAGCACACTGCGACGAATGCTTTTTGTTAAGGTGCCTTCGGCATTTTGCTCAAAATAGCGCTGAGTTGGGGTCTGATTCAGTAACCACACTAAAAACTCAGGCAGGATGTCTTTCTTTTTAAGGCTAATCACAAAAAAATGTGGTGCAGCAACAGCCTGCTTACCTATGGTAGCCAGTGCCTGATCCACCTGTACGGCGTAGTTATGGCTGCCTCGCGCGGCCACTAAAATATCACCTGTGGTGAGGTAGTCGGGTTCACGTTTGCCGGTTAACTCTGTTTCCAAACAGTCTGACCAGCGAATCCCTTCGGTTAGCGAAACATCCTTCATTTGAACCGCGACCATAGCAGCGCCAGGAACTTCAGGGATTTTTCCTCGAAATGGGTAGCCTGCATTGATGGTTGCGATCTGTTTAAGCTTCACGCCTTTTTCCGTTCATAGTCGATGATGCATAAATAATCTGTTGATCCTGATTAAATGTCAAGCTAAAGTTGTTTCATCGCTTTTGATGCAAAAAATAATGTAGGTATAATTTAACGTGGGAGCATTGCCGGTGTTCTCGGGTGAAATTGACGAAGCCATTGAGTGCCGGGTTAACCACTGGGTAGATAATTTTCCTCTTATCTCGTAAAGCGGGCGCCAATTTGATGCACTTATAAAAAAAAGAAAAGGCCACTCAAATGAGTGGCCTTTCAGACTGCTGACAAAGTCCTGGACGCCGATCCAGGACTTTGATCTAATAGGGTTAGTTGATTTGAAGGCTAACCAACATGCTCAAAACTCCCTCTCCTCAACAATATCAGTTAGAAATGGTCACGCTCGAAGAGCTGGTACCGAAGAACCATTTGGTTCGCAAGGTCGATGCCGCCATTGATTTCGAGTTCATTCGTGCTGAAGTCGAACATCTCTACTGCAAAGATAATGGCCGTCCGCCGATTGACCCTGTCCGTTTGTTTAAGATGATGATCCTCGGCTATCTGTTTGGCATTCCCAGTGAGCGTCGTCTGGTACAGGAAATTCAGGTTAATGTGGCTTATCGCTGGTTTTTGCGGATGGGATTAACCGAGAAAGTGCCTGATGCCTCGACGCTGAGCCAGAATCGTATTCGTCGTTTTAACGGCACGGATGTGTTTCAGCGTATCTTCGACCGGATAGTTGAACAGGCGTATGAGCAGCGTCTGATTGGTGGTCACACGCTTTACACTGACAGCACACATTTAAAAGCCAATGCCAATAAGCGCAAGGCGGTGAACAAAGAGGTGGCGGTCAGTGCATCGGCGTATATCGCTGAGCTCAACAAGGCGGTTGAAGAGGACCGGTTAGCCCATGGCAAAGCGCCACTGAAGCAAGATGACTCGAAGGAGCCCGAAACCAAAAATCAAAAGGTCAGCACAACCGACCCTGACAGTGGCTTTATGACGCGGGAAGGCAAACCACAGGGCTTCTTCTACCTTGACCATCGCACCGTGGATGGCCGCCACGGCATCATCACGGATACCTTCGTGACGCCGGGGAATGTGCATGATAGCCAGCCCTATCTGGCCAGATTAGACCGTCAGCTTGAGCGCTTTAAGTTTAGTCCGATAGCCGTTGGTTTGGATGCGGGCTACTTTACTGCACCGCTTTGCCATTTAATCCGAGAGCGACAAATTGCACCGGTTATTGCCTACCGTCGTCCCAATGTCACCGCTAATCCGATTAAGAAGAAGCAATTTACCTACGATAAAACAACCGATACCTATCGTTGCCCCCAAGGTGAAATCCTGACTTACAGCACGACAGACCGTCAGGGCTACCGGCATTATCAATCTAACCCTAAAGTGTGCCAGGATTGCCCGCTACGCCAGGACTGCACGAAGAACAAGCAGTATAAGAAAACGATAACCCGGCATGTCTGGGAAGAGGATAAAGAGCATGTGAGTGGTTTGCGGCTGCTGTCGTGGGGTAAGAAGATTTACAACCGACGAAAAGAGACGGTTGAACGCAGCTTCGCAGACGCAAAACAGCATCATGGCCATCGCTATGCACGGTTCCGTGGTCTGGCGAAAGTGCAGATGCAGTGTTTACTGGCGGCGGTAGCGCAAAACATCAAGAAAATGGCCTTGCTGGCCTTTTTATCGCTTTTTTATGGCCTGAAATCGGCACTATACACCTTTGCAGAGCGCATTCTGCGGCATAACAAATCCGAGATTCAATACTGCCAGATTTAATAAAAGAAAGCAGAAAACACAGATCAAAAAAGATCAGAATCCAGAAAACACAAACCCCGGCCAAAAAACCGGGGTTTGTCATTAATCTGAAACCGCCAAATGAGTGGCCTTTATGATGAATCTATATTTTAATGATGAAACTTTATTTTATGGGGTGAAACTTTATTTTCACCCCACAATGGCCTTCGCATTTTTAGCCCCGCTTATTCGACCGTAACTGACTTCGCCAAATTACGCGGCTGGTCTACGTCGGTACCCTTGATAATGGCCACATAGTAGCTCAGTAACTGCAGTGGCAGGGTGTAGACGATGGGCGCCAGAATATCAGCCACATGCGGCACATTGATAACACGCATGGTGGCATCTGATTTAAAGCGGGCGTCGGCATCGGCGAACACATACAGAATACCGCCGCGGGCACGCACTTCTTCCACGTTCGACTGCAGCTTCTCCAGCAGATCGTTATTGGGTGCAACAACGATAATTGGCATATCGGCATCGATCAGCGCCAGCGGGCCGTGCTTTAACTCACCGGCGGCATAGGCTTCAGCGTGGATATAGGAAATTTCTTTTAGCTTTAACGCCCCTTCCATCGCGATAGGATACTGATCGCCACGACCGAGAAATAACGCATGGTGCTTGTCAGCAAACTCTTCTGCCAAAGCTTCAATTTGCGGCGCCAGCGTCAGTGTTTCTTCCAGCTTGGCTGGCAGGCTGCGCAGGGCGGCTGTTAGCTCTCGCTGTTGCTCCGGCGTTAAACCGTTATATTTACCCACCGCCAATGTTAACATCGCCAGGCCCACTAACTGGGTAGTAAAGGCTTTGGTAGAGGCAACCCCGATTTCGGCGCCGGCACGGGTCATAAAGGCCAGATCCGATTCACGCACCAGCGACGAGCCGGCGACGTTACAAATGGTCAGGCTACCCAGATAACCGGCTTCTTTCGCCAGCCGCAGAGCCGCCAGCGTATCAGCGGTTTCACCGGATTGAGAAATGCTGACCAGCAGGCTGTTTGGCTGCACAAAGGATTTACGGTAGCGGAACTCAGAAGCAATTTCGACATTACAGGACACGCCAGCCAGGGCTTCCAGCCAGTAGCGGGCAACCATACCCGAGTGGTAGCTGGTGCCGCAAGCGACGATTTGAATATGTTTTACTTTTTTAAACAGCTCAGCCGCGCCATTGCCAAAGGTTTCATCCAGCACACTGTCGCTGCTCAGCCGGCCTTCCAGTGTGTTATTGATCGCACTTGGCTGTTCGTAGATTTCTTTTAGCATAAAGTGGCGGTACTGGCCTTTGTCGCCGGCGTCATAGCTAACGTTAGACTCATGCACTTCGCGCTCGACCGCCTGGCCGTTTTTATCAAAAATGCTAACGCTGTGGCGGGTGATTTCCGCCACATCGCCTTCTTCTAAAAAGATAAAGCGGCGGGTAACAGGTAACAGCGCCAGCTGATCCGAGGCGATAAAGTTTTCACCGATACCCAGACCAATCACCAGCGGGCTGCCCGAGCGGGCTACTACCAAGCGGCTGGCATCGGTTTTATCCAGCAGCACAGTACCATAAGCACCGTGTAATTGTTTTACCGCGGCCTGCACCGCAGTCAGTAATGAACTGTGGCTTTTCAGCTCTTCTTCAACCAGGTGGGCAATCACCTCGGTGTCAGTATCAGAAGTGAAGATATAGCCTTTGGCTTTTAAGGCGTCGCGTAATACGGCGTGGTTCTCGATAATACCGTTATGCACCACCGTAATATTGCTGGAAACATGCGGGTGGGCATTGCGCTCGCTTGGTTCACCATGGGTAGCCCAGCGGGTATGAGCGATACCGGTACCGCCGGGAACCGGCTGCGCGGCAACCGCATCCGCCAGCTCTTTCACCTTACCCAGGCGGCGTAAACGCTGTAACTCACCGCTTTCGCTCACCACTGCCACACCGGCTGAGTCATAGCCGCGGTACTCCAGCCGGCGTAAACCTTCGACCAGAATATCTACCACATCCCGTTGCGCGACCGCGCCGACAATACCACACATAGCTATACTCCAATAAGTTACTAAATAAATTCTAAGTTATCGAGGTCAGGTTAATCAGGCCTGAACCCGGATCACCCGTACCCCGTGTTGTGTAATTTCTGCGGCGGCGGCTTCGGGTAGACCGGTATCGGTCACTAACACCTTAACCAGCGACCAGGGCAGCTCCAGATTATGGATTTTGCGTCCCAACTTGTCGGACTCCAGCATCACTATCACTTCGCGTGATACTTCCGCCATCACCCGGCTTAAACTATACAGCTCGTTATAGGTAGTGGTGCCGCGCGCCAGATCGATACCATCGGCACCAATAAATAACTGATCAAAATCATAGTTGCGTAACATCTGCTCTGCCAGTTGGCCTTGAAAAGCTTCCGATTGCGGATCCCAGGTACCGCCAGTCATCAGCAGCGTCGGTTCGTTTTCCAGCTCGCGCAGTGCATTGGCAATGGCGAGCGAGTTGGTCATCACCACCAAACCGCGTTTTTGCGCCAGCTCAGGTAACAAAGCTGCCGTGGTGCGGCCACTGTCGATAATAATCCGGTAATGATCTTTAATCAGCGCCGCCGCCGCTTTGGCAATCGCTAACTTTCGCTCTGAAACTTTTTCCAGGCTGCTGTCTGAGACAAAATCCTGTGGCACCGGCACCGCACCGCCATAGCGGCGCAATAACAATCCCGCGGCCTCTAATGCCGTTAAGTCTTTACGAATCGTCACTTCGGAGGTTTGAAATTGCTCGGCTAACTGCTCAACAGTCACTTCGCCCTGCTGTTGCAGGCGGGCGACGATCAGATGGCGGCGTTGCTGGGTATTACGCTTATTCATTTCTTTCGCTTAAGTTTCGAAACGAAACATATTTTAAACGAAGCCAGAATTTTAGCAAGCGTCCAGCGGTAAACTAATACGGTAATGTAAACCCTGACCCGGCGTGCTCTGCACCTGGATTTGCCCCTTAAAGCGCGCCGTAACCAGATTAAACACGATATGTGCTCCCAAACCGGTGCCGCCGGCAGCTCTTTTAGTGGTAAAAAAGGGCTCGAAAATCAGCGCCAGATTTTGTTCGTCCATACCGCAGCCGTTATCCGCATAATCAAACAACAGCTGCCGCCCTTGCTGTTGCACCTGCAAGCTGATGGCTGGCGCGCTCTGCTCAGCAAAGGCATGTTTCACACTGTTCATTACCAGATTGGTAAGAATTTGTGCCAGAGCACCCGCATCGGTGTACCAGTGGATATCAGCCGGACAAACAAGCTGAAACTGACAGTTCAGCGGCCGCAGTTGCGGCTGCAGCGATAGCATCACGTCCTGCAGGTATGAGGCCAGCTCAATTTGCCTTGGTGCATCAGCCGATTGATCGACCGAGACTTTTTTAAAGCTTTGGATCAGTGCCGCTGAGCGCTCCGTATTTACCGCCAGAATTTTTAAACCATCACCGAGATGACTTAAAAAGCGCTGAAACTGCGATTGCTGCAAACTCTTGTCGGTAAAGGCCTGCTGGATCACGTCATACTCGGCCTGCAAATGGCTGGTAGCGGTAGCACAGATGCCAAGTGGGGTATTAATTTCATGCGCCACACCAGCAACCAGGGCTCCGAGCGACGCCATCTTTTCCTGGATCATCAATTGCTGCTGGGTTTGCTGCAAGCGGGTATAGGTATCAGCATTGACCACAGCTATCGCAATATAGCTCGACAGGGTACGCAGCAGATTTAGCTGCGACAGGCTATAAGCGAAGGCTCTGGGGCTTTGCACCGAGAATACGCCCACAACCTTTTGATTCAACATTAGCGGCAGATAAACCACCGACTCCATAGCCTCACCGCACAGAGGTTGGGGTAACTCATCAAAATAGGTTGCAAAATCACTATGCTGATTAACAATAATTTCCTCGGCACGACAAAAACACAATGACGCCGGCGCCTTACCATCATTGGCTGCGATGGCAAAGCTGCTGGCAGTCTGGCTATCTTCCAGCCAGAACACAAACTCGATTTCATTGGTAAGAGGCCGGTGCAGGCCAATCACCATCGCATGCACATCAATCAGTTGGCTCAGCATCTGATGGCAACGCGACAACACCTGCCCCAACTGCAGGGAACCGGTAATTTCCCGGCCAATTTGTTGCAGCAGTAACAGATCCTGATTCGAGGCCTGCAGAGCATCGTGCTTTTCCTTTAACTCCTGCGTGCGCTCTGCCACCTGTTGCTGCAGTTTCAGCCGCATCTGTCGCTCCGCTTTTACTTTCAGGTGCAACCAGAGCCAGATTGCAAACCCCAGGCTCAGCATCACTAAGCTTCTGAACCACCAGGTCATCCACCAGGGCGGCAGAATACGGATCGCCAGTCGTGGACCCGGTTACCATTCGCCCTGACGCAACCTTACCTCCAGTTCAAACTGATAGCCACCAGGCGGCAACCGGGTATAGGTCGCCAGGCGCTCCTGATTACTGACTATTAACCAGTCGCGATCAAACCCCAGCAAGCGATAGCGATACTCCAGTTGTGAGGGCAATAAAAAGGTCGGGCTGGCAAAACGCAGGCTAAATACATCTTCTTTATATTTCAGAGTCAGAGACGACAGACGATGAATAGCCTGCGGCAACAAGGCGGAACCCACTGGCACCTGTTGATTAAACAACGTAAAAGACGTTAAACGAACTTGCGGGAGCGCCAGGCTGGCTGGCAATTGCTGTGGCCGGAACATATCCAGCCCCTGACTGCCGCCCCGAAACAACCAACCGTCAGCGACCGTCCAGGCCCCGATCCAGGTCGCCTCCTGCATCCCATGGCCGGCGCCCAGTTCCAGCATACTCTGCATCTCAGCCAACCACTGCTGGCGGTACATCAGACGAAACCAGGGCGCGGCAATCAGCGCATCGTCAGCCTGCATCGGCTGATAGGAAAAAAATTCGGCGCTGCCTGGCTCAGCATTATCCAACCAGCGGTGATTCAGATTGCCGGCGCGGATCCAGATACGCTGCTGCTCTTCAAATAACAGCTGGATATTGTTAAACAGCAGCCCGTGCTGACTATCCCCACGCTGCAGCCAGTAAGAGGTGCGCCCGCTGCGTTCATCCCAGCGCCATAAACCACTGTCGGGCGAGCCAACCCAGAGGCGGTCTTGCTGGTCAAACAACAGGGTTGAGACACTGCTAAACGGCAAGGCTGGCTCGGTGTCCTGGGCAAATTGACGCAGTAATTGCCGCTCAGGGCTTAGCAGCAATACGCCCTGACCACGGGTACCCAACCAGAGCCGCTGCTGGCGGTCGCTGATTATCACGCCAACACTGAGATCGGCCGCCAGTTCGGGCCCAAGTTCATAACGTTGCCAGTAGCCAGACTCCGGATTTAGTTTAAACAACCCTCGATCTGTACCCACCCAAACCCAACCATTGTCAGCTAAGATCGCCCGCGCCAGAGTCGGACCGTTCTCCAGCTCGGGTAACGGAAAATGCTGCAACTCGCCACTGGCAGGATGAAAACGCACGACGCCGGCTTCGCGGTTAGCTAACCAGACATTGTCAGCCACCACACTGATCCCCAGCACATTAGCCGCCGGCAACAGTTGTGGATCAGAACCCGCAGGCAGGATCCTGACTTCGCGGGCGATCTGATTGAATAAGACAAAACCTGAGGGCGTAATCAGCCACAGGCTTTGCTGTGGGTCCAGATACAGGCTTTGGATCGCATTACTGCGCAAGCTCACCGGTACCTCGGGGTACGCCCGGTAGTGCCGCCAGGTCGCTGTTTCCGGCTGCCAACTCCAGAGCCCCTGATCATAAGAACTGATCCAGTAAAGCCCCTGTTGATCGCGTTTTAACGCCGTTATCTGAGCATCCTGCAGCTCTGCTGGCTGCTGCAATGCCAACGGACCTGCGGCCGTTATCTGCCACAGACCACTACCATAGCTGCCAACTAGCAAGCCTTGTGCTGTCGGCAGTAAGGAAGTCACAGAATCCACATCTAACGGGCTATTCTGGCGCTGCCAGGCTTCCCCCTGCTGCTGGCTTAGCGACCAGCGGATCAAACCGCCTGTCGCCTGCGCTTTGCTGCGTAACGGAGCGTTGCCTATCGCCAGCCACAGACTGTCGTCCTGCTGCAAAATATCGTTGATATAGACCGTGCTAACACCGTCAATCGTTGCCGGTAGCGCAACAGCTAATAGCTGCTGCTGGCTATCAGACCAGCGAAACAACCCTTCGCCGTAGGCTGCGACCCAAAGCTCACCAGTGCCATCTAAATAAAGCCGGGCGATATTTAACCGGCTGGCGGCTGTTTCACCCGCCACCGATACCCGTTCAAACCGCTCAGTTTGCGGATCAAAGCGATTTAACCCGGCGTAGCGGGTGCCAATCCACAGGTTCCCGGCTCGATCGACTAACAATTCGGTGATCCAATCTGCAGATAATGACCCGGGATCCAGCGCATCGGCGCGAAACTGTCGTAACTCGGCGCCGTCAAACCGGTACAGGCCATGCTGGGTGCCGAGCCAGAAAAAGCCATCCAGGTCCTGCACCACTGTCGTCGCATGATGCGACAGCGCAAGGGTGTCAGCCAGATGTTGCATCCGGGCAAAATGAGGTTCTGCCTGCGGACTAGCAGCCAGCGGCAACATTACCTGTAAACAAAATAGCCAAAGCAGCAGGACTTTAACGGGCGACCAGCACGGCATAGCGACTTCCCCGAATGGATATTATTTAGTATTACAGCTAATCCAAAAAAGACAATTTGCAAAAACTAATGATAATTGTTTGCATTTAAAAAATATTCGGCTATAGTGAGTGGGTCAACGGATTTTGACTTAGGGTCTAGACCCAGAGAGGGATTTTTCTGGTCGTTGTGAAATTTGTCCTGCATTGACGGGGAGCTCAGGCTCCCCGATTTTTTTCAGCTGTGACCCGCTTCGGAAGACGCAACAAATAATGTACCCCCCGACCAGGCTGGCTAGTCACCGAAATAGTCCCCTGCAAGCGCACGGTAACCAGATTATAGACAATATGGGCACCTAAGCCGCTACCGCCCTGATGGCGCTTAGTGGTAAAGAATGGGTCAAATAGCTGTTTCAGCTCCTCTTCTGCCATCCCTTTGCCATTATCGCTAAAATGAAGCATCACCTCACTTGGGGTATCCTCAACCTGTAAGCGGATCTGCGGTGCCGGATGACCATCCAGACCGTGGATCAGGGCATTGAGTACCAGATTGGTCAGCACCTGAGCGATGGCGCCGGGATCTGAGAACATGATAGTCGGCTGCGGGCAATCAAAATATAGCTGGCAATGTTGTTGCTTCAGGCGGGAACGCACTGACAGCAAAACATCGCTAAGATACTGACAAAGCTCAAACTCGCGATAACTGTCATGACTCTGGTCGACAGAGACCTGCTTAAAACTGTTAACCAGATCGGCGGCACGCTGAGTATTGACCTGTAAAATTTTCAAGCCTTCGGTCAGGTGTTGCATAAAGCGATTAAACTGGCTTTGCAGCATAGTCCGGTTAGCAAAGGCGGCCGCGATCTCGGCCTGCTCCGTTTGCAGATGACTGGTGGCTGTTACACAGATCCCTAAAGGGGTATTGATTTCATGCGCGACACCGGCGACCAGGCCACCCAGCGAGGCCATTTTTTCCTGGGTAATCAATTGCTGCTGTGTTTGTTGCAAGCGCTGATACGACAACTCCAGCGCCTGATTCTGCTCTGCCAGCTGCGCCGTTCTTTTCTCAACCAGCAACTCTAATTTCCGGCGTAGTTGATATTCACGCTGCAAACGCCAGCGCAATACAATCATCACCGTCAGCACTAACAGCAATAACATGCCCAGCTTAAACCACCAGGTTAACCACCAGGGCGGCAATACCCGCACCGGCAGTTCAGTGGCCGCGGTCCATTGGCCACCGGGCAGGCGTGCCGCCACCTGAAACAGATAATCGCCCGGTGGCAGGCGGGTATAGGTCGCTATCGGGCTTTGCGCTGAGGTTTGGATCCAGTCCCGGTCGAAGTTCTTTAGCTGGTAACGATACTGGATTTGCTGCTGCTGTTTATATTCCGGCGAGGCAAAGCGGATCCCAAACATATCCTGGTCGTAAGTCAGGGTCAGCAGATCCAGACTGGCCAGTGCCTGCGGTAACACGGCGGAGCCGGCACGCACGGGTTGATTGAATAAGGAAAGTGCGGTCAGTTGAACTTTATTTAAGGCTACTTTCTTCGGTAGCTTACTGATATCAAAGTAGTCAAATCCCCGTGCTCCGCCCCGGTAAATAGTATTCCCGACAATTTCCCAGGCGCCAATCCAGGTGGTACTTTGCATACCATGCATTTCGTTCAGTTCAAGATAGGTTTGCTGTTCGTCCAGCCAGTGTAAGCGGTAGAGCAAACGGAACCTGGCGGCCTGGCGTAACGCATCATCGTCATCCGCGGCTGTTAAATAGGGTTTGAAACCAAGAATGCGGCCCGGATCATCGCTGTCACGCAATACCAGATGATTAATATTGCCTGCACGAACCCATAATTGCTGCTGCTCTTCGAAAATCAGTTGAATGCCATTGAGCTGCAAACCGTGCTGGCTACCGGGGTGTTGCAGCCAATAGTCTACCTGGCCGGTGTCGGGTTGATAACGGGCAACTCCCTGATCCGTTGAACCGATCCAGATCGCTCCCAGATAATCTTCAGCCAGGTTGTTTACATCTTCGAACCGGATTTGAGCGCTATGCTGACCACCCTGGCGGTAATGCTCTACCTGCTGCCGTGACGGACTCAGCCGGAATACCCCCTGACCACGGGTGCCGATCCACAGATTCTGCCGGCTATCACGATATAGTAATCTGACAAAGGGATCTTCACTGGTCTGAAGACCGATTTTACGCCACTCCGCAGTTGCAGGCTGTAATTGGTAAAGCCCACGATCTGTACCGACATAGAGAGTACCATCGCTGTCCTGATGCACCGCCTGCACAACGGTCGGTTGCTCGGGTCCTTGCGGCAGCAACCAGTGACGTAAGGTTGCAGTAACCGGATTAAAATGCGCCACACCACCTTCGCGATTGGCCAGCCAGATACTGTCATCCGCCGCAGCGTCAATGCTCAGAACATTGGGCGCAGCCAACAGACCGCTGCTAAGTTGGCCATTGGGTAAGGTCCGGATGGTGCGGGCAAAACGGCTTAAGCCGCGAAAACCACCCTGGCTGATGGTCCATAAAATGCCCTGCTGATCCTGAAACAGGCCCAGCAAATCAGCCCGCGCCAGCCCCTCACTAAACTCAGCATGAAAGGGGTAATGTAACCAGTTGCCCGCCGGGTCGCGATACCAGAGCCCACCGCGGGAGTCTGCATTATAGCTACTGAGCCAGAGGCCGCCGTCTGGCTCCAAATGCAGATCAGACAACAGCGCCTGCTGCAGCTGTACGGGTTGTTCTGCCAGTCGGAAGGTCGCACTGACAGGGTCAAACTGATAAAGTCCCTGACCATAGGTTGCGGCCCAAAGTTGACCATCATTCCCCTGATTAACCCGGCTGACCGATACTTTAGCCGTACTCTGATTAATAAAAGTCACTTCCCGCCAGGCACTTTGCAGATCCGGGCGGTACAGGACGCCACCCTGCTGTTGACCATAGGTGCGGATAGGCGCCTCGCCGATGGCCAGCCATTGCCCACCCTTGGCATCAATAAAAAGATGATTAATAAAGTTAACAGCCAGCTCGCTGGTAGCCGCCGGAAGGGGTTCAGCCTGGAGCTGGTCTTGCTGCCACTTAAACAAACCGGCGCCGTAAGTCGTCAGCCATAGCTGCTGCGAGTGATCAAACACCAGGGAAGTTATTTCAGCAGACGAGGAGTCTACTGTCGCCGGTAAATCTACCCGGCTAAAGGATTCGGTTGCAGGATCAAAACGGTTAAGTCCGCCGTAGCGGGTGCCCACCCAGAGCCAACCTTGCGGATCGGCGGCAAGCGCCGAAATCCAACTGACTGACAAACTACCGCTTTGGGCCGGATTAGCTTTAAACTCCAGTACATCGGTACCGTCATAACGGTACAGGCCATGTTGGGTGCCTAACCACAAAAATCCCTGCTGGTCTTGTGTCATGGTGGTGGGGACAGGCAGGGTACGCCCCGGCACGCTCAATTGGATAAAGCGGCTGAATACCCGACCAGGATCCTGCTCAGCAGATTCTGCAGCGCTGGCTGGCGCCACAGCACTATACACAGCCAGACAAAGTATAAGACCTAAACGGATAGCAACCGATAACTGCACGACTCGGATCTGTTAAAGAAAAACTATCCGAAAGTATTAGTGTAAAGCGCCCCTTTGTGCAAGCTGAGCGCTCACTTTATTTAGCGGCTTTTGGGAATAAAGGCGATTTTGCCACGCTGTACTGCCATATCAAAAGGCAGTGCCGTTAACATCCGGATAGCCGGATCAGCGGTATCCAGCCGGTATACCGGTTGCGTCGCCAACATCTGGTTTACCAGCTGCAATAACTCATTGCTGACCGGGGTTAAGTTGCCGCGGTAGCCGGCCGCATCGACCGTTGAGTTTAATAGCTTAACTGAGCGCACAAACACGGCCTTTTGCTCAGCATCATAGTAAGGAACCCCCTCTACCTGTAATTGCAGACTGGCCGGATAGGTTAAACCAAACAGATTTAAACTGGCATTGGCCGCCGTATCGATCCGCACCACATCAGAGTTATCGGGGCCAATCTGCACCGCCATCCGCTCTACCGCCATTTTCAACGGGATACCGGCCACATTAGCCTGTCGGGTTAATTGCGGAATTTGCTGCCGGAGCGCCTGCTCCAGCTGCGCTTCTGAGACCGAGTACACCGCGACCTGATTCAGTTGACTACAGGCAACCAATACCAGCGAGAGGATTAAAAGCAAGACATTACGCATCTGAGTTTCCGGATTCTGCTCACCGACAGGTGAGGCTGCTGCTAAAGTTTGCATAAGGTACCGCTCTGACCTTAGCAGAACCTGAACAAGCTGCAAGCTTGTGCTGGATCAACTGTCATGCAAAGCCAATTGAGTTTTAGCAAAAAGCGCGTATTCTTAAATTAGATTAATCAAATTAAGCTTATTGATGCCAGCCAGTAATCATACCGCTTCGTCGCCATTTCCCATGCGCTCCGTAATATTACTCGGGTTGTTTTTACTGGCATTAACCGCTTTGACGTTTGGACCTCTGTGGCTACAACCAACCCTGCCCAGTATTGCCAGCCATTACTATTTGCCGCTGCACACGACACTGGAAATTATTGCTGTCACCATCAGCGCACTGATTTTTACTGTGGTACGTGAGCAGGCTCGTTACCAACTAAGCCGGCGCAGTGTCGTCCTGGCCGCCGCATTCTTTGCCGTATTTTGGCTCGACCTGGCGCATCTGTTATCATTTGAAGGTATGCCAGCCTACTTCACAGCGAATTCGCCGGCAAAAGCGATTAATTTTTGGTTAGCCGCCCGCCTGGTTGTGGCCTGCGCCCTGTTGTACGTATTATTACCCCAGGCGGATAAAGCTGCGCGGCGATTTCAGCTCTGGCTGGCAATTAGTGGCAGCGCGTTACTGGTGCTGGCTTGCCACCTGTGGTTTATTGGTTATCCGGAGTCGGTGCCAGCTACCTATCAGCCCGGTGCCGGCCTGACGCCCTTTAAAATCTTGGTCGAGTATCTGGTTATTGCCATTTGTCTGCTTTGTCTCGGTTTTATCTGGCATTTCCGGCACCAACCGCGCCCCTATCATGCGCCAGCGCTTATCGCCGCCCTGATCACCACTATACTGTCAGAGTTTTTCTTTACGCTATATCAGAATACCAATGATCTATATAACTTAAGCGGCCATTTGCTTAAGGTACTGTCTTACTTGTTTTTGTATCGCGCGCTGGTTTATGAGAATCTGGCCGAGCCGTTCCGCAAACTCAGTCTTTCCTCAGCAGAACTGACCGCCACCCTGAATGCCGTGCCGGACTTACTGTTTGATGTCGACCTGAACGGTCGTTTTTATCAGGCTCATACCGGGCAAAACCAACAGCTGCTGTTCCAGCCTGAACACTTCCTCGGCAAGACCATGGCTGAAGTCTTGCCGGAATCCGCCGCCATTGCCGGCCAGCAGGCGATTCGGGAAGCCTGGAACAACAAGGGGCTATCCAGCCCCAAACAGTACACTCTAGATTTAAACGGTGAAATCCAATGGTTTCAGGTGATAGCTTCATTAAAACCCGCCAGCCGCGATTCGGTATTACCACGTTTTGTGCTGGCCGCCCGCAATATCACCGAACAAAAGCTGACCCAGGCAACCGAACAGCTTAACGCCTTGGCATTTCATACCCGCGAAGCCATTATGATTACCGATGCCCAGCGGCGGATAGTACGAGTTAATCCGGCCTTTACCGAGATCACCGGCTACAGCGAGCAAGATGTTTGCGGTAAAACGCCAGCGATATTACGCTCAGGGCTTCATGATGAGCAGTTTTACCAGCAAATGTGGCAACAGCTTTATCAGCAAGGTGTTTGGAGTGGTGAGCTGTACAATAAACGCAAAAATGGCGAAATCTATCCGGAACAGATAATCATCAATGCCATTACGGGCAGCGACGGTGAAATCAGCCATTATATTGCCTGTTTTAATGATATCAGCGCCAGTAAATCTGACCAGCAGCGGATCTACAAACTGGCTTATTATGACCCTCTTACCCAGTTACCCAATCGTCGTCTGTTGCTGGAACGGATCACCGACATCCAGCATGAAGCGGATCGTAGCGGCTTTTATGCCGCGCTACTCTTTAATCGACCTCGATCACTTTAAACGCCTGAATGATACGCTGGGACATTCCTATGGTGATGAGTTACTGCAACAGCTTTCCACACGTTTACAACATAGTTTGCGCCAAACCGATACTCTGGCACGGCCAGGTGGTGACGAATTTATCCTGCTGGCACCAACCTATAAAGCGACTTTAGATGAAGCTGCAGTCGACGCCCAGCAGCTGGCCGCTAAGTTACTGACCCAGATCCGCGAACCTTTTTTACTGAAAAACCGCCAATATCAGATTACCGCCAGTATCGGCATTGTATTATTTAATAGCAGTAACAAAACCATAGATGAACTGATGTCATCTGCTGATCTGGCAATGTACCACTCGAAAGAGCAAGGACGAAACCAGCTGTATTTCTTCGAACCTGGTATGCAGCAGCGCAGCTTGTTGCGACAACAGTTGGAATCGGAAATGCATCTGGCATTAAGCCAACAGCAGTTCAAATTGTTCTTTCAGCCTAAGGTCAATAACAAAGGCAAGCTGACCGGTTATGAAGCCCTGTTGCGCTGGCAACATCCTGAGCGCGGTATGATCAGTCCGGAGCTTTTTATACCGGTGGCTGAAACTTCCGGCTTTATTACCGTACTGGGCCAGTGGATACTGGCAGAAGCCTGTAACGCACTTAAACACCTTACCGACCCTCAGCTGACCATAGCCATTAATGTCAGCAAACGACAATTACAAACACCTGATTTTGTCGAAAAAACGCTACTACAAATTAGGACTGCCGGCATCAAGGCTTCACGCCTGGAGTTTGAAATTACCGAAAGTATGCTAATGACGGATGTCGAACAAACACGGCAAAAACTACAGCAACTGCATCAACAGGGGATCCGCTTTGCACTGGATGACTTTGGTACCGGCTATTCGTCTTTGGCTTTCTTAAAAAATGTTCCGATCCAGGTGCTGAAAATAGATCGCTCCTTTGTCCGTGATTTTCTGAGCGACCAGACCGACTACGCTATCGTCGATACCATTATCAGTATGGCTAAAACGCTAAAGCTAACCGTAGTGGCAGAAGGCGTGGAAACCACGGAACAATTTAAGATGCTCTCCTGGCTAAAATGCGACCTGTTTCAAGGGTTTCTGTTCGGTAAACCCGCGCCCGAATTCTGCCTGCCACAGCCTGTTGAGCAGTTGTTAACCTTACCCATAGCAGATCATCCGATATGACTTATCAGACTGAAGAGAGCATGCTGCACCCGGCGATAGCCGCTACACCGCGGCAACACTATGTTGCCGACCGGAGTCGTGAAGCCCTGATCTCCGGACACAGCCTGCCAACCCAGGCAGCTTTACAACGCTTGCTAAATTTACTGCCACCACTCAATCCCGGCAGCGCCATTTTGCACGTCGGTGGGGGCAGTGGCTATGTCGCAGCCGTGCTGGCAAAGCTGGTGCGCCGGGTTTATGTGGTCGAACGCGACCAACAGCGGCTTGATCAGGCGGCACAACGACTGGCTGCTGATGGCCAGGAAAATATTGAACTGATCCATGCCGATGCCAATAGTGCTTTTAGTGTGCGTGAACCCTGCCAGCTGATACTCTGTACCTGCCAGCTAACGGAACTGCAGTATCTGGAGCCCTGGTTAACAGAACACGGTTATTTGGTGCTGCTGGAGCAAGAACAGGCCGCATTTTCCAATCTGGTACTGTATCAAAAGGTCGCCGGCAAACTGGAACGACGGCAAAATCTGGGCTGGATTGATTTTAGCCGCCGTTTGCAGCAGAGCATTATCGATTTAGGACTGGCCGACGAGCAATTACTGCGTGAAGCCAGCCTGGAAGCCAAAAAACAGCATAAACCGCTGCTGCAGGTGCTAACCAAGAAACTTAATTTGGATGAACGCAAACTCTATGCGTCGCTGGCGGCAGAGCGTCAGTTGGCGTTGCAGGATTTTGACGAGCTGGTAAAGCTGCTCGACTGCCAGTTGTTCAACCAGTTCTCCCATACATACCTCGACAGTCAGCATGTGTTACCTGTTGCCTATCAACAGCAGCAGCTGTTACTGGCCACTGATAATCCTGATATTCAACTGGACGAGCTGTCGGGAATGAATGGCAGCGGTGGCATCCGCTGTGTATTGGTCACGCCAACCGACTTCAAACGTCTTTGGTCACATCTGGATGTCGCTCAGCGCAGCAATTTTGCCCGACCGGCCACCAACCCTGAACCGGCCGAGAACCGCGAAGCCAATGCCGATACGGTAAATCCTTATCTGGTTGCCTTGTATGAAGCCATTCTGCTGGAGGCAGTTAGCGAAAATGCCAGCGATATCCATCTGGAGTTTTATAATAATGCCGCCAGAGTCCGGCTCAGGGTAGACGGCGATTTACATAACGTACCACATTTTCAGTTTAGCCTGGCGGAGATGGCGGGCCTGGTCAATATCATCAAAATCCGGGCCGAACTCAATATTGCCGAACGCCGCTTACCCCAGGGCGGACGCTCACAGTTGAAACATGGCAATAACACCTACGACCTGCGGATCCAGACTCAGCCAGCATTACATGCCGAACATGTGGTGATCCGGCTGTTAAAACACACCGGCCGCGCCCTGACCATGCAGGAGCTGGGCATGTCGCCCAAGGTCGCCAGCTATTATCATCGCTTACTGAACAACCCGGCCGGTTTAGTGCTGGTCGTAGGGCCAACCGGTTCCGGTAAGTCAACCACACTCTATGCCGGTCTACAGGAGCTGGCTGATGACGGCACCCGTAAAGTGATCACGGTGGAAGACCCTATCGAATATTCGATTGATAATATTCAACAAACCCGTATCCGCAGCGATATTGGCTTTGATTTTCCGGAGGCATTACGGGCCTTTGTACGGGAAGATCCCGATGTGATTCTGGTTGGCGAAATTCGCGACCATCCAACCGCCTTAGAAGCGATCCGTGCATCGCAAACCGGCCATTTGGTACTATCTACACTGCACTGTAATGATGCGGTGGATGCGCTGCAACGGCTGTATGATTTGAATATTCATCCCAATTCGCTGGCCAGCGAATTACTGGCGGTGATTGCCCAGCGTCTGGCCAAACGCATCTGCCCGCACTGTAAAACCGAAGCCAGCCCGGACCCGGCCATTTTACGTGAAGTCTTTCCGCAAGGTGTACCAGCCAGTTTCCGCTGCTACGAGGGTAAAGGCTGCAGCCATTGTCATGACCGCGGGACCAAAGGGCGTACCGCTGTGGTGGAGTTTATGCAGGTTAATACCGATATTCGCAACGCCATTTCGCGCCAACCCCCGATCACCGAAATTCGCTGGCAAGCCCTCGATGCCGGCTTGATCACCATGCGGGATAGTGCACTGGATCTGGTGATTAACGGCATTATTCCGCTATCTGAACTACCCAAAATTCTGCCGCAAGATCGGATGGCACCTGAAGCCCGCGGCGGCACCCGGAGAAGCTGATGCATACTACCGCAGATAAACAACGCCTGCCGGCTGAGCAGAGCTTTGCCGAAGAATTACAGCGTTTACAGCACTGGGATCCGGCACCCGTGCCGCCGGGTTGGCAGCTATCGCCGATCGCCGCTGAAAAATTTATCCTCGGCGATCCGGCACTCGGGATCCATAAAAAATTTATTGCCGCCCCCAATGTCGTGACCCGGGTCATAATCTCGCTATGTACCCAACGCGGCTGCTTGTTAATTGGTGAACCCGGTACTGCCAAATCCTGGTTATCAGAATTACTGTGTGCCGCTATATCCGGCGACTCTTCACTGATCGTGCAGGGCGGGGCGGTAAATAGCGTCGATCAGTTGCTCTACAGCTGGAACCAGGCCATTTTGCAGCGTGAAGGACCCAGTCTGGCCGCTTTAGTCCCAAGCCCGCTGTACCGGGCGATGCGTGACGGCAAATTTGTGCGCTTTGAGGAGATGTCGCGTTGCCCACAACCATTGCAAGATGCCGTATTGTCGCTGCTATCCGACCGGGTAATTACCATTCCTGAACTCAGCGGCGAGCAGGGCGTGCTGTATGCGAAAAAAGGCTTCAATATTATCGCCACCGCCAACAGTGTCGATGAAGGCTTACATAAAATGAGCGCCGCCCTGAAACGCCGGATGAACTTTGAACATATTAAACCGATCAGCCATATTGACGATGAAATCAGTGTCGTGATGTGGGAAACCGCCAAGCTGAATGCTGCAGCCGGTATCGACATCACGCTCGACCCATTGTTGTTCGAAATGCTGGCGACCATTTTCCATGAACTGCGCAATGGCCAAACACTGGACGGACGCAGCACCGACCGGCTGGCTGCGGCGGCAATGTCGACCGCCGAAGCCGTGGTGGTAGGTCATACGCTTTGCGTACATAGTTACTATTATCAGCAAGGCCAGCTGGAATATGGCCAGTTGCTGCATTTCTTACTGGGTTCGGCCTTAAAAGATAACCCCGAAGATCGACGCCGTTTACTGCACTATTTTGATAGCGAAGTCAGTAACAAAGCCGGTAGCCATTGGCAGCAATTGTATCGGCACCGCGAATTAATTTTATAGAAATGTAAATTTTTCTCGTTAACTGCTTGCAGAATCGCCACCACTGTATTAGTGTATTAATACAGTTATGATGGAGACAAGGATATGCCAGCAGTGATCGAAATTAACGCCTTAAGCCGCAACTTTAGCGGCCGTACCGTCCTGCACCAACTGCAGGCCAATGCCAACGAAGGCGATGTGGTCGCGCTATTAGGCAAAAACGGGGCCGGTAAAACGACCTTACTGGAAACGGTACTTGGTTTTGCAGTGCCGCAGCAGGGTGAGGTAAGGTTATTTGGCACGCCAAGCACCGAAATCGGTGCCAGAGAAAAGCAACTGATTGGCTTTGTACCCCAGCAAGACGAACTGCTGGAGCAACTGACCCCGTACGAGCAACTTGAGTTATTCGCCCGCTTTCAACCGAACTGGGACCCACGGCTGGCAGATCGCCTGAGTAGCAGCTGGGAAATCCCTCTGACGACCCGTATTAGCAAGCTGTCACTCGGGCAGCGACAAAAACTGTCTATCATGCTGGCGCTGTGTCACAAACCCCGGTTACTGATTCTGGATGAACCCGTTGCCAGTCTGGATCCGCTGGCACGGCGGCAGTTCCTGACCGAGCTGGTAAATATTGCCGCCGATCAGCAAACAACGATTATCTTTTCCTCCCATATCGTTACCGATATGGAGCGGGTGGCGAATAAAGTCTGGCTATTAAAAGATCAGCAGTTTTTATGGCAGGGTGAACTGGATGAACTAAAAGAGTCCGTGGTACGGTTGCATCTGAGCACCGAACAAAGCTTGCCGGCATCGCTGCCACCACTGCAGATATTACATCAGCAACAACAGGCATCTCAATACACTGTTACCGTAACCAACTGGCAACCAGAATGGCAGGCCCGCTTAGAACAGCAGCTGGCCGCCAGTATCCGGGTTGAACACCTGAATCTGGAAGAAATTTTTCTGGAGCTGCACCGATGAGCGCCTGGTTCGCCCTGCTTGGCCGCCTGTTATGGCCAAGTATCGTGATCAAAGTTGTTTGGGGCCTGCTAGTACTGCTGCTAATTGCTACTTTGCTCAGCCCTTACCCTAAAGCCATGGTAGTACCTCTGGCTTGCCTGATGTTATTGCTGTTTTGTATTCCGTTGCAGGTTATGACGCTCTGCCGACGTGGCAGCTGGCGCTTACTGCCCAATTTCCGCCGCCATAGCCGGCAGCAGTTGTTACTGAGCGCGGTACTATTCGGTTGTTTAGCCGGCACCCTGCTGGGGTTGGCAGAGCAAAGCTTTATGCTGGGGTTGCAATTAGGCGTACTGGCCTTTGCCAGCTTGATCCTGCCATGTCTGGTGCTGGGCCATTTGCGGCCACTTTGGTTTGGCAGCAGCTTACTGATCCTGATATTGGCCGCTGAGCTACCGCAACAATTGCCCCTGTTTAGCCTGCCATTGCTATTAACGCTGCTTGGCCTGCTTAATATGTTGCTACTCGCCTGGTTTGCCCTGAATTGGTTAACCCCGGACAAGCGCTATCAGAGCAGCACTGGTGCCCGTACTCCCTGGCTTGCAATGCAGCGCCTGACCCGCCGCGCAGGTTCACTTTCCGGTACCTTATTACTGGGACAGGGCGATAGCTGGCTTTCGCGCAGCTTACGCTATCTGGCTTATTGCTGGTATCTGCCGGCGGCAATGTGGCTTTGGGGTGCCTTATTTGGCAATAACGGCTTGCCCGAAGATCTGCTGCTTCGAGCCTTATATATTTTCTTACCCGCAGTGTTGCTGCTGGAGCAACTGACCCTGATGCTAAAACGCGTCAGACGTGCCTGGTTACAACTGCCGGTCAGCCGGGAGCAACTTTATCCACTGCTGGAACAACAGGCAGCGCACCATATCCTGCTTTGTACCCTGATTTTAGCGCCGCTGGTGCTGCTGTTGGCACCGGATTTGGTCGCTGCCGCCTGCACTTTGCTGCTATGGCCAAGCCTGCTGGCGTGTTCGGTATTACTAAACTGGCGTTTGATCAATCAGCCATTGTGGCAAAGTGGCCTGGTGTTGGTAAGCTTGCAATTTGCCGGTGTCATACTATTGCTGACGCACTGGTCCAGTTCCTGGCTGTTACTGTTGAGCACCGCAGGGCTATGGTTGCTGGCAGCTGCATTGCGCCGCCATGTTAAAGCCCAGCTGCAGCAATTGGACTGGGGACAACTTAAGTTAATCAACCCACAAGCTATCAGGAGTGGGTTATGAGTAATAAAGCTGCGCTACCTGTCGCTGTGAGCAATTGTGGCCGGCTACTCACCCTTACCCCCCTGGGAAGCTTCGTCTGGGGTGTGATCGGTTTTTTTTGGTTACTGGGCTTTGCCGCTCCCTTTAGTTTTGTGCTGGCAAACTTACTGTTGCTGCCCTATTACTACGGCAACCTGTTACCAAAAGCCTTATATTTTATGCGCAGTAGTTATGGCCGGTTATTGCTAAGTCAGACTGAACGTCTGGTAGGTCTGACACTGCTGGCGTCAGTGGTTGTTCTGTTACCTATTCCGGGTCTACTTCACGTCACTGGCGAGCAGTTAAGCGCAGTTCCGCTATGGCAACTGATACTAATATTGGCCGGCATCCATGCACTAATGCATATTCTGGCGTTATGGTTAACCAAGCAAAAAGCCGAAGCAGGTCTGGCGATGCTGGTTGTAACTCTATATTTACTGCCAAACGGATTTTTTCTGCTGTTTTTTGGCCAGAAACAATGGTTTGGTATCGCTTTGGCGATAGCGAGTCTGAGTGTCGCCACCGTTGTTAGCAAAACCTTGTTAGCATCAGGTAAGCTATCTCAACCCGACTTTAAATTTTACTGGCCGCAGAGGATTTTCCAGCCATCCTTAGCGCTTAGCCTGCACCTACAACAAAATGGGCACTGGATCTATCGGCTCTTTTTCTACTGTTGTTATTGCTTTGCATTACCTGTTATCGGCAGCACCATCCACCTGTTTATCTCTGGTCAGTGGCAGTGGCAGCCGGCAGATAATTGGTCGATCTTTAAAAATATGCTGCTAGTTAGCCCGCTGCTATGTTGGCTGCTGCAGATTCGGCAACAACAAAGCAATCTTAGTAAAGCCTGGTTATTTTATCCTTTTAGCCGCCAGCAACTATTTTACTATATAGAACGCTACTATCTGCAGCAGCAGTTGCTACTGCTACTACCACTATGCAGCTTAATGCTCAGTCTTGGCTTGAACCAGACTGAACTGCTGGTTGCTTTACTACTTAGCCTAACTTTGTTGTTAATTAGCACTTACCTGTTATTAGGTGCCCAGACGAAATTAGGCTTCTATTTCGGCTATGGGCTTATCTTTGCTTTCGCCATCGAAATCTGGCCTGTATCTACCCAGGCCAGCACCCAAAGTTGGCTGTTAACAGGCCTATTACTAATGGCACTGCTATTACGTAGCTGGGCAATTAAAAGCTGGCAACAATTGGATTTTACCCAGGCCGCCAAAGCAGTGAGGCAGCAGGATGTTTAGTATTAACCCCAATAGTGGCGAACCCATATACCGGCAGCTTACCGAGCAGGTTAAACGCATGGTGGCCGGAGGTCAGTTGCTGCCTGGCGCCGAGCTTCCCTCAGTCCGGGAATTAGCCGCGCAATATGCAATTAACCCGATGACCATCTCCAAAGCCTATAGCCTACTGGAGGCTGAAGGCCTGTTAGAGCGCCAGCGCGGCAAGCCGATGACGATAGCCGCAGCCAGCGCGCCGAGCCAAACTGAAGCCAGCCGCCTGCAGCAACTGTTGCCGCAATTGCAACAGCTGGCGCTGGCCGCAGATCAGTTGCAACTTTCAAAAGAAATTGTAATATCCACGTTATCAAACCTACTCGACAGGATGTCAGATGATGCTTAAACACCTCTCACCACTGCTGAAAATCCGTAACTTTTGCCAACGCCACCCATTACGTGTGTTGCTTGCGACCATTTTTTCGATTGCAACAGTACATTATGCCCTGCAGCAAGAGGTTGTCTTAACACTGGCAGCATTTAATGGCGTGATCCAAAGCCTGATATTAGGCTTGCAGCCCAAGCCATCAAGCGAGCCCGAATGGGTGGCGGATGTGTTTACCCAGCTAAAGCGTGAGCAAGATGTGCTTCACGTGAAACAACGTCAACTTCAGGTGCAGCAGATTAAAAAGGTGGCGCTGAGCAAGCTGGACGAGCAACAGGCACTACTGGATTTTCCGTTTAATCTTTATCGCGCTGCCGCAATGCGCTTTCCAGCCAAGCAACTTCCTGCGCTAAAAACCTGGTTAGCGGCAGAATTACCGCAGGCAGAGATAATCGACTAACTGGCTAAACCAGCCAGAGCAGCTAACGCTGACCGGAGTGTGATATGCTCTGCGGTGGGGAACAACCAGGCAGAGCGACTATCGCTCTGGTAAACCATAATAACGAGAACCATCTATGTTACTGATCCTAAAATTAGTCGCCGGCATCGTGCTGGGGATGTTACTGGGGCTGTATGCACCACATTGGCTAACACAAATTCTGATCACCTTTAAAGCGCTATTTGGTCAGTTGTTATTTTTCACCATTCCATTACTGATCTTATTCTTTATTACCAGTGGTATCGCCGCCCTGCCGCGCAATTCGGGAAAACTATTGGGCCGCACTCTTGGTCTGGCCTATGTTTCGACTATTGCTGCCGGTGTACTGGCATTTTTGATTGCCGCCCTGGTCATTCCGATGTTGGCACCCGCAGCGGCCGATCTGGCGGGTACCGAAGGCGTCAATCTGGTGCCTTACATCGAAATGAATATCCCGCCGGTGTTTAGTGTGATGACCGCGCTGGCGCTGGCTTTTGTATTTGGTCTTGGCATTGCCAGTACCCGGGCCGTCGCTTTGCAACAATTATCGGATCAGGGTCGCGATATCATTCAGCTATTACTGAGCAAAGTGATTATCCCACTGCTACCGCTGTATATTGCCGGTGTATTCGCACAGATGGCCGCAGCCGGTACGGTTTTCGTCACCCTGAAAACTTTCGGCATAGTGCTGATTCTGGCTATATTATTGCACTGGGCCTGGATTATTACTTTGTTTGTTATTGCCGGTATCAAAGCAGGCAAGTCGCCTTTTACGTTAATTCGCAATATGCTGCCGGCCTACTTTACGGCGCTCGGAACCATGTCCAGTGCGGCAACCATCCCGGTTTCGCTGCAAGCCACCAAAAATAATGGTGTTAAGGACGAAGTAGCAAACTTCTCAGTGCCCTTGTGCGCCACTATTCATCTGTCGGGCTCCACCATTACTATCGTCAGCTGTGCTGTTGCCGTCATTATGATGAAGAGCAATCTGGAAATTCCCTCTTTGCTGACGATGATTCCGTTTATCCTGACTTTGGGCGTGGTGATGTTAGCAGCGCCCGGCGTGCCTGGCGGCGCGGTCATGTCGGCAGTCGGGTTACTCGGCTCTATGCTGGGCTTTGGCGAAGGCGCTATCGCGCTGATGATAGCGCTTTATATGGCGCAGGATAGCTTCGGTACGGCCTGTAATGTCACCGGTGATGGTGCCATCGCAGTGCTGGTAGATAAGAGTTAAAGTCGCTGCTGGCCGGGGCTCACCCGGTCAGCTTATTTGGCTAAAGAAAAGCTTAAGATGATCGAATCGCCCTGCGTCGCCTGCTGTAAGTTAGATAGTGCCAAAATCTGCATTGGCTGCTATCGGCATATCAGTGAAATTGTCGACTGGAACCGTCGTTCAGAGGCTGAGCTGGCGGCTATTATGCAGCAGGTGGCGGCCCGTAAAGCGCAGTATCAGCAGCACGATTTATCACAACTTACCACCAGCCCAATCACCCAAGCTGAATGGCAGGCGGCCAAGCAAGCTCGGCGCCAGTGAGTAAAAACGGCGAATACAGCGGTTTTAGATACAAACCATTGTCTCCGCTTATTACTCAGTGTTGTCCAATTACCAATTGATATGTCTCGCCGTATAAAGATTGATAATCGAGGATCATTTGCATCCGGCTTAGCAATGCCATCAACTCAGCTTCAGTTTTGCGACAAGTGTTATTCAAAGTACTAAAAACTATCTGCCTATCTGACACTTTATAAAAGCGACCTACATTTCCCATAACATAACAATCTGGATCCTCACCCAGTGCAATTAGAAACGCATCCCTATCCCGATATATAGTGCCATCAACTATGTATTTTACATCCGTCACCTGAGCCGGCCCCAACCCCTGATTATTAATATAGAGTTCCCAGCCGTCCTCTAAAGTAGTGTTAAATTCTGCTTCCAAATAAGGTCTAAGCGACAATTTATTATGCTGCTGTATGTTATAACTTTGCCAGATGGAAATGGCCAAGGCTAATACTGCCACCAGCATCGAGCTTAGTGCGGTATATTTTTCCCAATTGACGGTTCTTTTTATAGGTTCACTCATCTTTAAATCACTCATTGCGCAGCGCCTTCACCGGATCAGTCAGCAACACCCGGCGCAGCGGCACCAAGCTGCAGAGCAGGGCGGCTAATGCCAATAGCGCCAGCAAGGCCGCTACCAGCGTCCAGTTGGCTTGAAACATCAGCTCGGGTTGGGTGCGGCTGATACCGGCTAAGAAAAAGAAGCAGGAAAAGCCCAGCAGCAGCGCCGCCGCTATTGGCTGCGCCAGCTTAACCAGGTTGTCTTTTAGCAATTGCTTTAAGCTGGCTCCCATCGCCATTTCTACTCCCAGCTGATACCGCCGCGCCTGCACCAGATAGCTGACAATACCGGCAATACCGGCCAGCACCGTCAGTAAACTCATCAGTGCCAGGGTGGCCGCCAAGGCCGCCGCCAGCCGGTGCGATAGCGAAAAGCGATCAAAAGCGGCTGCTACCGTTGTGAGTTCAATTAAATCAAGCCGTGGATCCTGCTGGCGTAGCAGCTCAAGCAAAGCAGTATCGGTAAGGGTTGCACCAGGCATTAGCTTTAGCAGATAGCTGTAATCACGCCAGCCGGAGTTTTCTGCCGGGTAATAGACTTCATCCACCTCATAACCCTGATCGCCGGGAAAGTTGGTATTGGCCACCACGCCAATAATCGACCGTTGGATGCCGTCATCATTATGCGTCAGGGTTTGGCCCACAGCAGTTTTACCCGATAAACGGGCAATACGATCAGCCAGCCGTTGATTGATCATCAGTGGGTAGTGCTCCAGCCCAACATGCTCAGCAGTAAAATCCTGACCACTAAGCTCAAGACCGTAAAATTGGAAGTAACCTGGCAGTACGGCAATTTGCCGGGCCGAGGTGATGACTTCCCCTTGCGAATTGCTTACCGCATCCTGATTACGCACCCGGGGTGCGCGTGGCTCAGATACCGCAGTAACTTGCTGCACCTGAGGCAAAGCAGTCAGACTTTGCAGCACAGCCCGATGTTGGTTTTGCCGTTGCTCGCGGTTGTCCAAGTCGCTGTAGTTGACTGTCAGAGCCCAAAGATCGGTGCTGTCGATACCGGTAGGTCGGTTGGCTTCCGTCCAGGCGGCAACAAAAACATGGGCAGTCGCCAGCAACACCAGTAAGGACAACATTAGCTGCACCCCGATTAAAGTATGCGCCACCCCTTGTTTAAGCTGCTTACCAGCTCCTTTGCCACTGCTTTGCAAACTGGCCATTAATTGCTGTTCACGGACGCCGCTAAGCTCAATCCAGCTAAAGAGCAAGGCTATGACCAACAGCACCAGAGTAGTGAGCAGCAGCATCAGGCCGTCGATGCGCAGTACGCTGATCCTTGGCAGCTGGTCGGCAGCAACTTGTGCTATCACGCCAAAACCCAGCCAGGTTAACAATAGTGCCAGCAACCCCGAGCCAGCCAACAAAGCGGCATTGTGGCGAAATACCTGCAGAAACATTTGTTTTTTGCTGGCACCGAAGGCGTAACAGACCGCCAGCGGCTGCAAGCGTTTAACCGCCCGTGCCAGCTGCATGCTGGATAAATTGACCAGGGCAATTAACGTCAGCAGTGAGACACCGGCCAACAGCATCAGTACCAAACGGCCTGAGTCACCCTGAATTTGCTGTCGCAGTGGCACCACTTTGCCGTAGTAATCGAACATATGCTGAAAATCCGGATCGCGCTCGATTGACGCTTGCTTTAACAGCTGATATGCCTCGGCATTAGCCTGCTGCTGGCTTACCCCCGGCTTTAACCGGCCCAGCGCCGCAAAACCACTAGAGTAACCCCCAAAGCCGCGTATATCGATTCGCTCATCCATATCCAGCGGTAGCCAAATGGCCTCATGCGCATCGGTAAAGCCCGGCAACTCCAGCGCCTGCTTCACCACCCCTATCACAGTAAACTGGCGCTGATTCAGCTGAATGCTTTGGCCGACAATATCCGGCCGAGCGCCATAATGCTGTTGCCAGACGGCCTGACTGAGCACCACCGAGGGCTGCTTATTGCCCATTTGTTCTTGCTCGTTAAAAAGCCGGCCTAATAAAGGCTCTACCCCCATCACCTCGAAAATATCGTGCGCGCCAAACAGTACCGGAACTCTTGGCCGTGTTGGCTGATCCAGCAGCTTGTACTCAGTTTGAAAGCTAAAATACACCGCCATCTGCTGCAGCAACTGACTTTTTTCTTTCAAGTCAAACAAGGTCTGTACATTGCTGGAATGCTCCAACGCCCCCTGGTAATTTAGCTCACCGCCAACATAGTAAAGCTCGCGGTCATTCTGATAAGGCAGGGGCGCGAAGTAGGTAATATTGACCAAACTCAGCACACTAAACAGCAAGGTCAGGGTAAACACCAGGCTGACCACGACAGTCAGGTAGTATTGCCTGGCTTGCAGAAAGTTGCGCCACAGCATCGACCAGATTAGGCGCCCATTCATGCCACTTGCTCCTCTGCATCAGTCTGCAGCGCCTCGTCGGCGACCACCTGACCATCCAGCAAATGGATCTGCCGGTGCGCCATAGTGGCGTAGCGCGGGTCGTGGGTGACCAGTACGATGGTAGTACCCTGCTGGTGTAAATCGGCCAGTAAGGCCATCACCGCATCGCCATTTTTGGAGTCTAGGTTACCGGTAGGCTCATCCACCAGCATAATGCCGGAGTCGGCCGCCAATGCCCGGGCAATCGACACCCGCTGCTGCTGACCACCGGATAACTGGTTGGGGAAAAGCGCGGCTTTATCGGCCAAGCCAACTTTTTCCAGACACTGCAGTGCCCGTGCCTGGCGCTGTTTAACACTATCGCCGCGGTATTTTAGTGGCAAAGCAACATTATCCAGTACGGTGTATTCATCAATCAGGTTAAACGCCTGAAACACAAAGCCAATACGGCGGCTGCGCATTTGCGCGCGCTGCTCGGCGTTCATATCCGATACCAAGAGTCCATCGATGCAGTATTCACCGCCATCGGCGGTATCGAGCAGGCCCAGAATATTAAGTAAGGTAGATTTACCGCAGCCAGAGGGGCCGCAAATGGCCACATAGTCACCTTCCTGCACGCTAAAACTGACGCCATTTAACACCGCTTGCTGTTGCTGGCCGGATTGAAAGATTTTTTTAAGTTGTTTTACATTAAGTACGTCGGTTTTCATTGTTCAATCCTTACTGAGTCAGTTTCAGTTGCCGCACACTGCTATCAAGCTGCAGATCGCTGATAATAATACGGTCGCCCGGGTTTAAGCCCGACACCACTTCTATTTGCTGGCCAGAAGCCTTACCAAATTGCACCGGCACCCTGCTGGCCACTTGTTTAGCATCCAGCTTAAACAGCTCGACCTGCGCATCTTCCGCCACCCCAACCGGACGATCGACAAAGCTGACCTGACCACGGCTTTGGCCATGAATGCGCGCATCCACCATCTGCATCGGCCGGATATCAGCGGATAATTGCTCGGGCAATAAAATATCCACCTGCACAGCGCCATCGGCTACTACAGGATCTATCCGCACCACCTGGCCGGTAATAATGCCATGGCGGGTATCGACTTCAGCGCTGGCACCTGCCTGCAACAACCTTACCTGCATTTGCGGCACTTTCACCTCCGCCACCAAAGGCGACAAGCTGCCGACCAGCGCCAGTTGGTCGCCAACATTGACGCTCTGGCCCAAACTGACCGGCAAGCGCTGCAGCACACCGGCCAAACCAGCCCGCACCACCAGTTGCTGTAGCTGATAGGTCGCATTGGCCAGCTCGGCCTCTGCCTGCTGAATATCTTCCTGCTGGATCAATAAATACTGCTGATGCACTTCCTGCAGGGTGGTGAGCTTTTGCTGCTCCAACTGATAACGCTCGGCCAATTGCTCGGCCCGGGCCCGGCTACGTCTGGCATCCATGCCAGAGATAATGCCAGCTGCGGCCAGCGGCGCTTCGGCTTCAACTTGCAAAGCGGCCAGCTCCGCGTCGGATTTCAGCTCAGCCAGACGCGAGCTTTGCTCCAGAATTTCGCGCTGCTGCTCCAGCGCCAGCCGTCGGCTGTTGCTGCGCTTGTTGTGCAAATTTGCCAGCGCCTGTTGGGCGGCAATTTCCAGGGCAGGGTTTTTTAACGTCAGGATCACCGTATCCGGCTCGACCACGGCACCCGGGCGCAGCTTGATTTCATCCACCGTCGCCATGCTGCTGGCAGTCAACAAACGCTGATTTTGCGATTGCAAGCTACCATAGCCGGTCACCCGCTGGGTAAAGTCGCCACTTTGCACCGTCGCCACGCTGACACTGGATGCACTGAGATAGTGCAGCCCACCGGCAAAACCGATGCTCCAGCCGCTAATTAGCAGCAAAACCGATAGCAGGCCAATCCCACTGTAGACCAGTTTACTTATGTTTTTCTTCATTCTTTATCCTGCCTTTATGCGCTTTGTGCATTAGGGGTATTGCTGATTAACTCAGTCAGGTCAATCACTCTATCTGCCGCCTCTATAGTTTCCTTGCGATGGGCGACGCTGATCCGAGTCATCTTCTTTTGTTTCAGATACTCATTAACGCGTTGTTCGCTTAAGCTATCCAGGTGACTGGTTGCTTCGTCCAGAAACAGAATCTTAGGTTGAGCGTAAAATGCTCTTGCCAACAAAATACGTTGTTTTTGCCCACCGGATAAAGCACTGCCAAGATCGCCAACCTGAGTGTGTAATCCCATCGGCATTGCCTGGACTTCGTCCCAAATGGCAGCCCCTTGTAGGGCCTCTTTGACCAATTCAAGAATTGGCGATGGCTCAAAAAAGGTAATATTTTCCAGCAAAGAACCATTTAATAATTGATCATTTTGCATCACTGTAGCGCTGTAACTGCGAAATTGCCTGAAGCCCAAAGACTTTAATGGCATGCCATCCAGCAACAAGTCCCCTTGCTGCGGCTGTATTAAACCCGTCATAATTTTTAGTAGCGTCGATTTTCCGAGCCCGGAGCGGCCAACAATAGCGACCGACTCTCCCGCATCAACTTTAAAGCTCAGCCCCTGATACAACCAGGGCGTACTGTCACTGTAACGAAAGTGCAAATTTTTGACTTCCAAAGCGCCTGCGACTTGAGAGGGTTGCAACGCAATGTTGGCTTGATCCTGCTCCGGTTGCTGCAATACGATATCTGACATCCGGCGCAAATAAGTGCCTGCAATCCGAAAGCGGAAAATATTATCTACCAGAGACTGTGCGCTGTCGGCAAACTGCTGGCGATAAGCCAGGTAAGCCAGAAACATGCCAAGGCTAAGAGCCCCATCAATGATAAAGTGCGCACCAATTAACACGATAACCAGATACTCAACCCGTCCAAGCGCATTTTGTGTTATATCGCTGGCTATGGTGATCTTTTCACGTTGAATGCTGGCATTTAGCGTATCGGCATAAAAGTTCATCCAACTGGATAACCGGCTATTTTCCTTAGCAAAGCTTTTGATCGGCATAATGGCCCGAATGGTTTCAATAAAATGGCTGTTTTCCCGGGCATGCTTACTAAGTTGCTGCTCCAGATGTTCGTTTTCCTTACTGGTCAGGAAAAAACGTATCAAATATAGGGCCACTAAAAAGCCAACAGAGACCAGTGCCAGAGCCTTGTTGTAGTGGAACATTATCAGTAGGGTGGTGATACTGAGCAAACCATCCACCACAGCCGTAATAAAGCCACGACTAATCAGACGTTGCACTTCATTAAAGGCTTCAAACCGTGACTTAATATCCCCAACATGGCGGCTTTCAAAAAAGCTAAGCGGTAAGTGCAACAAATGGCGCTGAATGTTGGCTTTGATTTGAAAACTCAGGTTTTTATCCAGGTACATAATGGCGGCAGAGCGAATAATTTGCGCTAAAACCGACAATACCAGTACCAAAGAAAAGCCAATAAAAACAGACCACAGCAAGCTGGCCTGGCCGGAGTTTATGCCCTGGTCAATCACCACCCGTATGTAATAGGGCGACACCAGAAATAGCCCCTGCAACAGCAAGGCAATGACAAAAATTTTCCCTAGTGAAGACCAGAGCCCATCCACTTTGCCGATAAAGTGACGCAACGGTACCCGAACTCGTTCATCTTTACGCTCAAAGCCGGCGGAAGGAACCAGCTCAATAACAATGCCGGTAAAGCTTTCGGATACCTGATTCCAGTCCAGTGTCAGCCGTCCTTTCGCCGGATCATGAATGGTGATGCCCTTACCACTAACCTTGGCCAAAGTCACAAAGTGGTTGAAGTTCCAGTGTAAAATGGCCGGTTTTTTTACTTTCGCCAGTTGGCCTAAATCCAGCTTCAGTACCCGAGCAGATAAACCTAGCTCATCGGCAATTTGCACGATTTGCTTTACGGTCACACCATGCAAACCAGCCGGGTACTTCTGCCGCATTGCCAGCATATTGGTTTTAAAACCATGATAATAAGCGACCATCGCAATACATGTGATACCGCATTCGGCAACCTCACTTTGCAAATAAACCGGTAGCTGCTGGTTTCTAAACTGTATATAGTCGGAGAGGTTCATGCTCCTTCCTTACGCAGCAAAGCAAAAAAATTGTTCCGTTTCACACTAAGCTCCAACCGAACGGCCGCTGACGGATGCAAAACCCCTACATCGTAGGCAGACTGCAACTGAATGCCGATATTGATTCTGCCTTGCTGAAAAGGTCCAATGACTGAGTGGACCTTGCCACTGGCCTGGTGATGCCCAGATGTTAATTTCACCCATTGCCCCGGCTTCAATTGTTTGGCTTTTGCGCCAGTTAATGTAAAGAAAAAAAGATGATCTTCATTCGTGCGCAAAATTTTGGCAATGGGCTGAAATGGCTGCGCGGACGTTCCAGCATTGATTACCGAAAAGTAAACCCCGGTTTCACTGGCACTCATCAGATCCACTTGCTCACGGCGGCTAACACCATCAAAGGTCCGGACCTGAGTAATGACCTGCTCACGGTTAACACGGCTTCCATCCGGATGCAAATGCCGCTCAACCACAACTGGGGTTGGCGACACAACAGGAAAGTAGTTGGATTCATGCGCTTCAAGGCTTAGACGCTCAGTGCTTACAAAGGGGTAAACAACCGCCAAACTCATCAACAGACACACGGCAATCACCATAATCAGCAAGGCTTTATCAAGTAGCAATGGCTGCTGGATAACAGACTCACCAAATTCCTGTGATTTATACTGGTGCCGAAGCGCCTCTTTGCGAAAGAGTTTCTGATAAGACATCAAGCTTATCCTCTATATAAACTAGTACTTTCAATCATCAGTCATGCTTCTCTGGTTGTCACCTGTCAAATGTTTCAGCACCTAGTTGTTAATACATTGAGCTACTTACAGGACTCTCTTCCAACTCAATGTAAATCTCGTCCGGGTTAAGAAAGCCGCCAACAATTTTGTCCAGTTCATCTAAGGCAGTAACTTCAATAAAGCCTTCCAGGGTTGTAGTGGCCATTACTGGCTGTGCCGGTGTTACCGGTTTTAATAAATCGTTCATTGTGTACCTCTATATAACCTTGTTAGTTGCAATAAACTCTGCCCACAAGCATCCGTTATCGCCAGCAGCAGGCCATGTTTTTTTTGTTGCTAAAAAATAACTTTGGATAAATCACAATATATTCATGCAATTACGAACAAGCTGTTGTCGGTTGCAGCTACCCGTTTTTTGCATGCTATTGCTTAGATGGAAGTTGACTGTCCGTTCGGTAATACCAAGGATCTTGCTGATTTCCCACGAGGTTTTGCCTTGGGCTGCCCAGTGGACACATTCAACTTCACGCGGGGTTAATTGAAAATCAACTACAACGCCATCGTCCGTAATACGGCGATAAGTGTTGTAGATATAAGAGGCAATGACCTGCCAGAACCAAGCTAGCTTTTGTGCAAGCTTGGGCTCGATGCTTTGCTTGGCAAAGCCAAGCATTAAGCAGGCATGATCGGGGCGCGTTGCCATAATAGGAACCAGCAGGCTGGTCTGCGGAAAAATCGCTTTACTGAATTCATCTGCGCCAGACCAGGAAGGTTTACAACACTGATTTACCTGCTTTAATACCGCCAGGGTAAGTTGTTGTTTTACCTCTTCAGGCGCATCCCCCATATAGACAGTGTTGCAACTATGAACCATTAAACAGCACCAGTCGATATGGGATAATTCACTAAACTGAATTAAATAGCGCTCCAACTGCCGCAGAGTTTTAATCTGCTCCAATTCAACCAGAATTTTCTCTAAGAAGCTCATATGCCCCCCGATGTATTATTCGTTTTTGCAAGTATTATTGATCCAACACCAAGATAGAGGCGAAACGGCTTTATCATCATCGTTTGGAGTATTTTCAACCAACAATACTGAAGGCAATATCAATAAAAATGCGAATATCATTTCTTTCATAGCGAGGCTCCTTTTTGTAATGAGCACACGATAAATAAGAAAAGGAACCGAGGGGATAACGAAAAACCAGCTTTACTGTGGTGAAATTATTACTTTTTAGAAAGGCTTGGAAAATCAACGTGATAGAGATTAGAATTACGAGATCTTAAACTATAACCCAGCACATGACTACCATTTTGGTTGATGGCAAAACGAGGCCGCATTTTTTCATAAGTAAAACGGCGTTGCTGAAACTCTCCATTGTCCAAATCCAGTTGATTTAACCATGTGGAGACTAAATCGAAATCACTCCAAATCAGTTTTTGCTGCTTAACATACCAGCGGCTGATAAATTCGGTGTTAATACTGTGACCAAGGGATTTTAGCTGACGCAACTCCTGATCCAGCAGATACAAGTCTCCCTTGCCGGTCGCAGCAATAAATCCCTTTGGCGTTTCACGTATTGAGCGATACCCTTTAACAAGCAGGTGACTGCGCTGACTAGCGCGATCAAACTGGTACAGCTCCCATTCCCCGGCAATTAACTGGCCGTAATAGACATGAGAGCCATCCAGCGAAAAAGCGGCATGGCTATCAAGAAAGCTTTGTGAAGTCGATACTAGATCAACCCCGCTCATATTCAGATCCAGCACTATGAGTTGCTGCCCTGCTTGCAACAGCAATGCATTCTGTGCGGGATGATGCTCTAAAATCTCTATATGTTTATCTGTTACAAAAAGAACTTCTTTATTGCTGTTTAATGGAGCATAGTTAACCAACATCCGCTGGTCTTGCTGTCGTATAACACCAAAATAGCCCTGATTGATACCGGCATAATGGAGCATCCGCAAAGCATGGGGCACGTTGACAATCCTCTCCGTAGAAAACTCAGACTCAAGCGCTAACTCGTAAAACACGGGCTCTGACAAGGATTGGTTTCGTAGTATGAGTAACTTTTGCCCTGATCCAGCAAGTGTAAAATCTTCGATTTTTTCCTCAGCATGTTCCATGATAACCCGCTGCCTATTCGATGTCAGTTCAACTAAAACTAACCCCTGCGTATCATCAAGAAAAATAAGCGACTCATCATCCTGCCATTCCAAGCGGTTAATAGAGTTAGTGGTTTGTTCTGAGTACAAAATCTGTTTTGATTGAAGATCCTGCACCTCCAGCCGAAATTCCACACCATTGATAAGTACAGCGCTAGCCAACCTGCGACCTGAGGGTGAATAAGTTGACCGATAAATATGCTCGGTAACACTACTTCGAGCCCGCAACAGCTGTAGCTGTTCAGCGCCAGCATCCCAACGATATAGCTTCAGAGTGCTGTATATATCATCAGTGGCATTAATTAACCAGTCGCCTTTCTCCCTCCCTAAACCCAAGTGGGATATAAGGGGAAAATCTATCACCATGTCTTCACCCACAAGCTGCATATTATTATCCAACTGCAAACGGTAGATAGAGGAGTTTCCTACTACCAGATCAACAAGCAGCAGTGAATGGTTATCCTCAAATACTAGGAAGCTAGGCTGTTGGGTAGTTATTGATAAAAGGCGAATATCGCGGTTTTGGCGATCCATCAGGTAAACTTGCCACGGCTCACTCTGATTTGGCCGACCAATAAATGCCAAGTAGGCGCCATCTGGGGACACTGCCAAACCACGTTTTTCTCCAGCGATGGTTGGGATAAGCTGACTTGATAACGGCGGCTCGTCAAATAATGGGGTATCTTGCTGCCCCTGCAATATAAACCACAGGAGAGCCGCACCAACCAAAAGCAGAAATGCCAGAGAGGGCACTCTACCTGAGCGGATAGGGATACTAGCTGACTGTTGAAGTACGTCAGCATAACCACCTGACGCTTGTAACAGATCAAGCTCGACTTCAACTCCTGTAGGTGTGGCAGATTCCGTCGGTGCCGTACTGACAACATCAGCAATATAACAAACCAGTTTGTAACCGCGCTTTGATAGTGATTTGATGTATTTAGGTTCATCAATACTGCTATCGCCAAGCAGGTTTCGCAGCTTTTTAATGGTACCCCGGACTGCCGTATCGCTTACCACACGCCCAGCCCAAACATGCTCGTGTAATTCTTGTAGGCTGACATAACGGTCCTGGTGAATCAGCAGGAACGCTAAGAGCTCCAGAACCTTAGGCTCAGCTTCCAACTCTGTTTCGCCCGAATACAGCAAATTACTGCTGCTATCGAAAATAAACTCACCAAGGATAACCTTAGACATAAAATCCAAATAAACACATACATTTAACAGCATTATTACCTGCTAAAACTTACAGGGCAAGTGAATTATCTGGATTTGATATTAGTGCCTGCTTTTCAATCAAGCTGGGCGCATTGTCTTAACCAAGCCGATTGAGCAATAAGCATCTGTTCAATGGTTTCACGATAGCGGTAAGCGTGCCGCTCTTTATTAAGCAATAATAGCTTCGCTTGCACTTGCTGTGCTTGCAGGGCTTGAAACATCATCTCAGATTGCAATGCCGCAGTACCTGGGTTTTCGTCGGCCGAACCGTGGATCAGCAATACAGGGGTTGTTACTTTATCTGCATGGAAAAAGGGTGACAGCTGCTGGTACAAATCGGGAGCCTGCCACAAGGTTCTTTTTTCACCCTGAAATCCTAGGGGAGTTAATGAGCGATTATAAGCACCACTGCGGGCTATGGCGCAACGAAAATCGCTACGCTCAGTTAGCAGACTGACTGCGCTGAAGGCACCATAGGAGTGCCCCATCAACACCAAACGGTTCCTATCAATACGGCCCGTACTCTCTAAAGCTGCTATCAAGGCATCTATATTTAGTTGCTGTTGCTGCCTAAAGGTATCATTCGGCTCTTGCCCATCTTGCCGAATGATCGGAGCCTGACTGGCATCAACAACAGCATAACCATCCAACAGTGCAACTAAGGGCCCCATGGGATCTACAGGCTGAAAAAGTGATTGCCGGGATGGTTTTGGCTGTTGCTGATGGGTGTGGTATTCACGGGGGTAGAGCCAAATTACCGCGGGTAATAATTGATCGACCGCCTTTTCTGGCAAAAATAGCTGGCTGTATAACTGCACACCGTCAGCACGCTGAAACTCCAATAACAGAGGTTCAGGCGTTGCTATAAGCGCATCAGAGTGCCAGTCATAAATCAGTTGCTCTGCTGCACTGCCATGGCTTAACCAGAGTGAAGGTGCCCGCTGTGCAGACTCCTTAGTTAGTAGAAGCCATTCTTTATCATCTTGCATTCTAAGGTAAAGCGGTGCTCTGCGTTGCTGTTGGTCACTGCTTGCAAAAACAATCTGCTGCTCCATTGACTCAGCATCCAGCCTCACCAGATAAGCTCCATCTCCCCAACGGTTTTGGCCATCGGCCTGAAAATAAATTGCTTGCGCCTTATTAGTTACCAACTGCGTTCTTCCATCTGGTAACAACTGGCTGACAAGTTCACCGGGAAATTCAGCACTATTGGTATAATCATAGTGCAGCAATAAGCGTTGAGGTTTGTCTGCGGCACCTAATAGCAGATCCCAATATCTAAGCTGCTTGAGGCCAGAATGAAAATCACTGTAAAGTAGGCGTCCACCCTCTGTAAGATGCAATTGATGCAAGCGCCAGCTGGTTTTAAACAACTCTTCTGGCGATGCAGTAAAGGGTGCCGCTAAGGTAAACACAGCGTCTCGATAGCTTGCATCAACAGCATGCCCGCGCAGCTCTATGCCTTCGGCCCAAATTAAAGTAGCTGGTTGATCAGGCCGCCACTGCACTAGGCGCGCCCCCTCGGCGGCGGCATCCGGCTCCCTGGCGCGCACCAGATCTGTCTGCAGCTTGGGTAACACTGCACTAATGTTTCCCGTTGCGATGTCAACAACTTGATACTCCCGCGCCAGACGATTAAAACGGATCCCTGGTTGCACTTCATCGGAAATATGTTGCACCAGTAAATAGCGACCGTCCGGTGAAATACTGATCGACTCAAGCAACAGCTCTGCTGTCAAGGATCGTACTTCGCCGTTTTTGCTAAGCAAAACAGCTTGCTGTCGCAGTAAAGCAGAAAACTTTTGCCGGTTAAAATCGGTATCAAGGGTATTACGATACACTCGCGTCTGAACCGACTGAGTATCCGCAATTTGCAGGGTAGCTGCTGGCGTTAAGGTATCAACAGGTTGCATTCTGCTGTGCCGCAGAATGACGTTTTGACTATCAGGCAACCAAACAATTGATGGTGCCTCTAATTGACCGGATACGGCTATATCCGACCAGAGCTCAGGCTGTTGTTGAGACAGTTGAAAGTGCCAGATATCCAAAGCATTCGCAGCAACGCCAACAAAAGCAACATTTTTGGAGTCTGGCGACCAACGCGCATCGCGGATATTCCGCTCAGGTATCCTCAGCTCTTTGCTTTGCCCGGTGCTGATATGGATCAGTTTTACCTTGTCTGTTACAAAACTGCCGGACTCTAAGGGGCGATCAACGTAAAACTCACGACCCAGCAGCTCGATCCGCCCTTCGTTGCTTTCGCTGTAAATGGATGGGTATGCAGCACCCGATGCCATCATTACCCATTGCTGATCCGGCGATAACCGCATCCAGCTTGGGCCAACATCCGTCATCAATCGGTGATAATCAAACTGAGCCAAGCTATCAGTTTGATAGGATGCTACCTCTGCTCTAGCCAGGCTAAAAGCAAAAAAAGTTTGCAGGCAGGCAAAGCACAACCAGCTACGCCACCTGAATGACATTGATATCCCCGACTGTCACGTTCTTTTTTTCAGGATGCGCATTGAAATAACTTAATGGGCAACCTAAGCGCCATTTATCCAGTGTGTCAAAGCCACTTATCCAGCTACCTATTTTTTGATGTTGAATCGTTAAAGTACCATCTTCATTGATACGTCCTATCTGATTGATGTCATCTTTCAATGCAACAGTGCATTTATTAAGATTCCCATCAGCTCGTATCGCAAGGGAGTTAGGCTTGGATGCGTAGCAAATATAGTTTGACTGCTCACTATCACTACCATAATAACGAGCATTTAATTCGGCAACAAAATTTTTCGAGCTTTTTTTAGCAATAAGTTTTTGAACCCTATCCTGATTTCCGCCAAGGTTCTCGATCGCTTTAAAAAACAATGAAAACCTTGTATCTGCGGCAAGATGTTTATCATACAACTTAAGAAAACGTTCAACTCCATCTTGATTCAGATCTGTTACATGAACTCGCAGCGTAATAATAAAATCGAGTTCAGTTTTTGATGCGTCAATTAATCGCTGCCATATTTTTTCAAAGCTTCCTCGCTGGTTCTTTGTAATGCGTGTCTTATTATGCGCTTCTTCATCACCATCAATAGAAATTTGGAATTTATTTTGTCGAAGTGCCACTAACCTTGTTAAGGTTTTTATATCCAACAAAGAGCCGTTAGTAGTCAAATCTCCCTGCAATTTACAACTATACTTCTCACATAAATCATAAGCATATTCTGCTATATCAAATAATATTTTCTTAGCAACCAGAGGCTCACCACCAAACCAAGACAAGTTTAGACTTTTGAGATTTTTAACCTTACTGGACAATAAAATTTTAACAGCATCAACTAACCACTGAGGCATGTTACCAATTTCAAAGTCTTCATAACAATACACACATCGGAAATTACACTCTTCTGTTGGAAACAATATCAAATGAAATCTATCATTTCTTAATGAAGAAGCTAGTTTTTTCCTATCAAAGCCACTGATCAATTCCACACAAAACCTCCGCAACAACAAAAGTTATCAGGCCAAACAAAAATATAGGCCTGATAAAATTCAGTCCACAATATACAAAGTGAGCTATTGAACTTCTGAAGCTTCTTTTTTTATAATGACACACCCTTTATTTACTTCGACACATCCCCTATTGCTAGCCTCATCATCATCTAAATCTTCAGGGTTGACACCGCCAGCAATCTCATTCAGAACTTCGTCATTAATTTTAATGTCACCATATTCATCTAAAGATATTTTTTTATCTTCTCTCATATATCACCTCAAATGTAAGTTAATTTAGAATTGCAGCCATAAGATGCAATTAAAGATTAACCGAAGAGATAGAAATTAAAACCTGTCAGATAATACAGGGAGCTATAACTTTAAAGGAAAGAAGGTAAAAGAGATGATCGTTTTATGAAACATTTCATTTTGAAACGGTGAATGCCAAGTGCGATGCACCTGACATTCGATGTTGAAAGGACTATTTCGTTAACTTCACCGGCCGTTGCCAGTCTGCAATATGCCGCTGCTTAGCACGAGCAACCACAAGCTCGCCGTCTGCGGCATCGCGGGTAAGTACTGAGCCGGCACCGACAGTGGCATTCACACCAACTGTCACGGGTGCTACTAACGAACTGTTCGAACCAATAAAGGCACCGTCTTTAATGGTGGTAACAAATTTATTCGCGCCATCATAGTTACAGGTAATGGTACCGGCACCAACATTAACCTTGCTACCAATTACCGCATCACCCAAGTAAGTTAAGTGGTTAGCTTTAGAGCCTTTACCCAGGGTGGTTTTCTTCATCTCGACAAAATTACCGACATGGCTGTCATCCTGCATTACTGAATCAGGCCGCAGCCGGGCATAAGGGCCAACCGAGCAATCGCTGCCGACAGTGGCTTGTTCAATCATCGAGTTGGGTTTAACTTCGGTGTTATCGCCAATAGTGCAGTCTTTCAGAATACAGTTGGCACCAATGGTCACGCCTTTCCCCAGCAACACTTTGCCTTCAAAAATAACGTTGATATCGATCATCACGTCATTGCCCACTTCAACCGTACCACGCACATCAATGCGCGCCGGATCGCGCAGGTTAGCGCCAGCTAACATTAACTCTTCGGCTTTTCGCTGCTGATAGGCACGCTCTAAGGCGGCTAACTGCACCCGATTATTGGCGCCCTCGACTTCCATCGGGTTTTGCGGTTGGGCAGTGGCAATGTCCACGCCTTCGGCGTGAGCCATCGCAATTACATCGGTCAGATAATATTCGCCCTGAGCATTACTATTCGATAACCGGCTCAGCCAGCCTTTTAGCTGTTTACCCGGCAGCGCCATAATGCCGCTGTTTACTTCCTGAATTTTCAGTTGCTCTGGCGAAGCATCTTTTTGCTCGACAATACCTACTACCTTGCCGTTTTCGCGCACAATACGGCCATAGCCGGTCGGGTTAGGTAAGTTAACAGTGAGAATAGCTAAACCATTGGCTGGCTTAACAGCTAGAAGTTGCTGCAGTGTTTCCAGCCGGGTTAACGGCACATCACCATACAGCACTAATACGGTATCTTCGTCAGCGATATTCGGGATGGCTTGCGCCACTGCATGGCCGGTACCCAGCTGCTCGGCCTGTAGCACCCAATGCAGTGGCTGCTCGCCCATAGCGGTTTTTAATGCCTCGGCACCATATCCATAAACCAGTTGTGGCTTGTCGGCGCCCAGTGCGCGGGCAGTATCAATCACATGCTGCACCATCGGCCGCTCGGCCACCTTGTGCAATACCTTAGGTAAGTCCGATTTCATCCGTGTGCCTTTACCGGCGGCTAAAATGACGACATTTAAACCCATAATAACGATCCTGTTGTGTAAGATGCCGGTATTTTAACAAGGATAGGCTGCGATGTAAGCCAACCCTTAGAAAAAAGGGAGCCTGCCGGCTCCCTTTGCATAGCAGCGATCCTTGGTTAATCGGCGGCGCGGCCGTCACCAATATACTTATCGAAGAAGGCTAACATCTTTTGCCAGCGTTCGACGTTATTTTCCGGCTTGTAAAAGCCATGGCCTTCTTTTTCTTTAACCAACCACTCAAACGGGTGATTGCGCTTTTCCAGCTCGGCCCGTAAACGCTCGGCATGAATAATAGGCACCCGCTGATCTTCCTTACCATGGATAATAAATACCGGTGCTTTAAGCTTGTCTAAGTGCTTGATCGGTGACTGGGCATCAAGCCGCTCTTTATCACGACCAATCGCCATTTCCAGATAGTTAATCCCGCTTTTGCGTTGTGGAATATCACCATCGGTGTACATCAGATTCAAATCAAAGACCCCAACAAAACCGACAGTACATTTATATAAGTCCGGCTCCCGCACCGCACTCATTAACGCTGCATAGCCACCGTAAGAGCCACCATAGGCACATACCCGACTTTGGTCGACGATACCCTCTTTGACCAGATGTAACACGCCATCCGTCATATCATCGATCATTGTCGTGCCCCAATTCAGATAGCCGGCCTGTAAAAAGCTGCGGCCAAAACCACCCGAACCACGGAAGTTAGGCTGTAAAACAGCATAACCGTGTTGCGCTAAAACCTTAGCATCACTGTCGTAATCCAGGTAGTCGCGAGGACCATGCGGGCCACCATGCGGTAACATAATCAGCGGTAGATTTTTAGCTTCTTTGTTGTTGGGTAAGGTTAGGATGGCGTGAATATCCAGGCCGTCACGACTCTTATAAAAAATCGCCTGGGTTTGCGCCAGCTGCTCAGCTTTAAGCCAGGGGCTGGCATTGAGCAAATAACTTAATTGCTTATTTTTCAGATCATAGATATAAAATTCCACTGGGTGGTTGGCAGAGCGCACCGAAAGTATTGCCAGACTATTGTCACGGGTGCCTGACGTTATGCCTATGCGACGGCCGGGAAAGACTGCACGCAATCCTTGCAAATGCGCACTGAACTCCTGACTTTGTACATCGGCAAAAAATACTTCATCATAAATATCATAATCATAGGCAGCACCTATGACTTCATTAACCAGGCCATTTCGGACACTATAAATTGGCGCAACATCGACTTTAGGATGGTGAGCAATGATTTCTTCCTGACCCGTTTCAGGATTGAAAATGCTGATTGCCTGAGTATCAGTCTGAGTGTCACTTAAACCCAGGATGCGGACATTATCAGCCATAAAACGTAGCGGTATAAAACTGCCATCACGTTGACCATAGCGACGTAAGGTTTGCCACTCGCTACGCTCGTCTTTGCGATACATCATCACCATTTCATTGTCGTTATTCTGATCAACACCAACCGCAATACGTGCTACACCGTTGCCATCAGTGATCATATCCGACGAACGCATCGGCGCCCGCGCAATCTGCCGGGTACGTCCGTTATCGATATTTAGCCGCTTAATTAAGCTAAAAGAGCCCACCCTATTTGGCGTAGCGCTGACGATCAGCACAAAGTTATCTTCCGCCGGCAGATAGTTAATAACGACCGCCGGATCTTTATCGTTATCCGCCCGATAACCGGTTAACATCCGCGGATTAGAGCCATCAGCATTAACCGCAAAAATTTCACCGGTTGGCACAGGGGTTTCCAGCGAGCCGATGTCCCGTACCAGATTAATCAAAATCCGTTCAGCATTAGCCCAGTTAATGGCGCCAATCGAATCCTTTCCGGTAAAGTGACGAACACTAAGGATTTTATTAGTTTTAATATCAATAACCTGCAGGTAAATATTGCCTTCATCGCTGCGCGTGGTTGCAGCCAGATATTTACCGGTTGGCGAGATCTTTATCTCCAGAAACTGAGCCTGTCTGGCGTAATCTTCCAGGGTCAGGGTTTGAGCCGCTACACCAAACTGGCATAGCATAAACAGTGCCGCTATTAGCAGGCGCATGGTGAGTTTTCCTGTGTTGTTATTATCGAATGCGTAGCCGTTTTACTATAAGGAGGTTTACTGCTTGGTACAAGTTGTAACAGGGCCGTTACAAAGAATTTTTTGATATAAAAAAACCACCCGCAGGTGGTTTTTTAAACTCGCAAGACTTATTTCTTCCGCATTTTCTGAATAACGCGCAGCTGGGCAATGGCTTCCGCCAGTTGTGCCGCAGCCTCAGCGTAATTAAAGTCAGCGCTGGCATGCTGCATGGCTTCTTCAGCACGTTTTTGTGCGTCTAAAGCAGCCTGCTCATCTAAGTCTTCGCCACGTACCGCTACATCGGCCAGCACTGTAATGTTGTCGGGTTGTACTTCTAATACACCACCAGCAACATAAATCAGATGCTCTTCGCCAAACTGCTTCACGATACGGACCATGCCAGGTTTCAGGGTGGTCAGTAAAGGGGCGTGAAAGGGTAACACACCCAACTCGCCCTCACTGCCTGTGACCTGCACGGATTCGACAAGGCCGGAGAAGATTTTTTCTTCGGCACTTACTACATCCAGTTGCACTGTCATCGCCATCTCGCTCTCCTAAAGCCTGAACTTACAGTTTCTTCGCTTTTTCGATCGCTTCGTCGATTGAACCAACCATGTAGAAAGCCTGCTCTGGCATATGGTCATATTCACCGGCCAGGATGCCTTTAAAGCCACGGATAGTTTCTTTCAGCGGCACGTACTTACCTGGTGAGCCAGTGAATACTTCAGCAACGAAGAATGGCTGTGACAGGAAGCGCTGAATTTTACGCGCCCGGTATACAGTAGTACGGTCTTCATCAGACAGTTCATCCATACCCAGAATGGCGATAATATCTTTCAGCTCTTTGTAACGCTGCAGTACTGTTTGTACGCCACGCGCCACTTCATAGTGCTCTTTACCGATAACCAGTGGGTCTAACTGACGAGAGGTAGAGTCCAGTGGGTCGATCGCCGGGTAAATACCCAGTGACGCAATGTTACGGCTTAATACAACGGTCGCATCTAAGTGCGAGAACGTCGTTGCCGGTGACGGGTCAGTTAAGTCATCCGCAGGTACGTAAACGGCCTGGATTGACGTGATAGAACCGGTCTTAGTTGAGGTGATACGCTCTTGCAGTACACCCATCTCTTCGGCTAGCGTTGGCTGATAACCTACTGCTGATGGCATACGACCTAATAGTGCTGATACTTCAGTACCTGCTAGGGTATAACGGTAAATGTTATCTACGAAGAACAGAACGTCACGGCCTTCATCACGGAATTTTTCTGCCATAGTTAAGCCAGTTAACGCTACGCGTAAACGGTTACCTGGTGGCTCGTTCATCTGACCGTAAACTAACGATACTTTATCGAGTACGTTAGAGTCTTTCATTTCGTGATAGAAGTCGTTACCTTCACGAGTACGCTCACCAACACCGGCGAATACAGAGTAACCGCTGTGCTCGATCGCGATGTTCCGGATCAGTTCCATCATGTTTACGGTTTTACCTACACCGGCACCACCGAACAGACCTACTTTACCGCCTTTCGCGAAGGGGCAAACTAAGTCGATAACTTTAATACCTGTTTCTAACAGTGCATTTGAAGCTGCTTGATCTTCGTATGAAGGGGCAGCGCGGTGGATTGACCAACGCTCTTCTTCACCGATAGGACCAGCTTCGTCAATCGGGTTACCTAAAACGTCCATAATACGACCTAAGGTCGCTTTACCAACAGGAACCTGAATGGCTTTACCAGAATTTCCAACTAAGGTACCACGACGTAACCCGTCTGTAGTGCCCATTGCGATAGCACGTACTGTACCGCCACCCAGCTGCTGCTGTACTTCCAGCACTAAACCAGCCAGATCGCCGTCGGTAACGTTTAACGCGTCATAGATACCAGGTACCGCATCTTGTGGAAAATCGATATCCACAACGGCGCCAATGATTTGGACGACCTTACCTTGACTCATGATGTTTCCTCAATTTTGCAAAACTTAAAACCTTAGCCTACCGCTGCGGCACCCGCGACAATTTCGCTCAGTTCTTGGGTAATAGCAGCCTGACGCGCTTTGTTGTAAACCAACTTCAGTTCATCCATCAGGTTTCCTGCGTTATCGGTGGCGGCTTTCATTGCAACCATACGGGCTGCTTGTTCGCTCGCTAAATTTTCGACAACACCTTGGAAAACTTGAGATTCCATATAGCGATTCATCAACATATCTAAGATAGGTTGTGGATCGGGTTCATATATGTAGTCCCAGTTATGCTTACGCTTCGCGAGGTCTGTTTTAGGTAAAGGTAACAATTGCTCGATCACTGGTTCTTGTTTCATAGTGTTAACAAACTTGTTATACACTAAAAATAAGCGATCAATACGGCCTTCATCAAAGGCGTTAAGCATCACTTTAACCGAACCAATTACGTCAGCCAGTCTAGGCACATCACCTGAACCAGCTTGGGCTGCGACAACTTTACCACCATAACGCTTAAAGAAAGCGGTAGCTTTATTGCCGATTACAGCAAACTCAGTTGTTACGCCTTGGTCATTCCAACGTTTTAGATCTGTAGCAACTTTCTTAAATTCATTGGTATTCAGGCCACCGCAAAGACCACGGTCGGTAGAGATGACAATATAGCCAACCCGTTTTACCTCACGCTCCACTAAATAGGGATGGCGGTATTCCAGGTTACCATTAGCAACATTACCGATCACTTTGCGCATACCTTCAGCGTATGGGCGAGTTGCAGCCACGCGGTCTTGCGCTTTGCGCATCTTACTAACCGCAACTTTTTCCATAGCACTGGTGATCTTGCGAGTATTATTAATACTCCCAATCTTACTTTTTATCTCTTTACCACCGGCCATGACTGTATCTCCGATTTATTCAACGAATGGGGTGGCTAAGCCACCCACATTGCTTACCAGGTCTGCGTTGCCTTGAATTTTTCAATGGCGGCTTTAAACGTAGACTCGATTTGATCGTTGTAATTACCGGTTTTGTCGATCTCAGCCATCAGCTCAGCATGTTCAGCTTTCATGTAAGAAATTAAGCCGGCTTCAAAATCTTGGATTTTGGCTACGTCTACATCTTTCATAAAACCTTTTTCAATAGCAAAAATAGAGATACCCATCTCGGCTACTGACATTGGGCTGTATTGTAACTGCTTCATCAGCTCAGTAACTTTTTGACCGTGCTCTAACTGAGCGCGGGTCGCATCGTCTAAGTCAGAAGCAAACTGCGCGAACGCGGCTAATTCTGAGTACTGTGCTAAAGCTAAACGGATACCACCACCCAGCTTTTTGATGATTTTCGTTTGTGCTGCACCACCAACCCGCGATACCGAAATACCAGCATTTACCGCAGGACGGATACCGGCGTTAAATAAGTCAGTTTCTAAGAAGATCTGACCATCAGTAATCGAAATTACGTTGGTTGGTACGAATGCTGAAACGTCACCCGCTTGCGTTTCGATAATTGGTAAGGCCGTTAATGAACCGGTTTTACCTGTTACCGCACCTTTGGTGTAACGCTCAACATAGTCAGCATTAACACGAGATGCACGCTCCAGTAAGCGAGAGTGTAAATAGAATACGTCACCTGGATAAGCTTCACGGCCTGGTGGACGACGTAACAATAACGAGATCTGGCGGTAAGCAACAGCTTGCTTAGACAAATCATCGTATACGATCAGTGCATCTTCACCGTTGTCACGGAAGTATTCACCCATAGTACAACCAGAGTACGGGGCTAAGAACTGTAATGCAGCAGCTTCTGAAGCCGAGGCCACAACTACGATAGTGTGAGCCAGAGCGCCGTGTTCTTCCAGCTTACGTACCACGTTAGCGATAGTTGAAGCCTTTTGGCCAACCGCTACGTATACGCACTTAACGCCAGTACCTTTTTGGTTGATGATGGCATCGATAGCCAGCGCCGTTTTACCGGTCTGACGGTCACCGATTAATAATTCACGTTGGCCACGGCCGATTGGAATCATTGCATCAACAGATTTGTAACCGGTTTGCATTGGCTGATCTACCGATTGACGGTCGATTACACCTGGGGCAATTTTTTCAACAGGTTCATAACCTGCTGCTTCTATCGGACCTTTACCATCAATAGGTGCACCCAAGGTGTTAACTACACGACCTAACAGGCCTGGGCCTACAGGTACTTCAAGGATACGGCCAGTACTTTTAACTTTAGTGCCTTCCGTCAGATCCGCATACGGACCCATTACTACCGCACCCACTGAGTTACGCTCTAAGTTCAGTGCGATTGCATAACGGCTGCCAGGAAGCTCAATCATTTCGCCTTGCATACAATCAGCAAGACCATTGATACGGATAATACCGTCAGTTACCTGAACGATAGTACCTTCATTACGAGCTTCGCTGACCACATCAAACTGAGCAATACGTTGTTTGATCAGTTCGGATATTTCAGTGGAATTCAGTTGCATACTCTATTCCCCAATTAGGACTGTAGCGCGGTAACAAGACGATCCAATTTACCTCGGACCGTACCATCAATAACCATGTCACCCGCTTTAATTATCATACCGCTCACGACTGAAGCATCTACACTGCAAAGTAATTTAACTTTACGATCAAGACGTTTAGACAACGCCGCAACAAGTTTTTCTTGTTGCGCTGCATTCAATTCAGTGCCAGACGTGACTTCTACAACTGCTTCACGCTCATATTCACTTTTAAGTTCAGTGAATCTAGCAAACACTGCTGGTAAAGCGAGCAATCTCTGATTTTCAGCCATTACATGAATTAAATTATGGGCAGCACTGTCTAAGTACTCACCACAAATTTCCTTCATAAGCTCAGCTTGAGCAGTTGCGGTAGTGTTGCTACGCAAGAAGGCAACCATATTAGCGTCGCTTGCAACTTCTGCTGCAAAGGCTAACATCTGTTGCCAAGCGGCTAGAGTATTCTGTTCAACAGCATACTCAAAAGCCGCCTTTGCATAAGGACGAGCAATATTCGTCATATCAGACATAGCCCGCTCCTATTACAATTCCTGAACCAATTTTTCCAAAATGTCGCTGTGAGCAGCGTCATCAATTTCGCGTTGCAGAATGCGTTCAGCACCTGCTACCGCCAGAGAGGCAACTTGTTTACGCAATTCTTCGCGTAAACGGCTACGGTCCGCTTCAACTTCAGCACGAGCTTGTTCAAGAATTTGCTCACGCTCAGCACTGGCTTTGGCAACCGCTTCATCAATCATCTTGCTTTCACGCTTACGCGCTTGTTCGATAATGGCTGAAGCCTGTTCTTTTGCCTCACGCAGATATTCTTTAGCTTTATCTTGCGCTAAGTGCAGATCTTTTTCTGCACGATCAGTCGCGGCTAAACCATCTGCTATTTTTTTCTGGCGCTCTTCAATCGCTGCATTGATTGGTGGCCACACAAATTTCAGTGTAAACCACACAAATACGGCCATTGCAATCGACTGACCTAATAGGGTTGCGTTAATATCCACAACGAGCCTCCTTAAAAATTACGTTATTGGGGACTCAAATTAACCTACGAACGGGTTTGCGAATAACAGTAATAAGGCAACACCAACGCCGATCATAGAGATCGCATCGATCAGACCTGCAAGGATGAACATTTTAGTTTGTAACTGTGGAGCCATTTCTGGTTGACGAGCAGAAGCTTCCAGAAAACGGCCACCCATTAAGGCGAAACCAATTGCAGTACCGATGGCAGCAGTAGACAGGATAATGGCTACAGCGAACAAGGTTGCGATTTCAATTGTCATGTTGTATCTCCAAGTTTAATGTTAAAGGTTAAAACAAAAATTATTAATGCTTTTCTGCTGCCATGCTCAAGTAAACTATCGTGAGCATCATAAAGATAAAGGCTTGTAAAACAATTACTAAGATATGGAACACAGCCCATACAAAGTGTAACGGTAATTGTGCTAAGCCTACTAAAGCGATAAGTAAGAAAATAACTTCGCCAGCATATAGGTTTCCGAATAAACGTAAACCTAAGGAAATGGGCTTAGCCAATAAGGTTACTAACTCTAATACTAGGTTAAAAGGAATTAACGACCAGTGATTAAATGGTGTAAATGATAATTCTTTGGCAAAACCACCTAAACCTTTGTAATAGATTGAGTAACCAAGAATTAGAATAAATACGCCTAGAGCTAAACCTAAGGTGATATTCACGTCTGTCGTAGGAGCAATTTTCATGTAGCTCCACTTATGTGCCATAATTTGCTCTAAAAAGCTGTAATCAGCAGCATATTCAGGTAAACCCGGAGTGTAAAACATCACACCGAAGAAACCCGCGACAACTGGAAACCAATCCACTGGTACTAGTTTCATCAGGTTCATTAAGAATATCCACATGAAGATAGTTAATGCTATAGGTGCTATTAACTTGTCTTTTACATGAAAGGTTTCCTTAACGTTTTTGCTGACGAACTCAACGATCATCTCTACAAAACATTGGAATTTACCAGGTACACCTGCAGTAGCCCGACGGCCCACCCAAGCGAATGAAATAATAAATATCGTACCTAGGATAATTGACCATCCAAGTGAACCAACGTTGACGGCCCAAAAGCCTTCACCGATAGTTAAATCACTAAGGTGGTGATTAATATACCCTTGGACGGAAATGTTGCTATCAGCCATTTTTCATCCTAACTTTAATGTTTAAAAAAAACTGCTGCGGACCATTGCGCCACGGTTGCTAAGCTAAAGCCAATGATAAAAGCACTGGCTGCAACCTCTTGTTTTAATACAATGACAAACAAGACAATGGTTAAAATAAGTTTAAACGAATGCCCTTTTACCAGAGCCATTTTCGCTTGTTGTGCGTTGCTCAGTGCAAATTTGCTAAAGGCAATCAACGCAAAAACTAAATTTGTTACTGCTGCAATAATACCACCTTTCAAGGCAGATAAAGCAGCGAGAGCATCACTGTATAACGCAAAAAGCAGAGCCGCAAAAGCCGCTACAACAAATTGAAAAAGGACTAGCTTGTAAGCAGCAAGTCTAACTTGTTGCGGTTCTGGTTGCATTACAACTCCAGTTTCACAATTTGCCATTTAATCAGGGCAAAAAACTGCGGCAAGTATACTGAACTGGCCTTGTTTTGCAACAAAAAGCGGCTACAACTGTAGTCCTGTCGCTGATTTGTAAACAGAACGCCACTAGTCGTTTTGCTGGGCTTTCAGTTTCTGCAAAATGCCGTCCAGTTCATCCAGACTGTTATAGCTGATCAGTAAACTGCCTTTACCTTTCTTGTTGTAATCAATTTGTACCGGTGCCGCAAAATGCTCACTCAGTTTCAGCTCCAGTGCGGCAACATCCGGATCCTTTTCACGCGGCGTTTTCGCCGGTGCCGGCTCCAGAATACGGCGCACCAGATTTTCGGTATCGCGCACTGTCAGCTGCTTTGCTGCCACCAGTCTGGCGGCGTCAGACTGGGCATCACCGTCCAGTGCTAACAGCGCACGGGCATGCCCCATCTCGATATCGCCGTGCTCGAGCAGTAGTTTCACATCGTCGTTTAATTGATTTAGCCGTAGCAGATTACTTACTGCGGCCCGGGATTTACCGACCGCATCAGCAACTTGTTGGTGGGTTAATTCAAATTCGGTCAGTAAGCGCTGCAGCGCCACGGCTTCTTCCATGGCGTTCAGATCTTCACGCTGGATATTTTCAATCAGCGCTATGGCGACTGCGGCTTCATCCGGCACATCCTTGATCAAACAAGGCACCTCGGCCAGTTGCGCCAGCTGCGATGCCCGCCAGCGCCGTTCACCGGCAATAATTTCATAGCGGTTTTCAGCCAGGGGCCGCACCACTATCGGTTGGATCACACCTTGGGCTTTAATTGAATTGGCCAGATCTTCCAGCGCATCCTGCGACATATCTTTGCGAGGCTGATATTTACCGGGCTGTAAAAACTCAACCGGGATCTTTTGAAGCTCCGAATGTTCGCGGGCAGGGGCGGCAGCGGCAGGTTTACTGGCAGTCAGCAGCGCATCAAGTCCACGACCTAAACCACGTTTTTTCAAAGACATGCGATTAAATAATCCTTATATGCTGTTACTGAGCGACCGCACCGGCAACAGGCTTTTTCTTTTCGGAACGACGCAGAATTTCACCGGCCAGCGCCAGATATGCTTTGGCACCGGTAGAGCTTTTATCGTAATACATCACCGGCGCGCCAAAACTGGGCGCCTCAGCCAGACGCACATTACGCGGGATCACCGCGCGGTAGACTTTGTCACCAAAATGCTGCTTTAACTGCTCGGAAACATCGTTGGCGAGCCGGTTGCGCGGATCGTACATGGTGCGCAGTATGCCTTCGATTTTCAGTTCCGGATTAACCACTGAGGCCAGTTTGTTGATGGTATCGACCAGCGCCGTTAAGCCTTCCAGTGCAAAGTATTCGCATTGCATCGGTACTAACACACTGTCAGCGGCTGACATTGCATTCACGGTTAACATATTCAGCGAGGGCGGACAGTCGATAAAAATATAGTCGTAACTGTTTTTGTAAGCTTTCAGGGCGTTACGCAAACGTAATTCGCGGGCAAACACATCCATTAGCCGGACTTCAGCCGCAGTGACATCGGAGTTAGCGCCAACCAGGTGATAGCCGCCGCTGGTGTCTTTTACCACGACTTCCGCCAGCGGTTTTTCATCAATCAGTAATTCATAGGCGGTGGCAGCCAGTTCGTATTTATCAACACCACTGCCCATGGTGGCGTTACCCTGCGGATCCAGATCGATCAACAACACCCGGCGCTTGGTGGCCGCCATTGAGGCAGCCAGATTCACCGCAGTGGTTGTTTTACCCACTCCACCTTTTTGGTTTGCGATTGCGATGACTTTGCCCACGGCTTCCCTCTTGCTGTTCAGACTTTGCTTGCTAGGCTTTGCTCAGCACCACAAGATGCCGCTGCGCATCCAGTTGCGGTACCTGCAACGGATGGATGGCGTCTACTTTAACAAAATCCGGCAAAGCTGCAATTTCTTCTTGCACCGCTGCCCCTTTCATGGCGAAAAAGCGGCCGTCTGGTGTCGGTAAATGCCGGCACCAATTCAGCATATCATTCAAAGAGGCAAATGCCCGGCTGATCACACCGTCATAACCCTGCAGCGGTTGATGATCTTCAACCCGGCTTTGCAGCGGGTGGATATTCTGCAGCTGCAACTGCATTTTCACCTGATTTAAAAATCGGATCCGCTTACCCAGACTATCCAGCAAGGTAAATTGCTTTTCCGGGTAATAGATTGCCAACAACACCCCGGGTAACCCCGGTCCGGTACCGACATCGATAAAATGCTGGCCAATCAGAAAAGGGGCTACTACCAGACTATCCAACACATGTTTGATCAGCATCTCTTCCGGATCCCGGACTGATGTCAGGTTATAGGCGCTATTCCACTTATCTAATAGCGTAACATACTGAATACATTGCGCTAACTGTGTCTCTGATAAGGTTAAATCACTTTGCGCGACCAGAGTGCGCAACCTAGATAACAACTCAGCCATAGATCCTTAATTCCGCTTAAGCGGTTTTACGCAGTAAACCCTGCTTTTTCAGATAAACTAGTAATAACGAAATCGCCGCCGGGGTAATACCGGAGATCCGTGATGCTTGCCCTACCGTCTCCGGCTGGGTTTGATTTAATTTGGTGACCACTTCGTTTGATAACCCTTTTACCTGGCTGTAATCAAACTTAGCCGGTAGCCGCGTTTCTTCATTACGCTGTTGTTTGGCGATCTCATCCTGTTGCCGGTTGATATAGCCTTCGTATTTGATCTGGATCTCAACCTGCTCTGCCGCTACCGGATCCGCCAGTACCGGGCCTAAGCTATCAATGGCCAGTAGCTGCTGATAAGTGACTTCCGGGCGACGGATCAATTCTTCCAGGCTGGCTTCTCGGGTCAGAGGTGTTTTCAGTAACGTATTAACCTCTGCTAAGGCTGGATGTTGCGGATGGATCCAACTTTGCCGTAAGCGCTGCCGCTCCAGTTCGATCTGTTCCATTTTCTGGTTAAAGGCTGCCCAGCGGATATCATCAACCAAGCCCAGTTCGCGGCCCTTGGCAGTTAAGCGGGCATCGGCATTATCTTCACGTAACATCAGCCGGTACTCAGCACGGCTGGTAAACATCCGGTATGGTTCTTTGGTACCCAAGGTGGTCAGATCGTCAACTAGTACGCCGAGATACGCCTGATCGCGGCTGGGTGACCAGCCCTCCTGTTCTTTGGCATAGAGGGCCGCATTAACACCGGCTAGCAGGCCCTGCGCGCCAGCCTCTTCATAGCCGGTTGTGCCATTGATCTGGCCGGCAAAGAATAAACCTTTAATAAATTTGGTTTCTAGTGTTGCTTTCAGATCGCGTGGATCAAAGAAATCATACTCAATGGCATAGCCTGGTCGGGTGATATAGGCATTTTCCATACCCTTGATTGAACGCACGATCGACAGCTGTACATCAAAAGGCAAACTGGTGGAGATACCGTTTGGATACAACTCGTGAGTCGTCAGGCCTTCCGGCTCGATAAAGATCTGATGTTTATCTTTATCAGCAAAACGCATGACTTTGTCTTCAATCGATGGGCAATAACGTGGCCCTATGCCTTCAATGACACCGGTATACATCGGTGAGCGATCCAGATTATCGCGGATCACCTGATGCGTTTGTTCGTTAGTGTAAGTAATAAAACAAGGGATCTGTGTCGGATGATCGCTTTGCTTGCCTAAAAATGAGAAAACCGGAGTAGGGGTATCACCAGGTTGCGCCTGCATCACAGAAAAATCTACGGAACGGGCATCAATTCTGGGTGGGGTACCGGTTTTTAGGCGATCTACCCGAAATGGCAGTTCCCGTAAACGTCTGGCCAGGGCGATCGACGGCGGATCACCGGCACGGCCACCGGCAAACTGCTCTAAACCAATATGGATCTGACCACCTAAAAAGGTACCGACTGTCAGTACTACAGCCTTGGCTTCAAAGCGTAACCCCATTTGGGTAACCACGCCTTTGACCTGATCCTGCTCTACGATCAGATCATCACAGGCTTGCTGGAAGATCTTCAGATTAGGCTGGTTTTCCAGCATTTGGCGAATTGCAGCCCGGTATAACTGGCGATCAGCCTGGGCACGGGTGGCTCTGACTGCCGGGCCTTTTGAGCTGTTCAGGGTACGGAATTGGATCCCGCCTTTATCTGCTGCAATGGCCATAGCGCCACCTAAGGCATCAATTTCTTTTACCAGATGGCCTTTACCAATACCGCCAATGGCCGGATTACAGGACATCTGACCCAGGGTTTCAATATTGTGTGTCAGCAATAAGGTAGACAAACCGGTGCGAGCTGCAGCCAGCGCGGCTTCAGTGCCTGCATGGCCACCGCCAACGACGATCACATCGAAAGATTCCTGATAGAGCATGCTTGCCTCGATCTGTTACCAATAAAAAATAGGGCACATATTGTAGCCTGATCCGCATCGGAGTGAAATGGCTAAAACCGGATCCGGATCCCGATTAATATATATAGGATCTTTTTAGATCTTTTCTGTTATTACTCTTATTAGCTAAGGGCTTTGCGGTGGATAAGGCATTTTTTATAAAAAGGATCAGTAGCTTATTAAGGATCAGATCCTGTGATCAAGCTTGGATCTGAGCGGATCTAACCCTTGGATAAGATCCTTACTTATCCACATAGTCGCTTTTAAATAAAGTTATATTTTGGATAAATACAGCTTGTTAGCCATTAAACAGCACGGTTATCAACAGGGGGCTAGCGAATTGGTATTCTTTGTGGGTAATTTGAGGATAACAGGATCATAAGATCGGCAAAGCCAGGGCTGATAGGGTTTTGCCGGATCCTAAGTTGAGATCGTCAGGCGTTTTCTGCGTCTGTGGATCCGGATAAGCTGTTGATAAATTGTGGAAGCCAGACCAAGGCTTGATCTTCTGGTAGCTCTGGATCCTGAGCATCAATATCCAGCCCAGGTAACAGACAACGTGCGCCCTTTAGTTGCAGTAGCGCGGCGATTTTCGCCCCTGCCAGACAAAAAGTATCGTAACTGGAATCACCTAAAGTGATCACAGCATAAGAAAGTGTGGTAAGATCGCCCTGATCTTGTGCTAATTGATCCGCAAAGGGTTGAATATTATCAGGCAGATCTCCTGCGCCATAGGTGGATGTAATCACTAACCAGATAGCATGCTGGTTTAGCTGATTGAGTTCGGGTTTCAGATGCGTTGTAACGTCATAGCCCGCTTGTACCAGTGTTTCAGCAACTTGTTCTGCCACATATTCCGCTGCGCCCATTTGGCTGCCGACGAGGATTTCGATCATTTGTGCCTCTTGCCAGTGAAATGATTGGCTATACTACTGGAATAAAATTGAATAACGCTAGCGCTGTTTATTCGATTTCGCGTTTTTACTGCATTGCAGGCATAGTAGAAACGACAATTGCACGACCACTGAGCCTGCGTGTTATTGAGGTTAAAACAAAGTATGTCTGACTCTATGTCATTTTCCCAGCTAATGCTGCCGGAGCCCCTGGTACGTGCTGTCACCGAACTTGGATATGAAACCGCATCGCCAATTCAGGCGGCTGCCATCCCCAAATTATTAGCTGGCGAGGATGTCCTTGGCCAAGCGCAAACCGGTACCGGTAAAACTGCCGCCTTTGCCCTGCCATTATTAGCCCGGTTAGATCCGGCGCAGAATGATCCACAAATTCTGGTACTGGCGCCAACCCGCGAGCTGGCGATCCAGGTCGCCGAAGCCTTTCAGGCTTATGCCCGCTATATGCCAGCCTTTCATGTGTTGCCGTTATACGGTGGCCAGAGCTATACCAATCAGTTGAAATCGCTGAAACGCGGTTCACAAGTTATTGTCGGTACACCGGGCCGGATCCTGGATCACCTGGATCGCGGCACCCTGAAGCTGGATAAGCTACGTGCCATCGTGCTGGATGAAGCCGATGAGATGTTGCGGATGGGCTTTATCGATGATGTGCAAACCATTATGGATGCGACGCCTGCCGGTCGTCAGGTGGCGATGTTCTCTGCGACAATGCCAGCCCCGATCCGCGCTATTGCCCAGAAGCATCTAACCAATGCCGAAGAAATTAAGATCGCCTCGAAAACCAGCACCGTGGAGCGGATTGAACAACGCTTTGTGATGCTGGATGCCAACCAGAAGCTGGATGCGTTAACCCGGCTGCTGGAAGGTGAAGAGTATGATGCCAGTATTGTCTTTGTGCGTACCAAAAGTGCTACCGAAGAAATTGCTGAAAAACTGGGTGCCCGCGGTTATGCGGTAGCCTGTTTAAATGGTGATATGAATCAGGCACACCGTGAGCAAACCATCCGCCGCATGAAAGCCGGTCAGCTGGATATTATCGTCGCCACTGACGTTGCCGCCCGTGGTTTAGATGTAGAGCGTATCAGCCTGGTAGTGAACTACGATATTCCTTATGACAGCGAAGCCTATGTACACCGTATCGGCCGTACCGGTCGTGCCGGCCGTGAAGGTAAGGCGATTTTGTTTGTGTCGCCACGCGAGCGTCGTTTACTGCGCACTATTGAATATGCGACCAAGCAGCCGATCGAGCAAATGAACCTGCCAACTGGTCAGGTGATTGAGCAAAAACGGATTGAAAGCTTCCGTGCCCAACTGGCGCAAACCATTGAAACCCAGAATCTGAGTTTCTTTGTTGATTTAATTAACGACTGGCGTGACAAGCTGGAAACCACTGATGCTGATATGGCGGCCGCACTGTTATATCTGGCACAGAAAGATCAGCCGTTAAATGTGGCTAAACAGTTCCCGGAATTACGTCAGCCGCATGCCCGCGCTGAACGCAATGATCGTGGTGGTGAGCGCCGTGATCGTCCGGAGCGTAGCTTTGGCGACCGTCCGGCCGGTGATCGGCCAGAGCGCGGTCCGCGTCAGCGTCGAGAGCTGCAGGGTGATTACAACACTTACCGCATTGAAGTAGGTAAAGAGCACGGTGTGCGCGCCGGTGATATCGTGGGTGCTATCGCCAACGAAGCCAATATTGATAGCCAGTTTATCGGTAATATCAAATTGTTTGACCATTTCAGTACTGTTGAGCTGCCGGCGAATATCCCGAATGAGATTTTCCAGCATCTGAAAAAGGTGTATGTGCGTAAGCAAAAACTGAATATTACCGTCGATACCGGTGCTGCACCGGTTGGTGAACGCCGTTCTGGCCCTGGCCCGCGTCCGGGTGCAGCGCCACGGGCTCCACGCAAACCGCGTGAATAATCATTTTGCGATAACTTAACTGTTTAAGCCCCGCTTGCCGGGGCTTTTTTCTGTCTGTTGTAGATTATCGCGTCTTTAAATTTGTGTCCGATCACCCTATATCTGCACTATCACCTGTTGCGGAGACTGCCGATGATTATTGCCTGCCCCCATTGCCATGCGCTCAACCGCTTACCTGCCGATCGCCCGCTGCAGGACGGCCGTTGTGGTAAATGCAAACATGCCTTGTTCAGTGGCCAGCCACTGGAACTGACGGCAGCGAATTTTGCCGCCCATGCTGAAAAGTCTGAGCTGCCGTTGGTGCTGGATTTCTGGGCCAGTTGGTGTGGCCCTTGCCGCAGTTTTGCGCCGGTATTTGCCGCTGCCGCCGCAGAGTTGGAGCCGCGCTTTCGTTTCGGCAAGGTCGATACCGAACAACAGCAAAGTCTGGCGGCGCGCTTTGCTATTCGTTCGATCCCGACCATTATGCTGCTCCACCAGGGGAAGGTGCTGGCACAGCAAGCCGGTGCTTTACCTAAGGCGCAATTCTATCAATGGCTACAGCGTTATAGTTGAAAGTAAGCGGCCACTTACTACCGGCGTTGGCCCGATCACTTGATCTGCGTCTTGTCGCGGCGTAAGGTAAGGCCAGCCTCTAAACCTGGGAGAGAATAATGAGTAACACCCGTTTTAGTCTGAGTAGTCCGGATCTGCAAGAAGGCCATTTTATGGCAAAAGATCAGGAATTTGATGGTTTTGGTTGTAGCGGCGCCAATATTTCGCCGGCATTGAACTGGCAGAATGCACCTGCAGGTACCAAGAGTTTTGCGGTAACGGTGTTTGATCCGGATGCGCCGACCTGTTCGGGTTTTTGGCATTGGCTGGTTACCGATATTCCGGCGGCCGCTACCGGTTTGCCGCGTGGTGCCGGTAAAGGCAGCTTACCGCCGGGTAGCCGCAGTTTTACCAACGATTATGGTAGCAAAGACTTTGGTGGCGCCTGCCCACCGGAAGGTCATGGTATGCATCGCTATCAATTTACGGTCTGGGCCTTACCGGAAGAAACCTTACCCGCACCGGATGGCGCCAGTGCAGCGGTGGTCGGCTTTATGCTAAATGCGATGGCATTGGCGAAAGCGACCCTTACCGCGACTTATGCCCGTTAATTCGATTCCGCATTAAGACTATCGCCGCATAGCCAGCGGATCTTGGATCGCCTAAGCTAAGATCCTGTTTACCAGGATCTTAGCGACTTCCTCTTGCTGTCATTACGCCTGAAAGTTCTGCTGGCCGGCTTTTTCAGTCAGTTACTCTGTCTCGGAGTGGCGCGTTTCGCCTATACCCCTTTACTGCCATTGATGCAGCAACAAAGTATGCTGGATGATGCCAGTGGTGGTTATCTGGCCGCGGTAAATTACCTTGGTTATATGAGCGGTGCCTTACTGGCGGCTAGCTTGAACTCGCTGGCACTAAAAGACCGCCTGTATCGCTTTGGTTTGCTGTTAGCGATTATCAGCACCCTTGGTATGGCGCTGACCGAAAATATCTTGCTCTGGGCATTCTGGCGCTATCTGGCCGGGCTTAGCAGTGCCGGCTCGATGCTGATCGCTTCCGGGTTAATCCTGCACTGGTTACTGCAGCACAAGCTAAGGGCCGAGCTTGGGGTTCATTTTGCCGGGCTGGGGCTGGGGATTGCTCTTGCTGCACTGGCGGTTGAGCTGATGCTCAAGCTGGATTTTGACTGGCGGCAGCAGTGGTATTTATTCGCCTTACTCGGCGTTGCGCTGGCGGTACCGGCCTGGCGCTGGTTACCACTGCCGGTTATAACCAGTACCAGCCAGCAACAGACCGCTATGCAGCCTGAGCCGGGCAGTCGTTTTATCCGACTAATGTTATTCAGTTATTTTGGTGCCGGCTACGGCTATGTCGTCACTGCAACCTTTATTGTTACTATCGTTGAACGGCTGCCGGGACTCACGGGCAGCGGCAATCTGGCTTTTGTGCTGCTGGGCTTGGCGGCGGCGCCGGCGGTATTAATATGGGATTTGCTGGCCAGAGGTCTCGGTTTTTTGAATGCAATTATTCTGGCGCTGCTATTACAAACCCTTGCTATCGCTTTGCCGCTGACCGTGCCCGGACTTTGGCTAGTACTGTTGAGTACTGCGCTCTTTGGTGCGACCTTTATCGGGGTCGTCAGCTTAGTACTGACCATGGCCGGGCGTTTATACCCGACCAAGCCCGCGCGGTTAATGGGAAAATTAACGCTGGCCTATGGCTTAGCCCAGGTGATTGCACCGGCCATTACCGGCGTTCTGGCCAAAGCCACCGGTTCCTATCAACCCGGCTTGCTGCTGGCGGCCGGCTTTGTTGCACTGGCCGCACTCTTGCTTTACTGGTTAAAACGCACCGATCAGACCTTAGCGCAGCTGCAGTAGTGGCTTAATGCTATTGACCGCGCTATTTCCCGATGCAGAAAGTGAAAAATAAAATAAAAACAATGGTTTGAAGCGTTCTTGGTGGTTTATTCGTGGGCCGTTTTCGCATTAAAATATATCATGCAAGTCAAATAAAGGAAAATAGGGTTATTCATCTCGCTCGAATTGTAGTTTAGTTAAGCGGTGGAGCGGAACGTTAAAGGAAGGTTCTGTTCACGCGCTTTGCTTTTCAATTGTTTTGTAATTCTGTAAGTCAGTTTTTTTCAACTCACTGTTAACTAACCGGAATAAGGTTTCGGCGATTTTTAATTAGGTAAACATCCTTTGTATTTGCGTTGCGAGATAGCTTTTTAAGGACGTTTTGTTGGGTTTCAGGCGTCCAGAATATTTTTAACCGCTCTCTCGTACGAGTCACAGCTGTGTAGAAAATACTGTGTGATATATCATCTTCATTTGCGTCTGTGATGACAATTTTTACCGAGTCATACTCAAGACCCTGGGCTTTATGTATAGACACTGCATACGCTACTTGAAATGGAACTGTGGTGTTCAAAGAGTCGTCATCTTCATCACTACTTCCGGGCAGGTCATATACAGTAAACTGTACTGTGGATTCAGCTATCCACTTTAGCTCATCGTTTCCAAAAACATCGAATTCACTTAACGGTCGATCAAGTAGTACGTCAAATTGAATCCAACCAGGAGCTTGAGCGATGCCCGTAATCCACCCTTTAAGGTTATTATAGATAACAGGCCTAAACCGTTCGGTATCGGAAAACAGTATTGGGTCGCCTACTTTATATGTAGACTCGCGCCATGTACTCGCTTTGCCTGGATTACTGCTTTGTAGAAAACGGTTGATGTTATTTATTCCATAGAGACCATCATAATTGAGGCATAGTATTATCTCGTCCTGTGCTTGCATTTCAAAAAGTGAATTATTTAGTAACGTCGAGTACCCGTTTCTAACTATGAACTCTGCGATATCATCTTCTGTATTCCTAACTTTGCTCCAAAAATCTAAAAGAGCTTTATTTTGAGTTCTAAAGGGGGTCATCAATTCAAACACAGAGTCTTTTTTAATAAATGAACGAATGACTCCAAACCAGTTACCAAATTGAATGGACTCAATTTGGTAAACATCACCTACGAGAACAAGTAGTTTAAACGAAGTGTTTTCTAAGACTTTTAGCAGGTCAGCATTACTTACCGTACTACATTCGTCAATTATGAGTAGATCGTACTGTTTAGGGTTTGCTTTTCTGGACGTATGGCTACGAATTGTACGAAACTCTGAGCTTTGTGCAGTTATTTTGCGTTGTAAATTGTCGATTGCAGGATTTGTATGCGCAAGGAATAATTTTTCTTTATCATTAAAGTGGCGCGCTATGTGATCTAACATCGTCGACTTTCCTGTTCCCGCAGCACCATAAATAAGCGCCACACAAGACTGAACAAATAGCTGTTTAAGCGCTTCTGCTTTCACATTATCATCAATACCGCGAGGAGCCTCACTTAGCCAACGTTCGACAGCTTGTTTATAACCTGCTATTCCTGAACCAGCGCTTTTTTGAAGCGATTCAATGATCGATACTGTCTCATTTTCATATCCGGTGACGAAGACATGTCCCTTATCAAGCATGAGGTGACGATGAGCGTGCTTGTAATATATTTTGTTGTTGTATATTAGAACTAGGTTTTTAACATCTCCAAAGTCTTTAAGATCTTCAACTGGTGTATAAAGTATGCCATCACGTTCTACGTTATTCTTGACAAACCGAGCAAGAAGTTCGTGCTTCCGTTCTGTGGCATCTAAGCTTTCAACTAGATCCCAGAATCGTGGATTGTGCCCCGGAAGTGATGTGCAAAAAGGCATATCGTCAAAAGGCACGCATCCATACTTCAGTTTCAGGTTGGATAGTCGCTTACAATTATCACTCCAATATTGGGATTTGAGGATTTGGTTATTCATATTAAGCATTAGATAACGAAGGACATTGTGGCCAGGGCAACGTGATCTAATTATTCGACGAGCCTCATCCAAAACTTTGAAAATCTGTGGGCTTGAAAGATTAAAAGTCGCAGCCGCTCTTACTGCTTGGTAACCTTTATCAGACATAGTAACAACATCAAGAAGGCTATCCACTCCATTTGTTAGGCAGTGCATTAAGTGGTGATACTCTGTTGAGTTTGTCCTGGTTTTCAGAGAAACACCCAAAAGGCGTGCAAAATTGTCAAATTCACAAGGTCGAATAGAAACTTCCCAAGACCGGATGATGGTTATCGGCATTGTTTGACCAATTACTTGAATCGAGTCCCGTTGCAACTCCAACATAGCTGCGTGGTTATCAATGATATCAATACTGGTGAAGGCTATAATTCGGTCAAACTTATTCACTTTGTTTATAGCGCGATAGAAGGTTACTTCATAAAAAATTTGACCATTGCAAAAAAAAGGGCGAGTTTTGTGTATGTAGTAACGTTCTGGAGAGATTTTACCCTCATTTTTAAATTGATACGTTCCAATTCTCTCAGCTATTTTTTCATGGTATTCCCTTAATGATGGATCAAGATCTAAGGGGAAGGCTTCTAGGTTTGTAAGAACATCAAGACCAATTTCATCACTTAGTAGACTGCGGACACGGTGCAAATACTCATAGTATTTAAGCATAAGTCGTTCTGAGTTATCTCCGTCATAGGTATAGTGAGAAGCGCTTTTCTGAATTAATTTGTGAAATCTACTGAGAAAGTTTAATTTTCCTCTGCCTCTTATGAATTCTAGAGCAGGCCCGATGACTTCATAATTAAATTCAGTGTCTGATGAACCCGTGTGAAGATGGACTGCTATTCCCTCAACTAGATTTCGTAGTTGAGAAAGCACGTTTTGCGAGAGTAGTTTTCGTTGGTCAACAAGAAGTGCTATGTTTTGGCAGATCGCTTGGTTAGCGCTAAGTATCTGATTATTGACCGTTGTCATTATTTGCTATGCTCCCATATTAATGACGTCTTAAAACATCCCTGTCTCTCTCGCGGATAGAAAATATTCATCAAATTCATGTGCTTTTATTACCACACTACTATGTGTAGAGAAAAAAACAATGATTTAATTACCCAAAACAAGTATTTTTCACATACGAAGTCTATTCAGATATTTTATGAATTGTGTTTTGGTAACGTTTAATAATTAGATATTGAGGCGCTACAGTTCATACCTGTTCATTACTAACCAATGACGACTAAGGTAAAATTGTAGATTTTAGATACCAAATTGCTGACCGGGCAGATTTATTTGAAGCAATCTAATAATCTGCCCGGGATGCCATCATGTTCTTAGCTTTAACGAATTGACTTTCTGTGCGACGAAATGAGTTCTGTCAGCTTCAGTTTCAACAGGGTTACTAAGTAGCCATTCTTCAACTTTTTTCCGGTCAAAAAATACCAGCTTACCGTTTGGCTTAGAGTGCGGAATTTTACCGGTATGCGTAAGCTTGTAGATATAGCTAACGCTCAGCCCTGTGAAAGCTGAACATTCAGCCACATTTAAAACTGCTTTGTTATTTAAATTACCGTACATCATTACCTCCGCAGCAGCGTTTGGTTTATTTCGTTGGGTGTTATCACGTAAAGCAGAATGTTCATTTTTTTCTGTCATTGTCGGGTTCCTTTTAATCTCGTGGGAAACTGGGAATAAGGGAAACCCCTTATTAATCATGCTCATAATTTGGGAATATTGGTTGGGAAAGCATCTCGTCAAGAGCTAAGTCTCTGACTATTTTATTGGGCAGTATTTTGAAATATCGGCCTCCTGCTGGGCCACCGGAAATAACTCGCTTGAAGGTGCCACGACCTTCACTAGTTTCCATCCAACCCTGATTAACCATGTATTGTACGGATTGCGAAAAGTGGTCTTTGAATTCGAGATTAAGCCCTGCCTTATAAGCATCTCGTGTCAGGTACCAAGCCTGAGTATTCCTCTCTTTTATGATGTAGCCATAGTTATCTTGCAGAGGTTTGCCTTCAGGTAGCAGTTTTCTGCGCCAAAGTTTTAATGCTAATGGCAGATTTTTTTTGAGCTTCTCATCTTCTGAATCTACATTGCTGCCCCTAGTATCCAACCATGATTCAAAAGCAATTTTTGCGGCATTCTCTGCGGTGCCTGTTGGCCAAGGAAGTAAACCTGCAGAGATTGCCAGTTCGCCCGCTACAGCATGTAAGGCAAATCTTTTCGCTGCTTCTGTGACTTGGTTACCGTCTCCGGCTTGTCGCCAATGATTTAGCATTTCGGTTATCTCGTTGCTCAAAATTGATGGCAGATTTTCTGTCATGCTGAGATATTCGATCCAAGCTTTGAATACGGAACCGTGATTAAGGTTGATACCATTCCAAATGGCCTGGGAGAACTCATGGATAGAGCCGCAACCATGAAGATCGTCATAGATGCCAAACTTTCTGGTTGCCGGCACTTCCAAAAAGCGTATCTCTTGTCCAGCTTTAACATTTTTCTGAATAGTTGAAAGTTTTTCCTCCAAGCCAACTTCACCAGTACTGAGATACAAAAGTCGCCACTTGCGCTTTTCACCAAGTGAACCGTCCTGGTTACTGCGGATTTTCGACATACCATTTGCAAGCATATAGATTGATTGATCGACATCTTCAGCATTCACCTGATGCAGTTCATCAAGGCAAAGCAGCATATCATTGTGAGTTGACGCAATTATCTCTAAGCCATTAGCTGTAGATCTCCAGCTGTAAACGTAGTCTTGATTGGAATACAGACTGGCCGCCAGATTAAGCACAGTAGTTTTTGCTATTTTTGATTTGCCAAAAAGGTGAACACCGCAGCTTGGCCAATTCAGCCAGTAAAGCAGTGGAGCCGCTAAACCGGAACAAATGCTAAAAATTAGCATTGGATTGTTCAAACACAGTGGAGCAACAGAGGTTTGCCAGCTCTCAAGTGAGCCTTTCGATGACATCAACTCCGTGCGGCTGCCAGAATAAATAACGGGTTCATGTTCTTTGCTAATACACCAATCTGGCGTGATAAAACTATGATTAAGCCAACCAGTCTGCGATGAACTAATCAGACGAGCTTTCGGGGTGGATTGGTTAAGGAAAGTAATTATATGCTCCCACGTACGAGCCCGGTTTGAGACTGCGAGACCTGTATCTACAAGCACTTCTTTCAGCTGTCTGCCGTTTTCATTGATTATTTGCTTGCGTGGAAAAACCTGACGAATAGTTTTGTTATCCAGATTTATCCACTCAATAAGTAGACCATAGTTTCTGCGATTATCAGAATCGCGAGTAATTCCCAGTACCCGGATCGGACCACAGAGAAATTTCGATTCACCGTCTTGTTGACTGATAAATAACCCGTTGCTTAATATCTCGAACATGTTCCGATTGCTTCCTTTATTTCATCAAACTACATAATTTTCATCAAACTACATGACTAAGAAAATAAATGCAGTGAAAAGGTAGGTGAGATTTCGGGAGGGTTTTAAAGCTAGTAAAAACGCGGATTTTTTGATTTTTAAAGCGAATTTTAGTTTGTTTTTTAATCAAGAATTTGGCATGCCAAATTTTTTCGTTATCAATTAAGGAAAATGGTCAGTGTTTAGTGGTATTTACAATGCCAGTCTGATTCCAATCACAGAGAAGAAGTAGCCAGCGGCTAATAGCTTGTAAGCGCTGGGGGCTATTACATTTGGCGGCGAAAGCCAGGTTTGCACTGCGCGCCGCAAACTGACTGAATGTTTCAATCAGAATATCCCAACACTCATCCCGCTCATTGCTAACTTGGAAGGCAAAGGCTTTTTGTCTGAACAAATCTTGAAACAGTTGCTCTTCGGTTTCATAAGATTCTGCCAGCTCAAAGCCAAGTGGTTCACAGTATTTTTCGATGCCAGAAATGCGGTTTTGTAACTCGATAATGGCCGGTATAAATGGTCTTAACTCTGCTATCTGATGAAGATCGTCAGTGTTCATGTATTCTCCAGAATTACCAATAGTAATTTTTACCTAAAAAAGGAATTTAGCATGCCAAATTTAATAGTAGGTATCGTACAGCTCACCAAGCGCTTGTTTGTCTTCAGCCTCTTGCCGGGTCATACTTTCACCATCGGCATTAATATTACCCATACCATCGTCAAGCATATCAAGCTGGTCTTGATCGTCACTATCATCACTCGATAGCATAATATCAAGGACTCCAACGGCTACTAAGCCTGTTACTTTTAGAACTTTACCCCACATTCCCGTCTCCTATTCATCAAAAAATTTGGCATGCCAAATTTGCTAAGGATTCCTTAGTATCCAGCTTCTATTAAAGCTAAGACAATCTTAGTTTTCAATAGCCAATGTCTCACACTAAGATTGAATACTAACGATGGTTCGCCGCTCCCCAAGCGGTTAAAGCAGGCAAGAAAACGAAAAGGGCTATCTCAGAAGTAACTGGGTATTTTGGCCGGTATGGATCGTTTTGCTGCTTCAGCCAGAATGAACCAGTATGAGCGTGGTGTTCACTCCCCTGATTTCAAAACCGTTATTGCATTGAGCCAGGTGCTGGGCGTTCCAACCGCCTATTTTTATTGTATTGAGGAAGAACTGGCGAGTGTTATTATGGACTGGAAGGCAAGTTGCTAAAAATTTGGCATGCCAAATTCTCAGGTCGATAAAACTAATTGGTAATTGCTCAACTGCCCAAGTATGTATAGGTGATGGATAGTCGCTCATGTCCCAGGTCTTTGCTAATCTGTAATCTGGCTGCTGTGTCAATCGCATGCTGTTCGGCACTCAACGTCTTACGTTTAGGTCCATCATTTGCTGGACACTGCCAGCCAGTCAGCTCCAAGTAACGTTGCCGAGCATAATGATGGCGTAAACCATGATTCTTGTTTAGACCGACACGGGCGGTTTCGCGTTCATATAAGCCGAGTTGTTGGACATAATTGGAAGTAGCTGGTATTAAAGCGGATTTGGTTATGGCAGTGATCTCTTTTAGCAGACTCAGTTGTGACTGAGTCGTTATGTTAACCTCGCGGTACTTACCTCCTTTAGCCCACGAACCTTTAATCCGGATATGATTATTTTGCCAAGCGTAGGAAACATTGAATTTAATAGCTTCTTCCCGACGCAAACCAAACTCCTGCTGCAAACGCAATGAAAGCTTAATAAATTCACATTTGATTTTGCTATGCTTGTCATTATCTAGCTGCTTAGACTTGCCAACAGGGTTGTTGCGAATCGTGGCAATGCCATAATCATCATTATCTCGGGCAACAATATTACGTTTGCCTATCTTATCTGCCAGCCAGCGAATTGCCGCCAGCCTGTTTTTCATTGTTTTGTCGGCAATACCGTCTTGTTGCCATTTTGATACTAGGTAATCAACGTGCTTTGTTTTTAAGCCGCTTGGATCTCGCAATTTAAAGCCACCTTCCAAAAGTTGTTTGGCTGCCAAATTCAAAATGTTACCTCGGCTATTTCGGGTGCTGTAACTGCTTTCTTTATGATGAATATTGACCATCTGATTTAAACGATAACCTAATTGGCTCATGCTTCTTCCTCTATTTGGTGGATTTGAAAGTGCTTTTCAGCAAGAGAGAAAATCAAAACCAAAGATCAGGGGGCATCTGCCAAATAAGGTGAGTTTTAAAGCCACATACGCGGTCGCAACCGGGTATGTTGTCGAATTGACACAAGGGCTGACTGATCTAAAGCAACACAAGCTGAGCTGGTTGGCTTCTGTTGAAGGCAATACCAGACTACGGTGGTTTTGATTACATTGGGGTTTGGTCTTTTAGACCCGTTGCTACGAACGTAGCGCCTCGGAAGCGTGTTGTGGGCAGCAGATAATGCGCCCTTTTTACTTTTGCTCTTAGCGAGCGGTTTACGAGCAAAAGATAACACATCGATCAGGTATTTCAACAAAAAATTTGTATCCCTGATATGGCCCCAGCATTTTTAACAGCAGATTCTGTTGCAAGGCATCATGAGCAATGGCCTTGCGTAGCGACTCTCCGAGTCGTCCCTACCTTGGCAGTAGGGACGACTCAGACCAGTGAACATATAAAAATCTCCTCAATTTTTTAACTTTCTATCAGTTATTGATATACTGTATATATGATCAGTATTAATGGTTTTTAAATTTGCTTTGTTAAAACGATGGGGGCATAATGGCGCCAAATTGGCGCCATTTATTGGGTGTTGTATGAATAAACTGTGTGAAGAAGGTCGAATTAGTTTGCGATTAGCTAAGGAACTTTTTGAGGCGATTGATCGATTGAGAGCTGTCAGGCCAGGGAAGATATCTAGGAACACTTGGATTGCAGAAGCAGTAATTGAGAAGTTGGAGCGTGAAAAGAATAGTCAAATTAGGAGTGAAGAATAATGCGCACTTTCTATGAGTTTTTTGCCGGAGGAGGAATGGCTAGGGCCGGATTTGGTGATAAATGGGACTGCCTTTTTGCCAATGATTTTGACCCCAAAAAAGCTAGTAGTTATGTATCAAACTGGGGAAGTGCCGATATGGTTTGTAGTGATGTGGCAAAATTGACTACTGAAGACTTACCGTCAAATGCGGACGTTGCTTGGGCTTCGTTTCCTTGTCAGGACCTTTCATTAGCTGGTGCCGGAGCTGGATTAAAGGGGGAGCGCTCAGGCACTTTCTGGCCATTTTGGAATCTTATGCTGTCTCTAAAAGATGAAGGAAGAGCACCGAAAGTAGTTGTATTAGAAAATGTTTGTGGAGCACTAACCTCTCATGATGGAAAAGATTTTTCTGAAATATGTAGCGCTCTGAGCAGCGCAGGCTACAAATTTGGTGCTTTAGTTATTGATGCTGTTCATTTTGTACCGCAGTCTAGGCCTAGGCTCTTCATTATAGGGGTAGAACAAAAAGTTAACATTGCTCCTGACCTAACCATGCAAAACCCCAACCCAGCTTGGCATTCTCCAGCCTTGATAAAGGCATATGAAAAAGTTCCTTCACCTATTAAATCTCAATGGATTTGGTGGAATTTACCAAATCCACCATTGAGAGAAATCAACTTCTCAGACTTGATCGAAGAAAATCCAAATAACGTTAGCTGGCACTCCCGAATAGAAACAGAAAAAATTCTCGGGATGATGAATAATTTGCATCGTGAAAAAGTACGAAGAGTTCAGGATTTGGGAGTACTTAAAGTAGGAACAATATACAAACGTACTAGACCTGATGGATACGGTGGTAGGGTTCAACGGGCAGAAGTTCGGTTTGATGAAATAGCTGGTTGCCTGAGAACGCCAAGTGGTGGATCAAGCCGGCAACTAATTATGGTAGTTGAAGGCGAAAACATAAGAACTAGATTGCTTTCACCAAGAGAAGCTGCAAGATTAATGGGGCTCAGTGATGATTATTGTCTTCCTGAAAAATATAATGACGCATATCATCTTGCTGGTGATGGAGTAGCGGTTCCAGTAGTAAGGTTTTTAGCTGAGCATATCGTTGAAAAATTAGTTCCATCTCGTTTGAGTACGACAGACAGAGCAGCATAAAGTTATGGATTTAAAAGAAAAACTATTTGATTTCTGTAAGAAAAAAAAGTTTAGGCAAAAAGGCCCTCTCAGCGTGGCGTTGGTTGTCACACAGCATGCAAAGAAGCTGGGGATACCTCTCAATCCAGACTCATTGCTTACAGAAAAAGGCGGCCAAGTTTTAGGGCTCGGAAAGTCTGCTGTCCAAAGTATTTTGAAAAGGCATGGAATCGAGCGTGTATTAGCTGCAGAGGGTGGGCGGACCAGCCGTGGTAGCATTGGTAATATGAGAGATTATATTGATTTTCTTAACTCACTCAATGGCTTGACGAATGAGGAACTACAATCTATTGAACTATTTTGGGTTGAGCGAGTTCATGAGTTTTTCGCGGGAAAGCCTTTTAAAATCAGACTTGATTCCTCTAGAAGCCTTCGGACTTTAGTACGAGATGTGATAGCACAAGCTGAAGAACGCCAGAAGAATAGCCCCGGGATGCAATATGCTGGTGCCGTACTTCAGCATTTTGTTGGCGCAAAATTAGATTGTGCACTTGGAGCTGGTATGTTTGAGCATAATAGTTTTTCAACTTCAGATGCTCAGTCGGGTAGAGTTGGTGATTTTTTAATTGGCGATGTTGCTATACATGTAACAACTGCTCCTGGTGAAGCTGTTATTAGGCGCTGTAAAGACAATCTAGATGATGGTTATAGACCAATCATAGTGACTAATCAACGGGGATTGTCAGCGGCTGAGGTTCTAGCTGAGAATGCTGGTTTAGGGGAGCGTATTGATGTGTTTGAAGTTGAGCAATTTGTAGCATTGAATCTTTACGAAATAGGAAAGTTTGCCTCTGAAGGACGAAGGGTCGCGGTAAACGACTTGGTGGATCGTTATAACCAGATTGTCGATGAAGTAGAGACTGATCCTAGTCTAAAGCTTGAAGTTAGACGTTAAAACAACCCTGCTTCGTCAAAATGCTACTCATTAGCTTTAGTATGTAAGTCAATAATCCCCAAACCACTTCGTTCAAATCCAGTAAAGCCATAAATCGGAACCCCACGTGGTGGGGCCCCCTTGCTGCGCAACCCTGCGGGCGATTTATAGCTTGACTGGCTTTTCTCTGCGTAGTGCATGTTGGCCATGTGGTATGGCGGGCCTGTAGGCGGCAAGCGCCTAAAGGCTCACCAACCACATATCCATAAGGGGCTAACATGACAAAATCTGAGTTTATTAAAAGAGCTAAAAAGACAAGTTTTGACCAAATAGTCAGGAGTGAAGAACCTGTTAGTCAGGTACTGTTAACTCAGGTACTAACCACAGACCGGTGTTACTTAGTTAAATCAGGTGAAAAGCATCAGTTCTGGATAACCCGCAACAACAAGCTGTGTCTGGTTACTTCAACGCTGAAATCAAATTTTTGTGTGGTAGCTTAAACCAAACAATGGGAAGGGGAGACAGATATAAATATCTTAAACAACTGATACTTAAAATCTTTCCCTGTTTCCCTATTTTCCCAATTTAATTGTTAAAGCCACAGGCTCGGTAACGATTCCATTGCCTCTTTGCGTTTGCTTTCAATAATGTCGGCATATATCTGAGTCGTTTTAAGCTCGGAATGGCCGAGGAGTTTTGATACGGTATAGATATCAGCGCCGTTAGTTAGTAGTCTTACTGCAAAGGTATGGCGGGCACAGTGAAAAGTAATATGCTTGGTGATTCCTGCACGAAGCATCCACTGCAGAATTGCGACGTTTGTATACGTTGAGTATTTAAGCCCCTTGAATACCCTTGTCTCAGGTGCTTCCGGTTCACCCATGAGTTTAATGGCGTCTTTCGGCAGATCCAAATATTGAAGTTTTCTGTTTTTCTTGTGGTTGAATGTGATCCTGTTCACGCCATCACTTATAAAGACATCCTGCCATTTTAGTTTGTGGATATCGCTCCAGCGAAGGCCTGTAGTACACCCAAAGAGAAAAGCGCGTTTTAGTACGTCGTAGCGGCAATCAGCCTGATAAGCGGCTCTCAGTTCATCCTCAAGTAAGTACTGCCGTTTATTTTGCTCTGGCTTAATAGTTTTAACTTCATTAACAGGGTTTCGGCGAATGATCCCCTCGTGAAATGCTTGGTTTAGCGCCGCTCTTACTTTGTTAAAGTACGTAGATGCTGTATTGGAAGATAGTTTTTTACCAGATTTAGTAACAGCTGTTGTTGTCAGGTAAATTCGGAAGTCTTGTAGCAATGTTGTATCAAAGTTGGCAAAGGACAATTGGTGGCCATCGGAAAAGCGCTGTAAATGAATCAGAACTGACTCCCAAATGGATACGTTGGATTTGCCATCAGTTTTCCTTTTTTCCTCGATAATTTGCTGCATATAGTCGATGAAGCTTTGTTGTTGTTTGGCTTCGTCTTCAAAGTGATACTTGTTATTAGCTAGGTCAACAATTGCCTGAGCCTGAATACGCTCTGCGAGTTCCAAAGTCTTTTTATTGTAATCTCGCTGAGCCTTATCTTTGGGTGTGGCATAGATGAACAGGTCTAAGGATTGGCGCTTGCGCTTTTTAATGCGCTTACCTGATTCGTCGGTATAGGAACCATAGTTACGGGTTAATAGCAGTTGTTGACGACCGGCACGATCTGCTGGTTTTTTCTCAATTGATAACTTCATATGTTACTCCTGTGTAGTGGGCCACTGGTGGCCCACACAAACACAAGTGGTGGGCCATCTAAGGCCCACTTTTAGCAACTATAGGAAAGTAAGGAAAGAGATTTTTAAGTTTAAATATATGAATATATTAGAAATATTTCCTTTTGTTGGATGATTCTTTCCTTTGTTTTACCTCACTATTTTCCGATACAAAAACTGGAAAAAATTCTACCCAGTAAATCATCTGAACTAAATTCGCCGGTAATTTCATTCAGGTGCTGTTGGCTTAGCCGCAGCTCTTCGGCCAGAATTTCGCCGGCGATAAAGCTATGCAGTTGCTCCTGGCCTATTGCCAGATGCTCAGCGGCGCGGTCCAGCGCATCTAAATGGCGACGGCGGGCCAGAAAGCTGCCTTCGGTACTGGCATCAAAGCCAATACAACGTTTCAGATGTTCACGCAGCGCATCAATACCGGCACCGGTTTTCGCGGATAGCGGATAGACAGGTACGGCGGCCAGTTCGTCCGGTTGCAGACTTTCGCCGGTCAGATCGGCCTTATTGCGGATCACGGTAATGCCTAAGCCTGGCGGCAGGCGATCGATAAACTCCGGCCAGATAGCATGGGGATCGGTATCAGCAGTGGTGGTGCTGTCGACCATAAACAGTACCCGATCTGCCTTGGCAATTTCCTGCCAGGCGCGGGCAATGCCGATTTGCTCTACCTGATCCTCGGTATCACGCAAGCCGGCGGTATCGATAATATGCAGTGGCATACCGTCGATATGAATATGTTCGCGCAGTACATCGCGGGTGGTACCGGCAATCTCAGTAACAATGGCAGCTTCGCGGCCGGCGAGGGCATTCAGTAAGCTGGATTTACCGGCATTCGGTCGCCCGGCGATGACCACCTTCATTCCTTCGCGCAGAATACTGCCCTGGGTGGCTTGTTTTCTGACCTGTGCCAAATCGTCGATAATCTCGGCCAGATCGGCGGCAACCTTGCCATCAGACAAGAAATCGATTTCTTCATCCGGGAAGTCAATGGCGGCTTCGACATACATCCGCAGGTGAATCACTTTCTCGACCAGCTGATGAATGCGCTTGGAAAACTCACCCTGTAACGATTGCATGGCGCTGCGTGCGGCCTGCTCGCTGCTGGCGTCAATCAGATCGGCTATGGCTTCGGCTTGTGCTAGGTCGAGTTTATCGTTTAAAAATGCGCGTTCTGAAAATTCACCGGGACGGGCAATACGCACATTCGGTTGGGCTAATACTTGCTTTAGCAGCATATCCAAGAGTACTGGCCCACCGTGGCCTTGTAGTTCAAGAACATCTTCGCCGGTAAAAGAGTTTGGGCCAGGAAAGTACAGGGCGATACCTTGATCCAAAATTTGCTTGTTAGCGGCATAAAAGGGCAGGTATTCGGCATAGCGCGATTTTGGTAGCTTGTGTAGTATGGCGTTTGCCACAGCCTTGGTGGCAGGGCCTGAGATACGAATAATTCCAACACCGGCGCGACCGGGGGCAGTAGCTAAAGCGGCGATGGTATCGGTATTAAACATACTAACCTCAATGTAATAAAAGCTGTTAAGCAAAAAGCCTGCTGCGCGAGGCAAACAGGCTTAGTGGTGGCTATTTATTGACAGTAAATAGCGTATTAGGCTTTACGGGTATGTATGCCTTTCTTTTCCATACCTTTATAGATATACAGCATCTGAGCCAGCGAAATCAGGTTACTGACTAACCAGTACAGTACCAGACCACTTGGGAACCAGAAGAAGAAGATTGAGAACGCTACCGGCATCCACATCATCAGCTTCTGTTGCAGCGGGTCTGTTACCTGCATCGGCGTCAGCTTTTGCATCAGGAACATACTGATACCAAAGAGTACCGGCAACACATACAGTGGGTCTTTTGCCGACAGGTCAGTGATCCACAGCATAAAGGGGGCGTGACGTAACTCGACACTCTCGACAAATACCCAGTATAACGCCAGGAAAATTGGCATCTGGATCAGCATCGGTAAGCAACCGCCCATCGGGTTTACTTTTTCTTTGCGATACAGTTCCATCATCGCCGGGCCCATCTTCTGGCGATCATCTTTGTAGCGCGCCTGCAGCTCTTCAATCTTCGGCTTCAGGTTGCGCATCTTGGCCATGGACTCGTATTGGATCTTGGTCAGCGGATACATCAGGCCCTTCACAATCAGGGTGATGATGATAATGGCGACACCCCAGTTGCCAACAAAGCCCTGAATAAAGGTCAGTAACCAGAACAGTGGTTGTGAAATAAACCACAGGAAACCGTAGTCGACGGTCAGATCCAGACCATTCGCCAGCTGTGCCAGATTATCCTGATCTTTCGGGCCGGCATAGAATACGGCGCTAAGGGTCAGAGTTTGACCCGGATCGATATCCACGGCTTCACCGCGGGCACCAATCACACCCTTGTTGCCACCATGCACCAGGCTGTATAGCTGGTTATTGCTATTGGCATCGGGGATCCAGGCAGAAACGAAATAGTGTTCCAGCATGGCAACCCAACCACCCTGGGTGCTAATTGCCAGGTTGGTCTTTTGCATATCGCTGAAATCATACTTTTTGTAGCGCTCGCTGCTGCTGCCATAGGCGGCGCCGCGGTATATCGGCATAAACATGCTGCTGCTTTCACCGTTATCGATGTTTTGCAGCAGGTGTTGGTAAGGTTGTACCGTTTTCACTTCATTGCTGTTGTTGACCAGCAAATATTCTACCCGGACATCATAACGGCCAGCGGTAAAAATAAAGCGTTTTTCAATTTGCAGGCCATTGTGGTCCAGATATAAAGGCACCACCAGGGTATCACCGCTTAAGGTAAACTCAGTGGCATCAGTACGGTACAGGGCGCGGCTACCGCTACGATCCGGACCATCACGGGCGGTTAAACCAGATTGGGCCACATATTCAAAGCCACCAAGCTGGCGCATTAACACGTAAGGTTCTGCGCTGCCTTTAGTCAGGGCATATTGTGGTAAAGTCAGGCCCACAATATCGCCGCCACGGGTGTCGATTTCCAGCTCCAGCACGTCGGTACGCACTTTCACCCGACGGGCAGTGGCTTCCGGTTGCACGGTCTGGCGTGGTCCTTCGTTGCTATCAACAAATAACGACGCAGAACTGCTGTCAGCGGCGGCTTGTTGCTGCTGTTGTACCTGCGGGACAGCCGGTTTAGGGCCATAATCTTTTTGCCATTCCTGCCAGAGGAAAAAACTGACGATTGCCAGGGCAATTATTAGAAAACTGCGTTGTGAATCCATGTGTTAGCTTTTCTCATTATGCTTATCAGGAACGGGATCTTCACCGCCCGGGTGAAGCGGATGGCATTTTAATATGCGTTTACCGGCTAACCAAGCCCCTTTCACGGCACCAAAGCGTTGAATCGCCTCGATCGCATAGTGCGAACAGGTGGGGTGAAAACGACAGCGTGGCCCCAGTAACGGGCTGATCACTAACTGATAGCCACGCACTAAACCCAGCATTAACCAGATGACAAAGCGGTGTATTGGCGAGCGATCTTCTGCCATAGCCGTTCCAGTTGTTTTAGTAATTCATCATTCGGGGTGTTACTGATATCCCCCTTTACCATGAGTACCAGATCAACAGCAGGAAGCTGGTGCTGATGCAAACGAAAGCTATTCCGCACACAACGTTTGATACGGTTGCGCTGTACGGCTAATTTAACACGTTTTTTAGCGATAGTAAGGCCAATTCGCGGCTGCGTTAACTGATTTGGCTTAGCAAGGATGGTAAACAGGGGAGAAGCAACCCGAAATGGGTTCTGGAAGACATTATCAAACTGACTGGGAGTTAACAGTCTTAACTCCCGGCCGAATTTGTAGCTGACCACGCAGCGTTTAACCGCCAGCTTAGGCAGTTAAACGTTTGCGGCCTTTAGCACGACGACGTGCTAATACCTGACGACCATTTTTAGTGGCCATACGGGCACGGAAACCGTGGTTGCGCTTGCGTTTTAACACGCTTGGTTGAAACGTTCTTTTACTCATAATTTCATCCGTCCGGTCGAAATATTTACTAAGGTTACCTGTGTTTTAGCAAATACACCAAAACGCAGCTGACAAAAATGAGCGCGAATTTTAAGTAGTTCGGTGGTGAAAGTCAATGCGATCCTCAGTTAAATATCCGATCTTCGGCTGATAGATCCTTGGCGATCCAAAGTTTTCCACAGGCTGCTGTCGTTAAATAGAACAAATTGTGAGTTACTTTTGTTTTTAACCAGAAATCACAGCTGTCTATGCGATCTATTCTGAAATAGAATAAGGCTAATAAATTTATAAAATACAGTTGTTTAAGTTTGTTTTCTTTTTCTCGCGGCTTTTTTTAAAAAGTCAATATTGCAGTTGTGGATAAGATAGTACGATAATGCGGTTTTGGCGTTTTACACCAGCCTATATCATTAATCATAATTCAGGCTTCAGGAGAGACGGTGTACCAGTCCGTTTGGCAAAATTGTTTGCAGGCATTGCAGGCAGAGCTACCCGCGCAGCACTTTAGTATGTGGATCCGCCCACTACAGGCCGACAGTTCAGCTGATGCGCTGACCCTTTACGCACCTAACCGTTTTGTGCTGGATTGGGTTCGGGAAAAGTACCTGAACCGGATCCTGGAGCTGATCCGCGATTATTGCGGTGATAATGCACCGCGGCTACGCTTCGATGTTGGCAGCAGCAATCAACAGCATAAAGTCACCGCGCCTGGCCCGGCTCTACAGAAAGTAGTAGCCGAAACGCCGGTTGCTGAGCCAGAGGTGCCTGAACCCGCCCCGAAAAGCATAGTGCGCTCTAATGTGCGCACTAACTATACTTTTGCCAACTTCGTTGAAGGTAAGTCGAACCAGCTGGCACGGGCCGCTGCGTCGCAGGTGGCAGATAATCCCGGTACAGCCTATAACCCGCTGTTTATTTATGGCGGTACTGGTTTGGGTAAGACCCACTTATTACATGCGGTAGGTAACGGTATTCTGGCGAAAAAGCCTGATGCCAAGGTGATCTATATGCATTCTGAGCGCTTTGTGCAGGATATGGTGAAAGCGCTGCAGAATAACGCTATCGAAGAATTTAAGCGTTACTATCGCTCGGTTGATGCCTTACTGATTGACGATATCCAGTTTTTTGCCAATAAAGAGCGCTCGCAGGAAGAATTCTTCCATACCTTTAATGCCCTGCTAGAAGGTAATCAGCAGATCATTCTGACCAGCGATCGTTATCCAAAAGAGATCGACGGGGTGGAAGATCGGCTGAAATCCCGTTTTGGCTGGGGTTTGACGATTGCGATCGAGCCGCCAGAGCTGGAAACCCGGGTCGCGATCCTGATGCGAAAAGCGCAGGAAAACCAGATCCGCTTGCCGGAAGAAGTGGCGTTCTTTGTCGCGAAACGGCTTCGTTCCAATGTTAGGGAATTGGAAGGCGCCTTAAACCGGGTGATAGCCAATGCCAACTTTACCGGCCGGCCCATTACCATTGATTTTGTGCGCGAAGCGCTGCGTGATTTGCTGGCATTGCAGGACAAACTGGTCACCATTGAAAATATTCAGAAAACGGTAGCCGAGTATTATAAAATCCGGGTGGCGGATTTATTATCCAAGCGCCGTTCCCGCTCGGTTGCTCGGCCGCGGCAAATGGCGATGGCGTTGGCGAAAGAGCTGACTAACCATAGCTTACCGGAAATTGGCGATGCCTTTGGTGGCCGTGACCATACTACGGTATTACATGCTTGCCGCAAGATTGAGTCTTTGAAAGAAGAAACTCATGAAATTAAAGAAGATTTCCAAAATTTAATTCGTACTTTGTCCTCTTAACAGGGTGTTGTTATGCAATTTCTGATCAACCGTGACGCTTTACTTAAACCATTACAAATGGTCTCTGGTGCCATTGAGCGGCGGCATAACCTGCCGATCTTATCCAATGTGCTGCTGGACGTTACGGCTGATACTTTGTCGCTGACCGGAACCGATCTGGAAGTCGAGCTGGTGGCCAGCACCGAGCAGCTACAGATCCAAAGTCCGGGCCGGATTACCGTGCCGGCAAAAAAACTGCTGGATATTTGTCGCAGCTTGCCGGAGCAAAGTGATATTCAGGTCGCGGTACAAGGCGAGAATTGTGTTCTGACCAGTGGTAAAAGTAAGTTTACCTTGTCGACCCTGAGTGCTGCCGAGTACCCGAATTTAGAGAGTTGGCAAGGCGAAGTTGAGATTAACCTCAGCCGGCAGCAACTGCGTAAGTTATTAGAAGACACCGCGTTCTCGATGGCGAATCAGGACGTGCGTTATTATTTAAATGGTTTGTTGTTTGAAGTCGACAACGGCACCTTAACGGCAGTGGCCACTGATGGTCACCGACTGGCGATGAGCACGCTGGCGTTACCTGCTGTTAGCGGGCAACAGAAGCAAATTATTATTCCACGCAAAGGTGTGTTGGAGATTATGCGCTTGCTGGCCAATGACGAGCAGCAAGTCAGCCTTAGTTTAGGGCAGAATCATATCCGTTTAACCGACAGCAGCTTTAGTTTTAGCAGTAAGCTGATTGATGGCCGCTTCCCGGACTACCGCCGCGTCTTGCCACGTAACAGCACTAAGCTGGTGACTGCGCATCGTGCGGTGTTAAAGGATGCCTGTATCCGGGCGTCCATTTTATCGAATGAAAAGTATCGTGGCGTGCGTTTTACGCTCAGTAATCACGAAGTCCAGATCGTTGCTAATAACCCTGAGCATGAGCAAGCGGAAGAAGTGATTGAAGTTGAGTATCAGGGCGACACTCTCGAGATAGGCTTTAACGTCGGCTATTTGCTGGATGTATTAAATACTCTGGCGACCGATTTGGTGATCTTGCATCTGAATGATGCGAATTCCAGCGCCCTGATCGAAGGGGTCGGCAACAATGGCGCGGCCTATGTTGTGATGCCGATGCGTCTCTGATTTTATTCCGTTATGTCGCTGCTATTGCTGCAGGCGCAACAATTTCGCAATTTTGCGGAACTCAGTTTGCAGCCACATCCACAATTTAACCTGTTGGTTGGTGAAAACGGCAGCGGTAAAACCAGCTTGCTGGAAGCGATTTATTATCTGGCACATGGCCGCTCTTTTCGCACCAGCCGCCATCAGCGCTTAATTCAGCATGATGAGCCGGCCTTTGTATTGCATGCCAAAGTCAGTAGTGCGGAGCAAGTACATAGTATTGGCATTCAGCGAGAACGGACTGCCGATTTACAGCTGCGCTTAAATGGCTCTGCCCAGTGTCGTCTGGCGGATATTGCTGAGTTGTTGCCGGTGCAGTTGTTAACGCCGGACAGTTTTAAGTTGTTTTTTGGCGGACCTAAGGAGCGGCGGCAGTTTTTTGATATGGGTGTGTTCCACGTGGAACAACATTTTTTTGCCGTCTGGCTGCAGTTTAGTCGGGTGCTTAAACAACGTAATGCGCTATTAAAGCAAAGCCGCCAGTATAACCAGCAATTTGAATACTGGGATGCGCAGTTTGTGCAACTGGCCTGGCAACTGCAGGCGCTGCGGCAACACTATATTAGTTTGTTGCAAAATGCTTTTGCGGCACTAACCGATCAGGATAGCTTGCTGTCGACAGTGAGCTTACAGCTTTATGCCGGCTGGCCGGAGAAGCTGCAGACTAGTGCTGAATTGCAGGAGTTGTTAAGCCAAAGTTTTCAGCAAGATTTGCGGTTGGGTTTTACCCAGTATGGGCCGCAGAAAGCCGATCTGCGACTGCGTAGCGCCGGCCACTCAGTTGAAGAAGTATTATCCCGCGGCCAGCTAAAAGTGTTATTATTTGCGCTTAAAGTTGCCCAAAATAACCTGATCGCAGGGAGTGGGCTAAAGCAGCCGATACTATTGATTGATGATCTGGCGTCGGAACTCGACCCCGGTTCAACAAAAAAGATTTTTGATTTTTTAACTAATATTAATTCACAGGTTTTTATAACTGCAATTAATGCTGACCAGGTGACACCCTTTATTGCTGCCGATTGCCGGCAAGTGTTTCACGTGGAACATGGTCAGATAACCAGCACGGACAGATAACGATGGCCGAAGAGCATAACTACGATTCCTCCAGTATTAAAGTATTAAAAGGTCTGGACGCCGTCCGGAAAAGACCAGGGATGTACATCGGTGACACCGACGATGGTACCGGTTTACACCATATGGTGTTCGAGGTAGTGGATAACTCTATCGACGAAGCCCTGGCTGGCTACTGCACCGATATCTGGGTTACCATCCACAGTGATAACTCGGTCTCGGTACGTGATAACGGCCGTGGCATTCCTACTGATATGCACGAAGAAGGCGTGTCTGCGGCCGAAGTTATTATGACGGTACTGCATGCTGGCGGTAAGTTTGATGACAACTCCTATAAAGTGTCTGGCGGCTTACACGGTGTCGGTGTTTCAGTGGTTAACGCCCTATCGGATGTGTTGGAACTGACTATCCGTCGTAAAGGGCAGGTACACAGCCAGATCTATCATCTGGGTGTACCGCAAGCACCATTAGCCGTAATTGGCGAAACGGAGGGCAGTGGCACGGCAATTCGCTTCTGGCCAAGCCCGACCATCTTTTCTGATATCAATTTCCACTATGACATTCTGGCGAAGCGGTTACGGGAGCTGTCATTCCTGAATTCCGGCGTCAGCATTATTCTGACCGACGAGCGCACGGATAAGACAGACCACTTTAAGTACGATGGCGGTATTGAAGCCTTTGTGCAGTACTTAAACCGCAGTAAGACCAGTATTCACCCTAAGGCGTTCTATTTTACTGATCAGCGCGAAGACGGCATTGCGGTTGAAGTGGCAATGCAGTGGAACGATAGCTATCAGGAAAATGTATTCTGTTTTACTAACAATATTCCACAGCGTGACGGTGGTACTCACTTAGCCGGTTTCCGCGGTGCTTTGACGCGGGTACTGAATACCTATATCGATCAGGAAGGCTACGCCAAGAAAATGAAGGTACAAGCCTCGGGCGACGATGCCCGTGAAGGCTTAACCGCAGTGATTAGCGTTAAGGTACCGGATCCAAAATTCAGCTCACAAACTAAAGATAAACTGGTTTCCAGCGAAGTACGCTCGGCAGTAGAAAGCGTTATGGCGGAAAAGCTGAACGAATATCTACTGGAAAACCCGGGTGATGCCAAGATTATCGTGGGTAAAATAGTGGATGCCGCCCGTGCCCGTGAAGCGGCCCGTAAGGCCCGCGAAATGACGCGTCGTAAAGGCGCGCTGGATATTGCTGGCTTACCCGGCAAATTGGCGGACTGTCAGGAAAAAGACCCTGCCTTATCTGAACTCTATATCGTCGAGGGTGACTCTGCGGGTGGTTCTGCCAAGCAGGGCCGCAACCGGAAAAACCAAGCCATCCTGCCACTGAAAGGTAAGATCCTGAACGTGGAAAAGGCGCGCTTCGATAAGATGCTATCGTCGCAGGAAGTCGGCACCTTGATTACAGCCTTAGGCTGTGGCATCGGCCGCGAAGAATATAACCCGGATAAAACCCGTTATCACAGTATCGTACTGATGACCGACGCCGACGTCGACGGTTCACACATCCGTACCTTGTTACTGACCTTCTTCTATCGCCAAATGCCCGAACTGATTGAGCGTGGCTATATCTATATTGCGCAGCCACCACTGTATAAAGTTAAAAAAGGCAAGCAAGAGCAATATATCAAAGACGAACCGGCGCTGGTGCAGTATCTGACCGCGCTGGCACTGGATGAAGCCTCATTACATGTGAACGAGAATGCGCCGGGGATCAGTGGTGAAGCGCTGGAAAAACTGGTGCAGCAGTATCATAAGGTGATGGCGGTCATCGATCGCTTAAGCCGCAAGATCCCGGTTAACCTGTTAACCGAGCTGATCTACGTTACCGGTTTAACTGCCGAACTGATGAAAGACCAAACCGCTGTTGAAGCCTGGGTAAAAACTCTGGCCAAGCGTCTGGATGATAAAGAAGGTGACGGTTCAATCTACAAGTACGCTGTGATTGAAGACCGTGAGCGCCACCTATTCCAGCCGAAGGTGATTATCCGTCAGCATGGTATCGATAATGAATATCTGCTGCATCACGACTTTATTAGCTCTCGGGATTACCTGAGTCTAGTTGCACTGGGTGATGAAATTCGTGACCTGATTGAAGAGGGTGGCTATATCCGCCGTGGTGAAAAGGTGAAGCCGGTAGAAACCTTTAAAGACGCCCTGGATTGGTTAATGACCGAGTCCAAGCGTGGTCTCTACATTCAACGCTATAAAGGGCTGGGTGAAATGAACCCGGAACAACTGTGGGAAACCACCATGGATCCGCAAAACCGCCGCATGTTGCAGGTAACCATTGAAGATGCCATTGGCGCCGATCAATTGTTTGCCACCCTGATGGGGGATCATGTTGAACCAAGGCGCGCCTTTATCGAAGAGAATGCGCTGTACGTCGCTAACCTCGACGTCTGATAAAAATTTAACGGGGGCAGCTTTGCCCCCTTAGTCATTTAAAGTGAGTCTGTTGCGCCATGCATAAGTACGATATTAAAACCTTTCAGGGGCTAATTTTAGCCCTGCAGGATTACTGGGCACGCCAGGGCTGCGTTATCGTGCAGCCGCTGGATTTAGAAGTTGGCGCCGGTACTTTCCATCCGATGACCTTTTTACGTTCTCTGGGGCCAGAGCCGACTAACGTCGCTTACGTGCAGCCATGTCGCCGGCCAACTGATGGCCGTTATGGCGAAAATCCCAACCGGCTGCAGCATTACTACCAGTTTCAGGTGATCTTAAAGCCGTCACCAGACAATATTCAGGAGCTGTATCTGGGCTCGCTGCGCGAACTGGGGATCGATACCCTGGTACACGATATCCGCTTTGTGGAAGATAACTGGGAATCACCGACACTGGGTGCTTGGGGCCTGGGTTGGGAAGTGTGGTTAAATGGCATGGAAGTAACGCAGTTTACCTACTTCCAGCAAGTGGGTGGCCTGGAGTGCCGTCCGGTAACCGGCGAAATTACCTATGGCTTAGAGCGCCTGGCGATGTATATCCAAGGTGTGGATTCGATCTATGATCTGGTATGGACCGACGGCCCCTTGGGGCGGGTAACCTATGGCGATGTGTTCCATCAGAATGAGGTCGAGCAATCGACCTACAATTTTGAGCATGCCGATGTAGCCGCCTTGTTTGCCTACTTCGACCAGTGTGAAAAGGAAAGCCAGTATCTGATTGAACAAGGCCTGGCGTTGCCAGCCTATGAAAAAGTGATGAAAGCCTCACATGCTTTTAACTTGCTGGATGCTCGTCATGCCATCTCGGTAACTGAGCGTCAGCGCTATATTCTGCGGGTTCGCACCCTGGCCAAGGCCTGTGCGCAGGCTTACTATGATGCCCGCGAAAAACTGGGTTTCCCGCTTTGCAAGAATCAGAGCGCCAAGCAGTCGGAGGCGAACTAATGCGTTCACAAGATTTTCTGGTTGAAATTGGTACCGAAGAGTTACCACCAAAATCGCTAACCACTTTGGCACAAGCCTTTGCCAACAATCTGCAAGCCGAACTAGCCAAGCAGGAGCTCAGCCATGCTGAAATCAGCTGGTATGCGGCACCACGCCGCTTAGCAGTGCGGATTAATCAGTTAGCCGCAGCCCAGGCCGATAAAGTGGTAGAAAAGCGCGGGCCAGCACTTAGTGCGGCCTTTGATGCCAATGGCAATCCGACTAAGGCTGCCGAGGGTTGGGCCGCTGGCTGTGGCATTACGGTGGCGCAGGCTGAGCGTTTAGAAACCGATAAGGGCGCCTGGCTATTATGCCGGCAACAGCAACAGGGGCAGGCGACGGTCAGCTTGCTGCCGGAAATGGTCAGCACAGCATTAGCCAAACTACCTATTGCCAAGCCGATGCGCTGGGGTAGCTCAGATGCCGAATTTATCCGGCCGGTACATACCATTATTATGCTGTATGGCGAGCAGGTAGTGCCTGCCACCATTCTTGGCCGGCAGAGTAGTAATCAGACCTATGGCCATCGCTTTCATGCGCCGGCGCTGGTTAGTATCAAAGATGCCGATGCCTACCTGCCGACACTGGAACACGCCTATGTAGTGGCTGATTTCGCTAAGCGCAAAGCCTATATCGCGGAGCAGGTGCAAGCGACCGCTCAGCAGTTACAAGCACAGCCGCAATGGGATGACGCCCTGCTGGAAGAAGTCGCGGCGCTGGTCGAATGGCCGGTAATACTGGTAGGTAGCTTTGAAGAAAGCTTCCTGCAGGTGCCGGCTGAGCCGCTGATCTCGACGATGAAGGATAATCAGAAGTACTTCCCGCTGCGGGATAGTCAGGGCAAGTTACTGAACAAGTTTATCTTTGTGGCCAATATCAGCAGCAAGGATCCACAGCAAATTATCTCTGGTAACGAGAAGGTGGTACGGCCACGCTTATCGGATGCGCAGTTCTTCTTTAATACAGACCGCAAGGTCAAACTCGCTGAGCGGTTAGACAGTTTAAAGACGGTACTGTTTCAGCAGCAGCTGGGTACGTTGTTTGAAAAATCGGAACGAATCAGCCAGGTAGCCGGCTTTATTGCCGCTAAAATTGGTGCCGATCAGGCCGCCGCTGCCCGTGCCGGCTTATTATCCAAAACCGATCTGATGACCAATATGGTCGGCGAATTCCCGGAAGTGCAAGGCATTATGGGTATGCACTATGCCCGGCTGGATGGCGAAGCGGAAGCAGTAGCCTTGGCGCTGAACGAGCAATATATGCCGCGTTTTGCCGGTGACCAGTTACCCAGCCGTCTGGAAGGGGCGGCGGTGGCTATCGCGGACAAACTGGACTCACTGGTCGGTATTTTCGGCATTGGTCAGATCCCGAAAGGTGATAAGGACCCGTTTGCGCTGCGTCGCGCTGCTATCGGTGCCTTACGCATTATGGTGGAGCAACAGCTACCCTTGGATTTAACCGACCTGATTGCCGTTAGTCAGCAAAGCTTTGGCAGCAAACTGACCAACCCGCAGGTAGCCAGCGAAGTATTGGACTTTATGCTGGGCCGCTTCCGCGCCTGGTATCAGGACGAAGGCTATAGCGTCGATGTGATTCAGGCGGTACTGGCGCGCCGGCCAACTAATCCGGCAGACTTTGATCGCCGGGTTAAAGCGGTAGCACAGTTCCGTAAGCTGGATGCAGCAGCAGCCTTAGCGGCTGCCAATAAACGGGTGGCTAATATCCTGGCCAAAGTAGACGGTGATATTGCCACCACGGTAAATACCGCTTTACTGCAGGAAGAGGCCGAACAGGCACTGCATAGCGCAATAACGGCTGAGCAGGCTTATCAGGCCGGTCAGCATAGCTATGCCGAAGCCCTGGCGCACTTGGCCTCAATGCGTGAGGTTATTGACCAGTTCTTTGACAAGGTAATGGTAAACGCCGATGACGCTGCCGTACGGGCTAACCGCCAGGCGCTGTTAAAGCAACTGCGGGAGTTGTTTTTGCAGGTCGCGGATATTTCACTGTTACAGTAATATTTTGATAAATAATAAAAAAGCCAGCTGTAATGCTGGCTTTTTTATTATGTTACCCAACATAACACAAATAACGTGGTTGCCTCAATCCGGTGCCGGCTTGCACCGATTTAAAGCAAAGCTTTGCTTGGCTGTGGTACGAAGTATGATATTTATATAATAAAATCAATCAGATAATAATATGGCATTGTTTGTGCTTTTATTTTGTCAACAACACCAGCGCAGACTGGTGCTGAACCTAATTTGAATTGAGGTGTAAAGCTCTGCTTTGCACGGGCAACGAGGCCCACGACAAAACTGCCTGCTGGCAGCTTAGTCGTGGGCTTTTTTTATCGGCAAAATTTGTTGTTCGCTTCGGCTAACAAGGGCTTTAAGGACTTAGACATGCAGCAGACAAAACACATTCTGGTGATTGGCAATGGTATGGTGGGGCACCATTTTGTTGAGCAACTGCGCGCCAAAGACCCACAGGCAAACATTACCGTGTTGTGTGGTGAGGCGCGGCTGGCTTACGACCGGGTGCATTTATCCGGCTACTTCAGCGGCACCAGTGCAGAGCAACTTGCTTTAACGACAGAAGAGGCTTATCAGGCGGCCAATATTCAATACCGCCTAAATTGCTGGGTGGAGCAAATCGACCGTGACCAGCAGTTGGTCATAACCCGTCAGGGCGGGCAGTTTTACTATGACAAGCTGGTGCTGGCAACCGGTTCCTATGCTTTTGTACCACCAATTCCCGGTAATGAGCAGCCGCATTGTCTGGTGTACCGTACGCTGCAGGATTTAGATGCGATAGCGCAAAGTGCGGCCCAAAGTAAAGTCGGTGTAGTAATAGGCGGTGGTTTGCTCGGGCTGGAAGCAGCAAATGCGCTAAAACAACTCGGCTTACAAACTCATGTGGTGGAATTTGCACCACAGCTAATGGCTGTGCAGCTGGATCAGGCTGGCGGCCAGATGTTAAGCCAGAAAATTACCGAGCTGGGTGTGCAGGTACATACCGGCAAAGCCACTCAGGCGATAGTTGCTGGCGCAGAGTGCCGTTATCAGTTGCAGTTTGCCGATGGTGAAAGTTTAGAGACAGATTTAGTGCTGTTTTCCGCTGGCATCCGGCCTTATGACCAGTTGGCGCGCAGCTGTGGTTTAGCTGTGGGGGATCGGGGCGGAATAGTCGTTAACGATCAGTGCCAGACGTCTGACCCACATATTTATGCCATAGGTGAATGTGCCTTATGGCAGCAAAAGATTTTTGGTCTGGTAGCACCTGGCTATCAGATGGCGCGTGTGGTGGTAAGCCAACTGACAGCTGGCGGGCTGAGTTTTACCGGCGCTGATATGAGCACCAAGCTAAAACTGCTGGGTGTGGAAGTGGGTTCTATTGGCGATGCCCATGCCAGAACGCCTGGCGCGTTAAGTTATGTGTTTACCGATCCGCGTGCTCAGGTCTACAAAAAAATGGTGGTAAGCAAAGACGGCAAACGCCTGCTGGGTGCTGTGCTGGTCGGCGATACCAGCAACTACGACAGTCTGCTGCAATACGCTTTAAACGATATGTTGCTGCCAAAACAGCCGGAGCAACTGATTTTACCAGCAGCGTCCGGCGCAGCTGTGGCCGCTTTAACTTTACCCAACAGCGCCACCATTTGTTCCTGCCATAACGTGGCTAAAGGCGACATAGTGGCGGCTATGGACAGTGGTTGCTGCGATTTAGCCAGTATCAAAAGCTGCACTAAGGCCAGTACAGGTTGTGGTGGTTGCACTGCTTTGCTCAAATCCGTAGTGGATGACGAGTTAAAAAGCCGTGGGGTTGAGGTGAAAAATCACCTCTGTGAACACTTTGCTTATTCCCGTCAGGAATTGCTGCATTTAGTTCAGGTGGGCGGTATTAAAACCTTTGCCGAACTGTTAAGCCGCCACGGTCAGGGTTTGGGCTGTGATATCTGTAAGCCGACTGTGGGCTCTATTCTGGCGTCGAGCTGGAATGATTATGTGCTGAAAAAACCTCATGTGGGTTTGCAGGACACCAACGATACCTTTCTCGCCAATATGCAAAAAGACGGTTCTTATTCAGTGGTGCCGCGTATTGCCGGTGGCGAAATTACCGCAGAAAAACTGCTGGTGATAGGTCAGGTCGCTTTGGATTTTAATCTCTATACCAAAATTACTGGTGGGCAGCGTATCGACTTATTTGGCGCCCGTTTAGAGCAGTTGCCTGCCATTTGGCAGCGTTTGGTTGATGCGGGTTTTGAGACCGGCCATGCCTATGGCAAGTCGCTGCGTACAGTCAAATCTTGTGTCGGCAGCACCTGGTGTCGTTATGGTGTGCAGGACAGTGTGACACAGGCTATCGCTATCGAAAACCGTTACAAAGGCTTGCGTGCGCCGCACAAAATTAAAATGGCGGTGTCGGGTTGTACCCGTGAATGTGCTGAGGCGCAAAGCAAAGACATCGGCATTATTGCCACCGAAAACGGCTGGAACCTGTATGTTTGTGGTAACGGCGGTATGAGGCCACGCCACGCCGACTTATTTGCCACTGACCTCGATACCGACACTTTAATCCGCTATATAGACCGTATTCTGATGTTTTACATCAAAACTGCCGACCGTTTGCAGCGCACCTCGGTCTGGCTGGAAAAGCTGGACGGCGGGCTGGAGTATCTGCGCAAAGTGATTATTGACGATCAACTGGGTATAGCGCAGGAGTTGGAAAACCAGATGGCTGCGCTGGTGAATACCTATGCCTGCGAATGGCAGGCCACGCTGGACGACCCGCAGGCGCTGAAACGTTTCCGCCAGTTTGTTAACAGCCCGCAGCCGGATCCCAATATCGTTTTTGTCGAAGAACGGGCGCAGATCCGCCCGGCGACAGCAGAAGAAAAACGCCGGTGGCAGCAACAAATTCCTGTTACCCAGCTTTCTACGTCAGAGCTGCCTGCCACAGCTTTAGCAGAGGAGAAATAATATGGCCTGGACTGATATTTGTGCTTATGAAGATTTAGTTGAAAACAGCGGTATTTGCGCTTTGTTCAATGGCTGCCAGGTGGCGGTGTTTTTGCTGCAACAGCAGGGCAGGCAGGAACTGTATGCTATTGGCAATTACGATCCTGTCGGCGGCGCTAATGTTTTGTCGCGGGGCATTGTTGGCTCTGTCGGTGAGCAGATAGTAGTGGCTTCACCTTTGTATAAACAGCACTTTAACCTGAGCACAGGCCAGTGCTTAGAACAACCTGAAGTGGTGCTGCCTGTCTATGCGGTGAAACTGCAGCATGGCAGGGTATGGCTGCATGCCCAACAACAAAAGCAACAGGCATCAGCTGCCTGATTAACAACCAGACAGCAAGGGCTGGTTAAAAAGGTAAAGGACAAGGCTAAACATAAGGGTAAGTATGATGAGTGTTATAAGCTACTTTCTGCGTTCACCACTGGGCCGCTCAGTTATATCAGGCTGGAACTGGCGTGACGCTGACACCGGCCAGTTAAAACCCGCAGGCAAAGGCCGGGTGGTACTAATTGGTGCCGGGCCTGGTGATCCTGAGCTGTTAACGGTTAAAGCGCAGCGTTTATTGCAGCAGGCCGATGTGCTGTTGTTTGATAGTTTGGTTCCGGCTGAGCTGTTGGCGATAGCGCCACGGCGTTGCAAAAAAGTATTTGTTGGTAAAAGAGCGGGCCGCCATGCTATGTCGCAGCAAGACATAAACCAGTTGCTGGTAAAGTATGGCCAGCAAGGTGGTTTGGTGGTGCGGTTAAAAGGTGGCGACCCGGCGATTTTTGGCCGGGTATCAGAAGAAGCTGCAGCGTTGCAACAAGCCGGTATTGCCTTTGCCATAGTGCCGGGCGTGACCAGTGCCTGCGCGGCTTCGGCCTATTGTGGTATTCCGCTTACCGCCCGCGGCAGTGCCACGTCAGTGCAGTTTTTAACCGCGCAGTTTGCCGACCCTGCCAAACAGCCGGACTGGTCTGGTTATCAGTACAGAGCCAATGGCTCTAACCCGACGCTGGTGGTCTATATGGGCTTAAACCGTTTGCAGCAATTGTGTGCTGGTTTAGTGTCAGTTGGCTGGCCGGACAATACCGCTATAGCGCTGCTGGATCAGGTCAGTACTGCCCAGCAACAGCAACTGCAGGGCACGCTGGCTGATATTGACCAGCGTTTAGCGGCCAATCCGCTATGCGGGCCGACATTGATTGTGATTGGCGAGGTACTACACCAGCGTATGACGGTAGATTTGAGCTTACTGCAGACCACGGCTGTCGCCTAGTTTGCTAGCAACCATAATATAATCAGGCATTGCAGCAGGCAGCAACTTTGCCAGAACCACAGCGGATGAAGTTCTATCAGGCTTTGCGGTGCCTGAAACTTCGCATTGGGATGGCGTAAATCATATAAAAACTCAGACAGGGCCTGATAACGCAGGCTGGGGTCGGGCTGCAAGGCTTTTTCCAGTGTCCGGTCCAGCCAGGCGGGTAGCTCGCTATTGGCAGATAACACAGACTGATACTGTAGTTTTTTCTGCGCTTTTAAACTTCTGCGCCGGGCAACCTCAGGCCCGTAAGGAAAGCGCCCCGACAGCAACTGATAGGTTAATACAGCCAGTGAGTACAGATCTGAGCGCTCACTGCCTGGTGCACCTAAAAAATACTCGGGTGCGCAATATAAGGCAGTGCCGGGAATATCGCCGGCCACTTCGTCATCTGGCTGTAAACCGGCCAGCCGTGCTGCACCAAAGTCGATAATTTTAACGCTGCCCTGTGGCGTAACCATGATATTTTCCGGTCGTAAATCCTGATGCAATATTTCGCTGCGGTGCAAAGCCTGTAAGCCTTTGCCAATTTGTTCTGTCAGCGTGCGTATTTGTTCCAGAGTGGCTTTGGGGTGGTCGAGTTGCCATTGGCGCAGGGTTTGGCCATCAATATATTCAAATAGCGTATACAGCGCTGTGCGTGGCCTGTTGATGCTGGCCGGGCGCAATACATAAGCACTGTTAACCCGTTTTGCTATCCATTCTTCGCGCAACAGCCGCTCCAGATAATCGGGCTGTTCGGCCAAATCAATCGACGGTGCTTTTAGCACCAGCAGTTTTGCTGTTTCGCTGTCCTGCACCAGATACACATGGCTGCGGCTGCTTTGTTGCAGTGGCCGTATTATCTGCAGGCCGTCAAGGGTATCGCCTTGTTGCAATAGCGGTGGCAATGGCAGTTGCTGATCGATACAAGCCGGTAAACTGCTGTCTGCCGGCAGGGCGTTAATACGCACCAGTTGCAGCGTAATATTATCTTTGCTGCCAGCGGTTAAAGCGGCGTCGGCCAGTTGCTGTGCCAGCGTTGATAAATCTGCTTGTTCTGGTCCAAGTAACGCCATTAGCTGCGGCTGTGGTAACACTTCAAATAAGCCATCTGTCGCCAGCAGAAATACATCCCCTGCCAGCAATGGCAGGCTGTGGTAATCGGGTTCCAGCACTGCGCCGGCTCCAAGCGCCTGGCTTAAAAAACTGCTGCTGCCACGCCATACCCGGTGATCCCGCGTCAGTTGTTCCAGTTGCCGGTTACGCCACAGATAAATCCGGCTGTCACCAACATGCAGCAAATGTGCATGGCGTTGCTTTAGTATCAGCGCACTAAAAGTGCAGACATAACCTTTATCCGGATCGGCAGCAAAAGGGCCATTGCGGTTTTGTGCATATAACCAGTTATGGCTGGCCTTTAACACCTGCAAGGCGGCATGCGGCACCGACCAGGCATCGCTGGTACAGTAGTAGTCGCTGAGAAAGCTTTTCACTGCGGTTTCGCTGGCAATCTGGCTAACGGTACTGGTGCTGATACCATCGGCCACCGCCAGCACTATGCCTTTGTTACTCAGCTGTGGTTCTGTGGGCAGACAGGCGCCATACCAGTCCTGATTCAGCGCTTTGCGGCCAGCACTGCTGTACTGGCCGATGGATACTTGCAATGACATGGTCAGACTTTGGCCAGATCTGCAGTGTTGCGGCTTGCTGCGGTCGTCACCAGATTACGTTTAGGCGCAGTTTTATAGTGCGTGCTGTACAGCGTCAGGCCGGTAAAAGCCAAACCGCCAACCAGATTGCCAAGCGCCGTAGGTATTTCGTTCCAGATCATATAATCCATAATGGAGAAATCACCGCCCATCATCATGGCGAAAGGAAATAAAAACATATTCACCACCGAGTGCTCAAAACCCATAAAAAAGAACAACATAATTGGCATCCACATGGCAATGGCTTTGCCGCTGACATGGGTGGAGATCATCGCGCCAACCACCCCCATCGACACCATCCAGTTACATAACATGCCACCCAGAAAAATGGTCAGCCAGCCCGCAGTGCCATGTTCGGCATAACCTAAGGTGCGCGCCTCACCGACATCTGCCAGTTTGTCAGCCACAGCCCCCGGCTCGGTATTAAAGCCCATCGTTAGCACAAACGCCATCATAGCGGCCACCGTTAAAGCGCCGGCAAAGTTACCGCTAAATACCAGGCCCCAGTTGCGTAACACCCCTTTTACCGTGACACCGGGGCGGCGGTCCAGTAAGGCCAGTGGTGTCAGCACAAAAACACCTGTCAGCAAGTCAAAACCCATCAGATACAACATAATAAAACCGACCGGGAACAACATAGAGCCAACTAAAAATGACCCCGTTTGCACGGCAACAGTTATCGCAAATACCGCCGCCAATGCCAGAATCGCGCCCGCCATATAAGCGCGGATCAGGGTATCGCGGGTAGACATAAAAATTTTTGCTTCGCCGGCATCGACCATTTTGGTCACAAACTCGGCTGGAACTAAATAAGCCATGGGTTCACCTTTTTCCGTTATGTTTAGTTATTCAGCTGCTGTTTTTTGCACAACAAAAAAGGCGTCCGGATCATGCTGTGTTATCAGCTGATCACGGGACGCCTTTGTCCTGAAACTGTTTTTTGTCCGGAGGTGCTTAACACCTCCGCCGCATTTAACTAGGCAACTTTGATGCCAGCCTGAAATTTTCGCTTAATCGTCTAATTTGTCTTGGTTTTTAATAATATGCCTTTGCCGTGGCGGCAGTGCTAAGGGCCATAGTTGTGCATAGTAGCGCATTTTTTGCACTGATTTGGGGCGCTTGCCGGTATTGGTGTTGTTATTAGCTGGCGCTTATGCAGGCTGAAACGCAAGGCTGGCAGTAGCTGACACAGGCAAAAAGCGGGTATGGAACAGGCATTGCTAGAACTTAGCACTGACCATTCTATTGTGTAATGTATGAACCCTTCGACCGCACAGTTTTTGCTGGCTGCAAAACAGGCAGAAATAAAAGCCCTGTTACAGCTTTCGGCTAACTGTCAGCTGGTAACCAGCATTAGCGAACTGGTGCATCAGCTGCAGCGCGAGCGGGGCATCAGCAATATTTTTCTCGCTTCAGGCTGTGAGCTGTTTGCCCGCCAACGCCAGCAGCAATTGCAGCACAGCACCAGCGCAGAGCTGCAATTACGCACAGCACTTGAGCAGCAGTATTTACACGCACCGCAGCCGTGTAACAGCAGCCGTTTACTCAGCGGTATTGCACTGGCATTGCAGGGCATGGATCATCTGGCGGAACTGCGCGAACAAATACACCAGCAAAAAATAACCCCCTTACAAGCCACCGAAGCCTATAGCCGCTTGATTGCCGCCTGGCTGGCGGTGGTGTTGGAGTCGGCTGATCTGGCCTGTGACGCCAGCATTACCCGCGTACTGGTTGCCTTGTTTAACCTACTGCAAACCAAAGAATATGCCGGCCAGGAAAGGGCATGGGGTGCTATGGGGTTTGCCTCCGGTAAGGTAAGTACAGAGCTGGCTGAGCGTTTATTATTACTGCAACAGGCCCAGCAACACAGCGCTGCTGTTTTTCTGGAATTTGCCAGCAGCGCACAACAGCAGCAGTGGCAACAGCTGGAGCAAAGCGCCGCAGCTAAACAGCTGCAACAACTGAGAACTATGCTGCAGCAGCTACCGGGCACGACAATGCTGGTGCCGGCAGTCAGTGATCTTTGGTATCAGTTTGCTACCGATCGTATGGACGCGATGCACCAGTTAATGGCATTGCTGACAGCTGATTTGCAGCAACTCACCGCTGCTACTGTAACTGCCGCTCAACAGCAGTTGCAGCAGCACCGGCATAAGCTAACCGAGCTGACTGCCTTGCCAGCCGGTTCAGGTTTAACTTTATTAATCGATCCCAGCATGCCGGGTTTATATGGCGCCTCGGTTGTACCGCAAACGACCAACGAGCACGGCATCACGGCACCCGGCCGCTCGTTTTATCAGCTGTTGTCGGAGCAGGCGCAGCATATCCGCCAGATCCAGGCGGAGTTATGTGACGCCCGCCGCGCTATTACCGAGCAAAAACGGATCGACCGCGCCAAGCTGCTGCTGATGCAGTATAAAAAACTCAGCGAAGAACAAGCCTATCGCCAGTTACAGCAAAGTGCAATGCAGCAGCAATGCCGTATTGCGGATGTAGCGGAAGCCGTGGTGAAAGCTTTGCTGCAGGGGGACTAGATTAGCAAAAGAACGTGTTAATAAATCCGCTCCGGTTTAAACCGAAGCGGCTATTGTCATGGCGTTTTACAGGCAGTCCGGAGTTTGTTAGGCACTCACTTTCTTTACCAGATACCGATACGGCAGTTCAGTGGTATCGCTGCCCACTAACTCATGATCCATAAAACGGCAAAAGGCAGGAATATCACGGGTGGTGGCCGGATCGTCGGCAATAATTAATAAGGTTTCACCCAACTGCATTTTACGGATTTGCAGCCGTATCATCATTACCGGCTCGGGGCAGCGCATACCTAAGGCATCAAGGGTGTGATTTGCGCTGCTAAATAACTGTCTCATCTCTGCTCCGCAAAAATGGGGTCAGAGTACTCTGACCCCATATATTTAGTAAATAAGGGCCGTAAAAACGGCCCCTATTTTACGCGATTCGCAGCTTTGCTGCCAGCTTATGGCCGTTCAAACACCGTAGCGATACCCTGGCCCAAGCCGATACACATGGTCGCCAGGCCAAACTTACCGCCCTTAGCTTCCATCACATTAATCAGTGTGGTGCTGATGCGTGAGCCGGAGCAGCCCAATGGGTGGCCTAAAGCAATGGCGCCACCGTTCAGGTTCACTTTCTGCTCAGCCACTTCCAACAGACCCAGGTCTTTCATCACCGGCAAGGCTTGTGCTGCGAAGGCTTCGTTCAGCTCGGCATAATCGATATCGGCAATGCTGATACCGGCGGCTTTTAATGCTTTCTTCGAGGCTGGCACCGGGCCATAACCCATAATAGACGGATCACAACCAGCCACACCCATACCACGGACATAAGCGCGGACCGGCAAACCGAGCGCCTTCGCTTTGTCTTCGCTCATCACCAGCATACCTGAGGCGCCATCGGATAAGGCGGATGAGGTGCCGGCAGTCACAGTACCGTTAGCCGGGTCAAATACCGGCCGCAGCTGGCTTAGCGCTTCAACCGTGGTTTCCGGGCGGATCACTTCGTCGTAATCGAACAGGCGCAGTACGCCATCGGCGTCATGGCCTTCAGTCGGAATAATTTCATTTTTAAAGCGGCCCTGCAGGGTCGCTTCGTGCGCCAGACGATGCGAACGGGCACCAAATTCATCCTGCTGCTGCCGGCTTATACCATGCAGCTTACCCAGTAATTCGGCAGTCAGGCCCATCATACCGGCGGCTTTGGCCACTGAGGTGGCTAAGCCCGGGTGGAAGTCGACGCCATGGCTCATTGGCACATGACCCATATGCTCAACACCACCAATCAGATAGACCTCACCCATACCGGTTTGGATGGCGCGCACGGCATCATGCAATGCTTGCATTGAAGAGCCGCAGAGGCGGTTTACCGTAACACCCGGTACTGAGTGCGGGATACCCGCCAGTAAAGAAGCATTGCGGGCGATATTAAAGCCTTGTTCCAGCGTTTGCTGCACACAGCCCCAGATCACATCATCAATATCTGCCGGGTTTAAAGCCGGGTTGCGCTCCAGCAGGCTGGCCATCACATGGGCTGACAGCTGTTCAGCGCGAACATTGCGGTACATGCCACCCTTAGAGCGGCCCATCGGGGTACGGATACAATCTACAATAACGGCGTTTTTCATATTCTGCTGCTCCTGCGCTTAAACCGGGAAGAAACGCTGGCCATTAGCGGCCATGGCGCGGGTTTGTTCGGTTACCTGGTAAATCTCGCCCAGGTGGGAGTACTTGTCGGCCAGTGCGACAAAGTTAGCCAGACCCAGGGTATCGACATAACGCAGTGGACCACCACGGAACGGAGGGAAGCCCAGGCCATAAACCAGACCCATATCCGCTTCAGCTGCACTGGCAACGATACCTTCTTCCAGACAACGGATCGTTTCGTTAATCATGGGTACCATCAGACGGGCAATAATCTCTTCGGCACTGAAGTCTTGTTTTGTGGCTGCAATGCCAGACAGTAAGCTTAGGCTGGCAGCATCAATATCTTTTTTCGGTTTGCCTTTGGCATCTTTGCTGTAAGCATAGAAACCGAAGCCATTTTTCTGACCGTAACGGTTAGCCTGATACATGGCAGCAACAGGGTCATTGTCCAGTTTGGCCATCCGGGTTGGGAAACCCGCTGCCATCACGTCAGTACAGTGGTAGGCGGTATCTAAACCGACGACGTCGAGCAGATACGCCGGGCCCATCGGCCAGCCAAATTGCTTTTCCATCACCTTATCAACCTGAGCGAAGTCGGCGCCGTCTAACACCAGTTTGCTAAAACCGGCGAAGTAGGGGAACAGTACCCGGTTGACAAAGAAGCCCGGACAGTCGTTAACGACGATCGGTGACTTGCCCATTTTCGCCGCGTAAGCAACTACCGCAGCTACGGTTTCTTCACTGGTGTCTTTACCGCGGATGACCTCAACCAGTGGCATCTTTGGTACCGGGTTAAAGAAATGCATCCCACAGAAATTCTGCGGCCGGCTCAGGTTTGCTGCCAACTGATTGATTGATATGGTTGAAGTATTCGAGGTCAGAATAGCATCATCGGCCAGCAAGGCTTCAACCTCTTTTAATACTGCGCCCTTGATTTTCGGGTTTTCGACTACGGCTTCCACCACGATATCCACGCCTTTCACTTGCTCGTTACTGAGTGTTGGCGTGATAGAGGAAATGACTTTCGCCATACCTACCGCATCCAGCTTGTTGCGCTCAACTTGTTTCGCCAGCAGCTTAGTGGCTTCACTCATACCCAGTTCCAGCGCTTTGTCGGCAATGTCTTTCATCACAACTGGCACGCCTTTTAATGCAGACTGATAGGCAATACCACCGCCCATAATGCCTGCCCCTAAAACGGCTGCTTTTTTCACCGACTTGGTGGCAACTTTGGCGGCTTTTTTGGCTTTTCCCTTAATCACCTGATCATTCAGGAACAGACCAATTTGCGCTGTTGCGGCATCGGTTTTTGCCAGTTTGGCAAAGCCGCTGTTTTCCAGTGCGACGGCGCCGTCACGGCCTAAAGTCGCAGCAGCTTCAATAGTCTGCACGGCTACCATAGGTGCCGGGTAGTGTTTGCCGGCGGTGGCGAATACCATACCTTTGGCGGTACTGAAGCTCATGGTGGCTTCGGTTTTATTCAGTTTCAGCGGTTGCAGTTTCACCGCACGTTTTTTCTGCCAGTTCAGCTTACCGGCGATGGCATCTTCCAGCATGCTCAGGGCTGCCGCTTCCAGTTTTTCCGGTGCCACCACCGCATCAATTAAGCCTTCTTTCTGTGCTTGCTCTGCGCTGCGCTCTTTGCCGGTGGTGATCCACTCCATCGCATTGTCGGCACCGATAATGCGTGGTAAACGCACAGTACCGCCAAAACCTGGCATTAAGCCCAGTTTTACTTCCGGTAAACCGATACGGGTTGTGGTATCTGCCACCCGATAATCACAGGCCAGGGTCCACTCACAACCACCGCCCAGTGCAAAACCTTTAATCGCAACCACCGAAGGCACAGGTAAATCTTCACAGTAATCAAATACATCAGAAGCGGTTTTAATCCAGGGAACCAGTTCGGCTTCCGGACGCTCGAATACAGGTAAGAACTCAGTGATATCGGCGCCGACAATAAAGTTGTCTTTGCCACTAACGAAGAGGACGCCCTTTAATGCCGGATCTGCGTGCAGCTTGGCCAGCGCTGCCTTACAATCAGCCAGCGTCTGTTGATCAAATTTGTTGACCGAACCTTGGGCGTTAAACGTAAACCTGGCAATACCAGGTTTCAGATACTCCACCTGGATGCTGTTACTTTGGTAAATCATAAATATGCTCCTTGGTCGCGTTTGCTATATAGGGTTATTCGCAACTGGTACGATGAGGTTATCCCATCCAGTGTGTCGTGCTTTAATGAAAATATCAATAGTTATTTAAACAGGTGTTTGAATTCCGGATAGGTGCAAAGTCTGAAGGACCCTACCTATTTTCTCATCCGATCGTTAGTTAGCATTTTGGAGCCTTGTTGTGAAACGCCTGCTTGTTTTATGTTGTACCCTGCTACCGGGCTGGTTATTGGCCAGCACCGCGGATCTTGCTGTGCTGCAACAGCAGCGCCAGCTGTTTTTACAGGCCGAGCGGCAGCTGGGATCGGCGCCGGCACCCCAGATTGAAAGCTGGCTGACCGAATTAAGCGATTATCCGTTACGTCCCTACCTGCAACAGCGCTGGTTGCAGCGACGCCTTAGTGCCCACGATGAGATAGCTGGTTTTTTGCAACAGCATCAGGGTTCGCCGCTGGATTGGCCGTTACGCCGACCCTGGTTGATGAGTTTAGCAAATAGCCAGCAGGCCGAGCGTTTTTTACAGCATTTTCCCGGCTCGAATGATGCAGAACTGAGCTGCATTGCCCTGTTACAACGCCTGAAAGCCGAGCCTGCCGCCAAGACCGCCATCTGGCAGGAAACGACGTCACTCTGGACTGTAGGTAAGTCACAACCTAAAGCCTGCGACCCTTTATTCAGCCAATGGCGTCAGGCCGGGCAATTAAAGCCGGAAATTGTGCTGCGCCGCATCCAGCTAGCCGCAGATGGTGGCGACGTTGGCCTGATCCGCTATCTGAAAACCCTGTTACCGGCCGACCGGCAATATCTGGCTGATCTGTGGCAGCAGGTACGCCAGGACCCGCAGGTGATCAGCCGGCCACGTTTTTTCCCCGGCCGTCACGTAGTGGAGCGCGATATTCTGACCTACGGTTTAAAACGTCTGGTATGGCGATCGCCTGATTTAGCATTACAAACCTGGCAGCGTTTTACCAGTGACCCTTATTTCACTGCAGCGCAGCGGTTGGACGTGCAGCGCCAGTTTGCGATTGCCCTGGCGCACCGCGGCGATAGTCGGGCAACGGACTGGATGCGCAAACTCGCACCGGAGCAATTGGATAGCACCCTGGCGCAGTGGCAGGTTGGGCATGCCCTGCGTGAGCTGGATTGGCCTCGGGTACAGCAGGTAATTGAGAATTTTCCAGCGGAGCTGGCCGCGGATATTAACTGGCGTTACTGGCGGGCCCGGGCGCTGGAAGAGCAGGGTAAGCAGGCTGAAGCCGACAGTATCTTCCGTGATCTAGCGCAACGGCGGCATTTTTATGGTTTTATGGCCGCAGCCAAGCTGGGGTTGCCGCCCAGTCTGGCGCATAACCCGGTACCTGTGAGTACAGAAGACTTAACTTTGATCCAACAGCATCCGGCGGTACAACGGGCCAAGGAATGGCTGGCGCTGGGCCGTTTAACCGAAGCGCGGCGGGAGTGGAATTTTCTGCAGCGCTCTGCCAATGGTCAGCAGAAACTGGCGGCGGCCAAGTTAGCCAATGACATAGAGTGGCATGAAAGGGCTATTTTTACACTGGCCGATGCCGGTTACTGGGATGATGTGGAGCTGCGGTTCCCTCTGGCCTTTAAAGAAGAAATTCAACGCTTTGCCAAAAGTGCGCAGGTGGACTCCGGCTGGGCTATGGCCATTGCCCGCCGCGAGAGTTCCTTTATGCCGGATGCGAACTCACCGGTTGGTGCCCGTGGTCTTATGCAAATTATGCCGGATACCGCCAATTATATTGCCAAAAAGAAAGTACAGGTGAGCCAGCTGTATAACCCGGTCACCAATATTGATTTTGGTACTGACTATCTGAACTACCTGATGCGCCGTAACGACGGCAACCTGATTATGGCCACGGCAGCTTATAATGCCGGCTACAGCCGGGTCAGACAGTGGATCCCGCGTGACCGGGCCGTGCCGGTCGATGTCTGGGTAGAAACCATTCCGTTTCGCGAAACCCGCGAGTATGTGAAGGCGGTAATGGCGTATTATCAGATCTATAATATTCGTTTAAATGAACCGAACGATGTGTTCCTGCCGTTAGTCGCCATGCAGATTGGGAGCACAGCTAAATGATGCTATTATCGGTTTTCCCTTTACAGCAATGCATAAGGTATTTATGAACCCGAATTATCCTCAACTGTATCAGGCGCATGTGCAGGAACTGCAGCAACGGACCCGAAATGTGCTGGCGCGCGAAAATCTGGATGCGCTGGTTATTCATTCTGGCCAGGCCAAGCGTAAGTTTCTGGACGATATGGACTATCCGTTTCAGGTCAATCCGCATTTTAAAGCCTGGTTGCCGGTGGTTGATAATCCGCATTGCTGGTTGTTAGTTGATGGTGTCAATAAACCCAAGTTGATTTTCTACCGGCCAAAAGATTTCTGGCATAAGGTACCGCTGGTGCCAACCGATTTCTGGGCGGAGCATTTTGACATTCAACTGCTGGAAAAAGCCAATATGGTCGAGAATCTGCTTCCATATGACAAAGCCAGATTGGCCTATGTTGGTGAGTATCTGGAAGTGGCCAGAGCACTCGGTTTTACTGAAATTAACCCGGAGCCGGTGCTTAACTATCTGCATTACCACCGTGCTTATAAAACGGAGTACGAGCTGGCGTGTATGCGTGAAGCTAACCGGCTGGCGGTAACCGGCCATCGTGCTGCGGCAGCTGCGTTTTATGCCGGCGGCAGTGAGTTTGAGATTCAGCTGGCTTATCTGGCGGCCGTTGGGCAGGGCGAAAACGAAGTGCCGTACGGCAATATTATTGCGCTTAACGAGCATGCTGCTATTTTGCACTACACGGTGTTAGAGCGGTTAAAACCTGAGCAGCCTAAATCCTTTTTAATCGACGCTGGCGCCTCCTGCCATGGCTATGCCGCCGACATTACCCGTACTTATAGTTTTAATCCGAAAGATGAATTTGCTGAGCTGATTAAGGCAGTAAACCGGGTGCATTTGCAGGTAGTCGATGCGATTAAGCCGGGTATTAAATATACTGAACTACAGCTGTTGACCCATCGTTTGTTGGCGCAGGTGCTGGTCGACTTTGACTTTGTGCGCGGTAGCGCAGACAGCGTTGTCGAAACCGGCGTGAGCCGTACTTTCTTCCCGCATGGTGTTGGCCATCATCTGGGCTTGCAAGTGCATGATGTGGGTGGTTTTATGGCTGATGAGCGCGGTACTCATGTTGCAGCGCCGGCAGAGCATCCGTTTTTACGCTGTACCCGACTGATTGAGCCGGGAATGGTATTTACCATTGAGCCAGGGCTGTATTTTATCGAGTCTTTATTAGCTGATTTGCAGGCAATGCCAGCAGCCAAGCAGCTAAACTGGCAAAAGATTGATCAGTTCCGTAGTTATGGCGGTATCCGGATTGAGGACAATATCATTGTCCATCGCGAACGTAATGAAAATATGACTCGCGAGCTGCAACTACCATAAGCAGCGGCAAGGGCGCATTAAGGACGCTATGCAATATCGTTCGATAATCCGGATCCTGGGGATGCTGATTGCCATCTTCAGCATCACTATGGTGCCGCCGGCCTTGGTGGCATATTGGTACCAGGATGGTGCCGGTGTGCCTTTTATCCTGTCGTTTCTGTTATGTTTGTTAAGTGGTTTCCTGATTTGGTACCCCAACCGCCAGTATCGGGCTGAATTAAAAGTCCGTGATGGCTTTTTAATTGTGGTGTTGTTCTGGATTGTATTGGGGGCTGTCGGGGCTATTCCGCTGGTGTTGGCAGAAAGGCCCAATATGAATTTGGCCTCAGCGATGTTTGAGGCGTTTTCCGGCCTGACCACAACCGGCGCTACCGTACTCACCGGCATTGAGTTACTCCCTAAAGCAATTTTGTATTACCGGCAGCAGCTGCAATGGCTGGGCGGTATGGGTATTATCGTCTTAGCTGTAGCTATTCTGCCGCTATTGGGTGTTGGTGGTATGCAACTATACCGGGCGGAAACACCGGGGCCGGTGAAAGATAACAAGATGACACCACGGATTGCCGATACCGCCAAACATCTGTGGTATATCTATCTGGCGCTAACGCTGGCCTGTGCACTGGCGTTTTATCTGGCCGGAATGTCATGGTTTGATGCGATTTGTCACGCGTTTTCGACGGTGGCTATTGGCGGCTTTTCAACCTACGACGCCAGCATCGGTCATTTTGATAGTGGCTTGATTAATACCATCTGCATTGTGTTTCTGCTGATCAGTGCGGTGAACTTTCCGCTGCATTTTGCTGCTATCCGCGGTAAGAGTGTGGCAACCTACTTTCGTGATCCGGAGTTTAAAACCTTTCTTGGCATTCAGGCGGCGCTGATTTTGATCTGCTTTTTGGTACTGTTGCATACCAGCGTGTATCCGGATGGTTTGACAGCACTAAATCATGCGGCCTTTCAGGCAGTTTCCACTTCTACGACTGCCGGCTTTTCAACACAAAGCTTTGCTGCCTGGCCACTATTTCTACCAATATTATTGATCTTCTCCAGCTTTATTGGTGGTTGTGCCGGCTCTACCGGGGGCGGCATGAAGGTGGTACGGGTATTGTTGCTATTTAAGCAAGGGGTGCGAGAACTTAACCGCTTGATTCATCCACGGGCGATGTATGCCATTAAACTCGGCCGGCGGCCGGTTGAAGATCGCATTGTGCAGGCGGTTTGGGGCTTTTTTGCCGCCTATGCGCTGGTGTTTGTAGTGATTATGCTGGCGCTGATTTTTACCGGCCTGGATAATATTACTGCTTTTTCAGCAACCGCGGCTTGCCTGAATAACCTCGGGCCGGGCCTGGGCGAAGTGGCCGCCCATTTTGGCAATATTCCGGATGCCAGCAAGTGGATCCTGATTATTGCCATGGTGTTTGGCCGACTGGAGATCTTTACTTTACTGGTGCTCTTTACGCCGGCATTCTGGCGTAACTGATCTTGACCGGGTTCAGATAAAAATAGCGCTGACCTGAAACAGCTTTTCTACTTCAACGATGTACTTTTTATCGGCCATAAAGAGTATGACGTGGTCGTCCGTTTCTATTCGGGTATGATTATGGGCGATCAGGACTTCTTCACCTCGTGCTATCGCGCCAATCGTCGTACCGGGTGGCAATTTTATTTCAGCTATTGTTTTACCAACTACTTTGCTGGTATTGCTGTCTCCGTGGGCGATAGCCTCGATCGCTTCGGCAACTCCACGCCGCAGTGAGTATACATTGACGATATCGCCACGACGGATATGAGTCAGCAGAGATGAGATGGTGATTTGCTGGGGAGCAATTACGATATCAACTTCTCCGCCCTGCAATAAATCAACGTAGGCGCCGCGCTTAATTAATACCACGGTTTTGCGCGCTCCCATCCGTTTTGCCAGCATTGCTGACATAATGTTCGCCTCGTCACTGTTGGTCACCGCAATAAACACATCCATCTGCGCAATATTCTCTTCGGTCAGTAATTCTGGATCTGAGCTGTCGCCGTTATAAACTACCGTTGAATCCAGCTCACTGGCCAGCCAGGCTGCGCGGACCGGATCGCGCTCAATCAGTTTTACCGAATAGGTTTTTTCCAGAGCTTGTGCCAGGCCAAAACCAATATTACCTCCACCTGCAATCATAATTTTGCGGTAATTGCGCTCCAGCTTTTGCAATTCACTCATCACTGCCCGGATATGTTTACTGGCGGCGATAAAAAACACTTCATCATCGGCCTCAATGATGGTGGTGCCGAGTGGTTTAATCGCCTGCCCACGCCTGTAGATCGCAGCAACCCGCGTTTCGGCATGGGGAATATGTTCTTTCAGAGTGGATAGCGCATGACCAACCAGCAGCCCGCCATAATAGGCTTTAACGGCGACCAGGCTGATTTTGCCACTGGCAAATTTAACTACTTGTAAGGCGCCTGGGTATTCCAGCAAGCGATTGATATAGTTGGTAACCAGCGCTTCAGGTGCGATAAAGTGATCAACGGGCATATCGTCCTTATGGAACAGCTGCTCGCGATACTTCAGGTACTGATTACTGCGGATCCGGGCGATTTTTAGTGGTGTGTTAAAAATACTGTATGCCACCTGACAGGCCACAATATTTACTTCGTCGCTGCTGGTCACAGCGACTACCATATCGGCATCTTCGGCTCCGGCCTGTTTTAACACATCCGGATGAGAACCATGGCCGTGAATAATGCGTAAATCAAAGCGATCCTGTAAGGCGCGTAACTTATCCAGATTGGTGTCGACAATGGTAATGTCGTTCTGTTCACCGACCAGATTTTCAGCCAGTGTCGCGCCGACTTGTCCGGCTCCCAGGATAATGATCTTCATAGTGGCACTCTGTCAGGGGATTTTTTGCAGCAAGGCATAGAAGAACCCATCCATATCCTGCTCTCCGGGTAAAATTTGCCAGCTTGTAACACCCAGCTCCGGTAATAACACCTGCTGCGCATCAGCTTGTTGCGCCAAAAATTGCGTTAGTTGCGCACTATTCTCTGCTGGCAACACACTGCAGGTTGCATAGAGCAGGGTACCGCCCGGTTTCAGTAACTGCCAGGCGCATTGCAGGATCTGCTGCTGTAACACCGTTAGCGGCGCGATATCGGCTTTTTTTCGTAACCAACGAATATCCGGATGGCGACGGATCACCCCGGTTGCGGAGCAGGGCACATCCAATAAAATCCGATCGAATAATTCGCCTTGCCACCAACTGGCGGTATCCAGCACATCAGCGGCAACAACGCGCGCACTCAGCTTTAAGCGCGCCAAGTTTTCAGTAACCCGTTGTAAACGGGTTGCGTCACGATCTAACGCGGTTAACTGAAGTGCCGGCGCCAGCTCCAGTAAATGGCAGGTTTTGCCCCCGGGGGCACTGCAAGCATCCAATACCCGCTCGCTCGCTTGCGGTGCCAGGAAGAAGGCGGCATGTTGCGCTGCGGCATCCTGCACTGAAAACCAACCCTCAGCATAACCAGGCAAGGTAGTGATATCGCAGGCTTGTTCCAGCTTAATGGCAACCGGCAAATAAGCAAAAGGCTGGCTGGCGGCAATACCTGCCTCATCTAAGGCTTTCAGATACGCATCGGGACTGATTTGCTGCTGGTTAACTCTAAGCCACAGTGGCGCCTTTTGCTGGTTTGCCGTTAACACCGCCTGCCACTGCTGTGGGTAGGCTTGTTGCAGCTCGCTGATCAGCCAGCCCGGATGGTTAAACTGCACCGCGCTGCTGGCCTGGCTAAAATCAAACAGCGCCGGCTTGCGCTGCACATTACGCAGCACGGCATTAATCAGCTTGGTCAGGTTCTGACCCTTTAATAATCTGGCCGCCTCTACAGTTTCGCTGATGGCGGCATGGTCCGGGATGCGTAAAAATTTGAGCTGATAGATGCCGACATAGATCAGAAACTGTAGCGGCCTTAACTGTTTAATCAGTGGCTTATCCATCAGTTGTTGACAGACGGTTTCAAGTTGAGGTAGCTGGCGCATCACGCCAAAACAAATTTCCTGCAGCAGGGCTTTGTCCGGCGCAAACGGCAGTTTTTGCTGGCCTTTCGGCAGGGCATCGGATAACGACTTGCCCTGATCAATCACCTGATAACAGATCTCTGCTGCCAGGGCGCGTAACTGAGCACTCATAATTGCTGGCCCACGGTCAGCCACTCGGCCCGGCCATTCAGAAAATCAGCCGAACTCATCGGTTTTTTACCCGGTGGCTGTAACTGGGTGATTTGTAGCACCTGTTGCTGACAGCCAATATAGATGCCGGTTTTATCGGCTCTTAAAATGTTACCAACTGGTCCTGACAGGCTGCTGGCTACCTGAGCCTGCCAGACCTTTACCGTGCCTTGTGGCAGCTCCAGGTAACTGACGGGCCAGGGATTAAAGGCGCGTATTTCACGCTCCAATGCGGCGGCGTCTTTGTTAAAGTCGAGCCGGGCTTCGTCTTTGCTGAGCTTTTCGGCATAGCTCGCCAGTTGCTCATTTTGTGCCTCGGCCTGCTGTTGCAGTGCCGGTAAATCCGCCACGGCGGCTAACAGCGCTTGCGGCCCCAGCTGCGCCAACTTTTGATACAGGCTGGCGCTGGTGTCGGTGGCTAGAATCGGACAACTGACTTTGCTGAGCATAGCGCCGGTATCCAGACCTTCATCCATCTGCATAATGGTGATACCGGTTTCACTGTCGCCAGCCCAGAGTGCGCGCTGAATTGGCGCTGCGCCCCGCCAGCGCGGTAATAACGAGCCGTGCACATTAATACAGCCCAGCCTTGGCATATCTAACACCGCTTTAGGCAGGATCAGGCCGTAGGCAACGACAACCATCAAATCAGCGTCTAATGCTGCCAGCTGTTGTTGCGCTGCGGCTTTTTTCAGCGATTTAGGTTGATAAACCGGAATATCATGTTGTAAGGCAAGTTGTTTGACCGGGCTTGGCTGCAGCTTTTGGCCACGTCCCGCCGGGCGATCAGGTTGGGTATAAACCGCCACCACCTGGTGTGGGCCAGTTAATAAAGCCTGTAAATGACAGGCAGCAAAATCCGGCGTACCGGCAAAGATAATACGTAAAGGCGTGGTCACATTAAATCCTGTTTACAGCGCGTGGCGCTCAGCCAGTTTGGCTTCTTTTTCCAGTTTCTTCCGGATCCGATCGCGTTTTAGCGGTGACAGATAATCGATAAACAGCTTACCAATTAAATGATCCAGTTCATGCTGCAAGCAGATCGCCAATAAGCCGTCGGCTTGTAACTCAAACCAGTTACCATCGATATCCTGCGCCTTTACCGTGACATTTTTCGCCCGCGATACCGAAGCATAGTTCTGCGGTACTGATAAACAGCCCTCTTCGTAGCTGGTCTCGCCATCATGGGCGATGATTTCCGGGTTGATAAAGACCTGCGGTTGATTGCGCTCTTCCGACAAATCGATCACCACCACCCGCAGGTGGACGTTAACCTGAGTTGCGGCCAGACCAATGCCATTTTCGTCATACATGGTCTCCAGCATGTCTTTGACCAGCTGACGAATTTCGGCGTTAACTTCCGCCACTGGCTTAGCAATGGTGCGTAAACGCTCATCGGGAAAATGTAATACTTTTAAAACTGCCATAACACCTACAAAATATGCTTTAATTAGTTCGCTGTGGTATGTTTTAATTTTAGCCATTATTGCGCTTTAATAACAGCTTAGCGTGTAATTAATAAAAATGAGTATAGGGTTAAGGATGCGGGCATGCTGAAAAAAATAACACTGACACTGGCGGCCTTGTTATGCTGGTTTTCTGCGGCGGTAACAGCGGATGTATTGCAAGTGCGCCCAGATGCGCCTGCAACCTATGTGGTAAAACCGGGAGATACCCTTTGGGATATCTCGGGTTTATATCTGAATCAACCCTGGCGTTGGCCAGAACTCTGGCAAATGAATCCGCAGGTGGATAATCCACACCTGATCTATCCCGGCGATGTGTTGTCTCTCACCTTTGACAGTGAAGGGCGCCCGCGTTTGGGACTCAGCAACAAAAGAGCTATGCGGTTGACTCCTCAGGGGCGGACAATTCACAAAAACCCTGATGCTATTGCTACCTTACCTTTGGGTATTATCCGGCCATTTCTCAGTTACGATCAGGCGATGTCACAACAGCAAATCGATGCCTTGCCTTATATTCTTGGCAGCAACTCGGCAGCTAAGAGTGCCAATGAGACCAATACACTTTATGTTAAAGGTGAACTGGTAGAGGGTGCGGCCTACGCAGTTTACCGGCCGGGCCGTGCTTATGTCGACCCGGATAGTGGCGAAGTACTGGGCTATGAGACACGTTTAATTGCGACTACCCGTGCTTTCCGACCAGGTCAGGCGGGCAGCGAGGGCTCAAGTTTTGAACCGGCTGCCATGCGGGTGTTGTCGGTGACCCGCGAAATCCGGCAGGGTGATAAGGTGATCCCGGCTTATGATCAGCAGGCCTTACCGGCTCAGTTTGTGATGACGAAACCCGAGCAGGCGGTCAGCGGTAAGATTATTGCCAGCTCGTCAGATCTGCGGGAGTTTGCGCGCATGGATGTGGTGGTATTAAATCTGGGCCAGAGCGCGCTACGTGCCGGCCATATGCTGGGTATTTACCGGCAATCGCCGACTGTGGTTGACGGTAGTGGTAAGCCGGTATATCTGGAAGATGCTTCCAGACTACAAAAAGTGATGCGCGACTTTGGCGGTGAAGTGCTAGAGATGCCAAAAGAAAAAGTGGGCGAGCTGATGGTATTTAAAACATCAGATAACGTCAGTTTCGCTGTGGTGACGCAAACCGATAAACCGATCCGGGTTGGAGACATTATTACCAACCTGTAAACGGTAGTTCAGGGATGATGCGACAAAATGGAACTGCTACAACACTGGCTGGCCGCAGCCGTTGTACATGGCTTAGATGGCCATCGCATCCGACAGCTGTGCCAACATCTGGAACTGGCAGCCTTAGTCAGGCTGCCGGCCAGCACCCTGCAACAACTGGGCTTAACAGCGAAACAAGCCCAGCTGCTTTGTTATCAAAGCCAACCCTGGGTCGAACAAGCGCTGCAGTGGCAAGCTGAAAGCCCACAGCATCACTTACTTTGCTTCGATGATCCCCGTTATCCTCTGCTGTTAAAAGAAACGCCGCATCCACCGGCTGTGCTCTTTGTGAAAGGCGATGCTGAGCTGTTACAACAGGCACAAATTGCGATGGTCGGTAGTCGCTCACCGACACCGGGTGGCCGGCAAATTGCCCGCCAGTTTGCGGCTGAACTCAGTACGCAGGGGATGGTGATTACCAGCGGCATGGCACAGGGAATTGATAGTGAGAGTCATCTGGGGGCACTGGAGGCGGGTGGCAAGACCATAGCGGTACTGGGTCATGGCCTGCGACAAATCTATCCGGTAGGCAATCGGGCGCTGGCCGGCAGAATAGTGCAGCACGGAGCCTTAGTCAGTGAGTATTTTCCGGATGTACGCGCCCGGGCAGAGTTTTTTCCGCAGCGTAACCGCATTGTCGTCGGGCTAAGTACTGGTACCCTGGTGGTGGAGGCGGCACTGCGCAGCGGTTCCTTAATCAGTGCCCATCTGGCGGTGCAGTACAACCGCGAAGTCTTTGCCGTGCCGGGCGCTTTGTTTAATACTCAGGCTGCTGGTTGCCATTATCTGATCCAACAGGGTGCTAAACTTGTCACCTCCGTGGCCGATATCCTGGAAGAGCGGGCGCTGTTTGCCGATAACGGTTTAGCCAAAACGGAAAAAAATCCTGAAATCAGCTTGTCTGAACAGCAGTTGTTAGCTAACGTAGGAGATGAGCCTATTGCCACTGATCAGTTGGCAGAACGCTCCGGCATGTCAGTAACAGACGTATCCATTGCCTTGCTGCAACTAGAACTTGCAGGCAGGGTAGCAGTAGTCCCCGGTGGTTACATAAGAGTGAGGAGTGCCTGAAGATGTTTGATATCCTCGTTTATCTGTTCGAAAATTACATCCATAACGAAGCCGATGTTTATGTGAACCATGCGGATCTGACTAAAGAGCTCAGTAAAGCCGGTTTTCACGATGATGATATTTTCCGTGCTCTGAAGTGGCTAGACCGCCTGTCAGCGTTGCAGGAAAATCATATCAAGCCTTATCTGACCAAGGCGGTCAGTACTGCCACCCGGATTTATACGGCAGAAGAATATCGGAAAATCGATACTGCCGGTCAGGGTTTCCTGATGTTTCTGGAGCAAATCAATGTGCTGGATGCGACCACCCGGGAAATGGTGATCGATCGGGTCATGGATTTGGATGCTGCCAGTATCAGTCTGGAAGATTTAAAGTGGGTGGTGCTGATGGTGCTGTTCAATGTACCAGGTAAAGAAACTGCCTACGCCCAGATGGAAGATTTAATCTTTGACGAAGTGGACGGCCCGCTGCATTAAGCTAAGGCACCACTGTAAGCTTATCTAGAGATCATATAGACGGATGTCTGATCATAACCCGCTGTTTCAGTTACCACAGCACCCCGAACCCTGCCCGCAATGCGGGCAGCCTTTAGTTATTCGCTCCGGTAAAAGTGGCCCCTTTCTGGGCTGTAGCAGTTATCCGGTCTGCGACTATCTGAAGCCACTACATCCGCATGATAATACGGTGGTCAAGATCCTAGAGGATGAACCCTGCCCGGAATGTGCCGCACCGCTGGCGGTGAAGCATGGCCGTTATGGCATGTTTATCGGGTGCACCCGTTACCCGGATTGCCATTTTGTGGTACACGAAGAAGCGTCAGCCAGTAGCAGCATTGCCTGTCCGCAGTGCCAGCAAGGTCAGTTAACAGAGCGGCTGAGCAAGTTTGGTAAGACCTTCTGGGGCTGTAACCGTTATCCGGATTGCCGCTTTCTGGTCAATGATGCGCCGCAGCTTGGAACTTGTCAGTTCTGTCAGTTTCCACTGTTACTGCAAAAGAAAAGCGGCCTGTATTGTGCCGCTAAAGCTTGTCAGAAAAAGCAGCCGGCAAAGGCTGGCTAGAGCACCAGATGGTGCCCTCAGTTATAGCTGCTGTAACATCTGTTCCAGTTCGGGGAAGGTGGCGGCGGGTAACAGGTCAATCAGCTGGGCAAAGCGAGCCTTTAACTCTGCGGTGCTGTTGGCAGATAAATTTATATGTCCCATTTTACGCCCGGCGCGCTTGGTTTTACCGTACCAGTGTAAGCCCAGCGCCGGTAGTTCGAGGATACTGTCCGGGACCTGGTCTTCGCCAAGGATATTAACCATCAGCGTAGGCCGGATCAAAGCCGTACTGCCCAATGGCAAACCACACACGGCCCGTAAATGATTCGCGAACTGGCAACAGTCAGCGCCTTGCTGTGTCCAGTGGCCGGAGTTATGCACCCGCGGTGCCAGCTCATTGACCAGCAGCTTACCCTGTACATCGAAGAACTCGATAGCCAACACCCCAACATAGTCCAGCTGCTCGGCGACGGCGGTAAACATTTGTTCCGCTTGCTGTTGTAGTGCGGTGTCTACCGGGCGAGCCAGCGACACACTGAGTACGCCATTAACATGGTGGTTCTCTGTCAACGGATAAACCTTGATCTCTCCATGGCGGTTACGGGCACCGACCAGTGAGACTTCACGGTCAAAACGAATAAACTGCTCGGCAACTATAGCCTGCTGGGGATCCGCTGCTAAGAAAGCCGCCAATTCTTGCCATAATGCCGGCGCGGCTGCCGCGTCTTTTAACCGCCACTGTCCCTTGCCATCGTAGCCAGCCAGCGCACTTTTAAACACCAGTGGCAAACCCAATTGCGCGATAGCGGCGTTAAAGTCCGTTTCGTTATTGATCACAGTAAAGGCACTGGTTGCGACACCCGCGGTTTGTAACAGGCTTTTTTCCAGCCGGCGATCACCGCCAACCTGAATGGCCTGCGCACCGGGTAAAAACTTACCGCTTTGCTGGCATTGTGCTAACACCGGCAGTGGAATATGCTCAAATTCAGCCGTTACGATATCGGCATCGGCCAGCGCTTGCGCCAAACCGTTACCCAGTAATTGCTGGGTTAATGGATGCACGATATTATCGCTGTTCACATCATAAGCACTGATGCTGATATTCAGCGGCGCACCGGCCAGCGCCATCATCCGGGCCAGCTGCCCGGCGCCTAAAACTAATACTTTCATAGTGCAACCTGTGCTGGATCCGGTTGGCTTAATACGCTTTCGGTTTGGGCGGCGCGGAAGGCATCAATTTGCTGCATTAAGGCCGCGTCTGAGGTGGCAAGAATTTGCGCCGCTAGCAAGCCTGCATTGGCAGCACCAGCTTCGCCGATGGCCAGGGTGCCGACTGCAACACCTTTGGGCATCTGGACTATTGATAGCAGCGAATCAATGCCTTTTAAGGCTTTCGATTGTACCGGCACACCCAGTACCGGCAGGCTGGTAAAAGCAGCGGCCATACCCGGCAGGTGTGCCGCGCCGCCGGCACCGGCAATAATCACTTTTAAACCACGGCTGGCGGCTGAGCTGGCATACTCGGCCAGCAGTTGTGGTGTACGGTGTGCGGAAACCACCCGGGTTTCATAGGCAATACCAAACCGGTCCAGCATATCTGCTGCGAGTTTCATGGTAGGCCAATCAGACGTTGAACCCATGATAATACCAACCTGCATAGTGGTTTCCTTCTCTGTACGTAATGAACATCGGGCCGTAAAGCGGTATTATACCCGTCATCGGCAACTGAAGAAAATTTTTAGTACAGCAGCGCTGCCAGACAGCCCGCTGACTCAGACAGGCAGGAGTATTGATGCAACCCTATCAAACCCAGTTAGCGCAGGTGCAGGCATTCTTAATGGCGCTGCAGGATCAGATTTGCCAACAATTACAGCAGGCTGACGGTGGCGCGGCCTTTGTAGAAGATGCCTGGCAGCGGGCAGAGGGGGGCGGTGGTCGCAGCCGGGTCCTCACCGGAGGCAAGGTCTTTGAGCAGGCAGGGGTGAATTACTCGCACGTCTTTGGTGCGCAAATGCCCGCCTCGGCCACAGCGCACCGACCGGAGCTGACCGGGCGTAATTTCAATGCCTGCGGCGTATCCTTGGTGATCCACCCGCATAACCCTTATCTGCCAACCACGCATGCCAATGTCAGGTTTTTTATTGCCGAAAAGGAAGGCGCAGAGCCAGTGTGGTGGTTCGGCGGGGGCTTTGACCTGACACCGTATTATCCATTTGAAGAAGATGTGATCCATTGGCATCAAACGGCGAAACAGGCCGTGGATCCCTTTGGCGCTAATTACTACCCAGACTATAAGAAATGGTGTGATGACTATTTCTATCTCAAACACCGTGGCGAAACCCGTGGTGTCGGCGGTTTATTTTTCGATGATCTTAATGCACCGGGTTTTGAGCAAAGCTTTGCCTTAATGCGAGCGGTCGGCGAGGCGTTCTGCCAGGCTTACTTACCTATAGTGGCTAAGCGCAAAGACATCCCCTATGGCGAGCGCGAGCGGCAGTTCCAGCTATACCGGCGTGGCCGTTACGTCGAATTTAATCTGGTATATGACCGTGGCACCCTGTTTGGCTTACAAAGTGGTGGCCGTACCGAGTCGATTTTAATGTCGATGCCGCCACTGGTGCGTTGGCAATATGGTTATCAGCCGGAGCCGGGAAGCCCCGAAGCCTTACTCTACGAACGCTATTTAAAACCGCAGGATTGGTTGCAAATTCTGACTAACTAACAGTTGATCATATGACTCGCCAGTTGCCCAATCGACTGGCGAATACCATCACGCAGCATTTTGTTTTCTACCACCTCATCTAACGCCTGCTCCATACAGAACATCCACTGATCTCTGAGTTGCTGATTTACAGTAAAGGGTAGGTGGCGGGCACGCAGCCGCGGATGGCCATATTTCTGCTCGAACAGGGCCGGGCCGCCAAGCCAGCCGGATAAGAATTCAAAAAACTTTTGCCGGATACCATCCAGCGGCAGTGGGTGGATGGCGTACAACTCTTTGGCTTCCGGTGCGGTTGCCATAATATCGTAAAAGCGATTTGCCAGCGCCCGCACTGCCGTTTCCCCTCCCATTAGCTGGTAAGGGGTTTGCCCGAATGTCGGATGTGCCGTATTATCCTGATTGCTGGTTTTTTTACTGAACATTTGGACTAACTTTTTAAAAGGCATAAATAAAGTGGACCGTTACGCTGTGTTTGGAAATCCGATAGGGCATTCAAAATCACCCTTTATCCACCGCCTGTTCGCACAGCAAACGGCAGAGTCGATGCAATACGAGGCCATTCTAGCACCAGTCGACGGCTTTGCCGAACACTGGCATGCTTTTGTGGCAGCTGGCGGAAAGGGCGGCAATATCACTGTACCTTTTAAAGAACAAGCATTTCATCTGGCTGAACAGTTAACCGCAAGAGCCAGCGCAGCTGGCGCCGTCAATACCCTATACTTTGACTCAAGTGGCCAACTATGGGGCGACAATACCGATGGTATTGGTCTGGTGACGGATCTGCAGCGGCTTGGCATAACACTAAAAGCAAAGCGGGTGCTGTTACTGGGCGCCGGTGGGGCCAGTCGCGGTGTGATAGGTCCGCTATTGGCGGCTGGTGTCAGTGAGGTGATCCTCGCCAACCGTACAGTCGAAAAAGCGCAGGCTATCGCAGCGAGTTTCCCGGGAAAGGTCATAGCTTGTGCCTTAACGGCGATCCCAGACCTTGCGTATCAACTAATCATTAATGCCACCTCATCTGGGTTAACCGGTGCACGTCCTGAGTTAGCTGCGCAGCATCTGGCCGGCTGTGAGTTGGCTTATGATATGTTGTATGGTAAGACGCCGACCCCGTTCTTAGTTTGGTGTCAGCAGCAGGGCGTACCAAAGATTGCTGATGGCCTGGGTATGTTGGTCGGGCAAGCAGCGGAAGCGTTTCGGATCTGGCGTGGCAAGCTACCGGAGGTGGCGCCGGTACTGCAGGCGTTAAGCGCGGAACTCGGGCGATGAATCAACAGTTAATTTTCAACAATGACTTTTCGATTGCCGGCAACGCAGCGGCTATTAGCTTTAGTTGCCTGGTGGCGGGACTAAAAGTCCGCTGCTTTATTCCGATACCTTCGACACTGAGCGCCGCGGATTTTTTGCAGCAAGTGCAGGCCGATAGCTTTTATTGGGAAGATTTAGCAGAGGCCGCGATTGCTGCAGATACATATAATAGTGCCGGTGAGATCTGGCTAACCGGCAACGATTAATCTCGGTATGAGCTAGCCAGTCAGGTACTCGTTTTTCAGTTGCACATAATTGCTGGCAGATTCTTTTAAAAAGGCTTTCTCATTATCATTAAGCGGACGTGCCTGTTTCGCAGGGCTGCCAACATACAGATAACCACTTTGTAGTCTTTTACCTGGTGGTACTAAACTACCGGCACCGATAATGACATCATCTTCGACAATAACGTCATCCATCACGATAGCACCCATACCAATCAAAATGCGGTTACCCAGGGTACAGCCATGCAGCATCACCTTATGGCCTACAGTAACATCTTCACCAATAATAAGCGGCGAACCTTCCGGCTTGCCGTTGCTCGGCCTGGATAAATGTAATACTGAACCGTCCTGCACATTAGTGCGGGCGCCAATCCGGATATAGTTAACATCCCCCCGCGCAACAACTAATGGCCAGATACTGACATCTTTAGCCAACACGATATCGCCAACCAGTACGCTTGACTCATCCACATAAACGCCTTCTGCCAGGGTCGGCAATACACCTTTATAAGCTCTTATTGTCATCATTTCCTCCAGTGCTGCGTTATTATGCAGTAAATGTTCTAAAAAAGCGCTTTTCGCTGCATTTTTCTGCGAACGATCTAAAAACCCGAAGTTTTCTATAAACTCTGCTTGCAGCCTCGTTAAAACTCCCTATAATGCGCGCCATGCCACGGGTGCTGCGCTAAACGAGTTTAGCTGGCAAGCCGGGTGACAAAGCGAAGCGCTCAAAAATCTTGAAAAAGACGCTTGACAGTAACGTTTAAATCACTAAAATGGCCGCCTCGCTTCAGGGTGCTGATGAAAGCCCCGAAAAGCAGAGTGAAGCAGTAAGTGAAATAAAATTGAGTC